>CAVTVK010000003.1:0-583504 GCA_963738135.1 uncultured Acidimicrobiaceae bacterium | reverse complement strand
TCGGCTTCCGCCGCGGCGGCCCTCTCCGCCTCGGCCGTGGCCTGGTTGGCCCGACGGCGCGACAGGCGGCCGGACAGGTCGGCCCGGCGCCGCGAGGCGTCGACCCGGCGGGACCGGTTGGCGCTGACCGCCTCCATGCGCTTGCGACGCAGCTCGAGCTTGTCGGCGGGCAGCCGGCTCACGATGATGGTGATGTGGCAGGTCCGCTTGCGGATCCGGGTGGCCCGGCCGCGGGCCCGGGGCCGCCAGCGCTTCATGGTGGCGCCCTCGTCGGCGTAGCAGGCCGAGACGTAGAGCTCCTCGGGGTTCTGCTGGTCGTTGTGCGCCGCGTTGGCCACGGCCGACGCCAGCACCTTGCCGATGACCTCGGCCGCCTCGCGCTCGACGCCGTTCAGGATCTCGGCGGCGCGCTGGACGTCCTCGCCGCGGATCAGGTCGAGGACCTGGCGCGCCTTGGAGGCCGACATCCCGCTGTGGCGGTGGACCGCCCGCGTGCCGGGACGCTCGTTCGTCTTGGTGGCCGTCATCGGCGGGCTCCCCGCTCCTGCCCGGCGTGGTAGCGGAACGTGCGTGTCGGTGCGAACTCGCCCAGCTTGTGGCCGACCATGGACTCGGTCACGTAGACCGGCACGTGGCGTCGGCCGTCGTGCACGGCGATGGTGTGCCCGACCATGTCGGGGATGATGGTGGAGCGGCGCGACCAGGTCTTGATGACCTTCTTGTCGCCACTCGAGTTCAAGACGTCGACCTTCTTGAGCAGATGGTCGTCGACGAAGGGTCCCTTCTTCAGGCTACGCGGCATGTTTCCTCAACCCCTCGTCTACCGCCGCGCGCCGCGGGTACGGCGCCGGCGCACGATCATCGAATTGGACTTCTTGTTGCGGGACCGGGTGCGGCCCTCGGGCTTGCCCCACGGCGAGACCGGGTGGCGGCCACCGGAGGACTTGCCCTCGCCACCACCCAGCGGGTGGTCGACCGGGTTCATGGCGACACCACGGGTCTGCGGGCGCTTGCCCTTCCAGCGGTTGCGGCCGGCCTTGCCGATCTTGACCAGCTCGGCCTCGGAGTTCCCGACCACGCCGAGGGTGCCCCGGCAGTCGATGGAGACGCGGCGCATTTCGGTGGAGGGCAGCCGCAGGGTGGCGAAGACGCCCTCCTTGGCGACGAGCTGCACGCTCATGCCGGCGCCGCGGGCCATTTTGCCGCCGCCGCCCGGACGGAGCTCGACGTTGTGGATGGTCGAGCCGACCGGGATGTAGCGCAGGGGCAGCGCGTTGCCGGGCCGGATGTCCGCGCCCTGGCCGCTCTGCAGCTTGTCGCCGACCTTCACACCGGCCGGGGCCAGGATGTAGCGCTTCTCGCCGTCCGCGTAGTGCAGGAGGGCGATGCGGGCGTTGCGGTTGGGGTCGTACTCAATGGACGCGACCTTGGCCGGGATCCCGTCCTTGTTGCGACGGAAGTCGACGATCCGGTACTGCTGCTTGTGGCCGCCACCGCGGTGACGGGCCGTCTTGCGGCCGTGGTTGTTGCGCCCGCCGGTCTGCGGCTTGGGCGCGAGCAGCGACTTCTCGGGACGGTCCCGGGTGATCTCGGAGAAGTCCGAGACGGTCTGGAACCGCCGTCCGGGGCTGGTGGGCTTACGTGAGCGAAGTGGCATAGCGATTCCTGATCAGCGCTCGAAGAGGTCGATGGAGTCGTCGGGGTGCAGCGTCACGATGGCGCGCTTGGTGTCGGGCCGCTTGCCCTTCACGTTGGTGCGCCGGTTGCGCGTCGCCTTGCCCTTGCGGTTGAGGGTGTTGACCTTGGTCACCCGCACGCTGAAGGCCTGCTCCACGGCGTGACGGACCTCGATCTTGGTGGCCCGGGGGTCGACGATGAAGACGTAGACGCTCCGGTCCATGAGCGAGTAGCTCTTCTCGGAGACGACCGGGCGGATGAGTACGGACATGGCGTCACGCATCGGTGTCGGCCTCCTCGTCGGTGGGCTCGGCCTCGGCCTCGGCCGCGTCGCCGTCGGCGCCGCCTTCGGCCGCTTCGGCCGCCTTGGCCGCCTTGGTGGGCTTGGCCGCCTTGGTGGCCTTGGCCGCCGCGGTCGCCTTGGCCGCCTTGGCCGGCTTCTCGGCCTTGGCCGGCGCCTCGGCTCGGTCTCGGCGTCCTCCACCACGTGCGTCCCGGAGAAGTCCGAGGGCGCCGTCGGGCAGGGTGGCGTCGGAGAAGACGAGCCAGTCGGCCCGCAGCACGTCGTGGGCGGAGAGCTCGCCGAAGGTGGTGGTCTGCACCAGGGGCAGGTTGGCGAAGGAGCGCTCGACGTCCAGCTCGTCCTGGCCCAGGACGACCAGCACGGAGCCGTTCAGCTTCAGCTTGCGCACGATGGTGGCGGCGTCCTTGGTCTTGGGCGCCTCGATCTTCCAGTCGTCCACGACGACGATCTGCCCGATGTCGGCCCGGTCGCTCAGCGCCGAGAGCAGGGCGAGGCGGACCATCTTGCGCGGGGTGCGCTGCGCGTAGCTGCGCGGCTTCGGCCCGAGGGCCACCCCGCCGCCGATCATCGACGGCGAGCGGCTCGAACCCTGGCGGGCCCGGCCGGTCCCCTTCTGGCGGAACGGCTTGGCACCGCCGCCGCGGACCTCGGACCGGGTCTTGGTCGACTGCGTGCCGGCCCGGGCGGCGGCCAGCTGGGCCGTGACGACCTGGTGCAGCACGGCGCGGTTGGGCTCCAGGCCGAACACGGTCGGCTCGAGGTCCACCGTGCCCAGGTCGTGGCCCGCCGCGTTGCGGTGCGGGGCGGTGCGGGTGATGGGGGCGGGACGCTCCTTGCGCACGGAGTGGCGCAACACCGTGCCGGCCCGTGCGGTCGGTCGTCGCGGTCGTCATCGCGACCTCCCGGCCTTGCTCGGGGCCTTGACCGAGTTGCGCAGCACCACGACGCTGCCCCGGGCCCCGGGCACGGCGCCCTTGACCAGGACCAGCTCGCGCTCGGCGTCGGCGGAGACCACCTCGAGGTTCAGGGCCGTCACCTGCGTGCCGCCCATCTGGCCGGCCATGCGGGTGCCCTTGAAGACACGCGACGGCGTGGCGCAGGCACCGATGGCGCCCGGCACGCGGTGGCTGCGGTGGTTTCCGTGCGAGGCGCCCTGGCCCTTGAAGTTGTGGCGCTTCATGCCGCCGGCGAAGCCCTTGCCCTTGCTGACCGCAATGGCGTCCACCCGCTCGCCGGCCTCCCACAGGTCGGCGGCCAGCTCCTGGCCCACCGTGTAGTCGGCCACGTCGTCCAGCCGCAGCTCCACCAGGGCCCGGCCCGGATTCACGCCGGCCTTGGCGTAGTGCCCGAGCTGGGGCTTGGTCAGCGTGGAGTTGCGCCGGAAGCCCCACGTCACCTGCAGGGCGGCGTACCCGTCGGTCTCGGGCGTCTTCACCTGGACCACGCGCACGGGCGCGACCTTCAGAACCGTCACCGGTACGGCGCGGTTCTGGTCGTCCCAGACCTGGGTCATGCCGACTTTCTCGCCGACGATCGCCTTGCTTGCCACGTACGTCTCTTTCTCCCTGCGCCGTTCGAGTTTCCTGGGCGCATGCCAACGCTCCGCCCGGGAGACCCGAGCGGAGCGCTCGATTGGTTCGGCGTGAGGTCCCGATCAGGCCGGCTCTCACGCACGTCTGTTGTCGTCGGCAGCACCGGAGTACCGCTCTTTTCCTGGCCCATTTGGGCAGCCCGCGACGTTACACCATGGGTCCGCCCCCCTGCCAGGCGTCCGGCGGGGAGACGGGGTGACCGGCCGTCAGGCCGTCTGGATCTTGATCTCGATGTCCACGCCCGCCGGGAGGTCGAGCCGCTGGAGCGAGTCGACCGTCTTGGGCGTGTGCTCGACGATGTCGACCAGGCGCTTGTGGACCCGCATCTCGAAGTGCTCGCGGGAGTCCTTGTACTTGTGCGGCGACCGGATCACCGTGTAGCGGTGCTTGTCGGTCGGCAGCGGCACCGGCCCGAGCACCTTGGCCTGCGTCCGGAGGACCGTCTGCACGATCTTCTCCGTCGACTGGTCGAGGATCTCGTGGTCGTAGGCCTTCAGCCTGATGCGGATCTTCTGCTTCGGGCCGTCGGCCATTGCTCGGGTGCCTGCTCTCGCTCTGTGGTCGGACTACTTGAGGATCTCGTCGACCACGCCGGAGGCGACCGTGCGGCCACCCTCACGGATGGCGAAGCGCAGGCCCTTGTCCATGGCGATGGGCTTGCCCAGCTCGACCGTCATCTTCGTGTTGTCGCCCGGCATGACCATCTCGGTGCCCTCGGGCAGGGTGATGGTGCCCGTCACGTCCGTCGTGCGGAAGTAGAACTGCGGGCGGTAGTTGGTGAAGAACGGCTTGTGACGGCCGCCCTCCTCCTTGTTCAGCACGTAGACCTCGGCGTTGAACTGGGTGTGGGGGGTGATGGAGCCGGGCTTGCACAGCACCTGGCCGCGCTCCACCTCCTCCTTCTTCGTCCCACGCAGCAGGGCGCCGATGTTGTCGCCGGCGCGACCCTCGTCGAGCAGCTTGCGGAACATCTCGACGCCCGTCACCGTCGTCTTCTGGGTGTCCATGAGGCCGACGATCTCGACCTCCTCACCCACCTTGACGATGCCCTGCTCCACCTTGCCGGTCACGACGGTGCCACGGCCGGTGATGGACATGACGTCCTCGACCGGCATCAGGAAGGGCTTGTCGACGTCACGCTCGGGCTCGGGGATGTAGGAGTCCACGGCGTCCATGAGCTCGACGATCTTCTCGCTCCACTCGGGGTCGCCCTCCAGCGCCTTGAGGGCGCTGACCTGCACCACCGGAACCTCTTCGCCGGGGAAGTCGTAGGCGCTGAGGAGCTCGCGCACCTCCATCTCGACGAGCTCGAGCAGCTCCTCGTCGTCCACCATGTCGGCCTTGTTCAGCGCCACCACGATGTAGGGCACGCCGACCTGGCGGGCCAGCAGCACGTGCTCCCGGGTCTGGGGCATGGGGCCGTCGGCGGCGGAGACCACCAGAATGGCGCCGTCGATCTGGGCGGCGCCGGTGATCATGTTCTTGATGTAGTCGGCGTGGCCCGGCATGTCGACGTGCGCGTAGTGGCGCTTGTCCGTCTCGTACTCCACGTGGGCGATCGTGATCGTGATGCCGCGCTGCTTCTCCTCGGGCGCGGCGTCGATCTTGTCGAACGACGTGAACGAGGTGTTCGGGTTCTTCTCCGAGAGCACCTTGGTGATGGCCGCGGTCAGCGTCGTCTTGCCATGGTCGATATGACCCATGGTCCCGACGTTCACGTGTGGCTTCGTGCGCTCGAACTTCTGCTTGGCCATCGCCTGGCTACTCCCTGCTCCTTGTCATGGCCACGGTGGCCCTGACGCTTTCTCTTTCTGCGATATCTGTGGTCTGCTGCGATCGGGTGGTGCTCCGACCTGGTCCCTGGTTCCTCGCTCCTCATCCGCCCACGGGGCGGACCGGGGTCTATTCCCCTTGCGCCCGGGCGATGATCTCCTTGGAGATCGACTCCGGAACCTGGTTGTACGAATGGAACTGCATCGTGTACGTGGCGCGACCCTGGGTGCGCGAACGCAGGTCAGTAGAGTAGCCGAACATGTCGGCGAGCGGAACAAGCGCCTTGACGACGTGGCTCGTCCCCTGCTGATCCATGCCCTCCATGCGCCCTCGGCGTGAGGAGAGGTCGCCGGTGACCGCGCCCAGGAAATCGTCGGGCACCGTGACGGTGACTTCCATGACCGGCTCCAGCAGCACCGGGCTGGCCGCCCGGATGGCCTTCTTGACCGCCATGGAGCCGGCGATCTTGAACGCCATTTCCGAGGAGTCGACGTCGTGGTACGACCCGTAGGTCAGCGTCACCCGGACGTCGACGGTCGGGTAGCCGGCCAGGATGCCCGACGTCAGCGCCTCCTGGATGCCGGCGTCGACCGAGGGGATGTACTCCTTGGGGATGACGCCGCCGCTGATCTTGTCGATGAACTCGTAGCCGCCGCCGGGCCCGGTGGGCTCGAGGCTGATGACCACGTGGCCGTACTGGCCGCGGCCACCGGTCTGGCGGACGTACTTCTCCTCGATCTTCTCGACCTGCTTGCGGATCGTCTCGCGGTAGGCCACCTGGGGCTTGCCCACGTTGGCGTCCACGCTGAACTCGCGCAGCATGCGGTCGACCAGCACCTCGAGGTGCAGCTCGCCCATGCCGCTGATGACCGTCTGGCCCGTCTCCTCGTCGGAGCGCACGCGGAAGGTGGGGTCCTCCTCGCTGAGCGAGTAGAGGGCCCGGGACAGCTTGTCCTGGTCGGCCTTCGTCTTGGGCTCCACCGCGACGTGGATCACGGGCTCGGGGAACTCGAGCGCCTCCAGCACGATCGGGCGGCGCTGATCGCTCAGGGTGTCGCCGGTGGTCGTGTTCTTCAGGCCCACCACCGCCATGATGTCGCCGGCGAAGATGGCGTCCTTGTCCTCGCGGTGGTTGGCGTGCATCTGCAGGATGCGGCCGACCCGCTCCTTCTTGTCCTTCGTCGAGTTGCTGATCGAGTCGCCCTTCTGCAGCGTGCCCGAGTACACCCTGATGTAGGTCAGCTTGCCGACGAAGGGGTCGGTCATGATCTTGAAGGCGAGGGCGGAGAAGGGCTCGGTGTCGTCGGCCTTGCGCTCCTCGATGTCCTCGGTGTGGTTCGGCCGGTGGCCCTCGGTGGGCGGCAGGTCGAGCGGGCTGGGCAGGAAGTCGACGACGGCGTCGAGCATGGGCTGCACGCCCTTGTTCTTGAAGGCGGACCCGCACAGGACCGGCACCACGGCGGCGGCCAGGGTGGCCGTGCGCAGGGCGCGGCGCAGGTCGTCGGCCGTGATGGGCTCCTCGGCCAGGTACTTCTCCATGATGGTGTCGTCGAAGTTGGACACGACGTCGATGAGCTGGTGGCGGGCGTCCTCGGCCTCGGCGGCCAGGTTGTCCGGAATGGCGAGGGTCTCCCACTCCTCGCCCATGTCCGACGACCACACGAGGGCCTTCTCCTCCAGCAGGTCGACGATGCCCTTGAACTCGGACTCGGCGCCGATCGGCAGCTGAATGACGGCGGGCAGCGCGTCGAGGCGGTCGCGGATCATCGCCACCGTGCGCTCGAAGTCGGCGCCGATGCGGTCCATCTTGTTGACGAAGCAGATGCGCGGCACGTTGTACTTGTTGGCCTGGCGCCACACCGTCTCGGTCTGCGGCTCGACGCCGGCGACGGCGTCGAAGACGGCGACCGCTCCGTCGAGGACGCGCAGGGAGCGCTCCACCTCGACGGTGAAGTCGACGTGGCCCGGGGTGTCGATGATGTTGATCCAGTTGTCGCGCCACGAGCAGGTGGTGGCGGCCGAGGTGATGGTGATGCCGCGCTCTTGCTCCTGGACCATCCAGTCCATGGTGGCGGCGCCTTCGTGCACCTCACCGATCTTGTAGTTGCGCCCGGTGTAGTAGAGGATGCGCTCGGTCGTGGTGGTCTTGCCCGCGTCGATGTGGGCCATGATCCCGATGTTGCGGGTCTTGGCCAGCGGGAAGTCGCGTGTGGGGAGGGCTTCAGCCATGGTGCTATCTCTTGAGGTTGGGGATCGTGGGGGTCGTCTCCACTACCAGCGGTAGTGGGCGAAGGCGCGGTTTGACTCGGCCATCTTGTGCATGTCCTCGCGGCGCTTCACCGAGGCCCCGATGTTGTTGGAGGCGTCGAGGATCTCGTTGGCCAGGCGCTCGGCCATCGTCTTCTCCCGGCGCTGACGCGAGTACGTGGTCAGCCAGCGGATGGCCAGCGTGGTGGCGCGGCGGGGCCGCACCTCGACGGGCACCTGGTAGGTGGCCCCACCCACGCGGCGGGACTTCACCTCGACCTCGGGCCGGGTGTTCTCCACGGCGCGCTTGAGCGCGGCCACCGGGTCGCCGCCCGACTTCTCCTGCACCTGCTCGAGGGCGTTGTAGACGATGCGCTCGGCCAGCGTGCGCTTGCCGCGGGACAGGATCTTGTTCACGAACTGCGTCACCAGTACGGAGCGGTAGACGGGGTCCGGCGCGAGCTCGCGGCGGGTGGCGGGTCCATTACGGGGCATGCCTAGGACTCCTTCTTGGCGCCGTAGCGGCTGCGGGCCTGGCTGCGCTCGCGCACGCCCGAGGTGTCGAGCGCCCCGCGTACGACCTTGTAGCGGACGCCGGGCAGGTCCTTCACCCGGCCGCCACGCACGAGGACGATGGAGTGCTCCTGCAGGTTGTGGCCCACACCGGGGATGTAGGCCGTGATCTCGACGCCCGAGGAGAGGCGCACGCGGGCCACCTTGCGCAGGGCCGAGTTCGGCTTCTTGGGGGTGGTCGTGTAGACGCGGGTGCACACCCCCCGCCGCTGGGGCGCGCCCTTCAGGGCCGGGGTCTTGGTCTTGGTCACCTTGGCCTGCCGTCCCTTGCGGACGAGCTGGGCGATTGTGGGCACGCGTTCCCTCTCGATAATCAGAATGTGAATCCCACGTGCGGTCCGGTTCGCGGCGCTGGCGCGCCGACCGAAGCTGCACATGGCAGGGATTCAATGATAGCGGCTGCCTGGGGTTCTTACAATCGCGCCGGAGCCGAAAACCGGCGCCCGGGGAGGCCGCCGCCCCGGATCGGGCCGCCCGATGCAGGCGAGCGTACCGGCCCGCTCCTCCGGACCCTCCGGACCCTCGATGCGGCGCCGGGCGTGGCGGTCCTCGTCGCGGCGTGGCCGTCGCCCCGCCGGGGACCGTCGATCTGTTCTTCCTGGTCAGACGAGGTTTCTGGTGCCATCGGTGGCCGCGGCTTCCCGGTCCGGGGACGGGCGGCCGCAATTTCGGGCGGTCCTCCGGGAGCGTTAGCCTCACCGTCATGGAACACTCCATGGCCGAACGCCTGGCCGACCTGGCCGAACGCAAGAACGAGGCTCTCCACGCCGGGAGCCCCCGCGCCGTCGAGAAGCACCACGCCAAAGGGAAGCTGACGGCGAGGGAGCGCATCGACTACCTGCTCGACGAGGGGTCCTTCCAGGAGCTCGACATGCTGGCCCGGCACCGGGCCCACGGCATGGGGCTGGAGGACAACCGCCCCTACACCGACGGCGTGGTCACGGGGTTCGGCACCATCGACGGCCGGCGGGTCTGCATCTTCAGCCAGGACTTCACCGTCTTCGGCGGCGCCCTCGGTGAGGTCTTCGCCGAGAAGATCCACAAGGTGATGGACCTGGCCGCCTCCACGGGGGTTCCCATGATCGGGCTCAACGACGGCGCCGGGGCCCGCATCCAGGAGGGGGTGGTGTCGCTGCACTCCTACGGCGGCATCTTCCACCGCAACGTCACGGCCTCGGGCGTGATCCCCCAGATCAGCGTGATCCTCGGACCGTGCGCCGGCGGGGCCGTGTACTCACCGGCCATGACCGACTTCATCTTCATGGTGCAGGGCACCTCGCACATGTTCATCACGGGGCCCGACGTCGTGAAGACGGTCACGGGCGAGGACGTGACCCTCGAAGAGCTGGGCGGCGCCATGAGCCACGCCACCAAGTCGGGCGTGGCCACCTTCGTCTCGCCCGACGAGAAGGCCTGTCTCGACGACGTGCGCCACCTGCTGTCGTTCCTGCCGTCGAACAATCTCGAGGAGCCGCCGCTCGAGCTGTGCGGCGACGAGCCCGACCGCCAGGTGACGGAGCTCATCGACTTCCTCCCCACCTCGCCCAACCAGCCCTACGACATGAAGCGCATCATCACGGCGGTGGTCGACGACGGCGAGTACATGGAGGTGCACCGCCACTGGGCCATGTCGATCACGTGCGGCTTCGGCCGCATGAACGGCCGCGTGGTGGGCATCGTGGGCAACCAGCCCGCCGTGCTGGCGGGCGTGCTCGACATCGACTCGTCGGAGAAGGCGTCGCGCTTCGTGCGGACCTGCGACGCCTTCAACATCCCGCTGTTGACGTTCGTGGATGTCCCCGGCTTCATGCCCGGTACCGACCAGGAGTACGGGGGCATCATCCGGCACGGGGCCAAGCTCCTCTACGCCTACTGCGAGTCGACCGTGCCTCGCATCCAGATCATCACCCGCAAGGCCTATGGCGGTGCGTACGTCGTCATGAACTCCAAGTCGATCGGTGCCGACCTGGCCTTCGCCTGGCCCTCGGCCGAGCTGGCCGTCATGGGACCCAACGGCGCCGTCGAGATCGTCTACCGGCGTGAGCTCGCCGAAGCGGCCGACCCCGCCCGCCGGCGGGCCGAGCTCATCGACGAGTACACCGAGCGGTACGCCAACCCGTACATCGCGGCGGAGCGCGGGTACATCGACGACGTGATCTCGCCGGCCGACACGCGGTCCGTCATCTGCCGCAGCCTCGACATCCTCTCGTCCAAGCGCGAGGAGCTGCCGCGGCGCAAGCACGGCAACGTGCCGCTATGACGCTGCCCGTCGCCGAAGACCAGTTGGCCCTGCGGCCCCCGCCGGCGCCCGACCCGGCCGTGTTGGCGGCCATCACGGCCGCCGTCCAGCTGGCCTGGCCCCGGCCGGCGCCGGCCGACGAGCGCGACCCCGTCCACGAGCCCTGGCGCTTCAGCGGCCGCTGGTGGAACAAGCCGGTGCCGCTGCGCCGCGACCGGCCCTGGGCGCGCCGCTGACCGTCTACGTCGACGACTGGCGCCAACGGGCGACGGTGCGCGACCGCACCGACCGCTGGTCCCACTTGCTGGCGGACGACCCCGAGGAGCTCCACGCCATGGCCGCCGCGCTCGGGATCCCCCGAAGGGGCTACCAGCGGCACCGGCGTTCGACGGCGCTCAACCACTACGACCTGCCCGAAGCCCTCCGGGTGCGGGCCATCGAACTCGGCGCCGTCGCGGTGACCTGGCGCGAGATGGCGCGGCTCACCCGGCAGTGGCGCCGCGCTGGCGCTCGGCCAGCGCCACCAGGTCCTCCATGATGCGGTCGAAGGAGTAGTCCTTCGGCGTGTAGACGGACGCCACTCCCTTGCCCAGAAGCAGCTCGGCGTCCTCGGGCGGGATGATGCCGCCCACCACCACGGCCGCCGTGCTGCCGGCGGCGCGCAAGCGGTCGAGCACGTCGGGCACCAGCTCCAGATGCGACCCGGACAGGATGGACAGCCCCACGATGTCGACGTCCTCGTCGAGCGCCGCCGCCACGATCTGCTCCGGGGTCAGCCGGATCCCCTGGTAGATGACCTCGAAGCCGGCGTCGCGGGCCGCCACGGCGATCTGCTCGGCGCCGTTGGAGTGCCCGTCGAGTCCCGGCTTGGCCACCAGGAACCGCGGCGGTCCGCCCGTGCGCTCGGCCAGCGCCTTGGTGCGCAGCCGCACCGGCGCCAGGTCGTCGCCGCGGCGACCCACCCCGCCGCTGACCCCCGTGGGTGCCCGGAACTCGCCGAAGACCTCGCGCAATGCGCCGGCCCACTCCCCCGTGGTGCCACCGGCATGTCCCAACGCGATCGTCGCCTCCATGATGTTGCCCGCGGGGCTGTCGTCGATGGCGACGCGGCGCAACTCGTCGAGGGCGGCCCGCACCGCCGCGTTGTCACGCTCGGCCCGCCAGCGCTCCACCTCCACGATCTGCTCCGCCTCGACGTTGTGGTCGACCTTCAAGATGTTCTCGAACTCGCCGTCGCCGAGCAACGGGGAGGGCGCGGTCTCGGTGAAGACGTTGACGCCGATCACCTCCTGCTCGCCCGACTCGATCCGCCGCACCCGCTCGGCCTGGCTGCGCACGAGCCGGCGCTTCAGCTCGTCGATCGCCTCGAAGGCCCCGCCGAGCGCCTCCACGTCGGCCAGCTCCGCCGAGGCGGCCTCGGCCAGCTCGGCCGTCTTGGCCTCAATGACCACCGACCCTTCGAAGATGTCGCCGTACTCGAGCAGGTCGGACTCGAAGGCCAGCACCTGCTGCATCCGCAATGACCACTGCTGGTCCCACGGCCGGGGCAACCCGAGCGCCTCGTTCCAGGCGGGCAGCTGCATGGCCCGGGCCCGGGCGCTCTTGGACAGCGTCACGCCGAGCGACTCGAGGACGATGCGCTGCACGTTGTTCTCGGGCTGCTGCTCGGTCAGCCCGAGCGAGTTCACCTGCACGCCGTAGCGAAATCGGCGCAGTTTGGGGTCCTCGACCCCGTAGCGCTCGCGGCAGATGTGGTCCCACATCCGGGTGAAGGCGCGCATCTTGCAGGTCTCCTCCACGAAGCGGACGCTCGAATTCACGAAGAAGCTGATGCGACCGACCACGGCGGGCAGCTCGGACTCCTCGATCTTCCCCGAGGCCCGCACACCGTCGAGCACCCCGATGGCGGTCGCCAGCGCGTAGGCGATCTCCTGCACCGGCGTGGCGCCGGCTTCCTGCAGGTGGTAGCTGCACACGTTGATCGGGTTCCACTTGGGCGCCTGGCGCACCGTGTAGGCGATGGTGTCCACGGTCAGGCGCAGGCTCGGCCCGGGGGGAAGATGTAGGTCCCGCGGCTCAGGTACTCCTTGACGATGTCGTTCTGCGTCGTGCCCGCCAGCAGCGAGGGATCGACACCCTTGTCCTGCGCGTGCGCCACGTAGAGACCGAGCAGCCACGCCGCCGTGGCGTTGATGGTCATGGAAGTGTTCATCGACTCGACCGGGATGCCGTCGAGCAGCTCGCGCATGTGACCCAGATGGACCACCGGCACGCCCACCTTGCCCACCTCGCCGGCCGCCTCGGGGGCGTCGGGGTCGTAGCCGGTCTGGGTGGGGAGGTCGAAGGCGATGGAGAGACCGGTCTGCCCCTTGGCCAGGTTCGTCCGGTAGAGCTCGTTGGAGGCACGAGCCGTCGAATGGCCCGAGTAGGTGCGCATCACCCACGGTGCGTCACGCTGCTGGTCGCTCGGCATTCACATCACCTCCAGGCGGCTGGGGCGCCACCATTCTGCCCGGATTCCGGGCCCGCCGGCGCCGCTACCGGCTGTAGTCGTAGAAGCCCTTCTTGGTCTTGCGGCCGAGCTGCCCGGAGGTGACCAGGCGGCGCAGCAGCGGCACTGCGGCGTAGTTGGGGTCGCGGTACTCCTGATAGAGCGCGTCGAGAATGGCCAGCGAGGTGTCGAGGCCGACCAGGTCGAGCAGCGCGAAGGGGCCCATGGGGAACCCGCAGCCGCCCTTCATGGCGGCGTCGATGCCCTCCTTGGTGGCCACGCCCTGCTCGAGGAGGCGGACCGCGTTGTTCAGGTAGGGGAACAGAAGGGCGTTGACGATGAAGCCGGCCTGGTCCTTGACCTCGACCGGGTCCTTGCCGCAGGCGGCGGCGAACGCGACCGCGGCGGCCACGGTGGCGTCGCTGGCCGTGATCGGCCGCACGACCTCCACGAGCGCCATGGCGGGTGCCGGGTTGAAGAAGTGGATGCCGCACACCAGGTCGGGGCGCTTGGTCGCCATCGCCATCTCGACCACCGGCAGCGTCGACGTGTTGGTGGCCAGAATCGTGTCGGGCTTGCAGACGCTGTCCAGCTCGGCGAAGAGCTCCTTCTTGACGGCAAGGTCTTCCACCACCGACTCGATCACGAGGTCGACATCGACCAGCTCCCCGAGATGCGTCGTGGCGCTGACGCGGCCCCTGATGGCGGCGGCCTCCTCCTCGGTGCGCTTGCCCTTCTCCACCTGCTTGGCCAAGGACTTGGCCAGGCCCGCCACCATGGCGTCGGCGCCGGCCGTGCTCCGGCTCCGCAGCACGACGTCGTGCCCGTTGGCGGCCGCCACCTCGGCGATACCCGCGCCCATGATGCCCGAACCGATGATTCCCACCCGTGTGATCGACATGGGCGACAACTTTACCGGTCGGTAACCAGGAGCGTCGAAGCCGCCCTCGCAGGGGGCGGGGTGCCGGCGCGTGCAAGAGTGGCGCCATGGACACGTCCGGCACGCTGGCCCTGGTCGGGGGCGATGAATGGACCGAGGGCTGCACCTTCGACGCCTCCCTGCTGGCCGCCTCGGGAGGGACCGACGTGGTGGTGCTGCCCACGGCGGCGGCCTATCAGCACCCCGAGCGAGTGGTGTTGCAGGCGGCCGAGTGGTTCGAGCCGCTGGGCGCCCAGGTCGAGGGGCTCATGGTGGTGGACCGGGCCTCGTCCGAGGACGCGGGCATGGCCGCCGCCCTGGCCGGCGCCCGCTTCATCTATCTCTCCGGGGGCTCGCCCCTGCACCTGCGCGCCGTGCTGAAGAAGTCGGCCGTCTATGAGGCGCTCCTGCGGGCCTTCGCCGGCGGGGCCGTAGTGGCCGGGGCCGGAGCGGGGGCCATGGTCCTCACCGATCCGATGGCCGATCCCCGCGGCGGCGCGCTGACGCTCGGGCTGGGCCTGGTCGACAACATGACGGTCGTCCCCCACTTCGGCGACGAGCACGACGACGCGCACGGCCAGAAGCTCGAACGCACGGTGGCCATGGCCCCGGCGGCGTTGCCGGTCGTGGCGCTCCCGGCCCGGACGGCGCTGATCAGGTCGGGCGGGAGCGCCTGGCGCTCCGAGGGCGCCGGGACACCGGCCGTCTTCGTGGGCGGCACCCTCACCGAGGGTCTGGGCGCGCTGGGGAGCTGACCGCTCGATTCGGCGCGCTCCGCACCGGCGGCCGGGACCGTTCTCGTGTCGATGGTCGAGACATCTTCTGACGTCGCCCCGGTCACCGGTGCCGCCGTGATCAGTGCGGCCGCCGCCTTGTCGAACGAGGAGCGGACGGCGCGCCTCGAAGAGCTCTTTGCCGCCAAGGCGGCCACCGAAGGCGAGATCGTGGTGCTCTTGGGCGAATTCGAGGGCTCCCAGTCCTTTCGCGAGACGGGGGCGACGTCGACGCAGCACTGGGTGAGCGAGCGCTTCGGGGTCTCGTTGGCCACGGCGCGCTCACTGAGCCACCTGGGCGAGGTGGCCTGGGACCTGCCCCACCTCGTGGGTGCGTTGTGCGAGGGCGAGGTGTCCTTGGACAAGGTGCGGGCCCTGGCCGAGGTGGCCACCCCCGAGAGCGACCGCCATTTGTGCGAGCGGGCTCGAGAGCTCTCGGTGCGCGAACTGGTCGAGGTGGCCGCCACCAGTGCCCGCTCGGGCGGGTCCGGTGCTCCCCGGGCGCTCAGCTCGGCCGAGCAGCACGAACGGCGCTTCGTGCGCTGCAACGACACCTTTCGCACCGTGACGGCTCAGCTGCCCGCCGAGTCCTACGCCCAGACCAGGGCCTGTCTCGAGGCCCGGGCCCGCGAGATCCCCTCTGACGGTGAGACCCGCTGGGACCAGCGCCTCTGCGACGGGTTCATGGGGCTCATCGGCTCTGCGGCACCGGGCTCGTCGGGATCGGCCACGCCGGCGAGCCCGCACGTCGTGGTGGTCCACGTCCCCCTCGACGCTCTCGTCGACGACGCCGTCGAACCTTCCGCGCTGGCCGGTGAGCTCGAACGCGACGGCCTGATCGATGTCACCACGGTGCAGCGGATCGCCTGTGACGCCACCGTCGTCATCGCCGTCGACGACGATGTGGGCCACACCATGTACGAGGGCCGGGCCCGGCGCAGCCCGAGCGACGCCCAGCGGCGCGAGGTGATGCGCCGGGACCGCCATTGCCGCTTCCCGGGCTGTGCCAACGTGACCTTCGCCAACGTGCACCACGTCGTGGCCTGGAAACCCGGGGGGCGCAGCGACCTCGAGAACCTGGCCCTCTTGTGTGTGCACCACCACCATCTGGTGCATTCGAAGGGCTGGACCATGAGCGGGGACGCCAATGCGGAGCTGCGCATCGTCGGCCCGACGGGCCGGGTCATGGTGTCGCGCCCTTCGCCGCTTTGGACCAGGGTGACGGAGCGGGCCCGACGCTCTGGTGGGGGCGCGGCGGGCGATAGGCCCGAGAGGAGTTAGTCCTTCTCCTCGATCGTGACGCTCTCGATAACGACGCGCTCGGTCGGCGCGCCCGAGCGGCTTCCCACGTTGTTGATCTTCTCCACGACGTCGAGTCCGGTGACGACCTCGCCGAAGTGGGCGTAGAGCGGCGGGAGGCGCACGCCGTCGGGACCGCTGATGACGAAGAACTGGCTGCCGTTCGTGTTGGGTCCGGCGTTCGCCATGGCCAGCGAGCCGACTTTGTAGCGCCCCTCTGCCGGCAGCTCGTCGTCGAACCGGTAGCCGGGTCCGCCCGAGCCTGACCCGGTGGGGTCGCCGCCCTGGAGCACGAAGCCCGGGATGATCCGGTGGAACACGATGCCGTCGTAGTAGTGGTAGCGGGCCAGGAAGACGAAGCTGTTGACGGTCTTCGGCGCGGCGAGAGGGTCGAGCGCAATGACCATCGTGCCGTGTGAGGTGACCATGGTCGCCACGTAGCGCTTGTTGGGGTCGATGAGCATCGGTGGCTCTTCGTCGAACTTGCGCTGCTGGGGGCTCGAGCCGTCGGCTGCGGGCGGTGTCGGTGTGGCCATGGTGGCTGTCCTAGCTCTCGTTGATGGTGACAGAGATGATGCGTTGGGTGACGTCGGGCGGCACGCCGCTGGCGGAGCCTTGCTTGTCGATGGTGCTGACGACGCTCATGCCGGACGTGACCTGCCCGAACAATGAGTAGCTGTTGGGGAGGCTCTCGCCCTGCGGCCCCGACACCACGAAGAACTGGCTCCCGCCGCTGTTGGGCTGGCCCGTGTTGGCCATCACCAGCGAGCCCAGGGGGTACTGCTGGGCCGGGTTGCTCGCCTTGGGCGGGAGTTCGTCGGGGATCGTGTATCCCGGTTCGGGCCCGGAGTTGGTCTGCGCCGGATTGCCGGTCTGGAGCACGAATCCGGGAATGACCCGGAAGAAGGCGCCGCAGTTGAAGTAGGCCTTGTTGGCCAGGAACACGAAGTTGTTCACGGTCTTGGGAGCGGCCTTGGCGTCGAGCGAGGCCTCGAAGGTGCCGGCGGTCGTCTTGAACGTGGCCGAGTACTGCTTCGACGTGTCGATCGTCATGGGCGGCGGAGCCGTGTACTTCTGGCTGGCGGCGGCCGTCGGGGTCTTCGGTGATGCCGGGCAGCCCGCCTTCACCGCCACTTCGTCCGCCTGGGCCTGCAGCTTCGCGTTGGCGCCCTTCGCTGCCGCTGTCGTGGTCGTGCTCTTGTCGGTGGATTTGGAGGCCGAGTTGTTGTTTCCCCCGGACACCAGGAAGACGATCCCGACGATGATCCCGGCCAGCACCACGACGATCACGCCGTTGCGTATCTGCTTGCGGCGCTTCTGTTGCTGCGCCTCGGCGGCCAGCCGGGCCTCCCTGGCCGCGCGCTGGCGGGCTCTCTTGTCGCTGGGCACGGCCCGAGACCCTACCCAATCCCGGGGACGGGCTTGGATCGCCCCACGGGGTTCGACGCCAACAGGGGCAGACCTTTGTGGACGGTGCCTCTGTGCACAGACCGGCCACAGGCGCGAGCAGGACGGTCGGCAGTCTGTAGCCTCGTCCGGATGCCACTGGTGGTCCAGAAATTCGGGGGCACTTCAGTCGGCGACGCCGACCGGATACGTGCCGTGGCCGATCACATCGCCCGCACCCGACGGCAGGGCAGCGAGGTGGTGGCCGTGGTCAGTGCCATGGGCAAGACCACCGACGACCTCATCCACCTGGCCAACTCGGTCAGCGCCACCCAGCCGCCTCGCGAGTACGACATGCTCGTGAGTACCGGGGAGCGCATCTCCATGTCGCTGCTGGTGATGGCTCTGGCCGACCTCGGCGTGGACGCCGCCTCGTTCACCGGCAGCCAGGTCGGCATCATCACCGATGGCGACCACACCCGGGCCAAGATCCGGGAGGTGAAGGCGGACCGCCTCCGTGAGGCGCTGGCGGCCGGCAAGGTACCCGTGGTGGCGGGGTTCCAGGGTGTGTCGGCCGCCCGCGAAATCACCACCCTCGGCCGCGGCGGCTCCGACGCCACCGCCGTCGCCCTGGCCGCCGTCCTCGACGCCGACGCCTGCGAGATCTACACCGACGTCACCGGCGTGTTCACGGCGGACCCGCGGATCGTGCCCGAGGCCCACCGGATCAACCGCATCTCCTTCGAGGAGATGCTCGAGATGGCAGCCACGGGCGGGCGGGTCCTGATGCTCCGAGCCGTCGAGTTCGCCCGGAACCACAATGTCCCGCTGCACGTGCGGAGCAGCTTCACCTGGGAGCCCGGCACCTGGGTGGTAGAGGAGGATGCAGACATGGAAGACGCCGTCGTCACCGCAGTGACCCACGACACCTCGGAAGCCAAGGTCACCGTCAGCGGCGTCCCCGACCGTCCGGGTGTGGCGGCACAGCTCTTCCGCGCCCTGGCCGACAGGTCGATCAACGTCGACATGATCGTGCAGAACACCTCGGTTCACGGAACCACCGACATCTCGTTCACCGTGCCCACGACCGACCTGCCGGTGGCGGTCGAGACCTCCGAGGCCCATGCCAACGGGTTGGGCGCGACGGGTGTGACGGCCGACGCCGATGTGGCCCGGGTCTCCCTTGTCGGCGCTGGTATGAAGTCGCATCCCGGGATCGCCGCCACCATGTTCGAGACTCTGGCCAACCAGGAGATCAACATCGACATGATCTCGACCTCGACCATCCGGACGTCGTGCATCGTGGCCGAGGAGGACGTCGAGCGGGCTGTCCGCTCCCTGCATGCGGCCTTCGCCCTGGGCTGATGCCACCCAAGGCACATGCCAAAGCAGCACGCATCCTGTGGCTGCTCCGTCACGCCAAGACAGTGGCCGACCCACCGCCGGGCGGCGCTGACTTCGACCGCGTTCTCGCTCCACGGGGCCGGCGCGATGCCGTCGCCCTCGGACGCCTGTTCGCCGGCGATGGCGACGGGCTCGGACCCGGCTTGCGGAAGGTCACCCGGCCGCAGATCGCCCTGGTCTCCCCGGCCGCACGCACGGCGGCCACGGCGGAACTGGTCCTGGGCAGCATGACCGAACCCCCTCGGTGTCGCTTCGACGAAGCCCTCTACGGAGCGGAACCGGACGAGGTTCTCGCCGCCCTCCGCGCCCTGCCCGACGACGTCAACGCGGCCATGGTCGTGGGTCACAACCCCACTGCGCAAGAACTGTCATTGGGCCTCCTGTCCGCCCGCGACAAGAAGGGGCGCTCGGCTGCGGTGGGGCACGGCTTTCCCACCTGCGCACTCGGCGTGTATTCCTTCGACGTCGATCACTGGGCCGACGTGGTCGCCGGAACGGCCAAGTTGTTGGCCCTCCTGGGCCCGCCTTACGAGGCGAGTTAGGCCAGCGAACGCAGAATGGCGGCGTCGCCCTGGCCGCCACCACCGCAGAGCGCCACGGCTGCCGTGGAAGCACCACGGCGGCGGAGCTCGAGGAGCGCAGTGAGCGCCACCCGGGTCCCGGACATGCCCACCGGGTGGCCCAACGCGATGGCGCCGCCGTTCACGTTGACCTTGTCCTCGTCGATGCCCATGTCGTCCACGGAGGCCAGACCGACTGCGGCGAAGGCCTCGTTGATCTCGAAGAGGTCGATGGCACCGAGGTCGACGCCGGCCTTGCCGGCTGCCTTCACGATGGCCCGCGACGGCTGGGTGAGCAAGGAGTTGTCGGGTCCGGCCACCATGCCGTAACCGACCACCTGTCCGAGCGGCTTGATGCCGAGCTCCTTGGCCTTGGCCGCCGACATCACGACGACAGCGGCGCCACCGTCGGAGATCTGCGACGCGTTGCCGGCCGTGATCGTGCCGTCCTTGGTGAACGCCGGCCTCAAGGCTCCGAGCGACTCGGCCGTCGTGCCCGGTCGCACGCCTTCGTCGGTGTCGAACAGAAGCGGGTCGCCCTTGCGCTGGGGCACCTGTACCGGAACGATCTCCTCGGCCAGGCGGCCTTCCTTGGCCGCGGCGGCGGCCTTCTCGTGACTCGCTGCCGCGAAGGCGTCCTGCCGGTCACGCGTGATGCCGACCTTTTCGTTGTGCTGCTCGGTGGACAACCCCATGGCGATGTGGTCGAAGGAGTCGGTGAGCCCGTCGTACATCATGGAGTCGACCAGGGTGGCGTCGCCGATGCGAAAACCGGCGCGGGCACCGGGCAGGAGGTGGGGCGCCTGGGTCATCGACTCCATGCCGCCGGCGACGACGATCTCGGCGTCCCCGGCCCGGATCATCTGGTCGGCCAGATAGATCGTGTTGAGGCCCGAGAGGCACACCTTGTTGATGGTGTTGGCGGGGACCGTCATCGGGATGCCGCCCTTCACCGCGGCCTGGCGCGCCGTGATCTGGCCCTGGCCGGCCAGGATCACCTGGCCCATGAGCACGTAGTCGACCTGGTCGGGAGACACGCCGGCTCGGACGAGAGCCTCCGCTATGGCGAATCCGCCCAGGTCCATGGCTGTGAATCCCGCCAAGGCGCCCGAGAGTTTTCCGATGGGCGTACGAGCCCCTGCGACGATGACGGCCTCGGCCATTGCTGCACCTCCGGTTCCCGCCGGTCTGGTTACCAGTCGGAAACCTCATCTTATTGGGCCACTATCGTCAGGTCACATGAGCGAGATCCTCACTGCTGCCCTGGCCGGAGCCTCTGCCGGCGAGCTGGCCGCACTCCCCTTGCCCGACTCCTACCGGGCCGCCCTGGTCAAGCGGAGTGAAACCGGCATGTTCGACGGCATGGAATCCACGGACAAGGACCCCCGCCGGTCCCTCCACGTCGAGGAGGTGCCGCTCCCGGAGCTGGCCCCCGACGAGGCCTATGTGGCGGTGATGGCGTCGTCGATCAACTTCAACACGGTCTGGACCTCGATCTTCGAGCCCCTGCCCACCTTCGGCTTCCTCGACCGATTGGCCAAGGAGGGCCCTTGGGCCGCTCGTCACGCCCTCGACTACCACGTCGTCGGCTCGGACGCAGCTGGCGTCGTACTCCGGACCGGTTCCATGGTGCGCAACTGGAAGGTGGGCGACAAGGTCACCGTCCACTGCAACTACGTCGACGACCAGGATCCCTCGGCACACGACGACTCCATGCTGGCGGCGAACCAGCGCATCTGGGGCTTCGAGTCCAACTTCGGCGGGCTGGCCGACATCACCGTCGTGAAGGCCAACCAGCTCATGCCGAAAGCGACTCACCTCAGCTGGGAGGAAGCCGCTGTCAACGCGCTGTGCAACTCCACCGCCTACCGCATGCTGGTCTCGCCCAACGGGGCCCGCATGACGCAGGACGACAAGGTGCTCGTCTGGGGCGCCAGTGGTGGCCTCGGCAGTTACGCCGTGCAGCACGTGCTCAACGGCGGCGGCACGCCGATCGGCGTCGTGTCCTCGCCCGAGAAGGTCAAGCTCCTCAACGACCTCGGGGTCGAGGCCGTGATCGACCGCAAGGCCGCCAATTACAAGTTCTGGTCCGACGAGCACACCCAGGACGAATCCGAGTGGCGCCGCTTCGGCAAGGACATCCGCGGCCTGGTGGGCGGCGAGCCCGAAATCGTGTTCGAGCACCCGGGCCGCCAGACGATGGGCGCTTCGGTGTTCGCCTGCAAGCGGGCGGGGACGATCGTCACCTGCGCCGCCACCTCGGGCTACATGATCGAGTACGACAACCGCCACCTCTGGATGAAGCTCAAGACCATCAAAGGCTCGCACTTCGCCAATTACCGGGAGGCCTGGGACGCCAACCAGCTCATCTGTGAGGGCAAGGTGCTCCCACCGCTCTCCGCCGTCTACCCCTTGGAGCAGGTGGGCGAGGCGGCGTACCAGGTGCACCACAACTTGCACGAGGGCAAGATCGGCGTGCTGTGCGTGGCGCCCGAGGAGGGCTTGGGCATCGACGACCCCGCGCTGCGGGCGAAGGTTGGCGAGGACCGCATCACCTTGTTCCGGAGACACGGCGCATGAGCGATTCCCTCCTCACCGAGATCGATCACGTGGCGATTGCCGTGAACGACCTCGAGGCCGCCATCGCCTGGTACGCCGATGTCTTCGGCGCCACGGTGGATCACCGCGAGCGCGTCGAGTCCGACGGCGTCGAGGAGGCACTGCTCAAGGTGGCCGACTCCTACGTGCAGTTGCTCACCCCGATCAGCGACACCTCCCCGGTCGCCAAGTACCTGGCCAACAAGGGCGAGGGCTTGCACCACATCGGCTACCGGGTCGAGGACTGCGCCGTGGCGCTGCAGGCGATCAAGGACGCCGGAGGGCGGGTCATCGACGAGGCGCCGCGCCCCGGCTCACGGGGGACCACGGTCGCCTTCGTGCATCCCAAGACCTCGTTCGGCACGCTCATCGAGCTCGTGCAGGAGTAGACGACGAGCGACAGGCCGCAAGAAGGGGTCAGTCGGCCACGACGCGGCTGACCCAGGTGGCCCGACCGGTCTCTTCCAGCCACGCGTCGTACTCGGCCGGCCGCCAGCGTGCATGCCAGGGGTCCCCCTCTTCGAGCACCGTGTCGAGGGGATCCACCCCAGTCGGCGACTGCCCCACCGCGGCTCGCTTCCAGTCCTCGAGGAGTTGCGCGCCCACCGCCACCACATCTGGTCGAGTATCTGCCAGGTCGTGCTGTTCGTGCGGATCCGTCTGCAGATCGAACAGCATGATGTCGGGGAACCCGTGGTAGCTGTCGTGGAAGGTCCGGATGAAGATCCATTGATCGAATCGAACGGCCCTCTGGGCGGTCCACGCCCCTTGCGTCAAGACGAGGCACTCCCTCCCCGCATAGTCCTGTGACGCAAGTGTGGACCGGAACGATCGTCCGTCCCACCGCGCCGGGACGCTGCCTCCGCTGAGCTCGAGAAGGGTGGCCGCGACGTCCACTTGGTAGTGGAGCGAATGGTCGACCCCGCTGGCGAGTCCCGGCCAGCGGACGATCATCGGAACCCGCGCCACGTGCTGATCGGCCGTCTGATGGTCGCAGTAGATACCGAGTTCACCCAGCGTTTCCCCGTGATCGGCCGAGATGACCACCGCCACCTCGTCCTCCATGCCGAGAGCGGCGAGCTGCCGAAGTATGACGTCAATGTGGTGATCCACGTAGCTCACCCCGGTGTCGTAGCCGTCGAACATTCGACGCACCTGCGTCATGTCGCCGGCCACCAACGGTTGACGGGGATAGCCCTGCCATCGTGCGTGCGGGCCGAAACCCGTGATCTCTTGCGCGGAATGCGGGCCCGGAAGGC
Organism: uncultured Acidimicrobiaceae bacterium; assembly: GCA_963738135.1. Lineage (GTDB taxonomy): Bacteria > Actinomycetota > Acidimicrobiia > Acidimicrobiales > RAAP-2 > Bog-473. The sequence goes on along the minus strand of CAVTVK010000003.1, from coordinate 560,410 downwards.
TCCAGTGATGCGCCCGCACATTTTCATCGAGCCAGCTCGGGGCGGGCATTCCGGCAAACGGGTCGCCGAATGACTCGGGTGTCCGATAGGGCGTATGGGGATCCCACATGTGGACGTGCAGGAACCAGTCGGGACGGGTGGCGTTTCGGCCGAGCCACTCGAGGGCCACACCCGCGATCTGATCGGCCGTCTCGAGGCCACGTGTTCCCAGGTTGTACGACTCGTTGAAACCGGCAAGAAAATGGTAGGCGGAGTGGCGCTCCGGAAACGTGCTGACCGACGCGGTCCACATCCCGACTTCTTGCATTTGGCTGGCCCATGTCTCGGCGGCGTCCCTGCTGCGGAAGCCTCTCTCGCGCCCTTCTGGAAACGGGGCGGCGGCGGTGCCCCCGTGTCCAGCGACCCCGTTGTGGATCCCCAGCCGTCCGCTGCTCAGGGCCGTGCGGGACGGGAGGCAGGGGAGGTCGGACGCGTACACGTTGGTGAACCTGACGCCGTCGGCCGCGACTGCGTCGATGGCCGGGCTCGTCGGGCGCTCATAGCCATAGCAACCGAGGTGGTCAGCGCGCAGCGTGTCGATGTCGAAGTAGATAATTCGCATTACCCGTCACAATCAATCACCGACGCGCCGGTGCGCGTCTCCGTCCCCCACAGCCCCCGACGCATCATCTCGCAGCGCGCCACAAGGCGTCGATGCGTGAGGGTCCCTTCGACACGAATCGTACTCGCTCGATGTTCACCCACTGGACAGGTCCAGGCGCCGGCGGCTCGCACAACTGTCGGGTCGCAGGCCTCGTGAACAGCTCTACGCGTGGTGCGGGGTCTGAGCGGCCAGATCGGCAACCAGATCGTTGAGCCGCCTGACGGCGGGCAGACCAGCAGTCACGACCTCGTCCATCGGATCCGGTCTGCCACCCAGCTCATTGTCGAGCCATGCAGAGAGCATCGCGTCCATCTGTGCCACGACGTCAGGCCTGTCGGCAGCCAGATTCGTCTGCTCCCCGCGATCGAGGCGGACGTCATAGAGCTCGACACCGTCTCTCGGGTAAACGCCCGGGTCGATGCAACGGATGTACTTCCAGTCCGAGGTACGGAGACCGCGCTTTGCCTGCCACGTGCACTCGCTCAAGAACACGACGTCGCGATGTGACTCCGTCCCGCCTTCGGTGAGCGGTCGGAGCGAACGTCCGTCGAGACCTGGGACGCCAGGCATCTCGAGGAAATCGAGGACCGTCGGCTTGATGTCGACGGTCGACACCAGCGACGTCACCTCCGATGCCGGCACTGTTCCGGGAGCCCAGATGATCACCGGGACGTGGACGACCGAGTCGTAGAGCCCAGCGTGGTCGAACCACGCGTCGTGCTCCGTCATGTTCTCACCATGATCCCCGAAGAGCACGACCATGGTCTTGTCCAGCACCCCGACTCTTCGCAGATAATCGAAGAGCCGACCGATCTCGTAGTCGAGATATGCGACCTCGGCGTCGTAGAGGTCAGCGACGTACTCCACGTTGGGGATGACGTCGAGGTGGTTGTAGAGGTTCTCCGCGAAGAGTGGATACGTCGGTCTGCTCGTCAACTTCGCTTCGACGAGCGGGTCCCTGCGGAGCACGGATCCCTTCGTGTAGAGGTGCTTGTAGGGCTGCGGCGGGACGTAGGGAATGTGTGCGTCCCAAAAGTGCAGAAACAGGAAGAACTCCTCCTTGTTGTGCTCGTCCAGCCACTGGGTCCCGGTATCGACGATGACCGACCCTGGTGACCGAGACCGGCCTGGGGGCGGCATGTAGTCGGTGTACCCACGCATGAACCAGTCCTTCATCGCAAACAGATGGTCGACCGCTCCTGTCGCGTACGCAGACTTCTGGAAGATGCTGGGAAGCCAGGAGATGTCCGCATCCAGACGCGCCGGCGGGTGGAAGTGCGACACGATCCCCGTGTTCACCCCGAACCGCCCGGTGAAAATCGCCGTGTGCGAGGGTTGCGTCGGAATGTCCGACGCGAAGGCATTGGTGAAGAGCGCGCCTTCGCTGGCGATGCGATCGAGGTTGGGGGTGAGCTTTCGTTCGTGGCCGAGGCATCCGAGATGATCTGCTCGTAGCGTGTCCATCGAAATGAATATGACGTTCACTTGGTCTCCTCTGCGCCTGGACCGTCACCCGGAACGAGCGAACGGTTATCGGTTTCTTCCACACACTGGTGTCGTCTTCGACGTCTCGTGCCATGCCGTGCCATCCGCGATGCGCTGTCCCGGGGTCGACCACTTCGCAGGCGCACACTCGAACCGGCCCGCTGCGAAGTTCGCAAGGGTGGTGGTCGACGTCCGAGCGGGGCGGATCTGTAGTACAAAAAAGGGATGCGTCGATCCATGCCAACTGCGCATCGGACAAGACGGAGACAACGCCTGGTTCTTTTCCCGGCAATCGTCGCGGCAGGCCTGCTGGCCTTTGGATGTTCGTCCGCCGGCGGACCCTCGCGGTCGGCGCACGCCAAGAGCTCGACAACTTCCAGCACGTCGGCGACATCGACTTCGGGGGTGACCCCTACGACCGCTGCCCCTGCGCCCGCCCCGACCTTTCAGTTGCCGGCTGCCCTGGGAAGTGCCACAAAGCCCTACTGGCTTCTCGAAAAGTTCTCCGTGTCGCCCTTGCTCGAAGCGGGGTTGTCCCAGTCGATGCTGCAGGACTATTTCAACAATCCTCAGACGTTTCTGATCGTGAAGTCCGCTCATCCCGCCAAGGACCCACTCCTGCCGAACGCGACGTACGTTGTGAGCTTTGCCGACTACCAACAATTGGTGGACGCAATCTCCGCCGGGTCGATACCCTCCTACGTCAAGTTGGTCCTCTATGACGACGAGAAGTGGCCGGCCACCCCTCTCGCTCAGCAGCAGCAACCCTTCACCTACGAGGCGGAGGCCGAGACCCTGGCGCACCAGCACGGTCTCGGATTGGTCTTCACGCCGGCAGCAAACCTGTCCACGGTGCTCAGCACGGCGTATTCGAATGCAACGAAGTACGACGGCTACACCGGTCTCGGCATCGCTTCGCAGTCCGCGGCGCACGCGGATGTCGTGGAGATCCAGGGGCAGCAAGACGAGGGCACCAGCGGATTCAACGGCTTCGTCTCCGCCGCGGTGAGCCAAGCGCAGGCCACAAATCCGCGCGCCCTCGTCATGGTGGGCCTGACGACATCTGCTCCCCACCAGGCCATTACGTCGCAGCTCTTGCTCAACGACTACGCCGCAACCAGACCGATGGTCTCGGGGTACTGGCTGAACGTTCCCGGAGGACTGGGAGGTCCTCGCAACCCCCAGGTCGCGGTGGCATTCCTGCAGGCTCTCGCTCCGCAACTCGGTTACTAGTCCCCCGACTCGGCTCCCCGGCTTACGACTCGTGACTGGGATCATGAGCGCGCAACCTCCACCTCGGGCAGGACCCGACGCCGGGAAGCGGGACGAAGGGACTCTCTGACACGGTCGGTCAACACTGGCCGCGCGTTGAAACCGAGAAACGCTTCCAGTCCGTAGTAGTGCTTGAGCATGATGAACGCGTAGCGGGCCGGGATCCAGCCGAGCACCGCCGCCTTCCCGTAGTAGACGGTGCATCCAATGAGCTGCACGAGAGCCGGAACCTGCCTGAACAACAAGAGGAACAGCACTCGGGCGAGATTGAGACGGCTCGTCGGGTCCACGACGGCCAGGGTGGTGACGTAGACCAGGCCCGTTATGTGCAACGGGACGAGGAACCGCTTGAAGGACGACCGCGTCATGAAGAACCAGAATCGGCATCCAGCCAGACCCGTGGCACCCGGGGTGTACCGCGCGAAGGCCATACTCGCGCCGCGGTTCCAACGCGTCCTCTGGATGCGCAGCTGACGCTGGGTGTTCGGGACATCCTCGAAGGAGCGCACCCGGGTGTCGATGGCGGCGTGGTAGCCGATACGGGCGATGGCGAGAGTGAAATCAAGATCCTCCCCGTACATGCCCTCGACAAATCCGCCGATGGCGAGTGCCGCGTCCCGTCGGAACGCAGTGAACGTCCCCGGAATGCACACGATGCCGTCAACGACGTCGCTCGCCGGTCGGACCATCCCGAATCCGACGATCATCTCGAACATCCGCATCCGGTCGATCCACGTGGTGTACGGCTCTATCGGCAGCGTGAATGCTCCGAGGATTCCAACCTTGGGATCGGCCAGGAAGTGGGGAACGGAGTACAAGAAGCAGTCTTCGTGCACCAGGCAGTCGGCATCGACCCGGTAGACGATCTCGGCGCTGCATCGCGACAAGGCGAGGTTCAGGGCGCCCGACTTCCCGTTGTGGTTCCCCTTGATGACCTCGCCTGTTGCGTGCTGAAAGGCGGCCATGGCTTCGGACGAGAGCCGGAATGTGTCGTCGGTCGAGCCGTCGTCGCACATGATGACCCGGACCGGCCCTTGATACTTCCCCGCGGCGGCATCGATCGTCCCGAGGAGATTGGCGATGTTGAGTTCCTCGTTGAAAGCCGGGATGATGACCTCAATGGGAGGTCGTTCGTGGGTGGGATTGACCTGACGGTGGTGGACGAGTCGCACCAATCCCAAGAACACGGTGATCAACATGAAGATGTACGGGGGGCACGCGAAGGCGATCGCAGCGGCAACGAACGGGCTATGGCCGAACTTGGACTCGAGGTAGACCGCTCCGGCCATCACGACCCCGAATGCGGTGAGCACGCAGATGATCACGATCACGTCGTCGATCAGATCGGTTGGTTTGTGGCGCCCGATGGGAAGCTGTGTCTTCTTGGGTAACCGGAAGCTGGTGAAAGCGACGCGGGACACGACAACCCCCGCGATGGTGTACTGCACCAGGAGGTTCACAACCGGAGTCGGCCCCAAGGGGAATCCGGTCTTTATGACGAAGATCCCGAAGAAGGCGTCGACCACGGCGGACACGAGGAGGAACAACACCACGTTCAGCAGGATCATCACCCGGCGCCCGAGCGACGCTCTGAAGGCCAAGGCAAAGGCCAACCCGAAGGAGAGCACGCTCACCTGGAACACTGGAAGCAGCGAGTTGGCATAGCCGTCGACAACCGACGGGTCGGGGATCACAGACAGCAGCAACTCCGTCACGAGGTTGTGATACGCGCCGGACAGGTTCGGCGTCTTCAGCCCCACGATCACGACAGACACCGCAAGACTCGTCAGGACGAAGAGGCTGCAGCGCTTGTAGCTTGGCTTCAAGGGCGGTGTCATCACGACGAGGTTCCCTGAGCCCTTGTCCGAGTCGTCGTCGTAGCTACGGGTGAACGGCCTCAGAAAGACGACGGCAAGGATGAGGGCATCGAGCACCAGGAGGGCGAAGCCGTGGCCACTGAAGGCTGTCGATGCGGGGGTCATGCGCGAAGCCTCAGAACACGACCGTGGCGCTCATGCCGGGGAGCAGACCAGACACCGTTCGATCGAGGGCGACGATGACCATGTAGGTCACGCCACTCGAGCCTTTCGTCGGAGTCAGATTCAGCTGGGTGACCTGTCCCGACACCTTGGTGTTCAAGGCGGAGACGTTCACGGTCGCGGGCTTCCCGACGTGCACCGATGCGACCTCGGACTCCGGGATCTGCGCCATGATCTGCTGCCGACCGCCCACGATCTCGATGAATGGCTCGGACCCGGATTGAGACGTGCTCGAAGCACCCTGGGCTGCGGGCTGCGCGGGGAAGAGTGAAAACCCGGACGACGGGGCGGCGGAGGCCGCTGCGGGCGGCTGGTAGATGTGCACCCCGTCTGGCCCGAGGGTCTCCCCGGCCGCTCCGTACACCGCAGTGACGACGCCTCCGTCGGGCGCAACCAGGCGTGCGCCCGTGACCTCACTCTGTACTTGCGCCAACTGTGCCTCGGCCTGATTCAAATTCGCCTGCGCCTGCGCCTGTGCGGACGCGGTCCCGGGGGACGTCTGAAGCGACTGCTGGGAGTTGGCCAGGTTCAGTGCGGCCTGAGCGCTGTTGGCGTTCGCCTGCGCGGTGTCGATGGCTTGCTGCGCCTGTGCCTGGGCGACCGGCAGCTGGGCCTGCGCCTTGCTCACAGCCGCCTGATCCTGACTCAGCGTGAGCTGCAGGTTCTGGCAGTGGGTGAAGGACGACTGTGCCGCCTGGAGTTGGATCCCGGTGAGACTGGGGTCGGGTGTGACTGGTCCGTTGGGACACGCCTTTGTGTACGTGTCGCTGTCGGACGTTTCCTGTGACTGCGTGGACGTGACTGCCGCTTGGGCCGCACCCACGTTGGCCTTTCCCGATGCCTCCGCCGATTGAAGGGCGGCTCCGGTGTTGTTCAGCGCAGTCTGCGCCTGTTGCACCTGGAGGTTGTCCTGCTCGATCTGCGCCGCAGTGAGAGCGGGCGACCCCGCCTGCACCAGCACTTCGCGGTCAGCCTTCACGGTCGCCTCGTCCGCGGCGAGCTGCGTCTGCAGGGACGCGTCGCCTTGCGTCGCCAGGATCTGGCCCGGCTTGACGCGGTCGCCCTCTTTGACCAGGACGGCAGACACCATCCCGTTGTTCGCGAAGTTCAAGTCATAGACCTTCGACGTGCTCACGACGGCAGGAAAGGACTGCGCACCAGCCCTCACCGAGTTCACGGTGAAGATGGTCGCGAGAATCGCCAGAACCGAGAGCCCGAGTGCGAACGCCATCTGTCGCCGCGTGATGTGCAGGCGGCCCGGATCGCGCTCGGACAGGGGATTGGCCCCGCCCGAGCCCCCGGTCGAGTTCCCGTTCATGAGCGAGGCATTCATTCCCCGCACCTTTTCGACTTTCGTGTCCACGCTCATGGCTGTATCGCTGGCCCTTCTGGCGTCGGTGGTCCCAATCGTGTCTCGGTGAGATGCGTGTCCTCGGGTGTGGGCGACCCCGGGACACTCCTTCGTCGTCTTTCCCTCCTGCGGTCCTGCGTCCACGTGGACGCCATGTACGCGACGACGAGGAGGAGGATGGCGCCGCCCACCGGCACCAGCACGGCCGCGGCACCACTGCCACGCAGGATGTCCCTGCCCAAGGTGATCGGGTCCAGATCGGACGCACCCGCGGGGTGAGAAGGGGTGGCGAATATCGGGAGGCTCAGTGTGAGTGGGAAGGAGAAGAGGGCCCCGCCGCGCCGGGGGAACCCGAGTGCCGACACCCCCCCGATGTCGGGCAATCCCAAGAACGGCGGGAACGTGGAGGTCTGAGCAGCAGTGGGGCCGGTTCCAAAGGCGGCTCCCGCTCCGGAGAGTTGCGTCGGTGGCGGACTCCCGGTCACTCTGTTGGCGGTGGTCGCCGTGGAGCCGGCGACCTCGGCGTCGCCGCTGTAGATCGCCGAAATGGAGTTGTTCCCCTCGGGCAGGCTCGTGGTGCGGCACGAAGAGCCGGCAGCGATCGGAAGGGACTGACAACCCGGCACTGGCGTCCCGTTGGCGAAGAAGCTGGTGGAACCACCGAAGTCGGTATTCGACACCTGGGCGTCGAGGACGACGCGGTGCCCCAGCATCGAGGAGGCCGGAGAAGCGCTCGCCGCGACGCTCGAGACCAACCGCGAAGGCTGGAACATCGGGCTCGCAGACAGGCTCTGGAACTCCCCCATTCCCGACTGGTCCAGCGGGTAGGTAAAGCGTCCACCCTGGCCCGGCGCGTCGAAGTACAGGACCGCCTTAATGAGCGGGAAGCCCCCAGTCGGAGACAACTGGTCCTCCAACTGCCGGAAATAGCTCGTCTGGCCTCCGGCGAAGGAACCCGTCTCGGAGATCATCAACGGCTTGCCGAATGCCGCGAAATCCGAATACCAGGGGCCGAAGCGGTCGACGAAGTCCGTTGACTCCGGGACCGACGTCTTCGAGTAGCCGTCTACGGCGATCCAATCGACGTAGGACGATCCGGGGTAGTACTGGTAGAGGTCTTGGTCGTTGCCAGACGATGCCATCGAATAGACGAAGGCGACGTTGGACGCGCCGGCAGCGGCGAAGAGATCGTGGATGTGCCGAAAGGCAGCTGTATAGCCCGCGGGACCCAGGTTGCCGATACAGGCGGCAAAGTTCGCCGAGCCCGTGAAGTTGGGTTCGTAGTACCACCGGAGGAAGACCGGCGCCTTGAGCGCCGCCAGTATCTGGGCTTCGGCGGTGATCAGGGCATCGTCACTCCCGCCAATGATGTTTGCGTCGGTATCACCGCAGCGCCAGTCGATCATCGGGATCGCGCCGTTGGCCAGGACTTCTTGGAGCTCACGAGTCGACACGGGGTTCGCCCATGATTGGTACATGTGCACGATGGAGAGTGGACGCTGCAGTGAGGCGTTGAACGACGCGAGGTTTTGCAACTCCTGAAGGATGGCAGCGTGGGGAGGCAGGACGACATGTGACACTTGCGGCCTCACCCACGCACCGAGATACGCGTGGCCAGGACCGGGAATGACCGGTGGTCCGACTGGCCGCAGGGTCGACGTGACGACCATGTCGACCGGCGCCGATGCGGACGACCCCGAGACCGCGTCACCGCTGTAGTCGACGACGATCTGGTTGTCCCCGACCGACAGAGAGGACGTGCTGCAACTTCCTGCGAGATCGAGCGGAACGGCTCCGCAACCGGGAATGCCCGACCCGTTGTCGTAGAAGGCGAGGTGACCGCCCGGGTCTGCGTTGCTGACCTGAGCCGAGAGCGAGACGGCCTGACCCTCGGAAACGGGGTTGGCCGACACGGTCACCGACGTCGTCGTGACCGTTCGCACAGGTTGGAAGGCGGGCAGCGCGCTCAGCGCGACCAGTTGCTGTTCGCCGGCGCTCTGCGGGTCCAGTTCGTAACTGCGTCGATTCGTCACGTCGGGCGCGTCGAAGTAGACGACCGCCCTCACCTGCGGGAACTTGGCAGGTACCGTCGACAGCTGCTCGATGTACTGCGCCTGCAGCGCGGGGGTGGCTGCGGTCTGCGAGATCATGAGTGGCTTCTGGGCGGAAAAGGCCGAGTACCAAGGGCCGAAATCGTTGGCGACAGAGGCAGTCGTCGTCGAGGTGGCGTACCCATCGGCGCCGATCCAGTCCACGTACTGCGTCCCCGGGTAGAAGCGGCTCCACGAACGGGACGCCTGCGGTGTGGTGGTGTCGACCGACCAGACGTAGGTCACATTGGATGCGCCGTCGGCCACCAACCTGTCGTGGATGTGCCGATAGGCCGCCACGTACCCCGTTGCACCGGCGCTCGCCAGACATGCGGTGCCGGTGGTCGTGGAGTTCGGGTCCGGGAACCAGCGAAGAAACACGGGAAGCTGGAACTGCGCCAGCTTTGCGGCAACCGAGTCGATCTGCTTGTCGTCCCGACCGGCGGCCACATTCGTGTCTTTGGCGCCACAGCTCCAGGTGATCATCGGAATTCCACCGGTGGCGATCACCTGATCGAGATCGGTCACCGTGATGGGATCGTTCCAATTCAGGAAGACCGGAACGATCGAGAGTGGGCGCGTCAAGGTCTGCTGGAGGGCCGGCAACGCCGAGAGTTCACTCGGCAGGCTGGCAATGCCGCCCGTCGGATTGCCGGGCCGGAGCGCAGTCCCCGACGGGTCGACGAACGACCCCAGATAGGCCGACCCTTCTGCCGGCACGAGAGCCTTCGAGAGGCCCGGAGACTGGTCGGCGGTTCCCGCCGAGGGAGCTGAGACGGAGGAAGTGCTCGTCGCCGATCCGAAGGGAGTCTTCGTAGGCGGGTGGGAAGGAGGCCCCGAGACGTTCGAGGGGGCGCTGGGCTCGTGGACGGTCACGACGACGGGCGCCGAAGTCGACGGCGCGAACGTTGCATCGCCGCTGTACACGGCGACGATGCTCTGCCCCCCGGCGGTCAGCTGTGACGCTCGGCAGCTCGGTGCGGTCCGTATCGGGACGAAGACACAACCCCCGATGACCGCTCCGTTGTCGAGGAAGGTGACACTTCCACTGTTGTCACTTGCGTCGACCGACGCGCTGAGCGTCACGGTGGTTCCGATCGAAACAGAGGTTTGCGACGGCGAAACCTTCGTTTTGCTTGTCGACCGGGCGGGATTGAAGAGGGGTGACCCCGCCAGTTGTTGGAACGATGCGGAGCCCGCCGCGTCCAACTGATACTGGTCGCCACTCGCCAGGTCGGGCGCGTCGAAATAGACCAATGCCTTTACCTGCGGATAGTGACCGGGGAGATCAGTGCGGATCTGGTCGAGGTACACCGATTGCGATCCGGCACCGGCCCCGGTTGACACCATCATGGGTTTGCCGGACGCCGAGAAGGCCGAGTACCACGATGCGAACTCGCTGGTGAACGCGGCGGATTGCGTCTCGTCGCTCGGTGTCGCGCCACCGTCTGCAGCGATCCAATCGACGACCTGCCCACCGGGGTAGTAGGCCGCCAGGTTGGGGTCTGCCGCCGAGGACGCATCGACGGACCAGACGAAGGCCACGTTGGTCGCACCGGCCGCCACGAACAGACTGTGAATGTGTTGGTACGCCGCGACGTACCCGGACGCTCCGGCGGTTCCCAGGCACGATGTCGCAGCGGACCCGCCTGTGAGGTTCGGGTCCGGGAACCAGCGGAAGAGCACGGGGACATCGGTCGCCGCCAGTGCCTGCGCCTCTGCGCTGACCATTGCGTCATCCGATCCCGCCGCCACGTTGGCATCGGTGTCTCCACAGTTCCACGTGACCATCGGGATGGCACCGGTCGCGGCGACACTTTCGAGCCCGGCCACCCCGACCGGCTCGGCCCAGTTCTGGAACGTCGACAAGATCGACGGAGGCTGCCCCCCCGACTGCTGATTGAAGTTCGGGAGCGCATCGAGCTCGGCCTGCAGGCTGGCGACGCCGCCGGTCGGATCGTCCGCGCTCAAGGCCGTCCCCTTGGGGTCGACGAATGCACCGAGGTACGCCGTTCCGGCCCCGGGCACGGCGGGCTGCTGCACCGTTGACGGCGGTGCGACGGAGCCGGCGGAGACCGACTTGGAAGCGGTCCCGAAGAGTCCGAACGCCATGATGCTCGCCACCAGGGCCACGGTCGAGGCGACCAGCACGAACCTGGAACCCGATCCCATCCGCGCAGCAGGAGACCACGGGGCAGTACGACCGACTGGCGGCGCGCCTCTCAGGATCCGGCGTCGGCGAGCCGCGTGCGCAGCCCTCATGCCTTCGTGGACATACTGGTTCCTTCGGGCCCCCACAAGGTGGGCGACACCGCAGTCGGCCTGTCCAACGTGCGCCTCCATGGAGGCAGCGCCGATTCCACAGGCAGGTCCTTGCCGTCGGGCAAGAGGGGGGACCGTCGTGTGGTCAGCGGGAAAGGGGTCCCGGATGACACGCCTATGACTTTAGTCACATTGTGGTTGCAGAATCACGGGTAAGTTGGACAATGAGCGCTCAATTCATATGACAAAGCGGGCGCATGCACTGTCGCCAAAATCGACCGGTCTTGTAGTTTAAATCGCACTAATTCCATTGAGATTTAGGTGAATATACCGAGGTGAGGGACGTGTCAGCCCGGGCGCGCTCATGTAAAGGTCATTGCAACGAGACAAATGAACAAGTCGTGAATAGGCGCAAAGCAGCCAGGCTTTGGCCGACAATGTGAGCGGACGCTAAAGCTGATGTATCTCGTTCAGCAGGCCGACGACCTGCAGGGCCTGGTCGAAGATCTCCCCGCATTCGGGGGTCAGTTCGAGGTCGGGATAGGCCGGCACCTCGTATCCCGCACCGATGCCGGTGAAGTCCGGGAGCTCTCCCGCCCGCGCCTTGGCGTAGAGGCCTTTCGGGTCCCGCTGCTCGCAGATTTCGAGCGGCGTGTTGACGTAGACCTCGAAGAAGGTCATCCCCGTGTCTGCATGGACCTCGCGCAGCTTTCGGCGCTCCTCGGCGCACGGACTGATGAGGGACAGCAGCGCGACCGTCCCGTCCTCGGCCAACAGCCGTGCCACCTCCCCCGCACGCCGGAGGTTCTCGGCGCGGTCTTCGGGTGAAAATCCAAGATCACTACAGAGGTTGTGGCGAAGGTTGTCCCCGTCGACCATGAAGGCCGGCTGGCCTCGCTTCACCAAGAGTTCCTCCACGGCGGAGGCCAGCGTCGACTTGCCCGAGCCGGAGAGGCCGGTGAAGAGCACGGTGGCCCCGCGCACCCCGAGGTGGCGGTAGCGCTCCTCGGCGGTGAGCTTGCCGGTGTGGCGCACCACGTTGGGGCTGGGCGCATGTTGGGCCGCGAACTTCACCGTCCCGGCGCCGACCGTGAGGTTGGTATGCGGGTCGATCAGGATGAAGCTCCCCGTCGCCCGGTTGAGCTGGTAGTCGTCGATGGCCAACGACTCTGTCGTGTGCAGTCGGATGCGTCCGATGTCGTTGAGGGCCAGCGAGGTTGCGCCCTCGTCTCGACGGAGGCCGTTGACGTCCATCTTGTAGTGCAGCGTCTCAACGGTGGCCCGTACCAATTTGGTGGTGTGTTTGACCAAAAGCTGGGTACCGACGGTGAGATCCTGCTGGGCGTCCATCCAGCTCACCGTCGCCTCGATCTCCTGCGTCATGCTCGGCTGGTTGTTGGGGCGGCAGATCATGTCGCCCCTGGCCACTCCCACCGGGTCGGCCAGGGTCATCGTGACGGCCATGGGGGGGAAGGCCTCTTCGACCTGCCCGTCCGCCGTCTCGATCGTCCGGATGGTGGTGGCCACTCCTGAGGGCATGACGACGACCGGGTCACCCGGGCGAAAGACCCCGCTGGCCACCGACCCGGCATAGCCACGGAAGTCGACGCCGGTTGAACCGTGTGACCTGATCACGTACTGCACCGGGAACCGCGGGTCGATGAAGTTCTCGTCACTCGCGATGTACACCGTCTCGAGGTGGTTGAGGAGCGGCCGGCCCCGGTACCACCACGCGTTGTCCGAGGGGTTGACGACATTGTCCCCGTGCAGAGCGGAAATCGGTATGAACGCCACGTCCCTGACATCGAGACGCGTGGCGAACGCCATGAACTCCTCTTGGATCTCTTCGAACCGTTCACGATCCCAGTCGACGAGGTCCATCTTGTTGATGCAGACGACCATGTGGGGGATGCCCAGCAGGTGCGAGAGGAAGGCATGGCGCCGGCTCTGCTCGACGATGCCGTTGCGGGCATCGATGAGGATCATGGCCAAGTGCGCGTTCGAGGCGCCGGTGACCATGTTGCGCGTGTACTCCGCGTGGCCCGGCGTGTCGGCGATGATGAACTTTCGCCTCGGCGTGGAGAAGTACCGGTAGGCCACATCGATCGTGATGCCCTGTTCGCGCTCGGCCCTCAGGCCGTCGGTGAGGAGTGACAGATCCGTTTCGGCGTTGCCTCGACGCTCGCTGGTCCGCTGAATCGCGTCGAGCTGGTCCTCGTAGATCGCTTTCGAGTCGTAGAGGAGGCGTCCGATCAGGGTGGACTTGCCGTCGTCAACCGACCCGGCCGTGGCCAGACGTAGGAGCTCGGTCATTAGAAGTATCCCTCCCGCTTGCGATCTTCCATCCCACTGTCCGAGATCCGGTCGTCGGCCCGGGTCGCGCCACGCTCGGTGAGCCTCGTGACGGCCACCTCTTCGATGATGTCCTCGACCGTGTGGGCCGGCGATTCGACGCAGCCGGTGCAGTCGGCGTCTCCGACCGTACGGAATCGGACCTGCGCGTCGAAGAGTTCCGCGCCCTCGCCTGGCGTGAGGTGTTCGTTGACGGACATGAGCATGCCGTCTCGCACGAAGACCGTCCGCTGATGAGCGAAGTAAATGGAAGGCACCTCGATCCGCTCGTCGGCGATGTATTGCCACACATCGAGCTCCGTCCAGTTGGAAAGTGGGAAGACCCGGATGTGCTCTCCCTTGTGATGGCGCCCGTTGAACAGATTCCAGAGCTCCGGGCGCTGGTTCTTCGGATCCCATTGGCCGTACTGGTCGCGGAAGCTGTAGATCCGCTCCTTGGCGCGCGCCTTTTCCTCGTCGCGGCGAGCCCCACCGAAGAGAGCGTCGAATTCGTTCTCGCGGATCGTGCGCAGCAACGTGGGCGTCTGCAGCTTGTTGCGGGTCGCTCGGGCGCCCGACTCCTCGGCTATGCGCCCGGCGTCGATGTCGTCCTGCACGTGACCGATCACCAGCCGGATGCCCAGGCCCTCCACGGTGCGGTCACGGAACTCGAGGACCTCGGGGAAGTTCCGGCCCGTGTCGATGTGCAGCACCGGGAACGGCGGCGGGGAGGGGAAGAACGCCTTACGTGCCAGGTGCAGCATGACGATGGAGTCCTTGCCGCCCGAGAACAGCAGTGCCGGGCGTTCGAACTCAGCGGCCACCTCTCGCATGATGTAGATCGATTGGGCCTCGAGCGCGCCCAGGTGACTGAGCTTGTACGCGCTGGTGCCATCTGGATCGCCGTCGCCCACGGACCCGGGTGCGGGTGCTGACACGCCCGCAGACACAGGCACGGGCACGGGTACGTCATGCCGCGTGGAGAGAGGACGTGTTGCTACTGGTCTGGCCATCGACGCGCACCTCCGACAAGTGCTTTTGACAACTCCGAGACAACGGAGTCGTCGAGGTTCGCGGCGTCAACCCACGTTCCTCTTCCCGGTTGCATGGTATGAAGTCGCGACGCGGAAGGGAAGGGTCTTTGCATGGTGTATGCGAAGAGTTGTGCGTGAATTCATCAACCTGCAACCGACCGACCACCGACCGTTGTCAACGAAGACGCCGGCCGCGGTGACCACCGATCGAGCGCGCGGTGGCGCGAGGCGCCCTCACATCAAGACGCGCCGCCCCCTTGACAATCCGACGCACAAAGTCGATTGCGACCGGCGAGCGACGACATCGCCGCCGCCATCACACGGGCGGTCGGCCGGTTAACGCAGAGTCTCTTCCAGCAGTTCGAGCACCCTCGACACCTGTTCCGCCAGTGAGCCCGACGCCGGCCCGAGGATCAGATCGGGCTCGGCCGGCACCTCGTACTCGGAGTCGATGCCGGTGAACCCGGGCAACTGGCCCGCCCGGGCCCGGGCGTACAGGCCCTTGGGGTCCCGCCGCTCGCACTCCTCGAGCGAGGTATCGACGAAGATCTCCACGAAAGGCAGGCCCGCCTGCTCATGCAGGGAGCGGATGAGCTGGCGGTCCTCGGCAAAGGGACAGATCAAGGCGATGAGTGCCAGCGCACCCGACTCGGCGAACATGGCCGCCACCTCCCCGGCCCGGCGCACGTTCTCGGTGCGGTCACGGTCCGAGAAGCCGAGGTCGGCGTTCAGCCCGTGGCGCAGGTTGTCCCCGTCGAGCAGGAAGGCGGGCCGCCCGGTGCGCACGAACGCCTCCTCCACCGCGGCGGCGACCGTCGACTTGCCCGCACCGGACAGGCCGGTGAAGAGCAGCGTCGCACCCGACGTCCCCAGCGCGGCGAAGCGATCGACCCGGGGCAGCCGGCCGTCGTGGCGCACCACGTTCGGGCTGGCGTGCGCCGTGGCGATGACCCGGATGACGCCCGCGCCCACCGTCGCGTTGGTGGTCGGGTCGATGATGATGAAGCTCCCGGTGGAGCGGTTCGTCGTGTAGTCGTCGACGAGCAGCGGCTCGGTGCAGCGGAAGGTCAGGCGACCGACCTCGTTCAGCTCCAGCTTCGGCGCCGCCTCGTCGCGGTGCAGGCCGTTGATGTCGAGGCGGTAGTGCAGGGTCTGCGCCGTCGCCCGCACCGTCCGGGTGCTGTGCTTGAGCAGGTACGTGCGTCCCTCGGCCAGCGAGGAGCGCTCGTCCATCCAGCACACCGTGGCCTCGATATCGTGCGACACCGTCGGACGGTTGTTGGGCCGGCACAGGATGTCGCCCCGCGAGACGGCGATGTCGTCCTCCAAGGTGATCACCACGGCCATGGGCGGGAAGGCCTCGGCCACCTCGCCGTCGGCGGTGGCGATGGAGGCGATACGGGAGATCGTGCCGGTGGGCAGGACCAGCACGTCGTCGCCGGGCCGGAGGACGCCGCTGGCCACCGTCCCCGCGTAGCCACGGAAGTCGGGGTTCTCGGGCGTCTGGCTCCGAATGACGTACTGCACCGGGAAGCGCGGGTCGATGAAGTTCTCGTCGCTCCCGATGTAGACCGATTCGAGGTGATTCAGCAAGGGTGAGCCGTCGTACCACCACATGTGCTCCGACCGCTGCACCACGTTGTCGCCGCGCAAGGCCGAGATGGGGATGAACGTGATGTCGTGCACGTTCAGCCGGGCGGCGAACTCCATGAAGTCGGACTTGATCCGTTCGTAGCGATCCTGATCCCAATCGATCAGGTCCATCTTGTTCACGCACACCACCATGTGCGGGACCCCCAGCATGGAGGAGAGGAAGGCGTGGCGGCGCGTCTGCTCGATCACGCCCTTGCGCGCGTCGATGAGGATCAGGGCCACGTGCGCATTGGAGGCGCCCGTCACCATGTTGCGCGTGTACTCGGTGTGCCCCGGCGTGTCGGCGATGATGAACTTGCGCTTGGGCGTGGCGAAATAGCGGTAGGCCACGTCGATGGTGATGCCCTGTTCCCGCTCGGCCCGTAGCCCGTCGGTCAGCAGCGCCAGGTCGGTCTCCACGCCGCCGCGCTGCTCGCTGGTGCGCCGGATGGCCTCGAGCTGGTCCTCGAAGATCCCCTTGGCGTCGTAGAGCAGGCGGCCGATCAGCGTGGACTTGCCGTCGTCCACCGAACCGGCGGTGGCCAGGCGCAGGAGCTCGGCCATCAGAAGTACCCCTCCCGCTTGCGATCCTCCATGCCGGCCTCCGAAATACGGTCATCGGCCCGGGTGGCGCCGCGCTCGGTCAGCCGGGTGCCGGCGACCTCCGCCAGCACGAGGTCGATCGACTCGGCCATCGACTCGACGCAGCCCGTGCAGTCCGCGTCGCCGACCGTGCGAAAGCGCACCATGGCCTCGAAGACGGGGTCGTCCTCCTCCGGGGCCAGGTGCTCGGTGACCGCCATCAGCATGCCGTCGCGCTGGAACACCTGCCGGCGATGGGCGAAGTAGATGGACGGGACGTCGATGCGCTCGTCCCGGATGTAGTGCCACACGTCGAGCTCGGTCCAGTTCGACAGGGGGAAGACGCGGATGTGCTCGCCCTTGTTGTGGCGGGCGTTGTAGAGGTTCCAGAGCTCGGGTCGCTGGTTTTTCGGGTCCCACTGGCCGAACTCGTCGCGGAAGCTGAAGATGCGCTCCTTGGCCCGCGCCTTCTCCTCGTCCCGGCGGGCGCCGCCGAAGACGGCGTCGTGGCGGCCCTCGGCGATGGCCCGGAGCAGGGTCGGCGTCTGCAGGCGGTTGCGCGTGGCGCCCGGCGCGGTGTCCTCCACGGTCCGGCCGGCGTCGATGTCGTCCTGCACCTTGGCCACATCGAGGCGCACGCCGAGCGCGGAGGCATGGCGGTCGCGGAACTCGAGGACCTCGTCGAAGTTGCGCCCGGTGTCCACGTGCAGGACCGGGAAGGGCACCGGTGCCGGCCAGAAGGCCTTCTTGGCCAGGTGCAGCATGACGATGGAGTCCTTGCCGCCCGAGAACAGCAGGACGGGCCGCTCGAACTCGGCCGCCACCTCCCGGAAGACGTGGATCGACTGGGCCTCGAGGGCCCGAATGTCGGACAGCCGGTAGTGACCCGTGCCAGACGACGCGACGTCGTCCGGCACGTTCGAGTCAGCCACCTTGCCCGGTGTCGCCATCGGACCCTCCCCTTCGTCTTCCCCGCGAACGGAACGGGAGGGAGTTTAGGCCCCCGCCTCCGCAGCGCCCGTTTCCGGAGGCTCCGGAGCCGCAACAGAGCCGGCGCCGGCGGCGGCAGCCGCACTGCCGTTTCCGCTGTCGCTGACCGCGATCGGGTTCCCGAACGCGTCCTCGGCCGTCGGTGCCGCGCCCAGCCAGCTGGCGTCGATGGAGGAGTCGAAGGGGTCTTCGCTGACCCCCTCGCCCATGTCACGCAGCCAGTTGGCCAGGTCCTCGGTGTCCGACTCGCCCGACCCCATGGCCCAGAAGGGCATGGCCTCGGCGTCGGGCATGTCGAGCCTGATGTTCCGGTAGTGCTCCATGCCCGATCCGGCCGGGATCAGCTTGCCGATGATGATGTTCTCCTTCAGGCCGAAGAGCTGGTCGCTGCGGCCCTCGATGGCCGCCTCGGTCAGCACCCGGGTCGTCTCCTGGAAGGAGGCGGCCGACAGCCAGCTCTCGGTCGCCAGCGACGCCTTGGTGATCCCCATCAGCTCGGGGCGGCCCTCGGCCGGGACGTTGCCGTCCTCCACCAGGGTGCGGTTGACCTCGGCGTAGATCTGGTTGTCGACGCGCTCGCCCGGCAGGAAGGGCGCGTCGCCCGGCTCCGCCACGAGCACGCGGCGCAGCATCTGGCGCACGATCAGCTCGATGTGCTTGTCGTGGATCGACACACCCTGGTCGCGGTACACCTTCTGCACCTCTTCGACGAGGTACTGCTGGGTCTCGCGGATGCCCTTGACCTCCAGGAGCTCCTTGGGGTCCTTCGGGCCCTCGACCAGTGCGTCACCCGCACCGACCTCCTCGCCGTCCGTGACCTCCAGGTGGGCGCGGGCGGCCACCAGCGTGGAGTCCTCCGTGCCGTCGTCGGCCACCACGGTGATGTGGCGGCCCGTCTCGTCGTCCTCCACCCGGACCACGCCGGAGTGGTGCGCCAGGACCGCGGCACCCTTGGGCGTGCGGGCCTCGAAGAGCTCGACGACGCGGGGCAGGCCGTGGGTGATGTCCTCACCGACGACACCACCGGTGTGGAACGTCCGCATGGTCAGCTGCGTGCCCGGCTCGCCGATGGACTGGGCGGCAATGACGCCGACCGCCTCACCGAGCTCGATCATGGAGCCCGTGGCGAGCGACAGCCCGTAACAGGCCGCGCACACGCCCTGGGGCGACTCACACGTCAGGACCGAGCGCACGCGGATCCGGTCGACGGCCGTGTCGTCGCGCAGGGCGGCGATGACGTCGTCGAGCAGCAGCGTGCCGACCGGGTAGACGGTCCCGTCCGCCAGCGTCACGTCTTCGGTCAGCAGGCGGCCGAAGGCCCGGGTCTCGAGGTAGTTGCGGTGCCCTGGTCCGTCCGGGGCCACGCCCTCGATCCAGATGCCGCGGGTCGAGCCGCAGTCGTCGATCCGGATGATGAGCTCCTGGGCCACGTCGACGAGTCGGCGGGTCAGGTAGCCCGAGTCGGCCGTACGCAGAGCGGTGTCGGCCAGTCCCTTGCGGGCGCCGTGCGTGGAGATGAAGTACTCCAGGACCGACAGGCCCTCCCGGAAGGAGGACTTGATCGGGCGGGGGATCATCTCACCGCGCGGGTTGGACACCAGGCCCTTCATGCCGGCGATCTGGCGGATCTGCTGCGAGTTCCCTCGGGCACCGGAGTCCACCATCATGTCGAGCGGGTTGAAGGCGATGGTGGCCAGCTGGGCCTCCATGGCCCGGCCCACCTCGGAGTTGGCCGAGGTCCAGATCTCGATCTCCTTCTGGCGCCGCTCGTCGTCGGTGATGATGCCCCGCTTGAACTGCGTCTCGGCCTTCTCCGCTTCCTTCTCGTAGCGGTCGAGGATGGCCGCCTTGTCCGGCGGCGTCTGCACGTCGTTGATGGAGATGGTCAGGCCCGACTGGGCGGCGAAGCGGAAGCCGAGCGCCTTGATCCGGTCGAGGCTCGCGGCCACGATGTTCTTCGGGTAGTTGGCCGACAACTCCTCGACGATCACGCCGATCGGGATGTTGCGCTTGCCCACCACGTCGTTCACGAACGCGAAGCCCTCGGGCAGCGCCTCGTTGAAGAACACGCGGCCCGGCGTCGTCTCGTAGGCCAGGACACCGTCCTCACCGGCGGACACGCCCGCGGCGGCCAGGCGGCCGCTCAGGGTCGAGCCCGGTGCCGGGCGCAGGGTGATCGGCACCTGCAGCTCGACGTCGCCGGCGTCGAAGGCGGCCTCGATCTCGTGGATGTGGCGGAAGACGCGCCCTGCGCCCGTGCCCGACTCGACACGCAGCGTGAGGTAGTAGGCGCCGAAGACCATGTCCTGGGTGGGCACGGTGATCGGGACGCCCCGTCGCCGGAGAGAGGATGTTGTTGGCCGACAGCATCAAGACCCTGGCCTCGGCCTGGGCTTCGGCGGACAACGGGAGGTGGACCGCCATCTGGTCGCCGTCGAAGTCGGCGTTGAAGGCCGTGCAGACGAGGGGGTGGACCTGAATGGCCTTGCCCTCGACCAGGACGGGCTCGAAGGCCTGGATCCCCAACCGGTGCAGCGTGGGCGCCCGGTTCAGCAGCACCGGGTGCTCGCGGATGACGCCCTCGAGCACGTCCCACACCTGGGGACGGCGCCGCTCGACCATGCGCTTGGCCGACTTGATGTTCTGGGCCAGCTCGGCGTCGACCAGCCGCTTCATGACGAAGGGCTTGAACAGCTCCAGCGCCATGAGCTTGGGCAGGCCGCACTGGTGCAGCTTCAGGTTGGGGCCGATCACGATGACCGAACGGCCCGAGTAGTCGACGCGCTTGCCCAGCAGGTTCTGGCGGAAGCGACCCTGCTTGCCCTTCAACATGTCCGACAGCGACTTCAGCGGACGGTTGCCGGGGCCCGTCACCGGGCGGCCGCGGCGGCCGTTGTCGAACAGCGCGTCGACGGCCTCCTGCAGCATGCGCTTCTCGTTGTTGATGATGATCTCGGGCGCGCCCAGGTCCAACAGCCTCTTCAGGCGGTTGTTGCGGTTGATGACGCGGCGGTACAGGTCGTTCAGGTCCGACGTGGCGAAGCGGCCACCGTCGAGCTGCACCATGGGGCGCAGGTCCGGCGGGATCACCGGCACGGCCTCGAGGATCATGGCCCGGGGGTCGTTGATGCGCCGGCCGTGGTCGTCGCGCCGGTTGAAGGCGGTGACGATCTTCAGCCGCTTGATCGTCTTCTGGCGGCGCTGGGCCGACAGGGGACGGCGGCCGTCCTTGGCGTCGATCATGTCGCGCAGCTTGATCTCCTCGGCATCGAGGTCGATGCGGTCGATCAGCTTGAGGATGTACTCGGCGCCCATGCCGCCCTCGAAGTACTCGTCGTAGCGCAGGCGGAGCTCGCGCCACAGCATCTCGTCTTCGATGATCTTGCGGCCGTGCAGATTGCGGAACTCGTCGAGGGAGCGCTGGGCGATCTCGGCGTCCTCCTGGGCCCGCTCGCGGGCGGACTGGATCTCCTTCTCGACGGCGCGCTGGCGCGCCTTGATCTCGGCGTCCTTGGCCCCGTCGGCCTCGAGTGCCTTCAGCTCGTCCTCGAGCGCCTTGAAGCGGCGGTCGATGTCGAGGTCGCGCTTCTTCTCGATGTCGGCGATCTCCTCGGCCATCTCGTTCTCGAGCGACGGCAGATCGGCGTGCCGCTTCTCCTCGTCGACCCAGGTGACCAGGTTCGCCGCGAAGTAGATGACCTTCTCGAGCTGCTTGGCCTTGAGCTCCTCGCGGGGCTCGGTGCCCATGAGCAGGTAGGCCAGCCACGAGCGGGTGCCGCGCAGGTACCAGATGTGCACGACGGGCGCGGCCAGCTCAATGTGGCCCATGCGGTCGCGGCGCACCTTGGAACGGGTGACCTCGACGCCGCAGCGCTCGCAGATGATGCCCTTGAAGCGCACCCGCTTGTACTTGCCGCAGTAGCACTCCCAGTCCTTGGTCGGGCCGAAGATCTTCTCGCAGAAGAGCCCGTCCTTCTCGGGACGCAGGGTGCGGTAGTTGATCGTCTCGGGCTTCTTGACCTCGCCGTTGGACCATCCCCGGATGGAGTCGCCCGTAGCCAGTCCGATGCGGAGCTGGTCGAAGGTGTTGACGTCCAGAGCCATTAGGAGAAGCTCCTCTCTGCGGCACGCCGCTCGTCTTCTTCGTCGGAGCCGCGCTCGTTGCGGCTGATGTCGATGCCCAGCTCTTCAGCCGTGCGGAACACGTCCTCGTCCAGCTCGTGCATCTCGATCTCACGGCCGTCGACGGCCAGGACCTCGACGTCGAGGCAGAGGGACTGCATCTCCTTGATGAGCACCTTGAACGATTCGGGGATGCCCGGTTCGGGGATGTTCTCGCCCTTGACGATGGCCTCGTAGACCTTGACTCGGCCCAGCACGTCGTCGGACTTGATGGTCAGCAGCTCCTGCAGGGCGTAGGCCGCGCCGAAGGCCTCCAGTGCCCACACTTCCATTTCGCCGAAGCGCTGGCCACCGAACTGCGCCTTCCCACCCAGCGGCTGCTGCGTGATCATGGAGTACGGGCCGGTGGAGCGGGCGTGGATCTTGTCGTCGACCAGGTGGGCGAGCTTCAGGATGTAGACGAAGCCGACCGAAATCGGGTTGTCGTACTCCTCGCCGGTACGGCCGTTGTACAACGTGACCTTGCCGTCGGTGCCGATCTGCACGTCACCGTTGGCCGAGTCCGAGTTCAGCGTCCCGAAGACCTTCTGAATCGTCGGGTGCGCCCCGGCGTCCTCGACCTCGTCCCAGTGGGCGCCGTCGAAGACCGGGGTCGCGACCCAGGCCGCCGGCTCCGTGCGCGGCCGCGTCTTGCGGGCGGCCCCGTCACCCTTGGCCGAGGTACCGACGCCCTCGTTGACGACCACGCCCTCCCAGCCGTGGCGGGCGGCGTAGCCGAGGTGCGACTCGAGCACCTGGCCGACGTTCATCCGGCTCGGCACGCCGAGCGGGTTCAAGATGATGTCGACCGGGGTGCCGTCGGACAGGTAGGGCATGTCCTCGACCGGGAGGATCTTGGAGATGACGCCCTTGTTGCCGTGGCGGCCGGCGAGCTTGTCGCCCTCGGAGATCTTGCGCTTCTGGGCCACGTAGACGCGGACCAGCTGGTTGACGCCCGGCGGCAGCTCGTGCGACTCCTCGCGGGAGAAGACACGGACGTCGATGACCTTGCCGTACTCGCCGTGCGGCACCTTGAGCGAGGTGTCACGGACCTCGCGGGCCTTCTCACCGAAGATGGCGCGCAGCAGGCGCTCTTCGGGCGTCTGCTCCGTCTCACCCTTGGGGGTCACCTTGCCGACGAGGACGTCGCCCGGCTCCACCTCGGCGCCGACGCGGATGATGCCGCGGTCGTCGAGGTCGGCCAGGATCTCCTCGGACAGGTTCGGGATGTCCCGCGTGATCTCCTCGGCGCCCAGCTTGGTGTCGCGGGCGTCGACCTCGTGCTCCTCGATGTGGATGGAGGTCAGCACGTCGTCACGCACCAGGCGCTCCGACAGGATGATGGCGTCCTCGTAGTTGTAGCCCTCCCACGGCATGAAGGCGACGAGCAGGTTCTTGCCCAGCGCCAGCTCGCCGTTGTGGGTCGAGGGGCCGTCGGCCAGCAGGTCGCCGGTCACGACGCTCTGCCCCTCGGCCACCAGCGTGCGGTGGTTGATGCACGTGTTCTGGTTGGAGCGGCGGAACTTGGACAGTCGGTAGACCTTCCGTCCGAGCACGGTGCCGAGGCGGTCCTTCTGCCCCGAGGCGTACTCGACCGTGATGGTCTCGCCGCTGATCTCGGTCACGGTGCCGTCGCCCTCGGCCAGAATGACGTCGCCGGCGTCGCGGGCGGCGCGGGCCTCCACCCCGGTGCCGATGTACGGCGCCTCGGGTGCGACCAGCGGCACGGCCTGCTTCTGCATGTTGGCGCCCATGAGGGCACGGTTGGCGTCGTCGTGCTCGACGAAGGGGATCAGCGCCGTCGAGACGGACACGATCTGCTTCGGCGACACGTCCATGAGGTCCACCTCGGACGGCGGCACGAAGTCGATCTCCGACGTGGTGCCGTAGGAGGTGTTGACGGCGCCCATGCGCACGCCGGTCCCTTGCGGGCCACGGCGCACCAGGACGCGCTCCTCGGTCAGGCGCCCGTCAGCGGAGACCGCGGCGTTGGCCTGGGCGATGACGTGCTCCTCTTCCTCGTCGGCGGCGTAGTAGCTGACCTCGTCGGTCACCCTGCCGTCGACCACGGTGCGGTACGGCGTCTCGATGAAGCCGTACTCGTTGACGCGGGCGTAGGTGGCCAGGGCGCCGATCAGGCCGATGTTCGGGCCCTCCGGGCGTCTCGATCGGGCACATGCGGCCGTAGTGGGAGGTGTGCACGTCTCGCACTTCGAAGCCGGCGCGCTCACGGGACAGACCACCTGGCCCGAGGGCCGACAGGCGGCGCTTGTGGGCCAGGCCCGAGAGCGGGTTGTTCTGGTCCATGAACTGCGAGAGCTGCGAGGTGCCGAAGAACTCCTTCACCGCGGCCACGACCGGGCGGATGTTGATCAGCGTCTGCGGCGTGATGGCCTCGACGTCCTGGGTGGTCATGCGCTCGCGCACGACCCGCTCCATGCGGGACAGGCCGACACGGACCTGGTTCTGGATGAGCTCGCCGACCGAGCGGATGCGCCGGTTGGCGAAGTGGTCCTGGTCGTCGATGCGGTAGGTCGACTCGCCGTCGGCCATGTGCTGGGCCAGGTGGAGCATGTAGGTGGCCGAGGCCAGGATCTCCGAGGGCGACGAGCACCGACTGGTTCGGCGCCGGCTTCTCGATGTCGATCCCGAAGAGCTCCGACAGCCGGTCGATCTCCGGGCCGAGCTTGCGGTTCAGCTTGTAGCGGCCGACCCGGGTGAGGTCGTAGCGCTTCGGGTTGAAGAAGGCGTTCTCGAAGTAGACGCGGGCGGCCTCGGCCGACAGCGGCTCGCCGGGGCGGGCGCGCTTGTAGATCTCGAGGAGGGCCTCTTCACGGGTGGGAGCCAGGTTGCGCTCCTTCTCCCACTGCCCCTCGAGGAAGTCGAAGTGGCGCACGAAGCGGTCCAGGAAGGCCTCGTCGCCGTAGCCGAGGGCGCGCAGCAGCACGAACAGCGACAGGCGGCGCTTGCGGGCCACGCGGCAGCCGGCGGTGACGTCCTTGCCCGGCTTGGCCTCGATGTCGAGCTCGATCCACTCACCCCGGTACGGGTGGATGGTCCCGGTGAAGACCGTCTTGGCGTCGCGGCCGGGCTGGAAGATCACGCCGGGCGAGCGCACCAGCTGCGAGACGACGACGCGCTCGGTGCCGTTGACGATGAAGGTGCCCCGGTCGGTCATCATCGGGAAGTCCCCCATGAAGACCGTCTGCTCCTTGATCTCACCCGTGGTGGCGTTGAGGAAGCGGGCGCGCACGAAGACGGGCGCCGCGTACGTCATGTCCTTTTCCTTGCACTCCTCCACCGAGAACTTCGGCGGTGGGCGCAGGTCGGCGTCCGTCGGGTCGAACTCGAGCTCCAGGCTCAGCTGGCCGGTGAAGTCCTCGATCGGACTGATGTCGTGGTAGGCCTCGGCCAACCCCTTGTCGAGGAACCACTGAAACGAATCGCGCTGAATGGCGATCAAGTCGGGAAGCGGCAAAGCCTCGTTGATATTGGCGAACGAGACTCGTTCGGGACTGCGGGACCGTGAGGACAACGGTCAACTCCTCCCAAGTGAAAAGCGGCGGGTGAGGGCGGTACTGCGAATCGGGACGGACGAGGACGGGACTGCGGGTGGAACGGGGACGGGAATCAGGGCTGCGCGGGCGCGCGTCGACACCGGGGAATTACGGAATCGAAGACAGGGAGACGCACGGCAACCGTGCATCTTATCGTGGGGCGTGCCTGGATACAACCCCTCGGGCCGCTGGTCGGCCGAACGGGCGGTGCCCGGGGTCCCCGACAGGGTAAAGGTGCCCTCCCCCGCCGTCAAGGATCCTGGTCGAAAGGCCAGGTCAGGACGGGTGTCCTGCCCGGCCCCCGACCCGGTGCTACTTGATCTCGACGGTGGCGCCGGCGCCCTCGAGGGCCGCCTTCGCCTTCTCGGCGTCTTCCTTGTTGGCCTTCTCGAGGACCGGCTTCGGGGCGGCCTCGACCAGATCCTTGGCCTCCTTGAGGCCGAGGCTGGTGAGGGCACGCACCTCCTTGATCACCTGGATCTTCTTGTCGCCGGCCTCCGTCAGGATGACGTCGAAGTCCGACTTCTCCTCGTCGCCACCACCGGCGTCGCCACCGGCTGCCGGGGCGGCCGCCGCGGCCACGGCCACGGGTGCGGCTGCCGTCACGCCGAAGCGCTCCTCGAAGTCCTTCAACAGCTCGCTCAGCTGGATCACCGAGAGCTCGGCGATCCCGTCGAGGATCTCTTCTTTGGTCAGGGTTGCCATCTGCCTGGCCTTCCTTTCTTTACCTTCGGTCTCGTTGTGTCGGTTCGTACGGTCTGGGGTTGCTACTCGGAAGCCTCTTCGGCGGGGGCCGCCGCCTCTGGTTCCGCCGGAGCCTCCCCGGCGGGCTCCGCCGGCCCTCGGCGGCGGGCTGCGCCTCGGCCGGGGCCTCGGCGTCGACGTCTGCGGGCGCCGCGGCCTCTGCGGCCGGTGCTGCCTCTTCGGCCGGCGGCGACTCTTCGGCCGGCGCGACTTCTCCGGCTGGCGCGGCCTCTTCGGCCGGCAGGGTCTCCCCGCCGGCCTGCCGCTGCTCGATCAGGGCCGAGATCCCGTAGGCCATGTTCCGAGGCAGAGCCTGCAGGAGGCCGGCCATCTGCTGCATCGGCGCGGCCAGGGCGCCGGCGAAGCGGGCCAGGAGCACCTCGCGCGGCGGCAGGTCGGCCAGCGCGGCCAGGTCGCCGGGCGAGAGGAGCGACCCGTCGGCCAGCCCGCCCTTGATCACCAGCAGCGGGTTGTTCCGGGAGAAGTCCCGCAGGGCCTTGGCCACGGCGCTGATGTCGCCCTGCACGAAGGTCAGGGCGCTCGGGCCGCTCAGGTACTCCGACAGGGGCTGGTACTCGCCGCCATCGATGGCCCGCCGGACCAGCGTGTTCTTGAAGATCCGGTAGTCGCCCCCGGCGGCGGCCAGCGCCGTACGCAGCTCGGCGAGCTCGGAGGTCGTCAGCCCGCGGTACTCGCTCACGATGGAGGCCGACGCCGCGCTCGACGCGCGTCTTGACCTCGTCGACGACCTCGACCTTGTGTGCCATCTGTGCGTTCTGCGTTGCCATCGGTGTCCTCCACCGGGCTCCATGGCCCGGAAGCGGGCCAGAGTCTCCGGCGTGCGACGGCACGGGCAGCCGGATCGCTCCGGCGTGCTGCGTTGTCGCCTCGTCAGGCCGGCCCATCGGGCCGCTTCGGCACCCAGGGGTGCACCGGAGGTCTCTGGCGTATCGGATTCAGTGCCCATTCCGCCCGGAGGCGGCGAGCTGTGCGGGAAAGAGTAGTACGGCGGTCGGAGCTCCTCCGACCGGGCTGCTCGGTCAGGCCGGGACGGCGAGCTCGTCCTCGCTGTAACGGGCCTTCACCGGGTCGATGCGGACCCCGGGGCTCATGGTCGTCGAGACCGTTACCGACAGGAAGTAGCGACCCTTCGACGAGGGCGGCTTGGCCCGCTGGAGCTCGTCGACGACGGCGCGGATGTTGGCCACCAGCTGCTCGACCGTGAACGAGGCCTTGCCGACGCGGATGTGGACGTTGCCCACCTTGTCGGTGCGGTACTCGACCCGGCCGCCCTTGAACTCGGCGACGGCCTTGCCGACGTCGGTCGTCACGGTCCCGGTCTTGGGGTTGGGCATGAGGCCACGGGGCCCGAGCACGCGCCCGAGTGTCCCGACCTGTCCCATCAGGTCCGGCGTGGCGATGGCCACGTCGAAGTCGAGAAAGCCACCGTTGATCCTGGCCACGAGATCGTCGGCTCCGACCTCGTCGGCACCCGCGGCGCGCGCCTCGGCGGCTGCCTCACCGGCGGCGAAGACCGCCACCCGCTCGGTGCGCCCTGTCCCGGCGGGGAGCGACAGGGTGCCGCGCACGATCTGGTCCGCCTTGCGGGGGTCGACCCCGAGGCGGACGGCCAGTTCGACCGTCTCGTCGAACTTGGCGCTGGCCAAGCCCTTGACCAGCTCGACCGCCTCGATCAGGCCGTGCATCGACTCCCGGTCTGCCTTGGTCAGGCTCTCCTTGTACTTCTTGCCGTGTTGGGTCATCGTTCTCTCCTCGTCCTGCCCTAGCCGGCGACCTTGATGCCCATGGAGCGCGCCGTGCCGGCGACCTGCTTCTTGGCGGCCTCGAGGTCCGCCGTGTTGAGGTCGGCCAGTTTGGTGGTGGCGATCTCGGCCAGCTGGGCGTCGGTGATCGTCCCGACCTGCTCACGACCCGCGGTGGCCGCCCCCTTGTCGAGGCCCGCCGCCTGGCGGAGCAGCACGGGTGTGGGCGACGTCTTCAGCACGAAGCTGAAGCTGCGGTCCTCGTAGATGGTGATGTCGACCGGGATCACCTGACCCCGCATGCTCTCGGTGGCCTGGTTGTACTGCTTGCAGAATTCCATGGTCTGCACGCCGTGTGGCCCCGAGCGCGGTGCCGACGGGCGGCGCCGGCGTGGCCGACCCGGCCTCGAGCTGGATCTTCACCACCGCGAGCACCTTCTTCTTCGGTGCCATTTTCCTTGTTCTCCCTCTCCGTCTCTGTGCCCAGGCGCCTAAAGCTTGGCGACCTGGCTGAATTCGAGCTCGACCGGTGTCTCCCGGCCGAAGATGTTGACCAGCACCTTGAGCTTGAGCTGGTCCTCGTTGATCTCCGAGATCTGACCCGAGAAGTCGGCGAAGGGGCCTTCCTTGACCCTGACCGTCTCGTTGACCTCGTACTCCAGGCGGGCCCGTGTGCGCTTGGGCGCGCCGCCCGGCCCACCCTCGACCTTCACCTGAAGGATGTTCTCGACCTCACGCCGCGACAGGGGCGTCGGCTTGGTGCCCGGACCGACGAAGCCGGTGACGCCGGGAGTGTTGCGGATGGCGCCCCAGGTGTCGTCGTCGAGGTCGCAGCGAACGAGCAGGTAGCCCGGGAAGACCTTCTTCTGGACCGTGACCTTCTTGCCGCCCTTGAACTCGTCCACGTCCTCCATCGGGATGACGACCTCGAAGACACGGTCCTCAATGCCGCGGGACGCGACCACGTTGCCCATGTTCGAGCGCACCTTGTTCTCGTACCCCGAGTAGGTGTGCACGACGTACCAGCGGCCGGGACGGTCGTAGGGGCTCTCGACCGGGAGCGGCTCCTCGTCCTCTTCGTCCTTGACCCAGCCGCCCAGCTCGGCGTCGTCCTGGCCGTCGGTGGCATCGAGCACCAGGTCCGGCTCGCCGGCTGCGGTCTCGGCGCGATCTCTTCCGCAATCTCGTCGCGACTGTCGTCTGTTCCACTGTCGTCTGTTCCACTGTCTCCTCGGGGGTCGCTTCGGCCTCGTCACGCTGCGCCACCGAAGCCTCGGCCACGTCCTCTTCGCCGTTGGTCACGGCGCCCTCCGCCTCTGTGTGTGTCATGTCGCTCATGTCGGCGCTACTTCTGGAAGAGAAGCGTGATCAGCTTCCCGAAGGCGAGGTTCAGCACGAAAATGAGGCTGATCATGATGATCAGCGTCGTCAACACGACCGAGGTGTAGTTGATGAGCTCGGAGCGCGACGGCCACGCCACCTGGCGCATCTCGTCACGCACCTCGCGGACGAACTGCACCGGCGTCGTGCGCTTGCGGCCCTGTTGCCGGCTGCGCGGTTGACGTGGTCCACCCGAGTTCGCTCCCGCGGGGGCCTTGCGGGTAGCCGGCGACCCATCGGCCTCCATCTGCCCTTGGCGCTGCATCAAGCGCTTCGTCTCGCGGTTCACGGCTCTTGCCTCACATACTTCATCGTCGGGTGCCTACGTCCGGGGCAGGGCAGGAGGGACTCGAACCCCCAACCGCCGGTTTTGGAGACCGGTGCTCTACCAGTTGAGCTACTGCCCTCGGTGGGGTGCCTTCGGTTGCCCTCAAGCAGGTGGTTCTTCCCCCTGACCTGGGGAACGGCCTGCCAGAGTAGCACCGGCAGGCTCCGGATGGCTCAGCGGGTCTCCTTGTGCAGCGTGTGCTGGCGGTCCCAGCGGCAGAACTTCTTCATCTCGATCCGCTCGCGGTCGTTCAGCTTGTTCTTGGTGGTGATGTAGTTCCGCCGCTTGCACACCTCGCAGGCCAGGGTGACCTGGACCCTCTTCTCGTTCTTCGCCATCTGCAATCCTTCCTACTGGCTGCCCGGGGCGACCTGACCCGGACCTGGTAGCGGCGGCGGGACTCGAACCCGCGACAACACGATTATGAGCCGTGTGCTCTGACCAACTGAGCTACGCCGCCAAGGGCGAGCCCCCGGTGGGGATTGAACCCACGACCCCCTCCTTACCATGGAGGTGCTCTGCCACTGAGCTACAGGGGCGCCGCGGGTACCGTCCGCGAAGGGTCAATGATAGCCAGGGCTTGAGGCGAGCTGCCTCCGACCCCCTGGTTTTCGCACGTCAACAGTACCATCGACGGATGCGGATCCGACTCGCCGAGCTGGCCGACGCCGACGCCATCCGTGCCATCTACAACGTCGAGGTGCTCGGGAGCACCAACACCTTCGACATGGTTCCCCGCAGCTCGGCCGAGCAGGAGGCCTGGATCCTCGAGCACAGCGGCGTCCATCCGGCCGTCGTGGCCACCGAGCCCGCCGATCCCGCCGATCAAGCGGCACCAGGTCCCGTCGGGGCCAACGGCGAGATCGTCCTGGGCTTCGGCTCCCTCTCGGCGTTCCGAGAGCGCTCCGGCTACTCGGCCACAGCCGAGAACTCCATCTACGTCGACCGGGCCCAGCGCGGCAAGGGCGTGGGCAAGGCCCTCCTGGCCGAGCTCCTGATCCTGGCCTCCGCCCACGGCTTCCACTCCGTGATCGCCCGGATCGCCGGGCACAACGAGACCTCCATCGGCCTGCACGAGGCCGCCGGCTTCGAGCTGGTCGGGGTCGAGCGGGAAGTCGGGCGCAAGCACCGCCAGTGGCTCGATGTGGTCGAGCTCCAGCGGCTCCTCTGAGGAGGAGGCTCCGCGGCCCTCAGCGGGCCGGGCTCAGGACTCGAGCGCGGCGCTGGTGGCGGGCAGGGCGGGCAGGCGCGAGCGATCGATGCGCCACGAAGTCGTCCAGTTGCCGAGGGGGACGATCGCGACGGCCCAGAGCACCATGACGGCCAGCACCATGCTGGCCGGGTCCGTGCGCACCAGCTCACTCAGCAGGTCGCTCCCGCCCGTCAGGCCGATGAAGGGCGCCACGGCTGACAAGCCGAGCACGGCGTAGAGCCAGCGCCCGGTCACGACCGGCGCCACGATGATGATCCCCCACGTCAGGTACCAGGGCTGGACGACGGGGCCGAGGAGGACGAAGGCCATCATGGTGGCGCCCGAGCGCCCCCAGCACGCCGATGCGCTCCCGATGCCGCAGGCAGTAGACGGCGATGGCGGCCGCCCCGATCAGGCCGATGGCCCGGGTCAGCGTGAGGACCCCGCCCAGGCCGACGCCGATGCCCACGAGGTGGGCCGTCCCGCTGATGAGGAGCCCGAAGCCGGTGGCCGGCGCCATCCAGGAGCGCACGGTGCCCGGGGTGCCCAGATTGGCGATCCAACCCCAGCCGAGGCCCGAGACCAGGGACAGCGCCCCCATGACGGCCACCGTGACCAGGCCGGCCCGGACCAGGATCCGGGCGCGACGGCGCCAGTCGGCAAACGGTCCGGCCCAGTCCCACGCCACGTAGACGATGCCGATGGCGGCGGGGACCTTTATGGAGGCGGCGAGCGCGCACAGCACGACACCCCATACGGGGTGGAAGCAACGCGCCGCCGTCACGCCGGCCAGCAGCAGTCCCACCATGATGGCGTCGTTGTGGGCGCCCCCGACCAGGGCGAGCAGGGTCAGCGGGTTGAGCACCGCCAGCACGAATGCCGGGCCGGGGTCGCGCCCGAAGGAACGGGCCAGCTTGGGGATGCAGTAGGCGATCAACGCGAGGCCGGCGACGGACTGGAGGCGCAGCAGCTCGATGGTCAAGAGGGCGTGATGGAAGGTGAGCGACGCCGACCAGCCGGCCAGCATGAGGAAGAGCGGGCCGTACGGCGCGGCCGTGTTCGCCCACAGCGGATCGACGCCCGAGACGTACGGTCCCGAACCCAGCGTGCCCGGACCGTAGTGGTAGGGGTTGATGTGGTGGCTCATCATCTCGCCCTGCGCGGCGTAGGAGAACACGTCGCGGCTGAACAGCGGCGCCACAACCAGAAGGGGCAGGATCCACAGCGCCAGCATGTAGGCGAGCGGGCGGATGGGCACGCCACCGCGGGCCCGCAGCGTCTGGAAGAGCCCGTACCAGACGCGGACGAACAGGACCATCCCGCCGTAGACGGCGACGACGCCCGGCAGCATCAGGGTGGTCGACGGCCAGTCGGCCTCACCGAAGTACCACGTGCCACCCATCTCCAGCTTGAAGGGCGAGCTCGGCAGCGAGGCGCCGACGCAGATGGAGACGACGGCGAGAAGCCCGAGCAGCGCCGGCCGGCGCAGGAACGACCAGTCCTCGGGATCGCCCGACTTGGGCTCGACGCGTTCGGTGAGCGTGACACCGCGGGTGAGCCGGAGCTGCATGGCGTCGGCCCGCATGGAGAGGCGCCGAACGCGCGCGCCGACCCGGTCCAGAACCGGCGGTGACGTCGACATCGCGCTCTCGTCCACGGGGTAATCAGTCTCGCTTGTCGTGTCGGGGCCTACGGCGCCCGGTGGGGGAAGACGGGCGCACGCCTGGGGAGCGCTCGCCCGCAATCGATCCGAAACAGCATTGTAACGACCACCGGCGGGTCACCTGGGGCCGGACGGCCCCACGGCGAATCCGGCGTGCATGCGTGGGCCGGGAAGGATTTGAACCTCCGTAGGTGTTAACCGGCAGGTTTACAGCCTGCTTCCTTTGGCCACTCGGACACCGACCCGCAGGGGCGAGATTAGCCGGGCCCGACACCCCGTACCGGCAGGTGGCGCCGGTACGCTGGCGCCCATGCCCACGTTTGACATCGTTTCGGAAGTCGATATGCAAGAGGTGCGCAACGCCGTCGACCAGGCCAATCGGGAGGCCGCCACCCGCTTCGACTTCAAGAACACCGACTCGGCCATTGAGCTGAGCGAGAACGAGCTCGTGCTCCGCTCCTCGACCGAGGACCGGCTCCGGGCCCTGCACCAGGTCCTCGACGAGAAGCTGGTCAAGCGCCAGGTCTCGCTGAAGGCCTTCGAGGATGCCAAGGTCGAGGAGGCCCAGAAGGGGACCTCCCGTCAGAAGATCGCCATCCGGGCCGGCATCTCGTCCGACCACGCCAAGCGGCTGAACAAGTTCATCAAGGACCTCGGGCTCAAGGGCGTGTCCTCGCAGACCCAGGGTGATCAGCTGCGCGTGACGGCCAAGAAGCGCGACGACCTCCAAGAGGTGATCGCCAAGTGCAAGGCGGAGGACTTCGGCATTCCGCTGCAGTTCAACAACTTCCGGGACTGAGTCCCCCGCAGCCGTCGCTCAGCCGGAGGTCGAGCCTCCGGTGGCTCCGGTCGGCTCCGGTCACAGATCCTGGTCGCCGCCGAGGTCGCCTGCCGCCACCTTCTCGGCGTGGTGCTCCTCGTACTCGACCGGGTCGACGTGGAAGAGCTTGTTGTAGATCACGAACTTCACGATCCACAGGATGCCGAAGCTCATCAGGTTGGCCAGGTTCACCAGGAGCGCGGTCGCGCCGTGGCTCAGCCCGTGTGCCCGGGCGAAGTCACCGGCGACCCACACGGCCAAGCTCGAGAAGGCCAGACCGATGAACGACAGGATCCAGAAGGGGGCGACCTCCTTCCAGAAGTGCGACTTCCCGCTCTTGCCCCAGACCCAGCGGCGGTTGAGCGCATAGGACGGAACCGTCGCCACCACGTTGGCCACGATGTTGGCCGGCACCTCGGACATGACGTGGAAGATCCCGAACGTCAGCAGCAGGGTGACCTGCGACACCACCGTCGAGATCACCGAGACGCTGGCGTACTTGATGAGCTTCACGCTCGAGGGGTGCGCAATCATCTAGCGGATCCGCACGTACAGCGACTGGTCCGAGGACCAGATGTGGGAGAGCGGCGGATGCCCGCCGTGCTCAGTCACGGGAGCGGCGCGCTCGCCGGGTGGACGCCGCGAGCGGCGGGATCAGCACGGCGCAACCCTAGCGTGGCAGCCAATTCGCCCACTGGCAGCACGCTATGCACCCCCTGTGAGCAATCGGTTGCTGCGGGCCACCTCGCCGAACCAGTGCGCGCTGGGTTTGGGCCGGCGCTCGAATGTCCCCGGCGCCACGGCCACGAGCCCGAACTTGGGTCCGTAGCCCAGGTGCCACTCGAAATTGTCCAACAGGCTCCAGACGAAGTAGCCCCGCAGGTCGATGCCCTCCTGCAGGCACCGGTGCGCGCTCGCCAGCGCCTCGGACACGAAAGCGATGCGCTCCGCGTCGTCCGCCGTGGCGATCCCGTTCTCGGTGACGACGACCGGGCGCCCGCTCACCGCAGCCGGCGCGGCGCACGGTGTGCTCGACCGCCTGGGGCCAGCGCTCGTCACCCATCTGGGTAACGGGGACGGCCGGATCGTTGGGCGCCAGGCCGTCCGGACCGAAGTGCATGCGGGTGTAGCACTGCACCCCCACGAAATCGTCACCCTCGGTGGCACGCAGGAAGATGTTCTCGAGCATCTCCTCGGCGGCGTCCCGCAGTGGCTCCCCGCCCTCGGTGGCCGTGATCTCCGCCATCGAGAGCGTGAGTCCGACGGGAAAGTCCCCGGGACCGGCGCGCAGCGCATCCACCGCCAGCCGGTGGGCGCGCACCATCGCCTCGTTGACCACTCCGTAGCGCGCGAAGTCCTCCTTCACCCCCGGCGGGTACTCGCCCTGGAAATACCCCATGACTGCGACGACGTTGGGCTCATTGATGGTGCAGGCCCATCCGATCAGGTCGCCCAGGTACGCCGTCGATCGCTCGACGAAGCGGGCAAAACGCTCGGGGGCGTCGGGCGCCTCCCAGCCACCTCGGGCGGTGAGCCACAGCGGGGTCGTGAAGTGATGGAACGTCACCACCGGCAGGATCCCGTGACCGCGACAAGCGGCGCACACCCTCCGGTAGTGCTCCAACGCGGCGATGGAGAACTCCCCCTCGGCAGGCTCGATGCGGCTCCACTCGAGAGAGAAGCGGTAGGCCCCGAGTCCCATGTCGGCCACGAGCTGCAGGTCCTCGCGCCAGCGGTGAAAGGAGTCGCATGCGTCTCCGCTCGGCTCCACGGTGCCCGACGCCGGGTCGTGCTCCCAGGCCCACCAGTCGTTGTTCACGTTGCCGCCCTCGATCTGGTGCGCCGCCGTGGCGACGCCCCAGGTGAAGCCCACCGGGAACTCGAGCACGCTTCCCTTGTCCTGTCCTCTGCGCCGCTGGTCACTTCGCCGCAGGGTAGTTGGGGTCGTGGGCACCTCGCTCTACGACGCCCCTGGCGGAGGCCTGCGAACATGGGCGGATGAGCGCGTCCTTGGAGTTCCTCGTCCACCTGCTGGACCTCGAGCCCATTGAGGTCAACATCTTCCGGGGCATCCAGCCCAAC
This sequence comes from uncultured Acidimicrobiaceae bacterium, assembly GCA_963738135.1. Lineage (GTDB taxonomy): Bacteria > Actinomycetota > Acidimicrobiia > Acidimicrobiales > RAAP-2 > Bog-473. The sequence goes on along the minus strand of CAVTVK010000003.1, from coordinate 525,009 downwards.
GAGGAGCGCCAACGCGTCTTCGGCGGCCAGGTGGCGGGTCAGGCGCTCATGGCCGCCGGGCGCACGGTCGAGCACGGGCGGGTGCATTCGCTGCACTCCTATTTCCTCCGCCCCGGCGACCCGACCGTTCCCATCCTCTACGAGGTCGACCGCATTCGTGACGGACGGTCCTTCACGACTCGCCGCGTCGTGGCCGTGCAGCACGGCCGGGCCATCTTCAATCTCTCGGCCTCCTTCCACGACCTCGAGGACGGCCTGGAACACCAGATCCCCATGCCCGACGTGCCCGAGCCCGAGACGCTCGCCCCCCTCTACGAGCGGCTGCAGCCCTTCAAAGAGGAGCTGACCGATTGGTTCGACCGGCCCCACCCGATCGACCAGCGCCATATCGGCGATCTCCCGTGGCACTCCAAGGAGCAGGGCGAGCCCTACCAGCGCCTCTGGATCCGGGCCGACGGCGACCTCCCCGACGACCCGCTGCTGCACGCCTGCGTGGCGACGTACGCCTCGGACATGTCCCTCTTCGACACGATCCTCGCCCCCCACGAGACGAGTTGGGACGACCCCGAGTTCATGGGAGCGAGCCTCGACCACTGCATGTGGTTCCACCAACCCTTCCGGGCCGACGAGTGGCTGCTCTACGACACGGACTCGCCGATTGCGGCCCAGGGACGGGGCCTCGCCCGCGGCTTCCTCTTCGACCGGCAGGGGCGTTTGTGCGTCACGCTCGCACAGGAAGGGCTGGTCCGCATGCGCACCGCGGACCGCCGGGTGATTCAGCGGTCCTGCATCGGCGTGTAGTTGCGCTCCTCGGAGCCGATGTAGAGCTGGCGCGGACGGGCGATCTTGGAGTCCTGGTCGAGCATCTCCTGCCAGTGGGCCAGCCAGCCGGCGGTCCGTGGGATGGAGAACAGGACCGTGAACATCTCCATCGGGAATCCCATGGCCTGGTAGATGAGCCCCGAGTAGAAGTCGACGTTCGGGTAGAGGTGGCGCGACGTGAAGTACTCGTCGTTCAGCGCGATCTCTTCGAGCTTGAGGGCGATGTCGAGCAGAGGGTTCTTCCCGGTGACCTCGAACACGTCGTAGGCGATCTGCTTGATGATCTTCGCCCGGGGGTCGTAGCTCTTGTAGACGCGGTGCCCGAAGCCCTGCAGGCGCTGGCCGCCGGTGCCCGCCTTCACCGTGGCGATGAAGTCCGGCACGTTCTCGATGCTCCCGATGTCGGTCAGCATCCGGATGACGGCCTCGTTGGCCCCTCCGTGACGGGGGCCGTAGAGCGCGGCGGCCGCGGCGGCGGTGGCCGAGTAGGGATCCGAATGTGACGAGCCCACCACCCGCATGGCTGTGGTGGAGCAGTTCTGCTCGTGGTCGGCATGGAGGATGAACAGCACGTCGAGGGCGTGGGCCAGCACGGGATCCGCCTCGAAGCGAGGCTCGGCCACCTTCCACAGCATGGAGAGGAAGTTGTCGGCGAAGTCGAGCGAGTTGTCCGGGTAGACGAAGGGCATGCCCACGCTGAAGCGGTGGGCCGCCGCGGCCAGGGTCGGCATCTTGGCGATCAGCCGGATGATCTGCTTCTTCCGCGACTCGGGATCGAAGATCTCCTTGGCGTCGAGGTAGAAGGTCGAGAGGGCGGCGACGGCGGAGACGAGCATCCCCATCGGATGGGCGTCGTAGTGGAAGCCCTCGAGGAAGCGTTTGCGCACGTTCTCGTGGATGAACGTGTGGTACGTGATCTCGTGGCGCCAGGTCTCGAACTCCGCCTCGTTGGGGAGCTCCCCGTTCAGAAGGAGGTAGGCCACCTCGAGGTAGGTCGAGCTCTCCGCCAGCTGCTCAATGGGATAGCCCCGGTAACGCAGGATGCCGGCTTCGCCGTCGAGGTAGGTGATGGCGCTCTCGCAGGCGGCCGTCGACATGAATGCCGGGATCGAAGAACCAGACTCCCGGGAGGAGCTTGGACCATTCGCTGGCCGATACCCCGCCGTTGACAATGCGGGATCTCTATGGTCTCGCCATTGCGATTGTCCGTGATCGTGATGCTCTCGGCCACGTGAAGAGCCCTCCAGTTCCTGATTTCGGTGCCCCTCGATCCTAGGACCACGAAGCGGTGGGGTCGACACGCGGTCACCCGGCGATGTGCGGTCCGCCGCTCAGGTGCTCGGAGCGATCTGCAGCGGCTGCTGGATCGCCGTGCCGGCGGTGAGCGTCTGCCCGGCGGGCGGGAGCACCTGGACGGTGAGGACGTACGCGGTGGACGGCTTGACGCGCATCCGCACGTTCGGCAGCGTGACCGAGGCACCCAGGGCGAGTGACGTCGTCCGGACCTGGCTCGTGGTCGCACCCGACGTCTGATCGACCAGCGAGAAGCGCACCGAGACATGCGGTTCGTTGGACGAGCCCTGGTTGGCCACCACCACGGTCACCCCGATCTGCGAGGTCGGGCTGAGGACTGACACGTCGGCCGGAGTCCCCTGCGGCGTCGGCAGGGCAGGGGGGGTCAGGCGAATGGTGCGCAGGACGACGTAGTGCGTCGCAGCAAGCGTCGACGAGGTGGCCACCAGATCCACCTGGGCCGCCACGCTGCCGAGCTGCCACACCTGTGGGTGAGTCACCCAGACCGACGGCGGGAGCTTTCCGTGGCCGGCGGCTGCGCCCAGCGACCGTTGCACCGAGCGGTAGAGCGCGTCCGAGCGCGCCAGGAGCGCGCCGGCCGCGGCGATCCGGTTCGTTGTCTCGGCCGTCGACAGGAGCGCGGTCCCACTCGAGCCGGTCGTGGAACCGACCGGCGGGGCATCAGCGGGAGCGATCGGCTGCATGCCGAGGAACCCGTAGACGGCACCACGCAGCTGGGCCACGGCCCGGGCCCGTTCCGCGAAGACGTCGACGAACTGGGTCGCCAGCGGGCCCATTGGCACCGCGCCGGCGGCGAGCTGCGCCCGGGATGCCTCGTCGGCCGTCTGCTGCACCGCGTTGTCGAGCGACGCCTGCAACCCCTGGCGGGTCTGCGAGGGCAGGTCGTTGACGATCCTGCGCACCGTGACCGAGGTGGCATTCGACTGATCGGCCGCGACGGTGCCCTGCGCCACCAGGGTGCGGTCGGAGTTGGCGTCGTACCCCTGCGACTGCCGCGACACCTGGGTGAGGCCTCCCACCACGATGGCGAGCACCACGACCGCGGCAATGAGCAGGATGACCGGCCGGGCCGGAGATCGACGGCGCGCGCGGCGGCGTGGCCTGCGTGGCGGCATCGCCACAGGAAACTACAGGGGAACGGGAGGCTTTACACCGCGAGGAACGAAGCGCCCGGCGTCTCGCCGGACGTCGTGAGCGTGCTGGCGGTCGAACGCCATTGCACGGTCGGCGCGATCGCCCGGACATCCACCCGGCTGCGATGCCGCTCCACCAGCTGCAGGATGTCGGCGATCACCTCGTCCGTCAGGAGGTGGGGCTGCAGTCCCAGGTCGAGAAGCTTGGTGTTGGCGGCGTTGAAGTAGTGCTCCTCGTTCTCCACCCGCGGGTTCGACAGGCCTTCGGCGATGTCGACCCGCGTCGGACAGACCTTCCTGACCATCTGCGCCATCTCGCGCACGGAGAACGACTCCGTGAATTGGTTGAAGACCCGGAACTCGCCGCGGTCGGCGGGGTTCTCGAGGGCCAAGGTCACGCAGGCGAGCGTGTCGCGGATGTTCAGCATGCCGCGGGTCTGGCCACCGGCGCCATAGACGGTCAGTGGGTGACCGGTCACCGCCTGCACGCAGAAGCGGTTCAGCACGGTGCCGAACACGCCGTCGTAGTCGAAGCGCGTCGCCAGCAGCGGGTCGACGTCCGTCTCCGGCGTGGACTGGCCGTAGACGATGCCCTGGTTCAGATCGGTGGCCCGCAGGCCCCAGATGCGACACCCGAACATGATGTTGTGGCTGTCGTGGACCTTCGACAGATGGTAGAAGGACCCGGGCTGCTTGGGGTAGGGCATCACGTCGGTGCGGCCCTTGTGGGTGATCTCGATGAACCCTTCTTCGATGTCGATGTTGGGGTAGCCGTACTCCCCCATCGTCCCCAGCTTCACGAGGTGGATGTCGGGGTCGGTCTCCTGAATGGCGTACATCACGTTCAGGTTGCCCACGACGTTGTTGACCTGCGTGTAGACCGCGTGCTCCCGGTCGATCATGGAGTACGGGGCGGACCGCTGCTCGCCGAAGTGCACGATCGCGTCGGGCTTACCCTCGGCGACGATGCCGTACGTGAACGCGGCGTCGGTCAGGTTCCCGATCCGCACGCTGATGGCGTGACCGGACACCTGCTCCCAGCGCGTGACCCGATCCTCGAGAGAAGCGATGGGCACGAGGCTGTCCACACCCATCTCGCGGTCGTACTCCCGGCGCACCAGGTTGTCGACCACGGTCACCTCGTGCCCGAGCGCCGACAGATGCAAGGCGGTGGGCCAACCGAGATAGCCGTCTCCTCCGAGAACCAGAATCTTCATTTCACCCGTGTTTTCACTCAGGCCCCGTGAATGTTACGGAGTCGTTTCAACTTCATCATGGGACAGAACCCTGAATTTAAGCTGTGACATAGCTGTAATTGGGGTAAGACCAGGGATCTTTCCCTGGCGGCGCAGCCTAAACAGTGGGCCACGGACGCTGGGGGATGGGCGGGAGGCGGCACGTGGCGGTGGGGTCGGCGGCTGGTCAGCCCGCCTCGCCCCACAGGGCGGCCCGGAGCCCGGACGCCCGGGTGATCGGCCTCTCGATGGCCGCCCTGATCGAACGTTCGGGACCGACGAGGATCAGGCGCTCCCGGGCCCGGGTGACCGCCGTGTAGAGCAACTCACGGGTGAGGATCCGTGAATCCGGGCTCGGCACCAGAAACGCGACGGCCTCGTACTGCGAACCCTGGCTCTTGTGCACCGTCATGGCATACACGGTGTCCACCGCGGCCAACCGGGTGGGGCTGACCTCGGCGATGCTGCCCTGGCGTTCGAAGGCGGCGACCAGCCGCCCGCTCCCCGACTCGATCACAACCCCGGTATCGCCGTTGTAGAGATTCAGTCCGTAGTCGTTCTCGGTCACGATGAGTGGACGGCCGACGTACCACTCCGCTCCGGTGCTGAAGCCCTCGACCTCGGACCGCAACCAATTCTCTATGTGGTCCATCCAGGTGGACACGCCCTCGGGCCCGCGGCGGTGTGCGCACAGGAGGCGGAAGCTCCCCAATGCGTCGATGGCCCGGCGCGCATCGCCCGCGCGTGCCGACTCAATGACGGTGCGCCCGGTGTCGACGGCAAGCCGTCGCACGTCGCCCAGGCCGTCGGGCGGGATCACCTCGGTCGCATCGGTCTCGATCCACTGGACGTTCGAATCTCCGGCGTCCCCGGCGCGGAGAATCGCCATGGCCTCGTCGGCGTCGTTCTGACGGATCGCCCGGGCCAGGGCGGCGATGGCGCCACCGTGACGGTGCACGTTGCGCAACACCGCGATCCCGGCGCCGAAGGGTGCGGCGCGCCGGTCGGCGCCTACGGGCACCGGCACCCCCGTCACCCCGACCAGTTCCTCACGCGCCGACGGCGGCATGGACACGCCCGAGCGCGGCGGGTCCCACGATGTCGCCCAGTACCGCGCCCGCCTCGACCGAGGCCAGCTGCTCGGGGTCACCGACCAAGATCAGTCGGGCGTCGGAGCGGACCGCCTCCAGCAGCCGGGCCATCAGCGAGAGCGAGACCATGGACGTCTCGTCGACGACGACGACGTCGTGGGGGAGACGGTTCAGAGCGTTGTGACGGAAGCGGGTGCGGTTCCCAGGGTTGAAGCCGAGCAGCCGGTGCACCGTCTTGCCCGCCAGTGCGTGCAGGCGGTCCCGCCGTTCCGGATCGATCTCGATGGCATCGGCGCCCTCGCGCACGGCGTCCTCCAGACGTGCCGCCGCCTTGCCGGTCGGCGCGGCCAGTGCGATCAGCGGCGGGCGCTCCCCGGCGGCGATCGCCTGGGCCTGCAAGAGGGCCAGGACGCGGGCCACCGTCGTCGTCTTCCCGGTGCCGGGCCCGCCGGCGATCACCGACAGCCGGCGCAGCACGGCCGTCGCGGCGGCCATCCGTTGGTCCGAGTCATCGTCCTCGCCGAACAGCTCTCCCAGGCCGTCTGCGGAGCAGCGTCGGCGTCGACCCGAGGCGCGGGACCGGCGGAGCGCTCGCCCAGCTCGGCCGCCACCAGGCACTCGTCGGCCCACAGACGATCGAGGTACAGGGTGGTCCCCTCCAGGTGCAGCGGACGGTCGGGGCCGACGACGGTGCTGGCCGCCATGTGACGCGGCCACATGGGCCGGATCGGGCCAGGGCAGCGCCGCGATGTCTGCCGGCACCTCGGTGTCGGCATCGGCGGTGGCATGGATGGTCTCGAGGTCGACGCAGACGTTGCCCAGGCGCGGCGCACGCGCCGCGAAGGCGGCGCCGAGCGTGACGATGTCGTCGCGCGCCGCCGCTCAGGCGTTCGAGGCGCAGCGCCACATGGACGTCCGAGGTCGAGAGGAGTCCGGCGCGGTTGAACGCCAGCAGTAGTCCCTCGCGCTCCGAGCACGAACCGGGCGTCGAACGTGTCCACAACGTCCAGCTCGTTCACCCGGGCAACCCCCGGTCGAAGAGATCGCTCAGCGCCTCGACCAGTGAGGCCGGTGGCCGCCAGGACCAGACGCCCGGAGGCGCCGTCCGCGACGAGACGGGCTCGATCGCGCTCATGCCGCGCACGAACAGATAGAGGACTCCCCCGAGGTGTACGTCGGGGTCGTAGCCGCGCAACCGCCAGCGCAGATAGCGGTGCAGTGCCACGGCGTAGAGGATCGCCTGCAGCGGGTAGTGCGCCGCGACCATCTCCGCCTGCAAGGCGTCGGGGCGATAGTGCCACGACGTGAGCGTCTCCTCCGACGTCGCCAGCCTGTTCGTCTTGTAGTCGGCCAGGACGAAGCGGTCGCCCGGCAGGCGGAAGACCAGGTCGAGGCTTCCCGTCAGGTACCCCCGCAAGACCCCACCCAGCGCGGGGTCGCGCAGCGCCGGGGCGTAGCGCGCCACCGGATCATCCGCCGGGAGATGCTCCTCGAGGAGGTCGGCCACGGCGGCGACGTGGAGGGTGGCGGTGGGTGTGTCACCGCCGACCAGGGGGATCTCGAAGGTGAGCTCGTCGAGACGGTCCTGCCGCGTGATGTCGCGCAGCCGGACGTCGTCCACCATCGGCCCGAGGGGGGACGCAATGGCGGTGCACAGGCCGGCGACGACATCGGCCGTACTGCCGAGGTTGACGTTGCGCCACGCCACCTCCTCGGCCAACGCGCCCGACACGACAGCATGCAGGTCGGGTGCCTCGAACGCCACGTGCTCGAACACCCCGTGGATGACCGTGCCCACGAGTGCACCCCCCGGCATGCCGGCCAACTGCAGCGGAACCGCACCGTCGCGTGCGAGCTGACCCGCTCGAATCCGTGCCGGCGGCGCCGGGGGCACATCCTCGTCGGACGTCAGCGGTTGCTCCGGCTCGCTCCCGACGGCCGGCCGGTCGTGGAGCGAGCTGGTGATGCTCGAATACGACGCCCGACGCCAGCCGACGTCCAGGGTGCGATCGAACACCGCCGCCTCGAGGTCGGGGACGTTTCCGGCGCCCTCCTCCCAACGCGCCGCGGTCGGCTCGTCGACCCGCTCGACCGAGACGCACGGACCCAACCCACCGAGGGTCGATTCGACTGCCGCGTCGGACCGTGTCTTCGCGCCGTAGGGGCCCACGACCCCCTGGGCGTCACGATCGAAGAGCAGTCGGGCCAGCGGGGAGTGCTGGCTGTCCTGTGCGCCGGCCCACCACAGGATCGCCTGATGGCGTGCCCTGGTCAGGGCCACATAGAGAAGGCGAAGATCCTCGCCCCGCGCTTCCTCCAGCTCCATCTTCTGGTGGAGGGCGAAGGCGTTCCCGTCACGACCGACGTCAATGGTGCGCACGTTGGCGTGGTGGGGATCGTGGAACATCGGCACGTGGTCGTCCTTGCCGAAGGGGCGGCCGTCCCACATGTAGGGGCAGAACACGATCGGGAACTCGAGGCCCTTGCTGCGGTGAATGGTGATCACCTGCACCGCCTCGGCATCCGACTCGAGGCGCCGAGCCCGCTCCTCGTTCTCCCCGTCCCGGGCCGCATCGTGGATCCGCCGGCCCAGCCAGGTGGCCATTGCGGTCGGTCCGAGGCCTTCGGAGACGCCCGCCTCGTGGAGCAGCTGCGAAATGTGGCGCAGGTCCGTCATGAACCGCTCGCCGGACGGCCGCGCCAGCACCCGCTCGGGTACCTCGTGTGGAGCTGCTGACCGCCTGGTAGAGCGAGGCGACGCCCTGCTCGCGCAGGAGCGTCGCCCACCGGTGGAGTGACCAGTGCAACCCCTCCCACTCGGCTTCGTCCGCGGTCGCCACCTCTTCGGGCGTCCAGCCAACGAAGCAGGTCAGAGCGGCCAGCGATGCCCGGTCCCGCGCCGTGGGCCGTTCGAGCGCCTCGAGCAGCCGGAGCCATTCCAGCGCCGGCTCGGTGGCGAAGACCGAGCCGGAGCCACCGATCACCGCCGGGACGCCCGCGGCGCGCAGCGCATCGCGCACGGTCACCGCCTGGCTGTTCGTCCGCACCAGGACGGCGAGGTGACCGGGATGCACCGTCGTGCGTCCGAGCTCGACGCCCTCGCGGCTGCGGGTGATGAGTTCGGGGGCGTCCGTCAGCAGCCGGACGACGCTCGGCCGCGAGGTCCCGCGCGATGAAGCTCCTCGCGTCGGCGGCCTTGGGCAGCTGCCGCTGCGCCGTCAACGGGACCAGGCCGTCGTCGGCGTGGACGATGCGGACCCGCAGCGGCACGTCGACCGGACATCCGACCAGCCTCTGTTGCTGGTTGGCCTCGGCCGCCCTGATCCTCCGGTAGGCGATGCCGGCGTAGCCGAGCTGGGCGTCACCGAACAGCGCGTCGTAGGCCTCCAGCAGCCCCTGGTCGCTGCGCCAGTTGACGTCGAGCGTCCATTCCGACTGCACCTCGTCGCGGGCCTGCAGGTAGGCATGCACGTCGGCACCTCGGAACGCGTAGATCGCCTGCTTCGGATCACCGATCAGCACCAGCGTCGCCCCGCCCTCCCCGAAGGCGCGGTGCATGATGTCCCATTGCACCGGGTCCGTGTCCTGGAACTCGTCGACCAGGACGACGTCGTAGCGCTCCCGGAGGCGGTCGCACGCTGCCGGTCCCCGTTGCTCGTCGAAGAGCGTCTCGCGCAGACGGCTGAGCACGTCGTCATAGGTGAGGATCTTCCGCGCCTTCTTGCGCTCCTCCATCTCCTCGACGAACCGCCTTGGCGAAGCGGCGCCGAATGGAAGGCAGGTCGTCAGCTTGCGACAGCGGTGGCACCATTGCGGCATCAGGGTTCCCGAGGACGGACTTCGCGATCTCCATGGCGTCGCTGCGATCGAAGTCGAGCTCGTTGGGCCTGTTGGCGAACCGGCGGAGGAAGAGATCGTCGACCACTTCCTCCATGAGATCGCTGACGTCCTCCACCAGGGTGACCTCACGGTCGACATCCCCCGCCGTCCCGAGGCCGTAGAGAACCTGCAGGCAGAACCCGTGCGTCGTCTCTATGGTCGCAGCATCGAAGTCCGCGATGGCCTTGCCCAACCGGTCCCGGCGGGCCTCGACCTCGTCGGACGGCCCCCGCGCCAGCAGCTCCACGAGCTCGTCGTCCGCAGTGACCGCCCTGGCCGGCCAAGTGGTCCACCAGCCCGTCGAAGGCGCGGACCAGGCGCTCGCGCACCCGCTCACGCAGTTCCCCGGTCGCCATACGGGTGAATGTGATGACCAGGAGTCGGTCGATCGGGAGGATGCCTTCCGCCACGTACCGCGTGGTGAGTGCCGCGATGGTGAACGTCTTGCCGGTGCCGGCGCTCGCCTGCAGCAGGGTCATGCCGGTCGGGAGTTCGCCGCACACGTCGAAGGACCGCGGTTGCGCGGTGCGGTCCGTCATCGATCGACGATCTCCTCGTGGTCGAGCAGACCGCCCCAGAGACGTTGGGCATACACCCCGAAGCGCGTCGGCTCCGTCGGGGCCCACGGGCCCTCGCCGGGGTGCGGCGCTCCCGAGCCCTCGAGCACAGCCCGGAAAGGGAGTGCGCCGCCGAGCACCAGGACGTGCTCGGGCTCCTTGTCCTCCTTGGGGAAGTTGTAGCCCGAGACCCACTCGGCGGCCGCGGCACGGCTCGGCTCCATGCCCCCCGCGGCCGCCGCCGCCCAGGCGGCCGACGTGCGCAGCGTAGAGCGGGAGCGGCTCGCACATCCCACGCTGGAACATCTCGACCAGCGCGCGGAGATGCGACTCCGCCGCCTCCTTCCGGCTGGGTGCATCGGGTCCCAGCGGCCGGATGGTGGCGATGGAGATCGTCGCACGTCTGCTCTGACTGCGGCCCACGGTGAGCGCCGAGAATGATCGCTCCGGCCACGTCGCGCTGAGGACCAGCAGTCGAACCCAGGCAACGAGGCGGTGCGCCGGCCCAAGCTTCGAGTACGTGACGGTGTGCACGACATCACCCCGGACGCCGGGCACCGTGCCGACGATGCTGAGCGCGTCCGACAGGTCGACGTGCGCGTCCAACGACTCCGGGGGCGCCGCGTGCCGGCCCGCCGCGACGAGGTCGTCGATCGGGGCGGTGATCTGGTCCAGCTCGGAGTCGGCCAGCTGTCCCGGCGGCAGCGCGCCCGCGTACCCGCTCGGCATCGAGGCACGCCGTGAGGTCGGCTCCGGCCAGGCGCTCCTGCAGGACGCGCTCGGCGATCTGCCAACGCTCCAACCCGCCGAGTTCGATCGGAATGGCGTCCTCGAAGTCCCGGGTCCTGGCACCCGAGCCAGATGTCGAGCCGCTCACGCAGGAACGCCCGCACGGGATGGCGCAGGAACCGCTCGAGCTGATCCAATCCGATGGGGCTGAAGACCGACGGGTCGAGCGGGCGGTCGAGGAACGGTGGCGCCGTCGTGGCGAGGGGCGAGGGCGGCGCGGGCACCGGCCAGGTGGAGCGAGTCGAAACTCCATGGCCGCATCCGGCACAAGCTCGTCACGTTCGAAGTTCCGCTTGTCGAAGGGCTGCAGCGGGTGCTCGAGCACGATGGAGTCGCGGACACGGCCCGTTCGGGGTCCGCACCGTGTGCTCGACCACGTCGAGCAGCTCGCCGACCGGAACGGCGGGTGGTCGACGGAGATTGGAGCGCTCGTCACGACCCGAGTAGGTCACGACGAAGTGATCCCGTGCCGCCAGTAGCGCGTCCAGCAGGAGCTGACGATCCTCGCTCCGCACGTCACGGTCACCGACCCGCTGGTTGCGCGCCGTCAGGTCGTCGCCGTCCCGCTCGATGTGCCGGGGGAAGCTGCCGTCGTCCAACCCGAGGAGGCACACCACCCGGTGCGGGATGGAGCGCATGGGCACGAGTGTGCAGACGGTCAGGTGGCCGGTGCGGAAGTTCGCCCGCGTGGGCCGCCCCTTGAGACGTTCCGAGAGAATCGAGCGGATGTCGTCGCAACTCAAGCGCGATGGCGCTCGTCGTACCCTTCTCCGTTGCCTCGCCGACCAACTCGTCGAGCAGCGCCTGTGAGCTGCGACCGCTGCCAGGCATCGCCCGGCGTCGTCGCCACCAGTGAGTCGGAGATCTCTGCCAGAGTGCCCGCCCACGCCGCCATCGATCGGAAGCCGGCCAACGCAGTCGAGGCCGGCTCGCAGCCGCTGCAGGAACTCGGTCAGGCGCCCGGCGAGGTCGATGTCGCCGCTGTCCACGTCGTCGAGCGGGAGCGTTGCACCGAAGAGACGCTGCCGCTCCTCGGCCATCGCCACTCCGAGCAGGATGCGGTCCAGCCCCGCCTGCCATGTGTTGGCCGCAATGCCTTCGAGCTGGAACGAGCTCCGGTGAGCCGCATCGAACCCCCAGCGCATGAACGCGCCGTTCACCCACTCCTCCAGGCGGTACAGGTCGTCGTCGCTGAAGCGGAAGCGGCGGCGCACCGGGTCGCGTCCGGCCAGGTCGAGTACTTCGGTCGCCGTGATCCTGGCCGAGGAGAGCTCGAGCACTTCGGCCAGCACGCCCATGACCGGGTTGGTCTGGCGCAGGGCGCGGTCGGCGAGCCGGATCTCGAGCGTGCGCTCAGGATCGCTCGACGCGCCCTCCAGCCCCCGCCCGCCGAACGTCGCCTGAATCAACGGCGCGAAAGTCTCGATGTCGGGACACATCACGATGATGTCGCGCGGCTCCAGGGTCGGGTCGTCCTCCAACAGATGGAGGACGGCGTCGCGCAGCACCTCGACCTGACGGCCCCGGCCGTGACAGGAGTGCACCCGGATGCTGTCGTCGTCATCCGCCGAGCAACGGCCGCGGGTCGACGTCGAACTCCCCGCCGGCGCTCCCAACCGGCCTGCGATCGGCGCGGATGTCGTCCTGCATCTGCTGCAGCAGCGTCGCCCTCTCCGGGCGCCGGAGCTCGGGTGCTCCTTCGCCGTGAGGAACGGCCGATCCGAGCACGAGCTGCATTTCGCGGGCATCACGCCCCCACGACTGCAGGAGCGGGTGGTCGGGCGCGCCCGCGGTGGGGTCGTCCGACCCGGAGAAGATGGCGCGACGTCGGGTCCCACCACGGGCTCGAGCCGTTCCCACAGCGCCGGCGAGGGGTGGAGCAGGAAGAGGTGGACGTCCCGGCCGTCTCCCATCGCCTTCGAGCACGTCGAGATAGCTGGCCGGCAGACGCGTCAGCCCGAACAGGGACAGCCGGGGCGGGAGGTCGAGCATCTCGGGCTCTTCCCGCAGGCGCTGGCAGGCGTCGACCAGTCGCTCGGCCGGGCTCGGTTGGCCGATCCGGGCCCGCAGCAGCCGCCACAGCTCCACCTGCCAGGACGCTTCGTCCGTGGTCGTCGGCCGCATCGGCCGCCCAACGCTGCAGCATTTCGGGCCGGTGCACGGCGTAGCGGTCGAAGAGATCGGCCACGTGTCGGATGGTCGAGAACCGCTTTGAACCCTGCACCGTCTCGGATTTGCGGATGTGCTGTGCCAGCGGCGCCAGCCACGGCTCGTCGAAGTGTCGCTCGACCACCTCGAGCAGGGGCCACACCGCCCGTTGGGGCAGCCATGGGTCCGCGTCCGGGTCGGTGCCCGCGGCCACGGCGAGGGCGCCGTTGACCACGGTTCCTGGGAACGGGAAGTCGATGTTGGCGCACACGCCGTCCTGCCGCCCGGGCGTTGCGCCCAGGTGCGCCGGACAGCCGTTGCGTCAGCCACCGCTCGATCCCGCGGGTCGGCACCGAGACCACCTCGGCCGCCATGGGGTCGTCCAGCGGCTCGGCCACCAGTTCCCTGAGCATCCCCACCAGCGCGTCGGCTCGTTCGGATCGGTGGACATGCAGCACCCCGGCAGAGTACGTCGGCGGTGTTCTCCGGCAGCGCGCTCGGCAAGCCCGCAGTTCGGAGGGTTGTCGGCTACGCCGTGCCGGTGTTGGCGCCGCCCTCGGGTAGCGCCACGATGGTCGACTGCCTCGAACTCCTCGTCCGGGAGCTCGGGCTGGTAGGTCTGGAGATGGCGGGGCGCCTTCTCGATCGGCGGCGAGCTCGGCGATCTCGCCCGACTGCATACCCACGACGCCCAGTCCGGGGAACTTGCGCGCCGTGACGAGCACCCGTGACTCGAAGGATCCGACGGCCTTGTTGTACGCCTCGACCGTCGAGGAGAGGTTGCGCTGCAACGACTCCATGTGTCCCGTCATGGTGCGCAACCGCTCGTACAACTCTGCTCCCAACTGGCGGACCTCGCGTGCGTTCTCGGCCAGCGTCTCCTGCTGCCAGGAAAGGGCGATGGTCTTCAGCGCGGCCACCAGGGTGTTCGGGGTCGCCAGGACGATGCCCCTCCCGAGCGCATGGTCCTGCAATCCGGGATCAGCCTCGCAGGCCGCCGCCAGCAGCGACTCGCCGGGGATGAAGGCGACCACGAACTCGGGCGAGCGCTCGAACTGCCTCCAGTACTCCTTCTTGGCCAGCTGATCCACGTGGGTGCGCAACTGTGCGGCGTGCTTCTTGAGGAACGCCTTGCGCTCGTCCTCGTCGTCGCACTCGGTGAACTTCAAGAAGGCGTCCAGAGGGACCTTGGAGTCGATCACGACCTGGCCGCCGCCGGGCAGGTGCACGATCATGTCCGGACGGAGCAGGCCGTCCTCCGTCGTGGTCGACCGTTGCTCCTCGAAGTCGCAGTGCTCGGCCATGCCGGCCGCCTTGACCGCGTTGCGCAGCGTCATTTCGCCCCAGCGTCCTCGCGTCTGCGGGGACCGCAACGCCGTGACGAGGTTCCGGGTCTCGCGCTGCAGCTGCTCGTGGCCGAGGTGCAGCGCGGCCACCCGCTCGTTCAAGGTGGCGTAGGCGCCCTTGCGCTCCACTTCCATGTCCCGCAGGCCCCGCTCGTAGCGGGCCAGCGTCTCGCTCAGCGGGTCCAGGAGTTGCGCGATCGCCTGCTGGCGCTGCGAGAGATCGCCCTGGGTGGCCGTGCGGACCTCGTTGAGCTTGGAGTCGGCCAGCGTGAGGAACTGCTCGTTGTTCTTCGCCAACGCTTGCGCCGACAGCTCCGAGAACGTTCCGGCCAGCAGCTCGCGCTCCCGCTCGGCGCGCCGTCCGGCCTCCACTTCCGACGGCTCGACGCAGCTCGAGCTCGGACACGGCGACGGCGCGGGCCGTCTCGGCGGATGCGGCCGCCTCCGAAACCGCCTGGAGCTGCATCGCCAGTGCCTCCGACTGCTTGCGCGCGTCGGCCAGGCGTCCTTCGGCGAGACGGGCGGACGCCGGCGCGTGCGGGCCGACACGAGCCACGTGCCAGGCAACGCCGATGGCGAGACCGGCAACGAGCCCGATGACGACTCCGAGGACCATGAAGCCAATGTAACGACGGGGTGTGTCGACCGACGGGGACCGCCGGCACGCCGTGCCTGGGCGCAGGCGATCCCGGCTTTGGCGGGTCGTCAGGCCCGGACGGAGCCGGTAGCGTGACGGGGATGCCGTTCAAGCTCGGTGGCAGCACGAAGACGGTCTCCGGGGACGTCGAGGCCGAGGATCTCCCCCACATGCAGATCGGGCCGCTCGTCACCGAGCAGCCGCTCTGGCCGCGGACGATGCCCGAGCCCCACGAGGTGGACCGCCTGTTCGCGCAGGCCTTCGGCTTGGTCGGTGAGGGCATCGCCGGGGCCACGCACGCCCTGCTGGCCGGCGATCGGGACGCCGCCAAGGAGCTGGTCAAGCGCGACGAGGTCATCGACAAGCTGATCGGGCAGATCTCGACCACGGTGCAGTACCAGCTGGTCCACGGCGAGACGACCCCCGACGAGCGCCGCGAGTACGTGGCCATCCTGCGCATGCTCCCCGACATGGAGCGCAACGGCGACCTGGCCGAGCACATCGCCCGCCGGGCCGCGCGCGGCCTCGGTGCCGAGATGTCGGCCCGCAGCCGCGGACTCGTGGAGCGCATGGGCGAGGTGGCCACCACCATCTGGCGGGAGACGGCGGACGCCTTCGCCGAGCGCTCCGCCGACGCGGCCTCCTCCATCGACGACCTCGACGACGAGCTCGACGACCTGCACGTCACCCTGACCGCCGAGCTGGTCGCCGGCACCATGCCGCTCCCGGTGGCCATCGAGCTGGCCATGGTGGCCCGCTTCTACGAGCGCTTCGGCGACCACGCCGTCAACCTGGCCCGCCGCATGTCCACCCTGGTGATCGGCGGGCCCGAGCCGGTCTCGTCCGGCCCCGACTGATCGACGGCCGACTGCGCGACCGCCCGACTCGCGCGCCGGGCCGATCAGGCGCGCAGCGCCAGCAGCTCCTCGGCGATCTGCACCACGTTGAGCGCGGCGCCCTTGCGCAGGTTGTCACCCGAGACGAACAGGGCCAGTGCGTTGGGTGCACCCTGGGCCCGCCGGATGCGGCCGACGTAGGACACGTCGCGGCCGGCCGCCATCAGCGGCGTCGGGATCTCGGCCAGCTCGACGCCCGGCGCCGTCCGCAGCACCTCGGTGGCGCGCTCGGGGGTGATGGGCCGCTCGAACTCGCACACGATGGCGGCCGAGTGCCCGGTGAAGACGGGCACGCGCACGCAGGTGGTGGTCACGGCCAGGTCGGGCCGGCCCAGGATCTTGCGGGCCTCGTTGCAGTACTTCTGCTCCTCGTCCGTCTCGAGCGAGCCGTCGTCGACGATCGTGAACTGCAGCGGAATGACGTTGTACGCGATCGGGACCGGGTACACGCTGCGGGCGGGGAAGTCGACCGCCGAGCCGTCGAAGGTGAGGTCCGCCGCCCGGTCGGCCGTCTTGGACAGTTGCTCGGCCAGTTCGCGCACGGCGTCGACGCCGCCGCCCGACACCGCTTGATACGTGGCGACGACGAGCCGCGTGCAGCCCCGCCTCGTCGTCGAGTGGCTTGAGGACCGGGATGGCGACCATGGTGGTGCAGTTGGGATTGGCCACAATGCCCTTGGGGATGGAGCGCAGCTCCGCCGCGTTGGCCTCGGGCACCACGAGGGGGACGTCGGGGTCCATGCGCCACGCCGAGGAGTTGTCGATCACGATGGCTCCCGCCGCCACCAACCGCGGGGCCAGCACCCGCGAGACCGAGGCCGGTGCGGAGCACAGTGCGAGATCGATACCGGAGAGGTCGGCCGTCTCGGCGTCCTCGACGACGACTTCACCGTCGCCCCACGGCAGCGTCGAGCCGGCGGAGCGGGCCGAGGCGAGATACCGCATGGACTCCACCGGGAAGTGGCGCTCGGCCAGGATGGCGCGCAGGACCACGCCCACCTGCCCCGTTGCACCCACGATGGCGATCCGCATCGGCCAATTGTACGGGACGGCGGCGTGTCCCCCGGTCGCCGGCCCGTCCTGGCGATCAGACCTCGAGCGGCCGGCGCCCCTCGAGCGCGCGCCCCAGCGTCAGCTCGTCGGCGTACTCGAGGTCGCCGCCGACGGGGAGCCCGCTGGCCAGCCGTGAGACCACGACGCCCCGCGGGGTGAGCTCTCGGGCGACGAGCATGGCCGTGGCCTCGCCCTCGATGGTGGGATTCGTGCACACGATGGCCTCACGGATGATGCCGGCATCGATGCGCTCGAGCAGCTCGCGCAGGCGGAGCTGCTCCCGTCCGATGCCGTCGAGCGGGCTCAACGCGCCGCCGAGGACGTGGTAGCGGCCTTTGAACCCGGTGCGCTCCACGGCCACGATGTCGCGGGGATCCTCCACGACGCAGATGACTTCGGGATCGCGGCGATCGTCGCTGCAGACGGCGCACAGCTCGCCCGACTCCGCCACGTTGAAGCAGACCTCGCACAGCGTCGTGCGCTCCTTGACGGCGACGATGGCGTCGGCCAGCCGCCGGGCGTCCTCGCCGGGCACCTTCAAGATGTGGAAGGCGATGCGCTGGGCCGACTTGGGCCCGATGCCGGGCAGGCGGCCGAGCTCGTCGATCAGGGAACGGAGCGGGCCGGTGTACACCTACTCCGCCACCTCGCTGGCACCGGGGAAGGCCTGCAGCAGGCGCGCCTCGGCGGCGGAGGCCTGGTCGGTGGTCGTGTCCTCCAGGAGGTCGCTGGGGTCGATGTCCTCGACATCGTCGACCCGAGAGGCGGCAGATGACGTCGCGTTGCCAGATGATCGGTTGGCCGCGGGGGACGGGCCGGAGCGCGCCACCGGCGGCGCCACGGTGTCGTCGATATCGAGCACCAGCGTCACCGTCGTGCCGAAGTGATCGGACAGCGCCGCCTCCACCAGTGCCTGCTGCTCGGCGCACTGGTCCCGGTGCGCTGCGTTGGGCAGCGCGAAGTGGGCGCCCTGCTCGTCGACCGCCACGAAGCGGCCGCTGGCGTAGCGCGCTTTGGCCCTCGCCGGCAGCGATTGCAGGATGCCGTCCCCCCACGCCTCGGTCAGGCTGTCGCGATCGAGGGTGCGGACCGCCCCTGTCCGTGCCGCCGATGCGGCCGGCGCGGCCCCGGCTGGCGCCAACGCGGGCTCAGGCGCCGGCGGGGGTGCGGCCGGCGGAGGCAGAGGTGTCGCCGCCTCGCGGGGCGAAGGCTGGGGCGCGGTCGCCTCGGATGCCGGTGTCTCGGGTCCGGTCGTCTCGGATGCCGGAGTCTCGGATGCGGATCTCGGGTCCTGTCGTCTCGGGTCCGGTCGTCTTCGATGCCGATGTCTCGGGTCCGGTCGTCTCCGATACCGGTGCCGGCGAGGCGGCGGCTTCCTTGCTCCGCCGCATGGCGCCGATCGACGGCCTGCGTGCCACTTCGGCGGGAGGGCGCGGCGGTGCCGCAGGCTCCGGCGTGGCAGCCAGGGAGCTGGTGCGGTCCGACCCGTCGGGTGCACCACGATCTGGGAGAGCGCCCGGCCGCGGGAAGGCGGGCGCGCCGGACTGGGCGCGCTCCAGGACGCTGACGCGCTCGGACAGCGCCTCCATGCCCGAATCGAGGTCCGGCCGTACGGCACGCACGGCGGCGATCTCGAGGACCACCTGGGCGTCGGGCGCTTCTCGCATGTCGACCAGCGCGTGGCCGAGGATCTCCATACTGCGGACGACACGGGCCAGGCCCATGGCCTCGGCCACGGAGCGGAACCGGTCGAGCGAGGGTCCGGACACCGTGCACAGCTCGGGCGCCAGCGCGGCAAGGAAGACCTGGCGCAGATCATCGATCAGCTCGGTGGCCAGCTGCTGCGGCCCCCACCCTCCGGCCAGCAGCGCGCTCAGTGCGACCAACACCTGGCTGACATCGCCTTCGGCCAATGCGTCGACGACCGCGGCGAGCTCGGGACGGGCGGCGTCGGCCGAACCCGAGGCCACGACCTGGTCCAGGGCGGAGAGAGCGTCACGGGCAGAGCCCCGCCCACGGCGCACGGCCGCCTCCAGCGCCTCTTCGTCGACCTGCAGCCCTGCGACGTCATTGACCGACGCCAACAGGTCGTGGAGCGTCTCCGCACCCAGAAGACGGAATTCGAGATGCTGGGTGCGGCTGCGGATTGTCGGCGGCACCTTCTGCGGG
Organism: uncultured Acidimicrobiaceae bacterium; assembly: GCA_963738135.1. GTDB lineage: Bacteria > Actinomycetota > Acidimicrobiia > Acidimicrobiales > RAAP-2 > Bog-473. The sequence continues at coordinate 505,940 of CAVTVK010000003.1, read as the reverse complement.
TCGGTGGTCGCCAGCACGAAGACGACATGGCCCGGCGGCTCCTCCAGCGTTTTCAACAACGCGTTGGCCGCCGCGGGCGAGAGCATGTGGACCTCGTCGACGATGTACACCTTCCAACGCCCCGGGGTGCCCAGGCCCGCATGCGAGACCAGCTCGCGCATGGCGTCCACGCCGTTGTTGGATGCCGCATCGAGCTCGTGCACATTGAGGGAGCTGCCCTGGGTGATCTCCACGCACGACGTGCACACACCACAGGGCTCGCCGTCAACGGGCGCCTCGCAGTTGAGCGCCTTGGCCAAGATCCGCGCCGAGGAGGTCTTGCCGGTGCCTCGCGGCCCGCTGAAGAGATAGGCGTGTGAGACGCGGTCGTCGCGCACGGCGCTGCGCAGGGCGCGCACGACGTGGTCCTGCCCTTTGAGCTCGTCGAACCGCCCGGGCCGGAAGCGCCGATAGAGGGACACGAAGGGAGCGTCGGCCATGGCGGCCGAGCCTACCCATGGGATCAGACATTGCCGCCCGGTGCTCGGTGCGGCGGCCAGGTTGGCTACGGCACCCGGCCATACCCGCTGAGAGCTGCTGCCTTCCGACCCTGACTCGATTCACGAGCGGCCGTTGCGCAGGACCCGGCCACCGCACCCAACATCGGCACGACAACAGCAGAGAGGTTAGTGGCTCTCCTCGGGGAAGGTCCCTACACGACCAGGACGGCGCACTCCACCCGGTCCATGACGCCCTGAGGGACGCTCGAGAGTCGCCGCGAACCGCCTGCTGATTTGGTCCCCAGAACGATCAGGTCGGCCTGCTCCTGTGCCGCCACCCGGGTGATGGCCTCGACGGGGTCCGACCGCACCGGATGCGTCCGGATCCGGACCTGGGTCTCGGAGGCCAGCGCGCGGAGCTCCTCTAGGAGGGCGTCCACCGGCTCCCGGCGGAAGGCGGAGACGATATGGACAGTGCCACCTGACGCTGAAGCCAGCGACGCGGCCCGCTGCACCGCCCGGGCCCCGCCCCCCGAGCCCGATGCGCCGACCACGACGTTGTCAAACACCGACCAGCACCTTGGCTGCCACCGGCTCCAACGGGGCCGGGCCGAGCGCGATGGCGGGCGCCGTCCGCTCTACCGGGGAACCCCGCACCACGCGACGCTTCGGGCCAATCAGGACGGGCACGTTGGTCGCCGCGGTGAGCTGTTCCCGCACGTTGTCGGTGAACCGGCTCCGCTCGAGGCGCCGTGGGGCCAGTCCCACGATGATCATGTCGGCGCGAAAGGCCCGAGCCGCCTCCGCGATACCAATCACCAGCTGTTGGTTGCGCTGGGCCCGCGTGGCCCCGCTCACGGAGAAACGGTTGGCCCCCTGGCGCCCCCGCCGGCCCACGTCGGTGACGATGCCGCTGCGGCCCCGGTGCGACTCCTCGGTCAGCTGAATGAACCAGAGCTCCGAGTCGAATTGCCGGGCCCAATCGGTGGCGAACACGAAGGCTGCGCGTGCTGCCTCGGAACCATCGAGCGCTACGAGAATCTTTCGGAACACCTACGCCCTCCCGCCTGGGATCTGTCTACTCCGCTAGGTGTGTGATTCATCGACGCCGCGCGCGCTCCGCTAAAACCACCGCGTGATCAATTCTCACAAACACCGTGTGATCAATTCGCACGAAGGTCGCCTCGAGGCGAAATGGGTACGAGCGGACCGACGAATGTCGCTCCGCAAACAACGGGAAGCGGCCTCTCGAAAGCCCTCTGGAACGCAGACACAGCGTCCCTGGCCTGGCCGTCCTGACCCGTCGAACCATTGGGGCCTGGCGGGGCCGTTAGCCTGACCTGGCTGCAATCCCGGAGGAGTGCGAGAGCGGCCGAATCGGCACGACTGGAAATCGTGTGTTGGGCAACCAACCGTGGGTTCAAATCCCACCTCCTCCGCTCAGAGACAGACTCAACCCGCGCGTGCACCTGGCCGATAGGCCCTACGTGGACCCAAGGCTCGACCCGGAGGCGGCGACGCCCGCTCGCGGGCAGGCCGCGCTCGTCGACGGCGCGGCGGCGCGCCTGATTTCTCCGAACGGCTCGCGCCCCATCGTCCTCCACTTCCGATTCACCGCACCGTGAGGACGGACCAATGACAACCGATCTGACTGGCGACTTCGAGTTGGGCGAGGACGAGTTCGACTGGGACGTGTTCCTGCCGGACCCGGACGAGGCCGAGATCGAGGCGGAGGCCGCAGCGCTCGAGGACGAAGCCGAGCTCGACCTGGACGACTCCGATTTTGATTGGGAAGCGGCCCTCCGCGAGGACGGCGATCCGGAGAGTGGGGCAGAGGACGGCGCACGCGCCGGGGCCGCCTACGACCGGATCGTCGACACCGTGCGCCGCTCCTTCGAAGAGCCTGAAGCCGAGGCCGTGTCCGACCCCGACGCTGAGGCCGAGGCCGAGGCCGAGCTGGTCGCGGTCCAGGACTCAGTGTCGAGCATCGCCCCCGAGCCCGGGCCGGAGTTGGAGCCGGAATTGGAGCCGGATCCGGAGCCGGAGCCAGAGACCGCCGTGTTCACCGGCGGGTTGGTGCTCGTCTCGGCGCCCGACCCGGAGTTGGAGCCGGAGCCCGAGCCGGAGACGGAGACGGAGACGGACCGCGTCTCCGACCTCGCGTCGACAGACGATCCCGAGCCGACCGACGAGCTCGGGCCCTTCCACCAACTCGAGCCGGCCGACGACGGGCCGGCGACGACGATCGTGGTGGACATCGACGAGGAGCCGGACTTCGAACCCCAGTGGGGGTCGGCGGTTTCGTTCGCTGCGGAACCGGATCTGGAACCCGAGACCGAGGTCCAATCGCAGCGGGACCAAGACCAGCAACCCGAAGCGCTGTTCGTGGCCACACCCGATCCGGGACCGGCACCCGAGTTCGAATTGGCACCCGAGTTCGCATTGGCACCCGAGTTCGAATGGGAGCCAGAGCCCGAACCCTTCTCGCCGCTCGCGGAACCAGAGGCCGCAGCGGCCTCGGTCTGGGCGGTCGAGTCGGCACCGATGACGCCACCGGAGCTCGAACCGACGTGGGCGACCGCCCCGACGGGGCCAGGAGAGGACAGCACTGCGATCGAGTCCGAGTCGGATCTCATGTCTGGAGAGCCAGGAGAGGCTGAGGACGGCGAGGCAACCGGTGGACACACGAAGCGAAGCCGGGTCTTCGTCGCAACCGTCGTGCTGGCCAGCCTCTTCCTCGTGGCGGTCGTCGCGTTGGTGGCCGTGCGTGCGCTGCACCATCCAACGGACACGGTGACGGCGACGGCTCCGGCGACGGCGCGCCCGCCCACCCACACCGCTCCCGCTGCGTCGCCCTCATCGGACGCGGCCCGGCTCCAGTCAGCCACCGACTCCATCGACTCCGCCACCACTGCGGCCAGCGTGGGCCTCACCTCGCTGACCGCCTTCCCGACGCCGACCAACGTCGAGACGGTGATCAACCCGTACATCTCGTCGTTGCAGCTCTACGAGAACGTCCTGTCCGGAAGCAAGGTGCCGGCGGCGGCGCGACCGGCGGCGGCCAGCGCCAAGGCGCAACTGCGCCAGGATCTGCAATTCCTCGAGACCATCGACGGACTGCCGGCGGCGCAACTCGGCGCCTACCTGGCCCAGTTCGACAGCGACGCCACCCGCCTGCAGACAACCCTCAGCAGGCTGGAGCAGAACCTGCCGAGATCGGCGTCCTGAGGTCCGCCGGGGCCGACTGGCCTGGGCACTTTCCAACCGGGGTGCTGACCTCGCATACTGGGGCATCGCCACCGACACCTCCACCTCGCTGAGCAACGAGAACAGCCCCGACCCGCCGCGGCCAAGGCGCTGGACGCAGAAGGCGCCGACCCAGGCCAACCCGGCTGAACCGAGCCCCGGCATCTCTCGTTCCTCCACCCAGGGTTCACCGGCCGCGCAGGCTTCGGAGTCAGAGCCGGAGTCAGGGCGCCAGGGAGAGGCACCGCTCGGAACGGGCACGTTCACCGAATCTCGGGACCCGATGCCACCCGAGCCGATCTGGCCGCCCGAACCGGTCTTTCCACCCGAGCCACGGGTCGAGCCGCCACGGATCCCAAACTGGGATGCCGCAGCGACGGCGGGAGCGTGGCCCGACGCCCAGTGGGAACTCGCCAGCGAGGCGACGCCGCCACGCCGACCCGGCCCCGGCACGAAGGCGCTGCATCGTTCCAGGCATCGGAGCCCTGCGCTCAGGACGACCACCGTGGTGATGGCCCTCCTCGTGGCGTTCATCGCGGCGGCGGTCATCGTGACCTCGCTCGATCATCCGAGCAGCACCCCCACGGTTCCGGCCGCCAAATCGACCTCGACCGTCGCCTCCGGCGACCTGACGCGGCTGCGGACGGCGACCGACACAGCCGATGGAGCGACGGCGTCGGCGGTCTTGAAACTCCATGCGCTGACCAGCCTTCCCACGCCCGTGACCGTGGCCGGCGTGATCAATCCCTATGTGGCCTCGCTGCAGCAGTACAAGAAGGTGTTGGCCGAGACCGCCGTTCCAGCGGCGATCCGGACCGCTGCTGTCAGGGCCCATGTCCTGGTGACGCGGGACGTGCAGTTCCTGGGCACCGTGAATGGTTTGCCGTCCCTGCGGCTCGGCTCGTACCTCATTGAGTTCGGCCGTGACGCCGCACAGCTGCAGACGACCCTCGCCAACCTGCAGCAGCGACTGCAGACCTCGCAAACCTGAGTCGGCCGCGGCGCTGCCGCCGGACTACCCGGGGCTGGTGCGACCCCGCATACTGGGGCCATCGCGCCAGCTGACCCCTCCATACCCTTGAACGACCAGGCCGCCATGCGCCTCGCCCTGGCGGAAGCGCGGCTGGCCGCCGACGAGGGGGAGGTGCCGGTCGGCGCGGTCGCGCTCATCGGCGGGAGAATCGTGGCGGCCCGACACAACGAACGCGAGGCGGCCGGCGACCCGACGGCGCACGCCGAGATCCTGGCCCTGCGCGATGCCGCTGCCGCCGTGGGCGAGTGGCGTCTCTCAACCGTGACATTGGTGGTCACACTCGAGCCGTGCCCGATGTGCGCCGGCGCGCTCGTCGCGGCCAGGGTGAACCGGGTGGTCTTCGGCGCCAGCGACCCCCGGGCGGGAGCGTGCGGCACGCTCTACAACCTCTGCGCGGACCCGCGGCTGAACCATGAGCTCGCGGTCACCGGGGGTGTGGATTCCGCCGCGTGCGGGGAGCTGCTGACGTCCTTCTTCGCCGACAAACGAGCGGATCGGGCTGCCGTCGCACCTCCGTCCGGCGCAGGTAAAGACGGGGCAGGTGAAGACAGATGAGCCGGGACTGGACGTCAGCCCGCGACCACGGCGACTCTGCCAAGGCGTTCTGGCGCTGGCTGGCGGGCGGCGCCATGGTGGTCGCGCTCCTGGCCTCAACCGCGGTGAGCGGCGCGGCATCCACGAGAGCTCGCCGCCTGCCGGTCCCGCCCGAGGCGCACGCCGGAGCGGCGTCGTGGCCGTACCCCAACCACGACCCATCGAACTCGCGCCAGGCGACCGCCTCGCCCATCGACGCCGCCAACCTCAGGCGCCTCACCACCGCCTGGAAGGTCACGGCCAGCGGCGGCCTGCCCACCTCGCCCATCGTGGTCGGGCGCTCCGCCTTCATAGAGGATGCGGTCGGCGAGGTCTTCGATATCGACCTCCAGAGCGGGCACGTCGAGTGGAAGTCGCCGTCGAACGGATTCTCCGTCGGCCCGGAGGGGATCGCAGTCGGGTGGGGCAAGGTGTTCGGCGTCACCCCGACCTCGCTCTTCGCGCTCGACGAGACGACTGGGGCCCCGCTCTGGTCGACCCCGCTGACCCACACCACGACGGACGGGATCGACGTGCAGCCACAAGTCGTCGGACGTGAGGTGATCGCGTCAACCGTGCCGGTGAGCACGAAAGGGATCTACATCGGCGGCGACCGGGGCTACATCGACGCCGTCGACGAAACATCCGGCGCGCTGCTGTGGGACTTCGACACCGTCGCGTCGGCGACGCTCTGGGGCAATCCTTCGGTCAACTCCGGCGGGGGCTCGTGGTACCCGCCGGCCTTCGCGCCGATGAGCGGCATGCTCTACGTCGGCATCGCGAACCCGGCACCATTCGTCGGCACGACCCAGTACCCGAACGGGACCAGCCGGCCGGGGCTGAACCTCTATACCGACTCGACCGTCGCGCTGAACATCCGCACGGGAAAGCTGGTCTGGTATCTCCAGGCCACGCCCCATGACCTCTTCGACCGCGACTTCGTCCACACCATGGTGGTCCCGGTGCCGGCGGCCCAGGGGCGCCCGGCCACCTCGGTCGTCGTGGGGACGGGGAAGGGCGGTTTCGTCATCGGGATGAATCCGTCAACCGGCAAACAGCTTTGGCGCACCGACGTCGGCATCCACAGGAACGACACCCTCAAGGCGCTCACGGGCCCGACGAAGATCCTGCCCGGGACCTTCGGTGGCGTGCTCACCCCGCCCGCGTCCGCCCGCGGGAAGGTGTTCGTGGCGTCGCTCAACGCGCCGGACACGCTGTATCCCGACCAGATGGAGTACTTCGGGGGAAAGACGGGGACCATGCGCGGGCAGGTGGTGGCGATCGACGGCCGCACCGGACGCACCCTGTGGGACACCCGGATCCCCGGTGACCCAACCGGTGGCGTGACCCTGGTCAACGATGTCGTCCTCACGGCAACGCTTCAGGGTTCGATCATCGGCCTGTCCATGTCGTCGGGCCGGATCCTGTGGAAGCTGCAGGCGCCGGGCGGCATCGACGGTTGGATGTCGGTGTCCGGCCGAACCGTCGTCGTCCCGGTCGGCGATGCCAAGCCGCCGACGATCCTGGCGCTGCGACTCCCCGCCGGGTGAACGAAGGCGGCTGCTCGTCCTTCGGCGCCACGAGACCTCACCGCCACGAGACCTCACCGCCACGAGAACTTGGACCGAGCCCGACCGGCCGGCTTCACAGGTGAAGATGGCACGCCCGCCCTGCCACGAGGCCCGGAACGACCGGCCTCGGCCCTTCTCGAGGCGCTTGGGCCCGGTCAGGTCCCCTCAAATTGCTGCATGGGGGCCATAGAGGGCCTTCGGTAGACTCTCCGACGGAGCGGTGTCCGAGCGGCCGAAGGTGCAACTCTCGAAAAGTTGTGTGGTGCAAGCCACCGTGGGTTCAAATCCCACCCGCTCCGCTGCCCGGTAGACTGCCGGGGCCGGTCGAGACCCATACCTGGGGTGCGCTTCCGGCGCGAAATCCCCGATTCCGGGGTGAAGGTGGCAAGAAGTAGCAGGTCAGGGAGGATGAAAGGTGCTCGGCGCGCCGCGGTCTGAGAACCGGGGTGCTCATGAGTTCCGGGGGTTCACATCCCACCTCCTCCGCTCGGGGCCGAAGAGGCCCACCGCACAGGCGGGTGCGGCAAGAACAGCGGCAGGGCAAGCGCCTTGCCGGCAGCACCTGGTCGCTGCCCTGCGGCCGGAAAGGAGTGAACCGTGGCACGCGCACGTTCGACATTTGGAAAATTGCAGCGCGACCAGGCCAAGAAGGACCGGGCCAAGGCCAAGATGGATGACCGCATTTCGCGTAAGGAGGACAAGGCAGCGGCGAGCGAGCAGGCTGACCCCTCCCCTTCGGCCGACGAGGTCGACCAGACGCGCCTGCTCGAAGAGTTCGCCGCACTGCACGAGGACCTGGCCGAAGGCCGCATCTCCCTCGACGACTTCGAAATCCGCCAGGAGGAGCTGCGCGCCAAACTCGTGGTGTGACGTCCCAGCGCTGAACCACCCGACAGGCGGGTCGCGGCGTTCCTCAGTTCGCGTTGGCGGAGTCGCGCCCCTCGAGCCAGCGGCGGAACCCCGCCGCGTTGGAGTGGACACCATTCATGATGTCGAGCTTCTCCTTGTGCGCCTCGTCGATGTCCCCCAGGAGCGGGTCGAAGCGATCTGACAGCGCGTCGGCGATGTCGGCTCCCTCGCGGTAGGCCTTCTCCGCCGTCTCGGCCCATAGGCGGAGCGTCTCGGTGGCCACGGCCAGGAGCTCTTCGGGTTGCTCCAGCAGGCCGTAATGCGCCAGGGCGATACCCGACGGTCGCCGGGCGGCGAACTTGGCCAGAGAGTCCAACGCCTGGGCGAGGTCGAAGTCGGGCGGCGGGGTCGCGGGCCGCAGGACGCCGCCGTCGGGCAGCTTCACGCCGACCGCATCGCCGGCGAAGAGGACGCCGCTCAGCGAGTCGTGCAATCCCACGTGGTGCTTGGCGTGCCCGGGCGAGTCCACCGCTGTGAGGCTCCGGCCGGGGCCGACCGTGATCTCCTCCCCGTCCTCGAGCACGTGGAGCCGCTCCGAGGGCGTGGGGTCGAGCCGGCCGTAGAGCGAGTCGAGGAGCGGGCCGTACACCCGTGCCGCGGAGTCGATGAGGCGGGTGGGGTCAGCCAGGTGCCGGGCCCCCTTCTCGTGCACATAGACCTTGGCGGCGGGAAAGGCGCGGGCGACATCGCCGACGCCGCCGGCGTGGTCCAGATGGATGTGGGTCACGGCGACCCCGGCCAGCTCGGCCGGACCAACTCCGATCTGGTCGAGTGCGGCCAGCAGCACCGGGACCGAGGTTTGGCTCCCCGTCTCGATGAGCACCGGCGCCGGGCCCTCAATCAGGTAGCCGGCGGTGACGTGCTCCCAGCCGCCGAGCCTGGTGTCGATCTCGAGCACGCCCGGAGCGATGGCGCGCGGCGGCGGAACGGCCGGGACGGCTTCGCCGCTCGCCGGGTCGTGCACGTGCAGACCCGCAGCGGCGTGGCGGTGGGCGCGGCCGCCGTGCGCGTGGGTCCCGCTCATGGCGCGTCCACCCTGCAGTTCCTCAACGGGCTGCGCCGCTGCGGCGGTGGACGGCGGCGCGTCCGATCCGCTTCATTCGGCCGACGCTGGCCGAGGTGAGCGTGTTGTCGACCAGCAGCCGCGACCCGTCGTCGACCAGGCTCAGCGGATCGTTGCCACTGAGGCGGAAGGCCGAGTTGATCAACGACACGTGCGAGAACGCCTGTGGGAAGTTGCCGACGAGGCGGCCGGCCAGGGGCTCGTACTCCTCCGACAGCAGCCCCAGGTCGTTGCGCAGGGCCAGGAGGCGCTCGAAGAGCTCCTCGGCTTCCTCCGCCCGCCCGATCATGTGCAGGCAATCGACCATCCAGAAGGAGCAGGCCAAGAAGGCGCCCTCCCGGCCCGTGAGCCCGTCGACGGCACCGTCGTCGGTGGTGCGGTAGCGCAGCACGAAGCCATGGTCCATGAGCTCCCGCTGCACTGCTTCGATCGTGCTCACCACGCGAGGGTCGGTGGCGGGCAGGAAGTCGACCAGGGGGATCATGAGCACGCTGGCGTCGAGGTCGTCCGACCCGTAGTACTGGGTGAAGGCGCCGACCTTCTTGTTGTAGCCCTTGTCGCAGATCTCGGTGAACATGTCGTCCCGCAAGGTGCGCCAATCGTCGAGCGGCCCTTCGAGGTCAGGCCACTCCTCCAGGGTGCGGACCGCCCGATCGACAGCCACCCAGGCCATGACCTTCGAGTGGGTGAAGTGCCGCCGGGGTCCGCGTACCTCCCAGATGCCGTCGTCGGGTTCCTGCCATCCCTTTGCGAGGAACGCGACCAGCTGGCGCTGCAGGCCCCAGGCGGCTCGGCTGTGGACGCCCTCGGCCTTGGCCGACGAGTACAGAGCCGACATGACCTCGCCGTAGACGTCGAGCTGGTACTGGCCCGACGCCGCATTGCCGATCCGGACCGGTGCCGAGCCTTCGTAGCCCGGGAGCCAGTCGGCCTCCCACTCGTCGAGCCGGCGCTCCCCGCCCGGCCCGTACATGATCTGCAGCTTCGAGACGTCGCCGGCCACGGCGCGTAGCAACCAGTCGCGCCACGCCAGGGCCTCGGTGTTGTAGCCGCCGCGCATCAACGACTCGAGCGTGAGCGTGGCGTCCCGGAGCCAACAGAAGCGGTAGTCCCAGTTGCGGTTGCCTCCGAGTGCCTCGGGCAGAGAGGTGGTGGCGGCAGCCACGATCCCGCCCGTCGGCGTGTACGTCAGGGCCTTGAGGGTGATGAGGGATCGCACGACGGCGTCCTTGTAGGGACCGACGTAGCAACACTGTGTCGCCCATTCCGACCAGTAGGCCTCGGTGAGGTGCACGGCGTAATAGCTGTCGAGCGGTGGCGGCGGCTCTTCGTGGGAGGGGTGCCACACGAGGGTGAAGGGGAAGCGCTGGTTCTCGGTCACCGTGAAGTCCGCAACGGTGCGCAAGTCGCGCCCCACTGCATCGACGCGGTGCCAGAGCGCTACCGAGTCCGGACCGGCAGTGAGGCGGACCAGCCCGTCGGATGACGTGACCCACGGGACCACCTCGCCGTAGTCGAAGCGCACCGCGAGTTCCATCTGCATGTCGACCGTGCCGCTCACGCCTTCCACCGAACGCACCAGATGGGGATGGCCCTCTCGCACCGGCATGCAATCGGTCACGCGCACCGTGCCGCTGGCGGTGTCGTACTCGGTCTCGATCACGAGCGTGTCAGGGCGGTACCAGCGCCTCGTGGCCAGGATCACCGAGGGCCCTCCGGCCGGGGCAATCCTCCAGAACCCGTGGTCCTCCTCGCCCAGCAGCCGCGAGAAGCACGAGGGAGAGTCGAAGTGCGGCAGGCACAACCAGTCGATCGAGCCATCGAGACCCACCAGGGCGGCCGTGTGGAGATCCCCGATGACGGCGTAGTCCTCGATGCGCTGGCTCATGACGTCATTCTTGCCGGTTCAGCCGGAGATACAGGGTCCCGTGCTGACGGGCGTGTGACGCCGTTCGGCCTGCTGGACACGGGACAGCACCCCGGGCGACGTCAGGGCGTAGCCCACGTTGGGGTAGACGGTCGAGCGCGAGAACACGACGCCGATGACCTGGCCTCCCGGCCCGAGGAGCGGGCCGCCCGAATTGCCCGGCAGCACGCTGGCATCGAGTGCGTACACGCCCCGCGTGACCGATCCGTCGTTGTAGATGTCCCTGCCGATGGCCGTGACTTCCTCGGTGACCCCGGCGGCACCGATGGTCAGGGCACGGTCCTCGGGATAGCCGAGCACCGCGGCGTGCGTGCCCCGGGGAACCAGGTTCGGACTGATCGTGAGGGGAGGGCCGAGGGGTGCGTTGGTCTGGAGCACCGCCAGATCGAAGTCGGGATCGAACAGCACGGGTGTGGCCGCGTAGGGGGTGTTCCCCATCCACACCTGTGTCTCGCCGTTGCCCTCTCCGGCCACCACGTGGGCGTTGGTGGCGACGAGCCCCGGTCCGACGACGAAGCCGGACCCCTCCTGCTCGCTGTTGCACGCCGCGCCGAGGATCTTGACCGTCGAGAAGACGGCCGGGTCGGCCAGCGCCTTGGTCTCGGCGTCGGTCGGAGTCGAGACCGACGGCGTCGAGGGCGGCGTGAGTGTCGAGAAGACCTGGGGGAAGCCCTGGTCGTTCAGGAACGTCTGCAGGTCGTTGAAGATGGACGGAGCCTGGGGCAGCACCCCGTCGATGGAGTGGAGGATGTCCGAGCGGGCGACGGCGGCATCGAGCGACGTGAACCGGCTGTTGGGAGAGAGGATCACGGCCGCCACCACCCAGACGGAGAGCAGGACGGCGACGACGGCGACACCGACGCCCAGAACGGAATCGACATTGCCCAGGTGGTGCCGGCGCACCGTGACGTTGCTCCAGGTGCCGATGACCCGTCCGGCCGCGCCCAGCGCGCACGCGGTGAACAGGACCAGCGAGACGACCAGGACGGAGCGGGTGACGTCCCCCGGACCGCTGCTGAGGAGGGGCACCCACACGACCGTCCCGAGAAGAAATCCGAGGAAGAATCCGCCGAAAGTGAGGATCTGGACGATGGCACCGAGCCGCAGCCCGTGGACCGCCGCCAGCAACATCAGCCCGATGATCAGCAGGTCGACCCAATCCACCGCTGCGAGGGTATCGAACGGTGCCCGGGGAAATGCGCCCCCCACCGCTATTGTCGTCGTGCCGTGCTCCCACGCCCCGTGTTCCAGCACTGGCGTGTCCGGCGACGCAGTGGCGGCCTCTGCCTGGTGCTTGCCGCCGTAGCCGCCATCGCGTCGGGCTGTGGACTGACCGGACACCCGGGTTCGACGAAGGTCGTGCACGTCCTGGGTGAGCCCAAGGGGACGCCCCTGGCGGTGGGCCAGCCGACGCCGACGGGAACAGGCGACCTCGGGGCGGTCTCGTGCGCCACGGTTCGACGCTGTTGGGCCGTGGGGGTGGCCGGCCCCAAGCCCGGCCCGGCGACCGGAGCCACGGTGATCGCCGCCACCACCAACGGTGGGAGGACCTGGAAAGCACAGACGGTCGCGGGCGGGAGCACCCCGCAGCTGAGCGGTGTGTCCTGCCCGGCCGCGAACGCATGCATGGGCGTCGGGTCCAACGGCGCGTCGCTGCCCGGAAGCGGGGTCGTGGTCACGACGAGCGACAGCTGGCGCGACCTGGTCCCCCGTCGCCTCACCCCAGAACGCGCTGGTCGTCTCGAGCGTGACCTGTGCCGGCCCGTCCGACTGCACCATCATCGTGAGTGACGGCACCTCGGTCTGGTCCGCCCACAGTCCCGACTTCGGCCAGAGCTGGCAGCAAGAGGGCAACCTGCCCCCGGGCTTCCTGCCGCAGAACGACCTGACCTGCATGGCCGGCGGCACGTGTATCGACGCGGGCTATGTCCCGACGAGCAACAGTCACGGACAAGGGGCCGTCGCCGTCAGCGGAGACGGAGGACAGACGTGGACGCTGTCGTCGGTGCCGTCCGGGATCGGCGTGCTGCAGAGCACGACCTGTCTCTCGACATCGGAGTGCCTGGCGGCCGGCACGACCGGCACCACGGTCAGCGACGTCGTGCCCGCCAAGGGCGAGCTCCTGCGGAGCGTGGACGCGGGGCACACCTGGCAGGCCTCGACGGGCGCGCTCCCGGTCGAGGACATCTACGGAATGGCCTGCCCTTCGGACGCACCAGTGCGCCATGGTGGGGACCGAGTGGTTCGGCCTGCCGGCGCTCCCCGTGGGCGCCGTCGGCCAGAGCACCGATGCCGGGGTCACCTTCCGGGGTTCGCCGACCTCCTACATCCCTTCCACCCTGACCGCCGTGGCCTGCCCGTCGGCCTCGGGCTGCATCGCCGTCGGCGGCCACACCGTGGCCCGGATCACGCTCCTGCCGCCCAAGCGGCACCCGGCGACAACGGGGTCCGCAGACCTCGACGAGCTAGCCCAAACGTCCAGGTCGCAGGCGCAGCCGCCACCGCGCACGGCGCCTCCCCGCCAGAGGAAGAATCCCTGGTCAGAGGGCTCACACCCCCGTAGACTCGGGGTGCAACGAGGCTGTGCTTGGAAGCGTGCGGGGGGACGCGGACTCCTGTCGCCCGAAGGATGGAGGAGCGTCATGCCCCAGACCTGCCCGCAGTGTCAGAGCGAAGCCGCCGATGGCGCCGCCACTTGCCCGAGCTGCGGAGCCTCGTTGAGCGCAGCCGCGGCGACAGCACACGAGGCCCCCGCTGCCCCAGCGCCCCGACTGCCCCCACGGGCGCGCCCGCAACGGCCGGCGCGCCAGCCGCGCCGGCCGGGAGTGCGTCCGCCGTTCCGCCCTTCAAGTTCGACGCTCGCCCGTTGGTCGCTGGCCGACCGCATCGCCGGGGTGGCCACGATCGTGCTGTTCATCTCCCTCTTCCTGGCCTGGTTCGGTGTCAGTGTGATCGGCATCACGGTCACGGCCAGTGGTGTCTCCGCGCACGGCTACCTCTACCTCGTCATGATCATCTCGATCCTGATTGTGGCCTACCTAGTGCTGCGCGCCGGTTGGGACGAGCTGCCGGGTGGGATCAACCTGCCGCACGTCGTGACGATGATGGTGGCGACGCTCGTCAACCTCGTGCTCGTCTTCATCGGCTTCATCGACAAGCCGGGTGGCTCGGGCGTCGGCTGGCAGTTCGGGGCCTTCTTGGCACTGATTGCGGCGATCGTGGCCGCGGCGCCCTATGCGATTCCGCAGGTGCGCGCCAGGACGATGTAGTCGCCTCGCTGCCGGACAGAGCCGTCGGCCGCTGTCAGTGCAGGCCGCCGTCGGTGCCGCCCGCCGTCAGTGCCGCATGGCGGCGAGCAGCAGCCCCGGGATCTTCGCCGCCGACGGTTCGGCCTCGAAGGCAACGAACCGGCGCATGACGTCGTAGGAGTCGTTGCGCGGTGGCGAACCACGGCGGCTTGGGCCGGGACCGGAACGGCCCGCGCACGACCGACTTCTGCGGCCGGTCGAACATCGCGGCGTTGCCGACCACGCCGGTCCCCGACTGGATGTCGGTGCGGGTGTGCCCCGGATACGCCCCCCAGCTCGTCGAGCCCATGGCGAACGACAGCGCGTGCCAGACGTTCACCCCGATGGAGCCGTAGCGCAGGTCGGCCACGGCCCGGTCGACGCTCTCGGCCACGTCGTGGTCCTTCAACGAGGAGGGGCTGACGATGATGGTCGCGCCCGAGGGTGCCCCACACGACGTCGTTGCAGAAGGCCGTGGCGGCGTCGACGAAGGCCGCCGGCGACGGGGCGGTCAGGGCCGTCTCGGCCACCTGCCCGAAGAACGACTCCACGTTGAAGCAGATGTCCCCCGTCTGGCCCGGGGGGACGCCGCGGATGAACGTCCACGGCAGCGCGTCGTCGGGCCCGCGGCCGTACTCCTCGGCCTCGGGGTGCGCGGCGACGAAGGCGTCGCGCCGGTCGCCGGCGCCCGGGTAGTAGGCCCGGCGCGTCGTGATCTCGTTCAGGGTCTGGGTCAGCGCACCGAGGAACGCCTCGCGCTGGGGCCAGGCGGCATGGGTCACCACGAGCCGGGCCGAGACGCAGTTGAAGCCGGCGTTGTTCACCAGCATGGTGGCGACGTGCTCGGCCTGATAGAGCAGCTCGGGGATCGACCACCGGCCCGGCACCACGATGACGGGTGAGACGCTGCCCAACTCGGCCGTCACCGGCTTGTCCAGCACGGGCTCGTCCGCCGCCTTGCGCCGGGCGCCCTCGGGGCCGGTGCCGAAGACGACCGCGTCGTAGGTCTTGTCCGACCCCGTGATGTGCACCTCGTCGATGCGTGCGTGCCCGGTCAGGTACTGCCCCACGGCGGCGCCGCCGTCGACGATGCGCAGGACACCGGCATCGAGGAGCGCGGCCAGGGCGCGACGCCAGTACGGCACCAGGTAGTCGTTCACGGGATTGGCCTTCATCACGACGACCTTGCCCTCGACGAAGAGCTTGGAGAGGACATCACGCGGCCCGAGCGACGCCACGTTGCCGGCGGCCAGGACCAGCGCCGTGCCGGCGTGGGCGAGGGGATCGGCGTAGGCGGCGGCCTGCCCGGCCACGAGTGTCGTCCCGGGTGACGGCCGGCTGCATGTAGATCTCGGCGGTCGTCTGGGGAAAGGTGATCCGGTCGAAGGCGCCGGCCGGGAAGACCTGCACCCGCAGGCGACCGTCCGCCGCCTGGCGCACCGGCCCGGCGAACGACGGCTTGCCGTCCTTGGCGATGTCGCGCAGCGCATCGCGGAGCAGGCGGGCCATGCGCACGAACGTCCCGATGCCGGTGGACAGTTCCTCCCCCGCCTCGGTCGTGCCCGGCCTCAAGCCCTTGGCCGCTCCGGCCGCCGCCAGCCAGTCGTCCGACGCCGCCATGGTGTCGGTGATGACCTGCTGCAACAGATCGGCGCGGGCGGCGGCGGCGGTCGTGGCCCAGCTGACGGCGTGATCCGCCACCTCGTTCACGACGGCATCGAGCGCGTTGGTGTCGAGCGGTTGCTACCGGTGCCGACGTTGCGCTGCCCGCCGCGGCCTGATCACTGGTCGGGGCCACCGCCCCCCGGCTCGTGATGGTCATGTCAGCCTCCCCGTTGCTCGCTCGGCTTCCGCCCGGGCGACTCAGCAGGCCGGCCCGGCCGGATCTCAGCGTACCGAGCGACGCCGCCGCGCCGATCGGGGCTCTGGGCCCGGCGGCGCGGCAGGCGCGCGGCCCTGGTCAGGCGACTCGGGGGAGCACGTCCTCGGCGAGGAGGTCGATGTGCTCGAGGTCATTGAGGTCGAGCACCTGCAGATAGACCGACTCGGCGCCGATGGCTGCGAACGCCTGCAGCCCCGCCACCACCTCGTCCGGCGTGCCGGCGAGGCCGTGGGCCCGCAGGTCCTCCGCCTTGCGACCGATGTTGGCGGCGCGCCGCTCCACCTCGGCGTCGTTGGCGCCGCAGCAGACGGCCTGGGCCGCCGACAGCCGCAGGGTGCCGGGGTCACGTCCCGGTCGGTGCAGGCGGCGCGCACCCGGCCGAACTGCGCCTCGGTGTCGGCGAGCGACGAGAAGGGGAGGTTGAACTCGTCGGCATAGGTGGCGGCGAGGCGCGGCGTGCGCTTGGCGCCTCCCCCTCCCACGATGAGCGGCGGGTGCGGCTGCTGCACCGGCTTGGGCAGGGCCGGGCTGTCCTCCAATTGATAGTGCCGCGCCGTCGAAGTCGAACGTCTCGCCGACCGGCGTGTCCCACAGCCCCGTGATGATGGCGAACTGCTCCTCCAGCCGCTCGAAGCGCTCGCCCAGCGGCGGGAACGGCACGCCGTAGGCGGTGTGCTCGCCGTCGTACCAACCGGCGCCGAGGCCGAGCTCGGCCCGGCCGCCACTCATGTCGTCGACCTGCGCCACCTGAACGGCGAGCAACCCCGGCAGGCGGAACGTGCGCCGAGGTCACCATGGTGCCCAGACGGATCCGGTCGGTCTCGCGGGCAATGCCGGCCAGCGTCAACCAGGCGTCGGTCGGCCCGGGCAGACCGTCGCCGCCCATGGTCAGGAAGTGGTCGGAGCGGAAGAAGGCGTCGAAGCCCGCCGACTCGGCCGCCTGCGCCATCCGCAGCTGCTGCTCGTAGGAGGCGCCCTGCTGGGGCTCGACGAAGATGCGGAGTTTCATCGGCTCAAGTTAACCGGCACTGTTGACGCCGGGGCCGGTGCGGGGCCGGCACACCGGGCCGGGACAGCCGCGGCCCGCGACGCCGCCGGCGGACGGGGCAGACTGGATCGCATGGATATCGGTGTCATCTTTCCCCAGGCCGAAGCCGGCGGCGACCGCGGTGCCGTGCGCGCCATCGGGCAGGCCGTGGCCGACCTGGGCTACACCCACCTGGCGGCCTACGACCACGTGCTCGGCGGCGACACGGCGGTGCTCGGGGATCTCGGTGGCCCGTACACCATCGACACCACCTTCCGCGAACCGCTGCTGATGTTCGCCTATGTCGCCGGCTTCACCGACCTCGCCTTCGCCACCTCCATCCTCATCGGGCCGCAACGCCAGACCGCGCTGCTGGCCAAGCAGGCGGCCGAGCTCGACCTGCTCTGCGGCGGGCGGTTCCGGCTCGGGCTCGGCATCGGCTGGAACAAGCTCGAGTACGACGCGCTCGGCGTGCCGTTCGAGGAGCGGGCCGCCATTCTGGAGGAGCAGGTGACCGTGCTCCGCGCCCTGTGGACCGAGTGGAGCGTCACCATCGACGGCCGGTACCACCACATCCGGGCGTCGGGGATCGCTCCGCCGCCGCTGCAGCGGCCGATCCCGATCTGGATCGGCGGCCACGCCCCGGCCGCGTTGCGCCGGGTGGGACGCATCGCCGACGGCTGGTTCCCCATGGTCCGGCCCGGCGGCGGCCTCGATGCCGCGCTCGAGCACATCCGCGAGGGCGCGGCGGAGGTCGGGCGCGACGTGTCGAACCTGCAGTTCGAGGGCCGCCTCGAGTACTCGGTCCGCGACCACGACAAGATCGCCGAGCACGCCCGGCGCTGGCAGGCGGCGGGGGCGAGCCACCTGTCGCTGAACACGATGCACGCGGACCTCCCTGACACCGACGCCCACATCGCTGCGCTCGAGGAGATGGCCGCGGTCCTGCTCTAGGAGCGCGACGCCGGCGGGGCCCGGCACGGAACCACCCGCCAGCTTTGACAGGATGGAGAGGTGAGCGAGCACAGCGGCTATCCCGGCGCGCCGCCGGGGTGGTACCAGGACCCGGCCGGCGGCCCGGGTCAGCGCTGGTGGGACGGCTACGCCTGGACGGAGGCCACCGTGCTGCCCCAGCAGCCACCGCCGCCGCCCTGGGCGAGCGCGGCACCGCCCCAGGCACGCGCCCGCGCCGATGGCGCCGTGGGCCGCGGCCTCGGAGCGGCTCAGCTCGCACAGCGCGACCCAGCGCGTCGACGAAGAGCGCCGGCGGGTGCCGCTGGCCCGCTTCGCCGTGGCGCATGCCGGGCGTCTACTTCCTCGTCACCCTCCTGCTGCAACGGGTGAACGCGGACCAGCTGCGCGCCGCCGGCCACCAGTTCCGGATCGACTGGCACGATGCGCAGAACGGCATCACGCCGCCGCCCGTACCACGCGCAGAGCAACGCCCTGACGCCGCTCGGGCTCCTCGTCGGCGTGCTCACGGTCGTGGCGGTGATCTTCGCCTGCATGTGGCAGCACAAGGCCGCCACGGCCGGGCGGGCCCTGGGCATCCCGTCGCGCCACTCGCCGGCCTGGGGCGTCGGCTCGTGGTTCGTTCCCGTCGTCAACCTCTGGATGCCCGTACGCCGCCGTGCGCGACTGCCTCCCGCGCGGGACATCCGCAGCGGACCCGCGTCCTGCACTGGTGGATCGCCTGGCTCCTCACGAGCGTGCTGACCACCGGGGCCGGTGCCTGCGCCCTCTTCTCCACGGGTGCCGGCGCTCGTCGTGTCGATGCCGGCCGCACTCGCCTGCCTGGCCGTCATCGCCTGGGCGCCCGGCATTGTGGTGGCGATCGCCGCGGCACATCGAAGAGGTGTTGGGCGCCGCCGCCCAGGGAGCAGGGGCATTCCGGGGCTGAACCACCTCGAGCTGAATCCCAGCTGACGTGCTGTAACACGAACACACCAACTGTTCACCTCGGGGTAGCGCTCCTGTTGCTTGACGTTCACCTTGCCTGACTACGTTCCTGGCAGTGGCCGACGGAGAGATCACCCAGGCAAGTCTCAATCCCGTTACGACTGCGGCGCAGTCCGATGTCGACAAGGCGCTGCAGGCCCTCGATCCCGATGCCGCCCGGCCCGAGTGCGTCATGCGCTCGGTCAACCTGAACCTCGGCTTCTCGGGCCGCATCGTCCTCAACGACGTCAACGTCGACCTCAAGCGCGGCTCCATCACGGCGCTGATCGGGCCGACCGGCTCGGGCAAGTCCACCTTCTTGCGCACGCTCAACCGGATGAACGACCGCGTGCCCGGCTTCACGCGCGAAGGGGACGTCACCCTCGACGACGAGAGCCTGTGGGCGCAGCACGTGGACCTGTTGACGCTGCGCCGGCGGGTCGGCATGTTGTTCCAGCGGCCGAACCCGTTCCCGATGTCGATCAAGGACAACGTGGTCGCCGGCGTCAAGGCGCACCGCATCGCCAAGGGCAAGCAGCTCGACGTGGTGTGCGAACGCCGGCTGACCGAGGTCGGCTTGTGGGACGCCGTCAAGGACCGTCTCAACGACTCGCCGTTCCGGTTGTCGGGCGGGCAGCAACAGCTGCTCTGCCTGGCCCGTGCCCTCGCCGTGGGGCCGGAGGTCCTGCTGCTCGACGAGCCGACCTCGTCGCTCGACCCCGTCACGACGGAGTCGATTGAGGCACTGCTCAAGACACTGGCACCCGCGCTGACCTTGATCGTGGTGACCCACAACCTCGGCCAGGCCATGCGGGTGTCACACCAGACGATGTTCTTCTACCAGGGGGCGCTCGTCGAGTACGGAGCGACCGACGACCTGTTCAACAGGCCGTCGCATCCGGACACCGAGCGCTACGTCACGGGGCGGATGGGCTAGGCGGCAAGTTCCGGACTCTGTGCGGGGTGGGGTCCAGTGCACATCACACAGCCGCATCAACCGACTCACCCAGAGCAACACCAACCAAACCACCATCACAAGGAGAGAACCTGTGACAAAACTGATGAGAGCGACGCGACTGCGGCGAGGAGTGATCGCCGCTCTGACGGCGGCGGGGCTCGCGCTGAGCTCGGTCGTCCTCAGCACGGCCGCTGGTGCCGCCGCCAAGCTGCCTTCCGGCGGCGTGGAGAAGCCGGCCGGCGGCCAGGTGACGGAGACCGGGAGCACCCTGCTCTACCCGCTCTTCAACCTGTGGGCGAGCGGGTACAACGAGAAGTACTCGAACACCTCGATTCAGACGGCGGGGACGGGCTCCGGCACGGGCATCTCGGATGCCACGAACGGGACGATCAACGTCGGCGCCTCGGACGCCTACCTGTCGCCGGCCAACGTGCCAGGCCAGCCCGCACCTGAAGAACATCCCGCTGGCGATTTCGGCCCAGATCGTGGCCTACAACGTGCCGGGCATCACGGCGCACCTGAAGCTGAGCGGGAAGCTGCTGTCGCAGATCTACTCGGGCACCGTCACCAACTGGAACGCCTCGCAGATCGCCAGCGCCAACCCCGGGGTGACGCTGCCCAACCTGCCGATCGTCACGTTGCACCGGTCGGACAGCAGCGGTGACACGTTCCTGTTCACCACCTACCTGTCCAAGGCCGACCCGTCGGGCTGGGGTGCCAAGATCGGCTTCAACACGACCGTCCCGTGGCCGAACGCGCCGGGCGCGCTCGGCGAGAGCGGCAACTCGGGCATGGTCTCGGGCTGCAAGGCCACGCCGGGCTGCGTCGCCTACGTCGGCATCAGCTACCAGACGCAGGTCCTGCAGGCCGGTCTCGGCTATGCCGCACTCGGCAACGCCAAGGGCCAGTACGTCCTGCCGACGCAGACGGCCATCGCCGCCGAGGCCGCCGGCTTCGTGAAGAAGACCCCGGCCAACGGGACCATCTCCCTCATCTACGGCCCCATCAGCGGCGGCTACCCGATCATCAACTACGAGTACGCCATCGTGTCGAACGACCAGTCGTCCTCCTCGGACGCCAAGAACATCCGGTCCGTGCTGGAGTGGGCGATCAACCCCAAGCAGGGCTCGGCGAGCACGTACCTGTCGCAGGTTGACTTCCTGCCGCTGCCGACCAAGGTCGCGGCGCAGTCGGTCAAGCAGATCCTGAGCATCAAGTAGCAATGGCAACCGTCGGCGGCGTGGCGGGGCGTGTCCCCGCCACGCCGCAAGCGGGTTCGACGGGCAAGCCCCCGCTGCCCCGGCGGGTGCTGGACTTCGCCCGCCGCAACGAGGAGCACGCCTGGCGCAGCTCGGCCTGGATCGCCGTCCTGCTTGCCGCTGGCCGCACTCGTCTTCGCCGTCTCGGTGCTGGCCGTCAAGGCATGGCCGGCCATCCAGGTCAACGGCTGGTACTTCCTCTACGGGCGCAACTGGACGTACGGCAACGGCTACGGCGCCATCGTCCACACCAACGGTGTGGCCCATCCGCAGGGGGCGCAATTCGGCGCCTGGGCCATCATCTGGGGGACGGTCGTCTCCTCCCTCATCGCCATCGTCATTGCGGTGCCGCTCTCCATCGGCGCCGCCTTCGCGCTGACCGAGCGGATGCCCACCTGGATTTCGAAGCCCCTGGGCTTCACCATCGAGATCCTGGCCGGCATCCCGAGCGTGGTCATCGGCCTGTGGGGCATCCTCACCTTCGGCCCGTGGCTGGCCAAGAACGTCTTCCCGCTCATCGCCAACAACATGCCCGACGTCCCGGTGCTGCGGTACTTCCGGAACCCGACCGGCACCGGCGAGGGCCTCCTGGCGGCGGGCATCGTGCTCGCCCTCATGATCGTCCCGATCATCGCCTCGACCACCCGCGACCTCTTCCAGCAGGTGCCCCCGCTCCCCAAGGAGGGGGCGTCCGCGCTCGGCATGACCGACTGGGAGGTGGCGAACAAGGTGACGCTCCCGTGGGTGCGCTCCGGCATCATCGGCGCCACCGTGCTCGGCCTCGGCCGGGCCCTGGGCGAGACCATCGCCATCGCCATGATCGGCGGCGCCTCGCTGCACATCCCGCCGACGATCTACCTGCCCTTCACCACGGTGGCCGCCACCATCCTCACCCAGCTCGACGGCGCCCTCACCGACGGCACCGGCTTCGCCGTGGCCACGCTGGCCGAGCTGGCCCTCGTGCTGGCCGTCATTTCGGTCGGGGTCAACCTGCTCGCACGCATGATCATCAAGCGGACGGGGCGCGTGGGTGCTCCGGTCGGGCGGCGCCTGATGGCGTCCACGACGCTGGCCGGCGGCGCCCACCACGCGCCGCCGGCGCGTCTCGACCGTCACCTGGCGGGTCCTCACCTACCTGGCGCTGGTGCTGATCATGGCGCCGGCCGCCTGGCTGCTGCTGGGCGTCCTCACCCGGGCCTGGTCGCACTGGCAGTGGAGCGTCCTGTGGACCCAGCTCACCCCGACCGGGGGCGGCCTGCGCGACCAGATTCTGGGCACCCTGATCCTCATGGTGGGCGTCTTCATCATCGCCGGCACCATCGGCGTGCTGGCGGGCATCCACCTCGCCGAGTTCACCCAGCCGAAGAAGATCGGCGGCCGGCTCAGCGGCCCGCTCCGCACCGCCTCGGACATCCTGTCGGGCTTTCCCTCCATCGTGCTCGGCTACGTCGGCTACGTGGCGCTCGTCGTCGGGCTCGCACTGGGGCTTCTCGCTGGCCTCGGCGCTGATCATCCTCTCCATCATGGTGATCCCCTACATCGCCAAGACGACCGAGAACTCGCTGCGCCAGGTGCCGACGGGCTACCGGGAAGGTGCGGCCGCGCTGGGCATGTCGGCCGGCTACGGCCTGCGCAAGGTCGTGCTCAAGAGCGCCCTGCCCGGCATCGCCACCGGGCTTCTCCTCGCCCTGGCCATCGCCTGCGGCGAGACGGCGCCCGCTCATCTACACGGCCGGGTTCTCCAACACGCTGCCGCACTCGCTGACGCACGCGCAGTTCCCGTACCTGACCTACGTGGTGTTCACGTTCTACAACGACCCGTCGGTGCAGAAGCACTACCTCTCCTACGACGCCGCGTTGATCCTGATCGTCATCGTCCTCCTCCTGCTGGTGGCGAGCCGCGTCGTCGTGGCCCGCACCCAGCGCCACTCCGAGAGCGCCCCCCAGGGCGGGCGTGGCTTCTTCACCCGCTTTCGCAGCGTGACCAACGTGCCCTCTCCCACGGCGCCCGCCGCCACGGCGGAGGAGGTGCCGGGCCAGGAGCCCGACCTCGGCACCCTGCCGCCGCACTAGCCACCGCGCCCTCCCTCCCACGACCCGGCGGCGGGCCCACGGGTTTCTGCCGCCGTCGCCGACCTTCTAAGGTGGCCCCGCAGTTGCAGCACCACCGGAGCGACAAGGAGGACCGAGCGTTGAGCGCAGGACCTGAATGGGGGCCGCTGGCCCGCCTGGCGGGCATCTGGGAGGGCGAGAAGGGCGAGGACGTCGCCTACGCCAACCAGGACGGCAAGATCGGCCTGACCCCGTACCGCGAGCACATCGACTTCAAGCCCTTCGGGCCGGTGGAGAACGGGAGCCAGGTGCTCTACGGCCTCGACTACCGCATGGCGGCCTGGCGCGGCGAGGAGGAGAGCCCCTTCCACACCGAGGTCGGCTACTGGATGTGGGACGCCCGCGACAGCGAGGTGGTCCGCTGCTTCCTGATCCCGCGTGGGTCGGCCATCGTGGCCGGCGCCGTGGTGGGAGCCGACGACACCAAGTTCACCCTGCACGCCAGCGTGGGCAGCCAGACCTACGGGATCCTCTCCAACAACTGGCTGGACAAGAACGCCCAGGCCATCCGCTACGAGGTGACGATCGACACCAGCGTGGACGACGAGTTCACCTACACGCGAGACGACGGTGATCAAGCACGCCCGGCTGCCCGAAGAGGTGATCCACACCGACAGCAACACGCTGCGCAAGATCGCCGACGCCTAGGGCCCGACCGGTAGGGTCGGCGCCGGCGGCGGGCAACGGTCCGCAGGGAGGCACGACATGTTCGAGTGGTCGGAAGAGCAGCTGGCGATCCGCGACGCGGTGCGCCGGTTCGTCGAGGAAGAGGTCAAGCCGAACGTCGAGGAGCTCGAGCACGGCGACACCCCGCCCTACGAGGTGATCCGCAAGCTCTACCGCACCTTCGGGCTCGACGCCCTGGCGCGGGACTCCTTCAAGCGGGCGCTGGACCGCAAGACGTCGGGTGCGGCGGCGCCCGAGCGGTCCGAGGGCGGCGGCAACGCCGCCCTGACCCTCATCCCCATCATCGAGCTGTGCCACTACTGCCCCGGCATCGTGACCGCCCTCGGGGTCAGCACCGGCCTGGCCGGCGGCACCATCATGAAGGGCGGCACCCCGGCCCAGATGGAGCGCTGGGGCCTCGACCTGCTGACGCTGGACAAGGTCGGCGCGTGGGCCATCACCGAGCCCGACTCGGGCTCCGACGCCCTCGGCGGCATGAAGTCGTCGGCCCTGCGCGACGGCGACGAGTACGTCCTCAACGGGAACAAGACGTTCATCACCAACGGCCCCTACGCCGACACCATCGTCTTCTACGCCAAGCTCGACGACGGCGGCGACACGCCGCTGCGCCAGCGCCCCGTCCTGACCTTCATCCTCGACCGCGGCATGCCCGGGCTCGAGCAGTCCAAGCCCTTCCGCAAGATGGGCCTGCACTCCTCGCCGACGGGCGAGCTCTTCCTCACCGACGTGCGCGTCGGCAAGGACCGCCTGCTCGGCGAGACCGAGGGCAAGGGCGGGAACGAGGGGCGCGACAGCGCCAAGGGGAACTTCGTCACCGAGCGGGCCGGTGTCGCCGCCATGTCGCTCGGCCTCATCGAAGAGTGCCTGAAGCTCTCGGTGCAGTACGCCAAGGACCGCCTCCTGTGGGAGCGGCCCATTGCGGAGTTCCAACTCATTCAGCTGAAGCTGGCCCGCATGGAGATCGCCCGTCTCAACGTGGAGAACCTCGTGTTCCGGCACATCGAGATGAGCTCGGCCGGCAAGAGCCTCACGCTGGCCGAGGCGTCGGCCATGAAGCTGTACTCGGCCCAGGCCGCCTCGGAGGTCGCCATGGAGGCCGTGCAGCTCTTCGGCGGCAACGGCTACATGTCCGAGTTCCGGGTGGAGCAGCTGGCCCGCGACGCCAAGGTGTTCCAGATCTACGCCGGCACCGACGAGATCCAGGTGACCCACATCGCCCGCGACCTGCTGAGCCGGTGACGTGACGGACCTGTTCGGCCCGGCCCCGGCCGATGCCGTGTTCGACGACATGGTCGACCTGCGGCGGGCGCTGCACCGCCGGCCCGAGCTGGCGTTCGCCGAACACGAGACGACGGCGCTGATCCGCGACCACATGGCGTCGCTCGGGATCCCCGAGACGCTGCGGACCACCGAGACGGGTGGCATCTTCACCATGGAGGGCGGGCGGCCGGGGCGCAGCGTCGTCCTGCGGGGCGACATCGACGGCCTGCCGGTGCAGGAGGACGAGGCCCGCGCCGTCCACTCCGAGGTCGAAGGCGTCATGCACGCCTGCGGCCACGACGTCCACGTGGCTTCCATGCTCGGTGCCGCCTCGCTGCTGGCGGCGCGCCGTGACGATCTCCCGGGCCGCTACATCTTCCTCTTCCAGCCGGCCGAGGAGGCGCTCTGCGGCGCCAAGGCGATGCTCGAGCGCGGCGCCCTGACCGCCATGGAGGGCGCGCGCCTCGTCGGGTTCCACGTCACCTCGCAGGTGCCCTCGGGCTTCGTCGCCCTGCGCGCCGGCATCGCCATGTCCGAGGCCAACTCCCTGCGCATCACGCTGACCGGACCGGGCGGGCACGGCGCCATGCCCTCGGCGCACGGGCGACGTCATCCGGGCCACGGCGGAGCTGGTGAGCCCGCCTGGGCGAGGTGGCCTCGGGCCTGCGCTACGAGGAGACCGACTGCGTGTGCAGTGCCGGCACGATGCACGCCGGCACGGCGGTCAACGTGGTGCCGACCTCGGCCCGGGTCACCGGGACGCTGCGCACCTTCACCGAGGCCCAGCACGAGGAGGCCCTCGTCCGCCTGCAGGACCTGTGCGACCGGGTGGGCGACGACCAGGGCGTGCACGTGGAGCTCGAGGTGCCCGAGCACACCCGCGCCGTGGTCAACGACGCCGAGGCCACCGCCCTGGTGGAGGCCGAGGCGAGCGTCGTGCTCGGCCCCGACCAGGTCTTCCGCATGCCACCGGTGGCGCCGAGCGACGACGTCAGCGAGTTCCTGCGCCACCTGCCGGGCTGCTACTTCTTCGTCGGCGGCGGGGCGGCCGACGGCTCGAGCGGGATGCACCACAGCCCGACCTTCCTCGTCGAGGACGAGTCCCTGCGGGTCGGGGCCAGTGTCCTGGTGCGCAGCGCGCTGGCATTGGCCGCGCCGTGACCCGCGGCGGGCACAATGGGCCGATGACCGCCTCCGACCTCTTCTCCATCGCGGGAAAGACGGCGCTCGTCACCGGAGGCACCCGGGGCATCGGCAAGATGATCGCCGAGGGCTTCGTCGACGCCGGCGCCACGGTGTACATCTCGTCACGCAAGGCCGACGTGGTCGCCGAGGTGGCCGCGGAGCTCTCCCGGAAGGGCACGTGCATCGGGATCCCGGCCGACCTGGCTCCACGAGTCCGAGTGCCGCCGGCTGGCCGAAGAGATGGCCGGACGGGTGGACTGCGCTCGACATCCTCGTCAACAACGCCGGCGCCACCTGGGGCGCCCCCATGGCCGACTACGACGAGGCGGCCTTCGAGCGCGTGCTCTCCCTGAACGTCAAGGGCGTCTTCCATCTGACCAAGTTCCTCGTCCCGCTCCTGCAGAAGGCGGGCAGCCAGGACGAGCCGGCGCGGGTCATCAACATCGGCTCCATCGACGGCATCGGGGTCCCCACGCTCGAGACCTACGCCTACTCGGCCTCCAAGGCGGCGGTGCACCAGCTGACCCGCCACCTGGCCAAGCGGCTGGCCCCCACCATCACGGTGAACGCCATCGCACCGGGGCCCTTCGAGTCCAAGATGATGGCCGCCACGCTGGAGGCGTTCGGCGAGCAGATCGCCGCGAGCGCGCCCCTGCGGCGCATCGGCCGCCCGGACGACATGGCGGGCGCCGCCATCTACCTGTCGTCGCGGGCCGGGGCCTACCTGACCGGGGCGATCATTCCGGTCGACGGGGGCATCGCCACCACCCGCTAGAGCACAGATACTCGCAGACGAGATCTTACCGCAAAGGGGGAAACACCGTGCTGTTGCTGCATGAAGTGCACCGCGTCGCCGGCGCCAAGGAGGACGCCTTCGACGACGCCTACCGGGACCACTACCTCCCGGCGCTGGCCAAGTCGGACGGGAGCAGGCTGCTCTGGTACCTGCGCCTGTCCCACGGCAGCGGGCAGGCCTACACCGTCGTCACCATCACCGGCTGCCGCGACGCGGCGGCGTGGGAGGAGCTGTCCGAGCGGGTGCGCGTCGGCGACCTGGCCGAGTGGTCCTCGGAGGTCGACGCCATGCGCCACGAGCACGAGGGCAAGATCGTCCGGCCGGTGCCGTGGTCGCCGCTGCAGGAGATCGACTTCAACACGCGTGCCCGTGAACGGCGAGACCCACAAGAACTCGCTCTTCATGGAGGACACGGCGTGGCCCTTCAAGGGCGGGCTGCAGGCCTACCTGGCCAAGGCGGGCACGCTCTACGACCACACGCTGAGCAGCCAGAAGGAAGAGGGCATCGGCATGATCGAGCTCGAGGCGGCCTTCCAGCCCGTCCTCGGGACCCACCAGACGACCGAGGTGATCCTGTGGCAGCGCGTGGTCAACACGAAGGCCGTCATGTGGATGCTGGGCCACGACCTGCCGCCCGAGGCTTCCGCCCCCGGGACCTGGCTGCACGACGCCCTCGAGGTGCGCGACCGCTGGGAGAGCCGGCTGCTGCGCAGCGCGGCCTGGTCGCCGCTCTACTGACGTCATGACGCGCCGGCGGCCAAGATCCGTTCGACCTCTCGCGCACCTTCGTCCACCTCGGGCTGGGTTCGACCGCGACCCCGCTGCCCGACTTCGAGTGGTCGGCGGAGTACGTCGAGGCCTACCGGCGGCGGGCGGCAGGCGATGGGCAGGAAGGCCGCCTCGTCTGCGTCATTGCCCAGGACGCCACCTGGGACGGCTGGGAACGGCACCCGGCCGGAGAAGAGATCGTCTACCTGCTGTCGGGCCGCGTCGACGTCGTGCAGGACATCGATGGTGCGCACCACGTGGTCGAGCTGCGGCCGGGTGACGCCATGATCAACCCCACCAACGTCTGGCACACGGCCCGGGTCCACGAGCCGGGGTCGGCCCTGTTCATCACGCCCGGCGAGGGCACGGAGCACCGGCCGCTCGCCTGAACATCAGCGAATGGGGGCCAGGTCGTGCGGACCCTGCGGCGGGTAGCCCCCGGCGTCCCGGATGGCGTGGCCCCAGGGCACGAGCAGCGCCAGGAGCGCATCGAACCCGTCGCCCAACGCGTCGAGCATGACCTCGCACTGGGCATCGGTCGCGCCCTCCACCGACTCGCGGACGCACGCTCCCCTCGGCGGTGAGGGCGCCGTCCGCCACCAGACCCCGCTCCGACCAACCGGGCCTCCGCCGCAGTCGAGCTGCTCGTCCGACCAGGCCCGGGTGCGGATGTAGCTGCGCATCGGCAGGCCCCAGTAGAGCTCGGTCAGCAGTCCCACCTCGGTGGCATCGAGGCCGGCCGACGTCCAGGCCGCCGTGTGGGCGTCGCCCCGGTACTCGCGCAGCTGGTCGGCCAGGCGCCACATGTCACCCATCGGCTCGCCGGGCAGGCCGAGGCTCTGCAGCCCGGAAAAGAGCGGCTTGCCCTCGGGCCGGAGCGGCTCGTTCGCCCGGGCCAACAGCGCCGTCGCCTCCGCCAGTCCCTCGGGCTCGGGCCCGAGGATGCGCACCAGCTGCCCGACCGCGCCGTCCGTGCGCGCCGTGCAGATGGTGTCGGCGTCCACCTTGCTCCAGCCGAACCGGACCGCCGGGACCACCGCTTCGGGGTTGAAGACGGCGAACGCGGCCGCCACGACCTCGCCGGGCACCTGGCCCATGACCGAGCCGCGGCTGGTGAAATAGGCGGCGCCGTCGGGGAACTGCACGCCGCTCGGCAGCGACGCCGGGACTGGACGAGAAACCGAGCGCCGCGTAGGCGGCGTGGCACTCGGGCGAGAAGTACACCTGGCCCGCGACGGGCTCGAGGGCCATGGCCAACTTTCTTGTCTCAGAACTGCGCAACTCGGTCACAAATGTCACCCTAGGCCGGGGTGCTTCCCTTTAACGTCGTACCCGTGAGGACGGGGGACGATCAGCCCTGGCTCCGGCCCTCTCCGGGTCTGTGGCGCATGCGGCGGGCCGAGGCCGCGACGATCTCGGTCGTGCTGGCCGCGTTCTTCGGACTGTTCTTCTGGTGGGCGGGCGGGCCGCTGCCGGGCATCATCAGTGCCGTCGTCATGCTGGCCCTCGGCCTGCCCTGGGCGTGGTTCCTCCGCCGTCGGTTCCGGGCCTGGCGGTACCAGGAGCGCAACGAGGACCTCATCGTCGCCCGCGGGGTCATGGTGCAGCGGCTTTCGGTCGTGCCCTACGGAAGGATGCAGTTCGTCGAGGTGACGGCCGGGCCCGATCGAGCGGCTCTTCCAGCTGTCGACGGTCAAGCTGCACACGGCCGCCGCGGCGAGTGACGCCCGCATTCCCGGGCTGGAGCAGGCCGAGGCGGCGCGCCTGCGGGACAGGCTGACCGAGCTGGGCGAGTCGATGGCGGCGGGCATGTGACCGACGCCGCACCCGAGTCCGCACCCGATGCCGCACAGGATGCCGCACCCGATGGCGCACCTGCCCCACCGCTCCCCGACGAGACCTGGTTGCGGCTGCACCCGCTCACGCCCATTGCGCGCATCGGCCGGCTGTTCCCGGCCCTCGTGCTGCTCCTGCTGGTGTCGGCCGTCCACTCGAGAGCGGAGAACGGGACGGTCGAGACGGGACTACCTCGTGGTGTTCACGCTGCTCTCCGCCGTCTACGGCTACGTCCACTGGATGGTGACGCGCTGGCGCTTCGAAGGGGACACGCTGCGCATTGAGACAGGCCTCATCCGGAAGGACTCCCGCCGGCTCCCACTGGCCCGTGTGCAGGCCGTCGACATCGTACGGCCCTTCCTGGCCCGCCTGCTCGGCGTCTCCGAGTTGCGCATCCGCCTGGCGGGATCGGGGTCGACCGACGGCAAGCTGGCCTATCTCTCCGAAGCCCAGGCGGCGGAGCTCCGGCTCCGCCTGCTGGCGGGGCACATCGACACCGAGGCGGCCGCGTCGAGCAACACGGGGCTGCCGATGGCGAGCGTGGACATCGGCCGGTTGCTGGCCTCCGTCTTCCTGTCACTGGCCACCATCGTCGTCGTCGGGACGGTGGCCGCGCTGGCCGTGCTCGACCAGTTCGAGCCGAAGACGGCGGCCGGCGTGGCGGGCTTCCTGGCCGTCTACCTCCTCAGTGCGGCCGGCGTGATCTGGCGCCGGTTGTCGGGCCAGTACAACTTCGTGGCCGTCGAGGCGCCCGAGGGCGTCCGCATCCGGCGCGGCCTGCTGCAGACGATCTCCGAGACCGTTCCCTACGCGCGGATCCAGGCGGTCCGCCAGGTCGAGCCACTGCTGTGGCGGCCGTTCGGGTGGTGCCGGCTCGAGGTCGACGTGGCCGGCGCGACCGCGCGCAACCAGCGCGGTGAGGGTACGAGCGTCGTGCGCAAGGCGCTCCTGCCGGTGGGCTCGCAACAGGACTCCTGGCACCTGCTGGCCAGCCTCCTCGGCGCACCCGATCCGGTGCGCACGGCGCCGCCGGGGCGGGCCCGGCTGAAGGCGCCGCTGAGCTTCCACTTCCTGTCGGCCGGCCACGACGCCACGCACGCCGTCTGCGTGACGGGGCGCATCAACCGGGCCACCACCTGGGTCCCGTTGGAGAAGACACAGAGCATCCGGCGGGTGCAGGGGCCGCTGCAGCGACCGCTCGGGCTGGCCACCGTCCACGTCGACGTGGCGGGGAAGCGGGCGCGGGCCGAGTTCCGCGACCGCGAGGTGGAGGAGGCGGACGTGCTGGTCGCCGAGCTCACGGCGCTGAGCCGGTCGGCCCGCCTCCATCGGCCTGCACCGCCGCCCGCGGGTAGCAGTGACGCCGTCCCGTCAGGTTGGTACCCCGATCCGGCCGGCCGGCACGAGCAGCGCTACTGGCACGAGGGCCAGTGGACCGAGCACGTGGCCGACGGCGGCAGGCGCCGCGTCGACGCGCCGACGCCTACGCCCGCGCCGTGAAGCGCATCGGGAAGTGGTCGATGGAACGGATTCCCGTCGTGTAGACGAGCTCGGCGCCGGGCTCGATCTCGTACTCGGGGATCCGCTTGTGCCACTCCCGCAGTGCGACCCGCAGCTCCAGACGGGCCAGGTGGGACCCGAGACAGCGATGGACGCCGCCGCCGAAGGCGATGTGACGGTTGACCTCGCGGTCGAAGCGCACCTCGTGGGCGTCGGGGAACTCGGTCTCGTCGGTGTTGGCCGAGCCGATGACGACGATGGCGTGATCGCCCTTGTGCACCGGGCACCCCGCCAGCTCGGCGTCCTCCACCACGACGCGCGACACCATCATGACCGGCGTCTCCCAGCGCAGGAGCTCCTCGATGGCGTTGGGAATGATGTCGGGGTTCTCGGCGAGCTGGCGCCGGTGTTCGGGGTGCTGTGCCAAGAACGAGAACATGCAGTCGAGCGTGGCCGTGACGGTGTCGAGCCCGGCGATGAGGAACAGGAAGCAAATGTCGAGGATGTCCTCACGGGAGAGCCGGTCTCCATCGACCTCGGCGCCGAGGAAGTGCGAGAGGAGGTCGTCCCTCGGCTCCTTCTCGCGCTCGTCGAGGACCTTCTCGAAGTACTCGTAGACCGAGTCGGCGATCTGCTGCTGGTACGCGCCCGCTTCCGGGGACCCCTGGTGCGTCCCGGTCACGTGCTCGGGCCGGATGATGCCGTCCTTCATGGTGAGGAACGTGTCCAGCTCGTCCAGCGGGAGGCCGAGGAGCGTGAGGAAGACCTCCGAGGGGAAGGGGATGGAGAAATCCTTGGCGAAGTCGACCTCGGCCCGGTCGATGAAGCCATCGATGTGGTGGTTGACGAGGTCCGCCACCTCCTGATCCATGGCCGCCATCTTGCGTGGGGCGAAGATCGGGTCGAGCAGCTTGCGGAACTTCTTGTGCTCCGGCGGGTCGATCTGGAGCGGGATCATGGGCCGCTTGTTCTTGAGATCGACGGCGTCCACGTTCGACGAGAAGATCTCGGTATGACGCAGGGCGAAGTCGATATCCTCCTTGCGGGACAGGAGGACGCCGGGGCTCGAGCCAATGTCCATGGACAGCACCGGCATGGAATCCCGGAGCATCTTGTAGGTCGGCTGCGGATTGGCCGCCATGCTGGCGTCCATGCCGGCCAGCGGGCCGGCATCGCCGTAGCCGCCGCCGTCGGCGTCGGACGCGGCCGCAGTTTCGGTGTCACTCATTCGTGGTCTCCTTCGAACTGATCTGCAGGATGCAGTTGACTGCTTGCACGAGCGAGGCGTCATCGGTCTCGGGGATGATCCAGCTCGAAGCGAAGAGGCGGACGATGACGTCGGCCAGCTGGTCCTTGCCGAGGGTGCCCGCGGCGACCGCCGGCATGGTGTCGAGTGCGTCGCCGAGTCGCGACACGAGCTCCGCCCGCAGCGACGGCAAGTGGTCCAGCAGGTAGCTCATGACGAACCCGGACTCGGTTTCGAAGAGCGGCCGGCAGGGGTGTGAGCGGATGAAGTCGAAGGCGTAGGCCATGAACGAGGTGATGCGCTCCTCCGGCGAGCGCGCCGTCGACAGGACTTCGTCGATCCCGTCGGAGAACCGCTGCGCGTCGTAGGCGGCGGCGGCGGCCAGGACGTGCTCCTTGCTGGGGAAGTAGCGGTACAAGGTGCCTCTGGACACGCCGGCCGTCTCGGCGATCTCCCGCATCCCGAGCCGGCGGACCCCTCGGCGCCCGATGAGGGCGAGCCCGGCGACGAGGATCCGCTCCTCAATGGGACTGAAGACAGCGCCTCTCTGGGCACTCGGGCCCACCCGGGGGCTGGTGCTCTCCAGCGTCGCCGTCATCGGCTGTACACACTAGACACTTTTTGTCTTTTCTGTCTAGGTGTGGCTCGCCTTCCGCCTCCGCCCCCAGTCGCGGACCGTGGGCACGACGAACAACCCCACCAGTGCCCCCAGCCCGACCAGCGTGGCCACGAGGCCGAGAATGTCAGCGTTCGACGAGCCGTAGGTCAACTGCACGTCGTGGCTGGTCGGCACGACGACCATGAGGTTCGGGGTGACGCGCCATGGTCCGTCGGCGCCGCTCACGTGCCAGTTGGGGAAGTAGGAGACCTTGACCAGCACCGGGGTCCCCACCTGGGAAACGTGGAAACT
Organism: uncultured Acidimicrobiaceae bacterium; assembly: GCA_963738135.1. Classification (GTDB taxonomy): domain Bacteria; phylum Actinomycetota; class Acidimicrobiia; order Acidimicrobiales; family RAAP-2; genus Bog-473. The sequence continues at coordinate 472,488 of CAVTVK010000003.1, read as the reverse complement.
GATGGACGAGTTCGTCTGCGCCACCGCGGACACCGTTGTCCTCTCAGCGGGTCTGACGGGGGGCGCCGTGTCGGCCACCGAGACCCGTGGCCAGTCCGAGGGGCCGCTCTGGGCCAGCTCGACGTTCCACTTGCTCGGGTCGCCGTACCAACGCAACGCCGGTCCCTCGTCGGTCGCGCTCCCGAGCCAGCTGGCGGGGTCCGGCTTCACCCCGGAGAGGACGACCGGGTCGTTGGCCAGCGGCGTCACGAGGGGCGAGTCCTTGACCAGGTAGATGTTCCAGGTGGACGTGGTGCTGGCGCCGCTGTAGTTGTAGGTCCACGGGCCGGATTTGGCGACGAGCTGCAGGTTCGGATCGACCGCGGCCTCCTGCTCGACCTGGGGCGTCTCGGCGATGAAGTACTTCACCCCCAGCAATTGCAGGTGCTGCACCCCGAGAGTCACGTTGAGAGAGCCGTACGGGAGTCCGACCTCGGGCTCGGAGGGCCCGGCGGAAAGCTCCGCTTGGTTGAGGAAGTGGTACGGCGTCGTCGCCGAGGACTCGAAGAGGAGCCCTTCCATGGAAGCGATGCAACCGTTCGTCTCGTAGGGCAGGAGCATCAGCGCCTCGGGCGTGCCGAAGCGGTTCTCGCTGGCGCTGTACTCCCACATGGCCCGACCGCAGCCGTAGCGGGCCCCGACGGCCGACATGGTCTGCATGAGCGAGTGGAATTCGGGGTACGACGCCTGGCCCTCGTAGCCCTCGTAATTGAAATTGGACCAGTTCGTGATCTCGTTGGGCCCTACTGTGACGGGCAGCGACGACGCCGGAAGGATGAACGGCGGCACGACCGCCACCATGACGGCGACGAGCCCGAGGACGGCGCCACTGACGGCGGCCGGGCCCCACCGTCGGGCAGCGGGCTGTCGTGGCACCTCGAAGTCCCCGGAGTCCGCCGCGAGGTGGCGTGCAAAGGGGGGCGGTTCCTCGGGGTGGAGGAACGACGCGTCCTCCGCCCACGCGGCCGCGGAGGCTGACGCCTCGGCCCACGCCGACGCGGACGCGTGGGCCGGCGCGCGTGTCGGACCACCAGTCGGCGCACTCGTCGGTTGTGTCCGATGCTGGTCCTGGGACCGGCGCCATGCCGTCGCCAACGCGATGCAGCCCGTGCCGAAGGACCAGGCTGCCATGAAGTAGACGGAGATGAACCACAACGGCAGCAGGCGGACGTTGTAGAGGCTGCCCTGCGGGTCGAGCGCGGTGGCAAGCGCCGAGGCGACGCCCAGCGCTGTCACGGTGATGCCGAACCGGCTGCGCGTGAGGACGGCGGCGATGACACCGATCCCCGCCAGGAGGAGCGCCCAGGCGTCCGCTTCGGGGAAGTACTGGGCCCAACCCTCGACGTTCGTGTACCCCATCGACGACGAGTACGCGTGCTCCAGCCCGAAGGGGGCCAGCCACCACCCCGAGAGCAGGAGCCCGATGCCGACGGTCGAGCCGGCCCACCACAAGGTCCGTCTCCGCGGCACTGCAGTCACGGTGCGGTCCCCGCGCCAGACATGCAGCGCCGAGTCGCCGATCCCCCAGCGCGCCGGCAACAGCTCGACCAGGGTGAGAACGACCGCGCCACCCAATGCGTACATGCCCGGGACGATGTGCGACAGGACGGTCCCCGCCAGGACGATGGCGGCCCAGCCCCGGTACCTGCCTTCGCGGACCGCGCAGGCGAAGAGCCCGAGAAACAGCACCGCCAGCGCGAGGCCGAACGAATAGGCGTATTCCCCGGCCAACGTCGAGAAGAGGTTCCCGCCGTAGATGGTGTAGGTGTAGTCGAACAGGAACGGCAGGGTGGCGGCAGCCAGCAGTGTGGGAAGAGGGGCCCGGAGACGGAAGAAGCGGCCGCAGGCCCAGGCGCAGATCGGCAGCAGGACCGAACCGAGGATCGTTCCCAGCTTGAACGCCACTCCGTAGGGGATCACCCAACCGCCTATGGCGATGAAGATGTCGGGGATCGTGAAATAGAACGTGTAGAGCGGGAATCCGTCGTACCAGCCCGGATCCCATCCGGTGAGGTGGCCGTGGCTGACCAGGGTCTCGAGGAACTTGGGCATGGCGATGTGCGCACCCGTGTCGCCGCCCGTGGTGGTCGTGTTCGTGAGCAGCATGCTCGGGTGCAGCTGCGACAGGGTGACGACGATCACGCTGGCGATCGTGATCACCGTGATGGCCCCGGGCACCCACCACCAGCTGCCACGGGACGGCTTCTCGGCTTCCACCGCAGCCGGAGCCGTCTGCGGGCGGGCATACTCGGTCACGGCCACGGGCCCGAGGGGTTCAGCCACGCGCAACCGAGTGCGAGCCAGCGCGGCGCACGGTCGCCCTCGGACCACGGTCGTTCGGCCACATCGGGCTTACGTTACTGGGCAGATCTCGGCTGGAGGGCTCGGGTCAAGGGGCGCGGCCGAAGCGTTGGTTGCGCAAATTACAGTCCTGAACTGGGACGAAAGGCTCGCGCCGCCCCGCGTCAGCGTGCAACCGCGGCCGGCCCCCCGGCACGACCGACCGTCCCGCCGACACGGTGGGTCCGAAGGACCGGATGGAAGACGGGGGGATCCTCCGCACTCGGCACGCACGCATCCTTCACGGAACTGAGCGCGTGCTGCACCGTCTTCCGCAGCTGCCGACGCCGCAGCTCCCCGTTCTCTGTGTCGAAGTAGTAGGCCATTCCGAATCCGAGGGCGGAGGCCACAATCCTGCCCGTGGTCCTCTTCCCTCGCCGCACCCGCCTGCTCGCTACACGCAACAGTTCCTGTCGGTCCTTCTGCATCACTCACTCTCCCTCGTCATGAGCCCTACCCCTGAAGTCGGGGTGGAAACGCCGCCGTCCTTCGCTCCAGGGCACACACCCATTGATTCCGCGTCGCAGTGCTGCGCGTCCACCAGGGAGAAGCAAGCCGGCTCAACTCCGGACCCGGGCTGAGGTCGGGTCGTAGAGCGCCCCGGTGTGCAGGGCGATGGGTGACACGGTGGCGCCCACGGTCACCTCCCATGTTCCGGTGGCCACGTCTTCTGCCGTGACCGGGCCACGGTCCTGTCGCCAGACATAGGCGAGACCGACGGCCGCCCCCGACGTGGCCGACCACGCCGCCGAGGTCACCTGCCCCGCCGGCGCGCCGTCGTGCAGGACGAGCTCGCCGCCCCAGAGCATGGCGTCGGGGTCACCGACACGAAGAGAGACGAGTCGACGACGCGGGCCGGCCGCAATGGCCGCCTCCAGAGCGTCGCGGCCGACGAAGTCGATCGGGGTCTTGAGCTTGCAGGTGAAGCGCAACCCTGCCTCGAGCGGCGTGAAGTCGGGCGTGAGGTCGGAACCGAAGGCCCGGTATCCCTTGTCGAGGCGGAGACTGTTGATGGCGTAGTACCCGGCGTCGGCAAGGCCGAGGTCGGCTCCGACGGTGACGAGGTCCTCGTAGACACCCACGGCAAAATCGGTCGGGACGTAGAGCTCCCAGCCCAGCTCGCCCACGTAGGTGATCCGGGTCGCCCGCACGGTCGCGTACCCGAGGGCGATCTCCCGACTTGTCGAGAAGGGGAACGCGTCGTCGGACAAGTCGGCCGAGCCGAGGCGGCCCAGGAGCTGGCGCGACGCCGGCCCCATCACGCCGAGGACGGCGTAGGCCGAAGAGACGTCGACCACCGAGACGTGCTCGCCCACGTGCGCGTGCCGTTCGATCCACGTGGCGTCACGCACCGGCGATGCGGCGCTGGTCACGAGGAGATACCGGTCTTTCGCGAGCCGGGTCACGGTGACGTCCGCTTCGTAGCCCGCCCGCTCGTTGAGCATGCCCGTGTAGACGGCCCGGCCGGCCTCGACCGAAACGTCGGCCGTGCAGAGGCGCTGGAGCACCTGCTCGGCGTCCCGGCCGACGACGAGGAGCTTGCCGAACGACGTCTCGTCGAACACGGCCACGCGCTCTCGCGTCGCGCTCTGCTCGGCGGCCGACCAGGTCAGCCACTCGGGCCGGCCCCAGGTGTAGTCGAGCTCGGCGGGCCGACCGATCGGGGCGAAGACGTTGGGCCGCTCCCATCCCATTTTGGAACCGAAGACCGCCCCTTTGTCGGTGAGCAGGTGATGGAGCGGTGAGCGGCGGAACGGCCGGGCCGTCGCCAGCTCCCGGTTCGGCCACGGCACGGCATAGTGCAGGCCGAGCACCTCGCCCACCCGGTCCCGCAGCCAACGGTTGTTGGCGTTGAACGGGGCGAAGCGCCGTATGTCCACGGCCACGAGGTCACTCGTCGGCTCGCCGGCGACGATCCAGTCGGCCAAGGCCCGTCCGGCGCCACCGCCCGAGGCGATACCGACCGAGTTGAACCCGGCTCCGACGAAGAAGCCCCGCAGGCCGGGGGCCTCGCCCAGGATGAATTGATTGTCGGGCGTGAAGCTCTCCGGGCCGTTGTACAGCTTCTTGAGCCCGGTGTGCTGCAGAGCCGGAATCCGGTGCACGGCCGACTCCATCAGCACGCTGAAGTGGTCCCAGTCCTCCTCAAGAAGCTGAAACTCGAAGGGGTGAGGCAACGCATCCGGCGCGACCCACGGCTTGGCCGTCGGCTCGAAGCCACCGACGACGAGGCCGCCAACCTCCTCCTTCATGTACGTGTACCCGTCAGGATCGCGCAGGATGGGCAGGTCCGGGCGGACACCCTCCATGGCCTCGGTCACGACGTAGAAGTGCTCGGCCGAGTGGAGGGGCACGTCGACGCCGCAGAGCAGGCCGACCGCCTTCGCCCATTGCCCGGCGCAGTTCACCACGACGTCGGCCTCGACGGCTCCACGATCCGTGACGACTCCGGCGACATGGCCGTCGCCGGTCACGATGTCGGTGACCCGGGTGTGCTCTGCAATGCGCACGCCCCGCATCCGGGCTCCGCGGGCCAGGGATGCTGTCACGTCCACCGGGTTGACGGTGGCGTCGCCCGGCAGCCAGAGCGCACCCAGGACATCACCGATCTCGAGGATCGGGTAACGCTCCAACGCCTGGGCGGGTGTGAGCAGCTCGCACTCGAGGTCGTAGGCCTCGGCCGTCGCCGCGGTGCGGCGGATCTGCACCAAGCGTTCGGGCGTCCGCGCCACCGTCACGCCACCGCACCGCTTGAGGCCCGTCGCCAGACCGGTCTCGGCCTCGAGCTCGCCGTAGAGGCGGGCCGAGTACTGCACCAGGCGGGTCCCGGACTCGGTCGCCCGGAGCTGGCCGAGCAGGCCCGCCGCGTGCCACGTCGTGCCGCACGACAGCTCACCCTGCTCGAGCAACAAGACGTCGGTCCACCCGAGACGCGCCAGGTGGTACGCCGTGGAGGTCCCGATGACGCCACCGCCGATGATCACGACGCGCGCCCGGTCGGGCAGGTCGCCCTCCCTCGGTGCAGGTTCCACTGTCGTCCCTTCGCTCGCCACCGGGGCCTCAGTCTGCCCGGGTGACGTCGGCCAGGAGACGCTCGAGCTCGGGCCCGCCGAACGTGGCCTCGGCCCGCTCGTACTTCTCCAGACCCCAGTCCCAGAAATCGAAGTCGATCGAGCTGGTGCCGTCCTGAATGGACGCCCACAGCGTCCAGCCGTACTGGGACATGAGACCCCACAGACGAGCCCGCGCCAGGTGACTCCGCAAGGGAGTCCCGTCGTATTCCTCGACGAGCTCTTCCAGCTGCTCGAGTGACAGATGGCACTCGCTCCAGATGTTGCCGAGCTCGAAGTAGGGGTCGTTGTTGCCCGCGTATTCGTAGTCGATGATCCACATCTTTCGACCGTCGTCGATGAAGTTGGCGGCCAACAGGTCGTTGTGGCACGGCCGAGGAGTGACGGGACGGACGGCGAGCGCGGCGCGGATCCTGTCGAGGGTCCCCGCGTGCTCGAAGTAGCCCGGAGGGAGTCGAAAGCCGCGACGCTGGACCCGCCCGAGGTAGTCGGCCTGCACCTCGAACATGTCGAAGTGGTTCACGAACCGCTCGCCTGCGTGGAGCAGTCGACAGGCCTGCGCCACCCGGGACACCATGCCCGGGCGCTGCAGATGCATGTCCGTCAGCGTCTCTCCCTCGAGAAAACCGATGACGAGGATCCCGTCATCCGGCAGGAATTCGATCACGGGCGCGCCGACGCCGGCGGCCGCGGCACGGACGCTGTTCTCGTACTCGGCCTGGCGGTCGACGGGCAGCCCGTCGGGTGAGGACGGGGTCGAGTGTCGCACCACGTAGATCCCGTCCGGGGTCGAGACCTTGTAGTTCTGATTGGTCAGGCCGCCGGGGAGGGGCTCGACGGAACAGGGCTGCCCGCGCAACACGGCAATGCGTTCGAGCAGCGAGGGCTCGATCGCCGCGCTCTCGCCGGCGCTCACAGTTGCCGCAAGGGTGCGCCGCTTAGGGCAGTGAGGATGCGGGAGTCTCCGGAAGGACGTCGATCGTTTGCTTGGGCCCCGTGAACCAGTTCTTGACCGACACGTGCCAGTAGATCCACAGCGCGATCAGAGCAGCTGGGAAGACCAGGATCGTGTAGTTGACGAACTTCCATGAGAAGTCAGGATTCCATGGCACGCCCAGGTTCACGTTCGGCAGGAAAGCCATGAACGAAACGAGGACGATGTCGAGGAGGGCGACGACAGACAACCACTTGTACTTCGAGCCGAGGCTCCAGTTGCCGCCTTCGAAACGGTCACCCATCCGCCACCGGTGCCAGATCGGCACGGCGAAGCACCAGTAGAGGCCGATGACACCGAGGGAGACGACAGCGTTGAAGGCCACCGGCACGGCTACTCCGTTGACGTTGACCTTGATCAGTGCAGGAGACGTCAGGATCAGGGCGATGACGGCCACCGCGACCACTCCGAACACCGGAACACGACGGGAATTCAGCCTCGACCAGAGCTTGTTACCGGGAACCGCCCCGTCACGGCTAAAGGCAAAGAGCATCCGCGTGCAACTTGTCATGCACGCCATGGTGCAGAAGAGCTGCCCGACGGTGGCGATGAGCAGGACCGTGCCACCCCAGCGCGAGGTGAGCGCTTGGGCGAAGATCAGCGCCACACCGCCGCCGCCCTTGGTCACGCCGGCCTCGTTCTGTACGGCGAACAGGAACGACAGCAGGAGGATCCAGCCGCCAATCGCCGAGTAGAAGATCGCCCGCCAAATCCCCTTGGCGGCCGAGTCGGCGGCCGAGTGCGTCTCCTCCGACAGGTGCGCAGAGGCGTCGTACCCCGTGATCGTGTACTGCGTGAGCAGGGCACCGATTGGGAGCACAATGAAGATGAAGCCCCATCCGTTGGTCTTCCCCCCGAAGAAACCTGTGTTGTTCACGGTCGACGTGAAGACCATGCTGGCGCTGGCGTGGTGATGGGGCAGGAAGATCAGAATGAGCACGATGGCGGCCGCGCCGAGCACGTGCCACCAGACCGAGACGTTGTTGAAGATCCCCAGCAAGTGGCTCGAGAAGATGTTGACCAATGCAGCAATGACGAGGATGCCGAGGAAGTAGAGGAAGATCGTGTCGAGGTTCCCCGAGGTGTAACTGCCGGGGAAGAGGAAGCCGAGTGTGAGGTCCAGGAACGTCGCGCACCCGTAGCCGACCGACGCCACAATGGCGAGGAGCCCGATGAGGTTCAGCCACCCGGTGTAGTAACCCGCCTTGACGCCCCCGAGCTTGGAGGCCCACCAGTAGATGCCCCCCGAGGTCGGGAAGGCGGACACCAACTCGGAGAGGCAGACGCCGATACAGAGGACGAGTGCGGCCAAGATGGGCCATCCCCAGGCGATCGCCGCGGGGCCACCGCCGTTCCAGCCGGCGTAGAACGTGGTGAAACACCCGGCCAGGATGGAGATGATGGAGAAGCTGATGGCAAAGTTGGAGAAGCTCGACCAGGAGCGATTCAGCTCCTGCTTGTAGCCCATTTCGGCAAGTTTCTGCTCGTCAGCGTCCAGCGTCCCGACGCCGCCCCCGGCCACCTCGTCGACAACCTCGGTCATGTGCATCCCCCTTGTTCGGCCGCCCCTACGGACCCAGCCGCAGCGGGTGTTGCGGAAACGATAGCAAGCCCATTGATCGCGTGACGGGAATAGTGGTGCCGAGGCCGTCCGGAGCCGCTTCCTGCCTGTCAGGATGAGACGAATGTGCGGGAATCGCCGCCCTAGGCCCCACAAGCAGAGCCATCCGGCACCGGACAACGGTCGCCCACTGTGAGAGTCCTCGCCATCGACCAGGGCACCTCGGCGACCAAGGCGGTCGTCTTCGGCGACGACGGCGAGATCCTGTCCTCAGTCGAGGCCGCCGTGACGCCGTACGCGGTCACGGGCGGAGGAGTCGAACAAGACCCCGAACAACTGTGGGATTCGGTCTGCCGGGCCGGACGTGGCGCGATCGCATCGGCGGCCGGCGGTGTCGACGCGATCGGATTCGCCAATCAGGGTGAGACCGTGTTGGCGTGGGATCGCGGGACGGGCCGTCCCTTGACTGCGGCCATCTCCTGGCAAGACCGGCGCGCCGCTGCGCTCTGCGCGGAGTTGGCCGGCGACGCCGAGCACCTGACCCGCACCACCGGCCTTCCCCTCGATCCGTACTTCGCAGCACCGAAGATGACCTGGCTGCGCCGCAACGTCACGAACGAGGGCGTCGTGACGACGAGCGATTCCTGGCTGCTCCACCGCCTCACCGGCGCGTACGTCACCGACGTCACGACCGCATCGAGAACGCTCTTGCTCGACCTGGAGCAGCGGACATGGTCGGCCGAGGCGTGTGCGGCTTTCGGCCTGGACCCCGCCGATCTTCCCAGTGTGGTGGGCAGTGCACAGGAGATCGGCCTCACCGACGCCTTCGGCCCGTCGTTGCCGGTGACCGGACTGAGCGTCGACCAGCAGGCGGCGCTGGTCGGACAGCACTGCCTCGAGCCCGGCGAGTCGAAATGCACCTACGGCACCGGTGCCTTCCTGCTGGCCAACGCGGGGCCGCGGGCTCTTGCGTCGTCCGGTGGGTTGGCCGTCTCGGTGGCCTGGCAACTTGGCGCGCAGGCGTCCTACTGCATTGACGGTCAGGTCTATGCCGCCGGCGCGGCCTTCGCCTGGCTGCAGCGTTGGGGCTTCCTCCGCCGCGCCGAGGAGGTCGACACCGTCGCCGGTTCGGTCCGGGACAGCGGAGGGGTCACCGTGGTCCCCGCCCTCAGCGGACTGGGCGCGCCATGGTGGCGGCCCGAGGCCCTGGCCAGCATCGAAGGGATCGGCCCGTCAACGGAGCCTGCCCACGTGGTCCGCGCCACCTTGGAGGGCTTGGCGGCCCAGGTGACACTGCTGGCCCGCGCCGCCGCGTTCGATGTCGGTCGACCACTGACAGTGCTTCGGGTGGACGGCGGTTTGACCCGTTCGCGTGAGCTCATGCAGCTGCAGGCCGACCTGCTCCAGGTTCCGGTCGAGGTCGCCGCCTCGCCGCACGCCACGGCGGCGGGAGTGGGCGCCCTGGCGCGCCTCGGCGCCGGATCAGGGCAGACGCTCGACGACGTCGTCCGGCGAGAAGATTCGTCGGCCCGCTACGAGCCGACCATCGACGCCGCCGAGGCAGTCGAGCGCCTGGCCCGATTCGAGCGCGCCGTCACTCGTGTGTCTGGGCCCTCCGACTCGGGGTCCTCATGACCGACGATCGATGCTACGACGTCGCCATCATCGGGGGCGGGGTCGTCGGCACTGCCATTGCGCGCCAATTGGCGCGCTACCGGTTGGACACGGTCCTGCTCGAACGCGCCGAAGACGTCGGCACCGGAACCTCCAAGGCGAACACGGCCATCGTGCACACCGGGTTCGACACCCGGCCCGGAAGCCTCGAGTCCACTCTGGTCCGGCGCGGGCACCAGCTCCTGACCGCCTACGCCGCCGCGGCGGGCATCGCGCTGGAGAAGACCGGCGCCGTCCTGGTCGCCTGGAATGCGGAGCAGGCGGCCCGTCTGAACGACGTACTGGCCACGTCCCGAGCCAACGGGTACGAGCGCGCCACCGCCATGGCGCTCGAGGAGCTCTACCGGCGCGAGCCGCACCTGCAGGAAGGCGCGACCGGAGCGGTCGCCATCCCCGACGAGTCCATCATCTGCCCGTGGAGCCCCAGCATCGCATTCGCCACCGAAGCCCTCGGTGCCGGGGTCGAGCTCCGGCTCAAGACGGAAGTGACCGAGGTCGGGCACGGGCCGGACGGCTGGCTCTTGCAGACCCGGAGTGGAGCAGTGCGCGCCGACTGGGTGGTGAACGCAGCCGGCCTCCGGTCGGACGTGCTCAACCGGCAGTTCGGCCACGACGAGTTCACCATTGCGCCCCGGCGTGGCCAGCTCATCGTCTTCGACAAGCTGGCGCGCTCGCTCGTGTCGTCCATCGTGCTGCCCGTTCCCAGCGAGCGGACGAAGGGCGTGCTCGTGGCGCCGACCGTCTACGGCAACGTGCTGCTGGGTCCGACCGCCGAGGACATCGCTGATCCCGACGACACCGCCACCACGCCGGAGGGATTGCGTGCGTTGCTCGAGGCGGGTGGGCGCATCCTTCCGGACCTCGTCGGCGAAGAGGTCACGGCGACCTATGCCGGCGTGCGCGCCGCCACCGAGCACCGCGACTACCAGATCACCGTCCACGAGGCCGAGCGCTACGCCTGCATCGGTGGCATCCGGTCCACCGGACTCACCGCGTCGCTGGCCATCGCCGAGCACGTGGTCGCGCTGATGGGTGCGGGCGGGCTCTCGCTGCCCGAGGCGGAGCGCGAGCCGGAGATCCCCGTCATGCCGCCGCTGGGCGAGCGCGACACCAGGGTGTACGAGGACGCCGGGCGCGTGGAGACCGATCCGGCCTACGGCCACATCGTGTGTTTCTGCGAGCGGGTCACCGAAGGAGAGGTACGCGACGCGCTCGACCTCGCCGGTCCCCGCCACCGACCTCGGCGGCCTGCGCCGACGGACCCGGGCGGCCAATGGGCGCTGTCAGGGCTTCTTCTGTGGCGCGGCCATGACGGCCCGGCTGGCTGGACGGTGAACGGGTGAGCCCCGCGGCCGTGCCGGTGGATGCGCTGGTCGTCGGCGCCGGCCCCGCCGGCCTGGCTGCAGCGACCGAGTTGAGGGCGCACGGCGCGGGACGCGTCGTGGTCGTCGAGCGCGAGGACCAGGCGGGCGGGACGCCCCGCTTGTGCGTGCACACCGGTTTCGGCCTGCGCGACCTCCACCGCGTCCTGAACGGGCCGGCCTACGCCCGCCGATGGGTGGCGCGGGCCCAGGCCGGCGGCGTGGTCATCCGGACCCGCTCCATGGTCACCGGATGGGCAGGGCCGCGCCGGGCCGAGGTGACCGGCCCGGACGGCGTGCGCATCGTGGACCCACGTGTGGTGGTGTTGGCCACGGGCGCGCGGGAACGCCCGCGGGCGGCCCGCCTGGTCCCGGGGACCCGTCCTTCGGGCATCTTCACGACCGGGCAGCTCCAGCAGTGGGTCCATGGGCACCACCTGCCCCTGCGCGGGCGAGCCCTCATCGTCGGCGCCGAGCACGTCTCTTACTCGGCCGTGCTGACCCTGCGCGACGCCGGAGTCCACCCTCTGGCCCTCGTGACGGACCTCCCCGGGACGCAGACGTTTCGCTCGTTCGACCTCCTGACCCGCGCCGGCCTCCACGTGCCGGTCTGGACCGGGACGTCGGTGACCGGCGTGAGCGGGCGCGAGAAACTGGACGGGGTGCTCGTGCGCGGACCCGACGGGGTCGAGCGTGCGGTGACGGTCGACGTGGTGGTCTTCACCGGGGACTTCATTCCGGACAACGAGCTGGCCCGCCTGGGCGGTCTCGCGATCGATCCGGGCACGCGGGGCCCTGCCTGTGAGGCCGACGGCAGCACGACCACACCGGGGATCTTCGCGACCGGCAACCTCGTCCACCCGGCCGAGACGGCGGACGTGGTGGCGCGCCGGGCCGCTGCGGTCGGCCGCGCCGCCGCTGCATGGTTGCACGACGGAGAGGAGCGACGTGCCCGAGCGTCCGTCGGTCCGCGTCCGGGTCGCCGACCCCTTGCTCTGGGCGGTCCCGAATGTTGCCCGGCCGGGCGGGGACGCGGATGTGCCCATCCTGGTCAGAACACGGGTCTTTCTCGACCGCCCCCGTCTCGACGTGACGCAGGGTGGCAGGCTTCTGGGTTCCTACCGCCTCCGGCGCATGATCCCGAACCGGTCGCACTCCGTTTCGTCGGAATGGCTGCCCCTCGTCGGGCCCGAGGAGGACGTCCAGATCGCGGTGTCGGGACACCCCGGAACGTCCTGACCCGGGGCAGGCCGGGGACGCGAAAAGCGGCACCCGGGAGGGTGCCGCTTGCCCGCAGATCCACCAGCGGAAGCTGGCGGGGGATGCCCGACCTTCAGGACATCTCGGCCAGGATCTTCGCCTTCTGGCTGTCGAACTCCGCTTGGGTCAGGATTCCCTGATCCTTCAGGTTGGCCAGTTCCTTCAACTTGTTGATCAAGTCGTCGGAGTCCGGCGCCGCCGCGGCGGGCGGCGCGGCCTCAGGCGCGGGGGCAGCCTGTTCCGCAGCGGCCTGCTGGTTGGCGGCCTTCTGCTGCTGGTGACGGTTCACGCCGCCGGCCACCACCGTGGCCGTACCGGCGATCACTGCCGTCCTCCCGACCGTCCGCATGACCGGACGACGTCGCATCATTGGCATGGTCGTGCTCCTTCTCTCTTCGGTTCGTGTTTCTCAGCTCTGCAAGGCCTTGGCCAGGTCATCGAATGCCGCCTCAATGAGGTCGTTGGGAATCCGGGCGCTGTCGATGAGCACCCCACCCGACCCGCGGATCGCCTCGACGAGCGGCACGGCCCAGAGGTCCTCCCACAGGATCACCAGTGCGGAGTTCCCTTCCGGCAGGTTGGCGGCCACGTGGTCGAGGTCCTCGGCGTTGACGAGGCCGCCGACGTCACCGTCAATGTCGTTGAAGGCGGCCAGCTCGGCCATCTGGTCGAACTCGAGACTGATGGTATCGCCCTGCTCGTCCTTGGCCACGAACACGAGGTCGAGGATGCGCACGGTCTGGCTCTCCACCAACCGGGCGATCTCCGGGGCGATGTCGCCGTTGAATTGATTGCCTGGGAAGGCGATCACCGTATAGCTGACTGGTCCGATCGTCATGGTCTCTCCTCTTCTCGTCTGCAGATCATCTCTCAAATGTCGTGCCCGGTGCTCGCCGGCGCGAGCTCGCCCTCAGCTGGCCAGGATCTTCGCCTTCTGCGCGTCGAATTCGGCATCGGTCAGCACGCCTTGTGACTTGAGGTCGGCCAGCTTCGCCAGCTGGTCGGCGGTGCCTTCGCTGCTCGTCCCGGCCGTCTGCTTGACGTACTGGTCGAAGGCCTTCTGCTCACGGGCCGCCTGTTGCGCGGCCCGCTCGTGCATCTTGCCGCCCCGGGCGATGAGGTACACCAGGACGCCGAGGTAGGGCATGACGATGATGAAGATCACCCACAGCCCCTTGGCCCAGCCGCCCATGTCGTGGCTGCGGAAGATGTCGATGAACACCATGAACAGCAGCCAGATCCAGATGATGAACAGGAAGAAGTACAGCGTCGTCAGGAAGATGTCGAGGATCGGATAGTTCGTCGCAAGCATGGACTGGCTCCTTCATTCGTGATGTGGTGAAGCGGACGGGGGCTGGGCCCACGTGGCGCGGTCGGCTCAGCATCGCACATCCGCAACCGGGGGTGGGCACTCAGGACTTTTAGCAGGTCGATTCCACCCGGCGTGCGGCGGCGTGCCCCGCGTGCGGCTACATCCCCTCTTCGGCGTGGAGCCGGCCGCTCTTGCAGGCCGCGGCGAACGCCTCGTAGTCCCGCTCGTTCTGGTCGGCATAGGACTCGGCGAACTTGGCCAGCGCCTTCTCGAAGGTGTTGCTGTTGCCGAGGTAGGCCGCCATGGCGAAGCGGTCGCCCGAACGGGCGTGGGCGCGGGCCAAGGTGAGGGCGCACAGCTTCCCGTATTCCTCCAGGCCCTGCGGGACCATGGTGTCGGTGTCGATCGAGCCCTTCCAGTCCTGCAGTTGGCGCACGTAGTAGTCGTGGCTTGCACCGTCGAGACCCTCGGTCCGCTGCCAGCCGAGGAAGATGTCGCTGCTGGCCTGCATGAGACGCTGGCCGGCGACGACCCGGGCCCCGTGGTTGCCGTACACGCTCTTCTTGGTGAAGCGCTCCAGCACGGACGCCTCGGCCTCCTTTGCCTGCAGGAACAGGACGTCGTCGGCGCCGGCGCCGTGCATCAGGATCACCCAGACCCGGGTGCCGACGCTGCCCACCCCGACCACCTTGCGGGCCATTTGGCTGAAGCTGTACTCCTCCAGCAGGTGGCGGCGGTCGGTCGACAGACTCTGGCGGTACCGGCGCAGCAGCTCGCGGAACATCGTCGTCGAATTGATCGGCCTCCATTTCGGAGAAGACCTCTTCGGCCGGGACGAGCAGCGGGAGGATCGTTGATGATGCGGCGCTCTCCGTCGACGACCTCGGTCAACTTGTCGAGCGCCTTCATGCTGTCCTTCGTCCGCGCCTTTGCCACCGCCTTGGTCGCCGTCGCGACCATGCGTGCCTGGGCCTTCGAGCCCGAGGCCGCCGCCTGGGACTCCAGCGCCGTCGATCACCTCCGCCACGTCCACGTGGAAGTACCAGACCTCCAGGTTCGACATGGTCGCCATCTGGCGCATCGACTCCCGGTAGGCCTGGCCCAGCGCCGATGACGGCGTCGGCGCGCACCGATCTTGGCGTGGCCCCTGCTGCGGCCGGCCACCACGATGCTCGCCGCCAGGCGCTTGATGTCCCACTCCCACGGCCCCGGGTGCGTCTCGTCGAAGTCGTTGCAGTCGAAGACGAGTCTGCCGCTCCGGTGAGCCGAAGACGCCGAAGTTCGAGAGGTGCGCGTCACCGCAGATCTGGGCCGTGAGGCCCGAGGTGGGCGTCGTCGAGAGGTCCGACGCCATGATGAGCGCGGCGCCACGGAAGAAGGTGAAGGGCGAGACCAGCATCCGGCCGTAGCGGATGGGCACCAGTTCGGGCACCCTGGTCGTCGCCTGCTCCTCCAGCAGCGACACCGGGTCGGGACGGTCCGGAGCCGGCTCGAAGGTGGCGTGGCTCGCCCGGGGCACCGTCGCCCGGGCCTCCTTGCCGATCGCCCGGCTCTCCGCCTCGCTCTTGTGCGGAATGATC
Organism: uncultured Acidimicrobiaceae bacterium; assembly: GCA_963738135.1. Classification (GTDB taxonomy): domain Bacteria; phylum Actinomycetota; class Acidimicrobiia; order Acidimicrobiales; family RAAP-2; genus Bog-473. The sequence continues at coordinate 457,296 of CAVTVK010000003.1, read as the reverse complement.
GAGACTGGGTGTTCGGCCAGCCGGATCCCTTCGTCCTCAGCCATGCTCGGCCACCTCCCCGGACACGTCGCCGTGTCATCGCTCCGGCCTGGGAGGCTACGACCACTTGCGTCCCTGGCGCGCCGGCCGCCGTGTTGTCCGGGTTTTGCGTTGACGACGCGCGGATCCCGCGACCTGGCGGGAGTACCCTTTGACCCTTTCCCCGCCCTCGGACCCGGCGTCACAATGACAGAGTCGGATGCGGTGCCGGCAGCTGTGGTCGGGGGCCGTGACGACGGCGCCGTGGTCCGGAAGGTGGGCCGATATGAAGGGCGATCAGTGACGGTGGACCACGACGACCGGAGCGCAACGGACGGCTCCGGGTCCGCCGCGACCTCCTGACCCCGACGCCGCCGACCCCCGCGCCGCACGCCGCCGGGCCGCGCGTCGGGCGCGCTCATCGGGCGGCTCGTCGACGCCATCCGGCGGGGCGACGACAAGGCGGTGGAGCAGGCGGTGGTCCAGCTCAGCCAGCGCAAGCGCTGGCTCGCGCCGCTCGCCCTGATCGTCGGTGCCTTCCTCATGCTGTTCCAGGGCGTGAAGCTCCTCTACACCAACTGGCGCCTGGCCGTGGTGCAGATCATGCCCGCCATGTGGATCTGGATCGCCATGTTGGACATCAAGCTCCACGTCCTGCACGGGAGGCAGTTCCACGTCATCCGCGGCCCGCTCCTGATCCCGTGCATCCTCGGGGTGACCGCGCTCACCGCAGCCAGCTTCTACCTGAACGGCGTCTTCGCCTTCGCCATCTCGGTGCCCGGCCAGCCCAAGATCCGCCCCGCCTTCAGCCTGGGCCAACCAGCACCTCCGGAGCATCCTGGCCTGGGGCTGCACCATCGGCCTGGCGCTGTCCTTCTCCGCCCTGATCGCCACCCGCTGGGGCCACTGGCCCTTCGTCATCAGCCAGAGCATCGTCGTCGGCATCATGATGCTCTGTTACATCGCCGTGCCCGCCCGCATCGTCGGCGTCGAGAAGAAGGCCAAGTCGCGTCGGGACGCGCTGGCGGCCTCCGCGGTCGGCGGCGCCGTCGGCGCCGTCGTCTGCTCCCCGCCCTACATGCTCGGTCGCCTCGGCATCTTGATGCTGGGCTGGCCCTACGTGTTCTGGCTGGGCGTCATCCTGATCATCGTCGGGGCCACGCTGCAGACCGGCGCCACCAGCGCCGTCAAGGCGGTCAAGTTCTCCGCCAAGCTCGTCGGACACCCGGGCGAGGTCGCCGAGCAACCCGTGGCCAGGCTGAGCGCACCATGACGCCCACGACACTCGAGTGGTTCGGGACCGCCACCTTCCGGCTGCGCCATGCCGGCCTGCATCTCTTCTTCGACGCCTACCTCGACCGCCTGCCCGGCCTCGAGCCGGTCGGGCTCAGCACCGCCGCAGGTGGACAAGGCCGACTTCGTCTTCGTGAGCCACGCCCACTTCGACCATCTCTACGGCGCCGACGCCATCGCGCTGCGCACGGGGGCGACGGTGGTGGCCTCGCCCGAGTCGGCCCACTGCCTGCGCGCCAGCGGCGTGCCCGAGGAGCAGCTGCTGGTCGTGACCGGCGGCGAGACGGTGCAGTGCGGGCCGACCACGCGGGTGCGCGTGCTGCCCGCGCTGCACTCCTGCCTCTTCGCCCACAGCGACGCCGACACCGCGGTCGCCTGCCTCGGCGACCTCGACGTCAGCGCCCAGGACCGCGCCGCCACCATGCGCACGCTGTTCGGCGCCATGGATGCCGCACCGGCGCCGGCGGGGCCGGCCCTCATCGCCATGAACGAGGTGTGCTCGCGCCACGACGGCGGGCAACTGGCCTACCTGCTCATGACGGCCGAACGGCTCCGTGCTGGTCAGCGGCAGCGCGGGCTACTGGCGGGGCATCTTCGACGGCCTGCGGCCCGATGTCGCGCTGCTCTCGCTCGGGCGGCCGGCCCAACGTGGACGGCGAGCCCTTCCAGGGCTCCTCGGTCGACTTCATGCTCGAGCAGGTGCAGCGCCTGGGCGCCGGGCGGGTCGCCTTCTGCCACCACGACCCGCTCTTCCCCGGGCTGCCGGGAGTCGACATCGGGCCGGCGGCCGCCGCCCTGCAGGTGCCGGGTGCGCCCAGTGGCTACTTCGAGCTGGAGTACGCCACGCCCGTCCCGATCCTCGGCTGACCCAGGCCGCGCCGCGGAGATTCAGGCGGCTGATCGAGCGCGTCGGTCAGCCCGTCGATGACCGTCAAGGGCGGCCACGGAGTCGGGGCCGAGCCCGTAGCGCGTCGGCCAGCGTGGCCGGGGCGGTGTAGCTGACCAAGGTGCCCTGGCTCGGGCTCGGCCCAGACCAGCACCTTCAGCGGCAGATCCAGCGCGGCCAGCGGTGCGGCCACCATGACGCCGGTTCCCGCCGCTGGGTTCCCGAAGATCACCAGGGTGGTCTCCCGCAGGTCGAGCCCGACGGCCCGGGCCTCCGCCTGCTGGTCGATCACGGCGAAGACCTTGACCCCCTTGGCCTCCAACAGCTCCAAGAGGCGGCCCACCGTGTCGCCCACCGAGCGGGCGCTGACCTTGGTCACCACGCCGGCGTCCCCCGACGCCCCGGTGCCGGCTCCTCCGTCGGGGCCGGGCATGCAGGTCTTACGAGGCGACGGCCCGCACGGGCCGGGCGGCGTGGTTGTCCCGGAGGCGCTCCGCCGTCTCGCGGTCCCGCAGCGGCATGCCGATGCCGATCGGGACGGTCGAGGCCAGGTCGTTGCGGCACTGGGCGCACTCGACCACCCATGTCCGGTCCGGCCGCTGGGCGATCTTGGGATGATGGTTCTGCATTGCCGGCTCCTGCACGTTCCCCTGAGGGCCGGAACGATAGCGAGCGGCGGCCGCCGAGCGAAACTGGGGTGCCGGGGTACGGGCCGCCCACCGGACGGGCCGACGCCCGGCGGATCCGAGCGCCCGCCTCTCAGGCGGCCAGCTGCGCGTCCGCGGGCCGGGCGATGATGTAGATCAGGGCGCCGAAGAACGGCACGATCAGGATGACCACCGTCCACCCTGCCTTGGCCAGCCCTGGTGATCACGGCGGCGGAAGTTGTCGACGAAGCACCAGATGATGAAGAACAGCAGCAGGAAGATCCCGGCGAACATCAGGAACGTCCAGAACAGGCTGAGCAGCGGCCACGTGTACGCGAACATCGTGTGCACCTCCGGCGTCCGAAGCTAACGGCCGCAGCGGCGGCGCCGGTGGATGCCGGACGAACGCAGACCGCCGCGGGCGTCGCCGGCTCAGTCGCCGCTCACCAGCCCGTAGATGCTCTTGGCCATCAGGTAGAGGCCCAGACCGAGGGACAGGAACACGATGACCTGGTCGCGGTGCGACGTGATCCACTGCAGCAGCGCGGCCAGCTTGCTCTTGACGTGGCGGGCCGCAGCGCGGCGTAGGTCTCCATGGCGAGGAGGCTCGCCGAGCACAAGAGGCAGAAGGCGAAGAGGGCGACCCACTGCGCCGTGCTCGAGATCTTTGCCTGCGTGATGGTGGCCACGCCGGCCGTCACCAGCACCCATGGCTGCAGCAGGAAGGCGAGCCCGGCCGCCGTCAACGGGTTGATGCGGTCGATGCCCGCCATCCACCGCGGCTGCCCCTTCGGCTTGGCCGTCTGCCACTAACCCCAGCGCCGGTAGGCGATCCAGACCAGCACCACGCCGATCGGCCAGCTTCACCGCCAGCGCCGCCGTCGAGGGGTTGCTGTTGGGGATGAGCGGCTTCCCCCCGGTGACCAGCACCGTCAGCGCCACGATCCCCACGAGCGTGAGCAGCCAGCCGAGCACGTAGCCCAGTCCCTTCAGGAGACCACCCTCGGTCGCCAGCACCAGGATCATCCCGGTGAGCGGGATCGGCTCGAGGGTGACCACGAGTCCGATCAGGAACAGGTCCAGCAGCACGGCACACCCCCGGTCGAGCAGGCGCCGCCGAAACTACACGGCCCGCTCCGCCGGCTGCGGGACTCGGCGCCGCTTTCGGCTTCCCTCACCCCACGCGCCGCGTCAGCGAACGGGACGCGGACGAAAGGTGGACTGGCCGAGGCGCGCCCGGACGCCGGCCCCGAGGTCCAGCACCGTCACGGCCGCCGGCGGCATCTGCTCGGGCAGGGTTACCGACAGGTCGCCACCGGGCTCGACCGACCACTCGAGCTGGACGTCGGCGCCGACCAGCCGCACCCGCCGCACCCGGGTGCCGTCGACCGCCCGCATTGTGATCCGACGCGTCCGGGGCGTCCCCAGCAGCAGCGCGTAGACGCCCTCGCCGCTCTGGGTGAAGCGCAGCGGGGTCCCGTCCGCCGTGACCGACTCGCGTGACCACCCAGGGCCGGCTGCCGTAGATGGCTTCGCCGTTGCGGTCGAGCCACGCCCCGAGGCCGCGCAGCGGCGCCTGCTGCGCGTCGGGGATGGTGCCGTCGGGCCGCGGGCCGATGCCGAGCAGGAGGTTGCCGTTCTTCGCCACGACGTCGCAGAACATCTGAATGAGTTCCGTCTCCCCGATGATGTCCTCGGCCCGCTCGTGACGGTTGGCCCCGAAGGAGTGCCCGACGCCGCGGGCGAGCTCCCACTTGCGCGCAGAGGCGGTACGCAGGACGTCGTACTCGGGGGTGCGGAAGTCGGAGTGCTTGGGGCTGGCGAAGGTGAGGTGCTTGCGCTGCTCGGGGATGTACGCCCACAGCGCCTGCACCAGGGCGCCGACCCCGCGCACCAGCGCGTCCGTACGCGACGTTGCGCGGCAGGCCCGGGCTCCTTCCAGCGGTCGTTGATGACACCTTCGTCCACGGTGTTGTAGTAGTACGCGAAGAGTGCGGGCAGCTGCGGGTCCGTCGGCCACGAGATGTCGTTCCAGAGCACGGACGGCTCGTACCGGTCGATGAGCTCGCGCCAGTGCGCCGTGACGTACGCCACGTAGCGGGCGTCGTGCGGGGCGGCCAGCACGGCGTCGGCCGCCGTGGCCAGGACGGCGTCGTTGTAGGGCCAGTCGTAGCCGCCGGAGTAGTACAGCCCCATGCGCATGCGCCGGGCCCGCACCGCCTCGCTCAGTTCGCCCACCAGGTCGCGGCGGGCCCGGTACTCACCCTTGACCGGGTGCGGCACCGCCGAGGGCCACAGGGCGAAGCCGTCGTGATGCTTGGTGGTGAGCACGACGTAGCGGGCACCCGCCTCGCGGCAGAGATCGGCCATAGCGTCGAGGTCGGCGCCCGACGATGCGTCGTCGAAGGTCCGCACGAAGTTGTCGTAGGGGTAGTCCTCGCCGTACACCGTGGCGTGGTGCTCCGCGGTCGGGCTGCCCTTGAGCTGCATGGAGTTGCGGTACCACTCGGCGTAGGGGTTCTCCCGCAGCATCCGCTTGGGGCCGTCCTTGACCAGCAGCTGTTGGATGTCGGGCACCCGCGGCGCCCAGCCCGGCACCGAGTAGAGGCCCCAGTGGATGAAGATGCCCAGCTTGGCGTCGTCGTACCAGACGGGCACCCGGTGCGTCCGTACGGACTCCCATGTCCCTTCGTACATGTCCACCAGCCTCCCAGCCCTGTGACCCTTCGACCTCAGCCCACTCTTCAGCCCGCAGTCTCAGGCCGCAGTCTCCGGCCTGAGCATCAGCCCGCGGCCAGGGCCGCACCCCCGGCGCCGGCCGTCCCACCGCCACCGCTGCCCTGCCCCGGTTTGCCGTACCGCAGCCGGAAGGCAAAGTAGGCGAACGGGCCCACCAGAATGGGCAGCCAGTACGAGATGATCCGATAGGCCAACGTGGCCACGACGGCGTCGACGCCCGGCACGCCGGCCAGGATCAGCAGCGCGCTGAGCCCCGCCTCGACGATGCCCAGCCCGCCGGGCGTGATGGGGATCAGTGCCAGGAGCCCCGCCACCGCGTAGGCCAGCAGCACCAGCGAAGGGTTGGGCTTGATTCCGGTGGCCCGGACGCAGGCCAGCAGCGTCCCGAAGTCGAAGGCCAGGCGCCCGCTGCTCAACAACAGGGCGGCCTTCCAGCGCTTCCCCAGCACGGTGCGGATGCGGTTGCGCTCGTAGACGAGCCGGTCCGACAGGCCGGTCATGGGTGGGGCCTTGCGCTTCAGGCGGTTGCGCACCGACTGGACGACGTGGCCGGCCCAGCGCAGCGGGCCGTCCATGCTCAGCACCAGCGCGCCGAAGCCGGCGAACAGGACGAAGGCCACGAGCCCGAGCAGCGCGGCGTGCAGCAGGCCGTTGGCGATCGGCGTCCCCGCCAGAATGGCCGGCAGCACGAAGATGGGGAGGGCCAAGCAGCCCGGCGATACCGAGCAACGAGAAGGCGGTCAGCCCAGCCACCGCGGTGGCCGGGTCGTTCCCCGCGGCGGCGAGCATGCGGAACTGCGTGGCCGCCCCGAACGCGGCACCCCCGGGCACGATGAGGCTGATGGCGTTGCCGGACAGCTGCGACGTCGTGACCGAGAACCAGGCCTTGGTGCGCAGGGCGATCCGCTGCAGCGCGATGGTGCAGGCGAAGTGCGCCACCTGGAACACGACGGCGATGGAGAACCAGATCGGGTCGAGCGAGCTCAGCTTCGGGAAGGAGTCGAAGACCGCGGCCAGGCTGGGGAAGACGAGATAGATGGTGATGCCGGCCACCACCACCAGGACGGACTTCTTGGCGATCGACCGCCACGGCAGTGGCGGACGCGACATCTTCTTCGAGACGGCTGGCCAGCCGTTGCGACATGGCGTCGCTGCCGGCATCCGGCGGCCCGGGTTGGGTGCCCGCCCCGGCGGGGATCGCCTCCTCGGGCTCCTGGTCCTCCTGCGGCGCCACCGGCGAACTGTTCTCGGTGACGACGCGGCCTTCCTAGCTGGTCGCCAGGATCTTGGCCTTCTGGGCGTCGAACTCGGCGTCGGTGAGCACGCCCTGGGACTTGAGGTCGGCCAGCTTGGAGAGCTGGTCGGCCGTGCTGGCCCCGGGCGTCCCGGCGGCCTGCTTGACGTACTGGTCGAAGGCTTTCTGCTGCTGGGCGGCCTGTTGCGCCGCCCGCTCGTGCATCTTGCCGCCCCGGGCGATCAGGTACACGAAGACGCCGAGGAAGGGCAGGACGATGATGAAGATCACCCACAGCGCCTTGGCCCAGCCGCCCATGTCGTGACTGCGGAAGACGTCCATGAACACCATGATCAACAGCCAGATCCAGATGATGAAGAGGAAGAAGTACAGCATCGTCAGGAAGGCGTCGAGGATCGGATAGTTGGTACCAAGCATCGAGTGGAACTCCTTGTTGTCCGAGGTCGGCGAGAACCCGACAACCAATGTTTAGTCCCTGCGCCTCGACCTGCGCCGGATATCCCCAGGCCCGCCGACCAGTCTTCCTTCCGGGCAGCCGGCCTCGCCGCCCCGCCGGACCGCCCCCGGAGGACCACGCGCTCACGCTCGTACTCCCCGAGGACTGGGAGGATGGCGCCCGACAGAAAGGGCAGCCGGCCATGCACAACGAGCTCGACATCGCGGTCCTGGCCGTCGTCTCCGCCTGCGTCCTCATCTGGGGTCTCGTCTCGGCCCGGCTCGAGCGCTGGGACGTCTCCGCCCCCATCGCCTTCGTGCTCCTCGGCGTGGTCGTCACGCACGGCCCGACGACGCTCATCCACGTCAACCTGCACTCCTCGGCCATCCTCTCGCTGGCCGAGGTCACCCTGGCGTTGGTCCTCTTCGCCGATGCCTCCCGGGTCAACGTGCGGGCCCTGCGAGCCGACGTCGCGCTCCCGGCCCGCCTCCTCGGCATCGGCCTCCCCCTCACGATCGGCGCCGGGTTCGGGGCGGCTGCGTTGCTCTTCGGCGGCAGCGGCATCTGGGTGGCCGCCGCCCTCGGCGCCATCGTGGCGCCGACCGACGCCGCCCTCGGTGCCTCCATCATGAGCGACGAGCGGGTGCCCTCCGGGGTGCGCCGCCTCCTCAACATGGAGAGCGGCCTCAACGACGGCATCGCCACGCCGTTCGTCAACCTCTTCATCGCCGGCGCGGTGAGCGCCGAGGGACTGAGCGGCCTTCACCCGGGCTCGGCGGCCCTCGAGCTCCTCGGTGGGGCCGGGCCTCGGCCTCGGGGTGGGGGCGTTGGGTGCGCTGCTCCTGGCCCTGACCCAGCGGCACGGCTGGAGCGCGGCCGGCTTCCGCCCGCTCACCGTGCTCGCCCTGGCGCTCTTCGCCTATGCGACCGCCGTGATCGCCGGCACCAACGGCTTCGTCGCCGCCTTCGTGGCCGGCATGGCCTTCGGCGCCACCGACCGGGGGACGACGAGACGGACCTACGCCTGACCGAGGAAGGAGGCACGCTCCTCTCCCTTCTCGTCTGGTTCATGTTCGGCGCGGTCATGCTGGGCCCGGGCCTGGCCGACGTGGGCTGGCGCCAGGTGGTGTTCGCGCTCCTGGCCCTCACCGTCCTGCGCATGGTCCCGGTCGCCCTCGCCCTGGCCGGCAGCGGCCTCGACCGGGCCACCGTGGCCTTCGTCGGCTGGTTCGGCCCGCGCGGCCTGGCCTCGGTGGTCTTCGGCCTGATCGCCGTCGACTCCCTGGCCCCGGAGGAGTCCAAGGTCGTGCTCGGCGCCGTCACGCTGACCGTCGCCCTCAGCGTCCTGCTCCACGGCATCAGCGCATCACCCCTCGCCGCCCGCTACGGCGCACGGGCCGGGCGGCTCGATCTCGGCGCGACCGGAGCACACCGGCGCGGCGCCGATCAGCACCCGCCGCCTTCGCGGCACCAACCTGCGGCCCACCCGGTCGAGGACCCAGGACTGACATCCGGCCGCTTGCCGGCAGCCGGCGTGGACTGGCCGCGCCTGTCAGATGGTTCACTGTGGACATCACTCCGGGCCGGGCGCCCGGGTTGCCGCGGAGACCAACCCGACCAGCAAGGAGAGCACCTTGGCCAGCGAGGGATTCCACGAGCCGCTCGACCGGCTCGACGAAGCCGCACTCGACTACCACCGCGCCATGTCATCCCTGTGCGAGGAGCTCGAGGCGATCGACTGGTACCACCAGCGGGTCCAGGCCACCTCCGACGAGAGCCTCGCCGAAATCCTGGCCTACAACCGGGACGACGAGAAGGAGCACGCCGCCATGGCCCTCGAGTGGCTGCGCCGGCGCGACGACGCCCTCGACACCCAGCTCCGCAAGTTCCTGTTCACGTCCGGCCCCGTCCCCGAGGTCGGCGAATCGTCCGAAGGCACATCCGCACCCACCACATCGGGTTCGCTCGGTATCGGCAGTCTCAAGGGAGTAGCGCAATGAACCATCTGCATCGCGACCTGGCCCCCATCTCTGACGCCGGCTGGGACGTCATCGACGACGAGGCCAAATCGCGACTCCCCACCTACCTGGCCGCCCGCAAGCTGGTCGACTTCGAGGGACCGTACGGGTGGGCCTACTCGGCCACCAACCTGGGCCGAGTCGACGGAGATCGGCGGCCCCTCGGAGGGCGTGAGTGCGCTGCAGCGCAAGGTGCTCCCGGTGGTCGAGCTGCGCACCGAGTTCAAGGTCTCCCGGATCGAGCTGGACGACGTCGACCGGGGCACCACCAGCCCTGACCTGGCCGAGCTCGATCGAGGCCATCCGCCAGATCGCCCTGGGCGAGAACGTCACCGTCTTTCACGGCCACCAGGCCGCCGGCTTTCAGGGCATCACCGAGAGCACCTCGCACGAGGCCGTCACCGTCGGGGACATCGACAACGCGCCCGACGCGGCGGCCCGCGCCGTGAACGTCCTGCGCCAGGCCGGCATCGGCGGTCCCTACGGGCTGGCCATCTGCCCCGACATGTACACGTCCATCGTCGAGAGCACCGAGTACGGCGGGGAACTGCTGCTCGACCACCTGCGCAAGATCCTCGGCGGACCCCTGGTGTGGGCTCCCGGCATCGACGGCGGCGTGGTGTTGAGTCTCCGGGGCGGCGACTTCAAGATCGAGAGTGGCCAGGACCTCTCCATCGGGTATCTCGACCACGACGCCGACGTCGTGCGCCTCTACCTCGAAGAGAGCTTCAACTTCCGGGTGCTCGAGCCCGATGCCGCCGTCGCCCTGCGCCTCGGGGACTGAGCCACCGCAGGACGGGCGCCGCAGACACAGGCGCGCCAGGTACCGGTGATGGGCCCGCCTAGTGCGGGCGTCCGGCGGCCCGGCCGCCCGACGTGGCGCGCTGCCGGCTCGGCGCGCGGGGCGGGCGCTCGCCGCGCCGTTGGGCGTAGGGCCGACCGAGGTCACGGGCTTCCCCGCCTGGGCGATCTCGAAGAGCTCGGCCATCTGCACGGCGTGGACCGGTCCTGAGAACAGGAACCCCTGTCCGTATTCGCACTGCTCGGCGCGCAGGCCCTCGAGCTGCTCGTGGGTCTCGATGCCTTCGGCCAGGGTGACCAGTCCGAGGGTGCGGCCGAGCTCGATGAGCGTGTGGATCAACGCAGCGGCGTCGGGTGAGCGGCTCATGTCCGCCACGAACGAGCGGTCGATCTTCAGCACGTCGACCGGGAACTGGCGCAGGTAGGCCAGGGACGAGTACCCGGTGCCGAAGTCGTCGATGGCCACCTTCACGCCGAGCCGCTTCAGGTTGTTGAGCCGCGCCACCGTGGCGGCGGAGTCCCGCATGAGGGTGGACTCCGTCACCTCCAGAATGAGCAGACCCGGATCGAGGTCACTGGCTGCGAGCGCGTCACTGACGTCGTCGACGAGCCGGTCGGACTCGAGCTGGCGCATGGAGACGTTCACCGAGATGCTGCGTCCGGTGCCCCCGGCTGAGCCAGTTCGCCGCCTCCCGGCAGGACTCGTCGAGCACCCATCGGCCGACGTCGAGGATGAGGCCACGCTCTTCGAGGATCGGGATGAAGACGTCCGGCGTGATCGTGCCCTTGACCGGGTGTTCCCAGCGCAGCAGCGCCTCCACGCCCTGGATGTCGATTGCCTCCAGGTCGAAGAAGGGGTGGTAGAGCAGGCTGAACTGGTCGTCCTCGAGCGCCGTCTCGAGGTCCGATTTGAGGGTGAGCCGTTCCTTGGCCGCCGACTGCATGGAGTGCTCGAAGAGCACGGACTGGTCGCGACCGGCGGCCTTGGCCCGGTAGAGGGCGATGTCGGCATCGCGCAGCAGGTCCTCGGCCGACGGGCGGTCGCCGACGGCGATACCGATGCTGGCCGAGACGGTGATCGACATGTTGTCGATGCCCGGGAGGTGGAAGGCGGGCTTGAGCACCTCGTGCACGCGCTCGGCGATCATCTCGGGCCCGCGGGCGAAGGACACCCCTTCGGCCAGAATCACGAACTCGTCTCCCCCGAGCCGCCCGACCGTGTCGCCCGAGCGCAGAATGCCGAGCAGGCGCCCGGCCACCATCTGCAACAGCTTGTCGCCCGCTCCATGACCGAGCGAGTCGTTGGAGTCCTTGAAGTTGTCGAGGTCGATGAAGAGGGCGGCCACCGGGACACCCGAGCGCCGGGCCCGCACCAGCATCTGCTGGGCCCGGTCGAGGATGAGCTGGCGGTTGGCCAGCCCGGTCAGCGGGTCGTGCAGGGCGCGGAAGGCCAGCAGGGCCTCGAACTTCTTGCGCTCCGTGACGTCGCGGATGTTGGTGACGTAGCCCGCCACCGATGGACGGTCCGTCTGGTTCGACACCACGGCCTCGACGTCGCGAGTCGTCCCGTCCCGGCGCAGCATGCGGAACTCGAGGATGGCCTTGCCGGTCCCCGTCTGGAAGTCCTCGCCGCCGAGCATCTTGACCACGGCGTCGATGTCCTCGCGATGCACGAAGTCGGTGGCGAGACGGCCGACGAGCTCCTCCGGCTCGTACTGCAGGAGGTCCTTGATCGCCGGCGACACGTAGCGGAACACGCCCTTTGTCACCGAGGATCATCGTGACATCGGAGGAGTTCTGAATGAGCGAGCGGAAGCGGTCCTCGCTCAGCCGGAGGGTGGTCTCGGCCTCCTCCTTCTGCTCCATCGCCGTCTCGTTCTGCTCCATGATGGCGCCGGCCATCCGGATGACGAAGAAGAGGACGAAAGCACCCATCACCGTCAGCGAGGCGGCCTCGGACTTGGTCAGCTCGGAAGGCAGCCAACCCCGGGCCAGCGCGAACTGGCCGACGGTCATGCCGATGACGCTGCACAGCACGGTGGTACGCCAGACCCGGGAGCCCGCCCGCGCCAGATTCTCGAGGGCGATGAAGATGTACGCCGCCCACAGGACCGGTCCCCACCCCGTCAGGTAGATGGCGAGCGTCACCGAGGTCACCTGGCTGATCACCCGCAAGTAGAGGGAGAGCCGGCTGGGGCGGACGGTGTAGTAGCGGTCCGCCGCCGCGTTGACGATGGCGATGCCGACGAAGAGGCCGAGCCAGACCCACCAGTGCACGCGGGCGACATAGCCGAACCGCATGAGGAGCAGGATCACGGCGAACGCGACCGGGCCGATCAGGTAGGCCAGCTTGGTCGGATTCAGCCTCCGTCGCGCGGTCGACGACACCTGAACCGGAGGTTCGGTCCCGTCGGCACCGGCGGACGCGCCCGCGGGCCTGAGAAGCCAACGCCATGTCCCCCACTTTGTTTGATGAGCTCAACCCCCTTGTATCGTCAGCTCGCCGGCCCGACTTGATCGCCCCGGGCCCCCTGCCACCTGCTGTCAACCGAAGCGAGCCTGACGGGCCAACGACAGCACAAAACCGTTGTGATCGGAGGCGATCAGGCGCCGCCTGCCGAAGGCCCGAACACCGGGTCGAGCCACGACGCCAGCTCGTCGAACGTGGCGCCGCGTCCGCTGATGACCTCCATGTGCCCGACGCCCGGGAGCGGCACGTGGAGCAGCGGGGTCCCCGACCGCCACCGCCGCCATCGCGTAGCGCTCGCTCAGCGACGGTGGGACCGAGTCGTCGGCCAGCCCGTGGAGGAGGAGCTGGGGCTTGCCCATGGGCAGGAGCGCCGCCGGGGAGCCGAGCCGGTAGCGCTCGGGAACCTCGTCGGGACCGCCGCCCATGAGCGCCTGCACCGCCCCTCGCCCGACGAGCTGCCGGGCCGCCGCGTCGAGATCCACCACTCCGGCCAGGGAGGCGCCGGCCGCCACGTCCACGGTCACGGCCGGCCGCAGTGCGTCGCCGGTCGACCGGCGGACCCGCCGCCCAGAGCGCCAGATGGCCTCCGGCCGAATGGCCGCACGTCGCCACCCGCTGCAGGTCCACGCCGTCGACCTGCGCCAACGCGTCGATCGCATCGGACACGTCCTCGAAGGTGACGGGCCAGCCGCCCGTGCCGAAGCGGCCGACGCGTCGGTACTCGATGTTGAAGGCCATCCACCCGCGGTCGGTCACCGCCCGGGCCAGGCGGTGCATCAGCCGCTTCGTGTACTGCTGACGCCAGAAGCCCCCGTGGATCAGCACCACGACGGGCAACGGGTGGCTTGCGCTGTCGCCGACCGGGTCCGGCCGCCATACCTCCGCCACCTGGGCGTGCGCAGGGCCGTAGCGAACGGTCTCGGGGCTCATGGCCGCACCAGGAGCGCGTGCGCCTCGCTGCACGACGGCGGCCCGGTGCGCCAGCACCGAGCGCACGACGGCACGCCGACCCTGCAGGATCCGGTAGCCCTCGGCCACGCCACCGATCCGCTTGACCCGCTCGAACAGCCGCACGGCGACGTAGCCGCAGAGCGGTGCGGCCACGGCGGCGGCGAGCCCGGCCCAAGCCCCGAGGGCCCGGCCGACGAGCACCCCCACCAAAATGTAGGTGAGCGCGAACAGGACGAAGCAACCCAACAGCTTCACCGTCGCCTTGATGCCCTCGTTGGCGGGTCGCTTGGCGACCTGCTTCATGATCTGGAACGGGATGAGGTGGACGAGGACCCCGATGACGGCCAAGGGGACCGCGAGCAACACCCTGAGCGCAGCCCACAGGACCGAGAGGCGCAGGCGGCCGTGGCGTCGCCCGCCCACCACGAGTTGGGCGTCGTTCACGCCCAGCAGGATGAGGTCTCGCTCATAGGCCGCGAAGTCTACGGAGAGCGTCTGCATCGACGCTGGGGCCGCCTCCCGCCGAGCGGCCAGACGCGCCGCCACCGCCACCTGATCGGCCAGGTCGACCTCTGCGGCACCGGACGCGCCGGGTGCACGGACAACCACCGCGGCGAGACGCGCCAGATCTTCGGCCTCCGTCCACGAGGAGTACGCGGGAGTGACCCGGGCCAGCTGTGCCGACACGTCATCGGTGACGGCGCGCACCGTGTCCCGCTCGTCACGGCGGTACGCCTCGGCCCACGGCGCGACGCCTACCGGCTCGCCGACCCGCACGAGGGCCCGTGAGCGGAAGCGCGCCTTGGCGTCGTAGACCAGGCCGACGGCGACGGTCACGAGACCTTCGGCTCCCCCTTCGTCGGCCGCCTCGAGGGCGATCCGGGCGGCGCCCGTCTTGAGGGACTGCAGCGCAGGCTCGTCGTGGCTGATCCCCTCGGGGAACACGGCCACCACCGCACCCGCCCGCAGGAGGGCACGGCTGGTGGCGAACGCCGACACGTTGCGGTCACCGGCCCCCGAGTCGACGGCCCGGTACACGGGGATGACGCCGGCCAGCTTGAGGAAGGGCCACAGGGGCGGGATCTTGAAGAGGGTCGATTTGCCCAGGAACCGCGGGTACCGGCGCAGGGTCGCCATGAGGAGCAGCCCGTCGACCAGACCGTTGGTGTGATTGGCCACCAGCACGATCGGTCCCGTGGCGGGGAGGTGGTCGCCGCCCTCGAGCTCGACACTGCGGAAGAAGACGTGGATCAGCAGGCGTGCCAACGCGGTCATTGACCAGTCAGCGAACCGGCGCACCGGCCGATCGTCGGGCTGCACTGTGCCCGCGTTCCCTTCGATGTCGACACGGCTCACGGACGTGTTCGTGGCGCCGAGAATTCTGGATGTCGGGTTGGTATGGTGCCGAGGCACACAGAAATTGGTACTGCGTTTTGGGGGGAAACCAGGCGCAGAAACCGCGTCGTGCAGACGGGGGTTCGGCCATGGCAAGGATCACTGGCACGAGGGCTGCGGGGGCGGCTCTGATGCTCACCTCACTCATCGCGACCGGGGTGCTGCTCAGCCCGGCCACGAGCGGCGCGGCGTCGTCGACCACCACGTTCGGCACGTTGCCGTCACCGTGCGGCAAGGGCAGTGCCACGGGCGCCACGGAACAAGGTGTCACCAACTCGACCATCAACATCGCGTACGGCGACGACCGAGGGTTCTCGGGCAGTCCGGGTCTCGACCAGGAGATGGGCGACGCGGTGAAGGCGATGATCGCCTGGTGCAACTCACAGGGGGGCATCAACGGACGCAAGATCGTGGGCGACTACTACGACGCCTCCGTGACCAACGTCGGCAACGTCATGACCCAGGCCTGCAAGACGGACTTCATGCTGGTCGGAGAGGGCTTCGCGCTCGATGGGGTGGCCGAGCAGACCCGCCTGGGTTGCAACCTGGCCGCCGTTCCCGGGTTCACCGTCTCCCCCGTCGTGGCCAATGCGTACGAGGTGTACCAGGCCACACCGAACCCGGCGAACAACAGCCCCGTGTCGATCGCGTACCAGGGTGAGAAGCTCTTCGGCTCCAAGACCAAGCACGTGGGCCAGTACGACTCCACGCTCTCCACCCAGCAGTCCTCCATGGCCAAGGCGGTGCAGGCCTACACCACGGCAGGTTGGAAGTTCGTCGACTGCCCGTTCCTCGTCAACTACAACGGCGAAGCCAACTACACGCCGTTCGTGCAGAAGCTGCAGAGCTGCGGGGCGCAGATCGTCTTCGACGACGCGGTGCCGGGACCGACCCTGTACGGCGCGCTCCAGGCCCAGAACCAGATCGGCTACAACCCGGTCTGGTTGATGGATGCCGCCGAGTACACCCAAGGCTTCGCGCAGTGGAACACGAATGGGCTGGGCAACAACGTCTACGTTCGCCTCGGCTACGAGCCGCTCGAGGCAGCCAAGGTCGTACCGGCCGTGGCCGACTACCTGGCGATCGTGAAGAAGAGCGGCGGCCACACGTCGTCGCTGGGAGAGCAGGCCACGTCGTCCTTCCTCCTGTGGGCCACCGAGGCCAAGGCCTGCGGCTCCACCCTGACCCGCCAGTGCATGATCAACAACCTCTCGAAGGTGACGAGCTGGACGGGAGGCGGGCTCAATGCGCCCGCGAATCCGGCCAAGAACCTCCCCGCCTCCTGCGGGATCTTGATGAAGCTCCACGACACCAAGTGGGTGCAGGCCTACCCGAAGAAGCTGGGGGCCTTCGACTGCTCACCGAAGTACATCGTGAAGAACACGGGATCCGTCATCGGGACCCCGCTGAACGCGCAGGGCTACGCCACCCAGTACGCCACGTCATCGGTGATCAAGCCCCAGGGCTGACGGCGCGAAACCCGTCGACGTCTCGGGTTCAGGGGCCCGAATGCAGAGCGGACCGGACGATGCCACCCACCTGATCGACCTCCAACAGGAATCCGTCATGTCCGGAGAAGGACTCGACCACTGAGACCGAGGGACGACCGGGGAGGCAGCGGGCCAACTCCTCCTGGAGCGCCAGCGGGTAGAGCCGGTCCGTGGTGATGCCGGCCACGGTCACGTCGGCCCGCACTGCGCCGAGCGCCGGTTCGATGCCGCCCCGACCCCGGCCCACGTCATGGTGGTTCATGGCCTCGCTCAGGGTGACGTAGCTGTTCGGATCAAAACGCTTCGCCAGCTTCTCGCCGTGGTACTGCAGATAGGACTCGATCGCGTAGCGCCCGCCCTTCAGCGGATCCTCCTCCCCCTGGGGCTCCCGGCCGAAGCGCTGTTCGAACTCTGCACCGGTTCGATAGCTGAAGTGACCGATCCCGCGGGCGATGGACAGCCCGTCGACCGGACGACGCGCCGTCTCGTAGTAGTCGCCGCCCTGAAACGCCGGGTCCGATCGAATGGCTCTGATCTGCAGGGAGCACAGAGCGATCTGATCGGCCGAGGCCGCTGCGCCGACCGCGAGGACGACGGCCCGGGCCACGCGCTCGGGCACACCGACGCACCACTCGAGGACCCGCATGCCGCCCATGGAGCCCCCGATGACGCACGTCCATTGGTCGATCCCGAGCCGATCGGCCAGCGCGACCTCGACGGCGACCTGGTCGCGGATCGTGATCAGCGGGAACCGCGAACCGAAGGGACGACCCTCGGCGTCGAGCGAGGCCGGTCCCGTCGTTCCCTGGCATCCTCCGAGCACGTTGGGGCACACGACGTAGTAGCGGTCGGTGTCGACGGCAGCCCCGGGCCCGATGAGCCCGTCCCACCAGCCTTTCGAGGGATGACCCGGAGCCAGCGGGCCGACGACATGGGAGTCGCCGCTGAGCGCGTGCAGGACGAGCACGGCGTTGGTGCGGGCCTCGTTCAGCGTCCCCCACGACTCGTAGGCCACGGTGACCTCGGGGAGGCGACCGCCGGCTTCGAGCGGGAACCCCGCCCCGTCCTCACCGGAGAGCAGTGCGAATTGGCGCTGTCCGGGCTCGTCACCGGGCCGCCACGCTCCAGGGTAGGTAGCTACGGTCACGCCTCCTTGGCGGCGCGGAACCCGGCGTCGAGGTCGGCGAGGATGTCCTCAATCGACTCGATGCCGACGGAGAGGCGCACGAGGTCGGGCGTCACGCCCGCCGTCGTCTGCTCGGCCTCCGTGAGCTGCGAGTGCGTCGTCGAAGCCGGGTGGATGGCCAGGCTCCGCACGTCACCCACGTTGGCCAGGTGGCTGAACAGCTCGAGGCCCTCGATGAACTTGCGCCCGGCCTCGGCCCCTCCGGCAATGCCGAACGAGATGATGGAGCCGCCGCCGTTGGGGAGGTACTGCTGCTGTCGCCTGTGCCACGGGCTGGACTCCAGACCGGGGTAGGTCACCCAGGACACCTCGTCGCGCGCCTCGAGCCACTTCGCCACCGCGACCGCGTTCTGCACGTGGCGCTCCATGCGGAGGCTCAACGTCTCGAGCCCCTGCAGGAAGAGGAACGAGTTGAGCGGTGCCACGGCCGGGCCCGTGTCGCGGAGGTACTGCAGCCGCGCCTTGAGGACGAAGCGGGCGGGGAAGAGCGCCTCGGGCAGCTGGCCGAACACCAGGCCGTGGTAGCTGGGGTCGGGCTCGGTGAAGTTCGGGAAGCGACCGCTTCCCTCGTAGTCGAACTTCCCGCCGTCGACGATCACGCCCCCGATGGACGTCCCGTGACCACCGATGAACTTCGTGGCCGAGTGCACGACGATGTCGGCGCCGTGGCTCAAGGGTTGGGCCAGGTACGGCGTCGCCAGCGTGTTGTCGATGACGAGCGGGATCTTGTGCTCGTGCGCCACGCGCGCCACACCCTCGAAGTCGAAGACGTCTCCCTTGGGGTTGCCCAGGGTCTCGCCGAAGAACGCCTTCGTGTTCGGCCGCACCGCGGCGGCCCACGCGTCGAGATCGTCGGGATCGTCGATGAACGTCGTCTCGACGCCCAGCTTGGGCAGGGTGTAGTGCAACAGGTTGTACGTGCCTCCGTAGAGCGACGCCGACGACACGATGTGGCCACCGTTCTCGGCCAGGTTCAGGAAGGTCACCGTCTCGGCGGCTTGCCCGCTGGCCACGGCGAGTGCCGCCACACCACCCTCGAGCGCGGCCACGCGCTCCTCGAAGACGGCCTGTGTCGGGTTCATGATGCGCGTGTAGATGTTGCCGAGCTCCTCGAGCCCGAAGAGGGCCGCCGCGTGCGAGGTGTCGCGGAAGGTGTAGCTCGTGGTCTGGTAGATCGGCACGGCGCGGGCGCCGGTGGTCGGATCCGGTGTCGCACCGGAGTGGACCTGGCGAGTCTCAAAGCCCCAGTCGGGCATGGCAGTGACCTCCCTTGGCTCGGTCACCCGCCCAACGCGGCGGGCAACCTCGGCTGCAATGCTTACAAAGTCGACCTATCTAGTCAACTTTAAGATCGCAGCACCGCCACTCCCCGGGCTGCCCGCCCGGCGGCCCGGCGGCGTCGTTACAGCGACGCCCGCCACGGGTCGAGGTCGAGTGCGGGATAGCGCTCCTGGGTCCGTTCGAGCAGGCGCTCGTTCCACACGGGGTGGCCCGGTGCGGGCCAGCCGAACAGCGCCAGATCGCGTGGCGTCGAGCCCTCGACGAATCCGGTCCACTTCGTTCCCGGTCGACCGGTTCTGCTGGGTGTCGTAGCCGATCCACTCGACCGCGGCGTTCTTGAAGGCGATGGCGAGGACCACGCGGGCACCGGTCCCCGAACCGAACGGCGCGCCGCGGTGGTAGGTGTTCGAGCGGTAGGCCAGGTACGACCCGCGGACGCCGGGGGCCGGTCGCTCGGCCGCGTAGACCTCGGGATTCGTCTTCGGCATGAGCACGCCGTAGGGGTTGTCGATGTGACCGGTGTCGCGCACCGAGACCAGTCGGGTGGGGTTGTCCTCCTCGGTGACGTCGGTCAGGTAGAGGAATCCCTCCAGGTTCCACCACGGCGACTCGCTCCCGGCGGGGAGCCACGAGTGGTTGCGGTCGAGGTGGATGGGCTGCTCGTAGTTGGTGATGCCGGCGTACTTGGCGCTGGCGTGAGCCTGGTAGAGCCGGATGTCGTCGTTGCCCGAGCGCGCGCTCGGCGAAATCGACGATGGAGGGCTGGACGCAGATCCGGTTGAGGGCCCCGCTGCCCGGGAAGGGGAACGCCGCCATCCAGCGTTGCTGAGCGGGGCGGAATCCCGGCCCCTCCTCGGGCCACACGAACGCCTCTTCGGGCTCCTTCGGTCGTCCCCGCCACTGTTCGTAGACGCCCTCGGGGTCGGCGAGGTGCTCCTGCCGCACTGGGGAAGATCTGGCGCAGGTCGTCGGCCAACGCGTCGATCTCCTCGGTGCCCACGAGGCCCTCCAGCAGGACCCACCCCTCCTCGCGCCATGTGTCGACCTCGGCGTCAGTGGCCAATCGCGATGTCACGTGTTCCATCATTGCTCGGCCGAACGCGACACGATGAGGTCGGAGGGGCGACTCAGGTCTTGCCGGGAGGATCGTGATCCTCCAACGCCTTCACCAACAGCGCACGGAACTCGGCCCGCTCCGACTCGTTGAGCCCGACGAGGATCTCGTCCTCGATGCTCCCCTGCGCCAGCTCGGCCTCCTCGAGCGCCTCGAGGCCGGCGTCGGTGATGTCGACCAGATGGCGCCGCCGGTCCGCAGGGTCCCGCCGCCGCTCCACGTACTCGAGGTCCTCCAGATCGTTCAGCACGAGGACGCCCGTGTTGGAGTCCATGGACAGCATCTCGGTCATGACCTGCTGCGAGGCACCGGGGTGGTCCCGCAGGTAGGCGAGGACCACCATGTTGCGCAGGTTCATCCCCACCAGGTCGACGGAACTGCGCAGGTAGACGGCCCTGGCCAGCCTGGTCAGGAGCACGATCGTCCCCGTGGTGGGGCGGGCGGCGGCTCGTGAGCTCACGGCTCTCAATCCTACCTGCACGGCCTCATCGATCACCCCTGTAGGATAGTCCCGAAATCATGACTATCCAAGAGGTCGGGGACCATTCCCCAGGAAGAGAGCGCCGCGGGCGACCGCCGGCGCTGGATAGCCCTGGTCGTCGTCTGCCTGGCCATGTTCATGAACGCCCTCGACGGCTCCATCGTCAACGTGGCCCTGCCGGACATCCAGAAGAGCCTGGGCTTCAGCCAGTCCGGCCTGACCTGGGTGGTCGACGCCTACCTCATCTCGTTCGGCAGCTTCCTCCTCCTGGCCGGACGCCTGGGCGACCTGGTCGGACGCAAGAAGGTCTTCCTCGCCGGCGTGGCGCTGTTCACCCTCGCCTCCATCGCCTGCGGCTCGGCCGACAGCCAGGCCATGCTCATCGGCGCCCGATTCGTCCAGGGCATCGGCGGGGCGCTGTCGTCCTCGGTGATCGTCGCCATCATCGTGACCGAGTTCAAGAGCCCGCTCGAGCGGGGCAAGGCGATGAGCGCCTACGTGTTCGTCGCCGTCGGTGGCGGCTCCATCGGGCTCCTCGCCGGCGGCGTCCTGACCCAGTTCCTCAGCTGGCACTGGATCTTCTTCGTGAACGTGCCGATCGGCATCGCCACGCTGGTCCTCGGCCGCTTCCTCATTGTGGAGAACGTCGGCATGGGCATCAAACAGGGCGTCGACTGGCTCGGGTCCGCGCTCATCACCGTGTCGGTGATGGTTGCGATCTACGGCGTGGTCACCGCGACCACGTACGGCTGGGCCTCGACGCACACGCTGGGGACGCTCGGCATCGCCCTCGCCCTTCTCGTGTTCTTCGTGGTGCTCGAGTCTCGCCTGGCCAACCCGATCATGCCGTTGCGCATCCTGAAGCTGCGCACGTTGACCGGGTCGGCCGTCATCCGCGGGTTGCTCATCACGGGCATGTTCTCGACCTTCTTCATCGGCGCCCTCTACTTCGAGCACGTGCTGGGCTACAGCCCGGTCAAGACCGGGCTGGCCTTCCTCCCCCAGGCGCTGACCATGGCGGATCCTGTCGACCGGCATCACGGCGAAACTCGTGGATCGCTTCGGAGCGAAGATGGTCATGTACCCGGGCATGGCCATGGCGGCGATCGGGCTTGGTCCTGTTCGCCTCGGCGGGCGAACACGCGGAGCTACTTCCCCCTCATCTTCTTTGGCTTCCTCCTGGTCGGTGCGGGCGCCGGGCTCTCGTTCATGCCGTTGCTGCAGATCGGTATGTCGGAGATCCCCAGCGACGATGCGGGGTTGGGCTCCGGCGTGGTCAACGTGTCGCAGCAGATGGCCGGCGCCATCGGGCTCGCGGTGCTCAGCACGATCGCCACGAACCGCACCAAGTCACTCGTCGCCAGCGGCCACGCGGCGATGCATGCATTGACGCTCGGCTACCAACTTGCGCTCTACATCGCTGCTGCCTGCGTCCTGCTCGGCCTGATCGTCTCGCCCTTCCTGCTGCGGACGCGACGAGTCGCTCGAGGAGCAGAAGCGGCACATCGAAGAGAACATGCAGCAGCCCGAGGCGATGGAGCACCTCGTCATCTAGATCGCGGCGCGCTGGTCAGTCGGACCGCGGCTGCGATTGAGGGAAGTTCCCCGGCCGGGCCGTCGAGCCAGTCGCGCAGCGCGGCCGTCGCCCGCACGTCGTCCTCGTTGTACTCGAGGATCCACTCTTGCGCCGCAGCCCGCGCCGCCGCATCCGACTCTTCGTCGACGGCCTGCTCGTACTTGACGATCGCCAGCGTGCCGCCGCTCTCGTCCGTGCGCCACGAGAATCCGGCCAGCGGCGCCGTCTCCTTCAGCCCCATGCTGCGGCCGGTGATCAGCTGGGCCCGCACGACTTCCAGCAGGTCGACCCAGCTCGTCGGAGGCGAGGAACTCGTCCACCTCGGCGCGCAGGCCGAGCCGGTCGGCGATCCGGGTCATCTGCCCCTGTTCGGCGCTCTTGCTGTAGCAGTAGGCCCGGAACGTGGCGCCGCTCGGCGGCAGCCTTCGCCTGCTCGTCGGTGAGCCACGACCAGAACGCCTTGAAGGCGAGCTGCTCCCCGGACTCGATGTCGGGGTCCCAGGTGGCGAACGGGACATAGCGAGACGTCGGGTCGACGGCGCGACGGTCCGTGACGAGCGCGCCCCACAGGTAGCAGCCGTCGTTGATGTTCTCCATGTCCACGTCGATCTCGATGTCGGCGCGGGGGACGGTGACGCCATCGACGCCGCGCTTGCGGTAGGCGGGCGACTCACCGACGCGGGCTCGGGCCAGCTCGATCTGCCCGGCCGCGTTCGACGCGCCGGCCGCGCACACCTCGAGGGTCTTCGCGTCGATCGCCTCGAGGTCGCCCACCGTGTGCAGGCCGAGGGCGGCGAGCACCTCCACCTGCTTGGGCCGGTTGGCGATGACGTCCGCCAGCAAGGTCGACGCCGGCTGCCCCGCCACCTTCGACCAGGAGCCCTCCGACGTCGACCTTGCCCCGCACCAGTTCGGCCGTCCTCCAGTCGAGCGCCGCGAGATCGTGGAGGTCGTCGATCCCGCAGGACTTGTACAGACGCCGGCGGGCGACGCCGACACCCGCAATGAGGCTCAGGTCGGCGACCTCCTCGAGCTTGTCGCCGCACCACTCGCGCCAGCGGCACATGTCGCACTGGTCGCACACGATCGGCTCGGCCAACAGCGGCGCGGATTCGTCGCCCAGGTGGTCCTCGGCCGCGGCGAAGATCCCGAGCCGGTAGGCGAACTCGAGGTCGTAGCGGGACAGGGCGCTCATGCACTCGTCGGAGCCGGCGTCGAGATGCTCGGGCGCGGGCAGTCGCACCTCGGCCAGGTCGTGCCAGACGATCACGCCCTCGGTGCCGCAGACGCCGGCCGCGAAGCACCCCGGCGAGGCGATGCCGGCCACGTCGAGCAGGGAGCGGTAGTGCGCCAGCTGCATGAGGTCGCCGAGGTGCTTGCGCGCGCTGTGCTCGACGTCGGTCAGCGCGGCGTCGAGGAACGGCGTGGTGACGTCCGAGACGAGCGCCGTCGCCCGTGCCCTCCTTGCGGACACGGTCGAGCGTCTTGTGCGACTTGACCTCCACGGGCAGGTAGCCCTCGCCGTGGCGCACGAGGAGGTCGGGCTGACCGACCCGGTGCGCCTCGTGGTCGATCGGGAGCCGGCCGCCGGCGATGACCAGCGCGCCGGCCTGCACGGCCTGCATCGTCTGCCACTCCCGGGCATCGAGGTCCTCGGCCTCGATGACGACGACGCCCTCCACCCCGTCGAACAGGGTGGCGAGCGTGTCGCCCTCGTGCGCGTCGCCGGCCCGGTAGAGCATCTGCAGGAACGGCGGGTCGGGCAGCGGCTCGCAGGGCTGCAGCACATCGAGCTGGACGCGCTGGGGGCAGGTCTTGGCGAAGTACGAATCCCTCGGCTTGATCTCGACGGCGACCACAAGGGCATTGTGCCGGGTGGGGGTGACAAGAGGCGGGATCCGGTCCGCCCGCCGCCCCGGCCCGGGCGGAACCGGCGCGGCGGCACCCAAGGGGCCAACCCGACCATGCTGCTGCTCCTGACCAGGCCGGTTGGTCCGAAACGGGGGCGCTGGGCCAGTATCCCGGCGTGGAATCGTCGCAGGAGGAGCCGGGCACCGAGTCGCTCGGGGGGACCGGGTCGTTCGGGGAGGCCACGGCGTTCCGGGCCGAGCTGCGGGCCTGGTTGGAGGACCACCTCACCCCCGAGGTGGTGGAGGCGGGCGGCCACCAGATCGAGGGCCAGTCCCTCGAGGTCCTGCGGGCCTGGAACCGGACCATGGCCGACGGCGGGTGGGCGGCGCCGTCGTGGCCGGTCGAGCACGGCGGGCGGGGGGCGGGCGTCCCCGAGCAGCTGGCCTACCTCGAAGAGACCAACCGGGCCTGCGGGCGCCCGGTCCGGTCAACGTGATCGGCGTCTCCAACATCGCGCCGGCCATCATGCAGTTCGGCACCCCCGAGCAGAAGGAGCGCTTCCTGCAGCCGATGCTGCGCGGCGACGAGATCTGGTCGCAGGGCATGTCCGAGCCCGACGCCGGCTCGGACCTGGCCTCGCTGCGCACGGCCGCGGTGGAGGACGGCGACGACTTCGTGATCAACGGGCAGAAGACGTGGAACTCGCTCGGGCACTTCGCCGACTGGTGCCAGCTCTACGTGCGCACCGACCCGACGGCCAAGAAGCACGCCGGCATCACGTGCTTCCTGGTCGACCTGCGCACGCCCGGTATCGAGGCGCGGCCGCTGACGACGATCACGGGCGGGCAGTCCTTCGCCGAGCTCTTCTTCACCGACGCCCGCGTGCCCCGCTCGGCCATGCTCGGGCCGCTCCACGCCGGCTGGTCCGTGGCCATGACGACGCTGAGCTTCGAGCGGGCCGGCGTGGCCCGCCTGCACCTGTCGCTGGCCAACCGGCTCGACGAGCTGCTGGCCGACCCCCGGGCGAAGGCAGGCCTGAAGGACCCGGTGCTGCGGCAGCGCCTGGCCGGCATCGTACGCGGACATCCGCTGCATGCGCTTCCTGACCGAGCGGTCGCTGTCCGATCCGGCGGCGGCCGGAGCGGGCGGCTCACTGGCCAAGCTGTCGTGGGCCCACTGCGATCAGGAGCTGGCGGCGCTGGCCGTGGACCTGATCGGCCTGGACACGTTGGTGGGTTCGGACCGGTGGGGCGACAACCTGCTGGGGGTGCGCCAGGCCTCCATCGCCGGCGGGACGACCGAGATCAACAAGAACATCGTCGGGGAGCACGTGCTGGGGTTGCCCCGCTAGTCCCTCCCCAGAGCCCGGACCTTCGGACGAACTCAGTTGCTGACCGTGACGGTGATGGGAGCGCTCACGCCACTGACCCCTCCGGCGTAGGACGCAACACTCTGCAGTGTGTAGGTCCCGTTCGGCACGGTGGCGGTATTCCAACCCGCCAGCCATCCCACATGGTCGGAATGGCGGTGGCGATGACGGTGTTAGTCAGGCTTCCTCCGCTCACCTCGTACTGGACCTTGGTCACCCCCGGTGAGGCGCCAGCGTCGAGGAACTGGCTCCCCGACAACGTGGCGTTGTTCGCTGGCAGCCCGATGGCGGTCGTCGGCGGAGGATTGTTGACGGTGATGCGTGATGCCCGAACTGGTGCCCGTGAGCCCGCCCGAGGACGCCACACTCTGCAAGGTGTATGTCCCGTTCGGCACGGTGGTGGTGTTCCAAGCCGCCAGCCATCCCAAATGGTCGGAGTGGCGGTGGCGATCACGGTGTCACTCAGGCTTCCTCCGCTCAACTCGTACTGGACCTTGGTCACCCCTGGTGAGGCGACGGCGTCGAGGAACTGGCTCCCCGACAACGTGGCGTTGTTCGATGGCAGCACGACGACGGTCGTCGGTGGCGTCACCGTAATCGTCGCCGGGTCGGTTGTCGCCGACCCGACATGATTGGTGAAGACGGCCCTGACCTCCCAGCCGTTCTCGAATGCGGTCAGCGGCGCCGGCGGTCAGCGTGGAGTTCGTCGCCCCCGGACACAGTTGATCCAACTGCCCCCGCCGTTGACCGAGGCCTGCCACTGGATGTTCGGTGTCGTGATGTCCGCCGACGCCGTGAAGGTCAGCGACCCCCCAGTGACCACCGACTGGCTCTGTGGATCGACGGTGATGGTCGGTGCCTGCGCAGGCTGGAAGATGTCCTGCCCGAAGGGCGTCAGCCCCGTCGCGGCGGCGAAGCCGAGGTGACCCTCCCCGTCTGCGCCGCCTGTCGTCAGCCCGAGCAGGTCCTCGTAGCTGCGCAGGGCCGAGTAGTGGTTGTAGAACCCGGTCGTGTCGATGGTCCCGGGCTGTATGTAGCTGGAATTGAGCAGCAGCGCGCCGATCCTCCCGCCTCCGGGGTCGGCACCGGGCTTCGTCGGCGCGGGCCCCGAGGAGCGGGCTGTGACCGGGGAAGGCCCAATTCGGACCGGGCTGCTCGTTGCAGCACGCCGTGGTGTCCGAAAGCGCACCCTCGTCCGACGTGAGGACGACCAGCATCTGACCGGACTGGTACGAGGGAGACGCCATGATCAGCGGCATCCAGTGCTTCAGCCAGAGATCCGCAGCCGTGAGCCCACCGGTCTTGCCGCCCTCCACGTTGGTGCCGGCGCAGGTCCCGTCGTGGCCGTCGTCGCAGAGATTCGGCGTGATGAACCCGAATTTGGGCGTTGTCGCCTCGCTGGAGAGGTCATTGGCCAGGTGGCCAGTGAACGTATCCGGCAGCTGCGACGCCATTGAACGTGCTGGCTGTTCCCACCGCCGACGTTCCGAGCGGAACGACGTTGGCGTCGCATTCTGCGGCGTTGTCGATGATGGAATGGAAGTACATGAACGGGTTGTGCCGCGTTGCATACCGGTCGGTGGCCTGGCGATGGCTGCGCCGTCCGTGCCGCCCACCGTCGGGTGCGCGCAGTCGGTCCCACCGAGTGGGTCGGTCACTCCTCCGTCCCGCGTCGGATTGTTGCCCATGTCCTCGGCATACTCCCGCCAGGAGGCCACGTGGGTCGTGGGGCTGGGCGGGTAGGCCGCGTCGAGCTGATCGGCGATGGTCGGCGCCCCGGTGGTCGTGGCCGTCGGCGCCGGATAGACGCAGCCGTTGCCGTCGACCTGCCCGGGATACGTCGCGGTGTTCGGGTCGTCGGTCCCAGGAGTGACGTTGCTGTACCCGGTGATGTTGCAGTCCGAGTCGGTCAGGGGCGTCGGGGCCTGCCCGGAGATCTCGGCAATGTAATTGTCCAGGCTGACGTGACCGGTGGCGTAGTAGTTCGGGAGCAATTCGCCCTTCGGGACGAGTGTGCCGTTGAGATAGCGTCGCCACCGAACCGGGCCCGAACGTCGCGTCGGCGTCTTCGTTCTCGAGCTCGATGACGAGGACGTTGTTGATCGAACCCGGAGCGAGCGCGGCCCGCGCCACGGGGGCGGCCCCCGCATCGCCGATCCGTGCCACCTGACCGAACAGTGCGGTCGCCACCACGACGAGCGGCACCACGCCGCCCACCGTCATTCTTCGCCTGAGTCCAGTCATCGACGCCCTCCCTCGACCTGATCGCCATTAGGAGACCATCAACGGGTGAGGCACCACAACCCCTCTTCTGGGCATACGACCTATGCTCTGCGGGCATGAACGTCCAGCAGCTGCGCTACCTGGTCGCGGTCAGCGATTTCGGCTCTCTGAGCGCGGCGGCCCGATCGCTCGGTGTCACGCAGCCCGTCATCTCGCGCTCGGTCCATGCGTTCGAGACCGAACACGGCGTCACGGTGTTCGGCCGTTCGGGCACCCGCCTCATCGTCACCGAGGAGGCCGAGCCGATCGTGCGCTCGGCGCGAGACGCCCTCGCCGCCATTGAGGCCGTCGGTCAGACGGCACAGGCGGTGCGGGACAGGCGGGAACTCGTGATCGCCACCACGCCCACGAACGGGTTGCTCCTCACCAAGGCCTTGAGTCAGCTCCGTCGATGCGAGCCCGGTCTCGTCATCAGGGTCTGCCGGGCCGATGATGCCGACGACGTCATCCGGAGTGTCCAGGACGGAGTGGCGGAGATCGGTTTCAGCGAGTTGACGCCTCTGGCCCGTGACAGATCGTTGACGGCGTTCCCCATCGCCGAGCTGGAGGTGGTGTTCGTCTCGCCGATCGGCACCGATCTTCCCGCCGAGGTGTCCTGGGACGACGTGGTGCTGCAACCGCTCGTCGTCCCCCCACCCGATTCGGGACGCCGTCAACTGATCAACGAAATGGCGCTGAGTGCGACAGGGACGACTCCGCAGTCGACGGTCGTGTTCGAGGACCGGGGATCGTGGCTCGCCGCCGCGCAGGCCGGCATGGGGTCCTTCCTGTCCTATCGCTGTCTCGCGGCCGATCACGAAGGCGTCGAGATCAGGGCGTTCACGCCCCGGCAGGACGTCACGGTCGGGTTCGTGCATCGTTACCTCGAGGTCTCGGCGGCAGCCGCGCGGTTCATCGATCTGGCCCGCATCACCCACGAGACGCCGATCGAGACTGCCGCATCGGGGTGATGCGGACGCCCGTGCCGCCAAGTGGGCGCTGTGCCAGACTCCCCCGGCGGTTCGAACGAGGCCGACAACCGGCAGAGCGAGGAGCAGATGGCCCGAGTCCCCATTGAGGAGGGGTTCTTCCGGATCCCCGACGACCCGGCGGAGCAGCCGCGCCTGCTCGGCAGCCGCTGCCCCGCCTGCGGCGAGGTGTTCTTCCCCCGCCGCCTGGTCTGCGCCAAGTGCCTGCACGAGGGCACCGAGGACACCGAGCTCTCGACCCGGGGCCGCATCCACACCTGGACCTACTGCCACGTGCCGATGTTCGGGAAGAAGGACGCCGACGTCGCCGGCTACGGCGTGGCCCAGGTCGACCTGCCCGAGGGTCCGCGGGTGCAGTCGATCCTCTCGGGCGACCGGGACGACTTCGCCATCGGCGTGGAGGTGGAGATCGACCTCGAGACGCTGCGCCAGGACAGCGACGGGAACGACGTCGTGATCTACCGCTTCCGCCCCGTGGCCGGCGCAGGCGCCGGACGGCAGTGCAGCATGACCACGGCCTGCAGTTCGACGGCGTCGCCGTGGCCGGCATCGGCATGGTCCGCTTCGGCATGTACAAGGACACCCCGGGCGCGGTCCTGGCCCGCGATGCCGGCCTGCTGGCCCTGCACGATGCCGACATGACGCTGGCCGACGTCGACGAGGCCTTCGTGGGCTACATCCAGCCGACGTCCATGATCGGCATCAAGGCCATGAAGGAGTTCGGGCTGACCGGGCTGCCGGTCACCCACATCGAGAACGCGTCGGCCACGGGCCTCGTGGCCTTCCGCGAGGCGGCCTGGGCCGTCATCGTCGGGGCGGGCCGACGTCGCCATGGCGCTGTGCTTCGACAAGTTCACCGACATGACGGGCGGCGGCGGCGGCCGGGGCGCGGGGCGGGACCAGATCGACGCGCCGATCCTGCCCGGCGGCCTACTTCGCGCTGTGGGCGCAGCGCCGCATGCACGAGCGCGGCACGACGCCCGAGCACTTCGCCACGGTCGCGGCCAAGAACTGGAACTACGGCGCCAAGTGCCCGACTGGCGCACCGCCAGTCCGACCACGTGGTGACGGCCGAGGAGGTGCTGGCCGCCCGCATGGTGGCCGAGCCCCTCACCACCATGATGTGCTGCCCGCCCGACGACGGCGCCGCCTGCATCATCGTGGCCCGCGAGGACCTGGTCCGCGCAGCGCCAGCCGGGCCGCCCGTTGGTGCGCGCCCTGGCCTCGGCGCTGACGTCGGAGAGCTACTCGCCGGGCCACACCTTCGTCGGCCCGGTGGTCGGCCCCGCCATCCATGACGCGCGACACCGCCCTCGAGTGCTACGAGGCGGCCGGCCTCGGGCCCGAGGACGTGAGCGTCGCCTACTGCCACGACGCCTTCGTGAACGAGGAGCTCGAGTACTACGAGCTGCTCGGGTTCTGCCCCGAGGGCGAGGCGCGAGAAGCTCGTCGTCGAGGGCGAGACCGGGCCGGGCGGGCGCATCCCGTTCAACACCGACGGCGGGCTGCTGGCACGCGGGCACCCGGGTGGCCCGACGGGCATGGCCATGCTGCACGAGGCGGTGCTGCAGCTGCGCGGCGAGGCCACGGGCCGGCAGGTCGAGGGCGCCACGGTGGCGCTGGCCCACCTCGTCGGGGGCGGCAGCATCGCGACGGTCAATCTCTTGGGAGTGGAAAGGAGTCGGAACATGACGACGAGTGACGAGCGCCGGGCCGCCGGCCGCGAGATTCAGGGCCAGCTGTGGCCGGCCATCGCTGAAGGGCCCGACGGGGCCAGTTCCCGGCGGCCAAGCTGGCGCCGGACTACTTCGACCACGTGCAGCAGAGCGCGTTCGGCGACATCTGGACGCGCCCGGGCCTCCCGGTGCGCGACCGCTCCATGATCACCGTCGCCCTGCTGGCCGCGCTGGGCCAGCCCGAGGAGCTGCGGTCGCACATCGCCGGGGCGCTGAACGTGGGCATCTCCCGCGAGGAGATCGTCGAGATCATCATGCACATCTCCATCTACGCCGGCGTCCCCGCGGCCGGGTCGGCCATGCGGGTGGCGGCCGAGGTGCTCGGCACCGACTGAGCCGCGGCGGCCGGACCTCCTCCGCCGGACAGCCTCCTCCGCCGGACGGACTCTCTCTGCCGACTTCTACCCGGCGTTCCAGCGCAGCGCGACGTCGGCCTGCCGCTCGGCGAAGGTGACGAGCTCGCTCCAGTCGGCCCCGCCCAGTCCCTCCGCCACCACGGCGTCGAGCACGCCCTTGATCGCCGCGCCGACCGGCGTCGGCGCCCCCACCGCGTTGCCGGTCTCCACGATGAGGCCGGCGTCCTTCGCCGCCAGCTCCAGCGCGAACTGCGTCGGCCGGTTGCGCCCGTCGATGGTCTCGACCTGGCGGTCGATGAAGAAGTTGGACGCCCCCGCGGTGCGCAGGATCTCCACCGCCTTCGGGAGCTCGATGCCGGCCTTGGTCGCCATCGCCAGCCCCTCCAGGCTCACCCAGGTCGTGGTGAAGGCGATGAGGCTGTTGAGCAGCTTCATGGTGTTGCCGAGTCCCAGCGGCCCGACGTGGAAGGTGGCCCGGCCGAGCGGCTCGAGCACCGGGATGACCCGGGCGACCGGCTCGTCGTCGCCACCGACCATGAACACGAGCATCCGCTTCTCGGCGCCGATGGCCCCGCCGGTCAGCGGCGCCTCCACCAGGTGGTGGCCCGAGGCGCGCCAGGCGCTCCCCCAGCTCGCGCACGACGGCCGGGCTGTTCGTCGACAGGTCGACCAGCACGGCACCCGGCGCGGCGGCGCCGGCCCAGGCGGCGGCGACGTCCGACACGACGTCGGGCGTGGGCAGCGACAGCAGGGTGACGTCGGCCGGCCCGCGCCACCGCGGCGACGTCCGGTGCCGCCGTCGCCCCCTCGATCGCCTTCATGGCCGCGGCGTCGACGTCGTGGACGACCACGTCGTTGCCGTCCGCCACGAGGTTGGTCGCAATGCCCCGCCCGATGTTGCCCAGCCCGATCACGCCTATGGCCATCGTCCCTCCCCAGAGATCCGAAATCGCCCTGGCAGCGCCCCGGGGCGCGCGCACGGGACGAGAGCGTATAGTGATCCCTGACTCGAGTGTCAGGGAATCCACGGGGGGTTCATAGTTCATGGGGCTGCGCGACCACGTCATCTGCGACAGCGACCTGCACGTCATGGAGCCGCCCGACCTGTGGGAGCGCTACATCGACCCGGCCTACGCCCACGCCGCGCCGCAAGGGCTCTCCGAGCTCCAGCGCGACATGCGGGTGCGGGTCAAGAACCACGTGATGCTGCGCATGGGCCCCACCCGCCCGCATGCGCGTCGAGGGCCGCAAGACGGGCTGGCAGAAGCACCACGACAACGCCTACGCCGAGTCGGAGGCCCGGGGCTGGGACGCCCAGTCACAGATCGACGCCATGGACGCCGAAGGCCTCGACATGGCCGTGCTCTTCCCCTCCCGCGGGCTGTTCGTCCTCGGGCTCGACTCGACGGAGCAGATCGGCGCCGACGGGCTGGAGCCCGAGTTCGCCACGGCGATCGCCCGGGCCTACAACGACTGGCTGAAGGACTTCTGCGACCACGCGCCGGACCGCATGTTCGGGGCGGGCATGGTGGCGGCCCACGACGTCCCGGGCGCCGTGGCCGAGGCGCGCCGCTGCGTGGAGGAGCTCGGCTTCAAGTCGATCTTCCTCCCGCCGGCTGCGGTGAACCGCCGGCCCTGGTACCACCCGGCCTACGACCCGCTGTGGGCCGAGATCGAGCGCCTCGGCGTGCCGCTGTCGTTCCACGGCGGCGGGCAGACGTACCTGACGCCCGACTTCGGGCTGGAGGTGCTGGACCAGCTGATGCTGTGGCACACGCTTCAGCCAGCCGCTGGGGATCCAGTTCGTGACGGCGTGCCTGTGCGGTGGCGGCGTGCTCGAGCGCTTCCCGAACCT
Source organism: uncultured Acidimicrobiaceae bacterium (assembly GCA_963738135.1). GTDB lineage: Bacteria > Actinomycetota > Acidimicrobiia > Acidimicrobiales > RAAP-2 > Bog-473. Next base: position 424,841 of record CAVTVK010000003.1, on the reverse strand, counting down.
GAAGGTGGCGCTGCTGGAGGGCAACTGCTCGTGGGCGCCGTGGTTCATGTACCGCCTCGACGAGCACTGGGAGTGGACGGGCTGGTACGAGGCGCCCGAGCTGACGATGCCGCCGTCGGAGTACTTCAAGCGCAACTGCTGGGTCGTCGGTCGAGGCGGACGAAGTGACGGTGCCGCACTTCGTGGAGACGTTCGGCGACGAGCGAGCTGATCTTCTCGACCGACTACCCGCACGGGGACTCGAAGTACCCGCACGCGGTCGACTCGTTCGACAAGCTGCCCCTCTCCGACGAGAGCAAGGCCAAGATCGTCAGCACCAACTGGTCGGCGCTCTACGACATCCCGCTGGTCAAGAGAACCTGAACCGCGGGCGCGCCTGCCGGTCGGACGAGCCGACGGTCGTCACGCTCCCGCCGATGCCGTCACCTGACCTCTTACCTCTGTCCTCTGACTTCTGACCTCCTCGAGCGGTGTCCTCTAACCGCCGATTGGTCGTCCACCGACGCACCACGCGTTGGCCGGCACTCCCTGGCACGGGTTGGGCATCGTCGGAAGATTCGCCGGTACCGACGTCATGAGCGGCGGCGTGGTCGGGGTCGGATAGGTGATCCCGGTGCACGAGACGCCGAAGCTGGAGGCGAAGCCCGTCGCGCACAGCACCTGGTTGAAGAGAGGACCACCGGTGTTGGCTGCGGTGGTCGTCACACCACACGAGCTCGGGGGCTGGGTCTGCTCGAGGTCGGCGGGCGTCGAGCCCTTCGGGGCAGTGTTGCCGCCGTAGCAGTTCTGCGGCTCCCCGCCGAACAAGGTGATCTGTCCGAAGTCTCCGTTGGTCGGATTGCCGTACCCGCCGTTGCCGGTGTAGGTGTTGTTGAGCAGCGCGTCGTTCTTCGGGTCGTAGATGCACATTCCTGCGACCACCTGCCCACCCGAGCCGGCACAGACACCGGTCGGGCCCGGGTCGCTGTCGGGGAACGGGACGAACAGAGTGCCCCAGGCGTCATTGTTGGCGAACGTGTTGTTCATGACCGTGTCGTTGGTGGCACCGGACACGGTCATGCCCGTCCCCGGCGGCTCACCGGACAAGCCCGGCGCCCGGAGCCCGCACGTTGTTGTTGTCGTGCGAGACGTTGTTCATGAAGACCCAGCACGAGGTCGTGCCGGTGAACCCGCTGACGCCACCGTGGGGACAGGTCCCGTTCTGAGGCGGTGGCGGATCACCGCCGCTCTGGGTGTTGGTGTCGAGCCCGTCCATGTTGTTGTCGAACTGGGAGTGTTCGATGACCAGCGTGCCGCCCGAGTTGGTGCCCGAATAGCCGAGGGCGCTGTTCTCCAACCACGAGTTGTCGACCCAGGCGTCGCAGACCTGCTGGCAGGCTCCGATGTACATGCCCGAGTCGGCGAAGTTGTTGGCGTACGTCTGGTTCCACACCCCTGGTCCCTGGGACGCCGACGAGAAGATGCCGTAGTTGCCGAAGGCCGAGCCGCCGGTGACGGCGCCGTTGAAGCTGTCGGTCGTCGTCAGGTAGCTGCCCTGGTAGCCGGCCAGTCCGATCTTGCCGGTGCCGTCACCACCGTCCCACCAGAGCTCGTTCCCACCGTCTCCCGCCTGGTTCCCTCCGCTGTCTTCTGCGAGTTGGTAGTTGCACACGGTGAGGTTGTCGACGGAGACGCCGTTGGCCCAGATGTCGATCCCGTTCCGTCCGAGCGGGACCCCACCCGAGTTCGATGCCCCGAGATCCTGATCAGCGGCATTCGCGCTGCATTGCGGCGCACCGGGCTTCGTGCCGTCGACCACGACCGAGTTCCGGTTGATGCCGCGCAGATGGATGTTGTTGGTGTGGATCTCGACGCCGCCGTACCAGCCGAGTGAGACGTCGGCCGCGGAGGGCGGGTTCAGGTGGTCGGCCTGCTCGTGGTAATCACCCGGAGCGACGAGGATCCAGTCGCCGGGCTGGGCGGCGTTCACGGCCTCCTGAATGGTCTGATATTGCCCCGGTATCCCGTCGAGCGTCCCGACCAACAGGGCGCGGCCCCCGATCGCCGGACCGACCGGCGCCATGGTGACGACGGGTTGGTTCAGCTTCAGCGAGCCGAGCGATCCGCTGAAGGGGGCGCTCCCGAAGTTGAAGATGCCTCCGTCGGCTCCCACCATCCAGTAGCCGTTGCCGTCTCCGGTGGCGGCCATCCCCACCATGGGCTTGTTCAGCGGCTTGCCGCCCATTGATCCGGCGAAGGAAGCCGACCCGAAGTCGAAGATGCCGCCGTCGGATGCGACGAGCCGGTAGCCATCTCCGACTGGAGTCCCGCTCATTCCCACGACGGGCTTGTTCAGCCGGGTGCCGCCCATCGAGCCCTGGAATGTCGCGTCCCCGAAGTTGAAGATGCCGCCGTCGGACGCGACGAGCCAGTAGCCGTTGCCCGTCGGTGATGCGGCCATGCCAACCACCGGGTCATTGAGGGGTCGACCGCCCATGGAGCCCTGGAATGTCGCATCACCAAAACTGAAGATCCCGCCGTCGGAGGCGACGAGCCAGTAGCCGTTGCCCGTCGGCGACGCGGCCATGCCCACGATCGGGGCATTGAGACGCACCCCACCCATGGACCCGTAGAAAGACGCATCCCCGAAGCTGAAGACCCCGCCGTCGGACGCGACCAGCCAATAGCCGGTGCTCGAGGGCGTGACGGCCATGCCGACGACATGGGCATTCAACGGTTTGCCACCCATTGATCCTTCGAAGGGAGCCGCCCCCTCGGCGAAGACACCGCCGTCAGAGGCCGCCATCCAGTAGCCGGCGGGGCTGCTCGACGCGTGCGCCACGTCGGATGCAGCCGCCGAGATGGCCGCAGTTGCCCGCTGTGCGGTCAACCCAACCAGGAGCCCGAGCAACAGGGTCATCGTCGAGAGCAGGTACACCGATCGTGACACGTAGCGACGTCTCATTTACTCACTCCCGACCCCATGGCGGCGTGTATCAAATGCCTACTGCCTCGCTGGCTTACTACTCAGCAGCGACCTCGTCAATCGACTGCACGCGCCAAACTTGCCTCGTCCATCGACGAAGGTGCGCAGCGATCGTCGCGTTCGGCAGCTATCGGCCCCTTTGATGGGTCAATTGGCTTGGGCGCAGCAGATTGAGACCAGCATCACCTCGAGCGACCATAGATTCCGCCCCGACCATCTGATCCGTGGCGCCGATGAGGCGATTGCGGCAGCCGGGCGTGCCGCTTGTCCTTCCCACACGCCCAGCCAGACCTACCCGACGTCGGACTTCGGTTTGGAGGTCTGGACCGTCTGATGCCGTGGCAGCAGTTCGGGCAGCCACTGGGTATTCAATTCGTCAAGGGTGCCTCCGCGGCGGCGGCATGCTCGAGCGCTTCCCGGATCTGAAGGTGGCGCTGCTGGAGGGCGACTGCTCGGGGGCGCCGTGGTTCATGAAGCGACTGCGAGCACTGTGCGTGGACGGGCTGGTACGAGCCACCGGAGCTCACGTTGCCGCCGTCGCGGTAGTGCAAACGCTACTGCTGGGTCTCAGTCGAGGCCGACGGGATGACGGTGCCGCACTTCGTCGATACGTTCGGCGACGGAAGCTGATCTTCTACGACGTCCCCCATGGGGACTCGAAGTACACCCATGCGGTCGACTCGTTCGACAACGTCCCATTGTCCGACGAGAACAAGGCCAAGATGGTCAGCACCAATTGGTCGGCGCTCTACGACACTCCCGTCGCAAAGAGGACCTGAGCGTGTCGTTGCAAGCGCGGATCCGCTCCACACGACGTTGGCGAGGATCTCGTTATCCGCTACAGACGTGAGTGCATTCGAAAGCCGGGTCGAGGATGTACTTGGCCTCGAAGAGATCGAGGCCAATGTCAAGACACGCTGAACGTCAGGCCCGTCAGCGGGAACGTCTCGGACCCACTCGTGTAACTGATTTCGACGCCGTACTCCAGCTGTGTCGGCACGTCGCTGGCCTTCGCGTACCCGTGGGCAACCTCCCACTGGAAGATGGCCGCAAGGTCGACTGATCCCGACGTGACCTGTGTATCACGGAAGAACATGTACTCACAGGTGGATTCAACCGCAGCACTGCAGTTGGTGCCATTGGCGAGGAACGTGTACCCCACGCCATCGATGGTGAGTGACGTCGTGGCCTGGCTGGGCCAGAAAGAGCTGTCCCCGGCCCACTGATTCCAGACCATCGTCTCGTTTTCCCAGTTATCCGTCCACAGGTCGTACGCGGCATCCCATCCACCAGCTGACGGGTACGCCTCTGAGAACGTGGACGTGATTGAGCCTGCGGGGTAACCGCTGATCGGTCTCGTCGGCAGCCCGCTGTTGCGCCCGCCCACGTCGTATTCGGTGTTGGGGTAGGTCTCGACCTGGCCGCCGATGTTGGGCTGGTCCGAGACGGCATTCCAAGACGACTGGCTGCAGACGTTGATCGTCTGGGGGCCGTGTGAGCCGCTCCATGCGTCGTTGTCGACCCACCAGAATCCACCACCATCGGGGTCGGTGTTGACGCTGCCCGAAGACTCGCTCGTTGAGAACGATGGGTTGCCGCAGTTTGACGTTGCCGGTGAACCGAAGACCGGTGTTCCGTAGAACTGTGAGGAGCCGTAGCTGAAGATGCCGCCATCAGCGGCGACGAAGCGGTATCCGCTGGCGGTTGGGTTGGCCTCCATGCCGACGACTGGCTTGTTCAGGGTGATGCTGCCTGTGGATCCATAGAATGGCGCGTTGTAGGCGAAGATCCCACCATCGGATGCGACCAGCCAGTAACCGCTCGATCCCGCATCTGCAGCCATTCCGACCACGGGCTTGTTCAGGTGAATGGATCCCGTCGATCCCCGGAAGGGAGCGTTGTAGGCAAAGATCCCGCCATCAGCCGCGACCAACCAGTATCCGCTCCCATGGTTCGCGGCAGCCATGCCCACGACCGGCCTATTGAGATTCATGGAACCCGTAGATCCGAGGAAGGGAGCGTTGTAGGCAAAGATCCCACCGTCACTGGCCACGATCCAGTAGCCGCCGGTGATCGGATCGACCGCCATACCGACGACTGGCTTGTTGAGCTTGATGGAGCCGGTGGAGCCTCGGAACTGAGCGTCGCCGAACGTGAAGATCCCGCCGTCAGAGGCAACCAGGTAGTAGCCGCCTCCATCTGGGGTCGCGGCGATCCCGACGATGGGAGCATTCAGAGTGGTTTGCTCGCCGAGGGACGCGGCATCACCACACGCCGCTACGTGTCCGTCGTTGGCGACGACCCAGTAGCCACCGTCGTCGGGCGTGACTGCCATTCCGACGACTGCGCTCCCGAGAGGAAAGTCGGCAGCCTGCATGCACGTAGAACTCGCATGTGGAGTGGAGGTAGCTGCCCCGCCAGGTGTCACTCCCACGGCAAACAGATAGAAGGTGGTGAGCGCAACCATCGAAACGGCAATGCCGCTCATCAAGACGTTGCGAAGTCTGGAAGTGGCCGGTTGCGTCATGAAGGATCCTCGCATCTTTCCGTGGGCGGTACGACCACCGTCAACATGCCATCTGAGCACCGACATCCGTGAGGTGGATACTGAGACGACGCAGAGGGTGCTTGGCACCCGCCGCCGGGCCGTTGCATCAACACTAACGATTCGATGTGGAGATTTGGTTGCGGCGATCGCAGCCGATGAGGGCACCAGCCGACGTTCGCCACGGGCAGCCGGTACTCCCGAAAGCCATAGTCAAATGGAGTTTCGTCGCGTCTCAGGCTGGGCTTTAGCAATCAGTTGTCCGAATGTTGTGCGTCTGGGTTCGAATGGCTCTATTTCGGTATTGATGCCGTCACCAGAATCAATCTTTGGAGCAAGTCCTCGGAGAGGACCGGCGAAATCGATGAGCTACTGGACTCTGTACTGGACAAACAAGACAGTTCGAACTGAGGCGAACCGCGTCCATGAACGTGAAGAGTTTGCATTTGAGCTTGAACACGCTGGCGGAGCGGGGTTTCGGAAGAGGGGCGTAAAACCGGGCGACACCGTCTATGTCGTCACCAACGTCTACGGCGTGATCCATCTAATCGGCAAGATCGTCGTCGATGAAATAATTGATAAGGACGAAGTAGGGAGACGGCTCGAAAACGACGACCTCTGGATCGTAACGGACCACATCGTGGCAAAGAAACCCTACGCTCCCTGCCGATTTGATGTCGTTGTCCCACCCTCGCAAACCAAGGATGTCGAATTCATAACTGACAAGGGAACAACGGGACTGAAGTTCAACAAGCGTGGTGGTGTTGACCAGCAGACCCTGCGGACGGTCCGGCAACTCACCGAATCCACCGCCAGACTCTTCGATGAGCTATTGAGTTGATGGCTTTATGCACCAACTCAATAGAACGGGACCGGTCGGAGACCATCTGGGCGGAACATGCGGTCAAGATCGACGCGGCCGATTCTGTGGGGAGACCCTTCTCGCAGATGTCGCTTCATTCTTGGCCATCTACGACCCCACCACCAACTAAAGGCCGACCGTAAGTCCCGATCAGCCGAGGCTCTTCTAGGGGCGAAGTGACAGAACCAACTCGGGAAGACACGGAACGCTATAACGACGACGTTGAGTGCGTTTATCTTGAGGCGTTTGAGCAGTTGATGTCGCCCTTCAGCACCAACGACGAGATCCTTGAGGCCATCCGGATGGAGAATCAGATTTGGGAGCGCCTCCAAGGGTTCGGGAATAGGCGGCAAATGCGTAAGTTCGCATTGTTCTGTGTAGTCGGCGGCGGGATTTGCCTGGCGGACAGCGGCCTGCAGGCGCATGGCAGCCCTGACCCATTGTCAGGGCTGGGCTGGCTCTGCCTCATACTGGCGCTGCTTGCCCCATTGATTCGCTTTGCCGTTCGACGCCTCCGAGTCTGCGAACTCACTGATGATGCAATGGGGATTTGATTCCTTGACGGGTGACCGGCCCCGGTGCCGCCTCGTGCTTGATTTCACATGTTCTCAGCTGATTCCGAGATTTCGTTACCCTATTGACATATTTCTGTCATATTTGTAATAACTGAGGGAGTGGCATACGAACGGCACAGATGGACGAAGCTCCTTGACTGCGACATAACCGTTGTCGCCCGGCTGAGCTGAGCCATGGCCAACGTCTGGCACGGCCCACCTCCGATTGGTCGAAGCCCAGACGCTCTGCCTCGCCATCCCTGGAGGATCCCGATTGCTCTTTGGATAGTTGCCCTCGCTATCCCCCTTGCAGTTGTCATGTTCTTCCTGCTCGGGTTCATCTTGTTTGCCCAGGCACTAGGCAATGGGTCCAACTCATTCGGCCGGGGCTTAGAGCAAGCTCTTAAAGCGGACCAGGCAGCGGGCACGGCAGCCAATGACGCTGCGGCTGCCGTGAGTATGCAGTTTGGCTCTTTGAGGCCATCAGTGTTGAATATGAGACTGCCCAAGTACCAGTGGGTCGACGATACGACGAACGTGTCCTATTCGGCAAAGCGACCCATCGTCGGCATGGTGGCCAATGGGACACATATCGAGACCGCTGTCCAAGGCATGGATGGCTCTTGTTCCTTTGGCCTCACCATCACCTCAAGCACAGACCCCTTGACCACCCAAGACCATGTCCTGGGTCTTGGTAAGTACTACCGCCTTGTGGGTCCTGGCACTTACTACCAGTCCGTATATGGCGCACCTCAATGCGCTGCTGACCAGACGCCAACCTCAGGGTGGATTCCTTGGCCTAGTTCCTTGAGTTCTTTGGTACCCGGTAGCTGACCATGGCTTCTCCGGGATCGTTCTTATGAAAGAGAAGGTGATGTGATGAACGGCAAGTTCAAAGGAGAACCCGGTCGAGGGTCACATCTAAGCCTGGTCGTTGCCCCGAGCAGAATAGCCAGAGCCAAACCGTGGGTTGCTTTGATCGTTCCTGATCTTCTGATTATTGCTTTCTGCTATGTCATCTTACTGTTCGTATTCAACGGGGTGCAGTCGTTCGGTAACGGCCTCACTGGCATTGGCAAAGGTTTGGAAGGATTGGATCAATCGTTGGTGATCGGTGGCACAGCCGCCGACGTTGCGCAAAACGCCGCGGCTTCACATTTATCTGTCCCTCTCAATGTCTCCGAACTAAACGCTGCATTCCCTAGATACAAATGGATTGACGGTGCGACGCCTGTTCCATCTTCCTCGCTGAAGCGTCCCATCGTCGGGGTGAACGTCGTTGGGACCGATATCGAGACAATGGTTCAACGTGGTCCAAGCCTCTGTTCGTATGGCCTGAGCGTGAACTCAAGATCTGACCCCTTGATCTCGCAGGACCATCTTCCAGGTCCGGGGACGTATTACCGGTTCCAAAGCAATCCATGCGTCGCTAACCAGCTGCCGACCTCATCGTGGATGACGTATTTGGGGATCCCTTGAGCCGCATCTAATGAGGCTCTACGCGTCGCTCAACGCTATTGCCGCTGCACTCAATGATGAAGGCGTCCCGACGCCCAAGCGTCGAGCCTGGCACGCATCGACGATTAGGCACGTGCTTCGGTCCATCGAGGTCGATAAGGATCTGACGAAGGTTCGGTCGGGTTTACCTTTTTAAAGCTCGCCCCTAGGTGGCCGACCATCTACGGCCCCCCATCATTGACGGTCGGAATCGGCGTGGGCCCCAGCCTGGCGTCGTTCATCGCCGAGGCAGCTTCAAGGGGGATAACAACATTGACGTTTTGTACGCACTCACGTCGTAGACCTTTTAGTCGTCGCAGTCCCGTTCCTTCGGCCATTCCGGCTTCTCAGACTCTTCGCCATCTTGGCCGAGTTCACCCGACGCACCCAGAAGAATCTGGCGGGCCGTGCCACGGTGCTGGTCTTCACCGTCGCGGGGGTGATCATGACGGTCTGCGCGGTTGTTGTCTTCAACGTTGACCGTTCAGCCCCGAAGTCCAACATAAAGACATTTCCCGACGCGCTTTGGTGGGCCGTGAGTACCGTGACGGCGGTGGGCTACGGGGACAAGTTCCCGCACACGGCGGACGGGCGCGCCGTTGCGGTGATTCTCATGCTCACCGGCATCGCGCTGGTGGGGACGATGACCGCGGCCATCGCGGCGTGGTTCGTGGGCAGCACGCAAAGGCCAACCGCAAAGCCGCGGAGGAAGACGAGAACGAAGCCCAAGCCGAACGTTCCATACTCCTGGCCGAGATGGCCGCTGTGCGAGGAGCACTCGACGAGCTTCGATCCGAACTGGCACTCCTTCGGCCCTCGCCTGTGACCCACAACGGCAATGAGCAGACCATCGTGTCCGAGACGCGGTCACCCGGCTCGTAACGGGGGGCCGAGAGTTTGCGCAGCTACAGCGGCGTGACTTTGCCTCCCTCCGTTTCCCGTGCCGCCGGGAAACGGAGGGGGCCCGCGGCGCGGGGCGGGGGCTTGCGGTGGGCGGCTAACCCGGAATGGGCTTCGGTGGTGCTCTCTCGTTTCTAGGTGCCGGAGAACTGAATGGGCGGCGATTGCACCTCACATGATGCAACCTTCAGCGGCACGTCTGGCTGGCGGAGAAATGAGAGGCGGAGCTGAGTCAGGCATGAAGGAAAGTGATTCGGTACTCCCAAGGTCAGAGTTGGAAACCGCACGATCACGGAGCGATCTAGTTGGGCGGCTACTTGGTCGAACCATGCAGGATTCGTTACGGGACTCAGGGTCCCACCGAACAAGAACGTCGGAATGTCGCTGGCCACCGGCGAAAAATCGGTGGCATCGTCGGGATTCACATGCCAGATTGGGCACACGGCTTCATCCCATTGATAGTTCTCTTCAACGCCGGCGAACGAGGGATTCGCCAACACGCCGGCTGGCTCCGTTTGCGCTGCATTCACGGAGTTGCTGGGCAAGGCGTCCTTGCAGGAGAGAGAGGCAATAAGTCCCCATGGCACGGTATTGCGCGGTAAAGGTCCATTAACGTCGTTTATCACCGTGGCGATGAGGTTGGGATCAGGCGCATAGATCTGTGACGCGAGCAGGGGAAGGGCTTCAGGGGTGTTCAACGCGCCCAGTAGTGCAATGTCACTACTTTCTCCGTCAATGTGCACCGGAATAGGTGCTCTTGGGCTGTCGGCAAGCGAGGCCGTGCCCGGCGTCTGCTGGAATCGGACAAAGTCTCGCGAGAATTGACCGACAAGGTTGGGGAACGCTCTGTGACAGCCCGCGTCTGCGCTGCAGAGGGATGCATACCGACCAAGCGCACCTGCGAGATTCGGCACAGAACCGAGATCGCCGGCGTCATTCGCGGGCCACGGATCCTGGATCGTGACGGAGCGGAGAAGTTCGGGGTATCGGCGCATCAGGTCGAACGCGAGCCATGACCCCCACTCCCCTCCCTCCAAGAGGTTCACGCGCGGAAGGTTCAACGCCTGAACGAGATCCCGAAAGTCAGCCGCTGCCTCGTCGTTTCCGTAAGCGTTCGGATCAACTCCAGATGCCACCAGGCGCGAACGGCACGTCGCCATTGCGTCTGCCTGCATCTTGAGTGCCTGCGGATCGCGGGGGGAGAAGGACAGGCTCGTGGCGTTTGCGGCGTCGTACTCAGGGCAGGTCAAGTCGGGAGTCGATCGGGGTCCACCACGCATTGGCAGCTCGATGTAGTCCGAGTACAACCGAGATGCGCTGGCCGCCCCTTCAAAGTTCAAGGCGCCACTACCGACGTCGATTACAGGATCAGTGTGCGGATTCGGGGTCTTGGCCGACATCCGCACGACGAGAAGATGGACCTGGCGCCCAGTTGGATGTGACCTGTCCTGTGGCACAATCAACTCACCGCAAGTGATCCCGGCACCCTGTGAGTCTTTGGGGCACGCAGCCCGGACGTAGTGCGGGGTATAGCCCTTTGCGGACGGAACAGATATCGTCGAGGAGCCCGAGAGTTCCAGACCGGCTGCCACAGCGGCGACTGCCACGAGCGAAGCGGCCGCTGCGGCTACCCATATCAGGCGCCGCCGCCGCGGTGCGTTCTGCGGCGGGCTGGGCAATGACGAAATCCTCGGCGACGAGCCATGCGGGCTGTCGGGTAGTTGCGACCGCATCTCCTCTGCGCTCGCAAACCGGCGCTCGGGGTCCTTCTCGAGTGACCGCATTACGACCTGAGCCAAAGCTTCTTCGACTGCCGGATTGATGTCTTGCAGCGGTTCGGGCTTCTCGAACTGCTGCAAGGAAACCAGGGTCGCGATGTTGTCGGCCACGAAGGGAGGCTGCCCGGTCAAGCCCTCGTAAAGAACACATCCGAAGGAGTACAGATCGGACGAAGGTGCGAGGGGTTTGCCAGCGAGCTGCTCTGGGGACGCGTACGAGACAGTCCCTAAGATCGCCCCGCTGTCGGTCAGGCCAACGGTCTCGTCCGTCGCCTTGGCGATCCCGAAGTCTGCAAGCTTTGCACCACCCGACGCAGTAATCAGGATGTTCCCGGGCTTGATATCGCGGTGCAAGATGTTGGCGTCATGAGCTTCCTGTAAGCCCGCCAACACATCCGCGGCCATACGAGATACGGCTGAAGTGGACATGGGACCGGACTCTCGGAGCAGATCACGGAGGCTGTTGCCTTTGATCAGTTCCATGACGATGAAGGGCCGGTCTTCATCGATCCCGAAGTCATATACGACCACGATGTTGGGGTGCGTCAGCGCAGCGACATGACGGGCCTCTTGCTTGAAACGTTGACGAAATCGCTCATCGATGGCCAGATGCTCCGAAAGGATCTTGACTGCCACTTCCCGGTCCAAACGTCGGTCGTAGGCCCGCCAGACCGTCGCCATCCCGCCCGAGCCGATGCGTGTTCGCAACTCGTAGCGGTCAACCAGTACCGAAGTCACCGGCTACTCCCTCATTCGCCAAACTCCGCCCTTCGTTCGAGATCGTACTCGTTGGGGTCGCCGGGGTCCTGGCCTGCGATTAGAGGGCCCCTGGCTTGAATCTGGTCGGATGGTGAGGCTGGCCTGGGCTGGGGAGTGGTTCGGGACGGGTCAGTTTCCGAAGCTCGAAACGACGACTGGATAGGCGCGGGCGTTATGAGTCGGTGGAGCGCCGCCTTGACATACGGCCGCAATTGTCAGTGGTGGGGATGCTCGATTTCCTAGAAGAAGGTCAGCGACCTTAGTGGCCAGATTCGCAAATCGACCTTTCCAACTATCTCTGATTTCGAAACTGGGCCCCAGGATCGACTGTCGCATGAGTTGTCCCGTGCGTCACCCATCACGAAGTAGTCGTCTGCGGGAATCTTGTAAGGGTGCGCCAGACTGAAAGCAGTCCCGAGCGACTCGGGCGACGTCGTCCCCTGAGCCGAAGCGGGGAGCCATGTCTCATCCAACAGCTTGCCGTTTATCTGGACATGGCCACGGCCGTTCAAAGAGACGGTTTCGCCGGGCAGGCCGATCACCCGCTTCACAAGGTCGGAGACGGTAGATCTTCCGCAGTGCTCTTGGGGCGGACGCGAGAACACAACGATGTCACCTCGGCTGACGCCATGTAGGTGGTAGCTCAACTTGTCGACGACGATGCGATCACCGACCAGAAGGGTCGGGACCATGGAGGTTGAGGGTATGTAGAACGTTTGAACAACGAAGGTCCGTAGGACGACCGCAAGACACACCGCAACGACTACAACGACGGCGCCTTCGATGATCCGGTTTCTTGGTTTCGAATGTGACGGTTCGTCCGCGATTCCGTCTGCGTTTGTGGTCGTTTCCATGGTTTATGCCGTCCCGAACGAGGACCCTAATTGGATGTTGTACTGCAGAATGATCCCCATCTTGATTATCGGGGCGATGGAGATTCGGTATGCGCGGCAGCTGCATTGGGCACTGCCAGGTGGGCCCATTCCACCCGGGTGAGTTTTGTCGTAACGGCTCGCTTCTTCAACATTTCACCCTCCTCACAGGCTTATGCAGCTCAGGCTGCGGTCCTTCATCGATTGTGACCTTGTAGGAGGTGTTCAATCAGCGTCGCTTAGGCCTATCTCGTGAGGGTAATTCGACCCAATCGCCCTTCTGGCACAGCGCATTCTGATTGCAGGGCCACCCGGTTGGCCGCCGTGGACGGACCGCATCGAGGACTGGCTCGGGTCCGAGGTCGAGGGCTTCGCCACCGGTGCGTTCGGCAGAATGTGCTTGCGTTGAGACCGGACGCGTATCGGATATCCGAGCGCTGAGGGGGGAAAGGTACGGACGACCGCGTGTCGTCATTGCGTTGGATGGTCGCAGTGGCGCCGGTACGTCGACACTGGCGGCCCGCTCTCGCCGACATGCTCGACACCGGGACAGCGCCATCAGCCCTTCCGAGCCTCAGGGCAATCCCCCTGCCGGCACCGAGACACTCAACGCCAGGAACTTCGCGCTCGTCGCCCGAGTCGCGCCGGCGGATCGAGGAGAAGCAAGGCATCGTCGAGAGCAGGGCCCGGGCTCACAGAGCGAAGCGGTCAAAACCTTCACGGGTTCGGTACCGAGGAGAGCGTAATGGCTGCACTTCCTGCCTCTTCGAATACGCGGCTGGGCTTCTCTAGAACCAATGCCTTCGAGAACTTGCACAACCCCTTGTCTTGAAGCACGCCCACCGCCGACTGCCATCGTGGGAAGCGGCTCTTCGTTTGGAAAGGGGCAGGTTTCCCTCTGGCGAGGGGCCGAGCTGCCCCTAGCCGCGCCATCCAAGAGGGCGCACGCTCGCTTCCTAACAACCCAGTTAGGAGGTGAGCAAGTGCGACACTCGAGTTCTCGAAGCAAGCCTATTCGGGCCTTGGCACTGTGGGCCCTGGTCAGCGGAGCGATTGTGGCGATGGTGTTCATAGGAGACGCCACGGAGGGTTCGCCTGCCATCCACGTTCGCGGGGTTGCGTCATCATCCACCAACCCGGCCCGCCCAAGCGAACAGAACCCCGCACCTCAGGGCTCTGCCGCATCGAGTGGACAGGCAAAGCTCTCCAAATTCGCGGGCGACGCCCGACGGCACGGCATACACCTACGGCGAGGCGAACGGCACTGTAACCGTGACGGCGGCACCAACAACCGGCACCAACAACCGAGAGTTCTTTTGGGGCTCCAAGGGAAGTTCGGGGGCGGACACCGAGGCGTGCGCCACGTTCAGCGGCAACGAGGGTGCGACCTATGACCAGCCGGGGATCGCCTTGCGGATAACGAACAACGGCAACCAGGCGGTAACCGTGACCGAGAACGTCTGGGGGGGTGTCCGCAACATGTTCAATTTCCACGTCTGGAACTCGGAGACCCCCGGCGTCTACGCGTTGTTCGGTCAGGTAAGGATCGAGCGCGCTACCCGCTGCCCCGGCGACGTGGCCGCTCAGCATGTGCGCCAGGATCACGGGCAGCACGATGCAGTTCGTCGTGTGGACGCAGGCGATGACACAGCCAGCGTGGGGTGACCCGACCTGGGGCGGCCATGCGACGCTTCCCGCTTCGGCGCCCGGGACGGGGCAAGCTGGATTCTACGCCGGGCACGTGGAATCCGGCACTTCGATGACCTATGGCGACTGGACTGTGGATGGCCAGGGCGATGACCCGCTGTCCTAACCTATTCCCGAAGGAAACCCATCGCGTGCGACTCTATGCCGGCCCTCTGCGTTTACTGCCTGTGCGTGCCAAGAAGGTCATCCGATGGGCTCACGCAGCCAGGTTGTACTCGTGGATCATTTCCCCACGTCGGGTATTCCCTCGCCAAGCGGAGGACGACCTGGACGGTGCCAGCGGGCACGCTCGGTCGGCCTGAGCGGTGTGGGTAGGTCCACCGACGACACAGTAGATCTCGATGCCACCGGATCAGAGTCTCGGGCTGGACGAAGAACCCGTCCAAGGCCCGGTCGGCCAAGGGGCCGGTTCAGTCCAGCGAGCGGGACCCGATCTTTCGATCTCAGAGACGACCCAACCATTCCCCTGGTCGAGTTCCGTCGCCTGATCAAAGACGCCGGGGACTTGGTCCTGGCGGCTCAGCTGCGGGTGTTCGTCAACGCGCTTGTCTACGGCGCCTTCTGCCGGTTTGACCCCGTCCGCTTGAAGGTCGACGGGAAATGGGTCGACGGGGAACGACCCGGGCCCTGGGTCAGTTCATGTGTCCAGGCCGAGGTCGATTAGCGAGACGGGTCAACTCGGGGTGGTGTCGTCGACAGCAGCTCGAAGGTCGGAGGCACGAGACCGGCGCCTTCACTGGAAGGGGTGGGGGCCCAATTCTGTATGAGCCTCACACTTGCGGAGATCCAGTTCGTCATCGTGAGAGCGGTCCAAGACACGGGACTTCTTGCTTAAGTGCTGCAAATGGTCCTGCGCAGGTCGACGGGCATGAGGGCTGAATTGCCCACACCCAAATTGGGCTGCCGCGACCCTGGCTGAGCTTTCTCCATCAGCTGAAGCTGTATGTGCCCGTCCTAGGAGCGAAGGAGATGGGAGGCGAGCGATCTTGACACGATGCGACGTTGATATGGCGCGTCGGGTTTCGCAGAAACTGTTCTCGGATTTCTTCCAGACACGCTGGTGCTCCGCTGCTCAGGAAGTCGCCGTCCGTGAGGGTTGGAAAACGCACCACTTGAGCCGCTGCAAGACCATGAGTAACCTCATCAGCCCACGTTGGCAGGAAGTTGGGGTCGAGAGCCCCATAAACCAACAAGGTCGGAATGGTGTTGAGAACAGCACTCAAGTCGTCCGCTGGGTCAGTCCTAACGTGCCAGATCGGACAGACGTGGGCGTCTTGTTGGAACGACTCGTCAGCACCCGCCATCTCTGGATTTGATGCAAGCGGTAGTTGTTCATGCAAAACTTGCTGCGTTGCACCGACGACTGGGTACTCGTCTTTGCACTCAAGTGAATAGAACTGGCCTAATGGGTTGGTTTGCGAGGACTGAAACCCGTTCGTGATGGCCAATGCGATCGCAATCGCATGGGGATCGGGATTGTAGATAACGGATGCGACCGTCTGTATCGCCGCGGGTTCACTCAGGGCTGTATCTAATGCCACCCCTAACGCATTGCCATCAACGAGAACAGGAAATATCTGATTGCCTAGGGTCACTGTCACGGTAACGGGATTCGCATTGAATGTGTTGATATCTGCCGCAAGCTGTCCGGGCAGATCGGGATACTCCGAAGAGCAATGTGGATCGGCTTTGCAAAGTGCCACATAATTGTTGAACGAGTTGGCGGTACCATTTACTTGGGAGGCCGCAACGGACTCACCCGGAGGAGTTGGATTGGCAACAAGGACACTTCGAACGATCTCCGGGTACTTATCCGTGACGATAAAGGCTTCCTGGGCGCCTTGTCCGTTCGCAAGAAGGTTTACCTTGTGAAGGTGCAACGCCACGACCAAATCTCGAACATCTGCGGCTGCCGCATCTTCCCCGTAGTCATTCGGTACCACGCCAGCTGAGACGAGGCGCGCTCGACACGTTGCCATCGCGTCAACCTGCTGTGTGAGAGCCTTCTTGTCGAGAACGGAGAAGGCCAAAGCATCTTGAGTGGCCACATTCTCCTCGGGGCAGCTCAATTTGGGATTCGACCCAAAACCTCCGCGACCCGTGAGCTCGATGTAGTCCGAATGCGAGCGGGTAGGACTAGCGGTCCCTTCAAATGACTCGGTACTTGGATTACCGATGTCCAGTACCGGGTCTGCTCGGCCGTTCCGAGTCTTTGCCGCAGCGTGGACGACCAATAGGCTGACCTGTCGCCCAAAGGGTCTCGAGCGGTCTTGCGGCACGACTAGGTCGTTGCATCGGATCCCATGCCCACCAGTGCCGCGTGGGCATGGGATTGAGACAAGTTTTGGTTGGTAGCTGCGAGATCCGGTCGACGAACGTTGCGACAGGACCAGCGCGGCCGTCAGGGCCACAGCCATAAGAATCGTGACACCCACAGCCACGAATTGGCGCCCGCGGCGGGACGACCGCTGCCGCGGACCCAGGGCATTGGTACCACCATCCTGGATTGATGGATCGATGGCCTTGGCCATCGTGACCGCACTGTCAAACCGACGACTTGGGTTCTTCTCCAGTGCCCGCATGATCGTGTCACCAATTTCTGGTGGGACCTTGGGCGTAATGTCTCCGATGGGCTCCGGTGAGGAGAACTGCTGTTGATGGACCAGCGCCGCCAGGTTGTCGGCCACGAAGGGTGGGTGGCCAGCCACACACTCATAGAGGACACAGCCGAGGGAGTAGAGATCCGAGGATGGGCCGACGGGATCGCCCGAGAGTTGCTCAGGTGACGCATAAGAGACGGTCCCCAAAATGGCCCCATAATCTGTGAGGTCGATTGTGTCCTCCGTTGCCTTGGCGATGCCGAAGTCGGCCAGCTTGGAGACACCGGATTCGGTGACGAGAATGTTGCCCGGCTTGATGTCGCGATGGAGGATGTCGGCCTCATGGGCATGTGCCAGCCCCGCCAATACGTCGACGGCCAACCGGGCGACCACGGGAGGAGGGAGAGGTGCGGAGTCGGCAAGCAGCTGACGCAGGCTTCTCCCCTTCACCAGCTCCATGACGATGAAAAGATGATCGCCGTCGATGCCAGCGTCGTGGACAACGACAATGTTGGGATGGGACAAAGATGCGATGTGATGCGCCTCTCGTTCGAAGCGCCGGCGGAACCGCTCGTCGGCGGCCAGGGACTCGGAGAGGACCTTTACGGCCACCTCCCGGCCGAGGCGGCGATCGAAGGCTCGCCAGACCGTGGCCATCCCGCCCGAGCCGATGCGTGTTCGCAACTCGTAGCGGTCGGCCAGTACCAAAGACACCTGCTACTCCCTCGTTCGCCAAGCTCCGCCCAGCGCTCGAGATCGTACTCGTTGGGGTCGCCGGGGGCCCGACCTGCGCTTAGAAGGCCGGGGGCTCGAGTCCGGTCGCGCTAACGTCCGTCCGTGCTGGTTCACGGCAGAAGAGAGAACGGTGCCCGATCTCGAGCAGAATGACCCTGCTTCCACACGGCACTCGCTCGAGGGCAACAAAGTCACGATCGGCCGTCACGCCACCAACGACATCGTGCTGGCGGGCGACATGCGTGTCTCTCGGCACCACGCGGAGATCGAGGAACGGGATGGCGAGTGGGTTCTGCGAGATCTGCGAAGTCGCAACGGAAGCCTGCTCAACGGCAGACGTGTCTCAGAAAGCCCACTGCGAGAAGGTGATCGCATCAAAATCGGCGGCTCCACCTTCGTCTTTTGTTCCGAGCAAGATCCGATGGCAACGATCACGGGAACAGATGCGCTCAGGTCCTCGTCAAAGTCGGTCCTCTCTGAGCGCGAAATGGAAGTATTGAACTTGCTCGCTCTGGGTTCGACTGACAAGCAGATCGCCGATGCCTTGGTTATCAGTCTGGCCACGGTGCGCTCTCATCTCGATCGCATACGGACCAAGACGGGCTGTCGACGACGCCCCGAGCTCACCCGTCTCGCCATCGAGCTCGGGCTGGACGGATGACGGGGCTTCAGGGATTCGGAGAGAGCTTCACGCGGCACTGACAAGTCGTGGGTACCTCAGTCCCTTCTGAGCGCCACCGACTCACGATGAACGCCGTGTTGCGGCCTTAGCCTCCGGGCGGATTGTCAGGCCAGCGCTGAGTCTCCGTTGGTATGGCGTGATGACGACCGCGAGCCGACGTGTGCCACACGACACGTTGGGTCGAAATACCTACAACTAAGGCGCGGGAGTGCCCCTTGGAGGAACCTCCGGTGAGGGCCCAGCATGGAAGAAGCCGGAGAAACCGGCCCAACGAGAGAGTAAGGGCATGGCGGATAGATGTCCACCAAGGCCTCACTCTGACCAATGCCCGTCTGAGAGAGACGGGCCCAATAGAGAGGAAGAACGCCATGGCCATCAAGCCAGTCAATCCCGTTCAGAGCAAAGTCACGAGTTCTGAGCAGACTGAGGTCGAGAGCGTCTCGGCACGCCGCACGTTCGGTAGATACCACCCGTCCCGTCGGACCTCTGGTGCCCGCAAGCCCACCCGTCGGACCTTCGGGTTCTACCACCCGTCCCGTCGGACCTTCGGTTATCGCAAGCCCTCCCGTCGGACGTTCGGACACAGGCTCCCGTCCCGTCGGACATTCGGACACAGGACCCCGTCCCGTCGGACGTTCGGAAGGATTCACCCGTGATCCGTTGATCATCTACTTGGACCCGGACGCTCGGAATGCGGCGCCAAACGCCAGATCTACCGCATCCCAAGGTCCGGACACCCAACCGGACAAGTGAGAAACTGATGCAGACCACCACGCCCAAAATCGCGCCAGACCACCGTGCTACATCGGACCTCAGCCCATTCGATGACGCCTCGCCCATCTGCCTGGGCTCGTGGGTCGAGATCCACGAAGAGAAGACTCGGAGTGGTCGGATTCGGCGCCTCCTGGTGAACCATCGGACCAAGGATGCGCTCAGTCTCGACGAGGATGAAGCAGCTCTCATAAAGTCGCTCGAAGAGCACGCCGTCTCTTGCTCGGCCCCAAGCAAAACCCACCTCCTCGGTGAGCTCAAAGCGGGCGGCTATCTGGCAGATGCCGAGCCGACTCCGACGTCTCCGGCGCTCACGCTCTCCCTCTCGCACTTCGATGTCCGGTGGGCCGGCGCTCAGAGGTTCGTGCGTGGCCTCTATGAGCGCGGCGGGCGTCACCTCTTCCATCCGGTCGCAGTCGCGCTCCAGGTCCTCCTCGGAACGAGCGGTCTTTTGGCCCTGCTTTCAGTCTTCAGCGATCATCGCAGTCTCCACCTACGCGTCGCGCCCGGACACCTTCCGATCCTCTTGGGTCTCAGCATCCTCGCGGTCGCCGTGCACGAAACCGCCCACGCCCTGGTGGTAATCCGTCACGGCCGCGAGATCGACGCCATGGGCTTCAGACTTCTCTTTGGTGCCCCGTCGTTCTATGTGGAGAGCGTCGATGCAATGCTGCTCACTCGCAGACAGCGGATCGTGCAGGCGATGGCAGGTCCGTGGGCGGAGTGGCTCGTTGTCTCCGTGCTGGCGCTGCTCGTCTGGAGCTTCTCCCGATCTGTTGCTAGCGCCGCTTCTGTGGCGCTTCGTCGTCCTCACGGCGGCCACCATCGCGTCGAATCTCTTGCCATTTGGCGGTCTCGACGGGTCGTGGATCTTCGCTGATCTCGTGCGCGAACCCGACCTCAACCACCGCTGTCGCAGCGCGGTCACTGAGTTTGTGACAAACATTCTCGATGGACACGGGGCAACCCGTGATGACGTGGTCTTGGCTTCCTACGGAGCCCTCAATAGGGTCGTCGAGTGGGCGTTGCTCGCCACCTCCTGCTTCTTTTGGTATCAGCTCTTCGCCGACACCTTCACCGGTGTCGAGCACCGGGGCCCGATTGGTTGGGCCGGGCTTTGCGCACTGGGTCTAGTTCTGGGTTATGGGGCCGCGTCGGACGCCGTCTCGAAGTTGCAACGGGTCTACGCGGAGACTCGAGCCTGGGTGCAGCGGATCAGGTTCCGACTTCAATGGCGCTGGCGGATCTCTGCTGTTCAAGCGCTGGCCGAGCGCATTCCGTCCTTGGCCCTACTGGATGACACCCAGCTGAGCACCCTGGCTGGTTATCTCGTCCGGTTCCGCCGGGCCGACTCCCAGCCCACGACCTTTCACATCGAGCACCGGAGGCGCATGGTCGGTCTGCCGGAAGCGTTGCTCGAGCGTGTCTTGACCCAAGTCTGAGAAAAGGAGTCCTGATGATCACGAAATCCATGCGGGATAGGTCCCGCTCCGTACCGCAGAGAACGGCTGCTCGGCGGCCGATGGACTGTCCGACGATCGAGCTGGTCTCTAAAGGGTTTGGTGTATCAGACAATGACCGTGGATCGGATACTTCGTCGGCAGGGAAACTGAACCCCGACGGCGGCATTCGCATAGATCAAAAGAGCGTCCTCAGGCACAAACCACCGGTGCGCAGACACACTCAGACGGCTCTCTGTGCTCTCGGTGTCATCGCCATCGATCTTGGGACCAAGCTCGCCGCACAGATCGACCGAGGTCATCGCTCTGGCCCGGTCGTCCCTGTCCACAATCCCAGCTTCTCGCTCGGTGTCCTCCACGGCCCACGGACGGTTGAGCTCAACGCCATGCTGTTGATCATCATCGCCGTCGCCCTGTACCTGGGTCGGCTCATGAGGGCCGGTCGAGTTTCGGGGTGGATCGCCGGGCTGCTCCTGGGAGGCGCTTCGGCGAACTTCATCGACCGTAGCGTGTCGGGCTCGGTGCACGACTTCTTGGCTGCTCGATGGGTCGTGTTCAACGTCGCCGACGTCGCCGTCCTTGTTGGTCTTGGCGGGTGTGTCATCGCGGTGTGGAGGACACAAGACACCCGCAATCACGCCGCCGCACCGCTCCAGCCAAACAAAGGAGAAAGGAGGTGATCCCCATGCACGCCATCCGCCGTCAGCTCGTCCGAGCCGCGATCGTGGCCGCCAGCGTCGCCGTTCTCGTCATCGAGACAGCACCAAGACTCAAGCTTTGAGTCTCAGCTTCCCAGCCCACCAAATAGAGAGAGGAGGTGATCCCCATGCACGCTATCCGCCGTCAGCTCGTGGGAGCCGCGATCTTGGCCTCGAGCGTCGCCGTTCTCGTCGTCGAGACAGCACCAAAGATCAGGTGGTGAGACACCGATGCAAGGAACCTGCAACATTCAAGAGACCGCTGGCCGCCTCTGGTGGCCAGCGGTCTCTTTTTGGCTCAGTGTGCAGCCACACGTTGGATCGGATTTGGCGAAGCTCGGCGGGGCGCCGCCTGTCAATGACGCCCGGAGCTGCCTGGCTTCCAGCGTCAAACCAAACGACCTTGCGAACAGCCACGTTGGGTCGAAATACCCACAAATAAGGCGCGGGAGTGACCCTGGGAGGTGGTCGCGGTGAAGCGCACCCTTGAAGTAGCCGGGGGGACCGGCCACGACAAAGGAGACAGCAATGACAATGACATCAGAGGTCGGAACCACCAGAAACAGTTGGACAACCCAGTTGAAGCGTCGGATCAAGCGGCTCGTTCTTGTGCCGATTGTGGCTGCGGTGGCCACGAGCACGCTCAGCCTGGTTTCGACAGCCGCACCGGCCGGCGCGGCAGTGAACAGTCCTGGTGCTGGCGGTTGGGGGAATATCCAGGTAGCGAGCTGCAGCTGGAGTTCGAGGAGCATCGGCATTACGGCTTGGATGCAAGGGGAATCCGCGTATACGTCTCAGGTCCTCTACGCTCGAGCGTGGGCCTATAGCTACACAGAGAAGGACTGGGGGACCCCGACGGTGTGGAAGCAAGCGACCGTGCAGTATGACCGCTTGTTCCCGCAGTCAGCCTCCCGTCCCTTCAGCTTCACCTTGACGACCTCAGGACCGTACGAGTCCTACGCCGTTTACGTGGAGTACCGCTGGGGACGGCCCGGCGGCCAGTGGACCAATCCATCGGTGGGTGAATTCGCTTCTAGCTATAGCCAGGAGCGTTACGATGTGCCAGGTCTGCGGGGAGTCTTTGTCAACAGCAACTCGTGCGTGGCCTGATGCGATAACCCCAACCCTGATTGGGTTGACGACAATACGGACCGGGACCTGCTCCCGGTCCGTATTGTGCGTTTTGGAGCGTCGTGACGCCGTGGGTTCGATTTCTACAGGTTTCGGTGTTTCGGTTTTGAAATCGGCGCATAGCCAAAAAGTCCCAGACCTGTGGAAGACCTCGGCGGCTACACGAGGCGGAGGCCGCACCCGCGACCACTTGGGTCGCCTCCACCTTCGAAACTCCGAAACTTGGGGGGACTCGACCTCAAACTTGAATACCTGGGCGGATTGGCCGGCGCTTACAAGGCGGGATCCGCTGCTGCACCTGCTCGGGGTTACCCCCCCGTCTTCAGCTCGACTCATCCGCACAACATTGCTGCTCGACCTTCGCGAACAGGAAGGACGAACTGAAGCACGCGATCGAAGCGGCCGCAGCTCGCTCCGTTTAGGTCCGAATCAACGACGAGGCGACGCTCCGAACTGTCGAATGCCAGTCAGGCCGTCCAGGTGGTACTCGCACGACCACACTTGCCACCATCTGTAGCCTCTCGGGGAGAGCCGTTACTGGGGTCCGAATTCTCTCCTCCCTGATTTCAGCACAACACGGAAACGACTCTCCCGGTGCCCGTGTGGCCCGGCGCAGGTCCGTAGCCTGGATTCGTCTGCACCATCACAACGTGGGCGATGATCCCCACGATTGTCGAACCCACCTGCTTCATCGAACTGGTGACGATCATCAATATTTGCGGTGGCAGCGGTGCCAGCGGTGGCGGCGGGCTATTTCCCGTCGTGCTGGCCAAGTAGGTGGAACCACATGTCGGAGTCGTCGGTGAGATGGCAAATCCCTTGAACGAATTGGGTGCCGAACCGCCTGCTAAGGGGTTGTTCTTGCTCCACTGCGATCCCCAGAAGTTGACGGACGAGCCGACCGTCGCCGCCTTTGAGCCGACCACAAACTCTCCGTTCCCGACGATCACGTTGCACCCTGAGCCGGTGTTAGCCGTGCTTCCACCATCATCGGTAATGGAGACCTTGATCGTGTACGTCACGTAACGCCCAACCGACGCGTAGGTATGGGTGCTGCTCACCGTGAAGGGCCCACCGGTAGATCCGCTCACCGTCCCGGGGCTGGTTATGCCGTCCCCCCAGTCGATGCTGGTGGTGAAGTCAGCCGTGGTGGCAACCGTATTGCCGTCGGTGAAGCTTGCGACGGAACCGTTGTAGGCCAACGCGGACATGAAGGGGGTAGCACAGCTGGCCGACAACGCAGCGTCCCCAACCGTGGCCTTCGAGGTCGTCGAGACGGGGTTGCTGCTCGAATTAGCAGTGATCGAGGTTGTGACGGTGTACACGCCCTCTTCGGCGTAGGTATGCGAGCCGGTGACCGAGAATGGTCCGCCGGTTGGACCGGAGACGGTCCCAGTGCTCGTGCTCGTGCCATCACCCCAGTCGATGGTCGCCGAGTAGTTGCTGGCCGTGGCCAATGAATCGGGAACGGTGAATGAGGCAGTCTGACCGGAAGAGTGTTCGCCCTCGGTGGCCGTCACCGCGGTGCCGGTTGCGGTGATCGGATGGACTCGGAAATTCACCCCAATGAGCATGCCGATCAGACCCTGTTGTTCGTAGTAGGACAACGAGTTGTAGTAGCTCTGGTCTGGGTCCCAGTGTCCGGGTCCGGGGAAATCGGCGTAGACGATGCCGAGGCGGTCCCACTGCTTGTTGTGGTCGATGTGTTCGAGGGCGAGCTGGTCGATGCCCTTGAAGTACAGCAAGAATCCGTGGTCGCTGTAGAAGCCGCCTCCACCGAAATCATCGTCCTGACAAATGTATGGCGGGTCGGTGAAAGCAATTCCGCCGCAGTCGCTTGGCGTGGCCGCAGTGGCCAACTGAGGGGCGCCCTCGGTGTTGCCGGACAGTCCCTTGCCACCAGCGAAGAAGTAGGGGAAGGCGCCGCCGGAGGTGCTCATGTAATTGATGTAGGGCATGCTCTCAGGACCCGTGGCAGCACTCTGAAATTCCGTCTTCACGTCGTTCCACTTCCACCCGAGGTCGGCATAGGTCGGCTCCGTGTAGTTGTCCTGAAGGCTAAAACCCTTGTCCCCGCCGGATTGGGGATAGGGGATGGTGAACCAAGGACTTTGGGTAGTCCCCCAGTCTTGGAGCATCACCATATGGCCCCGCATCTCGTTCGTGATAGGCGGGTTCGTGGCCGACGCCGCTCCAAGCGTCGGATTCATGTCTAGACACTTGAGGTTCGTGCGGTCGGAAGGGTCCGGGCACACAGAGGGGTCTCGAATCTGAGCATTGAAGATCCACGGTTTAAACGTCGGATCGTTCATCGTTGCTTCGGCCATTTGCTCAAAGGTCTTCGGATCCATGCCACTGTCGCTATCAACTCTGATGACAACCGTCTCTGAAGGATTGTTTATGAGGAAGGTCTTGACCTTCGACAACTCGTCAGCGAAGGTGGTGCCCGCGATACAAACCGACTTCCCGTGCACCGCCCACAAGTTGGTCGAGTCACAGCTAGAACCGGAGACTTGGCCTAACCGGAAGTCCAAAGCCCGGACCCCCGCCTTCAACTGCGTCGGAAGATCCATGGTTTGTGCTTGCGCCTCGGTCCTCACGATTGCGGGCAAGGCGAGGCCGTTCAACAACGCAAACGCCCCAAGTCCGAGTGCGAGCAGTGCGCCGTAACCAGGGACTGCCAAGGCGACAGCCCCAAGAATGCCGTAGATGATGTCCTGAGTGTTTGTGATTGAGGGAAACTCCATGTGGTCCCAGTCCCAGGTTGCCGAGTCATGGGTGCCCGGCAGCGTCAGATCGCTGAGCCGCAAGTTGGTATTTGTGAGTGCCTTCATCCACTGAGACCGGTCGATCCCATTGGAAGAAGTCGGGCCCTCATGCCAGTAGCCAGGTTCGTAGTTGCCGCAGCCACCACAGAACTGATCGGCGTGCGCCGCAGGCGGCGGGGTGAGGGCGACGAGACCGACGGTTGCCACTGAGACCGCCAACGCCATGACCGCCACACGTTGTCTGAGGTTCCCGATAATGCGCCCAGCCGAGCCCCGTCCCATTTGTTTCCCCTTCTCCGAGCGGTGCCGCAGGGACGCCGCCGTCCCGGTGTTGCGTTGTGCGCATCTTGTCCCGGCATTGTGGGTTGCGCAACTGCCATTGCCTGACCGATCAGCTAGTTGCCCTCGCTCGCTCAACACGAGGCCTCGACAGACACTCGGTTGGATGACGCCATCTCAGGGCGTTCGCCGACGCGTTGCGTTGATCCCTTGAGGCCACAGGCGAACGGGGATAGCTCTACGTGGCGCAACGACGGTCACGCGCGTTGAGTTAACTCAATCACATTGCCGTCAAAGTCTTCATATCGCCCGCTACGACCCCAAGGTTCCGTGCGTGGTTCGTGAAGGACGTGAGCGCCTGCACGTACCGCTGCGGCATGAGCATTATCGATGTCGACGACAGACAGTGCGATCTGCGCACCAGAGGTCGGCTTCTCCTTCGCCGAATAGAGGGCAAAATGAAGGTAGGCCCCCTCCAGCCAGGAGATTTCTGCGTGCCGTCCGCCAATCCAACGGTCGTCAACCCGATTGTCGCCCGGATGGAGATCAAGGCCGAATCCATCTCGGTAGAGCGCCTCGGAACGGTCCAGGTTAGAGACCTCCAAGACGACCGCCACCAGCCGACCGTCTTTGGCCATCTCGCCTCCTTTCCTGTTCCCTACCCAACTGACCCTATGTGCCCGAAACGGCCGGTGGATGAGGCACTCCGCCTGTCCCCCTCGTGCAGGACTGGGACACCCATCGCTCCGGTAGAGATCTATGGGCGCCTCGGGCTTCTACTCCCCGAGGGCCGCTCCAGATCGTCCGCTTTGGCCGCCACGTCAGCCGCCTTGGCAGCCCCCTCGACGAGCTTGCGCAGGACGGCATCTTCTCGCTCGTCCAGCTCGGGCGGGATGGCTTTGAGGATCTGACGGACGAGTCGGGCGCCCTCCTTCAGGTCGGAACGATCTGTCGGCTTCGACATGAGGAGAGTTCTATCCGACTGCAATCTCGACTTTGGGGAGGGTGGCGAAAACACGGAGTCAACCCGTTCTCCAAGGCGGCCGCTAGACGCGGCGTTCTCCATGCTGCGAATCGCGGACTAGAAGTCCGCCAC
The DNA here is from genome assembly GCA_963738135.1 of uncultured Acidimicrobiaceae bacterium. Taxonomy (GTDB): domain Bacteria; phylum Actinomycetota; class Acidimicrobiia; order Acidimicrobiales; family RAAP-2; genus Bog-473. The sequence continues at coordinate 398,182 of CAVTVK010000003.1, read as the reverse complement.
TCGCTCTGAGCGCTCCCGGGGGAGTGACTGGGATTTCTTTTAGGGGCATATATAATGTCCAACCATGACGCCCACCGAGAAGAAGATCATCCAGACCCTCATCCAGCAGGGCCAGGCGACCGTGGACGCCCTGCGCGATCTCCTGGGGACCGACGAGGCTCCGGACGGCGACGAGCCGAGGCACCCGGTCTCCGTCCTGCCCCCCGAGGCGACGCTGCAAAAGGCGGTGATCATGTGTCCTGGATTGGACAGCGAAGACGGGTTGAGGGTGTCCGAGATCGCCCGGCGGATCGGGCGCCTCCACGAGGTGCCGAATGTCGACACAGCACTGAAAAGGCTCGCAGACCACGGGCTTGCTGAGCGGGTTCCGGGCGTCACGCCCGCGACGTGGCGGTGGGCGACCCAGTGGCGAACCCGAGCATCCTGACTGATGCGGCGACAGGGGGCAGACCGATGGCGCGATCCTGTCATCCAGCCTGCGAATCTCCTTCGCCTCCACGATAGAGAAGTAGGTGTGATCGCTCCCTCGATCGTGGCTGGACATTGCTCTGCTCGACGTTCAAGTGCCTTCAGTCCTGACGAGTCATTCGTCGAGGGTCCGGTTGAATGCGTCGATATCGCCAGTCTTGAACTCGATGAGCTGTATGAACTTCATCTTCTTAGCCTCCCATTTGGAACTGCAATCAGAACGAGCGGGCAGGATGAATTGTCGGATTCACCCAGATGTCAGTGCGAATTTCTACTTTGAGACAGTCACGAGTAAGAACGTGGCCGGAATAGCAGTGAGGTCCTTGCTTGAGCTTGCATTCTCCGCGTTGAACAGCGCCTCTAGCTCGGCTTGCAGCTCCGCCTCCCGCCCGGCGCCTGTCGCAGCCTCGAAGGCGTTCATCGTGGGTCCGTAGTAGGTCCGGAACTGAGCCAGTAGGTCCGACGGCGTACCCGGGAACGAGAAGGTGTACGTGGCGCGGTCAAACGAGATCTGCTCCTCGGGTACTCCCGCTGCAACGAACCGCTCGATCACATTCTCCTCGACGCCCCAGGTCATCGGGCTGACGAAACCGTCGGGTGGCGGCGGTGAGTAGGCGGAGCTGATCTTCAGGATCTGCGCCACGAGTGTCGGGTCGCCCGGGATCCAGTTCCCCATCACGATCCGTCCGCCAGGACGTGTCACGCGGACCGTCTCTTTGGCGACATCGAAGGGCTTGGGAGCGAACATCGCGCCGAAGATGCTCACCACGAGGTCGAAGCGCTCGTCCTCGATGCTCGGAGAGATCAGAAGCGTCCCCCTCTTGGAAACTGCAGTTAGTGAGGCCGAGCTGCTGCGCCCTTTCATTGCCGGCCTGAACGAGGTTGGCAGCAATATCGACACCCAAGACGTTGGCTCCGAGCATGGCGGCTGGCAGAGCTGTCGTCCCGTCGCCACACCCGAGGTCCAGGACCTCGAGTCCATTGGTGATTCCCAGCTCCTTGACCAGCGCCTCGCCGCTCTCCCTCATGCTCTCGGCGATGCGGGTGAAGTCGCCCTTCTCCCAAAGTGCCTTGTTCGGATTCATGGTCTGCCTCCTCGGCCGTCGTCTTGCAACCACAGTGACAGGAGGAAGCTGTTGTGGCTAGTACAAGTTCTGAAGCGCGTCTAACCTGCCGGAATGAGCGGGTACGGCCAGTTCTGCCCGGTGGCCAAAGCGACAGAAATCGTCTGCCAGCGCTGGACACCTCTGATCCTGCGGGAGCTCCTTGTGGGCAGCTCGCGATTCAACGAGATCCGTCGAGGTGTCCCGACGTGTTCGCCTGCTCTGTTGTCCAAACGCCTCAAGGAACTCGAGCTGGCCGGGGTCGTCGTACGGACCGTCACCGAAGAATGTCCCGTCTACTCCTTGACCGAGGCAGGGATCGAGCTGTTCCCGCTCATTCAAGGACTCGGGGTCTGGGGGCAGCGCTGGGCACGCAGCGATTACGGGCCCGATGACTTGGATCCCGGCCTGTTGCTCTGGGATGTCCGTCGCTTCCTCGCACCTGGCGCGTTCGGCGATCGTCGAGTCGTCGTCCAACTCACCTTCCCCTCAATGCCGCCAAAGCGGCGCTACTACTGGGTCGTCGTCGACAAGGACGAGGTGGATCTGTGTCTGACTGATCCGGGTTTCGAGGTCGACGTGCTCGTCGATGCCGACCTCCGCACCCTCACCCAGGTTTGGATGGGCGATGCCACCTTCAACGACGCCTTGGCCGATGGTCGAATCACGCTGGCAGGCCAGCGAGAGTTGACACGAATCATCCCGGACTGGTTCAGCCAGCATCCAATCTTGGCCAGCGTCGAGCGAGGGTGATCGCCGGGGTTATGGGGCAACGACCTGACGACAACCCGATCCAAAAACGGCTTGTCTTTGAGGTTGAACGCAGTCGTCGACGCCCCAGCCCCATGGTGCGGACTGGGGCACCCACCCACCCGTCGGAGGCAGGACCTGTTTGTCTCTTATTCGGCGGGCCGCTCCTCCCCCAGGTCATCTTTTGGCTGCTTCGTCAGCGGCCTTGGCCGCCCCTGGACGAGTTTGCGAATAACGGCGTCTTCTCGGACGTCCAGTTCAGGCGGGATCGCGCTCAGGACGTGACGGACCAGCCGGGCGCCTTCCTTCAGCTCGGAATGGTCTATCGGCTTCGCCATGCGGACCCGTTCTACCCGACTCCCGACCCAGCGGCGGGGATCACAGCGAAACGTCGGATCACTCGGGCCACAACTATCTTGGCCGCCTCGCTTCGTAGGCCGAGCACCTCATTGACCCCGTTCTCCATGAGGTCGGCCAGGTGCAGCGTTCTCCATGTTGCGAATAGCGCCTTTCTCCGTGCGGTCAGTCAGATGCGGCGTTCTCCATGGTACGAATCGCGGCCGACGTCACCACTGACCAACATGAGGGCCGCTCGTTCCATCGTCTTCCCAATGAACGGTGGCGCGGACAATCCCGCGAAGCTCCTCTTCGGTGCTCCAGCTCGCTTCACCGATGATCTCAGCTTCGTCGTCGGTGAGTCCTCCGTATCCGAGGTCAGCAGCGGCCTTATAGGCGCGCAACCGCCTAACGTCGTCCTCGTCCAGAAGCAAGAAATCGGTGGATCTCTGAAGTTCTTGGACCGCGGCATTCCATCTCTCACGACCGGCGGCGTGGTCGGCCAGCACGTCGAGGGAGGCGCGAGCCCGGGCAAGCTGGGTCTCGCGGAGTTCAGTGAAGGACTTGGTGGTCATCTGCTGTCCTCTCCACCGAAAAGCTCTTTGTACGCTGCATCCTCGGCGCGCTCGACGTACGCGAGGCTCGGCTCAGGCACATCGCCGAGTTGAGACTCGACACCGAGACGGCTGTCGAGCACCTCGTCCAGCTTGGCCAGACTCTCGGAACACGACGCGATCAGTCGACCTTCGGGGTCGGACTCCGAGGAACTGATAAGGATGGCGTCAGCCAGCAGGCACACAGTCAGCTGCATGTGCCACGGGAACATCGCGTCGGACGAGCTTGCCGGAGATTTACCGTCGAACTGCGTCCCGATCAGCTCGTCTAAGAACCGCCTCTTAGAGTCGTCGTCGCTGTCGAAGAAGATGTCGTCGCCATACGCCAATTCGTAGCGGATGGCGGCGCGGATCCACTTCGCGGCGTCTATCTCAACCTGCGGTTTGGTCCTGATTGTCATGTCTTGCATGGTGGTTGTCCCTCCTTCACTTGGTCGAAATGCTGCATGTCATGAGATCGCTACTGCCGTGTCGATGTAGACGAGGTCACGGGTGAAATCGTCATCCCTCACCCTGCGCCTTCCCTTCTCTTGAACTCGAATCGCGTCCGACACCCGACAGGGCTACGGAGCGAACCAGGTCCGCCTCGATATAAGTGAGCCCGTACCCTTCGATCAACACCTCGGCGACGGCGGTGCTCGGTACGCGATGACCACCTTCCAACATGGCTACGTAGCCGAAGGAAACTCCCAGCTCGTCGGCGGCCACGCGGTAGCTCCAGCCGCGAACTCGCCGCGCCCGGTGCAAGATGGCCGCGATGTCTGGTGGTAGGTGTCGATGCGGGCCTCGATCGGGAAGCCGCTCTATCGGATTGCGCTGGGGCACTAGGTGCACCCTCCATACGGTGCCAGCGCGGGGACACCCTTCATGCCCTGATTCGCCGTATTTCGGGTCGTCTTCCTGTCCTCAACGAATCCGGCGCGCAGCGAACCACCGATTCGACGTGTGGCTTGCTCGGGCGTGACGTGGCAGTAGCCACCAGCATCCTCATCAGTCGACGGACCGAAGTCCCAGATGCCGTTCAGCCTGGTCGCTCGATTCGAGCCCCATCGGACGACGTTGGCCCTGTTCGTAGACAATCGGACCCTTACGAAAGGGACCAAGCGCCGCGCTGCGTCGGGACGCAGGGTCGAACAACCGGGCTCCTCGAACAACCTGAGTTGCTGGCAGGCGAACGGGGGAGTCAACCACGCCTCGCTCAGCGGTAGCGCACAACAATTCCTCACCATCGTCGGAGACCCACTCTTCGCCACTTCCCTCGAAGAATCTGACGGGGCGTCCGTAAGCGAGGTACAGCTCCACACCCAAGACCACCCTGGCGTGTTCCGGATTCCACCAGTCAAGATCCACGACTTCCTCGTCGGCACTCGACCACAAGCATTCCCATGCTTCGACGTCCTCGATCACGCTGTCGTCGCCCTCGAGCCGGCCCTCGTCCCACAGGACCCAACCCCTCCGGCGGTCGTCCAGGAAAAAGGCACCCACAGCCACCACTAAAATCGTCATGCAATCGCCTCCGCAGTTAGTTGAAGTTCGGTCAGCCCATGCCTCATCGTGCCTTGGACACATCTAAAAACGTGTGGGTCCGCCGTTATTTGGATCTGCACTTGGTTCACCTCGCTTGGGGTTAGAGGCACTTGGTTTCACATCTCGGTGATCGTTGTGGTCCTGGCGGATGTTGACCCGCCTGACGTCGGGTCTCGTCGCCCTGGGACGAAGGCAGTCGGCGCATATGTTCACGTAGGCCCTTCGGTTTGACCGCCAGAAGTGAGACCGATGGAACCATCTCTTACATTTGACGCACTGACGACCGCCTGCCGGGATGCCGAAGGTCGGCATTGCAAGGGGCCGTGGTGCTTTCCTCTTGTTGGTCATGTAGCTCCTAATCTGAGGCGCTTTGGGCAAAGCCCTACCCATTCGCCCTGGGGAAGGGAGAGATTCGAAATTGACGTAGGGGGTGTCCCTCACCACGCACTGCCACACAGTGACCCGATGATCACTGTGCACCGCTCCCGGATTTCTATGGCTCCGTGCGGCCATCCTGGCCGTCTCCATGACGAGACGGAACCCTGTCAGGCGGGGCTCCCTGTGTTCCTGGCCCTTAACTGGGCTCAGTCGGTGAGCACTCCCCGAGACCCCTTCAGGATCGGGCTATACGCTCGCAAGCGTTCCCATGGTGCGTTAACGCGGTGACCCACCTCTTCGGTGGTGAGGGCTGATGTTGACGGGATCTACCCGTGCCTCGCCGATGTCATCAGGCAGATGAATCGTCCTGACCGACCTCCGCGAACTAGCCTGAAGGGCGATCACCTCGCTCCGTAGTCAGGTTCTGACGCTGCGCAGTGATCATTCGAGGCCCCCGGTTGCCGCCGGGGGCCTCACTGCAATCAGCACGCTTGGTTGAAGCTCTGATCATCCTTTCGGCATCCCGTTCATACCCATGGGATTCCTCGACGCCCGCTCCGAGCAGGTCCTGCAGCGCTGCCCGGCTGAATACGAGTCTTCGACCAATCCGAATCACTGGCAGCGGACAGGAATCGTCTTTTATTGACTGATAGATCGTCCAAGTTGAAACCCCGAGCGCCTCGGCCAGCTCGGCTGCGTCGATGGTCTCTCGGCTCACTTGTTCCCCTGACCGTTCAACCCTGTCCTCTGTGTCGTGGGCGAGGCACACTGCGAACTGGCCAACCGGCGGAGGAGCCTGATCCAGACCACCGCAGCGGCTCCAGTGGGTCTGCGTTGACCGCATTCCCACCTGGTAACGGAACTCGCCGAGACACCACAGATCTCAGCTATTGCGCTGACAGGAAGCCCCATGCTCAGTCTTAGGTCTTTGGCCGAGCCGTTCCTGCTCCACTTCACGGCGTCGGCAAGGTCGATCAGATCTTCTTCTAGCAGTGTCACGGGAACAGAATGACGCATCAGTGCGGCCTACTTCAACCCAGTTCAGAGCCCTTACGTGACACCTATTAGGCACAGCTTGCCACGCTAGTGCCACCTGGATACCATTTTGAATGGCCTTAGAGACAGAATCCGTCCACGATGAAATCTCGAACATCGACCTCCCCCGAATACAAGGGACTGATAGGCCCATACGCGTCGAGATCGCTAACGACGGCATCGTAGGCATCAGCTCTCTGCCAGGTCGACTGGACGGCGCTTTCGTCGCCCTCCGTGGCACGGAGGTGTTCATCCCCACACGGCAAGCTTTCGTTGCTGCGGGAGGAGACCTTCCTTACGACGTGACCCTGATCATCGGATTCGACGGTGCTGAGAGCTTCCCTCTTAGAGGTCAGATACGAAACCCGTCCCGGAGGGCCGCCGGTGACTTCTTCATTGGTGAGAAAGGTTCCTCTCGACCGACTGGTGAGGCGGGCAATCGTCGAATCCCGATCAGCCTTCAGGTTGCATGAGGATGATGATTACAGGCGACTCAGTCCACAGGCACGACAAGAGGTGTACTTGCCAGCCGCGGACGCGTCGATCGGTAGCTCCCGTCGGAGAGTCTCCGACTCTGACCTAAAGAGAGTTGCCGAGACTTACCGCTTGGCCAGTGCTGAAGGCCGTAATCCAACGGAGGCAGTCCAGGAAGCTTTGCATCTGGACAATCGCAACATTGCCAAGAAGTGGGTTCAGAATGCGCGGGCCCGAGGGTTTCTCGGCCCGGCTCCTGGGGAGCGTAAAGCGGGCACTACCTAGCTCTGGCCCAACACTTCAAGTGCAAAAGGTCTGACGAGGCAAACGAGAGGAGCACCATGAACGGTTCTATCCGACGGAGAGGTAAGACGTACACAGCGATCTGGTCGACCACTGACCCGGCGACTGGGGCGCGAAAGCAGCACTCGATGGGCGCCTTTCGAACGAAGGGGGCTGCTCGGGAACACCTGAATACTGTTTTGGCGAGCGTTCAGGCGGGCACGTGGAGTCAAGAGACCAAAATTACGGTCAGGGAGTTCATCGAACAGAAGTGGCTCCCTAGCCTCAACGCTTCTGTCGCGGGAGGCTCTCTAAAACGTACAACCGCCGCCAACTACCGCAACGTCTCTTACCGTTACATCATCCCCAGTATTGGAGGCATCTACCTGCCTGCTCTCACTGTTGCGCGACTCAACGCGATGTACACGGAGTTGCTCACTCGTGGTCGCAAGGCTGATGGATTGGGCTTTCTCCGACCACTGTGAAGCAGGTCCATGTTTCTATCCACAGAATGCTGCGGGACGCAGTCAAGTGGGGAGACCTTCAACGCAACGTGTCCGACTACGTCAACGCGCCGCGGGCCGCCAGGACCAAAATGACTCCATGGTCACCCGCACAGACCCGCGAGTTCATTGAAAAGACAGCGAATGATCGACTCGGCCCGATCTGGCGCCTTATCGCGTTGACGGGTTTGCGTCGGGGTGAAGTGATGGGTCTTCAATGGTCCGATGTGGACCTCGATCAAGGTCGCCTGACGGTAGTTCGGACCCGTTCGATGGCAGCGGGCAGGATCGTTGTGTCAACACCCAAGACATCCTCCTCGAACCGCACCATTGGCCTCGACTCCGAAACGATTTCTGCTCTTCGCGCCTACAGAGCGCAACAAGGTCGAGAGCGTCTACGCGCGGGCGAAGCCTGGATGAACTACGACAGCTACGTGATCGTCGATGAGATCGGCCGTCCGATTCATCCGACGGCCGTCTCCAAGCTCTTCCAGGACGCTCGTTCCGCGGCCGGGATGCCCAAGGTGAGACTCCACGATCTACGCCACGGATATGCGACTGCGGCTCTGGAGGCTGGTGCCTCCATGAAGGTTGTCAGCGACAGGCTCGGCCACTCTTCGATCATGGTCACCGCCGATACCTACAGCCACGTGCGGCCCGAAGTTGATCAAGCGCTAGCTGACCAAGTGGCTTCGCTGATCATGGCTCCACCGCTGCGTTGACAAACGGTTGACATTCCCAGCGGCCGCATCGGAGTTGCCCCCAATAATGGCCCCTGAGCAGGAACTTCTCGCGCGCTCGGAGGGATTCGAACCCCCAACCTTCTGATCCGTAGTCAGATGCTCTAGTCCGTTGAGCTACGAGCGCCGGGTTGAGACGGTCCACTCTACCGGACCCCGGCGGGCCTCCTCAGTGCGAGAGCGGCTGGTCAGGCCGACGCCGCGCTGAGCCGGATGCGGAGTATCACCCAGTTGCGGGTATGGAGGGATTTAGTGTCGCGGCCAGATCAAGGAGTGGCCGATGCGCTTCAACCATATGGAGCTCACGCTGCCGAGAGGCACCCTCACCAGCGAGTTCCGTGAGGAGGTCGATGCCTTCTGCGCCGAGGTCTTCGGGTGGAGCGCGATCGACAGCGATCTCATCGGCCAGGTCTGCCATCTGCTCCTGCCGGGTCCGGAGCAATTCATCCTTCTGGCCGAGAGCGATACTCAGTTGTCTGCACCCGCCTGCGACCATCTCGGGCTGCTGCAGGACTCCCGTGCCGAAGTCGATCGCCTTCTCGATGCGTGCGAGCGCTACGCCGAGAGGGACGGCCGGGTCACGATCGTCCGGTACGAGGATCTCGTCTATCCCGGCCTCACGGTGCACGCCTTCAACGTGAAGTACCTGCTCCCCCTGTACTTCGACGTCGAGAGCATGGAGCACGCCGTCGCCGCCTGACCACACCGGGACCGCAACTTCGGAAGACGGCCACTCGGGCGAGTGACCGGTACAGCCGGAGACGCTCAAACCGAGATCGGCAACTTGGTGTAGCCCCGCACGGTCGAGGTGTAGAGCGGCACCGCGCCGGCCATGTCCACCGACCACTCGGGAAAGCGCTTCAAGGTCTCCTCCAGGGCGATCCGCCCCTCGGTCCGGGCCAGGGCGGCGCCGAGGCAGAAGTGGATGCCGTAGCCGAACGACAGGTGGTGGTCGAACTTCCGGTGGATGTCGAAGCGGTCGGCGTCCGGGTAGGCCCGCTCGTCCCGGCCGGCCGAGCCCGTGATCATCACGACCTTCGAGCGGGCCGGGATCGTGCCGCCGTGCACCTCGACGTCCTCCATGCACCAGCGGCTCTGCACCGGCGACGGCGCCTCGTAGCGCAGGACCTCCTCGACGCAGTTGGGAATCAGGCTGGAGTCGGCGACGAGCTCGGCCCGCTGGTCCGGGTTGTCGTCGAGTGCCAAGGCGGCCCACCCGAGCATGCGGGCCACCGTCTCCGTGCCGGCGCTGCCGATCAGGGCGGCGAAGTTGACCGCCTGCTCCAGCGTCAGCCGGCGGGGCACGTCGTCCTCGACGATCTCCATGTTGACGAGGTCGGTGAACATGTCGTCGCGCGGGTTGGTCTGGCGATCCGTCAGCGTCTTGCCCAGGTAGTCCATGAAGTTGAACATCGCCGCCGGCCGAGACGTCGTTGGACATGCCGGTCTCGGGGTCGAGGTGGAACGACTCGTCGATCCAGCCCCGGACCATGTCCCGGTCCTCGGGCGGCACGCCGAGCAGCGCGGCGATCACGTAGGCCGGGACCCGGGCGCCGAAGTCCTGCACGTAGTCGAACGAGCTCCGGCCGACCAGGCCGTCGAGCAGGGTGGCGCAGAGGGTGCGGATGTCGTCCTCGAGCAGCTTCATGCGCCGCGGCGTGAAGGTCTTCGAGACCAGGCGCCGGTAGCGGGTGTGCTCCGGCGGGTCCATGAAGATCATCATCTGCATGTCGATCGGGTCCGCCGTGATCATCTCCATGACGGTGCCGTGCGAGGAGACGAACGTCTGGGGGTCGCGGCTGAAGGCGTCGACCTCGGCGAAGCGGCTCACGGCGTAGAAGTCGTACTGCTCGTTGTAATAGAGCGGCTGCTCGTCGCGCAGGCGCTTCCAGATGGCGTGCGGGTCGGCCTTGTACTTCTCGTTGAGCGGATCCCAGGCCAGCGGCTCGGTGTCGACGGCGGTCATTGCGGTCCCCCCTCGACGCCGACGTGGTGCGCGTCCCAGAGCTTGATGCCGCCGAGGATGCCCGCCTTGTTGTCCACCACCGTGATGCGCTCGAGCACCTCGCCGAGGTCGCGCCGGTTCACCCGGGGACCGTTGCCGCCGCCGATGTAGAGGTGGTCGAAGAAGGAGAGCGCATCGAGATAGGCGATGGCCTTGCGCACCCGCTTGTTCCAGCGCTCGTCGCCGATCTTCTTGCGGGCGGCCTCGCCGAGCTGCTCGTTGAAGGTCTCGCCCTTGCGGAACTCGAGGTGGGCGAACTCCATGTGCGGCATGAGGTTGCCGTCCATGAAGAACGCCGTGCCGAAGCCGGTGCCGAGCGTGATCACCACCTCGAAGCCGTTGCCCTGCACGACGGCCAGGCCCTGGACGTCGGCGTCGTTGGCCACCCGGCAGGGTTTGCCGATCGACTTGGAGAGCTCCGCCGCCAGGTCGAAGTCCGACCACGACTTCGACAGCTTGGGGTCGGCCTTGGTGCCGGGGCCGGCCTCGCACACGAAGTGCGGCGCGCTGAGCACGTGGCCCTGGCGCACCATGCCGGGGAAGCCGCACGAGATGCGGTCGCCTGCGGGGAGCTTGCCGACGAGCGTGGTCAGCGTCGAGACGAGGAGCGTCCGGCGGCATCGGGTACTTGGTGGGCACCCGGACCCGCTCGGCGACGGGGTTGCCGTCCTTGTCGAGGACGTCGGCCTTCAGGCCCGTGCCGCCCACGTCGATGGCGATCGTGAAGGGGTGCTCGTGTGGGCGTCGTGTCTGCAGAGGTGTCAGTCACCAGGAGGAACTGTAGCCAGCCGGGGCTGGGTTTTTGTCCGGCGGGACCAGTCCCGTCATCCGGCGAGGACGTCGTGGAGGATGTCGCGGAGCATGACCTCCAAATCCTCCTTGCTCGTCGAATCGAAGGAGTCGTCGCCGAGGAAGAGGCTCGAGAAGACGACGCCGAAGGACGCCGCCATGCGCACCCGGTCCCGCACCGGCACCCGCTCGTCACCCAGGACCCGGCGGAACTGGTTCTGGATGTCCTCGTGCTCGGCGTCGTGGTCCTCGCGGTGCAGCTTCTCGAGGACGGCCTGGTTGCGCTCGTGCATGAGGAAGAGCTTGCGCTGGGCCAGCATCTCGCCGACGATCTCGTCGAGCAGCTCCCCCCACAGCTCCAGCGTGACCGGCTCCTCGCCGATCCGCATCAACGCCTCCCGACCGAAGTCGTGGATGCGCATGTGCAGCGCCATGAGGATGTCCTCTTTGGATTCGAAGTGGTAGTAGAGCGCCGCCTTGGTGACGCCCAGCTGCTCGGCGATCTCCCGCAGGCTGGTGCCGTCGTAGCCCTGCTCGGTGAAGAGGTCGAGCGCCACACTGAGGATGCGCTGGCGGGTGTCGTTGGCGTGGGCGGCGGGCGGGGCGGTCCGGGGCGCGGCGGTTGCGTCTACCTGGGTCGGCGTCTCGACGAGCGGCCCGATGTCCGGCTCCTCGCCGATGACGGCCTCGAGCTCGCCGATGGCCTCCTCGTTCTCGCAGCGGCCTGCTTCGGCGGCGGTCTGTGTCACGTGTCCCGGCTCTGCGGAGTCATCTGGTCGGCCATCTCGTTCTGCACCTTACCCGTGTGAATCTCTGAATTCCTACTTGACGACAGGTAAGTATACGGCTTACCATGCCCTTGGACCACAAGTTTACTTAACGACCGGTAAGGATGTCTATGGCTACCGAACTCATGATCCAGGCCGAGGGGCTGACCAAGCGCTACGGCTCGACCCAGGCGCTGGCGGGCGTGGACATCTCCGTCCCCGCCGGCACCATCCTCGGGCTGCTGGGGCCGAACGGCGCCGGCAAGACGACGGCCGTGCGGGTGCTGACCACCCTGGCCCGGCCCGACTCCGGTTCGGCCACGGTGGCGGGGATCGACGTGATCAAGCACCCGGCCGAGGTGCGGCGCCACATCGGCGTCGCCGCCCAGGACGCCACGTTGGACCCGCTGCTGACCGGGCGCCAGAACCTGGTGCTCATCGGCGAGCTGTCGGACCTGGGACGGGCCGACTCCCGGGCCCGGGCCAAGGAGCTGCTGGCGCAGTTCGAGCTGACCGACGCCGCCGACCGGGTGGTCAAGGGCTACTCGGGTGGGATGCGCCGGCGGTTGGACCTGGCCGGGTCGTTGATGACGCGGCCGCCGGTGCTGTTCTTGGACGAGCCGACGACGGGGTTGGACCCGACGTCGCGGCAGCGGGTGTGGGAAGCCATCCGGGAGCTGCTCGGCGAGGGCGTCACCGTGCTGCTGACGACGCAGTACCTCGATGAGGCCGACGAGCTGGCCCACGAGATCGTGGTCGTGGACCACGGCCGGGTCATCGCCGAGGGCACGCCGCAGGAATTGAAGGAGGCGAGCCGCGGCGCCCGCCTGGAAGTGACGTTGGCCGAGCCGCACGATGCTGCCGTCGGCGCCATGGCGCCGCTGGTGTCCGGCCGGGTCGAGGTGAGTGACGACGGGCGGCACCTGAGCGCCGGCGTGGACTCGTCGACCGGGTTGGCCACCGTCGTCGTGCGCGCGCTCGACGCTGCGGGGGTGCTGGTGGACAACATCGAGGTGCGGCAGCCGTCTTTGGACGACGTGTTCTTCTCGCTCACCGGCGACCACATCGAAGAGGAAGTCGTCGGCGCGGACGGGAGTGACGATGACGGCGGTTCGGCCGGCGCCGCAGGCTGGTGCTGCTGGTGCTGCTGGTGCTGCTGGACCCGTCGGCGACGGCGAGGGCCGTCACGAACTGGAAGGAGTACGCGCATGACGACGACCACGTTGACGCCGTCGGCCACCGGGTTCGACCGGCCCCATGCGGGCGGGAACGCTCTCGGTTCGCTGGCCGACATCTGGGCCATGACCCGGCGGAACATCATCCACATTTCACGGGAGCCCATGCAGCTCTCGGACGTGACGATCCAACCGCTGCTGTTCACGGTGCTGTTCGTCTACATCTTCGGGGGCGCCATCCCGATCCCCGGCGGTGGCAGCTACGTCGACTTCCTGCTGGCCGGCATTCTGGCCCTGAACCTCACCACCTCGACCATGGGCACGGCGGTCGGTCTGAGTACCGACCTGCACGAGGGCATGATCGACCGCTTCCGCACGCTGCCCATGTGGCGCTCGGCGGTATTGGTCGGGCGCTCGGCGGCCGACTTCCTGACGTCCGTGATGTGCGCCGCCATCGTCGCCCTCACCGGGCTGGCGGTGGGTTGGCGTCCCGGCTCGAACGCGATTTCGGTCGTCGGTGGCTTCGCGCTGCTGCTGTTCTTCGCCTACGCGGTGTCGTGGGTCTCGGCCTGCGTCGGGCTGAACTCCAAGAGCCCCGAGTCGGCGGCTTCCTTCGGGTTCATCGTCTTGTTCCCGTTGACGTTCGTGTCCAACGCGTTCGTGCCGACCCAGCACATGCCGGGGTGGCTGCAGGTCGTCGCCAACTGGAACCCGGTGAGCGCCGTCGTGGCCGGAGCCCGCGACCTCTGGGGCAATCCGAACCCGTCCGCCGCGGTGCAGGCGTGGCCGATGCAGCATCCGGTCGAAGCGGCACTGATCTGGTCGGTGGCGATCCTGGCCGTGGCGGCTCCGCTGGCCGCCCGGATCTTCAAGAAGCGGACGACGGAGTAGCGGACGATCTACGCGGTGCCTTCCATCCAGGCGGAGAACTGCTCCCACGTCGCCGTGCGCGGATGGGACTTGAACGGCATCCAGTCGATTCCGCCGCGGCTGATCTGCACCTTGCCCAGCAACTCCCCATCGGAGCGAACCTCGAACTCCACGTCCACGTTCCGCACTGTGATCGGGTGAGCAAGGTTCATCGTCACATCGTGAGCTGGCATGTCACAAGAGCCTAAGGGCGGTGCCTACCGTGTGCTGTGATTCAGTCCATGACTGAACCATGGCTCGGAGACGCCTGCTCCCTCGTCGACGCCTACCGGGCGGGCACGATCTCGCCGACCGAGGCGCTCGAGGGATCGCTGGCCGCCATCGCGGACTCGAAGCTCAACGCGGTGTGCTTCGTGGACGAGGAAGCGGCCCGGGAGTCGGCTGCCTCCGCTGACGTGAACCTGCCCTTCGGCGGGGTGCCGATCGGGGTCAAGGAGCTCGACCCGGTCAAGGGTTGGCCGCAGACCGAGGCGTCGCTGGTCTTCAAGGACCGGGTCGCCGAGTACGACGGCACCATGACCGCGCGGCTGCGTGACGCCGGCGCCGTGCTCGTCGGGCAGACGACGGCGTCGGAGTTCGGCGGCATCAACGTCACCTACACGCGGCTGCACGGTGCGACGTCGAACCCCTACGACCTGGAACGCACGCCCGGCGGATCGTCGGGTGGTTCGGCCGCCTCCGTCTCGGGCGGGCTGCTTCCGCTCTGCACGGGTGGCGACGGCGGCGGCTCCATCCGCATCCCCGCCGGATTCACCGGCCTGTTCGGCCTCAAGTCCACGTTCGGCCGGATCCCCAAGGGTCCGCACACCGAGATCGAGCCGCTGACGGCCGTCATGGGTTGCCTTTCGCGGTCGGTACGCGACACGGCCCGCTGGTTCGACGCCTGCAACGGCGCCGACGAGTACGACCCGTTCTCGCTGCCCCGGGTCGGGGGTTGGGAGGCCGGGCTCGGCCACCAGGATCTGCGGGGTCGGCGGGTTGCCGTGTCGGTCGACCTCGGCGCGGCGATCGTGGCGTCGGCCGTGCGGGACAGGGTGGACGAAGCGGCCGCCCTGTTGATCAAGGACGCCGGGCTGGAGCGGATCGACGTGCCGTTCGCGCTCCCACGGGGCGGCCTGGAGTGGGCCCTGGCCGGCACGGCGAGCCTGCTGGTCGGTCTGGGCGACCTCTACCCCGCCTGCGAGTCCGAGCTCACGCCCGAGATCATGCTGGCGGCCAACATCGCCACCAACCACTTCAACGTGGACACGGCGAAGAACATCGAGGCCTTCCGGCGCCAGATCATCGTGCAGATGGCCGAGCTCTTCGAGCAGGTCGACTTCATCATCTGCGCCACCAACCCCGACGTCGCCTTCGGGGCACAGGGACCGATGCCGACGACCGTCGACGGCGTCGACCTGATTGCCGAGCACGGGTTCGAGACAGCGGTGGGCAATAACGGCGCGTTGACCATTCCAGCCAACACGACCGGACACCCGGCCGTCGCCATCCCGATCGGGCTGGTCGACGGCCTTCCCGTGTCGATGCAGGTCATCGGCCGGCGCCACGCCGAGCAACTGCTGCTCGACCTGGCCCAGGTCGTCGAGCGCGAACGCCCGTGGCCGCTCGTCGCCCCGGGGGCGCCCGTCTGAGCTGGCGGCGGCGCCGGGTACGTCGCAGCGGCCCCGTTGGTGCGATTGCGCCATCGCCTTCGGTTCCTGAATCGACACAATCTGCACAATTCGGCGGGCGTTTCCGGGTCCGTCTGAGACTTTTCGACGAGGTCTTGAGGTGTGCACGACAGCGTCTCCAGAACGAGTCCTCGCCGTGCCGCCACCGTCTCCGCATCGGGTTGTGGGGCTCCAACGAACCCCGCCCGCATCACCCCGTCTGGCCACGAGTTTTGTTGTTCCGTTGTGTCTTCGAGTGACTTTCGGTACATCCCACAAAACAACCGTGTGCCGTAGCCTGTTCTGAGAAATGGCGGAAGAGATGCTGTTCACCGTCGCTGGCTCCGTCGCGATGCCGGCGCAGATGATCTCGCTCGAGGAAGCGGGCCTGGAGCAGCGCGCCGATCTACAGGAGTGGGTGCTGTCGAATCCCGCCATCCTGGGACCTGCCGTCAAGGTCGTGACCTTCGAATTCGACGGTCTTCCCGCGGCCGGCGGCATGGCCCGTGACCGCGTCTCGGTCCTGGGGCTGGGCGCGGATGGCCGACTCGTCGTCGCCCAGCTCAAGAGCAGTCGGACCGCCGACGTCGAGGTCACGGCCATCAAGTACGCCGCCGCGGTCAGCCGGATGCTGCCCGAGTCGCTGGCCGAGCACTACGCCCGCTTCCAGTCCCGCCGCCAGACCCCCATGAGCCCTGACGAGGCACTGGCCGAGCTGCTCTCCCATGCGCCCGACCTGTCGCAGGTGTCACTGCGCCGTCCCCGCATCGTGCTGCTGGCCGGGGACTTCTCGCCCGTCGTGTCCGCCAGCGTGGTCTGGCTCAGCGAAATGGGGCTCGACATCTCCCTCGTCCAGATCAGCGCCTTCCGCTCCTACGTCTACGGTCAGCAGGGCTCCAGCAACGTGCCGATGATCTCGGTCAGCCAGGTGTACCCGGTGCGCGAGGTCGAGGACTTCACCATCAGCCCGGAACGCCAGCAGGCCAGGGAGATCGCCGAGTCCAAGCGACGGGTGCAGGACGCCGCGCTGGTGCGGCGCCTCGTCTCGACGGAGTCGGTGGCGGACGGCACCATCTTCACCCTGAGCCCGCGCACCGACCTCAACTTCGACATGCGGAGCCAGCTCGAGGAATGGCTGGACATGGATCCCGCCCGGCGCACGGCGCACTGGCAGAACAACCTCAACGCGCCGCTGGTCTGGGACGTCGACAAGGCGGCCTACACGCCGGCCGGCCTCATTCGCCACATCGTCGAGCAGGCCACCGGCATCAGCGGCAACTACGCCGGCACGCAGTGGTGGCGCGACCCGACCGGCTGGAACATGGCCGAGCTGGCCGGACCGCTCGGCGGCGGCAAGGGCGCCATGTACCGCGAGTTCTGGTCACGCTGGATCGACAAGGTCCGCGTCCGCCACCCGCAGTGGACCCAGATGACGACCCTGCCGGCGCAGAACTTCATCACGCTCCCTTCGCCGGTGCGCGGCACGCACTACGGCCTGAGCTTCGTGGCCGGCGGGCGCCTGCGCTCGGACTTCTACGTGGACCTCGGCAGCCCCGAGGCCAGCGCCGCCCAGTTCGACGTGCTGCAGCTGCAGCGGGACCTGGTGGAGTCGATGTACGGCGCGCCGCTCTCCTGGGAGCGCCTGCCCGACCGCGCGGCCTACCGGGTGGCCGACTACAGCGAGGGCGACGTCACTCAGGTCGAGGACTACGCCTTCTTCATCGACTGGATGATGGACGCGCAGGAGCGCTTGCGTCGCGCCATCAACTCCGTCCTGCAGACGGGCGAGCCGCCCGAGGACGAGGACTTCGACCGGCGCTGACCGATCACGACGTCTTGAGCTTCCAGACGGCGATCGGCGCGAACACGACCACCAGCCCCGCCGTCCACAGCAGCGAGGGCACCAGGTAGTACGACACCGGGTGCCCGAGCAGCGCTTGCGCTTGGGGGCCGCCGGTGAGGAGCCGCACCGTGTTGACCATCTGCGTCATGGGCTGGTTGTTGGCGAACGCCTGCATCCAGCCCGGCATGGTGGACACCGGCACGTAGGCCGACGAGACGAAGCTGAGCGGGAACACGAGGAACGAGAGGCCCTGCGCCGCCTGCGGACTGCCCGCCATGAGGCCCAGCGCGATGAACAACCAGACGAAGGCGAACCCGTAGAGGATGGTCAGGCCGAGCGCCGCCACCGCGTCGAGGGTCGTGCCGGTGACGCGGAAGCCGACCGCGAAGCCGGCGACCGTCATGACGATCACGCCCCAGGCCACGAGCGCCGTGTCGGCGCCCACCCGCCCCGACACGATGGACAGCAGCCGGATGGGCAGACTGCGCAGCCGGTCGAAGAGCCCGCCCTCCTTGTCGTCGGCGACGCCGCTGGCCGCGCTCATGCCCTGGAACAGCACGCCCGTGACCACGAAGCCGGGCACCAGGAAGTCCACGTACGACAGGCCTCCGGTGTGGCCCACCGCACCGCCGAAGACGTACCGGAAGATGAGGAGGAAGAGCAGCCCCTGCGCCGTGCCCGCGATGAGCAGTGCCGGCGAGCGGATGAACTTCTTCAGCGTGCGGGCCGCCACCTGCTCGGTCGCCACGAGAAACGACGCGCCCTGGTTGGTGACCGCATCGGTCGGTGGGGACTGGCGCGGTGGATCGAGGGTGATGGTCATGCTGCGTTCTCCTTCGGAGTCGTCGGGTCGGTATCGGTGGTGTGCCCGGTGAGGGCGAGGAACACTTCGTCGAGGGTGGGCCGGCGCAGCGCGATGTCCTCCACCGGCACCGCGGCCTCGTCGAGGGCGCGCACGACGATGGGCAGCAACGTCGCCCCGCCCGGCGCAGCGAGCGAGCAGCGGCGCGTCGACGGATCGGTCGACGGCTCGGCCATGCCGAGCGACGCCAGCACCTGGGCCGCCTGCTGCATGGTGGCCACGTCGACGGTGTGCAGCTCGACCATGTCGGCGCCGACGCGGGACTTGAGCTCGTTCGGCGTGCCCTGCGCAATGACGCGGCCCCCGTCGATGATGACGATGGCGGCGGCGAGGCGATCGGCCTCATCGAGATACTGCGTCGTCAGCACGATGTCGGTCCCGCTCGCGCTCATGGCGTGGACGGCGTCCCACACCTCGTTGCGACTGCCGGGATCGAGGCCCGTCGTCGGCTCGTCGAGCAACAGCAGCCGCGGCGAGCCGACCAGGCTCGCCCCGAGGTCGAGCCGCCGTCGCATCCCGCCGGAATAGGTCCGGACCTGGCGGTCGGCGGCCTCCACCAGATCCATCTGCTCGAGGATCCGTGTGGCCGAGGCCACCGCCTCGGCACGGCCCTGGCCGTACAGGCGGGCCACCATGACGAGGTTCTCGCGGCCCGTCATCATCTCCTCGACGGCGGCGGACTGACCGGCGAGGCCGATCATGCGGCGCACCGCCATCGGGTCGCGCACGACGTCGTGGCCGTTGACGACGAGCGTGCCGCGGTCGGGCGCGATGAGCGTCGCCACCATGCGGATGAAGGTCGTCTTGCCGGCGCCGTTGGGGCCGAGGATGGCCACCGGCTGTCCGGCCGCCAGCGTGAGGGTGAGGTCGGAGAGGGCTTGCACCTTCCCGAATTTCTTGCTGAGGCCGTCGGCCTCGATGAGCGCGTGCATGCACGCCTCCTTTCGCGGATCGTGTGCTGCTCTGTACTGCTCTGGACAGAGCTCGTTCCGCGGAGGTCGCCTACGCTCTCAAGTGCTGCCTCGGGCGAAGGTCCTTCGTGGATCGGGCTCGTGGTTGTACGGGCCCGGGGCCGCGTGGTTCGACACGCGGTCTCGGGCCACTACCTCGTTGCCACCTAGGGGTCATTCCTTGGGGAGTTCGAAGCTGAAGTGCACCTCCTCGGGGTCGAAGTCCTCGGTCTGGAAGAGGCGCCACATGTCGAGCCCCTCGAGGGTGCCGTTCTGCATCTCGTCGGCGAGGGCGGTGACGAACTTCAGCTCGGCGACGAGCTGGCCCTCCTCGTACTCCGACTCGAGGGCGAAGATGCGCGGCAGCCCGGCGTCGCGGGCCGCCTGCTCGACGCCGCGCAGGGACGCCAGCTTGACGGTCAGCATCTCGGCCCGGCGTCGCAGCGCCGCCAGCGCGTCGTCGGGGTCGAGCGCGGGCAGGAACGACAATCCGGCCATGAAGGCGGGATACTCCTTGGCGGGGGTGCCGATGAGCTCGGTGAGCCAGTCGGTCATCTCGGTGGCGCCGTCGTCGGTGATCTCGTAGACGGTGCGCTGCGGCCGCTTCCCCTCGCGGACGGTGCCGGTGGCCTTAATGAAGCCCTTCTTCTCGAGGGATTCGACGACGGCGTAGAGAGAGCCGTAATTGAGACGGACGCTCTCCTGCTTGGCCCGGGCCCGCAGCGTCTGCGCCACCTCGTAGGGGTGCATCGGCTTCTCGTACAGGCAGACCAGGACGGCCAGGGCCAGTGGGTTGGATCGGGACCATCTCGGCATCAGGTCAGTATATTTGATTCAGAGTAATCTGTAAAGAGTGCTCTACGAGGTGTTCGGCGGCGGACGCAACCAGGCGGTCGGCGGGACGACGGGCGTAACCTCCCTGTTCGTGGCCCCGACCATCCTGCATGTGGCACCGCACCCCGACGACGAAGCGGTGGGCTGCCCGGGCGCCCTCCTCCACCTGCTCGACCGGGGCTGGACGGTGGTCAGCGTCGTCGCCAGCCTGGGCTTTTCGGGCCAGTGGGAGCGCCGCCGGGCCGAGGCGGAGGACGCCGCGCGGCGGGCCGGCTTCCAACCCGTCTTCATGGACCCGCCCCTCAACCTCGACCTGGACGGGGACCTGGCCCTGGCCACCCACCGCGTCGCCACCGAGCTCCCGAACCTCGTCGAAGAGCACGAGGCGTCGATCGTCGTCTCGCCCTCGCCGCACGACGTGCACCACGCCCACGAGGCCGTGGGCCGGGGCGTCCAGCGCGCCATGGCGGCCCTGCCCCCGACGGTGCGCTGGTGGATGTGGGGCGTGTGGGGCGACCTGCCGGCGCCGAACGTCTTCTACGGGTTCGACGCCTCGGTCCTGGACCGTGCCCTCGACGTCCTCGACGCCTACACGGGCGAGCTCGAGCGCAACGACTACCGGCCCTTCCTGACGGGGCGGGCCGCCGCCAACGCCGTCATGGGCTCCGAGCGCGTCTTCGGCTTCGGCTCGCCCGCCGCCAGCACGCGCCCCTACGCCGACCTCGTCACCGAGGTGCGGATGGTCGACGGCCGCTTCATGGCCTCCGAGCCCCATCACCTGGACCAGGGCCCCGAACCCTCGGCGTCGTACGCCGTCGACCTGACGCCCTGGCTCGACTCGCCGACCGCGCGCGAAATGGTGGGCTACATCCGCGAGGTCCGCATGGTCCGGGAGGACTCTGCGCCGTGACCGCGGTCACCACGCTCACGGCGCGCCTGGTCGAGGACTTCCGGCGCGACGGGTTCGTGGTGGTGCCCGACCTCTTGTCCGCCGGCGAGCTGCAGCACTTCGGCGCCGCGGTCGACGAGGGTGTGGCCCGGCGCAGCCGGCACGATGCCCGGGACGTGGCCGAGAAGTCGCGCTACGAGCAGAGCTTCATCCAGTGCCAGAACCTGTGGGAGGACTGCCCGGACGTCCGGCCGCTGACCTTCCATCCCGCCGTCGCCGAGACGGCGGCCCGGCTGCTCGGCGTCGACGCCGTCCGGCTCTGGCACGACCAGGCCCTCTACAAGGAGGTGGGCGGGCGCCAGACCGACCCGCACCAGGACCATCCCTACTGGCCGATCGTCGAGACGAACACCCTGACGGCCTGGATCCCCTTCGACGGTTCGACACTCGAGAGCGGCGCCATGGGCTACCTCCCCGGCAGCCACCGGCTCGGCGTGCGCGAGTTCGTCGACATCTTCAGCGGCCACGGTGACGACCCGCTGACCAAGCCCGAGCTGCAGGCGGTCGCGCCCGTGTTCGTGGAGGTGCCGGCCGGGTCGGTCGCCTTCCACCACGGGCTGACGTTCCACTTGGCCAAGCCGAACCTGACCGGTACCGTCCGTCGGGTGCACACCGTCATCTACTTCGCCGACGGGTCCACCCGGGGCGAGGGGTCCTTCCCGCACCCCGCGGTGGAGCGGGCCGGCATCGCCATGGGTGCCGTCATCGCCAGCGACGTGACGCCGCTGGCCTGGCCCCGCCCGGACGGTGCGCTGCCCGACCCGCCCGCCGTCCCGATGGCCTGATGACGGTGTCGGTGCCGGTGCTCACGACCTCGCAACGCACCTCGTGGACGGAGCGGGGCTTCTTCCGGATCGGCGGGTTCGCCGAACCGGCAGACCTGCACGGCGATGCTGGAGCGCGTGACCGAGGTGGTCCGCCAGCCGGCGCTGGCCGAGGAGCTCGGCGTCAAGGTCCTGCCGGAGAGCAACAAGGCGGGCGTGGCGGTGGCGCACCCCGAAGACGGGGTCTCCAAGATCTTCCGGCTGCACCGCGACCCCGTCTTCGCCCGCTTCGCCCACTCGGCCGACGTCGTCGACGTGGTGGCGGAGCTGATCGCCCCCGACATCGACGTCTTCCTGTCGCAGTTCATCTTCAAGACGCCCGGCGCCTGGGGCCAGCCGTGGCATCAGGACTCCTTCTACTTCCCGTTCGAGCCGGCGCGGCCCGTCGTCGGCGTCTGGCTGGCCGTCACGCAGGCGACCCTCGTGAACGGGTGCCTCCACGTGTTGCCCGGGTCGCAGACCGAGCCGGTGCACACGCACGTCCCGGATCGGCGTCCGAACGCCAACTACGGCTACTTCGAGATCGTCGACCACGACATGGAGGCGTCCGAGCCGGTGCTGATGGATCCGGGCGACCTGCTCGTCTTCGACAGCCACCTGATGCACTGCTCGACCGACAACGAGTCCGACGGCATCCGGGCCGCCATGGTGTACCACTACGCCGCCGCGGGCACCGTCGACCACTCGGAGGAGTACTTCCCGTCGACCAACGACTGGGTGCCCGTCCGGCGCGACGGGCGAGCGACGTCGCCCGCAGCGGCGTGACGGCACGGGTGCACCAGAACGATCGGCCGTTGTTGTGCCACTGAAATTCGACGCCATGCTGCCGGCCCAGCCCCTCCGCCAGGCGGCGGAGCTCGGGCGCCGGGCCGCCGCCGCCGGACTCTCGGGCCTGGTCGTCACCGAGGCGGGACGGACGGCGTATCTCACCTGCGGCGCGATCGCGACGGCGGCCGACATCGACGTCCTCACGGGGATCGCGGTCGCCTTCCCGCGTAGCCCCATGGTGACGGCGGCCACGGCCTGGGAGCTGGCCGAGGCGAGCGGCGGCCGCTTCCGCCTGGGTCTCGGGGCGCAGGTGCGGGCCCACATCGAGCGCCGCTACGGGTCCGAGTTCGACCATCCGGGACCGCGCCTGCGCGAGTACGTGCTGGCGGTGAAGCAGATCTTCGAGGCCTTCCGCCACGGCACGCCCCTGGCGGTGGAGGGCGAGTACTACAACCTCTCGCTGCTCCCAGCCATCTGGTCCCCGGGCGCCATCGACTGCGGCGATCCGCCCGTCGACATCGCAGCCGTCAACCCCTGGATGCTCCGCATGGCCGGCGAGGTGGCCGACGGCGTCCACGTGCACCCGCTGAACACGCCGACCTACCTGCGCGAGACCCTGCTGCCCAACGTGCAGGCGGGCGCCGCCCGCTCAGGCCGCCGGGTCGAGGACCTCGAGATCATCGTCCCCGCCTTCCTGGTCGTCGGCGACACCGAGGAAGAGCGCAGTCGGTGGCGCGAGATGGCACGCGTCCAGGTCGCCTTCTACGGATCCACGGTCAACTACGCGTTCATCTTCGAGCAGCTCGACCGCGAGGACACGACCGACCTCATCCGGGCGCGGCAGCGGGCCGGCGACGTGGCCGGCATGGCCGCGGTCATCGACGACGACCTCCTCGAGAACTTCGTCACCGAGGGAACCTGGGACGACATCGCCGACACCATCGTGGCCAAGTACGGCGGCATCGCCACCAGGGTCGTCAGCTACTTCACCGGATCCGATGTCGTCCGCCATCCCGACGCGTTCGAGCGCTGGGGCCCGCTCGCCCGGCGGGTGCGCAACTCCTCCTAGCCGACGAGCGTCAGCTGGTCAGCTGTCGGCGGCCGGGCCGCCTTTGGGCCGGCGCCGGAAGAGCGAGCGCGTGGACTTGGTCTTGCCCTTCCCGGAGCCGTCGGGTTCTTCCGCCTCTTCGCCCGCGAGCGCCGCGTCCAGCTCGGTGAATGCGGCGTCGGCGTCGGCGTCGGTCCCCGTCCCGTCGAGGGCGAGCGTCGTCGGCACGTCCACGTCCGGCAGTCCCAGGCGCAACCGAGGAAGGTCCCGACTGCTCGGGCCCGTCGGTGCGCTCGAACATCGTCGCCAGCCGGTCCTCCACCGCGTCGATGCCGGCCGTGGCGCCCGCCAGAGCTCGATGCAGGTCCGGCGCGTGCTCGGGAACAGGGAGCGCACCGGCTTTGCCGGCCGGTCGAACCCGGTCGGTCCAGGCCGACCCGCTCCAATAGCGCTCCTGGTCGTCACGCTCGGGGTCCGGTTGCCACCCCGGGGTGTCGGCCATCGTCATCGTGCCCTCCGCTCCGCAACTTCCCCGAGGTCTCATGCTAAGTGCGCACGTCAGACGCCGGTACCGCGGCCCGAGGCGCCACCGACACCCCCTCGACTCGCTGCGGAGCACGCCGAACGGGCAGAATGGGAGTTCCCGGTGCACGCCCCGACGGGCGGGCACCCGACAACGGATCGACAACGACGACGGATGGAAGGACTGCAGTGGCTATCCAATTGAAGGCAGGGGCGAGACTGCGCAGCGCGACCGACGCCTGCGAGGTCGTCGTGGTGAAGGCGCCCGCCGAGCCGGTCGACCTGCGCTGCGGCGGCCACCCCTTCCTGCCCGCCGACGCCGAGCCGGCGTCCGAGAGCATCGTCGAGGGTTTCGGCGGCGGCACCCAGCTGGGCAAGCGCTACAGCGACGACGAGCTCGGCTTGGAGCTGCTGTGCACCAAGGCCGGCGAGGGGGCCATCTCGGTCGGCGAGACCATCCTGACCGTCAAGGGAGCCAAGCCCCTCCCCGCCTCGGACTGATCGTCCGGGCAGAAGGGACGTCATGAACATCGCCATGCTGCTCGAGATGGCAGCCGAGGGCGACCCCGATCGCATCGTCCTCGGTTCGCATGACGGGGGGGTCACCGCCTCGGATCTCCTCGAGCGCTCCCGGCGGGCTGCCATCTACTTCGAGAAGACCGGCGCCGAGATGGTCGGCTACTTCGGCCTGAACTCCGACGTCCTGCCGGTCGCGCTGTTCGGTGCGGCGCTGGCCGGACTCCCGTTCTCCCCCATCAACTACCGGGCCCCGGACGAGCAGCTGACGGGGATCCTGGCCCGGGTCGCCGGCGGCATCATGATCGCCGACGAGGACGAGGTGGCCCGCCTCGGCACGTGCGGTGCCGAGCGCGTCGTCACCAAGGGCGACTTCGCCGCCGCCATCGCCGAGCCCGTCACCGGCGAGCATCCCTTCGTCGACCCCGAGGACATCGGCGTGCTGCTCTTCACGAGCGGGACGACGTCGGAGCCGAAGGCCGCCATCCTGCGGCACCGGCATCTCGTCTCGTACATCATCACGAGCGTCGAGTTCCTCGGGTGCGAGCCCACGGAGGCGCAGCTGATCTGCGTGCCGTCGTACCACATCGCCGGCATCGCGGCGGTGTTGAGCTCCCTCTACTCCGGCCGCCGCATCATGTACCTCCCGACCTTCGACGCGGCCGAGTGGGTGCGCGTCGCCACCGAGGAGCGCATCACCCACGCCATGGTGGTGCCCACCATGCTGGGGCGCATCCTGCAGGCCGTCGAGGACAGCGGCAACGAGCCGCCCGCCCTGCGCCACCTCTCCTACGGCGGCGGGCGCATGCCGCTCGAGCTCGTCGAGCGCACGCTGCGCGACATGCCCCACGTCGACCTCGTCAACGCCTACGGGTTGACGGAGACCAGCTCGACCATCGCCATGCTGACGCCGGACGAGCACCGCGAGGCCTTCGCCAGTGACGACCCGGCCATCCGGGCGCGGCTGGGGTCGGTGGGCCGTCCCCTCCCCTCCCTCGAGGTGGAGGTGCGCGACGTCGACGAGGCGGTCCTCCCCATCGGCGAGAAGGGCGAGATCTGGGTGCGCGGCGAGCAGGTGGCCGGAGAGTACGTGGGCAACAACACGCTCACCGACGACGGCTGGTTCCGCACGCGGGACGCCGGCTGGTTCGACGAGCACGGCTTCCTCTACGTCGACGGCCGGCTGGACGACGTGATCGTGCGGGGGGCGGAGAACATCTCGCCGGGGGAGATCGAAGAGGTGATCATGCTGCACACGGCGGTCGCCGAGGCGGCGGTGATCGGCATCCCCGACCCCGAGTGGGGCGAGGCGGTGGCGGCCGTGGTCGTGCTGCACCCCGGCGGCGAGTTGTCGGCGCCCGACCTGCAGGTCTGGGTCACGCGAGCGGCTGCGCTCCACCAAGATGCCCGGCGTCATTCGAGTTCCGGGACGAGCTCCCCTACTCGCCCACCGGCAAGCTGCTGCGGCGGGTGCTGCGGGACGAGCTGTCGGCTTCTTGATCTCGACCCAGGCGCTTCTGCCACACAGCTGAGCAGCTTCTAAACCGCTGAACCGCTATCGCTGGCGTCAGGCGCCGACCATGCGGACGTGCACCATGGTGAAGGTCCGCCTTTCTATGCGCCAACCGTCTGAGGTTCTGACGAACTCGTCGTCGTACCAGCCGTGCGGATTGAAGCCGCTCTGGCCGTCGGGTGCCATGAGCATGCCGTCGACGTAACAACGGGCGGCGGCATGATCGCCCTGCACGTCGATGGCGATGTTCGAGATCCGGTGCATGGTGTGGCCCAGGGCGGCGTGCGCCGTCACCATGAAGTCCGTGAGGGTGTCGATGCTCTCCCACGTCCCGATGTCGCCGTAGTCAGCCCGGCAGTCAGCGGTGAAGCATGACCGGAACAGCTCCCAGTCGCGGCGGTCGATGCCGGTGGCATAGCGGACGAGGACCTCGGCGATGTCCTGCTTCGCCGCACGGTCGGACTCGGACGGGGACGTCATCACGCCTCCGAGACATTGTCCATGGTGGCGCTCGCCGACTTGACCATCAGGCCGACGGCGTCGTTGCGGGGCATGCCACCGAGCATCTGGAGCCCGGCGCGCATCTGCTCGCCGACGATCCAGCTCGGCCCGTGGGGCAGACGGGACAGCGCATCCGCCACGACCTCGTCGACGGTGGCGGCGCCGGGCAGCGGGGCGTCCGCCGCGTCGACGAAGCCCCGCTCGGCACGCAGGCGACGGAGGGCCGGCGTGTCGGTCTCGCCGAGCACGAGACTCAGGACGTCGACACCCAGCGGGTGCAACTCCGCCCAGAGTGCCTCGGTGAAGATGACGTCGAACGCCTTGGTCCCGCCGTAAATGACCATGTTCGGCGCGCCGGCGAAGGCGGCGCCCGAGCTGAGGACGATGATGCCGCCCCTGCCCCGGTCGACCATCGCCCCCGCGAAGTGGTGGCACATCTGGACCGGCACCGTGCAGTTGCGCTGGACCATGGCCGTGGCGACGTCCACCGGAAGGTCCAGGAAGGGCCGGTAGTTCGGATCGGCGCCGGCGCAGTACGTCAGGAGTCCGACCTCGATGTCACTGGTCGCATCCCTCACCGTCTCCATCGCCGTCGGCTCCGCCAAGTCGACGGCGACGGCCCGTGTCTCGACCCCTGATTCGTCGCGGATCTGCGCCGCCACATCGTCGAGCACCGCTTGTCGGCGCGCCAGGAGTACAACGTGCACCCCTTCTTTCGCCACGGCTGCCGCAAACGCGGCACCGAACCCCTCGGAGGCGCCGGCGACGACCGCCCACGGCCCGTAGCTCTCAGTGAAACTCATACAACCCCTCCCCACTGGCAGGCATCAGTCCCGCAGGTCCTTCCCGGTCAGGCTCAGAAACACGTCTTCGAGGTTGGGCGAGCGCACCTCGACGCCGGTGAGGTCGATGCCGTGCCGGCCGGCGACCGCCACCACAGCCGAGAGGACGGCCGGACCGTGGTCCGTCGTCAGCTCCAGGTGGCCTTCGACCTCGTGCACGTCGTGGATGCTCTCCAGCGGACGACACGCTGCGGCCAGCTCGTCGAGGGCGGCCGGGTCACAGGACAGATGCACCTTGTCCCGACCGCCGTGTTGGTGGATGAGCGCGTCGGCCGTGCCCTCCGCAATGAGACGGCCGTCGTCGATGATGCCGATCCGGTCGCAGAGCTTGGACGCCTCCTCCATGTAGTGCGTCGTGTAGAGGACGGCGATGCCGAGACGTCCCACCGTCTCAAGGATGGCATTGCGGCTCTGCGGGTCCACGCCCACGGTGGGCTCGTCGAGGACGAGCAGTTGGGGCCGGTGCAACAGGCCGGCCGCCATGTTGGCCCGACGTTTCATGCCGCCCGAGTAGGTGGCGATCTTGTCCTTGCCGCGGTCGGACAGCCCGACCAGCTCGAGCGTCTCCCCGATACGTGCCTCGAGCTCCTTCCCCGTCAACCCGTAGAGCTGGCCGAAGAACGTCAGGTTCTCGACGGCGGAGAGGTCCGGGTAGAGAGCGAGGTCCTGGGGGACGAAGCCGATCACGGCCTTGGCCTCCAGCGTGCCGCCGGCGAATCCGGCGACGGTGACGTCGCCCTCGTCGGCCGCTGTCAAGCCACAGAGCATGGAGATGGTCGTGGTCTTGCCGGCGCCGTTGGGGCCGAGCAACCCGTAACACTCCTGCTCTCCGATGACGAAGGACACCCCGTCGACGGCCTGGCGCTCGCCGTAGCGCTTGCGCAGGCCCTCGCAACTCAGCATCGGGGGTGCAGCCGATTGCGTCTGCTCCGTCACCCCGTCAGTCGGCCAGGACCAGGGGGTACGAGGCCGCCGCGACCGCCAGAATCTCCAGGCGGTCCACCTCCATCAGGAACCCGGCGGCGATGGTGGCGTCCAGCGCAGCGGTGAACCGCTCGAGGTACTCGTCCTCGCCCCCTGCGTACAGCGTCGCCAGCGTTGCTTCGTCGAAGGGCTCGGTCCGCCCGAACAGGAAGGCGAACGACTCGCCGGCCTGGCCGAGCCCACCCATGACGGCGGTCGGTACGTCGACCCACGGCGTGCGAACGCCACCACGGGCGATGCCGTGCTCGTCCACCACGTACCCGGTCCCCGCGTCGTCGACCTCCAGCCGGGGCGCCTCCGGCGGCGCCTCCCCGCCTGCCACCCAGCGCACGAGATGGTCCAGCGCGGCCTGGGCCACGTAGTGCTGCTGCGGCCCGGCGTTGATGGGAGTCTCGGTCTTGCCGATGATCAGGCTGGTCGTGGGGCGCAGCAATTCGGCGAAGCGGCTGGCGTGCAACGTACCGTCGTCGTGGCGGCCGGCGCTGACCGTGTACGTGTCGGCGTGCGCCGCGCCCGCCATCTCCCACACGCGGAGCCGGTCCGAGTCGGGCTGCGCCGCCAGCCCACCCCCCAACAGGATGACGTCGGTCTCGCTCTGCAGCACGAGAACGGGCACCCGGGCGTCGTCCCGGATCCGCTCGCCCCTCGTGGAGATGGCAACGCGCGTCGCCTCCATGCCCAGACGCTGCGACGCCGGGATGAAGACGCCGTCGAAGGCAACGCCAGACGCCGGCCGGCCGTGGACGAAGAACCCGTCGAAGAGCTGCGCATGGGGGTCGATGGCATTGATGTAGGTCACGAGGCAGGCCGCAGACTGTGACTCGCCCGCCGCCAGGATCTGTGTCGGCCGCAGTCCGACGAGCGGGTTCTCGTCGCTCGGCAGCTGCAACAGCTGGCCGACCTGCGTGAAGATGTCGAAGGACCAGGCGTCGCCAGGATGCTCCAGGTCCCCGTAGCGCTCCGGCGCCAACAGCTTGAGGTGGATACTCTCGACGAACCCGCCGCCGTCGATGCCGACCTTCTGCGCCGAGACGCCGACCCAGGCATGGCCGGCGGCGGCCAGCTGGCGGTGGAAGAACCCCCAGTCGGGGGCGGCGTCGATGCCGGCCGACACGTTGTGCCACTCGACCACCACTGTGCCGCTGAAGCGCAGGGGGTCCTTTGGCTGGCGGACCACGAAGCGGGTGCGGAAAGGCGCCTCGGCTCCGGGCTTCACGTCCCAACGGCCGTCGGCGCCCCGCTCCCCGACCGGCTCATACGAGGTCGCGGTCCCCTCCAGGCTGTACTCGGTCTCCTCGTACCCGAGCGTGGCCAGGTCGTAGTCCCGCATGACGTCGGGCGCTGCGCCCGGCATCTCAGTCCATGAAGTCGTTGCCACCGTGGTCCTCCCCGCTCAGGGCCTGGCGCCCCGACTCGATCCTGCCGTCCGAGAGGATACGGCCAGACCACGTCGTGGAGCAGGCCGGCACGGCGACGGCCGGCAGACGCCGTGACGCCGTGACGCCAGTTGAGGCACCAGGCCGGCGCATGGTACGCATCGGCGGTGTTCATGATGCGATTCGCCATGCGGTCGGGCGCACCCGACCCTGAGGCCAGGGCCGCCCTCTATGCCGCCACCATCGAGATGTGTGCGTGGGCCGAGACCAGGGGCGCCGTCGCCGCCGTGCTGAGCCAGCACCACGCCGTCGACGACGGGTACCTCCCGTCCCCGATCCCGCTGGCCGCCGCCATCGCCGCCCGCACGACGATGATCCCCGTCAACGTCGCCGCGCTCCTCCTCGCCCTCTACGAGCCGGTCAAGCTCGCCGAGGACCTGGCCGTCGTCGACCTGATCAGCCGCGGCCGCGTCTCCTACGTCGTGGGCATCGGCTACCGGAATGAAGAGTTCGCCATGTTCGGCGTCGACCGCCGAGGCCGCGGCGCGCTCGTCGAGACCCGCATTCAACTGCTGCGCCGGCTGTGGTCGGGCGAGGAGGTCGTCGTCGAGGGTCGCCGGGTCCGAGTCACGCCGCTCCCGTACACACCCGGCGGCCCGATGCTCGCCTACGGCGGCGGCACCGAGGTGGCGGCCCGACGCGCCGCCCGGCTCGGCATGCTCTTCATGGCCGAGACGCACGACGACACGCTGGAGGAGGCGTACCGCGCCGAGGGCGGCCCGAACGCGCCCGGTTGCTTCTTCCCCCGGGCCGGCGTCCCCATCACCGTGTTCGTCGCCGACGACCCCGAACGCGCCTGGGCCGACATCGGCCCGTACCTCCTCGCCGACTCCGCCAGCTACAGCGAATGGAACGCGCACCGCGAGGGCACGGCGTCGATCTCCCGTGCCGGCAGCGTCGCCGAGATGCAGGCCGAGAAGGGCGCGTACCAGATCCTCACCCCGGACGAGGCCCGGGCGCTGGTCGCCGCCGGGTCGCCGCTCGGCCTCCAGCCCCTGGTCGGTGGACTCCCGCCGGACGTGGCCTGGCCCTATCTGGAGGCCGCTGCGTCCGCCCTGACGCCCGATCGTTCCGGCAGCGCCTAGCGGTACTGCGTCTCTGACTTGTCCCGCGGTGCCGGCGGGTTGGAGGGGAAGTTCCCGATCTCCGTGTAGGAGAGGCCGTTGTGGAGCGCGGCGGTGCGCGGCATGTCGAGCGACTCCCAGATGGCGCGGATCGTCCCCTGTATCGCTTTGGGATTCCGGCGGGCGATCGACGACGCGATCTCCTGCGCCCGCGCCCGCAGCTGCTCCCGCGTCACCACCTCGGTGACCAGGCCGACGCGCAGCGCGGTCTCGGCGGTGATGCGCTCCTCGTTGCCCATGAGCGCCCAGCGCAAGACATCGCCGAGCGGGACGCCGCGGTGCAGCATGCCGATCGGCTCCAGCGAACTCACAATTCCGACGTTGGCGTGCGGGTCGAAGAACACCGCATCGTCGGCACAGATGATGATGTCGGACTCGTTCAAGAAGTACTGCGCCCCTCCCGCGCACAGCCCGTGGACGGCCGTGACCACCGGCTTCCACACCCGGTAACGGAACTTCGGTGACAGGAGCACGCCCGGGTCGAAGCTGTTCCAGACGTTCTCCTTCATGAACCAGTCGCTCCCGCCCTTCAGGTCGAGGCCGGTGCAGAACGCCCGCTCGCCGTTGGCCTGCAGCACCGCGCAGTGGATGTCGTCGGTGTCGCGCACGGTCTCCCAGGCCCAGGTCATGTCCGACGCCATCGCCTCGTTGAACGAGTTCAGGCTGTCGGGCCGGTTCAGCGTGATGGTGGCCACGTGGTCAGCCACGTCGAACAAGATGGCATCGCGTTCCATGGTTCCTCCTGGAGCCCCGCCCCGCCCCTGACAGTCAGAGGCCTGGATACAGGGCCATATAGTGCACTCTTTGCTCGGGTTGCGGCCGGAGGTGCAGGCCAGCCAGCATCACACGACCGAGAACGACCCAGCGAACCTGGAATCAGAGACAGAAAGAGGAACCGATCGTGGAGATCAAGGGCAAGAAGGCCGTCATCGTCGGCGGAGCGTCGGGGATGGCCAAGGCCTCGGCGGAGCTGCTCCGTCAGAAGGGCGCCGACGTCGCCATCCTCGACCTGCCGTCGTCCGCCGGCGCCGCGGTGGCCAAGGAGCTCGGGGGACCTTCCACGAGGTCGACATCCTCGACGACAACCAGACCGAGTCCGCGCTGTCGGACGCCGTGGCCGCCCTGGGTGGCCTCCACATCGCCGTGAACACCGCCGGCGGCGGCACCGCCAAGCGCACGCTGAGCAAGGACGGGCCGCACCCGCTCGACGACTTCCGCCGCACGATCGAGCTGAACCTCATCGGCACCTTCAATCTCAATCGTCTGCAGGCCTTCCACATGTCGACCAACGAGCCCGAGGAGGGCGAGCGCGGCGTCATGATCAACACCGCCTCCATCGCCGCCTACGAGGGGCAGATCGGGCAGGTGGCGTACGCGGCCGCCAAGTCGGGCATCGTCGGCATGGTGTTCACCATGGCCCGCGACCTCGGCAGCCTGGGCATCAGGGCCATGGCCATCGCGCCGAGCCTGTTCGCCACCGGCCTCACCGAGGGCATCCCCGAGGAGTTCGCCGCCACCTTGACCAAGGACGCCGCGTTCCCGAAGCGCTTGGGCAAGCCCGAGGAGTACGGCAAGCTCGCCGTCGCCATCGTCGAGAACCCGATGCTCAACGGGCTCTGCATCCGCCTCGACGCCGGCACCCGCTTCGCCCCGAAGTAGTCCGAGGCGACGCGCCAATCCGAGGCGACGCGCGACCACACGAAACGTAGACGGGGCAAGGGGGCCGGCAATGGCGACGGTGCGATCGCTCGACATGCAGATCGACGTCACGGAGGCCGCCGGCCTGGGTGAACCGGCGCACATCGCGCTGACCGTCACGGCACCCGACACGGTGCCGGAGAAGCCCATCGTGTGCTTCGCCAAGCCGGGCGCGGGGTACTCGCGGGGGTACTACACCGAGGATCTGCCCGGTCCCGGGCTCGGCGCCCAGGCCACCTGGCACGCCGAACGCGGCTGGATCGTCGTCTCGGTCGACCACCTCGGCGTGGGCGAGAGCTCGCTGCACGCTCCCGAGCGGCTGACCTATGCGCCGGTCATTGCGGCCAGTGAAGCCGCCGAGAGCGTGGTCCGGGAGAAGCTGGCGGGCGGCACTCTGATGGACGGTCTCGGGCCCGTCGCCGAGTTCGTCACGATCGGGATCGGCCAATCGATGGGGGGCGCCTTCACCATCGTGCAGCAAGGCCGGCACCACGGCTACGACGGCGTGGCGGTGCTGGGCTACAGCCCGCTCCGGACCCAGCCGTCCTCGGCCCCGGGCCTGCCACCGCTCCCGCTCCCGTGGGTGCCCAGCGACACGCAACTGTCGGACGCGGTCTGGACCAACGCGCCTGCGCTCGCCGGTCTCGCAGATCTCGCCGGCATGCAATTGCAGACCTCCGAGGCCGACGAGGGCGCGGTGCCGCCGATGGCCTGGGGCTTCCACTACGAAGACGTCGATCCCGCGGTCGTGCGGCGGGACATGGACGACTACCCGGCGCGTCACGGCGACATGCCGCCGTGGGGATCCGCCACCATTCCGGCCACAGCGGTGCTGTGGTGCCTCGCGCCAGGCTCCACCTATGCCGAAGCGGCGGCCATCCGTTGTCCGGTACTGGTCGCATTGGGCGAACG
Source organism: uncultured Acidimicrobiaceae bacterium (assembly GCA_963738135.1). Classification (GTDB taxonomy): domain Bacteria; phylum Actinomycetota; class Acidimicrobiia; order Acidimicrobiales; family RAAP-2; genus Bog-473. Next base: position 364,531 of record CAVTVK010000003.1, on the reverse strand, counting down.
CGACGTCCTCCTCGATCCGCGCGGCGAGTCCCGCGCCTACGAGTCCGCGCCGAGTGTCGACCTGTTCGTCTGTCCCCGCATGGCGCACATGCACAACTTCGCCGGGACGCGGGAGCTGTTCTGGCGTCGCATCGAGACGTGGGCGGAGTGGGTGCGAGCGGTCGAGGCAGCCGGCTGACGCGTTAGCCCGCGACCCGGAACTGGTACGAGGCCGCCGTCACGGCGCGATCGTCCTCGCCCTCGTCGTGGAGGATGATCCGCACCGCTGTCACGCCGCCGGACCCCGCGTTCTGCTCGGCCTCGGCACGGAACGGGCCCACCTTCCCCCGGGCGAGGAACATCACATGTGAGGAGACTGCCTCCACGCGCACGCTGCCGGCGGCCTCGGCTGCCAGTGCGTTCGCCGCGGTCTCGAGGAGGACGAACTGGGGCCCGAGGTGCAAGGCGGCATCGGGCGAGGCGACCTCCGAGGACAACACCGGGAGCGCCCAGTGGCCGTCGGGGCGACGTGCGGCCCCGAACACCTGCCAGAGGGGCGGAAGGTCCGGGCCGTCCTCGACGAGGATCGGCTCGACCGGCATCTTCTCGAGCCCCTCCGGTGGCGTGCCGAGGCTGACGCCCTGGCCCTGGGTGAGCGCGAGGACGCGGGTGGGATTGTCGGCGTCGACGATGCGTGAACGGCTGTACCCCATCTGCCGTCCCTGCTTGAGGACCTCGGACACGACCTCCATGCGCCGCACGTCGCGGCCGGGGTCGAGTACCTGGCAGGAATGGATCACGGGGTTGGGCACGGCCTCCAGATCGCTCCTGCCGCCCCCCTCCGGTGCGGCGATGCCGAGCACCGCCAACAGGATGGCGCCGGTGGGGCTGCGCATGTCTCGCCGGAGCGTGACCGTGTTGTCGGCGGGACCCTGGTCCATCGACGACCAGCTCCGGCCGATGTAGCGGTAACTCAGCAGTCCGCCCCAGCGCCGGCGCAGCTCGGCGGCGTACGCCTCCGGGTCGTCGCTCAACTCCCTGATGTCCCTGGGCATCGCTCGCCTGTCTAGCCGACGGGTCACTTGCCCCGGGGGCGCCACCCTGCACAACCTTGGGTATGGACCTCGCCGACGACCTGCGTTCGCTCCTCACCCTGGAGCGGGTCGACAAGGACCTCTTCCGCGGCCGCAATGCCAACTACGGCCCCCGGCGCACGCTCTTCGGCGGGCAGGTGGCGGCGCAGTGCCTCCTGGCCGCCGCAGCCACGGTCGAGCCGGGGCGCCTGCCGCACTCGTTCCACGGCTACTTCCTCCGGGCGGGACGCAGCGACATCCCGGTGATCCTGGAGGTCGACCGCGACCGGGACGGGCGGTCGTTCTCCGCCCGCCATGTCGTCGCCGTGCAGGAGGGCGACGTCATCTTCTCCATGATCACGTCCTTCCACAGCGAGAGCGAGGCCACCCGCTTCGACGACGCGCCCCGTCGCGTCGTGCCTGCGCCGGAGGACACGGCGCTCGGTGGATGGAACCCGATGCTCGACGTGCGCCCCGTGACGCCGACCGATTTCCTCAAGGGCGTCTTCACCGACTGCCTGTGGGTGCGCTCCGCCGTCTCGCTCGGTGACGATCCCCTGCTGCACCGGGCCGGGCTGACCTACCTTTCCGACCTCGGCACCGGCTTCGGCCAACAGGACCGTGCGCTCGTCGGACGCGGCGGTCCCTCCATCGACCACTCCGTGTGGTTCCAGGAGGACATCCGGGCCGACGAGTGGGTCCTCGTCGACCTGCGACCGGTCAAGGCGCGCAGCGCCCGGGGCTGTTACGACGGCTCGCTGCGCGACCGCGAGGGCGCACTCGGTGCGACCATCTACCAGGAGCAGCTCCTGCTGCCGGGCTCGGCGGCCGACATGCTGCCCACGGCCTTCCGGTCGGACGACGATCCGACGGGACAAGTCGACGCCCAGGAAGTGGCGCGCCGGAGCGCACAGGGGCAACATCCCGCCGGGGCCTGATTCAGGGCCTGAGTCTGGGCCTGAGTCAGGGCCTGAGTCCCGGGATGAGTCCGGAGGCTTTGGCGTCACCCCGCCCCCCGGTGGCAGGGTTGCCTGACCCAGACCGCCAATAGAGGAACGCTCTTTCGCCATGCCGATCGCCATCACCGAAGACCACCGTGCCCTAGGCCAGACCGCTTCGGACTTCCTGGCCAAGCACGATTCCCTCGGGTCCGCCCGGAGCCTGTTGGAAGCGGAGACCGAGTCCCTGCCCTCCTTCTGGGGTGACATCGCCGATCTGGGCTGGCTCGGCCTGCACCTTCCCGAGGACCGTGGCGGCTCAGGCTTCGGCCTCCCCGAGCTCGTGGTGGTGGTCGAGGAGCTGGGGCGGGCCATGACACCGGGACCCTTCGTCCCGACCGTGATCGCCAGCGCCGTCATTGACGCCGCCGGCTCGGACGAGTTGGCGGCGCGGCTGTTGCCGGGTCTGGCCGACGGATCCGTCTTGGGCGGGGTCGCGCTCAACGCCGACATCACGGTGCGCGACGGTCGGGCCGCCGGGACGGTGCCGGCGGTCCTGGGCGGCGGCCTCGCCCAGATCCTCGTGTTGCCCGCGGGCGACGACGCCATCGTGGTGGTGGCGTCCGGTCCCGGCGTGACCGTCGACGTGCCGGCCAACATCGACCCCACGCGGCGCTCGGCCCGGGTGACGCTCGACGGTGCACCCGCCGACGTCATCGTCGGTGGGAGGAGGACGCTGGTCGACCTGGCCCGCCTGATCGTTGCCGCCGAGGCGACCGGCATCGCCACCGAATGCACCGAGCAGGCCGCCGCCTACGCCAAGGTGCGCGTGCAGTTCGGCCGACCCATCGCCACCTTCGAAGCGGTCAAGCACCACTGCGCCAACATGTTCGTGTTCGCCGAGCTGGCCACCGTGACGGTGTGGGACGGCGCCCGCGCCGCCGAGGAGGGTGGCGACCAGCTGTCGCTGACCGCGGCGATGGCGGCGGCACTGGCGTTGGAGGCGGCGGACGAGTGCGCCAACCTCAACATCCAGGTGCACGGTGGCATCGGCTTCACCTGGGAGCACGATGCACATCTCTACCTGCGGCGGGCGGCGGCGCTCGAGGCCGTCGTGGACGGGCAGGCGGCGGCGCGTGCGGTGACCGACCTGGTGCGTGCGGGGGCGCGGCGCGTGCGGACCATCGACCTGCCGCCCGAGGCCGAGCCGATGCGCGACGAGGTGCGGGCGTTCGCCTCACGGGTCAAGGGGCTCGATGCCGCCGGGCAGCGTGAGGCCATGATCGAGACCGGGTACGTCATGCCGCACTGGCCTCGACCGTGGGGCCGGGACGCCGGGGCCGTGGAGCAGCTCGTCATCGAGCAGGAGTTCGTGGCGGCCGGCGTGTCCCGCCCCCAGTACGGCATCACGAGCTGGGTGATCCTGACGCTGGTGCAGTACGCGACCGAGGACCAGATCCTCCGCTGGGTCCTGCCGGCGCTGCGCCAGGAAGTCGTCTGGTGCCAGCTCTTCAGCGAGCCCGACGCCGGCAGCGACGCTGCCGCGGTCAAGACGCGGGGGACCAGGGTCGACGGTGGCTGGCTCGTCAACGGGCAGAAGGTCTGGACCAGCGGCGCGCACTACTCCGGCTACGGGCTGGCGACGATCCGCACCGACCCCGATGCGCCCAAGCACCAGGGCATCACGACCATGGTCATCGACATGCACGCAGAGGGCGTGGAGGTGCGCCCGTTGCGGATGATCAGCGGCCAGTCGGAGTTCAACGAGGTCTTCTTCAATGACGTCTTCGTGCCCGACGACGACGTGGTCGGCCCGGTGAACGGTGGCTGGACCGTGGCCCGGGCGACTCTCGGCAACGAGAGCGTCTCCATCGGTGGAGGGCAGGGCGGGGGTTCCCTGCCGGGGCACATGCTGATTCCGCCGCTGGATGCGCATCCGGAACGGTTGGCGGGCGGCGCCGGCCGGGTGGGTCGCTTCATCGCCTGGAGCGAGGCGATGGCGGTGATGAACCTGCGCAGCGCCCACCGGGCACTCATCGGGAGCGGGCCGGGACCCGAGGGCAACGTCACCAAGCTGGTCTTGACGGAGATCGGTCACCAGGCCGCCGCCATGTCGGCCGCGCTGGCTGGGCCCGACGTGGCCTACACGGAGGGCCCGGGCGCCATGGCAGCTCGGATGGTGATGGGGCACCGGGCCCTGTCCATCGCCGGCGGGACCTCGGAGATCAAGCGCAACCAGATCGGCGAGCGCATCCTCGGGCTGCCGCGGGACCCGCTCATCAACTAGCTCGCGGTCGACGCGGATCCCCCGAAGATGGAGTCGGGCGCCCGCCAGTCGGTCGACACGAAGCGGTGGGCGATGAGCCAACGTTCGCCCACGGGCACGAACCGGTCGCGGTACCGGCCCATGTGGTCGAGCCCGATGTGGGTGATCACCGTGAAGTAGCTGGCCACGACGGCCTCGTCGGGCTGCAGCGACTCGAACCTGATGTTCGTGACGTTGTGCCGCACGATGCGACGTGGGCCGCCGGCGCCCCGCTGTTCCGCCGCCGTCGCCTGTGCCTGCGTGGCCGCGGGCGCACCACCGAAGCGCGCCATGATGGCGTCCCTTCCCTGGAGTGGTTCGGCACCGCGTATCTCGAGGACGCCGTCCGCACAGAACGCTCCTGCGAAGTCCTCCAACAGGTAGCGGTCTCCGCTGTGCGTGTACTGCGCCAGCGTGTCGCGGCACGCCTCGCGGGCCGTGAGCTCCCAGATCTCCACGTCGGCGTGCCTCCCTGCTCGGTGATCGCCTGATCCTAGGCACCGGGGTGCGGTCCGCCGGGAGCGGTCCGGCGTACCCGATGCGGCGGCCTCCGCCTCCTAGAGTGCGCCTATGGCTGATGCCCGAGGCGGCCGGGCCACCGGCTTGTGGAACGTCCTGATCGGCCAACCCAAGTCGGCGCTGAACGCGAGCAAGGACCGCATCACGCCGGTCCAGGGCTTGTCGGCCCTGTCGCTCGATGCCCTCACGTCGGTGGCCTACGGCCCCGAAGCCATCATTCTCGTGCTGGCCGTCGCGGGCGCCGGCGCACTGCACCTCGTCCTGCCGATCACGATCGCCATCGTCGGGCTGCTGGCCATCTTGGTGTTCTCGTACCGACAGGTCATCGACGCCTACCCGATGGGCGGCGGGGCCTACGCAGTCTCGCGGGCCAACTTCGGGGGGCACGTGAGCCTCGTCGCCGCGGCGTCGTTGGTCGTCGACTACACGCTGACCGTGGCCGTCTCCATTGCGGCCGGCGTCGCGTCGTTGCAGTCCGCCTTCCCGAGCCTGGCCGGGGCCACCGTTCCCCTCTGCCTCGGGATCCTGCTCTTCATCATGGTGTTGAACCTGCGCGGCCTCGGCGAGACTGCTCGGGCCTTCCTCCTGCCGACGCTGCTCTTCATCGTGGGCCTGCTGGCCATCATCGCCATCGGCCTCATCCACCCGCTCGGGCTGAACGAGACGCAGCTCGGCCAGTCGCAGCTGCCGACGACGGGGCTGAAGGCGGTGACGTTCCTCCTCGTTCTGAAGGCCTTCTCGGCCGGCTGCAGCGCGTTGACCGGGGTGGAGGCCATCGCCAACGGCGTGCCGCTGTTCCGCGAGCCCCGCACCATCCGGGCCAAGCGGACCGAAGTGCTGCTCGGTGTCATCCTCGGCCTCATGCTGCTCGGGCTGGCGGTCCTGGCCAAGCGCTGGGAGATCGGGCCCCGCAGCGGCCAGACGGTGCTCAGCCAGATCATGGCGATGTCCGTCGGTCGGGGCTGGGCGTACTACATCATCTCGATCACGATCACCGTGGTGCTGGCCCTGGCGGCGAACACGTCGTTCGGTGGCCTCCCCGTCCTGGCCAGCCTGGTGGCCCGGGACAACTATCTGCCGCACCTGTTCACCATCCGCGGCGACCGGCAGACGTTCGGCAACGGGATCTTCGTCTTGACGATTGATGGCGGGCGCGCTGCTCATTGCGGTCCGCGGCAACACCAACGACCTGATTCCCCTGTTCGCCATCGGCGTCTTCATCGGGTTCACGCTGTCGCAGGCCGGTCTGGTCGTGCACTGGTGGCGCGAGCGCCCCGCCCGTTGGCGTCGTCGCGCCACCATCAACGGCTTCGGCGCCATCATCACGGCGATCGCGACGATCGTGTTCCTGGTCTCCAAGTTCACGGAGGGTGCCTGGGTGGTCGTCATCGCCATCCCCGCCTTCATCCTCCTGTTCCTGCGCATCCACGCCTACTACGAGCGCGCCGCCAAGGAGCTCCGCTTCGACGAGGATCCGGGTCGGCCCGCACCGAAGCACACGATCGTGGTCGTGCCGGTCAACCGGATCTCGCGGCTGACGGAGCACGCGTTGAGCGAGGCCGAGTCGCTCGGGCAGGAGGTGATCGCCGTGACCGTCGTCCTCGAAGGGGGCGACGAAGGTGCCGCGTACGCCGAGCACTTCTTCGACGGTTGGGAACGGTGGAACTGCGGCATACCGCTCAAGGTGCTGCACACCGAGTACGCCTCCGTGACCCAGCCCATCGTCGCCTTCATCGACGAGCTGCGGGAAGAACACCCCGACGATCAGCTCGTGGTACTGATCCCGGTCGTGCGGCCCAGCAAGCTGCGCTACCGGATCCTCCACAACCAGATCGACCTGGTCCTGTCGGCCGCGCTGCGAAACCGGGACGACGTCGTGGTGGCCCGGGTCACCGTTCCGTTGGAGCTGCCCGACGCGCTGCCGGGCAGCCACCCCGACGCTCGACCGGGGCGGGGGACCGACGTCGGGGCGGACGTCGGACCCGGGCCGGAGTCCGAGCCGAAGACCTGACGGGTCTTTCGACGCTCAGTGGCCCGTCCACACCGGGTCGCGCTTCTCCATGAATGCCGTGGCGCCTTCCTTGGCGTCATCGCTGTTGAACACCGTGGGATGCCACTCTGCCGCCAGCACCTTGGCCCGTTCGAGGTCGGTCGATGCCGTGCGCACCATCTGCTTCGTCGCTCGCAGCGCGAGGGGGCCGTTGCGCGCGATGCGCTCGGCGAACGCCACCGCCTGCGTCGAGGACCTGCGTGGGTGGGACCACCTGGTTGATCAGGCCCAGCGACAACGCTCGGGGGGCGTCGATGAGGTCGCCCGTCAACGTGAGCTCGAGCGCCACCGCCAGGGGGATGCGCGTGCTGATGAACACCCCGCCGCCTGCGGCAAAGAGACCGCGCTTGACCTCGGGCACGCCGAAGGACGCCGCCTCCGAGGCCACCACGACGTCGCATCCCAGTAACAGCTCGAATCCGCCGGCCACGGCCGTGGCATTCGCCGCACCGACGATAGGGACCCCGATCTCGCCGCTGGTGAAGCGGGCGAAACCGCGCATGGCGTCGGGGTTCCCGCCGATCCCGCCCGCGCCTCCTTCTGCGAAACCACGCAGGTCCATGCCGGAGCAGAAGGCCCGGTCCCCCGTCCCGATGAGCACCACCGCCCGCACGTCGGGATCCTTCTCGGCCTCGAGCATGGCGACACCGATGGCGTTCAGGAGCTCGGGGTTCAAGGCGTTGCGCGCCTCGGGCCGGTTGAGTCGGAGCACCTGCACGGCTCCCCGCCGTTCGGTGACGAGGACCGGCTCGGCCGGCGTCTCTGTCGCAGCATCCGTCATCTGGCCACACCCTTTCTCTCTCGCAGGTCAGCGATCGTCCCAGCGGGAGTCGCCGAGTTCGCTCAGTATGGCCTCCCGAGGGGCGTCACCCAAGATCCGATGGAGGAGTCCTGTCGCGGCCTGCTAGCCCCTCTCCGGGTCGGGGGCTTCCGGGGCGTGCGTTACCTGGTGACTATCGGCGACGCCTGGGGTGTGGCCGACGCCACGTGCGTGGACCCGGCGGGACGGGAGGTCGTCGTGCCGCCCGCCGCACGGAGGTCGGCGGATGCTGAGGCCAGTGGCCCACTCCAGACCGCCACGGTGGCGGCGATGGCGCACAGGATTCCCGCCGCGATGGCCCTGCCCCGAAATTTCCTCATCGCAGCACTCTCGTCCAGAATCATTTGAGGAATACGAGGAGAGCGTAAGAAGAGGCGAAGATTGTGCAGGACCCCTCGTTGCGATCATCGATTCCAGCCCCTGGCTAGCATCGAAAACATGATTTGCGAAGAGCGCTGTCACCCGTGAGCTTGCTTGCCCCCGCCCCCAACGACCCCGTCGCCCGACCGCCGGCCCGGCGCCCGGGGTCGATCCGTCGGACCTCCAGCATGTTGATGTCTTGGCCCGGTGGGCTGGGCACGGAGTTGCACCTGGACGGCCGCGCCCGCGACCTCCTCACCCCCTTGTCGGGCGAGCCCGAGGTGATCGCCGCCACCGACCTCACCGTGGTGACGGGCCCCGCTCGCGACATCCAGCAGATCGAGTCCGACCCCGGTTTCGAGGGATTGGAGCGTCTCCTCGGCTGTCGCGCCGGAGGCAATCTCCGCAAGTCCATCGCAGAGGTCCTGCCACCCGACGTGGAGGCCGGGAACCCGCTGCACCTGCTCCTGGACGACGTCGCGGGGGCGACCCTCATCTCCGGTTTCGCCTTCTTCTTGTGGGTGGACGAGATCCCCGGCTTCCACGAGCGGATGGCCACCTCCCCGCCGGTCATGGTGGGCATCTGCTCGGGCTTCCAGGAGGGGTCAAGCGCGCTCAGGCCGGACGGGACGCTGAAGGGCGTCAGCACGAACACGGGTCGACCCGGTCCCCTCGCCGACCCGGCCGACCCGCTGGGCTGGCACGACGTCGGCGAGCACCCCCCGATCGCCATGCGCCGGGCGCGCCGCATCGACGTCTGGGAGGAGGCCGGCGACATCCGGATCGACGCCATGTTCCGCGACAGCTGCTGGAATCCCGCCGGCGAGGAGGAGGTCGTGCACGAATACCAGATCCTCGGCACCGCCGACCCCGGTGCCGGCACGCTCACCACCGTCGACGCCATCCCCCGCGTGCTGCCCTACCCCGAGTGCCCAGGGGCGGCACCGCACGCCACCCGGATGGAGGGCACCTCGTTGCGCGCTCTGCGCCGGGAGGTCCTGGACCGCCTGCGCAACACGGACTGCTGCACCCACCTCAACGACGGGCTGCGTGCGCTGGCCGAGGTGCCGGTGCTGGTCGACTCGCTGCCGCGGGACCGGACGGCCTGAGGTCGACGGTGGGAACTGTCGGAACTGTCAGTCGGTCCAGGCCTGCTCCGCCGACCCGGACAGGACGGCCCCGTCGCTTCGAGACAGAAGATGAGCTCCGACTCCTTCTCAATGCCGCACTCGTCGTCATAGAGCGCAACGGCTACGCCGACGCCGCCGTGGCCGACATCCTCCGCGAGGCGGATCTGTCTACCCGATCGTTCTACCGGCACTTCCAGTCCAAGGATCAGCTGCTGTGTGCGCTCTTCCGACGAGAGGCTGACGAGGCGGCGGCACGCCTGCAGGCCAAGGTCGACGCGGCGGCCTCACCGCGCGAGGCACTCCATGCGTGGATCGACGAGATCCTCAGCTTCGACCGCTCCCACGTGAAGGCCGCCCGCATCAGCGTGCTCGGCTCGCCCGCAGCCATGAAGGCAGACGGCTACGTCGACGAAATGCGTCGGGCCTCGGCGGTCCTGACCGCACCGCTGGAGGCGCTGCTGCGCCGGGGGGCGGCCGACGGATCCTTCCTCCTCGCCGACCCGGCGGCCGATGCGCCGCTCATCCAGTCCGTGGTGTGGGCGGCGGCGGGCCTCGACCCCGCCCGGGACAGGTCCGTGTCGCGGGTCGAGGCGGCACGCCAGGTGCGCTCGTTCTGCGATCGTGCGCTTGGTGTACAGCGACAGACCTGACAACGCCAGACGCCAGACGCCAGACGCCAGACGCCAGACCTGTCAGCGCCCGATCAGCCGGCCGACCGGCCCTCCGTCAGCGACCACAGCGCCGGCTCGCCGTCCTCCACCTGCACCACGCCGTCGATTTCCAGGACGCGCAGGTGCGAAACCGCCTCTCCCACGGCAGCCCGCCGCATGAACCCGGCGATGTCGTCCCACGGGCGTGACCACTTCATGTGCTGCGCCACGTCCCACGCGGTGTGCGGACCTTCCCGCAAAATCGCCACGATCTCGCCGAAGCGGTCCCGGTGGTGCTGGCGCAACTCCTCGAGGCGGGCGTGCAGGTCGTCGAACCGGTACTCGTGGGCCGGCAGCACCTCGCTGACCTCGTACGGCTCGAGCTTGTCGAGCGAGGCGAGATAGTCGCCCAGCGGATTCGCCCCGGCCTGCGGGTGGTAGGGGATGTTCGGCGTGATGCGCGGCAGCACGTGGTCGCCGGAGAGCATGAGCTCCTGGTGGGCCTCGTAGAAACAGAGGTGCCCGGGCGAGTGGCCCGGTGTCCAGATCGCGGTGAGGTCCCAGCCGGGGACCTCCGGCCGCGCCCCGTCTTCCAGCAAGAGGTCGGGCACGACGGCGTCGACCAGCTGGCGCACCGGCATGGCCGCGTTGCGCAGAGGCTCGAGCTCCTCGTCGGGCGCACCCATGCGACGCAGGGCGGCCGCCACCCGGTCCAGCAGGTCGTCCGGCTCGTCGTAGCGGTCGTGGATGAGCTCGGCATCGGCCGGGTGCAGCGAGATCCAGGCGCCCGACGCCTCCCTGATCCGCCCGGCCAGCCCGTAGTGATCGGGGTGGATGTGGGTCACCATCACGCCCTGCACGTCGGTGATGTCGCAGCCGACCTCCTTCATGCCGTTCTGCAGCGCTCCGAAGGCATCGTCGGTGTTCCACCCGGCGTCGATGAGGTAGGGGCCACGATCCGTCTCGAACACGTACACGAGCACGTACCGCAACGAGTTGTTCGGGAGCGGGACCGGGATACTCCACAAGCCGTCACGGACCTTCTCCACCCCGGGGAAAGGGTCGTTGGCCGCCGCTGCACCGCGGGCGCGCTGGGCGTGCGGCGGTCCCGGTGCCGGGCTCGGACGCGGATGGGCGTGCGTGTGCCCTTGGCGCGACGCCTCGGTCACGACTGCGACTGGCCGAGTGGCCCCCGGGGCAGGCCTCGTCCCTGCTCGACGATGAAGTTGCGCATGCTGGTCGACCCTCCTGCAATGGTCCAGGCCAGAGCGTAAGGGAAGGCGTCCCGCGGGCGCCCATCGTCCTCAGCCCAGGTGATCGTTTCCCCAGCTGGCGCGGCATTCGGAGCCATCTCCCGCATGACCGAAGTGGGTATGCCGCCCGATTCTGCGCGCTCTGCTTCCGGCGGGCCGGACCATTCCCCTCCGATGCCCGAGACAGCTCCCGACGTGGCCCCTCCCGGTGCCGACGACGTGGCCGCGTTGTCGAACAAGGAGCTGGCGGAGGACCTCCATGGGATCTTCGCCCAGATCGCGACGCTCCAGGGCAAGGCCGTGACCCGCTTGGGTGAGGTCGAGCGGCGCCGGTCCTTCGAGGACGACGGCGCCACCTCGACCGAAGCCTGGACGACCGAGCGCTTCGGTGTCTCGGCGGCCACGGCACGCTCCTACGTGCGTGTGGCGCAAAGGGCTGCCGACCTCCCCCACCTCGTCGGCGCCATGAGCTCGGGCGACGTCTCCTTCGACAAGGTCCGTGCCGTGGCCGACGTGGCCACGCCTGCGAGCGATCGAGAGCTGTGTGCGGAGGCCCAGGTGCATTCGGTGCGTGAACTGGCCGGCGTGGCCCGGACGCTGGCGGCGCGGGCGGCGGCCACGTCGGGATGTCGGTCTGCGCGCGACAAGGGGACGCTGCGCTGCAACGACACCGTTCGCACCATGACGCTCCAACTGCCGGCTCTCGAGTACGCCGAGACCAAGGCCACCTTGGAGGCCCGAGCCAAGAGGATCCCCTCCGAGGGTGAGACCCCTTGGGACGAACGACTTTGCGAGGGGTTCCTGGAGCTGCTCGGCTCGTCGTCCGGCCAAGCGGGTTCGGCGAGTTCCAAGCTGGTCGTGCTCCACGTCCCCCTCCAGGCCCTGGTTGACGAGCAGGTCGAGCCCAGCGAGCTGGCCGCCGAGCTCGAGCACCATGGCCTGGTCGACGTGGCCACGGTGCAGCGGTTCGCCTGTGATGGCCCGGTCGCGGTGGCGGTCGACGACGACGTGGGGCACACGATGTACGAGGGTCGGGCCAGGCGATTTCCGAGCGAGGCCCAGCGCAGAGAGGTGATGCGGCGGGATCGAGAGTGCCGCTTCCCCGGTTGTGCGGCGGTGACCTTTGCCGACGTGCACCACATCGTCCCGTGGAAACCGACCGGTCGCACCGACCTGGACAATCTCGCGCTCTTGTGCCGACATCACCACGGAGTGGTGCACCGCAAGGGCTGGTCCATGTCCGGCAACGCCAATGACGAGCTCACCATCGTCGGCCCGACAGGCCGGGTCATGACCTCGCGCCCTTCGCCGCTTTGGACGAGGGCCTCGGCGCCGGACTGGTCCGTCGCCTCGACCTAATTCCCTCCGCGCGACCATCCCCAACGTGTCAGGCTTCGAGCTCGTCGACCAGACCCCAGCTCTTCGCGGTCGCCGCGTCGATGGTGCAAGCAGAGAAGGCGAGCCACGCCGTGCGCAGGCGCCCGATCCGTTGGGTGAGGCTGACGGTGCCGCCCGCGCCCGGGACCAAGCCGAAACCGATCTCCGGCAGCGCGATCTGGGTGTCCGCCGCCGCCACGACCCAGTCGGTGAAGGCAGCGAGCTCGATTCCCGATCCCATGCACGCGCCGTGCACGTAGCTCACTGTCGGCTTCTCGAGCCGGGCGAGCGTGCGCCCGACACTCCGTTGCAGACGGATCACATGTGCGGTGGCCGGATCCGACCTGCGGCCGAATTCGTCGAGATCGCCCCCGGCGCAGAAGGCCCGACCTGCGCCCCGCAGCTCCACCCGCTCGACATCGGGAGAGACGGCGGCCAACGTGAGCGCCTCGACCAGCTCATCGCGCATGGGCGCATCGAGCGCGTTGAGCCGACGGGGCCGGTTCAGTGTGATCGACATCGTCGACCCGTCGCGGACCACACGGAGCCGTGGTCCTGCATCGTGCTCGGGGCCATGGTCGGATCGCGCCGGATGCGCGGCGCGCCAGGCGGCGAACTCGGGCCCGGACTGCAGGACCGAGTAGGCGGCGGACTCCGCCACGAGGCCGTCGCCCACCGACGCCGATTGCTGCCCCCGCAGCAACAGTGCCAGCGCCGTCGCCGTAATTGGGTGGTCGGTGACGTTCGCCGCAATCCGTTCCAACGCCGCATCGCCGGAATCCGCGTCGACCACGACGTCACACAGGTCGAGCCAGCCGTCCGCGATCTCACCGTGGCTGACGCCCACGACGACGAAGGGCAGGCTCGCCCGGGCCTCCGCCGGCGTCTCGCCGGGATCAGCCAACCCGTCGTGCAGGTCGACCAGGACGGCACCGGTGCGCTCAGGAGTGATCTCGCTGCGCAACTCGGCGAGCAGTGCGTCGGCGCTGAGAGGATCGAGGATCGCGAAACGTTACCCTGCCGAAGTGGACGACCCTCGGGTGGAGCGCTGGGCCAGGAGCGGCGCCATGGCGCTCACCGGATGGCCCGACGAGCCACTGGGTCCCCCGCAGGGCCTGGTGGACGGCATCGATCGTCTGGCCCGCCCCTTCCCGGGCCTCGACGCGCTCGCGCTCCTGGGCGAGCGCGCCGCGCTCATGGGCCTGTGGCGCAGGGGTGCGACGAGTTGCGGGGGGAGCTGTCGCCTGCTGCCCTGCGCGGACGAGTTCCTCGCGGTCTCACTTCCCCGCGAGGAGGACATGGAGATGGTTGCAGCCTGGCTCGAACTCGAGGCGGCACCAACGACCACGCCGGCCGTGTGGTCCGCCGTGGCGGAGAACCTGCGTCACAGGGATCCGATCACCATGACCGAGCGAGCCCAACTCCTCGGACTGCCGGTCGCCCGCGTCGGGGAGGCGGCCGGTCCCGAGCGACGCCCGGCCGTCGTCTCCACCGCACTCGGCGACGCGCCGCCACGACCGGACGCCACCGGCGCCGTCGTCGTCGACCTGTCCGCGCTGTGGGCCGGCCCGCTGTGCGGCGACCTCCTGGCCCGCTCCGGCGCCACCGTCGTGAAGGTCGAGTCAACGGAACGGCCCGACGGCGCGCGGCGCGGCGCCCGCGCCTTCTACGACCTCCTCAACGGCCACAAGCAATCGGTCGCCCTCGACCTGCGCACGCCCGACGGCGTCCGCATCCTGCATGCCCTCGTGCAACGCGCGGACGCCGTCATCGAGGCCAGTCGACCCCGTGCGCTGGCGCAGTACGGACTTGACGCCACAACCGCCGTCGCCGCCGGCGGGCCACAGGTCTGGGTCTCCATCACCGGACACGGTCGAATGGGCAACCGAGTGGCTTTCGGCGACGATGCCGCCGCCGCCGGCGACCTCGTGACCCACGCCAACGGCCGCCCCCTCTTCTGCGTCGATGCCGTCGCCGACCCCCTCACCGGGCTCACGGCGGCCGGTGCGTGCCTGGACGCGCTGCGGGCGGGCGGTCGCTGGGTCCTCGACGTCTCCATGTCCGCCGTCAGCGCCGACCTCGCTGGGCCCACGCTGCCCACAACGGCACGAGGCGTCGCTGCCCCTCACGCACGCACGGTCACCAGGCGTGCCCCGGACCTCGGGGCTGACACCGCCCACGTGCTGGAGGAACTCGGCATCGACACCTGACCTCCGCCGGACCGATCCCGGCGGATTCCGCGCGGCGACCCCACAGCAGTACGGTGAGCTTCGATCGACCTCACGATTGGAGACGCCATGGCCCTCACCAACGACATCAGTGCGCCCCTGCGACACGCGGATCGCTTCTTCATCGGCGGGGAGTGGGTGGCACCCTCGTCGGACGCGCTGATCGACGTGATCGACTCGGCCAGCGAGGAGCTCTTCTTCAGCGTGGCCGAGGCGAAGGAAGCCGACATGGCGCGTGCCGTCGGGGCCGCACGTGAGGCGTTCGATCGGGGACCGTGGCCCCGCCTGAGCCACGAACAGCGGGCCGAGTTCCTGCGTGCCATCGGCGCCCAGCTGGCGCAGCGGGCCGACGACGTGGGCCAGATCTGGCCCCGCGAGTCGGGCGTGCTGCACGTGATCGCCAAGGCATCCGTCGCCGGCGCGGCCGCGACGTTCGACTACTACGCGGGCCTGGCCCAGACCTTCCCCTTCGAGGAGGAGGCGCGGCCGACCATGGGCGGCCAGTTCGGTCTCCTCGCCCGCGAGCCCGTCGGCGTGGTGGGCGCCATCATCCCGTGGAACGCCCCCTTGAGCCTCATCACGTACAAGATCGCACCCGCCCTCATCGCCGGATGCACGGTCATCCTCAAGGCATCGCCCGAAGCTCCCGGCGAGGCATACGTCATGGCCGAGATCGCCGAAGCGGTCGGCCTCCCACCCGGAGTGCTCAATGTGGTGACGGCCGATCGCGAGGTGTCCGAGCTTCTCGTACGCGATCCCCGCGTCGACAAGATCACGTTCACCGGGTCGACCGCCGCCGGCCGTCGCATCGCCTCGTTGTGCGGCGAGCGGATCGCCCGCTGCACGCTCGAGCTGGGCGGCAAGTCAGCCGCCGTCATTCTGGACGACATGGACCTGGGCACCGCGGCCACCAGCCTGGCCCGCGCCGAGTGCTTCCTGGCCGGGCAGGTCTGCTCCTCGCTGACCCGGATCGTCGTCAGCCAGCACCGTCATGACGAGCTCGTCGAGGCCCTGGCCGGGACCTTCTCCCAGGTGCGGGTGGGCGACCCGTTCGACGCCGAGACGCAGATGGGCCCGTTGGTCGCCGAGCGGCAGCGTGATCGCGTCGAGGGGTACATCGCCAAGGGACGTCGCCGAGGGAGCCACCTTGGCCACGGGCGGCCGACCGGCCGGAGCATCTCGACCGGGGGTGGTTCATGGAGCCCACCGTCTTCGGCAACGTCGACAACTCGTCGACGATCGCCCAGGAGGAGATCTTCGGACCCGTGCTGAGCGTGATTCCCGCGCAGAACGAACAGGACGCCATCGCCATCGCCAATGACACGATCTACGGGCTCAACGCGTCGGTATTCACCAACGACGTCGAGCGGGCCCGCGCCGTCGCTCGCCAGCTGCGCTCAGGCACCGTGGGTCACAACGCGTTCCGCACGGACTTCGGCATTGCCTTCGGGGGCTTCAAGCAGTCCGGCATCGGTCGCGAGGGCGGTGTCGAGGGACTGCTCCCCTTCCTCGAGACCAAGACCGTCATTCTGGAGGGGCGGCCAAGCGAGTACGGCGCTTCGGCGACCTAAACCGTTCGCGACGTCGGGAGCCCCGGCCCGAGCCGCAGCCTGTCGTCCGCCGCCCGGGCCCGGGTGACGGCCCGGTTGGCGTCGCGCTCGATCCATCAGGAAAGCTGCATCGGTCACAGAGTGACACTTGGGCAGGGGAGGATTCACGTTGTCAGAAATCATGAAGGGTGTTCGCATCCTTGAGGTCGCGGAGCACACCTTCGTACCGGCGGCGTCGGCCATCCTGGCCGACTGGGGCGCCGAAGTCATCAAGGTCGAGCACCCCGAGCGGGGCGACGCCATGCGCGGACTGGCCTCCAGTGGTGTCATGCCCTCCATGGGCGCCGTGCACGTGCTCCTCGAGCACTCCAACCGCGGCAAGAAGAGCATCGGCATCGACGTGAGCACGGAGAAGGGCCTCGACCTCATCTACCGGCTGGCCGCGACGTGCGACGTCTTCCTGACCAACAAGGTCCCCGCCGTCAGGAAGAAGCTGCGCATCGAGCTCGAGGACATCAAGGCCCACAATCCCGAACATCATCTACGTGGCGGGCACGGGTGCCGGTGAGCGCGGGCCCGAGGCCGACCGCGGCGGCTACGACTTCCTGAGCTACTGGTGCCGGGCCGGCAGCGCCATGGGCACGACGCCCACCGACGTCGACTATCTCGCCGGGCAGCCCGGACCCGGGTACGGCGACTCCATCGGTGGGATGACCATCGCCGGCGGCATCCTCGGCGCGCTCTTCCATCGCGAGCGCACGGGCGAGGCGCTTCCGCTCGACGTCTCGCTGCTCGGTGTGGGCATGTGGGCCATGAGCCCGGCCATCGCCCTGTCGCTGCAGCTCGACATGCCCTGGCGGCCCGGTCCGAGCAAAGGCGGCGGACCTGGACTGCCCAACCCTCTCGTGGGCACCTATCTCACCCAGGACAACCGATTCCTCGCCTTCTCGTGTCTGCAGGGCTTCCGCTACTGGCCGAGCGCCTGCCGGGTCATCGGCCGCGAGGACCTGATCACCGACGAGCGGTTCTCCTCCCACGAGCAGCTGGCCGCCAATGCCGGCGAGGCCCGGGCCATCCTCAAGGAGGCGTTCGAGTCGGCGCCGTTGAGTGAGTGGAGAGACCGCCTCGACGCCTTCGAGGGCCAGTGGGCCGTGGCCCAGGACAGCATCGAGGTCACGAAGGACGTCCAGGTCGAGGCCAACGGCCACCTGGGCGAGACCGCCACCGCCGACGGCACCGCCTTCACCCTGGTCACGGCGCCGGTGCAGTTCGCCGGCGTCCCCTCGCCTCCGAAGCGGGCGCCCGAGTTCAACGAGCACTGCGAGGAGATCCTCGCCGACATCGACTGCAGCGAGGAGGAGATGATCGAGCTCAAGGTGGCCGGGGTGCTGGCCTAGTGCCGACGCTGATCCGGTGACCGCGCCCCGCACAACGGCGCTCCTCTTCGTGGAGTGCCAGCGTGGCGTCATCGGCGACCTGTCGGTGCTGCCCGCCCTGGCCGAGGCGGCCCAGCCCGCGCTCGCCGCCATGGCCCGGCTCGCCACCGGTGCCCGCGAGGCGGGTGTGCAGGTGGTCCATTTGACGTATCTCCCGCTGGCAGGAGGGCGCTCGGCCAGCCAGCGTTCACCGCTCATGCGGGCCACCACGTCGACGGCGTCCTGGAGGGACTCCGACGCCGCCCTCGAGATCGTGCCGGAGATCGGCCTCGACGCCGAGGACCTGGTGCTCCCACGGCACCAGGGCATCTCGCCGGTGCATCGGACCGAGGTCCTCACGATCCTGCGCAACATGGGCATCGTGGACGTCGTCGTGGCGGGCGTGTCGACCAATCTGGCCATCCCGCTCGTGGCGGTGGGCGCGGCCGACGAGGACTTCGGGGTCAGTGTGGCGACGGACGCCACGGTGGGCACGCCACCGGAGCATCACGCGTCGATGCTCCGGCACAGTCTCGCCTTCGTGGCCCGGCTCGCCACCACGGACGAGCTGCTGACCGAGTGGTCGACCTGAGTTCCGGCCCGGACTCGTGAGCCCAGGCCGGCCGAGCCAGCCCGGTCAGCCCGGCCAGGCGATGGCCTTGGTCTCGAGGTACTGCTCGAGCCCCTCAATGCCGCACTGACGACCGATCCCGCTGTCCTTGTAGCCGCCGTAGGGCGAGTCGGCGCCGTACCAGAGTCCGCCGTTGACGCCGATGGAACCAGTCCGGATGCGGCGGGCGATCGCCGTCGCCCGCTCCTCCGATGCCGACACGACGCCGCCCGAAAGGCCGTAGTGGCTCTCGTTGGCGATGCGGACGGCATCGTCGTCGTCCTCGTAGGGGATCACGCACAAGACCGGCCCGAAGATCTCCTCCTGGGCGATGGTCATGGAGTTGTCGACGTCCACGAACAGCGTCGGCTCCACGAACCAGCCCTTGGGTTGGTCGGCCGGACGCCCGCCGCCGAAGACGAGCTTGGCGCCCTCCTCCTGGCCCTTGGCGATGTAGCCCAGCACGCGGTCGCGCTGCTTGGCGCTCACGACCGGCCCCATGACGACGGCGTCGCTCGACGGGTCGCCGTATGGAACCCCCGACATGCCGGCAGTGATGAGCTCCACACCCTCGTCGTAGCGCGACCGGGGCAGCAGCAGCCGCGTCTGCATGGCGCATCCCTGGCCGGCGTGCACGCACACCATGGCGGCCATCGGGACGCTTGACGCGAAGTCGGCGTCGTCGCACACGATGAGAGCCGACTTCCCGCCGAGCTCGAGGAAGACGCGCTTCAGCGTGGCTGCGCCCTTCTCCATGATCCTCTTGCCGGTCGCGGTCGATCCCGTGAACGAAATGAGGTCGACCTTGGGCGAGAGCGTGAGCTCCTCGCCGACCAGGTGGTCGGCCGACGTGACCACGTTGACCACGCCCGCCGGGATGTCCGTCTTCTCCGCAATGAGGCGGCCGAGCCGAGTGGCATTCCAGGGTGTGTCCGGCGCCGGCTTGATGATCGTCGTGTTGCCCGTGGCCAGGATCGGCCCCAGCTTGTTGAGCGTGACCTCCAGCGGGTAGTTCCACGGCACGATGGAGCCGATCACGCCCATGGGCTCCTTGATGACCCCGCGCCGACTCTTCATCCCCATCATCTCGGAGTTAGGCAGCGACCGCTCCCACTGGAACTCGTCGATCATCTTGGTCGGCCAGCCCAGGGCCTCGTCGATCGGCCAGTCGACCTGCGCCGCGAAGGTCATCATGCGCGGCGAGCCGACCTCCGCGATGATCTCCTCGCGGTAGGCCTCCCGCTCGGCTTCGAGAGCGGACTGCAGCTGCTCGAGGCAGCGCTTGCGCAGCGCATGATTGGTGGACCAGTCGGTCTCGTCGAAGGCACGTCGAGAGGAGTCGATGGCCCGTCGCATGTCCTCGGCCGAGGCATCGGCCACCTCGCCGAGCACCTCCTCGGTGGCCGGATTGATGTTGTCGAACCGCTTGCCCGACGCCGCTTCCACGAGCTCGCCGTCGATGAGCATGCGCACTTCGCCGCCACCCTGTTGATCGGTCATGCTGCGCCCCTTCCTCTGGAATCCCGAGGCGAGACTACGGAAGGGTGGCCGCGAAGGGCAAGGTGACCAGCAGGGACCCGCCATTCTCCACCCGCCACCGGCCCTCCGACCGGACTGACCTCGGCCGTGCGAAAAAACTTCGGGCCGCGTGTCGATTCCGTGTCATGCCGTTCGACGCTCTGCCAGAGTGAGGCGACCGACGCCTCCACTGAGACATGAAGGAGCACCACCATGCGGTTCTTGGGTTACACCCTGGCCAACGAGGCGGAGACGCCGACCGAGCCCCCCCGTCCCGAGCTGTACGAGGAGATGGGCGCGTTCGTGGAAGAGGCGGTCAAGGCAGGCGTGATCGTCGCCACGGGCGGCATCGCCCCCACGTCCGAGGGCGCCAAGGTCAGCCTGAAGGACGGTGAATTCACCGTGGTGGACGGGCCGTTCACCGAGGCCAAGGAGGTCGTCGGCGGCTGGGCCCTCCTGGAGTGCCGCGACAGGGACGAGGCCGTCGAATGGACCAAGCGGTTCCTGAGCGTGCTGGGCGAGGGCGAGTGCCGCGTCCGTCCCGTCATCTGATCGCCCGATCCGATCGCAGCGTCCTCACCGACTGGACCGGGTGGTTGAATCGGAGGCGTGCCGGCCGCCGATTCGGCCGCCTCGGTCGAGGCGGTCTTCCGATTGGAGTTCCCCCGGGTCGTCGCCACACTGGCGGCCTTCGTCGGCGACATCGGTCTGGCCGAGGACCTGGCCCAGGACGCGCTGGTCGACGCCCTGCGTCAATGGCCCCGCGACGGCACCCCGCGCAACCCCGGTGCGTGGCTCACCACCGTGGGCAAGCGCAGGGCGGTCGACCTGTTCCGGCGCAACCGCACCCTCAGCGAGAAGTACGCCCAACTGGGCCCGGAGCTCGAGCGTGCGGTGACGCGGCCCGCGGACGAGATCGACGCCGGTCTGGAATCAAAGGAGGAGATCGCCGACGACCGCCTTCGTCTGATGTTCGTGGCGTGCCACCCGGTGCTCTCGGACGGCGCCCGCACTGCGCTGACACTGCGACTGGTCGGTGGACTGACTGTCCCCGAGATCGCCCGGGCGTATGTGGTCCCGGAGCCAACTGTCGCGCAGCGCATCGTCCGCGCCAAGAAGACGATCTCCGATGCCGGCGTTGCCTTCGAAATCCCCGAAGGGGCCGATCGGAAGTCCCGCCTGGAATCGGTGCTCCAGGTGATCTACCTGATCTACAACGAGGGGTACTCGGCCACCTCCGGAGAGGACTGGCTGCGCCCCGAGCTCTGTGCCGAGGCGCTGAGGCTCGGCCGGGTGCTCTCCGCCCTTGCACCCGAGGAGCCCGAGGTGTTCGGCCTCCTCGCCCTGATGGAGTTCCAGTCGTCGCGCCTGCGCGCCCGCACCGGGCCCTCGGGCACGCCCGTCCTGCTTCTTGATCAGGACCGCCGGACCTGGGACCGGCTCCACATCGGTCGCGGCGAGGCCGCCCTGGCCCGCGCCGAAGCGCTCAGTGCGTCCCGGGGCCCCTACGCGCTGCAGGCGGCCATTGCCGCCCGCCACACCCGCGCCTTTCGCCCCGAAGACACGGACTGGCCCGAGCTCGTCGCGCTCTACGGCGAGCTCGCCCGCACTGCGCCGTCGCCGATCGTCGAGCTCAACCGGGCCGTCGCCGTCTCCATGGCCAAAGGTCCCGAGCCCGCGCTCGAGCTCGTCGATCAGCTGGTGGAGACGCGCACGCTGGAGCGCTACCACCTGCTCCCGAGCGTGCGGGGCGACCTACTCGACCGGCTCGGACGTCCGTCGGAAGCCGCCCGCGAGTTCGATCGCGCTGCGGCCTTGGCCACCAACCTGCAAGAACGCGCCTTGTCGGAGGAACGTGCCCGTGTCAGCCGAGCGCGGGCAGGGGACGTCGAGCCGCCTCGCCTCAAGGAGTCCGACCGGGCCTGAGTCTCGTTCGCCGGAACCGCCCTTGGGCCCACCACGGGCGCAACTGCAGCCGCGCCGGCCGCAACGTCCCGTAGACCAACACGGCGCGGCCGCGCGACAGGCAACGCAACTCCTCGGGTGGCAGCAGCCGCCGTGTCGCCGTCGTCGCTGTCGTCGAGCGGCGCCCGGTGGGGTCACGCGTCACCGAGGGGTGCGAGACCTCTTCGTCTCCGATGAGGCGGCTGGCGTACTCGAGCGTGTCGGGGTCGGCGATCCCGGGCAGGAACAGCTTGGCGCGGTGGTTGTTCAGCACCGTCGGCGCCCGCGCACCGTAGCGACCACGGACCTGCGCCAGGTCCTGCCAGACGGTGACGATCTGGATCCCGTGCGACGCGCAGGTCGCGGCCAGCCCGTCGAGCTCGGGCAGCGGAGCGATATGGGCCGCCTCGTCCAGCACCACGAGCAGCGGTGGATCCAGCGGTCGGCCCGCCCGCGTCGCGACCGAGAAGGCGTGGGACAGCACGGCCTGGGTCAGCGCGGTGAAGTACCCGCGTAGCCGCCGCTGATCGTGCGCCGGCGCGCAGAGATACAGCGTGTGGGCGCCCTGCAGCAGGTCATCCGGCTCGAAGGGGCCGCCAGCAGAAAGCCGCGGTGGCGGATGGGCGAACGGGGCGAGCACCGTCTCGGCCGTGGTGTAGACGGAACTGCGGGTGCGGTCGTCACGACACCAGGTCGCCTCCGCGGCATGGATGACCTCGGGCGGGGCGCCGCGCTCGAGGATGGCCGCCACCTCTCCCACTTCCTGCGTGTCGACCCAGCGCACCACGTCGGCCATGGAACGAGCATCGAGCGCCGCCGCGACGAAGAGCGGCGCCAAGAGTTTGGCTGCGGTGGCGTACCAGAACTCCCCGTCGCCGGTCGTGCCCTCACCCTTGGCCGCCTCGCACAGTTCGGCCGCGGCGCGACACGCGCCCTGCCACTGGCAGCAAGCGGTCAGGGGCGACCAGTCGCTGGCCCGGGCCCCCGTTGCGCCGGTCGGATCGATGCACCACACCCGTCCGAGGCGGGACCGCGTCCCCAACGTGTGCCGGAGAAGGTCGCTCTTGACGCTGGCGGCGAGCACGGGTCCCTGCCAACCCAGGATCGCCGGCACGGCCAGGCTCGTGGTCTTCCCGCTCTGGGTGGGCCCGACCACGACCAGGGACTGTGCCCGCTCGGCAGCCACACCCTTCTGGCGCGCCAGGCCGGGCAGCACGCCCAGGAGGAGCCGGCCCGAAGGCGTGCCCTCGGCAGGGACGAGCAGGGGACGAAGGTCGCGTCGCCGGGCCCAACGGGCCCCTCTCGGCGCCGCCTTGCCGTGGGTCCGCCCGGACCGGATTCCGCCGGCCTGGGAGATGCCGGCGAACAGGGCGCCGCCGAGGCCCAGAGGCAGGACCAACGAGGCGAGGCCCGTCACGACTACCCGGCCATCATGGCGGCGTCGGTGTCGACGATGGAGCGTTCGGTGGCACTAAGGCGGTGCTGCACCAGGAAGGAGCGCTGACCCACCTTCCACAACGCGATGCCCCGCCGGAGCTGCGGGAGCAGGTCCGTCTCGGTGGCCGACAAGGACAGCAGTTCGGTCGCCGCCTCCAGCTCGCCCGGCGACTGCGCGTAGACCACGCGGGTCTCCGAATCGGACAGGAGCCCCTGCGCCAGTGCCACCTGCTCGGAGTCCGAGGCACCGACGGAACGCAGGTCCGAGACGCGGTGCAGCACGGCGACGTTGGAGACCCCGAAGGCGCGGGACAGCTTCCAGGACGACTGCAGCCAGCGTGCCACGCCCAGGTTGGAAAGGATCGCCCAGGCCTCGTCGACCACCAGGAAGAAGCGGCCGCGTCCCGGCGCTGCGCCGTCCCCGCCGACGGCCGTGCGCGCCAGCGCCGCCTGCAACCAGGCGGTGGCGCACGCCATCAGGACACCGAGTGCGGCCGACGAGTACAGCGCGGACAGATCGAGGACCACGAGGGGCGAGGACAGGTCGAGACCGGCCGTCGTCGGCCCGTCGAACATGCCGCGGAGGTCGCCGTACACGAGCCGGCGCAGTTCCAATGCGACGTCTCGCCCGTCCTCGAGGAGCTCACGTTGCTCGGTGCGGAGCGAGCGGGCGGCGTCGGCGGTCGGAGTGAGCAAGGCCTCGACCACCTCGGGCACCGTCGGCACCGCGGTGGCTCGGGTGACCTCGGCCAGCGCGGCCGCCAGTGCGGCTCGCTCACGAGGCACCAGGTCACGGCCCAGGCAGGCGCTGGCGAGGGACGACAGCAGCTCCATTTGCCGGCGCCCACCGGCGTCCGGCCCGGCCGCGCTGTCGTCATCGACGTCGGGAGCGGGGTCGAGCGGGTTGAGGCGGATCGATCCTCCGGGGCGCAAGGCCACGGGTCGGACGCCCCAGGCGTCGGCCAGGTCGCTGTACTCCCCCTTGGGATCGACCACCCAGGCCCGGCGCCCGAAGACGGCCTGGCGCCACAGGAAGGTCTTGACGAAGGCGCTCTTGCCCCGCCCGATCTGCCCGAATACAACCATGTTCGGGTTGGACACCACGCCGGCGGCGTAGAGCTCGAACGGGTCGAACACGAAGGAGCCGCCGAGCAGGTCGTCGCCGATGACCACACCGCGCCGCCCGAGCCCCGCCTCGGCGATGAACGGGTACGCCGCACCGAGATTGCGCGTCGTCACCTGGTGGGCCGGGACCCGGGGCATGCGCTCCCTCACAGCGGGTGAACGGTCGCCCGCCCGAGCCAGCGCCTCCGTTACCTTGACGGAACCGCGCAACGTGACATCACGGCAGTGACGGGAAGGGGGAAGGTGGAACGCAGATGAGTGAGGATCATCCACCCCTGCCGCTGGTGGTGACCCTCGCCGCCCTGACCGTCGTCAGCGGCTTTGTCGACGCGGTGAGCTTCCTCGGTCTCGGGCACGTGTTCACGGCCAACATGACCGGCAATGTGGCCCTGATCGGATTCGCCGTCGCCGGCGCACCCGGGTTCTCGGTGACCGCCAGCCTCTGCGCGCTCGGCGCCTTCCTCGCCGGCGCCGTCGTCGGGGGACAGTTGGCGCAACGGATCCGTCCGCCCCGGAACCTGCTGCTGGCCGCCATGGTGATTGAGACGACCTGCACCGCCACGACGGCGGTCATCGCCGGCACGGTCGCGACCATCGGCTCCGGGTGGCCGCGCTTCACCGTCATCGCGCTCCTGGCCTCGGCCATCGGCCTCCGCAACTCGGCCGTGCGGCACATGCGGGTACCCGACATGTCCACCACGGTGTTGACGAGCACCATGACGGCACTGGCGTCGGGCTCGCGGCTGGCCGGCGGGACGAACCCCCACGCGCGGCTCGGGATCACATCGGTCGTGTCCCTCTTCGGCGGCGCGCTCGTCGGCGCCCTGCTCGTCCTCCACGCGGGGGCGACCTGGTCCCTCGGCATCGCCGCTGCCATCGTCGCCGTCACGGCCGTCTATTTCGCTCGAGAGGTCCCCCTCGAGCTGGCCACGTCGTGACGCGCGTCGGTCAGACCGGCCGCCCGTCCTCCAGATAGACACACGACTCAGCCTGGAGCGCCGCCCCCACCCGGCGACGGAGCG
This sequence comes from uncultured Acidimicrobiaceae bacterium, assembly GCA_963738135.1. Taxonomy (GTDB): domain Bacteria; phylum Actinomycetota; class Acidimicrobiia; order Acidimicrobiales; family RAAP-2; genus Bog-473. The sequence goes on along the minus strand of CAVTVK010000003.1, from coordinate 339,228 downwards.
GACCGCTGAGCAGCTCGAGGGCCTCGGCCGGATCCACCAGGCGGTGCTCGGAGAGTTCTTCGAGCTGCAGGCTGATGGCGTCCAGCACCGCGTCGGGCAGCACGCCGCAATCGAACAGGAACCGCATGCCGCCGGCCTTCTCCGCCTTGTCTTTCTTCGGCCGCAGGAAGTCGACGACGACGAGGCGCCCGCGCTCGACGGTGAGTCCCACTTCCTCACGCACTTCGCGCTGGCAGGCCTCCCAAGGCGTCTCGCCGTCCGCCTCCATGATCCCGCCCGGGATCGTCCAGTGCGCCTTGTAGGTCGGGTTGGCGATGAGGAGCCGGCCGCGCTCGTCGAAGATCAGCGCGCCCGACGACGCCGGGATCCGTGGCAGCACGAAGGGCTCGGGCTCGAACTCGGGCACGGGCTCGGGCTCGGGCTCGGAGCCCTCACGATCCGTCACGCGATCCCCAGCCGTTCGAGTTGCTCGCCGGGGGCGTCGAGCGAGACCAAGGCCGTGCGCAGCAGTTCCACCATCTCGGGTTCGACCGCCGCACCGACGAGGTTCCGATCCTCTCCCGGATCCTCGTCGAGGTCATAGAGAAAGTGCGCGTCGACGGTGTTGTTTCCGACCCAGAACGGCAGCCGGTCTCCGGGCTCGAAGGGTTGCCGGATGACGGGGACATCCGAACCCGGCATGAAGTCCAACTGCGCCCGTCGGTCGGGCGGCGGCAGGCGGACCGCGTCCTCCAGGCCGTGCACGGGCATGGTCGACCAGCGGTTGGACCACATCGACAAGGGGAAGTTGTCCCCCACCGAGCCGCGGGCGTACTTGCGGTGGCCGTCGGTCACCTGCACCCAGTTCCCGTACACGCCGCCGATGGCCCACTCGCGTACCTGCACCGCGTCACCCTGCACCAGCGGAGCCAGCGACGCTCCGTGGGAGAACGGCCGGGTCTGCACGCCGAAGACGTCCGCCAGCGTGGCGTGGATGTCGACATTCGTCGTCAACGCCCCGCACGTCGTCCCACCCTCGACCCCGGGCCAGTGCACCAGCAAGGGGATATGCCCGAGCGGTTCGTACTGCATGACTCCAGGCTTCCCCCAGATGTCCTTCTCCCCGAGATAGTGCCCATGGTCCGTGCACACGACCACCGCCGTGCGCTCCCACAGTCCGCGCTCGTCGAGCGCGTCGAAGACCTGGCCGACCCAGTGGTCGATCATGCTGAGCTTGGCCCCGTAGTTGGCTCGGATCTGCCGGCCCTCCCGCTCGCTCAGCCTCCCCGCGGCCACGGCCCCGACGTCGTAGGGGGGCCAGATCAACAGCTCACCGTCCCACTCCGGGTCGTAGCGCCCGGCCCAGGGCTCGGGTGTGTCGAACGGCTCGTGGGGGTCGAACTCGTCCACGAAGAGCAGGAACGGCGCATCATCCGGCGCGCCCTCACGCAGCCACGTGGCGGCGGTCCGCATCGTCTTGGGGCCCGGGTAGTCCGACTCGGCGCGGAAGAACGTCCGCGAGCGGTCGTAGGGCCGGTCGCCCGCCTCCGCCCAGCCCAGCCGGTCGCGCCAGAACCAGCCGCCGCCACGGGCGGGCAGCGCGGGCGTGCCGATGGAACTCGGGTCCGGGTACGTGCGCCAGGGGTCGCCCTCGTGCCCCCGCACGTAGTCCCAGGCGCTGAAGTCGGTGTGGTAGTTCTCGCCCCCGACCTCGAAGAGGTGTGGATGGTCCGAGACCAGCATGGTCGTCACGCCCGCCCGCCGGAGTTGAGCGGTGATCGGCTCCTCCCAGACCTCTATGGAGCCCCAGGGCCGCCAGAGGAAGTCGAGCGAGCCGCACAAGATGTCGTGGCGCGCCGGCATGCACGGCAGCGAGCCGGTGACATGGGACGTGAAACGCACGGCCCGCTCGCGGGCGAAACGGTCGAGGTTCGGTGTGTCGAACTCGCTGCCGCCGTAGCTGCCCAGCATGTGCCGGTTGAGGCTGTCGAGCAGCAAGACGACGACATTGCGCGGCCCACCGCCCGCATCCGCATCGCCCGGCGCCGGCGGACGTGCATCGGGTCGGGTCGCCATGAAGCCATGGTAGAAGCCTCGGTCGCCGCAGCCCGCGACAGTGCTCCAACATCCAGGTGGAAGACGACTGCCGGCGTCCGCTCGCGGGACTACCACGGCTCGAGCTCGAGCTCCGTACGCCCGACGTCGCGAGGAGTGAGAACGGCTCAGGATGGCGGTGCGGCAGCAGGCCGAGGCGGCACCACCACGTCCGAGGTTCCCGACCGGCTGGAAACGAAGTTGTCGTCGCCGTTGTACGTCGCTCGCACGTGGGAGACGCCGGGGAACGGCGCCGTTCCGGCAACGACGCACAACGCCACGCCCAATCCCAGAGATGCGGTGTTCCCACCCAGGCACTGTTGACGATGTCCGTGCTGATCCCAGAGGGCGAACCGCACGCTGCCCGACGGCATGGTCGATCCGGCCGACGGGGCTTTGACGGCGGCGACTATCTCGACCATGTTGCCGGGCGGCACCTCGGAGATGGACTCGATGGCGGTGGTCGAGCTCGCCTTGACGACGGACTGCGTCAGTGTCGCCGACGAGGGTGCGACATCCGCAGCGCCGGCATAGCGAACGGACACGGTGTAGGGGCCGTCCGCTGCTGACAGCTTCCCGCCGGGCACCGTGCATCGGGTTCGCCCTTGGGCTCTTACTCTCCCCTGGTCGCCTGATCGACACGGGATCCGCACGCCCGATGCGGCTGTGATCCTCCAGCTGACCCGTCCGGCCGGGACCACCGGTCCCGAGTGCGCCCGTCGTATGCGTGCCGAGAACTGCACTTCTTTCGAAGCGGCAATCGGAGACGGCGACTGCTTGATCGTCACGATCGATTCGGTTCCGTTGCTCGTCGGAGGAATCGCGGAAGGCGGCAATGAAGACCCCGTCTCCGATCCTGCGGAGGCTCCGGTCCGTCCGGTCGGGCCGGTATGACCAGTCGGACCTGTTGTGCTTGTGGTGCCACTCGTGTCGGTGGTGGGGGGATCGGTCGCGGGGATGCTGGGAGGAGGCAGCGCGGCATCGGGCGCGCCTCCGAAGTCGGCGGCGAAGGCCGCGAAACTCTTGGGATTCGTGCTGGCGCCGAGCCGACTCGATCCGTAGTCCCAGTAGGTGGCATCGAACACATCGTTCTGGCTGATCCATTGCGCCATGTCGTCGATGAAGGTGGGGTCGTCGCCTCCCCCCACCTCTGTGCCGGGGTCGGACACCGGTCCGCCGTCGTTGGACGATGGTTCTGGATCGAGTCCCCATTCCGGAAGCGTGATGGGCTTCCCCATGGAGGTGGCGAATGAAGCGAGCCAATCCAGACCGTACGGCTCGGTCAGAAAGGTGTTCCATTGCGAGGTGATGCCGGGGTATGTCGCCCACGCCTGGTCATAGAGGTCGAGGCCGATGTAGTCGACAGACGCGTTCCCCGGGTAGAAGTCGGCAAGATTGCCGACACCTTCGTCCCCCGCCGTCGGGTTCCACTCAAACCTGAGATCCTGGCCGGGCACGGACCGCATCGTGTCGACGACCTGCCGCCAGTAGCCGACGAACGCCGCTGCCTGTCCCTTGGCAGACCAGGGAAACCACCCGCCGTTGAACTCCCAGCCCAGGCGGACGATGGAACTGCCTTGACCGCCGGCCACCATCTCTTGGGCAAGTTTCAGAAAGTACGAGTTGTAGCTTCCGGCTGCTCCCTGCGCGAGGCCGTAGGCACTGCCCGACGTGTCGGCGGGATCGGAGTCGGGCGAGAACGAGTCGGGCAGCATCGGCACGCCCCACACCATGGAGTAACCCGAGCGGCTCCACGCGCTCATGTAGGACGGAGCAGAGTTGACGAGACTCGACCAAGAGCTTCCGTCGAGGAAGTCCATGCCGAACACCGGCTGGTTGCCCAGGGCAGCACTGAACGAGTTGGTGGTCCCCGGCGACTGGTACCCGGTATAGACGCCCAACGATTCCAGGGTGTTGAGGCTGACAGCGCCCTGTCCCATGGTGGCACCGCCGAACAAGGTGGCCAGTGCGGTCGCCACCAGGAAGAGCGGGGCAAGTCTTGCTTTGCGGTCCCAGGACCGCCGCACGTGCCGCAGCATGCACAGACCTCTTCGTTGGGTGGTGATGGGCGCTTGGCCTCATCGGCAACTGAACTCGCACCATACAGTTGCGCTCGAAAAGCTTGCGTGAACGCTGGTACACGGGAACGTTGCCGCCACATGAACTACCGCAACTACCCAGGGTGTTTCCCGGCGCGAATATTTCTTTGCTCAGTTCCCTAGCGCAGCCCCGGACAGTCAGAGCAGCCCCGGACAGTCAGAACAGCCCCGGACAGTCAGAACAGCCCGCGACAGTCAGTCAGTGCAGACCGCGACAGAGCGGCAGCGTGCAGGTGTACGCGGAACCCTGGTCGCCGTAGAGCCGACGCAAGGCCAACCGGCTCTGGCCCGCGGCGTGTTGCACAACGTCACAGGCCGCCACCAGCTCCTCCTCGCTCGAAGCGGAGACGGTGACATAGCCCGAATAGCGGAACGATGCATGACCCTCGGCCAGCTCGGCTTCCCGGCGGGCCAGGACCTCCGACTCGCGCGCATGCCGGGCGGTCGAGACGAAGCCACCACGCCGGCGCAGTTCGGTGTCGGCGAGGTCCGCTGTCCGTGACGCCTCGACCTTGCGCACCGCGGCGTCGGGACCCAGCGGCTCCATCACGACAGCGAGCGTCGAGCGGGCGGAGCCGAGCAGGATCGGTGCCAGGAAGTCGCTGCGCACTTCAATGCGCGGCCACTCGGCCACCCAGAACGTGGCGTGCACCATGCCGTCCACCCGAACGTGCGACCAGGTCTCCTGCATGTTCATCGGCCAGTGGTCCTGCGCCGGCGGTGTCCCCATCGGGGCCGCGCGGGGTTCGAATGAGCGAAGGAGTTGGTGCGCGAGGTCGTCGGCCGACAGGACGGAGTCGACCTGCACGTCGGCGTCGGCCAACAGGCGCACGAGCGATCCGACTTCGCGCGCCAAGGTGGCACATCCGACCTCCATCGACCGGGTGAGCCGCACTTGTACGGCCAGGACGACATCGTGGGCGCAGGTATGCGAGTCCATGTCGGCCAGCAGCGCTTCATACGAGGCCGTGCAGGCAGAGGCCGCATCGGACACCGCCTCCGCCGCCACGTACGTCCGCAGACCCTGCCCGTCGTCGGGAAACGACGAAGCGACCCATTGCACCCGGTGCACCGGCGAACCCTCGCGGGCCAGCGACGACAACACCGACGCCCACGCACCCACCCGGCGGTCCTGCTCGTCGGCCCCGAGCAAGGCAAAGCTTCCGCCGCGCAGTGACAACGCTGCCGTGAGCGTCCGCCCGGCGTGGTCGTGCACGACGCCCATGTCCTGCCAGCCGGCGCGGAGGAGGCGCAGGCCGCGCAGCGCGCCGATGCGCCTCGTGCCGGCACCCCCGACGCCCGTCCGGCGCGCCCCCCAGCAGACGACGACAGGCAACCACTCGTCGCCTGTCCGGCCGGCCACCGGAACCGTCGCCAGCGCGCCGTAGAGGACGAGGATGCCGACGGCCGCGGCCACGCCCCCGGCGTTGGGCTCCCAACGCAGGATCAGCACACCGAAGACCAGGCCGACGGCCACCGTCATGATCTGTCCGGCGCGCCAACCCGCAAGCGCGCCGCCGCGCTCGCGCGGACCGAAGCGGTAACGCGACCCCCGTTCGTTGCTCACGCGTCTGGCCCTTGACCCGGCGGCCATACCGGCGGCAGCTCCTTGAGGGATGGGCCCCCGTTGTCGTCCATGTAGTACCGCCTCTCCCCGGGCCGAAAGCGCGTCGTGAGGCCGCAGCCCGGCGGGACGCCCTCCCACATCCAGATGTCGTCGGTGGTCGGCGGGCCGAGCGGCGCTCCGAGGCCGTATGACTGCCTGGCCCCCACCCGATCCGCCGGATCGGGTTCGAATCCCGTGGGCGTCGACGCCGGGCCCGAGCCCGGCGCGGGCAGCAACGGTTTCGGCCCCTTGGTCCCGGGAGCGACGCGTCGGGCTGCCGCCTCTTCCAACACCCGGGGCACCTCGGGGTCGCCGTCGCCCAAGGGGATGGCTCGACCATCGCCGTCCTCGCCCCCGGAGCCATCGCCATCGGAACCATCGCCGCCGACACCGCCGACACCGCCGACGCCGCCGCCACCGACACCGCCACCGCCGACAGGTGCCGCTGCCCGGCCGGCGGCCCCACCGCCGCGACCACCGCCGGCGGCCGCCGCCGTCTCCGCCAGCAACCGGCTGTCCCCGAGCGCACCCAACCCTTCGTGCAGGGCGTGGCTGGCCGCCGTCCGGGGCAATCCCCGGGTGACGGCGGCAGTCCCCCGCTCCCGGAGCCCGTCGAGATGCGCCACGGCGCCCGCCTCGACAGCCGGGATCATGCGCAGCACGGCGAAGGGGACGAACGTGGCCATGAGGAGGAGCGCACCACCGGCCAGGACCGACGAGAAGCCCGACCCGTGGACGCCCGAGCCCGCCGTACCCGACGAGATCGCACCGGTGGCCAGGCTCAGGGTGGCCACAATCACGAACTTGGAGATGATGAGCGCTGCCAGCGTCTCCACCAGCCGCCGGCACCAGTGGGACACCGCGGGCCAAACGAGCGTCGCCAGCGCCAACGGCAGGAAGAGGACGGCAACATAGACCGCGGCGGCCCGGATGAGCAGCTCCAGCCACAGCACGAACGCCGCCACCGCGATCAGCAGCGAAATCAACAGCAGCACGAAGCTGGCGATGGTCGGGTCGGCCGCAGCCGACACCAAGCCGGAGGTCACGCCGGTGAGAAGAGAGTTCACGTCGGCATTGGTGCCCCCGGCCACGGCATCGCTCATGGCGTCCGTGGCGGACAGGCTCAAGACGACGAGCTGGATCGCCACCACCGCCAGCAACAGCGCCAGCGGGAGCTGCAGCAGGAAGGTCCGGATGAGCTGCCCCGGGTTCTGACGGACCACCGCCTGCAGGATCGAGGCCAACAGCATCGGCAGGATGACCACGCCGGCCAGCGCCGTCATCTGGCCGTAGTGGTCCTTGAACCAGGTCGCGCCCACGTCGACTGTCGTCGTCGAGCTCAGCACGTCGCCGATCTGGCCCAGCAGCCACTCGGCCCCGCTGGCCACCCACTGGCTGATGCCGCTCAGGATCGACTCGAAGCCCGAGGACGCAACGGAGCCCCCGATGCTGCCGGCCTGGCAGATCGGGTTGAGGGCGTCGAGACCGGTGCAGCCGGCGGCCAACACGAGAAGAGAGTCCGGGATTCCGACGGAGATCAGCGCGTCAGTGCAGGGCGGTCCCGGTGTGGAAGAAGAAGTTGATGATCGGCGGCGCGGCGCCGATCAGGAGTGCCGCCAGCCCCGAGACGAGGACGGCTCGGCGGCCGACCATCGACTGCTGGAAGTTCTGCGCGTGCACGCCCAGCGCCCAGGCGGCGGCGCCGATCAGGAGGCCCGCCAGCGCGGCGATGAGCGCCCAGGCACCCAAACCGTTCGTCAGTTCCTGCAAGGTCCCCCCACCGGGGAGCGCGTTGACGCTCGGGTTGAGCGAGACATCGGCCAGGTGCATCACGACCATGGGTGCCCTCCGTACTGGTTGCCCGGCGCCGGACCCTCCGGGACGCCGCCGGGCGGAGAACGGTTCGCCGGTGGGCCGATGTGGCCTTTCTTCCGGACCATTTGCACCCGGCGAAAGAAAGATCCCGACCTCCGTGCGCCGCTGGGGGTTGCAGAAGGGCAGCTCAGGACGCGCGTCCGCATGCGCACGCCACGAAAAGGGCACGTCGGAGAGTCGCCGCCCCGCAAGCTGTTCGCCCTGCGCACTCCAGCCCTGTCATATTGGGGGCGTGCTGCTCAGCGGGCCCGGCGAAGTCAATTTGAGCATGACCCAGGCGATCATCTTCATTGCCGTCGCCGTCGCGGTGTGCGTCCTCGTCGGCTTCGTGGCGGCCATGCTCGGTCGGCGTTCGGGGCGCCGGGCCATCTCGCAGCGACTGGCCTCTCTCGGCACCCGCCTCGGCCTCGATCCGCCCGAGGACGAGTACAACGTCGAGACCTCTCTCGCCTACCTGGAGCAGGTCACCGGCGGCGCAGCCCAGGCCGTGACCGAGTCGAGCTCCGACGCCATCCGCCTCCGACGCTCGCTCGACACCCTCACCCAGGGCGTCGTGCTGTGCGACGAGAACGGCACCGTGATCTACCGCAACGGCAGGGCCAACGCCCTGATGGTGAGCCGCCACGGGGACGCACTGGCCGCCCAGGCGGTCACCGACGTGCTGGAGGACGCCTGGCACGAGGGCTCGGCCGAGCGCACGCTCGACCTCTACGGCCCGCCCCGGCGCACGCTGCAGGTGCGGGCCCGCCAGATCGACGACGGGCGCCGCCCCCTCGGGGTCATCGCCCTCATTGAGGACGTCTCGGAACGCCGCCGGCTCGAGGAGATCCGCCGCGACTTCGTGGCCAACGTCAGCCACGAGCTCAAGACGCCGATGGGCGCGCTGGGCCTGCTGGCCGAGACGCTGGTCTCCGAGCCCGACCCCGACGTGGCCCAGCGACTGGCCGGCCGCATCCACAACGAGGCCTTCCGCGTCAGCCGCATCATCGACGACCTGCTCGACCTGTCGCGGATCGAGTCCGAGGAGGCCCCGCCCCGCGAGCCGGTGCTGGTGAATCTCGTCATGGCCGACGCCATCGAGCGGGTGCGCGCCACGGCGGACCAGCGCGGCCTCGAGATCGTCCTGCACGAGCCCTCGCCTCCCGTGGCCGTCATGGGCGACCGCCGCCAGCTGGTCTCGGCCATGCACGCCCTGCTGGAGAACGCCATCACTTACTCCTACGACAACTCGAAGGTGGTGGTCACCGGCGCCGTGCAGCGCTTCAACCCGAACCTGAGCCATCCCTCCATCGGCGGCCAGGGCGCCGATGGGAACGGGGACGCCCCCGATCCGGACGCGGACCCGATCACCGGGGAGTACCCGGCGGCGACGGCCGAAGGGGCAGAGCCCGGCACCGCCCGCCGGGACGCCACCACCGTCGAGCCCGTGTTCACCCCCGAGATCCTCGACCAGTACCCATCGGCGCTGGGCCAGACCGCCCCCGGCACCTCGGCCGCCACCGGCACCACCGCCCCCACCATGCCCGTGCCTCCTGTGGTGACGGCCGAGGGTGACGCCGCCGGAACCGGTCCGGCGGACGCCGGCGCGGCCGGCTCGCCCAATTGGCGCATCGAGGAGCGGGACAACGTGCGGCTCTCGGTCCAGGACCACGGGGTCGGCATCCCGGCCCGGGACCTCGATCGCATCTTCGAGCGCTTCTACCGCGTCGACCACGGGCGCAGCCGGGACACCGGCGGCACCGGGCTGGGCCTGTCGATCGTGCGGCACGTGGCCAACAACCACCAGGGCTGGGTCGACGTCGAGTCCCGCGAGGGCGAGGGCTCCACCTTCACCCTGGTCCTGCCGGTGCAGGCGGAGCGGGTGTCGTGAGCAAGGGGACGGGCAAGACGTCCCAAGAAGGCGGGCCGGCAGACGCCCAGCGAGGGCCCGGTCAAGGTCCTGCTGGCCGAAGACGAGGAGTCCTTCATCGAGGCCCTGGTCATCGGTCTGTCCAACGAGGGATTCCGGGTCACCGTGGCCCGCGACGGCAACGAGGCGCTGCAGCTCTTCGACGAGACCGACCCGGACATCCTCCTGCTGGACCTCATGCTGCCCAAGCTCTCGGGGATCGACGTCTGCCGGGCCATCAGGACCCGCTCCCACGTGCCCATCATCATGGTCACGGCCAAGGGCACCGAGATCGACACCGTCGTCGCCCTCGAGGTGGGGGCCGACGACTACGTCACCAAGCCCTACCGGCTCCGTGAGCTGGTGGCCCGCATGCGGGCCGTGCTCAGGCGGGCCCCGGGGGGCTCCGAGTCCGGTGACCTGGCCGGATCCCTCGAGTTCGGGAGCGACGGCATCTGGGAGTCCAACGGGATCAAGGTCGACTTCGACCAGCGCCGCGTGTTCGTGCGCGGCGAGGAGGTCCACCTGCGGCGCAAGGAATTCGAGCTGCTCCGGCTCCTGGTGGAGAACTCCGGCCGGGTGCTGACCCGTGACGTCCTCATCGACCGCGTGTGGGGCACCGACTACATCGGCGACACCAAGACGCTCGACGTGCACGTCAAGCGCTTGCGCTCACGGATCGAGGCCGATCCCTCAACCCCCGTTCTCATCACGACCGTGCGGGGCGTGGGCTACCGCTTCGCCGCCGCCTAGACGCGTTCGGGCGTTTTCGGCGTCACACGTTCGTAAAGTGCCGCCGTGCGCGGCGGGCCGAGCGGCACCCGCGCTGACCTGGTGCCGCCGGTGTGAGATTGCTTCGGCGCGCGGCAACTGGGACACTCGACCCGTCCGACGACGGGGTTGAGGATGGTTCGATTTTGTCAGTTGTCAGAAAGGCCGCCGTCTGCGCGGCGCTCGCTGTATCCGTCCTGTTCCTCCCAGCGGCGGGCGGTGAAAGGGCAGGTGCAGCCGTCATTCCGCCCCAGAACCCCGGTGGGAACATCTCGCCGGCGCCCGGCTACTCGGGCCCCTGCGGCAGCGTGGCGGCGCCCAGCCCCTACTGCCCCAGCGGGCTGACCACCCTCTACGGCGACCGCCAGGTGGAGGGGTTGAGCCCCATGAGCCTGCCCAGCAACTGGCCCTCGCTGACCCCGCCCGAGCAGCTCTTCGTCCTGACCAACCTCGAGCGGGTCGATCGGGGCCTCGCACCCATTCCGGGCCTCGCCGCCAACCTGAACGCCTACGCCCAGGCGGGCGCCAACGCCCAGCGTGATCCGAGCTTCCCTCCCTACGCCAACGGGGGTGGCGCCAACTATTCCTCCTCGCCCTCCCTCGTGACGTCGTTGGCCATGTGGATGTACGACGACGGCCCGGGCGGGACCAACTCGACCTGCCCGCCCACGGGTGGGGGCGGCTGCTGGGGCCACCGCGACATCATTTTGGGGCAGTACAAGGCGCCCGCCCTGATGGGCGTGGGCTACGGGCCCTCGACCACCCAGATGTTCGTCGGGGGTGACACCGTGGACACGCCCTACTTCACCTGGGCCCAGGAGGTGCCGTTGCTGCCCGTCGGCGTCTACCCCTACGGCGTCAACGCCTCGGTACTGCCGGGGAGCGGACCGCAGCGCTCGTCGATCGAGCTGTGGGCGTCGGGCGAAGGCATGAACATCACGGCGAGCCTGAGCGGAGGGAACGGGGTCTTCCAGCTCGGCGGCACGAACTGCAACCTTCCGGCGGGCGCGACCTGCAACCTCCCGATCACCTTCACGCCCCCGTCCCTCGGCGTCTTCACCGCCACGCTGGAGGTCACCGGCCCCAACGGGACCCAGGCCGTCCCGCTGCGCGCCGTCTCGAGCCACGGCTACCACCTGGCCGCGGCCGACGGTGGCGTCTTCAGCTACGGCGACGCGGCCTTCGACGGCTCGGCCGGCGGCCACCGCCTCAACCAGCCCGTGGTCGGGATGACCCCGACCCACGACGGCGGCGGCTACTGGTTGGTGGCCAGCGACGGCGGCGTCTTCAACTACGGCGACGCCCGCTTCTACGGCTCCATGGGAGGCAAGCGGCTCAACGCCCCGATCGTCGGGATCGCCGCCACGCCCGACGGCAACGGGTACTGGGAGGTGGCGTCCGACGGCGGCATCTTCAGCTTCGGCGACGCCGACGTTCCACGGCTCACGCGGCGGCCTGCCCGTGGACGGTTCGGTCGTGGGCATCGCGGCGGACGCCACCGGGAACGGCTACTGGCTTGTGTCCTCGCGGGGCGGGGTCTTCAGCTACGGCGACGCCGCGTTCCACGGCTCGGCCGGGAACCTCGCGCTCAACCGGCCGGTGGTCGGGATGGCCGCCACCGGCGACGGGGGCGGCTACTGGCTGGTGGCGAGCGACGGTGGCATCTTCACCTACGGCGATGCCGGCTTCCAGGGCTCCCTGGGCGGCCTGTCCCTGATGGCGCCCGTCGTGGGCCTGGCCGCCACCACCGACGGGGGCGGGTACTGGGTCATCGCCGCCGACGGTGGCGTCTTCAACTACGGCGACGCCGGTTTCTACGGATCCATGGGCGGCAAGGCCCTGGTGGAGCCCGTGGTCGGGGGCGCCGCCCAGTACTGAGCTGGGCGCACCGGCCCGATCGTCAGACCGTCAGGCGCTCGAAGTCGTCCGGCACGGTGACGCCGGACAGCGACGCGGTGTCCACCTGCTCCCCCAGGTGGGTGAGGATCAGGTGCACGTCGGGGTGGGCGGCCTGCAGGGCGCGCACCGACTCCTCGTCCATGTGCGACGTCGGGACCCCCGGCGGGGTGTGACGCCCGTTGCACTCCACCACCAGGACGTCGGCCTGCGCGGCGAGCTCGGTCAGCCCGGCGCACGGCGTGGTGTCCCCCGAGTAGGCCACCACGCGGTCGCCCCGGTCGAAGAGGTAGCCGAAACAGCGCAGGTAGGGGACGTGGACGACCTCGACGGCCCGGAAGCGCAGCGGACCGGCCTCCTGCCAGCTCCCGTCGACCTCCACGAAGCGCAGGTCCAGGTTGGCGTACGCCATGGCGGTCAGCGAGCCGACGGCTCCGGCCTCGTTCAGCTGAGCCAGGTGGGCCTGAATCCCGGGCGGACCCACGACATGGAGCGTCCGCCCCCGACCGGTCTCGGCGGCCGCCCCGATGAGGAAGGGCCAGCCGAAGCAGTGGTCGGCGTGGAAGTGCGACACGACGACGACCTCGATGTCGTCGAGGGCGAACCCGCAACGGCGCAGATGGGGCAGGGCGGTGGGCGAGGGCTCCACGAGCACGGACGTGTCCATGACGAAGCTGTTCCAGTACCGGCCCGGCGGGGCGACGAAGTTGCCCGTGCCCAAGAAGGTCAGGTCGGTCATCGGGTGTCGGCGAGCGAGAGCAGCGCCGCCACCAGGACGGGATCACCCTCGACGGCGACGTCGGGCACCGGGAGGCGCCGGTAGAGCATGAGCACCAGGTCGGAGGCCGAGGCGCGCAGCTCCGAGATGCGGCCGTCCCCGGCCCCCTCCCCGGCGACGCGCCAGCTCGCTCCGGTGTCGACGGCCGTCAGCGTGACGACACCCGGCAGCGACGAGAGGTCGGCGCCGACCATGATCTCGATGAACTCGGGGACCCCGTCGTCGGCCAGCCCGGGATGCAGCGGCGCCGACGCGCCGCCCACGCCCTCGGCGTCCCACCGGTGCACCGACACCTCCTGGGCCTGGTGCCGGCCCACCGCGCCCGCCGTGTGGGGCTCGGGCCACCAGGCCCAGCACGGCGCATCGGGGCCGGCCTCACGCAGGGCGCTGAGGAGGGAGTAGGTGCACCAACCCATCCAGGCCAGCAGGTCGTTGTCCTCGGGCAGCGCGGTGAGCTCGGCCCCGGAACGCTCCTCGGCATTCTGCGCCCGCACGTTCTCACCCCAGTACCACTGGACCTCACCGATGTGATGGGCCAGGTCGCGCACCGACCATTCCGGCGTCGTGGGCACCCTGGCCTCGAGGTCGAGCCCGGCGACGATGTCGCTCAGGCGGCGGCTCTCCTCGGCGATGATCTCGAGCCTGTCGCCGAAGCCGAAGTGCTCCTTCGGCCCGGTGCCTTCCACGCCGGTGACCGTCACGTCACGGGGCCTTGATCAGCAGTTCCCCGCCGAGGTAGGGCGCCAGGCACTCGGGCAGCAGCACCGTCCCGTCGGGCTGGTGCCCGTGCTCCACCAGCGCGGCCCAGATCCGCGGCCAGGCCAGGGCCGAGCCGTTCACCGTGTGCACCAGCTGGAGCGCCCCGCCACCGGCCGGCCGGTAGCGCACGTTGGCCCGGCGGGCCTGGTAGTCGCGGAACCAGCTGACCGAGCTGACCTCGAGCCAGCGGTCGACCCCGGGTGCGTAGACCTCGAGGTCGAAGGTGCGGGCCGACGACCCGCCCAGGTCGCCGCAACACAGGTCGAGCACCCGGTAGGGCAGTTCGAGCTCGCGCAGCATCGACTCGGCCCGCTCCAGAATGTCGGCCTGCGCCTCGAGCGCACCCTCGGGCGTGGTGTAGGCGAACAGCTCCACCTTGTCGAACTCGTGCACCCGCAGCAGGCCCCGGGTGTCGCGCCCGGCCGAGCCCGCTTCGCGCCGGTAGCAGGCCGTGGCCGCGGTGAAGCGCAGCGGGAGCTGGGACTCCTCAAGGATCTCGCCCCGGTGCATGGACGTCAGCGGCACCTCGGCCGTCGGGATGAGCCACAGATCGTCGCGCTCGAGGTGGTAGGCGTCGTCGGCGAACTTGGGCAGGTGGCCGGTGGAGGTCATGGTCTCGGTCAGCACCACCGTGGGCGGCCGGATCTCCTCGTAGGCCGGCGCGTGGCGGTCGATGGCGAACGCGGTCAGCGACCGCAGGAGCCGCGCCCCGGGGCCCCGGTAGAGCGGGAACATGGAGCCGGCCAGCCGGGCGCCGCGCTCCATGTCGAGGATCTGCAGCGACTCGCCGATCTCCCAGTGCGGGACCTCTTGGTGCTCCGCCCGTCCGGGCTCCGGCCGCCCGGAGTCCTGCCCGGGCCACCACCGGCGGACTTCCACGTTGTCGTCCTCGCCCATCCCGTCGGGCGCGTCGTCGGCCGGGATGTTGGGGAGGTAGAGCAGCCCGGTCTGTCGCTGCTCCAGGTAGGCGTCGGCCTCGGCGGTGGCGACCCGCTCGTCGTCCCCGAGCCGGCGGCTCCGCGCGCTGAGCTCGGCCACCCGGGACTCGTCACCCGCCTTCCTGGCCTGGCCCACCAGGCGCGAGAGCTCCTTGACTTCGGCCCGCATGACCTCGGCGACCCGCAACCGTGCGCTCCACGCCGTATCGGCCTCGAGTACGGCGTCGACCTCGGCCGCATCCACGCCGCGACGGCGCCAATGCGGCCTTGACGGCATCGGGGTCGGCCCGCAGCGCCCGGATATCGATCACTCCTGCTCAAAGTAGCCTGCGACGCCGTGCCAGCTGTCGAGGTCACCGGCCTCACCGTGCGCTACGGGCCCGCCGGCACGCCCGCCGCGGTCGACGGTCTCGATCTGGCCGCCGAGTCGGGCGAAGTGCTCGTCGTCCTCGGCCCCAACGGAGCCGGCAAGACGTCGACCGTCGAGACGCTCGAGGGCTACCGGCGCCCGGCGGCCGGCGAGGCCCGGGTCCTCGGTCTCGACCCGATCGCCGACCACGCCGCGCTCGAGCGGCCGCGTCGGCGTCATGCTCCAGCGCGGCGGCGTCTACCCCATGCTCGGGCCGCGCCGCGTCCTCCGGCTCTTCGCCGACTACTACCCCGACCCGGTGCCGGCCGACGAGCTCCTCGACCTGGTCGGCCTGCGCGCGGCCGCGGCCACGCCTTGGCGTCACCTGTCCGGCGGTGAGCAGCAACGACTGTCCCTCGCCCTGGCTCTGGTCGGACGGCCCGAGGTGGCCTTCCTCGATGAGCCGACGGCCGGCGTCGACCCCGAGGGCCGCATCGCCGTGCGGTCCGTGGTGGCCGGGCTGCGGGAGAGGGACGTGTGCGTGGTGCTCACCACTCACGAGTTGGGCGAAGCCGAGAAGATGGCCGACCGCATCGTGATCCTCTCCGCCGGCCGGATCGTGCGGGAGGGGACACCGCACGGTCTCACCGCCGGCGCCGGCGCCGACGCTGGCGAGGCCTCCCGGGCGATCACCTTCGGCGCCCCCCCGGACCTCGACGTGGCGGCGCTGGCCAGCGCCGTAGGGCCGGGGACCACGGCCGTCGAGTTCGCGGCGGGCCGCTACCGCATGGAGGCACCCGAGGTCGCGACCCCGGCCGTCACCGCCGCGCGTGGCGAACTTCCTGGCGGCGCGCGGCGCCACCCTGACCGACATGGTGGTGGGCAAGACACTCGAGGACGTCTACTTCGAGACGGTGGGGGCGGCGGCCGCCACCGCGCCGACCGATGCGGCGCCGACAGCGGACGAGGACTCGGTCCGGCGCGGACGGCGTGGCCGGAGGCGGGCCCGATGAGTACGACTGCCGACGCCCTGCGGCCGCTCACTGCCCAGACCGGCGCCGAAGTCCACATGACGCTGCGACGCGGTGAGACGCTCCTGTTGACGCTCGGCATCCCCGTGGTCTTCCTCGTCTTCTTCTCCAAGGTCTCGGTGGTGTCCACGCCGACCTCGACGCCGGCCAACTTCTTCGTGCCGGGCATCCTGTCCCTCGCCGTCATGTCGACGGCGATGGTCTCGCTCGGCATCGCCACCGGCTTCGAGCGCGGCTACGGGGTGCTCAAGCGTCTCGGTGCCACGCCCCTCGGCCGCCCGCGCCTGCTCGGCGCCAAGATCATCACCATCGTTGCGGTCGAACTCCTGCAGGCCGCCGTGCTCCTCCCTGTCGGGCTGGCCCTGGGCTGGAACCCGGGCGGGGGCGGCACCGTCGCGGTGGCCGGTGCCGTCGGCGCCATCCTCCTCGGCTCGGCCGCCTTCGCCGGCATCGGCCTCCTCATGGCCGGCACCCTGCGCGCCGAGGTGAACCTGGCCGCAGCCAACGGCCTCTATCTCATCCTCCTGCTGCTGGGCGGCATGATCGTGCCGCTGGCCAAGCTTCCGAGCGGACTGGCCGACTTCGCCAAGCTGCTGCCGGCCGCCGCCCTCTCGACGGCCTTGCACGCCACGCTGGGCAGCGGCGCCGCCGTACCGGCCGAATCCTGGGCGGTACTGGCCGTCTGGGCCGTCGCAGCGCCCGTTGCCGCGGCCTTCACCTTCAGGTGGGAATAGCCGAAGGAAATTCCGTGGGTGCGGAGGGAGGCGGCGAGAGCGCGGCGGACGCGGGCTGGCTCACCCGGCGTACGGTCCTGGCGCTGGTGGCCATGGGGCTGGCCGTGATCACGATCGCCAACGACTTCACGGCCTTCAGCGTGGCCATCCCGACCATGGAGAACGACCTGCACGCCAGTCTGTCCACGGTGCAGTGGGTCATCAACGCCTACGCGCTGATCTTCGGCGTCGCTATCGTCACCGGCGGCCGGCTGGCCGACATGTTCGGCCGGCGTCGGGTCTTCCTCATCGGCGCGGCCATCTTCGCCCTGTTCTCGCTCGCCTGCGGCCTGGCCCCCGGCGTGCTGACCCTGATCATCTTCCGGGGGCTGATGGGCATCGGTGGCGCCATGATGTGGCCGGCCATCCTCGGACTGACCTTCGAGATCCTGCCCGAGTCGCGGGCGGGCCTGGCCGGCGGGCTGATCATCGCCGCGGCCGGGCTCGGGAACGCCATCGGGCCCTTGGTGGGTGGGGCGTTGACCCAGGCCCTCAGTTGGCGCTGGATCTTCTTCGTCAACCTCCCCATTGCCGGGCTGGCCGTCGCCGCGACGCTGTGGACGATCCCGCACGACAAACCGGTGCAGCCCGGACAACGGTTGGACTACGGGGGCGTGGCCACCCTCAGCATCGGACTGATCGCGCTCGCTGCTCGCCCTCGACTTCTCGAGTTCGTGGGGCTGGAGCAGCGTCGGGGTCGAGCTTCTCGTCGCCGCCGCTGTCATCCTCGTCTTCGCCTTCGCGTTCTTGCAGCGCCGTCCCCGCGACAACGCCCTGCTGCCTCGCGACGTCATGCGCAACCGCGATTTCCTGGCCGCCTGCGGGTGCGTGCTGTGCATAGGGCCGGTGTTCTTCGGCGTCCTGCTCTACGTGCCGCAGATCATGATCAAAGTGTTCGGCTACGACCCGCTCATGGCCGGATTGGGGTTGCTTCCCATGATGGTGACCTACGCCATCGTCTCGCTCATCGCCGGTCCCCTCTACGCGCGCATCGGTGCCCGCATCTCCGTCTCCGGTGGCGCCGCTTGCATCACGATCGGCATGGTGCTCCTGGCCCTCCTGCCTGCCCATCCCGACTACGTCTCGCTGTTGCCCGGCTTGCTCCTCCTCGGCATCGGCGTCGGCTTCTTCTTTTCCTCGGTCACCACTGCCGGCGTCACGTCGCTGGACCAGGCGCGGGCCAGCCTGGCCGGTGGCGTGGTCTACATGTGCAACGTCGCCGGTGGCTCCATCGGGCTCGGCATCATGACCGCCATCGTGGCGGCGGCGCCGAACGACTCGACCAATTTCGTCGGGGGCGTCACGGACGCGTTCACGTTCGGTGTCGTGTTGGCGCTGCTGGCCACAGCGATCGCCTTCGTCGGGCTCGATCGCCGTTCGACCGTCGCGGCCACCCAGGTCGTCACGGCCTGACGCCGCCTCGACTCCCCGCGCCCTCCGCCTACGTGGCGCTCGGCAGGAGCGCGCGCTCGTCGGCGGTGAAGGACGACGGCGTCAGCTGGGCGCCAGCCACGATCTTGTCGATCGTGCCGTCGCCGTTGACGAACACTGCGTAGGGGTCGCCGCGGAAGAAGAACAGCCCGCTGGTGATCCCGGCACCAGGGTCGGACGCCACCGGAAACGTGATCCCCTCGTTGTGGATGAATGTCTTGGCCGTCGAGGTCTTGTCGAAACTGTCCACGCCGATGACCCGGATCTTCGAGAGCGCGCCTCCGGAGCGATGTTGCTGCTGCGCGGCCTGTGCCAGCGGAGGGAGCTCCTGGTGGCAGCTGGCGCACCACGCCCCGAAGAAGAGCAACACCGCCGGCGTGCCGTTCCCACCCCCGTCGGAGGGCACCGAGACCTGCGACGAGCCGGAGGGGCCGATGTTGGTGGCGGTGAAGGACGGAACCGGCCCACCCTCTTGGGGCGCGCTGTTCGTGCTCGGAGTGGTGCCGAGGCTGGTCGTCAATCCGATGACGACGATGATCAGGAGCCCGATGCCCAGGCCGATGAAGATGAACCGCTTCCTGGGCGGACGAACCACCGGCGCCGGCTCGGGCGCCGGGACGGCCGCCGACGGCGGTTCAGGAGGTACGGCGTCACTCATACTGCGACGACGCTAGTGAAGGTGGTTGGAGATGAGTACGTCGCCCGCCATCGCCACGAACAGCACGGTCAGGTAGGTGATGGAGTACCCGAAGACGCGCATGGCGTCGCGGCCGGTCGCCCGGTCGCTCTGGGCCAGCCCCCACAACCGAGTCACCATGTAGAGGAAGCCGGCGCCGAGCACCGCCGCGGTGACCATGTAGATCCAGCCCAGGTGGGCCACCGGACCGAAGAGGAACGACACCGCAACGAGTGCCACGGTGTAATAGACGATCTCGGTCGTGGTGCGCTTCATGGAAGCCACGACCGGGAGCATCGGCACGTCCGCCGCTCGATAGTCCTCCTTGTAGCGGACGGCCAGGGACCAGAAGTGGGGCGGCGTCCAGATGAAGATGATGGCGAAGAGCACCACCGGCGCCCACGCCAGGCTGTCGGTGACGGCGGCCCACCCGACCAGGACCGGCACCGCGCCCGCCGCGCCCCCGATCACGATGTTCTGCGTCGAGCGGCGCTTGAGCCACAGGGTGTACACGAAGACGTAGAACAAGGTGGCCGAGATCGCCAGCACGGCCGAGAGGAGATTGACGGCCAGCCACAGCTCGACGAAGGCCGCCACCTCGAGTGCGAGCGCGAAGACCAGGGCCGCGGTGGGCGTCATGGCGCCGGTCACCAACGGACGGTTCTTGGTCCGGTTCATCAGGCGGTCGATGTCGCGGTCCACCACCATGTTGATGGCGTTGGCCCCGCCTGCCGCCAGCGCGCCACCGGCCAGGGTGGCCACCATGAGCCACACCGGGGGCAGGCCGCGCTGGGCCACCACCATGGTGGGCAGCGTCGTGACCAGCAGGAGCTCAATGATCCGGGGCTTGGTCAGGGCGACATAGGCCCCGACGGTCGACCGCGACCATTTGGCTCGCCGGCCCGACAGGACAGGCGCGTCAATGGACATGCGCGGCCAGCCTACGGCCGGAACCTCGCCCAGGACCAGGCGACGGGCGCCGGTACGCTTGCCCGGAGTGTCGCGGCGCCGTACCCCCACTGTCTCGCCCTCTCTCAGCCACCGGCTCAATGTCCTGGCCCTGGTCATGACGGCGCTCATCGTCCTGACCGGGGCGGCCGTCCGCCTGACCGGGTCCGGCCTCGGCTGCGCCGACTGGCCCGAATGCTCGGTCGGCCACCTGACCCCGGCCCTGCAGTTCCACGGCCTCGTCGAATTCGGCAACCGCCTGGTGACCGTCGTCCTCACCGTGGCCGTGATCGCGGCCCTCCTCGGGTCGGTCTTCCGCAGCCCGCGCCGGCGTGACCTGATCTGGCTCAGCGGCGGGCTGGTGGCCGGCGTCCTGGCCCAGGCCGTCCTGGGCGGGATCGTCGTCTACACCAAGCTCAACCCCTACCTGGTCATGGTGCACTTCTTCGTCACCATGCTCCTCCTCGTCGACGCCGTGGTGCTCGTGCACCGCTCGCCGCGCGACTACGCCCCGGGGTCGGCGCACCTGCTGGTGCCCCGGCCACTGATTCGGCTCTTCTACGGTGCCCTCGCCATCCTGGCGCTGGTGATCGCCGCCGGCACCGCCACCACCGGCGCCGGACCGCACGCGGGCGATGCCTCAGGTCAGCAGGTGGCCAAGCGGATCCCCATTGCGCTGCGCGACATGGCCGAGCTCCACTCGAGTCTGGCTCTCCTGCTCATCGGCGTCACCATCGGCCTGGTGGTGGCCATCCACATGGTCGACACCCCCGAGCGGGTTCGTCGGGCCGCCCGCCTCTTGATGGTGGTGATGGTGGCGCAGGCGGCCGTCGGGTACACGCAGTACTTCACCCACTTGCCGGCGCTCCTGGTGGAGCTCCATATCGTGGGCGCCACCGCACTGGTGATCGGCGCCGTGCAGACGTTCCTGGCCTGCACGTACCACGCCCCCGAGGCGCTGCCCGCCCCGCTGGTCCGCGACACCTCGGAGCCGGGCGTCCGGATCGGTGCCCATTAGGCTGGGTTGTTCCGGGCCCTCGGCACGGTCATCCGGCCCCCATCGTCTAGCGGCCTAGGACACCGCCCTTTCACGGCGGCAGCACGGGTTCGAATCCCGTTGGGGGTGCCAATGTGATGTCGCGAGACATCGAGGACCGATGTGTCAAGACATCGTAGACCGGCCTGATCAGGGAATGTTTTGGTAGTCCTTGGTCGGGTCCAAGATCAGCCGGCGTAGCGGTGAGCCATCGAGACCGACGATCTCGATGTTGAGATCGTCGATGAGGACGGCGACGCGCCAACCGGCGTAGGCATTCCCGATGCCGATGTGGTGGAGGCGCCCGCGCCGGCGAAGGGTGATCCGCCCGGACTTGTCGACCCGGTCGAGACGAAGGCGCCGGTCGGCGACCTTGACGAAGGCGGGCGAGGGTCGGGCCTTCTCCCGAGCGCCATAGACCGAGAGCGGAGTGCGTCGACCGATGCCGCGGTGGGGACGGACCTCGTTGTAGTAGGCGACGAAGCGATCGATCTGGCGCTGGAGCTGTTTCTTGGTCTCGATGCCCTCTTGGGCGGCCACGAACTTTTTGAGGCTCTGGTGGAAGCGCTCGACCTTGCCGCAGGTCTGGGGGTGATAGGGCCGCGCGTGCTTGGCCTCGATGCCCAAGGCGAACAAGGCCTGTTCGGTCGCGCCGGCCACCTGGTGACGGCGCTGGGTGGAAAAGATGAGCCCGTTGTCAGAGAGAAACGATGCCGGGTAGCCCCAGTTCTCGGCCGCTTTGTGCAGCACGCGCACGACGTCGGTTGCCTTGACGACCATCATGGCCCGTGACGCCACACAGAGCCGGGAGTGGTCGTCGATCATGTTGAGCACCTCGAAGACCTCCCCGCTGGCGAGCTCGACGTGGGTCATGTCCGCCTGCCAGGTCTCATTGGGCACATCGGCCTCGAACCGGCAGAACGAGCTCTTGGGGCGCTTGTGGGGCTCGAGCCTGACGAAGCCCCTCGCTTTGAGCACCCGGTGAATGGTCGAGGGCGACGGCGCTCGAAGGTGACGCTGAGCCAGGTGATAGTGCAGCGTCTGGGGACCCGCGTCGAGACCGTCGCCGGAGAGCTCCTTGTGCAGGGCCACGATCTCGTCCTCGTAGAGGTCGGCGATGCGCGTCGGCGAGCTCGCTGGGTCGCCGCGAACGCGGCTCGAGCCCGGCGGGGCCCTCGAGGCGGTAGCGACGCCAAAGGGTAAAGAGCCAACTCGCACTCACATCGTGGGACCGAGCCAGCTCCTTGAGCGGCCTCCCGGTCCGTAGGTGTGCGTCTCGATCAGGAACCGGCCCATGTCCACAGGAGCACCCCCCATTCGGTGGTCCTCTATGTCTTGACACATGCCGGGCTCAGGCGGTCTTCGATGTCCTGAATCCAGTCACCGTTGGGGGTGCCAACTTGGGCTTGACCCCCTCTAGTGGACCGCGCTTATGACAATGCGGCCTGGTGGATGTGGGTTGAGTGTAGATCCTCGAATTCAATCGGGGTCAGGTAGTTCAGGGCGCTGTGGCGCCGGGCCACGTTGTAGAAATTCTCGATGTAGTCGGCCATACCGACGGCCAGTTGGAGGTTTGTGCGCCAACGTTGTCGATTGAGAAGCTCAATTTGCATGGAGCCCCAGAACGACTCCATCGGGGCGTTGTCGTAGCAGTCACCGACGGTGCCCATGGAGCTGATGAGGCCGAGACGCCGGACGTTTTCGGTGAATGCCCACGAGGTGTACTGGGTGAAATCAAGCGGTCGTCGCAACACCTCTACTCGGGAGGTGCTGATGGGCAGGCCAGCTGGCTGGATGAAGGAGTTGACAGGTCGCTCCCCGATGAAGTCGCCGGGGGCCCCATCCCTTCGCCGAGAAGTCGAACAGCAGTTCTGGCGCCAGATCGCGACTGGGATCACAACCGACGCTGCCGCGAAGGCAGTGGATGTCTCTCCAGTGGTGGGCGCTCGCTGGTTCCGACATCGTGGCGGCATGCCGATCGATCTGTCGCCGACCACGGGCCGATACCTGTCCTTTCATGAACGAGAGGAGATCGCGCTGCTGAAGGCGCAGAGCGCAAGCATCAGAGAGATCAGTCGACAACTTGGACGCGCTCCTTCGACGATCTCTCGGGAGCTGCGCCGCAACGCTGCGACCCGAGGCGGGAAGCTCGAGTATCGGGCCTCGGTTGCCCAATGGAAGGCCGAGCTCGTGGCTCAGCGCCCCAAGACTGCGAAGCTCCTCGCCAACGAGCAGCTGCGCGACTACGTGCAGGAGCGGTTGGCGGGTCAGGTCTGCCGACCTGACGGGACTCCTGTTCAGGGGCCCGCGACGGCTCCCTGGAAGGGCAGAGGCAAGCCGCATCGACAGGATCGCCGCTGGGTGAGTGCATGGAGCCCCGAGCAGATAGCGAACCGCCTCAAGGTCGATTTCCCACATGATGAGTCCATGAGGATCAGCCACGAGGCGATCTACCAGTCTCTTTACGTTCAAAGCAGAGGCGCCCTCAAGCGAAATTGGTCGCCTGCCTGCGCACCGGACGTGCGCTCCGGGTTCCGCGGTCCAGGACGAGGCGCCAAGCCTGGGCGCACGTGACGCCGGAGGTGATGATCAGCGAACGACCACCCGAGGTCGAAGATCGTGCTATGCCTGGGCACTGGGAGGGGGACCTTCTTATCGGGCTGGAACGCTCGGCTATCGGGACCCTCGTCGAGCGCACGAGCAGATTCACGATGCTGATACACCTTCCCCGCGAGGAGGGTTATCGCCACAAGCACACACCAAAGAATGGGCCGGCCCTCGCTGGCTATGGAGCACTCACGATGAAAGACGCTCTCGCGTCAACGATCACCACACTTCCAGAACAACTGCGCCGATCAGTGACATGGGACCGCGGCAAGGAAATGTCGGCTCACGCAAAGTTCAAAGTCGACACCGGAATCCCTGTTTACTTCGCCGATCCGCAAAGTCCGTGGCAGCGCGGAACGAACGAGAACACGAATGGTCTGCTTCGCCAGTACTTCCCGAAAGGAACCGACCTGTCGCGATGGAGCGCCGAAGAGATCGAAGCCGTCGCTCATGCTCTAAACACCAGGCCGCGCAAGACACTCGGTTGGAGGACACCAGCGGAGGTGATCGACGAGCACCTACGATCTCAACAAGAAGCCGGTGTTGCGTCCACCGATTGAGCCCAGTCTGGGACCCGTGATCGGAGTGGATGACCGTCGGAGATCGCTCAGGGCGGCTGTCCTTGGCCTTGTTGACGGCATCGATGACGAGAGCTGACTCGCAACGTCGGTCGATGGCCCAGCCGACTACCTTGCGGCTGAAGAGGTCGAGCACGACGCAGCAGTAGATCTTTCCTTCAGCTGTCGGGTGCTCGGTGATGTCGGTCAACCACAGCTCGTTGGGCCGACTGGCCACGAACGATCGCTGGACGAGGTCCTCGGCTGTGGCGATGTTCTTCAGGTTCTTCACGCCCTTCTTGGGTCCGGGCAGGCCCTTGAGGTCCAGTTCACGCATGATCTTCCAGACCAGCTTCTTGTTGACGATGAGGCCTTGTTCGATCTCGAGGGTCGCCCGGACGCGCAACATCCCATAGGTCCCACGGGAGCGGGCGTGGATGTCCGCGATGGCATCGGCGAGCAGCAGCCGGCGGATCGCTCGATCAGAGGGATGGCCGAACTTCATCTTGTAATAGGTCGAACGGCCAAGACCCACGAGCTGACAGGCCGCTCGCTCGGAATAGCCCAGGTTGTTCATCCGTCGGACAACCTGGAACCTCCTTTTGGGTCGACCTCGCCCTCCTCGAAGATCGCACTGGCCGCCTTGACCATCTCGAGCTCGGCCTCGAGCTCTTGGATGCGCCGGCGAGCCGCCGCCAGCGGATCGGCCTCGAAGCTCTTGACCCCGGGGCGCTGCCCGGTGTCGATCAGCGCTTGACGTCGCCACCGATAGAGGGTCTCGATCGTGATCCCGAGTTCGTCGGCAAGATCCTTGATGGCCTCGCCGGCGAGCATGCGCTCACAGGCTTCGTCGTCGGACCTCGGCGGGGTAGTGCCTTGGCATATCTGGCTCCTGGTGCTCAGGGCCAAATTGTCATATAGGTGGTCCACTTTTTGGGGTTCAGGTCAAACTGGTCGACTACCAGACGGGGTCGACTCGGTGCTTCGCAGGCGCACCGTTGCCCGAGTTCACCGCGCTGCCACAGGACCTGCCAGGATGATCCTGCAAGGGCAGGGCCTGCGGCCCGCCGTGCGCGGTGACTGAAGGGGCGGGGAGGAATTCGTGCGGGACATTCATCCGGAGCAAGCGCCGTATTGGCTCGGTGGGCTACTCGAGGCCATCTCCGTCGACGGCGGACCGACGGACGAGCAACTACGGCTGATACAGGCCTTGCTCCGGGGTTACTTCGGCTTGGAAGAGACGATCGACCTTGTCCCGCTCTCGCCCGGCGATCTCGCACGCCGGATTCCCGATCCGAGCTCGCGCCTCCGCCTCGTGCAGTCGCTGATCGTGCTCGAGTTCATGCGGCATCCGGCCAGCGAGGTGCTGACAGAGTCGGTCGAACACTTTGCCGCCGAGCTGGGCGTCGACGAGCCCATGCTCAACGTGGTGCGGCGGGCCGCCGAACACTCCCGGGAATTGGTCATGGCCGACTGGAGCCGCTTCAGACGAGGCACCCCACCCGAGCCGCGTTTGACGGGGGTCGAGGACGATGAGTTCACGCGCCGAATCGCCGCGTTGCAGCAAAGTCCGCCTGGCAGCCTGGGCCGGGCGTTCCTCGATTTCTACGACCGCTGGAGCCTCCCGTTGCCGACGAGCGACGATGCGCACGGCATCAGCCTGGTCAACCACGACTTTGCACATGTGCTTGCGGACTACCTCCCGAACAGCGCGGTGGACGAGACGTCGCTTTCGGCACTCATCACCAGTTGTACGAACGGCGACGAGCACTTCAGTGCGTTGGTGGGAAGCCTCGCACTCTACGAAGTCGACCTCCTCGACTTCGACGGCATCGATGGCACCAAGGGCGTGCTCGGCCGCCCAGGTGCCCCCGATGTCTTCGCGGAGGCGATGCGCCGGGGCGCCGCGTGTACCCATGACATCGTCGCCTTCGACCATTTCGCGGTCATCGACTGGCCCCTGCAAGACGTTCGCCAGACGCTCGGTGTGGGCCCGCGGAGGGTCTGGGCCGACGAATAGCCGGGACCGTCCGGTCGCTCCTCAGGTGCGTCTCGATCACGAACCGGACCTTGTTTAGAGGAGACCCCTTCCAATCCGGACTCTCCACTGTCTTCACACATCCCTTGGTGGGGACTGTCCTATCTCTTGGAGTTAGACACCGTTGGGGGTGCTCACGGGGCCTTACCCCATTGGATGGACCATCGCCGAAGTACATCGCTGCACGAACCTCACCTTCTACATGAGCTTCATCTTCTGGCGAGTTCGACCGAGACTTGCAACCGACTCCGAGCGACTGGTCCGGACATCAAGCAGAGAAATTGTTCGTTCATTGTTGGTAGCGTCACCGCCAAGTTCTTATTAGGCGTCGGTCCAACTGGGGGTCTTAGGTTGATGAAATCGGAACGACAGGGCAGTCTGAAGCCAGTTCACACGCCGAGCACGGGGTTCAATCGTCGCCGCGGTCGGAGGTCCACATATCTTCGCCGTACGATCATGGGAGGCCTCGGATCGGCGTTGACCATCTTGGGTTTGGTCGCCTTCACGGCACCGGCATCCGCCCACGACAACGTGGTCAGCGCTCAGGCCAACTGTGCCACCCCGCTTGGCAGCGGCTACACGGTCACTTGGACGATTCAGAACGACTTCAACGTGCCGGAGACGGGTACTGTCACGTCTGTGACGGGCGGCCTCGCCACCCTAAGCAGCACCTCCTTCAGCATTCCGGCGACACCCGGACAGCCCGCCACATTGACCCAGGAGTTACCTGCCACAGCTTCGGGCGTCATCACGATCGACATCTCGAGTACTTGGTCGGACGGTTTCTCAACAACCGACGCCGGGACGTTCGACCTCTCCCAGTTGAACTGCAGTGCTCCGGTGACCCAGACCCTCTCCGGCCACATCTATCTGTGTGGCAACAGCAACCCGACCACCACCGAGGTGTCGGGCGGGACCCTGGCGGCGAGCGGGCCGACGACCGTCTCGGCGACGCCCAACCCGCTGGCTCCGACACAGGTTGGTGCCGGTATGTACACCGTGACGGCGACCGCCCCGGCGGGCTACACGCTCGTCGTCTGTAGTGGTTCCTCGACGCCGAACTCGTCGGGGAGCACGGCTACCCAGCCGGTTACCGTGCCGAGTGGTGGGACTGGCGTGGGTATCTTCTACGTCACTCCGGTGACCCAGACCCTCTCCGGCCACATCTATCTGTGTGGCAACAGCAACCCGACCACCACCGAGGTGTCGGGCGGGACCCTGGCGGCGAGCGGGCCGACGACCGTCTCGGCGACGCCCAACCCGCTGGCTCCGACACAGGTTGGTGCCGGTATGTACACCGTGACGGCGACCGCCCCGGCGGGCTACACGCTCGTCGTCTGTAGTGGTTCCTCGACGCCGAACTCGTCGGGGAGCACGGCTACCCAGCCGGTTACCGTGCCGAGTGGTGGGACTGGCGTGGGTATCTTCTACGTCACTCCGGTGACCCAGACCCTCTCCGGCCACATCTATCTGTGTGGCAACAGCAACCCGACCACCACCGAGGTGTCGGGCGGGACCCTGGCGGCGAGCGGGCCGACGACCGTCTCGGCGACGCCCAACCCGCTGGCTCCGACACAGGTTGGTGCCGGTATGTACACCGTGACGGCGACCGCCCCGGCGGGCTACACGCTCGTCGTCTGTAGTGGTTCCTCGACGCCGAACTCGTCGGGGAGCACGGCTACCCAGCCGGTTACCGTGCCGAGTGGTGGGACTGGCGTGGGTATCTTCTACGTGGTCGCCAGCCCCCCCGTGGCTCCAAGTCCGACAACCGCTGCATCGACGAACCCCGCAGCAGCCTCACCACCGAGTTCGCCATCCACCGCGACTCCACCCACCTCTGCATCTGAGACCCCTACGTCACTAGCCTTCACGGGAGCAGCAATTTCGTTCGAGTGGCTCTTGGCCCTCGTCATGGTTCTCTTGGGGTCCCTCCTCGTGGTCCTCGGACGGCGGCGACGTGGTGAGGGGTGGCTGGAAGTCGCTCAGTCGTTGCAACGAGATGAGTTCGCAATTGCTCCACCGGAGGACTCGAAGGAATCGGGAATAGCGGGCTCGTCGCCGACCTGGACGAGCGCGAGCAGCCGAAGAACACCCCGCGCTCCGTAGGACCTCGACGCACGGGGTGTTCTTCGCCATCGTGCTCTCGGTGGTTTCCACGGCCATGCTTTGGTTCTCCAAGGTCTTCGGTCACGGCCTCGCCCCCCGATGTGGTCAAGGCGGCGGTCGCTAGTCCCCTCGTGACCTACGCTTCTGCGTCGGCCACGCTAACGCGCCGCGGCCAGGTGGCACGGCCGCACTCCGGGCTCCGAAGCGCCACGGTCCGGGGCCCGCGTGTGTCAGAGCCAGCCCTTGCGCTTGAAGACGACGTACAGGGACGTCGACGTCACCACCATGAGGGCGAGCGCAAGGGGGTACCCGTAGTAGAGGTGGAGCTCGGGCATGTGTTCGAAGTTCATGCCGTACACGGTGCCGACAAGGGTCGGAGCGAACAAGATGGCGGCCCAGGCCGAGATCTTCTTGACCTCTTCGTTTTGCGCGACACTCGTCTCGGTCAGGGCCCGCATCTCGTCGTTCTGCTGCTGGCTGACCAGCGTGCTATGCACGGTCAGCGCGTTCTGCAGCAGCGTGCGGAACGCGTCGGCCCGTTCGACGATGCGGATGACGTGGTCCTTGACGTCACGCAGGTAGCGCTGGAGCTCGAGGTCCACCCCGTACTTCTCGAATCCCGCTTCCAAGGCGTCGAGCATCGGGCCTAGGGGTTGCGTGGCCCGCTGGAACTCGATCACTTCGCGTGACAGCTCGTAGATGCGCCGGGTCACTGCGGGGTCGCCCCTGAAGAGTTGATCCTCGATTTCGTCGATGTCGTTCTCCAGCCCGTTCACGACCGGGCCGTACTCGTCGACCACCTGGTCCAAAATGGCGTAGAGCACCGCCTCGGGGCCCAGCCGCAGCAGTTCGGGCGTCTCCTCCAAGCGCTTGCGCACCAGCGCCAGGTCGGGGGTCTCGGCGTGACGGATGGTCACGACGAAGTCCTCCCCCGTGAAGACGTGCAACTCCCCGAACTCGACGGTCTCCTCGGCATCGAGATACCGGGCCGGCCGCAACACGATGAAGAGCGTCGTGCCGTATCGCTCGAGCTTCGGCCGTTGGTGTGCCGCCACCGCATCCTCGACGGCCAGTTCGTGCAGGTCGAACTCGTGGGCGACCGAGTGGATCTCCGCGACGTCGGGACGGTAGAGGCCGATCCAGGCCATGCCCCGTCGCTCGCGAAGCACTTCGTAGGTCTCGTCGAGGCTCCGAGGATCGGCACTGCGTCGGCCGTCGACGTACACCGCATTGTTGACCAGTGGCATTGCCGTCCTCGCTGTGATGGGAGCGCTTGCTCGATCCGGACCCACGGTAGCCCCAGCCCCAATCGGGGCCGGGGAGGTCGCTGGCCGCGCCGGGCATCGAGCCGGCAGGGGAACAGCAACGTGGCCCCGGTTCGACCAGACTGAGCGCCGGAGAAGACATGACGAAGGGACGGGGCAATGCGGTTCAATCACATGGAGCTGACGTTTCCGATTGGCAGTCTGACGGCGACGCTTCGCGGGGAGATCGACACCTTTTACGGTTCGATCTTCGGCTGGAAGGGTCTCGACACCGACGTGGTGGGGCAGTCCTGTCACCTCCTCATGCCCGATCCTGATCAATTCCCTCCTCCTGGCGGAGAGCGAGCGGCCGATGAGCTCGCCCGGCTACGACCATCTCGGCCTGTTGCAGGACACCCGCCAAGAGGTGGACGACCTGCTCGAGGCCTGCGAGCACTACGCCGAACAGGACGACCGGGTATCGATCAAGCGGTACGAGGACCTCGCCTATCCGGGGCTGACCGTGCATGCCTTCTACGTCAAGTACCTCCTGCCGATCTACTTCGATGTGCAGAGCATGGAGCGATCGTAAGGTCCGGACTCATTTCGGACAGACTGTCCGAGAACCGACGACGAGGAGGCTGGGGACGATGCGGTTCGACCACATGGAGCTGACGGTGCCGGTGGGCAGCCTGACCGCGACGCTGCGTGAGGAGCTCGACAGCTTCTACGGCTCGATCTTCGGGTGGAGTGGTTTCGACATCGAGGTGGCCGGGCGGCCCTGCCGCCTGTTGATGTGCGGCTCGGACCAATTCATTCAGGTGCTGGAGAGTGATCGGCCCCTGCAAGCGCCAGGGTCCGACCACCTCGGGCTGTTGCTCGAGTCCCGCCAGGACGTCGATGAGACTCGTGAGGCCTGTGAGCGCTACGCCGAAAAGGACGACCGGGTCTCCATCGAGCGCCGCGAGGACCTTTCCTACCCCGGCCTCACGGTGCACACGTTCTACGTGAGCTACCTCTTGCCCATCTCTTTCGACGTGCACAGCCAGGAAGCTTCGTAGCGCATAGCGTTCACGACAACGGGCACGCCCCCGCAGTCACGGTGACGTACACCTGTGCCGGGTGCCCGACGGTCTGCACCGTGAGATGGCTCGCTCCGGGCTTCGAGGTGATGCGGCCGCCCTTGACGGCAGAACACCACCCGTTCGGGTAGTGCTGGGAGGCTGCGACCGCAATGGTCGTGACGCCGTTCGCCGCCACCGTCGGTGCATAGACCATGTTGAAGGCCCCCGTGAACGGGTTGAAGATCACGGAATTGGGATCGCCCGCGACCGCCTGCGGATAGGTCCGGGAGAGAACCGTCACGATCGGTGAGTACGACCCGTCGGGCTCCACGAGACCCTCGGCCGACGAGCCCGTCGGATCGTCGTAGTACTTCCACGCCCAGTAGATCCAGCTCAGTTGGCTCAATCCGGCCGCCTCGACATCGAACCCGGCCAACGGGATGCTCGTCGTCGCGCCGAACTCGCTCATGAAGACGGCGGGTCCGCTGGGCTGTGACGCCGAGCTCATGGAGAGGCGGGTGACGTCCTGCTCCGAGGCCGCTGTCTCCTCGGACTGCAGGCACTTGAGGAGATCGGTCGGGTTGCCCGTGACCGGGCTGCGGTCGCCGCAGTAGGTGTGGAAATTGAACACGATGCGCTTGAAGGGCAACGGCCCGAGCTCGGACGGGATGTTCCCTCCGGTCACCCAGTAGATGTCCGGCTCGACGAAGGTCAGGTGATGGCTGTCGACCGACTGGAGCGTCGGGATCACGCCGTTGTCCGGGTCGCCGGGCGGACAGTTCAGGGCGCCCGCACCGTTGGCCAATGGCGCCGAGGCGGCATGCGCCTTGCCGATGTAGAAGCACTCCAGCTGTCCAGTGAACGTCGACTCCGAGGACGTCTGGGTCTCGGTGGAGAAGGGCTCGTTGTACGGGTCGTACCCGACCACCCAGGGATCGTTCTTGAAGTACTGGGCCACCGTCTTCCAAACGAGGTCGTAGTTGCCCTGAAGGTTCCCCACGACGTCGTTGCTCCAGAAGTGCGCCACGGCGGTCTGGAGCGTGGGGTTGGAGTAGTTGCTCGACCACCGCCCGCCCTTCGGGACGATCGGCACGTTGTCCGTGCACACGGCCCAATTGGGCGCTCCCTCACCACGAAAATTCTGGTTGTACACGTCCTGGTGCATGTCGAGCAGGGTGTAGATCCCGTATTTGGCCAGCAGCTTGACGGTGGCGGCGACGTGGGTGAGGTACTGCTCGGCGACGGCTCGATTCCATTCGTGCGCGTTGCCGGGTGCGCCGGGTGTGCAGACCTGGGGTTGGTTGGGTCCGCCGGACCCCGGTTCCAGTGCCTGCCATTCGATGCCCAACCGCACGACGTTGAAACCGAGGCGCTGCATCCGTGCTGCATCCGTCGCGTCGAAGTTCCACGGCTGGCCCGGATCGGGGTACGCGATGTAAGGCGCGTGCTTGTACACGACGTTCACGCCGTGGAGGAGGATGACCCGTCCGTTGGAGTCGAAGAGATAAGGCCCGCCCGGCGAACTCAGGTAACTCGGGACATTCGGGCCGAAGTCACGCGACGAAACCCCGCTGCTGTTCTGGTATTGCACGCCGGAACCGTGCAATGGCAGGACGTGTGGCGTCAGGGCGTTCAGGTTGGGCTGGTTGACGACATGCTGCGGCTCGGTGGTCGTGGTCGACGACCCGAGCGGTGCTGGGACAGGCGGTGTGCTTGTGGTCGTCGTCGCGCGTCGCTCGTGGCTTCGACGTCGTGGTCGGAAGACCGGTCGTCGTTGTCGTGGAAGGTTGCGGGGCGGCTGTCGTGGTGGTGGTCGCGGCACCGGCACCAGCTACACCGAGCAACGGCCCGCACACCATAACCACGCTCCCGACAAAGGCGGCCCTCTTTGCATGTGTGACCCTCAGCGCCCTCAGCTCCCTCTCCGCGTTCGCCGCGACTCCGCCCCTCCGCCGAATGTCGGCCCCATCGTAGGGAATCATCCCCACGGATCACCGGATGCGAACGGACACGCCGCCCGGGCGGCCGCGCCCGTGGTTCCTAAATGAGCCGCCCGCGTCGCTTCCCCCGCATGAAGAGATCGGCCGACCCCTGCAGGTCGCTCTGCAGCTGACTCTGGTTCTCCAACAACTCGTCTGCCCACAGCATCTGCAGCGTCGTCTGGAGCCGGTCGGACCGTTGTTGCTCCCGAACGTCCTCGAAGGCCTTGCGCAGGACGTCATGGAGGACCTCGCCATGGGGTGGCGGTTCGTCGAGCGTTTCGGTGCGGTCGGCCAGCAGGTCGGCGAACCGCTCGTACCACCGGTGAGAGGCGGCATAGGAGTCACGCAGGACGGCCTCGGCGATTGCAACTGACTCGACTTCTCGTTGGCCGGCGGCGGGAGGTCGCACGGGAAGCGTGGCGAGCGTGAAGGCCGCCAGTCGGAGCCGGTTCGACCCGGTGAAGAGCCGGGAGATCGTCTCCACCGACACCACCTTGGCCCCTCGTTCGGCGAAGAACTGGCGATAGGCGTCATCGCACAGGAGGTAGGCGTTGTGTGAAGCGCGCTGGCTGGAGTCGGTGTCCACATCCCGGCACGTGGTCGTCAACCGCTCGACCGCGTCGGCCAGGTAGGCGGAGCTGGCGGCAAACGCGGTCGAGAGCGCCCGCCCGAGGGCGGCGGTCGCACCTCGGGGCCAGAAGAGCAGTCCGACGACGATGCTGACGCCGCATCCGATTGCGACGTCCTCGATCCTCGTCAGCCCGACCTTCCATCCGAGAGGCTCAATGATGTTGAACAGGATGATCACCAGAAGCGTGAAGGCGGCCTGGCCGGCGGCGAAGGAGATCATCGAAGTCGCCATACCGGAGAAGAGGACGACGACCGGAAGGAGCACCCAGAGAAGCACCAGATGGTCGGCGAGCCCGATCATGATGGCCGACCCCACGACGACCCCCAGGGCCGTGCCCCCGACGGCACGCAAGGCCGTCGAGCCCGTGCCGACGGCACTGGAACGCAAGACCGACATGGTCCCGAGCACCACCCAGAACCCGTGGGAGACGTTGGTCATCTCGACCACCGCCACCGCGAGGGCGAGCCCAACCGCACCGCGCAGGGCATTGCGGAACCAGATGGAGCGGAAGGACAAGTGCGAAAGGAGCCGATGGGCCAGAGCCTGTGGGGCCGAGTCTTCGACCATGCCGAGGCGGCGATCGGTCACCGGATCGGCGCCAGCCGCCTCGAGCGCGGCATCGGCCACCAGCTCCGTGGCGATGCCGAGCGCGCGGGCATGGAACCCTGGGTCGAGCGCACCGGCGATGCTTTCGCCGTCGACCGCCGCGGGTGATGGATCGGCGCCTGCCGGCAGAGCCGTCTCTGCTTCGGCCACGGAGCTCACGTCGGCATCGAGGGCCGCGGTCATCAGCTGGTCCAGCCTCCGGGTGGACTGCTGCACTGCTTCGATAGGCACCGGGTCGTGGACCGGGTGGCCCTCCCCGTCACAGATCAGCGCGGCCGCCTTGTGGAGCGTGGCAGCCACCTGCTCGTTGACTGCTCGCGCCGAAGGTGGCTCCGTTGCCCAATGTTCGCCGCCGATCATGGCGCTGTTCCCAGCGACCCATTCGACGCGCCCCACGAGCTTGGAGAGTGCCACCGCTCCCGATGCAGCACCGGTCGGAGGGTACGGCGTGCCAGAGAACTGTGTGCGGAGCTGCTGCAGCTCGGAGGTGACGTCGGCGTGGAGCCGTCCGTCGTCGATCCCGCGGCAGCGGGCGTCGGCCAGACGGGCGACCGCCAACATGGTCGCCGCGAGCCGGCGCCGAAGATTGTCATGCCAGGGAGGGGGCCACACCAACATGCAGGCCGTAATGGAGAAGACGGCAGCGAGGGTCCAACCGAGGAGCCTCGGCCCGATGGCGGACACAGGCTGGGCTACCGCGACGGGCAGGACGAAGGTGAGCAGTGCTGCCGTCGTCGCCGTGGCCGCCTGAGGCGCCACGATCCCGGCGAACAGCACGGCAAAGCCGACGACTCCCATCGTCACAACCGCGGCCACCTTGTGCGTCGAGACAAAGGTGCCGAGCGCCACGAAACAGGCGCCCACCACATAGAGGCCCCCGTAGGAGGCGAGGCGGACCTGGGGCCGCCCGGTGAACTCGACCAGGAGAAGGAGCGCGAACGAACCGAAGGCCCCGAACAGGTCGACCTGTGGGTTCGAGAACGCGAAGTGGGTGAGAGCGAACACCGACGGCATGATGACGGCGGCTCTGACCGAGCGCTTGACGACAAGGAGATCGGGGTCCTTGGAGCGGATCCAGCCCGCGACGCTCGGCGGCGCTGCAGCGGGTGCGACGGTGGCGATCGGCCGGGTCACAGGCAGGCGAGCGTCATGACGGACAGCTATGCCTTGGCTGGCAGCGATTGCGCGAAGCCGATCCCAAGGTCGACCCACTTCACGAGCTGGCGCTTGGTCCTGAGATCCTTCGCCTCGACGCGCAGCCAACCCGCCATCGGACGGCCTCGCATCACGGCCACCGAGGCTCGCGTGGTGGCCACCAAGCGATCCGACTGCTCGGGTTCGACCCGGACCAATATGCCACCGAGCCTGCTTGCCGTTATGGCCATATTCCCTCCGACGAGGAAGGCCAGACCGCCGAACATCTTCTTCTCGGTGACCCCGCGCCGAGCGCCGACCAACGCCCTGATGCGCTGCGCCAGTTCCTCGTCATAGGCCACGTCGCCAGCGTACGCACCGTTCCGGGGGCCTGTCCCCAGGGATCTGGGTCAAGCAAGGAGGACTACTCGAATTCGGTCAGGAGCTCCCGGCACCGTTGGGCATCGCTCCGCAGCTTGGCCCGAAAGCCGTCCATGCGGGCCAGCTTGGTACTGATCTGTTCCGCCAACGACTCGTTCAGGACCAGGGCCTCCTGCAGAGTGGCCTTCTGCTCGGCCAACGCCTTCTGGCTCGTCGCATCCTTCGTCGCGCGATAGGAGGCCCGGAGCTCGTCAAGCCTCGTCTCGAGGGCCAGGAATTCACGGATCTCCTCGAGGTTCATACCGAGCACCTCGCGCAACTCGAGGATCCGCTGTAGGTGGGTGAGGTCCTCTGGCGTGTAGCGACGCTCCCCGCCCGGCGTGTACAGCGACGGCGTGAGCAGGCCGAGCTCCTCGTAGTAGCGCAGGGTGCGGGCCGAGACTCCGACCCGTGTTGCCGCGTCACTGATCCGGATGCCGGAGTCACCGCCCTCTTTCAGGGCGGGCGTTGTCGTCTCTTTGCGCTGCGTCGAGACGGCCACCTCAATCCACCAGCAAGGTCTCGGACTCGGTCTCGGCCACCGCTTCCTGCGCCGGAACCCAATCGTCATGTGGCTCGGCCTGCTCATCCTCATGGTGGTACTTGCCACCGCGGAGCAGCGACGCGAGTGCTCCCAGGAGGCACGCACCGGCCGCGAACGAGAAGGCCTCGGTCAGGCCCTTCGAGAAGGCGGGTGCGATGAGGTGCGGGAAGTACTGGCGACTGGTCAGGTACTGGGCGCTCGCATGTGGCAGGTGCGCCAACTCGGCGTGGCCCAGGAGCACCTGCATCGGGTTGTATCCCAAGAAGGCGGCGAAGAGGCTCCCCACAGGGGGCAGGTGGGACACCTTCGTTGCGACCGCCGGGCTGACCCCCTGGGCGAGAAGGCCGTGGTACAGGGCGGATGGGAGAGTCGAGGCCAACCCCAGGATCATGAGGGTGAAGAAGATCCCGATGGAGAGGACCTGAGCCGACGCGTTGAAGGTCCCGGCCATGCCCGCACCGGCGCCGCGCTGGTTCGCCGGCAGGCTGTTCATGATGCCCGTTTGGTTCGGCGCGATGAACATGCCCATGCCCACGGAGTTCAAGAAGATGAGTGCGGCGAACACGACATAGGAGAAGTTGACGGGCAACGAGCTGAGGAGGATGAAGGTGAGCGCGGCCAGCACCAACCCGCCGGTCGCGAACGGCCGGGCACCGTAACGGTCCGCCAGCATGCCGCTCAGAGGCGCCGCCGCCAGCAACCCGACGGTCAACGGAATCATGTAGATGCCGGCCCACAACGGCGTCTCCGAGAAGCTGTAGCCGTGGAGCGGGAGCCAGATTCCCTGCAGCCAGATGATCAGCATGAACGTCAGTCCGCCGCGACTCAGTGAGGCGAGGAAGCTGGCCACGTTGCCGGCCGAGAAAGCGCGGATGCGGAAGAGGGAAAGCTTGAACATCGGCTGCTTCACCCGGGTCTCCACAATGCCGAAGATGATCAACACGACGACGCCACCGAGGATCTCGGCCAGCACCTTCGGGTTGGTCCAACCCATGGAGTGCCCGCCATAGGGCAGGAGGCCGTATGTGATCCCGATCAACACGAGGATGAGCCCGAAGGCGAACGTGACGTTGCCCACCCAGTCGATCTTGGCCGGCGACCGAACTCCCTTCTCCTCCAGCTTCACGTAGGCGACGATGGTGCCGAGGATGCCGACCGGAACCGAAATCAGGAAAACCAGATGCCACTCGACGGGCGCCAACACGCCTCCGAGGACCAGCCCGACGAATGAGCCTGCGATGGCCGCCGTGTTGTTGATCCCCAGGCCGAGTCCTCGCTGATCAGCAGGAAAGGCGTCGGTGATGATGGCTGACGAGTTGGCGAACAGCATGGCTCCTCCAACCCCCTGCCCGATGCGCATGGTGATGAGCCAGATGGCGGCCTCTGTCCCCGTGAGCCAGGTCACGGCGAGCAGCAGCGAGAAGGCGGTGAAGATTATGAAGCCGAGGTTGAAGATCTTGACCCGGCCGAAGATGTCCCCGACACGGCCCAGAGTGACCACCAGTACGGCCAACACGACCGTGAATCCCATCAACATCCAGAGCAGATAGCCGGTATTGCCGGGGGTGAGCGGATTGAGCTGAATACCGCGGAAGATGTCGGGGAGCGAGATGAGGACGATCGACTGGTTGATGAACACCATGAGGGTGCCCAGGGTCACCGTTGTCAGCGCGATCCACCGGTACGAGGACGGGCCCGACCCGGGGAAGGCCGTCGAAGGGGCCGAGCCGTTGCCGTTGGTCAGGGTGCCCGCACTCACCCAGAGAAGTTTAACGTTAACGTCAGGGTCATGAATCAGGAAGACCTGATTCCTCTGGGACCAGGGACGACACAAGCCAGCCCGCCCAGGATGGTCGGGGCAGAGCGGCCCAGGCTCCGCCGCCGGCGGCGGCGCGGATACTCCCGGTTGGCCCTGCGCCCCGACCGACGCACGGGTGACAACCGCAAGACGTCTGCCCCCAGAGCGATACAACAGAGTTGAGGGAAACTCAACAAGGCCCCTTCTGTACGGACGGCGCCTTCAAGGACGAGCTGAAGGGAGCGAGAGCCAGATGGATTCCACAACAGCAGGCGCGGTGCACCTCGACGTGGTGATCGTGGGCGCCGGATTGTCGGGGATCGGTGCCGGCCGCTACCTCCAGACGGAGTGCCCTTGGGCCCACTACGCAATCTTCGAAGCGCGCGACGCCATCGGGGGGACTTGGGACCTCTTTCGCTATCCGGGTGTGCGCTCTGACTCGGACATGCACACCCTGGGCTATTCCTTCCGGCCCTGGGACGGTGAGAAATCGATCGCTGACGGCGACTCCATATTGCAGTACGTCAAGGACACCGCCAAACAATCAGGGGTCGACCGCCACATCCGCTTCAACCACCGCATCACCGCTGCGAACTGGTCGACGACCGACTCGCTCTGGCACCTCACAGCCAATCGGACGGACACCGACGAAACAGTCGAGATCACGACTTCCTTCCTCTTCTCCTGCACCGGCTACTACCGCTACGACCACGGCTACCTGCCCGATTTCGAGGGGATGGACGACTTCGCCGGCACCATCGTGCACCCGCAGGCGTGGCCCGAAGGGCTCGACTATGCCGGCATGAGGATCGTGGTCATCGGCAGCGGGGCGACCGCGGTCACACTCGTTCCCGCGTTGGCGCGCTCCGCCGCCCATGTCACCATGCTGCAGCGCTCCCCCAGCTACGTCGCATCCCTGCCGGAGAAAAGCCCCGTCGTCGGGGTGTTGCGCAAGATCCTTCCAGCGCAGCAGGCCGGGACGGCCGCAAAGTGGTTCCACGCCATGGTGGCGCAGGTCTTCTACCAAGTGAGCCGGAAGTACCCCAAGCTGGTACGCCGGATGCTGCTCAAGGGCCTGGAGCGCCAGCTTCCTTCCGGTTATGACATCGCGACCCATTTCACCCCCCGCTACGACCCGTGGGACCAACGGTTCTGCGCCGTGCCGGACGGGGACCTCTTCAAGGCGATCTCATCCGGAGCAGCTTCGGTGGTCACCGACCAGATCGAGCGCTTCACGGCCAAGGGCCTCCTTCTCACGCAGCGGCAATGAAATCGAAGCCGACCTCATCGTGACCGCCACCGGACTCGAGCTGCTCTTCCTCGGTGGCATAGCGCTCAGCGTGGACGGAGCGGATGTCGATCCCGCGACGCGGCTCATCTACAAGGGGATGATGATCGAGGGCGTGCCCAACATGGCCATCGCAATCGGCTACATCAACGCGTCATGGACGCTGAAATGCGACCTTACTTGCGACTATGTCTGCCGCCTGCTGAACCACATGCGCGCGCAAGGCTTCACCCAGTGCGTCGCGCGCGACGTGAACGCCGCCACGGGGTCTGGCCCGATTCTGGGGCTTCATTCCGGGTACATCCTCCGCTCGGCCCACCTTCTGCCGAAGCAGGGAACGACGCACCCGTGGAAGGTGGACCAGAGCTACCTGCGCGACTACCGGGCCCTGAAGATGGGCGCCGTGAATGATTCTTTCATGGAGTTCTCGAGTTCGTGGACGCCGGACGAGACCCTCGAGCCCGCCGGCTCCCCAGCGTGACAGAGGAGATCTGATGAAGGACTTCAGGGGCCGTGTCGCCGCCATCACGGGGGCCGGTTCGGGCATCGGACGCGCACTCGCCGACGCTCTGGCGCGGCGAGGTGCGCATCTCGCGCTCAGCGACATCGACGACGTTGGCTTGGCCGAGACGGTGGCTCGCTGCGAGGGCTTCGGGGTAAAGGTCACGGCCCAGCACCTCGATGTCGCCGATCGGGACTCCGTGTATGCGTGGGCCGAGCGCGTCGTGAGCGATCACGGCAGGGTCAACCTCATCATCAACAACGCCGGCGTGGCCCTGGGCTCCACGGTCGAGTCGATGTCCTACGGTGATTTCGAATGGCTGATGAACATCAACTTCTGGGGAGTGGTCTACGGGTCGAAGGCCTTCTTGCCGTATCTGAAGCTTTCCGGCGAAGGTCACATCGTCAACGTCTCGAGCGTGTTCGGCCTCATCAGCGTGCCCTCCCAGTCCGCCTACAACGCCGCCAAGTTTGCCGTTCGCGGGTTCTCCGACTCGTTGGGCATGGAACTCGAAATCGAAGGCGCCAATGTCTCAGTGACGACTGTCCACCCGGGAGGGGTCAAGACGAACATCGCGCGCAACGCGCGTCTGGACGCGAGTGTGCAGGCCTTCGCCGGGGACCCCGAAAGTGCCGTCAGAGATCTTGAGCGTGCCTTCATCACCATCTCCCGACAAGGCCGCAGCGCAGATCCTTACTGCCGTCCGCCGCCATCGTCGCCGCGCGCTCATTGGTCCTGACGCCAAGGTGATCGATTTAGTGTCGCGGCTGCCCGCGACCCTGTATCAATCGCTCCTCACCAAACGAGCGTCCTCCCTCCGGCGGGACCGGC
The DNA here is from genome assembly GCA_963738135.1 of uncultured Acidimicrobiaceae bacterium. Taxonomy (GTDB): domain Bacteria; phylum Actinomycetota; class Acidimicrobiia; order Acidimicrobiales; family RAAP-2; genus Bog-473. The sequence continues at coordinate 298,949 of CAVTVK010000003.1, read as the reverse complement.
CGCGGCAACCTGACTAGGCCCGCACGCCGAATCCATTGAGGGTCGTACTGACCGCGAGCCGCCAACGGCGTTCGACCGATTCCGTTGCGGTTCCGAGACGACCGGCGGTTTCGGCGAACGCCATGCCCTGGAGCACTGCCACCAGCACGTGAGCGACGTCGTTCTCGTCACCACGTAGGCGTCCCGCCTCGATGCACCGCCGCACCTGGCCCGCAATCAGCAAGAGAGACCGAACTCGTCGCGGCCAGTTCTTGGGGACCAGGCGAGAATTCGGTGAAGGGCCGGGCGTACATGACCTCTGCCAGTTCTCGATTGGCCCGGACGAACCGACGGAACGCAGCGGCGAGGGCCCACAGATCGGCGACCGGGTCAGAGGTTTCAGCCAGCGCCGACAGCTCCCCGGGAGAGCAGTCGGAAACCCTCGAAGTACAGCTCGCTGACGACTCCCGACTTGTCTCCGAACAACTCGTACAGGGCCGGAGCCGATGTCTCAGCCCGTGCGGCCAGGGACCGGGCCGTGAACCCTGCCGCCCCTTCTTCGTCCAAGAGATCGAGGGCCACGGCGACGACCCGCTCTTTCAGCTCCGGGGTGCGTTGCTTTGCACGAGGCATCAGATCCTCCGCGTTGGGAGAGTTTTCGAAGCTTCGTTTCGAAACATTGGTCCAATATATCCACCCAGGGCCAGCGCAGCCGTGGTGCTGGACACCCAGGCTCATTCGACCCATGATCAAGACGTGGAATCTCCGTCCTTTCTCGAAACGCTGATCGGTTTCCCCGGGGCGGTGCTCCGACTTCCCTCTTCCGCCTTAGCGACGCTCGACGCCATCAACGAAGTGACCGAGCGGATGGATCGCTTGATGACCCTGCTGGACCAGCTCGATCGGGGGGTCAACAAGGCAGGCTCCGGTATCGACTTCGCCGCTCTCGGCATCTCGGGTGCTGTCTCTGGGCTGGAGCAGGCGGTTGGCATGTTGGACGCATCGCTCCCGTCGCTCTCCGAATCGGCTTCAGCACTGCGCGGCCTCACCGAACGGCTCAGCGGCGTCGCCATAGAGTTGGCCAGCGAGCTCCCCAAGGCCACCCGATCGCTGCAAGAGGTTTCACCGGAACTCGCCAGCGTGGTCGGTCTTCTCGATGACCGGTTCACACATCTCGACACGGTCGTGACCGACTTGGCGCGGCTCATGGAAGCGGTGGTCGGGACCATTCCCGGGTATGCGGCGTGTCCTTCGGACGGCATCGTCGGTCCCGTTCGAACCGAGCTGAACCGAACAGGCTCCATGTCAGCCCCAGAACACGACGCCGCGCTCGCAGTGGTCAAGGCGACGTCAGTCCCCATTCACGACATCGGCACCTCGGCGTACATGAGTCCCGACATTGCAGCGTGGGCAGCGGAATGGGGCTGGCCCAACCCCTTCGCCTTCTATTTTGCAGGCCGCGGTGGCATGCTCGGAGACGTCGGCGTCGACGTCGTCACCTCTGCTTTCGGTTGGTTCGCTCCAGGCGCGGTGCAGGCCATGTACACCCAAGGCGTCGCAGTTGCCAGCCCGACCAGCGCAGCGGCCCGGATGGCCGAGGCGCACGGAAGATGGGGCGAGAAGCAGTACTCCGACGTCGAGGGCGTGGAGGAAATCGCCGCCGTTGCCGAGGAGTTGGTGGACGGACTCGAGGGATCCGCCATCCCTCTCTTCGTCGGCTGGCGGGATGCCGATCGGTCCGACTCGCCCGCAGGCCGGGCAGCCCAACTGATGCAGATGCTGCGGGAGTGGCGGGGCGGGATCCACCTGGTCGCCACCACGGCGGTCGGATTGTCTCCCCTTGAGGCGATCCTGACCAATGAAGGCCCCGGCCAGGCGAAGTTCTTCGGCTGGCCCGAGCCCTTTCCAGATTTCGCCGGCATCAGGGACCGGCACGACGAGGCAGAAGCGATCACCGACCGTCTCTGCGCTGTCCGCACTGGCAGACGCACTCGGCGAAGCGAGATTCTCGGCCTTCGAGGCTGGCGTCACCACGCTCCGCGCCGCCACCCCCTAGAGGCCTATTCCTGCGCCGTTCCGCGAGTGGGGACTGAACCGCGGACGGGCTACAGTGAAGGGCTGCTCAGCGGCCGGAAAGTCCGGACCGAGGAGCGTGACGGCCAATGCCACGGACCTGTGGTGCAGCTCGGAGTGCACGCCGCCCTGTCAAGGCGGAGGTCGCGGGTTCAAATCCCGTCAGGTCCGCTGCCGAGTTCCGACCCCGCCTCCCGGGCGGGCGGAATTCGGTTACCCGGTCGGGTAGCTCAGTTGGTAGAGCGCGCGCCTGAAAAGCGTGAGGTCACCGGATCGACGCCGGTCCCGACCACCGGAAAGTCCCAGTTCAGAGGCGCTTTTGGTCAAGGGCCGGTTTTGGGCTCCGGATTTCGTGCCCACTACGTGCCCATAGGGTTTGGAAACGCATTCCGATCTGCAGCTCAATGAACTCTTCGCCGCGGTCAGGATCCAAGAATCCTTACCTTCAGGGGGAGCCGGGATCATCGGCCGGATCCTCTTCCCCGACTGCCTGATCTTCACTGCCGCTACAGGCACATGATGCGTACTGCCCTCCGCAGCAGGGACATTGTTCGATGCCGCAGTTCAACGTGTGGAGCTCCCCGATGTGGCATCCACAGACGCGGCATAGTTCCGGGCACTGGAAGGGAAGTCCGGAGCCCATGGGGCAGTCGTCGGAATGAGGATGACGAGGCTGCGCACCACACAAATGACAGGGCTTGGAGAACAGGTCCTTGCCGTCATCGGCGAGTTCGGCTCCGTATGGGATCAGCCGAAAGGGCTCACCGTCGAGCTGGACCCAAGATGATCGAGATCCGGCCACAGTGAAGTCAACCGTCCAGGTTCCACACGACGATATCGATCACTCTAAGCACCGAGATGGAGCTGTCGTAGTCCGCGTCCGAGCGAACTGACTCCACCGCGTTTCGTAGCTCAGCACCCACCTCGAAGCTCTTTGCGCCAGAGACTCCAGTACTCGTGTTCCACCTCACGCCGGCGGCGACGACCGCAGAGGGCCTCTCGAACGACATCGTCGAGGATCGGAATCATATGTGGTCGCTTTGCAGCCAGGATCTTGCTGGTCTTAGTGGGACCCATCCCATAGAGATCGTCCACCTCGTGTCCAGAGGAGGCAAGTTGAAGGCGCCACCGGAGCGAGATGCCCCACGGTGAGGGGTGATCAGCCGGCAAAGGTGGCCGGTTCGATCCTGACCCAACCCCCCCGGGGGGTCGATCGCGCGCCACCTCGTCTTAGGGTTTCTGCCCACAATCCCCAGGTCAACAAATGCCGCCGGCTCTGAGGTTGTGCGTCCGTTGTCAAAAGGTTGCACTGCGTGTCACACTTTCGCTGGCTCGCCGGGATCCCGCCAATCCCCCAGGGAGGCCCCACCTTGTACCTCCCAGCGGCGCGCCACCCGTGAGACGACCCCGGCCCGCTAGTTCGGGCCGGGGCCGCCTCGTATTACTCGGAAGAACCGACTGACGAAAGGGGAACCGTGCCCAATCGTTGTTCGTTTGTTGCTTCTCGTGGGACATAGTGTCCGGCGGCAGTGGACTCGCTCCAGAATTCGAAGGTGTGGACATGGGTACGTCGTCAATCTGTACGCGGTCCGGCAGACTTGGCACCAAACCGGAGCCTGTTTCATCTCTGATTGCGAAGAGAGAGCGATGCACTTCCCACCATCGTGCTACTGCAAAGGCCACACGGCTTAACAGGCCCGCTTCAGTAGGGGTCGGGGCTTGAGGGTTGGCCTCGGCTAGCAATTCCCCTAGCGAGGTCGGCGAGTAGGTCCCGGCGCGGTGGTTCTCGATCAGCCTTTCGGCCGTCAATTGCGATTCGAGCGCCATTCCGATCCCGATCGGCACTTCGTCGGCCTGGGCGCACTCTGGGCAGTTGACCATCCAACTCCCATCGTTTCGCTCCGACGCCTTTGGGTGATGGCGAGCTCGCACTGCCGACACTTCCGAAAACGCTTTGCCGCCTGTCGTACTCCTAGCGCCGCACGGCATGGTACTCCGGACGGTGAACCAAAGCGTTGCTCATCCGCTGACCGTTGTCTGGATTGGCGTGAGGGCCTGCGCGCTCGAGGTTGGCCGCAGTCGATGTGGGGAGATTGGGGGCTTGGAAGTAGCGATACCGGGCGAGCACCAAGGTCGCCGGAGTGGCCGTCAAGGTGGGGTCGGTAATCGGGACAGAGCCAACCGGGGAGGTGAGATTCGTGCCGTTCTCGCCCCAGGCGGCCGTATCGCCGGTGCATTGGGGCGGAGAGGCCGGGTTGCTGTCTTGGTACACCGTGGCTGCTTTGAGCCCGCTGATGTCGGTGTTGATGGAACGAACTGTCACGAGGGAACCCTGAGCGCCGGAGACCATCTGCCACGACGCTGGAGCAGCCGAGCCGGTGGTATAGGAGATGGGCGTGACGGCGTCTGGCTTTCCGTCGATGGGGATGCCGCTGTTGACCGGGTCCGAGTAGGTCAAGCCAGTCGTGCCGGTGACGAAGTCATCTGCGCTGCCGTATCCCGGAAGGCCGGCGTGCCCGCGTAACTCCGTGACGGTGTCCTCGCGATAGGGGTAGAAGAGATCGGTGTTCACGGTATACGTGTAGCTGTTTGCGCCGATGTATGAGCGGATTGCACGCACGGGCCCCGAGATATTCACGATGAAGGCACCCTCACCCGGGTTATTCGCACCGCCATCGAACGTGTCCTCGCTTCGGCTGCACGTGTTGGTCACGTAGTAGTGGGTGCGTTCGAGGATGTCGGCCCCAGTGGAACCCCGCTCAGTGATACTCAGACCGTTGTTGAGCCACCGGTCGCCGTAGGTCTGCCGGTACGACGGAGTCGAAACGGTCGAGTGCTCGGGATTGAAGCCCCAGGTATTGTTGGGAGCCAGCGATCCCGAGCCCATCTTGTAGGTTCCGGTGTACGAGCCCGAGTCGAGACCAAACGTATATGTGACTCCGTCGGTGCCCGCACCACCGCCGGTCAGGGTGTCACTGTGGAACAGATACACGTAACCGACCTCTGATGGGCTCACCGGGTCGGTGGCCTTGACCATTTCACGAGTCGTCCCGTCAACCCCGTTGGGGTTGGCGACTGAGGTTCCAACTTGCTGCCCTGAGTTCTGAGCGAGGAAAGAGAGCTCATCGTTGCCGTCGAATGTGGGGTCCGAGTCCTGTGGCGTATACGTCCCACTCGAGGTGTACCCCGCCGTGAGTGTTGCCGGCGGCGTATACACGAGGATCTTGTAGGGCGTCGTCGTGTTGTAGAGCTTCGGATAGCTCGAGGTCGGCAGGTGGTAGATCTGGCCCGGGCTCACATAATCCCGCTGGTCGACCTGCACCGGTATCTGATGCCACGTGCTCCCATCCCAAGCGAAGGCGACGACGTCCATCGGGTCCGTACCGAGCAGCTTGGGCAGAGCGCTCCCGTCGAGCACCACGGGGTCTGACGGGCGGTTGAGTGTGGCGCCGAAAGGCGTGCACGCAGCCAGCCCGAACACAACCAGACCTGCCGCCACGACCACCCCAAGACTGCGGATCGCAGCAATTTCATCTCCACCCTCCGCTTGAATCGCTGAAAGTTCCAAGAGAGTATTTCATGCAATCCAAAACAACGACTGGTGAATGCCGGACAGCTAACCCTGCCCTGCCTAAGTAGCCCCGAAGTGTCAAAGTGTGCCACCTTCCCGGCGTTCTGGGGCAGGGCCAAACCCCCTACTTGCGCCCGGACGACCATTTGGTAGGCGCAGCGTGAAGCTCGGCCGCACCACGAATCCCAGATGAAGCGAACCGCCAAGGTCCGCCCAGATCCTCTACCTTGCCGCCGCAGTGGGGTTCGTGACGGCAGCCGTGGCATGAACGGGACGATTGGGTCAGACGCTCCCGCAACTTAGAAGGTTCTCGATGCGGTTGGCCGAGGCAACCAGCAGGTTTGCCGTTGTCTGGGTGACCGACTTGAAGAAGGCGAAGACGGCGACTTCAAAAACGAAGACCTTGAGCACGAAGCACGTCGCTTGGACGTTGTTAGCCGCGAGCAGCATCCGCGCCACCGCCACGGTGGTGGAAAGCACTTTGCCCGGTCCGACCCCCGCGACGGCCTGTTGGAGGCTCGCCAGCTGTGCTGCCGCCCCCGGCACGCTCACCAGCGCAAAGCCATCGTGTGAGGCGTTCTCCGGGCCAAGGCCCGTCGGCACCACCCCGGCCGGCAAGGAGACAGCGACCGGGGTGGTCTGGGCCGCCGTCGTCGTGCCGTTGCCGAGCGCTCCAACACCGCCAAAGCCCCAGGCGTAGAGATTGCCGTCCGAGCCGATGGCGTATCCGGTGTAAAGCCCGGCGGCGATGGCCGTGGGCTTAACCCCGGCCGGCAACGAGACAGGGGCCGGGGTGGTCTGCGGCGACGTCATCGTCCCGTTGCCGAGCTGACCGTAGGTGCCGTCGCCCCAGGCGTAGAGATTGCCGTCCGAGCCGATGGCGTAGCCCGTCCACAGCCCGCCGGCGATGGCTTCGGGCGTGACCCCGGCCGGCAACGAGACAGGGGCCGGGGTGGTCTGCGGCGGCCTCGTCCCGTTGCCGAGCTGCCCAAAACCGCCATCGCCCCAGGCGTAGAGTCTGCCGTCCGAGCCGATGGCGTAGCCGGTGCCACCAAAAACGTCCGACGCGGCGGCGATGGCGGTGGGATTCACCCCGGCGGGCAGCGAGACGGTGACAGGGGTGGTCTGCAGCGACGTCGTCGTCCCATTACCGAGCTGACCAACACCGCCCAGGCCCCAGGCGTAGAGGTTGCCGTCGGAGCCGATGGCATACCCGGTATCCGACGCGGCGGCGATGGCTGTGGGCTTCACCCCGGGGGGCAGCGAGACAGGGACAGGGGTGGTCTGCGGCGACGTCGTCGTGCCGTTGCCGAGCTGCCCAAAACCGCCATCGCCCCAGGCGTAGAGATTGCCGTCGGAGCCGATGGCGTACACCGTAAAGTCCCCGGCGGCGATGGCCGTGGGCGTGACCCCGGCCGGCAGCGAGACAGGGACCGGGGTGGTCTGCGACGTCGTCGTCCCGTTGCCAAGCTGACCAAAACCGTTACCGCCCCAGGCGTAGAGGTTGCCGTCTGAGCCGATGGCGTAGCCGTCTTCGGACCCGGCCGCGATGGCTCTGGCCGTGACGCCAGCGGGAAGCGAGACGCTGAGCGGAGTGGTCTGCGGCTCCGTTGCCGTGGCGTTGCCCAGCGCTTCTAATCCCCAAGACAACTCCCCCGACAGCACCGGGTTGGCTGCGCCTGCAGGACTCGACGCCATGAGGGTTGCGGCGCCGCTGGCGATGAGTGCTCCGATCAACACCAATCCCGCGAACCCGCGACCAGCGCGCTGGCAAATGACCTCCATGGTGATGTCCCCTTTCAATTTTCCCTCCCATGATGCCCCTATTTCTCGGGTGCCCGTTGGGCTCCAGAGACAAGTTCCAGGTCGTGGCTCAAGCCTTCGATCTCCTTGTGGTAGTCGGCGAGCGAAACCAGTGTCACAGCCAAGACGCTTAACGCTCTGCTCGGGCCCAAGGTGTGCCCCATAAGTGCCTGCTTGAGACTGCCTGCAGGCGTTGCGGGTGATCCGTAGCGTTTAGAGGTCCTTGCGGGGTAGCTCTCAAAGTGCCCGCCGCCGGCCTGGTCCGGTTGGCTTCCTTTCGAAGAGTCTCCCGCCTGGACTTCGCCACGGAGTGGCTCAAAAGAGGAACGAGCACCGGAGTCCACAAGCAGGAGTGCCCCCCGTGGTGTCCAACCACCACAAGGAGGTAGTCATGCATGTGATGATCGGCATCGACCCGCACAAGGCATCACACACTGCGGTGGCGCTCGACGGAGCCGAAGACCAGCTCTCGAGCGTCAAGGTGCGAGCGACCAGTCGCCAGGTGGACCAACTCATCAATTGGGCCGAGTGTTTCGAGAAGCGCACCTGGGCCATCGAGTCCGCAGGAGGTCTTGGTTATCTGCTGGCCCAGCAGCTGGTGGCTCGAGGCGAAGAGGTCCTCGACGTTCCGGCCACCTTGTCCTCGCGGATCAGGGTGCTGGCCAGCGAGCGGTCGAACAAGAACGACCCCAACGATGCCCATTCGATCGCCATCGCCGCCCTGCGTTCCCCGCGGCTTCGATCTGTCGAGCCGGCGGACCACGCAGAGGTGCTCCGTCTGTTGGCCAAGCGCAATCACGACATCGGCGTCCAGCGGATCCGGACGATCTGCCGTCTCCACTCCTTGCTCGCCGAGCTCGCTCCGGGCGGAATTGCCAAGGAACTCTACGTTTCTGACGCCGAGGCCCTGCTCTCGCACTTGAGTCCACAGACGCCGGCCCAACAGATGCGCTTCGACTTGGTGCTCGAGCTTCTCGACGACGTGCGCCGTCTCGATGCTCAGACCAAGGAGTCTCACCGCCGCATCAAGCTTGCCGTCAAGGCGTCGGGGACGTCGGTGACCAACGTCTATGGGGTGGGCCCGGTGCTGGCCGCTGGTTTGATCGGCTACTCGGGCGACATACGTCGCTTCGCCAACCGCGTTGCCTCTGCCTCCTACAACGGGACGGCGCCGATCGAACTCTCCTCTGGTGGCCGGGTGGTGCATCGGGTGTCACGGCGGGGCAATCGCAAGCTCAATCACAACCTCCACATGGCAGCGATCACCCAGATCCGCAATCCCGGCACACAAGGCAGGATCTACTTCGAGCGCAAGGTGGCCGAGGGCAAGACGAAGAAGGAAGCGATTCGATCCCTCAAGCGTCAGATCTCCAACGCCGTCTACAGCCAGTTGCTCCTCGACGCCCGATAGGGGGTCCGGGAGGACACTCAGGGACGACTCCATGCCTGCGTGACCGGCTCTACACCCTGCGCGGCCGGCTCTTCGGCGAAGTCACTCCCGAACCCATTCAAACCCTACGCCGTCATCCAGTTCCATGACGGGTTGATTCGTCGCGCCTAGATGTCCTGGAAATAGGGGTCTTGACTCAAAGAGGATTCGTACGGGGGCAGTCTCTAACGCTTCAAACCAAACCCGAGCATGAAGGCGAATCGACTACCTGAGACCGCCACTCGGGGACGAGCACCGAGCGACGATCAAGCATTTGAGATGACTCTTCTTTCGTGCCCATAGCGTGCCCATACGAACGAGAAACAGCGCGAAACTGCGCACTCCAGTGATGATCAGTCGACAACCGATTTCTTCGCGGTGACTAGGACTTTTTGCTTGTCGTCCTGATCAGATCATCTCCACGCCAAAAGGGAAGAACCAATCTGAAAAGCGTGAGGTCACCAGATTGACGCCTGTCCCCAGCTGCCGGATGGCGCTCACCAGGCGACATGCCATCGCGAACGCGTGAGCTCGCCGCACGTGACGAAACCCGCGAGGTCATCCGACAGGGCCCTACTTGCCGTCAAACCAGGATTCGGTCCACGGCTGCCCTGAACGCACGATCTTTGGTTGACAGCACGGGAGAGTCGAGATATGCCATGAAAATGCTAGGTGGTCTGGCATTCCATGATCAGGTACAGGCCATATTTCGAAAGCCTCGTATGAGCCGTTCGGATAAGGCCGGAGCGCGGAGCTTTTTGTTGCCACTCGTCGTGGTGTTGCTTGTCATTCTGGGTCTGTTTCCGGCTATTGACATAGATAGCGACCCCGTCACCTCCAACGTTCCCACGGTGGTGCTCGTAAGCGAAGCGCGCAATCCAGAAAAGGACGCTCCAGTTCGGATTGGATCTGAGCGTGACGCGCTGAGTCTTCGTGATTCGCTCACGCTTTTCCTCCGAAACCTCATCGAACGGGCGACCCGATTCCGGCAGAGACATCCTCTACGGGTGTGGTCGATCAGAGGGCCGTAACCTTCGTTCATCAGATGAGGTTCACGGCAATGAGGGAGGAGCTCCAAAGCGGAACGCATGGAGACTGACGAGGCTGTCACTCCATGTGGCGATTCAGCGGTTGAGCGGTTCAGCTGTCTGCCACCCACCTCCATTGACTGAGGCGAACCGCCGCTCACCAGGTTGAGATCTGACCGTCCTTTCACCCGCATGACAATCCCGAACTCATCAAGCGCTGGCAACCTTGACGAGTAGCGCAATCGACAAGATTCGAGGCACAGACGTGGAGATTCGTCTTCTCGGCGAGCAACGCGTACTCGGCGGTCCCCAGAATGGCGCTCGACATTTCTCGTCGCGTTCGTTTGCGCTCCTCGCCTATCTCATCTTGCATGCCGGAGTCCCCCAAGGCAGAGGCCATCTTTCTGCGATCTTTTGGCCGGACTCCAACGAGGCGCAGGCCCGGACGAACTTGCGACGCGAACTTCACAATCTTCGAATACTGCTCGCTGGAGATCCTTCGTTGGGCGTCCAGCCTGCGACGTTGACCTGGAACGACTGTCCGTCATGCCGGGTGGACGTCCGGTCGTTCGACAGGGAACGGCGCGCAGCCCTCAAGGCGCAGTCGATCGGTGACACCGCAGGGTTCTTGGCACATGCCGAGTCCGCCGTCGGCGAATATCGCGGGGACCTCATGCCCGGGTCATATGAAGAGTGGGTTCTTGACGAACGTGAGCCCCTCTTACGGGCTTGCGTTGACTTGTGCGATGAGACAGCAAGGGTGTGCCGCGCAGCCGGCGACCGCAGACGAGCTTCTCGGTTTGCTGATCGTCGAGTTCAACTCAAGCCTTTGGAAGAAGCGGGCTATCGAGTCTTGATGGAACTCCAGTCCGAGTCTGGAGACCGAGCGGCGGCGTTGAGCACCTACCATCGCTGCGCCATGCTCCTAGAGCGGGAGCTCGGCGTGAGCCCAGATTCCGCTACCACCCTGTTCATCGACCGGTTACTGGACCGTGAGGCCGCTCCAGCAAGACCAGACGCCTCGATCACCCCCCGAGTCGAACGTACCGGAACAGGCGTCGGAGGATTGGTCGGTCGAGCCAACGAAGTCGATTTGCTTCTCCGACTCTGGCAGCAAGCGAGGGAGGGACAGAGCGGCCTGATCGTCGTCTCAGGTGATGCCGGAGTCGGCAAGACGCGACTCGTCGCGGGCCTGTCTGCGGCTGCGAGAGCCGAGGGAAACGTCGTGGCAACGACCCGTTGCTTCGGCCAATCGGGTTCGCTCGCCCTTTCGCCCGTGGCCGATTGGCTACGAAGCGACGAGCTGCGATCGGCCACGAGTCTCCTAGAGCCGGTGTGGCAAATGGAGGTCGACCGGCTGGTTCCTCGCCTCGACTCGCCACCCCCCGGCGACACGGGTGAGGCCGGCTCCTCCGGGAGCAATGACAACCGCGGAATGGTGGATGCGTGGCAACGGCATCGTTTCTTCGAGGGGATATCCCGTGCTTTTCTCGCCGTCGATCGACCAATGCTCTTGGTGCTCGATGACATCCAGTGGTGCGACCCTGAGACGATGGCCTGGATGGTATTCCTGTTTGGCTTCATCGAGGATGCGCGCCTCTTGGTAGCCGCAACGGTTCGTTCGGGCGAACTGGAGGACAACAGGGCAGTCGCGACTTCTTTGCATGCTCTGCACTCGGCCGGGATCGTGACCGACGTCAAGCTCGCTCCATTCGATGCTGCCGCGACAGCTGAGCTCGCCGCCTCGCTGTCGGGCCGTTCTCTCACGGTGCAGGAAGAGGCCCTTATCTACGCGACGACCAGCGGCTACCCGCTCTTCATCACCGAAGCTGCACGCGATCTGACTGGGTTCCCTGTCTCCGCACGGAGTTCTGAGGGCAACGACGATGACCTGCAAGGTCTCCTCAACCACCGTCTCGAACAAGTCTCTCCCGCTGCCCAAGACGTCGCCGGCCTGGCCGCAGCAGTCGGGCGTGATTTCAGCCTCGACCTGTTGAACGAGGCGAGCGACCTCGACGCCGACACCTTGGTGCGAGCGGTCGATGAACTGTGGCGGCACCGTATCTTGGTCGAACAACGCAGCGGATACGATTTCTCCCACGACCTTCTGCGAGATGCGGCGTACGCGGCGGTCAGCCCGCCTCGCCGTTGGTTGCTGCACCGACGACTTGCTCAAGGCATCGAGCTGCTTCACGTCGGGCACATTGATGATGTCGCAGCGCAGCTGGCAGAGCAGTATGACCGAGGCGGGCGTCCGGATCGTGCCCTGATCTACTTCCGTCAAGCAGCAGAGGTCGCCGGAGCAGTATTCGCCAATGCTGAGGCGATCCGGTACTACCGACGCTGCTTGAGCCTGGTGGCCGAGATGCCTCCTGGACGCGACCGCGACACGCACGAGCTGAACCTGCTCGAGTTGGTATCTGCGCCACTCAACGCACTGTACGGCTACGCCTCCCCGGTCTTGCAATCGACTCTCGAGCGATCGGCGGCGCTTGCTGAGAGCCTCGAGCGGCCAAGTGTATTGGCCCGAATTCTGGTCGGATTGTTCTCGGTTCAAATCGTCCAAGGACATATCGCGCTGGCTCACCAAACAGCTGGCCGGGCGTTGCGGTTGTCTGAAACCGAGCCAGACCTGGCCGGTCAGGCGCACTTTGGTTTCGCCGGCTCCGCAAGCAGCCTTGGCCTGTTGGACCTCGCGATCACGCACTTCGATGTGGCCAGTGAATTTTCACCTGGGCCGGTCCCGTTCATCCTCGGCACGCACCACGAAGTCCATAGCCAAGCGTGGGCCGCCCACGCCCAGTGGCTCATCGGCGATGAGCAAGGATCACTCTCTCGGTGCGCAGACGCGGTCGACCGCGGAAGGCTGGCCAATCATCCCTACAGCCTCGCAGTCGCACTCGCATACGCGGGAGTCACATACCAGCTGTGTGCTGATACGGATGCCATGCTGCGATCCACTATGGAACTGCGAGACCTGTGCGCTCAGTACGAGTTCGCCTACTACGGCGAGTGGACGTTCATCCTTGAAGGGTGGGCGATCGGTGGCACAGACGGAACAACCCTCGTTCGTAAAGGGATTGACCGATTGCGGTCGCAGGGGGCGTACTTCCGCATGCCGTACTGGCTGTCGCGGCTCGCCGAAACCTTGATCGAGGACGGGCGCGAGGACGAAGCGAGTGCCGTCCTCGACGCGGCGTTGGTAGCGGCTGAGCAGCGACATGACCGTTGGTGGTTGCCTGAGATCTTGCGCCTCCGTGCCGGCCTCGAATCAGACGCGGCGGGGCTCGACATGCTGGACCGGGCGGTAGAGGTGGCTCGTTCACAGTCCAGCCGGACGTTGGAGCTGAGGTGTCGGGATGATCTGGCACTCAGGACCGTTCGCCCCTCAAAGCCGTCGCCGACTCATGGAGCGAACGCTGAGCGAACGGCGCGCTCTTAGCGTCGGGGTCACGAGCACTTCGATGCGATGTGCACCCGACCAAAGGGAGACCGAAAATGACTCCGACCAGCGTCAAGAACCGCGACCGGAACACTCCAGCCCCGCCCTATTCCGATCTGGCCAGCGAGATCACGGGATCGATGATCCTTCCAGGAGACCGGCTCTACGACCAGGCGCGCTCCGTCTACAACGGGATGATCGACCGTCGACCTGCGGCGATTGTCCAGTGTGCCGACACCTCTGATGTGGTTGCCTGCGTGCGTTTCGCGGGCCAGCACGGGGTCGACCTCGCCGTACGCGGAGGCGGTCACAGCGCCGGCGGGCTCGGGGTCTGGGACGACGCCTTGGTCGCCGATCTGTCAGCTCTCCGTGGCACGGAGGTGGACCCCGTAGGGCACACTGTCCAGGTCCAGGGTGGCTGCACGTGGGCGGACGTCGATCGCGCCACCGTGGAACACGGCATGGCCACTCCGTCTGGCTTCCTTTCCTCGACGGGGGTCGGCGGTCTGACCCTCGGTGGCGGCGTCGGATACCTGACCCGTCGTTTCGGCCTGACGGTAGACAACTTGCTCTCCGCCGATGTTGTCCTGGCCGACGGTTCGTGCGTCACCGCGAGCGACTACGCCTACCCGGACCTCTTTTGGGCGCTCCGTGGTGGTGGGGGCAATTTCGGCGTGGTCACGTCTTTCACTTTTGCCTGTCACGACATCGGCGAACAGGGCACGGTCATAGGTGGCCCAGTCCTGTACGACCTCGCCGACACTCCGGCGGTCATGAGGTGGTACCGCGAATTGCTGCCTGCACTGCCAGAAGAGTTGAGCGGTTGGATCGGCCTCATTACGATCCCGCCGGCTCCACCCTTTCCCGAAGAGCTCTGGGGTCGGAAGGCCTGCGCCATTGTCTGGTGCTACACGGGCGCCCACGACAGGTCCACCGAAGTCCTCGCACCCATCCGCGACTTTGGGGCGCCGCTGCTCGTCGGTTTGGGTGAGATGCCGTTCACTGCACTCCAAAGTGCGTTCGACGCTCTGTATCCCGCGGGCTTGCAGTGGTATTGGCGTGCCGACTTCTTTCGGGAGATCTCCGATGAGGCCATCGAGGTCCACATGAAGTTCGGTGCTCAGCTGCCCACGGGCCACTCGACAATGCACATGTACCCCATCGACGGTGCCGCCGCCCGGGTGTCGGACGACGCCACTGCATTCGCTTATCGCGACGGCGGCTGGGCCGGAGTGATCGTCGGTGTCGACCCCGATCCATCGAATGCTGATCTCATCACCGATTGGGCCAAGGGGTATTGGGAGGCGCTCCACCCCACGTCTGCTGGCGGCGCGTACATCAACTTCATGATGGAAGAGGGGCAAGATCGCGTCCGCGCCTCATACCTCGGAAATTACGACCGGCTGTCCCAGGTCAAGGCACGCTATGACCCGCACAACCTTTTCCACATCAACCAGAACATTCCGCCGGCCGTCGCGGCACTCCCCGACGAGTCGGGTCGGGGTACCGGGCGGCCCCTCGATTCATGAGGTCGCACCAGATTCGGGGTCGGCGTGTTCGAGCAGGCTGATTCCGACGCTCTCGTCTCCATGCTCACACGCTGCTCCCCGAAGAGCCTCTATGGCAGGTTCCATGGAGTCACTGATGGCACATCCTACGCTGACCAGGTCATAGCGACGGCCGCGCAGAGAGATTCCTTCGTCGCATGGAACGGCTGCGGGTGCGTAGGCCTCGGCAATATCCACGTCGACGGCGATACCGCCGATGTCGGCATCCTCGTGGAGGATGCATGGCAACGAAAGGGCATAGGAACGGCGATGTTGAGCGCCGCCCTGCAGCGCGTCAATGAACGACGGACGCGATTCTTGCGGGCAGATGTGCTGGAGGACAATCATTTTGCCGTAGGGGTCCTCGCTCGCCTCGGATCCGCGACGACTTCATTGGCCGCTGGGTGCTACTCGATGGTGGTCGATCTCGGGGTTGAGCCTCTTCACCACCACAACCCGGCTCAACTGAAGTCCCATTCATCCGACTGCGTTCGGCGCCACCGCGTGGGGATCGCAAGATGAGCAGCTCAACCTGGCAGCGCAGCGCGCCGAGGACCGCTGCGCAACGCTTCTGCCACAAGCGGAGAGAGATGGCAGGTCAGCCACACGCTCTTGTTGGAAGACGAGGAACGGAGATCAGGCGATGACACTTCCAGTCCTAGTCGCCCTCGACGAAGATCGGACTTCTCTCGAGGTACTCGAGAGCCAGCTGACCCAAAGGTATTCGCACGACTATCGCGTTGAATGCCTCGGGGATCTGGGCCTGGCTTTGGAGAGGCTGACAGAACTCGCGCACGGCGGCGAGGATCTCGCATTGCTGCTCGCCGGCAACTCAGAGTCGGTTACCGCAGCCGGTGGGCTGCTCGAGCATGTGCGCGAGCTCCACCCGCACGCGAAGTGTGCGCTCCTGGTCGCATCGGACGTCTGGTCAGACAAGTCAAGTGCCGATGCGATTCGCGCCTCGATCGCGCTTGGACGCGTGCACTACTACGTGGTGAGGCCTTCGGGTCCCCCCGATGAAGTCTTCCACGAGGCCATTTCGAGCTTTCTCCTCGAATGGGCGACCGAACGGCGCACCGTGCCGCACACGATCCATATCGTGGGAGAGGCTTGGTCGGGCCGGGCCTTTGAGCTCCGGGAGACGTTTGAGCGCTGCGCCGTTCCGCACACATTCTGTCTGGCGGACTCGGATGAGGGGCGCCACCTGCTTGCCGAGGCGGGACCGGAAATCAAGCTCCCGATGATGGTCCTTCCCGACGGTCGCGTGTTGAGCGACCCATCCAATATCGAGATCGCGGAGGCAGCCGGGGCCACCAGCGATTTCGATCAGGGTACCTATGACGTTGTCATCGTGGGCGCAGGGCCCGCCGGACTTTCTGCAGCGGTCTATGGCGCCTCTGAGGGCCTGCGCGTGCTCGTGCTCGACGAGGGTGGAATCGGCGGGCAAGTGAGGTCGAGCTCACTCATCCGCAACTATTTGGGGTTCCCGAAAGGGGTGAGTGGGAGCCGGCTGGCCGAACAGGCCTACGAGCAGGCCTCCGTCTTCGGAGCCACCTTCGTGTTCATGCACCGGGTGACGGCTCTCACACGCTTGGGAGACCTGTTCAGCATCTCGCTCGAGGACGAGCGTCACGTCACCGCCAGAGCGGTGATCCTGACCCTCGGCGCGACGTACCGGCGCCTTGGCGTTCCGGCTCTGGAGGACTTAACCGGCGCAGGTGTCTTCTACGGTGGGTCCGCCTCTGAAGCCCCTGCACTGAACGGCAAGATCGCGTACGTCGTTGGTGGAGGAAACTCAGCCGGACAGGCGGCTCTGCACCTTGCCCGGTATGCGAAACAGATCACTCTCCTCGTGCGTGCGCGGTCGCTGAACGCCGGCATGTCCCACTACCTGATCCAAGAGATCGATTCAACACCGAACCTCGCCGTGCGTACCTGCACCCAGGTGGCCGGCGGGAGTGGTGAGGGGCGGCTTCAACAATTGGTGCTACGCGAGACGGGAGGAGACACGCAAGAGATCGTGGATGCTGATGCACTGTTCGTGCTGATCGGCGCCGACCCTCACACCGATTGGCTCCCTCCCGAGGTCAGGAGAGATCGGCACGGATTCCTGCTCACTGGTGAAGAGTTGTCAGACATACCAGAATGGCTGCTCGAGCGTCGCCCTCAGTCCTTGGAGACCAGCATGCCCGGTGTGTTCGCGGCCGGTGACGTGAGGCGCTCCTCGGTAAAGCGCGTGGCATCCGCTGTGGGAGAAGGCTCCATTGCGGTTGGGCTTGCCCAAACACATCTGGCAAATGGGCACCCCGACGGCGGGGTCACTCGAGAGCGCAAGGACCGAGCCGTCCCCACGCGCGGCGCCGGCGTCGACATTCCCGCCCACCCATCCTCTGTGAGCAGCGACGGAGCGGAGCCCGCTCAAGCCCACGCGAGACCCAAGCGACGATCGGTTCACGTTTTGCCCTCAGGCCCGAAAACCTGACGAGCGCGTGAGCCGCCGATGGCGGCCCGATCTCGCCGCAGCGCAGCCTGAGCGTCCACGGCATATCCATCGGTCACCCGAGGCGGCAGTGCAAACCCGGTATAGGCGACCCGTCGCTCATGGCTCGTCGGATGTGTCGAACGGTGGAGGGTGCAGGACGTGTGTACCGAGACGTCGCCGCGCCCGGCGCGCAGGCTGACGACCGGCAGGTCGAGTATCCGGTCGATCTGCGCTCGGGCGATGTTGACCCGGTGTGATCCCGCCATGACGTCGAGGCCACCATGGTCTTCGTCGATCGGAGTGAGGCATATCCCGATCGTGAGACCCGAACAGAACATTGAGTGTCCGCCTCGGTCGCAGTCCTTGTGCCAAGGGAGACAGACCAGCCCCTCGACGGAATCGACGCGTTTCAGGAGTCCTTCGGCTGTCACGTCGGCGAAGTGCTCGCCAAAGGGATCGCCCGGTCGGTGACCGTCGCCAAGCAGCTCGCCGATCGATGTGTAGCGCTCATCGGCGACAAGCGATCGCAGAACTGGTGACTGTTGTGCAAAGTCGAGGATT
This sequence comes from uncultured Acidimicrobiaceae bacterium, assembly GCA_963738135.1. GTDB lineage: Bacteria > Actinomycetota > Acidimicrobiia > Acidimicrobiales > RAAP-2 > Bog-473. Next base: position 281,034 of record CAVTVK010000003.1, on the reverse strand, counting down.
CGACAGGGATACGGTTCCCCATCGCGGGTCTTCGCCCACCACGACGTGCCGTCGTCGGGTCGGGCCGCCTCGACCGCAGACCTGAGATCGGCATCGACCGCATCCATCTCTGCCTCTGTGAACGCGTCTTGGAGAAGGAGAAACCCGGCTTCCTCGAGGAAATGGGCGGCTTCATCCTGCCTCTGGCCGAGACGGAACCGCTGCTCGAGCTCGAGCGACGTTCCGTCGCTGGCATGGAGGGAGACGTCACCTGGTCGATACACGGCTCTCCCGTCGAGCAGTGAGCGGAGGACCGGATCCCAGGAGCAGAAGGCTTCGTTCGATGCAGCGTCGCCCTCGACCCGTCCGCCGATGACCAGACCGAGCGCCGTCCGCCGCTCACAGAAGAGGTCGGCGAAAGCTGTTGAATCGAGCGCGACGCTCAGGGTGGTGTCGGCGTTGCCTGGGACGACGTCGATTCCCTTGGCGCCGAGCCGAAGTGTCCACTGCGCATCGTCCACCTGCATGGTGATTGGAGGCAGGCCGAGCCGCGCCGCGTCCTCGGCGGCGCGAACGCCGTGGTGGGCTACGGCCTCGCACCAGCCTCCTTCGAAGAACGACGCGGGATCCGCTGGGCCCGTTCCGTTGACGGCTCGCGTGCGCGTGTCGACGCTCATGCAATGCTCCCTTCGTCGTGCCCGAGGGCGAGCAGGCCCTTCTGGGCGAGCCCCACGACTGAGTCCGGCAGCGCCACCTGCTGTCGCCGCGCCACGTCAGCAATCAGGCTCAGGTCCTTTCGAAGCAACGTCCCAGCCACGCGGCCGAGACCGCTGATGTCAAAGCCCGATGCCGAAAGGATCGTGGCCGCCCGACTTGCGCCGCTCCCTCGCTCGAAGACCTGGGCCATGGCACCTCCGTCCAGGCCGAGGTCGTCTACGAAGGCGAATGTCTCGAGAGAGAGTGCAATCTGCGCCGTGAAGACGAGGTTGTTCACGAGCTTCGCCGTCTGTCCCGCACCGACGCCTCCCAGGTGGAGTATCGGGTCGCCGAAGGTGGCCAACACCGGACGGACACGCTCCAGGACCTCGGATTCGCCTCCGACCATCACGAGCAATGTTCCCTGTTCGGCCGCCGGGCCACCACCGCTCACGGGCGCGTCAAGGACGCTCACGCCTTTCTCCGCCGCCTGCCCACGAAGACGGGTGCATGTCGCGGGGTGCACGGTCGAATGAACGACCAGGGTTCCGCCCGAGGCCATGCCCGCCAATACGCCATCGGCGCCCAGCGCGACATCCTTCACGTCGTCGTCCCCGGTCACACAGATGCAGACGATCGACGACGCTTCGGCGAGGGCGGCCGGAGTGGGTGCCGTGCTCGCCGCAGAGTCACGGAAGGACTCCAGACTCTCTTGACGCCTCGCCCACAGCGTCAGCGGGAAGCCACCGTCAATGATCCGACGCGCCATCGGCCCGCCCTGGCTCCCGAGCCCGATGAAGCCCACCCTGACAGGCTCAGAGGTCGCCATCAGACGATGAACGGCGGACCAGGCGACTCGGTCGGATACTCCCCGATGGATGCAAGGGCGACGCGAGAGACCGGCGCTTGCAGGAATCCCGCCAATCCATCGAGGAGGTCGGCGACGTGCACCGCGAACGGAAGCACCTCGAAGCTTTGTGCCTTGGCGCGCTCACGCGCACTGGCGGCATGGACGCTGAAGCGCACAACTTGAAGTATCCGATGCGAACGGAGCGGCTCGGGGACTTCGGTCATAAGAGCTCCCACCTCACTGCGAAAGCTCTGCGTCCTCGCTCGGAAGCGTTCGGGGAGGTTCTCGAACAATCCAACCTGGTGCTCGACGGCGGCGATGAAGCTCATGTAGTGACTCCCGTCGATCTCGCCCTGTTCGAGCAAGGGAAGGAGGTAGCACTCCACCCACGTCCGGATGTCATGCGGCTCGAGCTGCGCGATCAGGATGGAACGGCGATCGTCGATGTAATTGAGCCGGTTCTCGAAAATCGCGACCAGCAGCTGATCCTTCGATCCGAAGTGGTATCGGACGGCGGAGTTGTTGCTGCTCCCCGCCGCAGCGCCGATCTCGCGGAGCGAGACGCCGTCGTAGCCTCGTTCAGCGAAGAGCCGTTCTGCGGCGAGCACGATCTGCTCTTTGGTTGACGAGAGAGGGATTGTCGCCGTCGTCATCATCGGACCACCTCACACATGAGAACACTTCTTTACAGAGCAAGTCAAGTGACTTAGACTGCAGTCGCTCCGCTCAGGCAGGCAGGCCTGTCGCTGGCGCTCCCAATGAGGGGAAAATCGGCCGAGCTCCATGGTCGTCCAGCGGTCAACGCCGACGTGATCGAGTTCCTGGCCGGCCCACGGGCAGGTTCGTGACCGGCTGTCTTCGGAGGGTGGACGGGATTCTGGCTGCCGCGCCGCAAGACGACACAGCGGGCGTCAATGGGGTTCCCCGGATCGTCGAGAAAGGACCACATGGACATCTGGGCAGATCGAGACGAACGGCAGGCAGCTGCTCGGGCCGAGTACGAACACACCATGACCACGCCCAGTCCCGATCCCACGTCGGCATACATCGACGTGGGCGTCATTGGCTTCGTCTTTGGAGAAATGTGGCGCCGAGGGGTGCTCACCGCCCGCGACCGTCGTTGGATCACTCTGTCTTGCCTCGGGTTCACGGGCTCGAGCTATCCCATCGAGACCCATGTCTGGGCCGCCCTCAACAGCGGTGACATCAACCCCGACGAATTCGACGAGTTCGTCCTGCTCTTTGCAACACAACTCGGCTGGCCGAAGGCGTCCGTCCTCAGCATGCACGGCTCCGTTGCGATGACCAAGCTCGCCGAGCAACGCGGGGAAGAGACCCCCGCGATCAAGTTCGTTCCGTGGACGGATCCCGTGGCGGTCGAGGAGCGCCACGCCCGAGGCGATGCGGCATACGGTGCCGTGCATGGCAAACCAGCGCCCTCGCCCGCGACACCCTTCCGACGAAGCGCCTATCTCGACTACCTCTATGGGGAGATCTGGACGAGGGAGGATCACCTGACCAGACGGGATCGGAGGATCATCAGCATTTGTTGCTGCGCCGCCGTGGGCGTGACGTCGGAGACCCGGGCTCACCTTGAGGCAACACTGCGAAACGACGAACTCACGCTCGAGGAGCTGCAGGAACTCGTCATGCATTTCGCCGTCTATGTCGGGTGGGCGCTCGGCCGCCAACTTGACGACCTTCTGCTCGAGATCGGGCAACAACGCTGAAGAGTCGTTCCTGCCTGTGTCAGTTTCCGTCAGTCGTCCAGCCGTGTCGCCGGGCGCTGGCCGGCTTTCTTCTTTGCCTTCTTGGCGATTTTCCGCGTCGACGCCAGGTCGCGGCGAAGCTCCGATACCTCCCCTTCCAGTCGATCCACAATTGCCAGGAGTTCTCTCAACGTCTCGAGAACCGCAGCGACCGTCTCCGTGAGAACGTCCACGGGGATCTGACCCTCGGGCACCTGCCCAATCGGTCCTGAGATCAGTGGATCATCTTCCCGCGTCGGGGGGTTACCCATTCTCAATTGATCGGCACCGAGCACCGCTCCGAGCAGACGCCATGCACAATTTCCGAACAACAGGATGGTCGATCGCGCGTGTGGAGATCGTCGGAGTTTCGTGCCCACCGCGCGCCCATTTGAGCGTCGGACTCGACAAGGTGGGACATCTGCAACGACCTGCGGCTCGACCCTGGCATATCTTCAATCCAGATCTGCAGTTCCATCGATTTGGCGGATGGCGTGAAGCGACGCTCATCGCCTGACCGGCAACGACGAGTCGAGGTCGGTGGGTGCCGTCCGCGCCAAGATCGTCACCCCTACAGCCATAACACAAAAGGCAACAACGGCAATGCTCCTCTGGGCTGGGCTCACCGTGAATCGTTCATCGAAGACCCAGACGCTCAAGACGACGGCCACGGCGGGGTCGACCACGACGATGAGCGGTTGGGACACGCTCAGTGGGCCGACCTGCAACGCCGCCTGTTGCAACACGGAACCCAGGACTGCCGAGACGAGCACGGCGTAGATGGGCCAGTGCTCGAACATGCCCGCAAAGCCCGACTCGCCGAGCTCATTGGTGGTCGCCTTGATGAAGGTAGCCATCAGAGCCCACGTGATCGAGGCCGCGGTCGCGTAACACGCGGCCCGACGAACCGGGGAACCCCATCGCGCCATGACCGCCAGGACGGCGGTGGCTCCGCCGAAGACGGACACCGCGAAGACCCAATTGGCCGCCGCCGGCTGTAAGCGGCCGCCGTGGGGTTCGGCCACAGCGAGGAAGATCGCCAGAGCCGCACACGTGACCAACGCGGCGGCCCACGCCATCTTGACGATGTGCTGGCCGACCCAGAATCGGCGCAGAACCAGTGCGAAGACCAACTCGGTCACGAGGAGGGCCTGCACGACCGGGAGCGATCCGCTGTGGAGCGCGATCGCCTGAAAGGCGAAGCCACCTGCCGCAGCCGCCCACCCCAGAAGCCAAAGAGGCTGGCGAACCAGGAACATCACGACAGACCAGCTCCGGTGGCGAGGGGTCACGCCCAAGCTGGCCGTGTGCTGGGTCATGAGGTGCACCGCGTTCGCCAGCGCGGCGGCAAGGGCGAAGACGATTGTCACGGTCACGTCGTGACTTCCAGTCGATCCCGTCGTTGATCCACTCGCTTGGAAGCTTCCCATGACAGCGGGCATACGGTCTGCCAGTCCATGAACCTGGGCCGATCGCCAAGTCGTCTCGGCACGATGGGGATCTCGATGGGCGGCTACGGCGCACTGCTCGTTGCTGAGAAGTACCCGAAAATTGATCGCCGCCGTGGGCAGCGATCAGTCCTGCCGTCTGGACGAGCTATCCCCAAGCCTCGGCCGTGAATCCCGACGCCTATGCCTCCGCAGCAGACTTCGCCGCCAATGACGTCGTCACCCACACGTCGGCGCTGGCGAACACGCTCGTGCGGGCGGCATCTGGCCTGAATGATCCATTTCACCCAGGTTCGCGCAGCACCTCCGCGCCCGCTGATCGGGACTTGGCGCCTGCCATCTTCGAGGAACTTGGTTCACGTCGCCGATCCACCGAGCGGACGGACCGGTCGGTTCACTCTGCGTCGCGCAACTTTGCGATCAGATGCGCAAACATCGGGTAGGAACTCGCACCCCCGAGCTCATCGATCGTCGGCTGCCACATTTCCCAACGGTCGATGAGGCGCCGGCCCAACAAAGACCTGATGAGTTCGAAGTCGAAACCACCGTATTTCTCGAGAGCTCCGAGTTGTTCGAAGTAGTCGAGCTCTCGATACAACACATACGCTCTTTCGGAGTTCTCCGCAATGAATCGCACCATCGCGTCTCGCAATGCCTCGCGCGTCTCGAACTGAGCGACGAGCCGGCGCGTTTCCTCGAGGGGACCTTCATTCCAGCGTCGAAAGAACTCGACGGCCGTGTCGACCTGGCGCCCGATCCGGGTCTCCCGAGCCTGTCGCGCCGCGAAGATCACGGCACCGATCGCGCCGAGGAGCGCCAGGGCACTGACGGCGGTGGCAATCGCCGTCACCTGTTCCGCCCAGTCGGGCATAGGACGTCCTCCAGTCGATCCCGTCAGGCGCCGACGACCTCGTCAGTCACCCTTCACTCTTGCGGATCCCCGCATCCATGTCCTTCGCGTTCAAGTCGGCGGTGAGGAACGGCCCGGATGTGGGCAGACTCAGGTGGATCTCCGAAAGCGTCGAGATCTCGACGAGCCCGTCCAGAAGGACGAAGTCGAGGATGTGCCCACCGCCCCTGTGGTCACCGTCGAGGAAGTGCAGGTGGTACCCGGCGACCGACACGCCCTGCTCGTAGTCCGGGGCGCGGAATCCGACGACGACGCCCGCCGTGTCGGTGAACGTCCGTAGGGACTCGGAGTCGGTCGCCTCCGTGAGCGAAGGGTAAGGCGCCTCCTGCCGGGCCGCAGTCCGGGTGGAGACGGTTCCGAATCGCCCCGTGACCCGGATGGCGTGAAAGAGGTTCTCGCTCGAGAGACGCTGATCCATCTGCATGAGCAGATCCGAGCGAGGCGTGGGTACGTGGACGTCGACCGTGATGTCAGGTTCGAACCATGTCACGGCGGCGAAGGGGGTCAGCTCGTCCGGTGCGGCTCTGCGCGCCTCCCCGTCCGAGAACAGATGGAAGCACTCGCCGGCGTCCACGATCATCTCCCCGTCCAGATGATTGAAGGTGCCCAGCCCGAAGTCCCCGTGCTCCAGCAACTCTGCGACGGTCACGCTGCCGTCGTAGATCCCGTCGAGCAGCGCCGACACGGTCGACGTCTGGTACAACGCGTGGGCCCTCTCCGCGTCGTGGTGCACGCCATGACCCTGCCGATGGGCGAGCATCGTTCCGACCCAGTGCCGGAACCGCGGGGGAACTGCCGCCGGTTGTTGCGCCGGCGTACTCAAGACACGGTCGTCGCAGGGGTGGCGATCAAGAACATCGCACCAATCCCTACCCGATCTCGAGCAGTTCCTGCATCAGGCCCTCCCACGGAACGCTGTCCCAGCCCGACTTGTCGGCTGCGCCCTTCGCCACCGCAACGGCTTCACCGACCCACAAGAGCTCGATATCCTCGCCCGGACCGACCTTCTGATCGCCCTTGATCTCCTGGGACGGATTGCCCGTCCCCAATTTCACGTCGGAGCCGAATTCTGCTCCCAGGACGACGTCCTGCCACGCTTTGTAGGTCTCCCGCAGCCGTACGGCCACACCGGAAAGATGCGAGTGCTTGGGCTGCTCGGTCACTTGGATCGCCCAGTGCAGACAGTGCCACGCTCGGTGGAAGTCCCCGCGGGGTTTGGCGGCTTCGGCCCGTTCTGCGTACGCAGCCAGCTTCGGTTGTTCTTCCTTCGGCAGAACCTCCCGGAGGCCGTTCATCAGGCCGGCGATGATCGGGGACGACCCCGTGCTGGTTTCGTGAGCCATTTCGACACCCTATCGACCGGGTGCGCTCCTAGTGGGAGGTCGTGGCCCCCTCCCGGATGTCCGCATGGCTGACCCGCCCACCCTCGATGGCGAGGGTCGCACCCGCCCCGTCGGGGGTGCCGCCTCGCACGCGCACCTCGTAGTCCCCTTGCTCCAACTCGGCGAAGAGGGCGGCGTACACGACGCCATCAGGAACACGCCGTGGTCGTACCGCGACGTGCGTCCCGTCCCATGCTGTCCCTCGACGGCGGATCTCGATCTCGAAGCCGTCGAGGCTCGCCGGCGTGTGCACGATGGCCGCGCCCCGCGCCCCGCCTATGTCGAGCACCACGGATCCCATCTCGCTGGTTCCCATGTTGTGGTCCATGGCTACGGCGCCACCGAGACCGGCGTGGCGGATGGATTCGAGAACCCGCTGTAGGGGGTGCCGAGGTAGGGGAAGGCGCCGAGATAGTGCTGCGTGCCCTTCGCGGCCAGATCGGTACCGCCGCCCGTGAGCCCGAAGTCCACCGCACCTGCAGCGGCGTCCGCGGTGAAGGAGGGCACGACGTAACCGAGCGTGGCTCCGGCGACCGCCCGCAGCGCAATGGTCGCCACATCGTCGACCACACGGCGGCCGTTGGGATACCCGGCCACGTCGAGGCCCAGGAGACCGAGGTTGTTCGGGCTGGACGAGGGCGGGATCGCCGTGTTGAGGCGCAGCATGTCTGCCTTGACCCCGGTGCCGTTGTAGTTGGTGAAGGTCGGCGCCTGGGTGATCACCCCCGCCGGGATCCCGGTCAGGAAGATGGCCTCAATGTCGGGCCGGGTATTCGACGGGCCGCCGTTGTAGGCGGCCAGGTTCGGAAAGACACCGGGGTAGAGAGACGGCAGCAATTGGGGAAGCAGGGGCTTGGCGAAGAAGTTCAAGAACTCGCTCCCGTCGGTCGTCGGGGGCTGGGTGTTCCAGACGTCCTTCGCTCCGATGCCGATGAGGAGCTCGTTGACCAGGGGGTTGCCCAGACGCGACACCTGCGTCCACGGTCCGCTCCTCAGATCGCCTCCATTGAACCAATTGCCCCAGACCCGGACCCGCTGGCGGCTGGCCGTCGTCCACACGCCGATGACCGCGGCCGGGTCTCCGGGGCCTGTGGGCGTGGCCGCGAGTCAGCTCGCTGGTCGGGATCTGCAAGGCCAACGAGTGCACGTTGACGTCCGCGGTCGAGTTCACACCGGGCATGCCGTTCATCAGGCCGGCGGCGGGACCTCCCGCATGGGCGCCCGCGAAGGGGCGGAGATCACCGAGGTCGAACACGGCTCCCAGGTCGACGTAGAAGCCCTCGGCGCGCTGCCCGGCGAACACCTTCACCGAGAAGGGTCCGGCGCCGACGGAGTGGACCGCTGCGTTGGCCAGACCCGCATAGTTCGGCGTGGACAGTGGCCCGATGTTGCACGGCGGGCAGAGAAGCCCTGCCCCAAGGACGATTGACGCATTGCGCCAGCGATTGCCCGGGTTGTTGTCGACCCGCGTGAGCGAGTAAGTCTGCTGGCGATTCCAGTTGGAGGACGGCGAGGGAGGCGTCAGTGAGGTGATGGGTCCGTCGTTGTAGAGGAAGGACGACGGAATGTTGTTGACCGTCGTGAACCGGAATTGGTAGCTGATGTCCGGATTGCCGTCACCCGTGTTGTCGATGTGGATCTCGTAGAGGACGTCGTCGCCGAACTCATAGAAGTTCGGCCCGCCATCCGGCGCCTGCAGCGGGATGTAGTTCGCGATGAGCGTGACGGTTCCCGGTTGATCGGGGCTCACGAACGCGTAGACGTCGGTGCTGTCAGCGACCGGGTCCTTCGAGATTTCGGGTGCTTCTCGGTGTGACGACATGATTCCCTCCTGTATTTCGATTGAGCAACTGGACTGGAATAGACCGGACTACTTCTTGGCGGCGGACGACAGGCTCCGAGCAAGCTCAGGTGACCGGACGACGACCTCTCTCTCGCCTTGGAACAGACTGATCTCGCCCGTCGTCAGGTCCTTGACGTGGGCGACGATGGGTTCAGTGAGGGCACCGCTCTCGTCGGCGGCCTCGTTGACCTCGGCATCGACCGCCGGTGCCTCGGAGGCCGTCCCGGCGACCAGGCCGGACAGACCCGGCACGCTGCCGGCCACGGCCACGGCGGCTGCAGTGAATGCGCCGCGGTGCAGGAAGTTGCGGCGGCTCAGACCGCCCCGCCCGTCGTCGGACTGGTCCGTGTCTTCCAAAGGGGATTCGCTCATGGCCCACACCTCCGCTCCGCTTCTGTCTTCGGAGCCGCCGGAGGGCTGGATGTCGGTGCGAAGGAAATTGTCGAGAATTTCTTCCTCCCGAGTGAATCGGCCATCTCAACTGGCCGGCAGCATCCGGCGCTCCCGCCACTCTCTAAGGTTTCGTGCATGCCCAGCCCGGCCAGGTCTGTCGTGGTCGCGATGGACGCCACGCCGCTACTGGGCGTGCGAACCGGCGTCGGCGCATCCGTCGCCGGCTTTCTCGCAGCCGTGTCCGACGATCCCTTTGTCGACGTCGTCGGATACGGCCTCAGTGCGCGTGCCGGAAGGACCCTGCTCGAACAGCTACCCGACTCGATCCGGCCCGCTCGTTCGGTCCCGGTCCCTGCCGCCGCCCTGCTCCGGGCCTGGGACCGGTTCAACCATCCGGCGATTGAGCGCTGGACAGGCCCTGTCGACGTCGTGCATGGCACCAACTTCGTCGTGCCACCGACTCGCCGGGCCGCCCGTCTCGTGACCGTGCACGACCTGACTCCCGTGCTCTTCCCCGAACTCTGCAACCCGACATCACTGCGCTATCCCCGCCTGATCCGTCGAGCCATTGACCAAGGTGCGTCCGTGCACACGGTGTCGCAGGCCATGGCCGATGAGGTCATGGCACATTTCCAGGTCGATCCTGATCGCGTGCACGTGATCTACAACGGGCTCACGCCGTTGTCGGCTCCGCTCCGCCGCAGCGAGTCGGAGCCTCCCTACATCCTTGCCCTCGGAACGGTCGAGCCACGGAAGGGTCTGCCCGACCTGGTGGCGGCGTTCGATCGCGTGGCCGACTCCGATCCCGACCTCCGTCTCAAAATCGTCGGACCTCCCGGTTGGGGCGAAGACGATCTCGCGGCCAGCATGCGATCGGCCCGGCACGCAGCCCGCATCCATCGCCTCGGTTGGACCGACGACAGGAGCACCCTCATTGCCGGTGCACGGGTGCTCGCCTATCCATCGCTGTACGAGGGCTTCGGATTGCCGCCTCTCGAGGCCATGTCGCTCGGGGTGCCGGTGGTCGCGACCACGGCCGGCGCCATTCCCGAAGTCGTCGGCGATGCCGCCATGTTGGTCGCGCCGCATGACCGACCGGCGCTCGCCGAGGCGCTGGTGGCCGCGGTCGAGGACGAGCCGGCGCGCCAACGCCTGATTGCCGCAGGCGCGGCGCGGGTCCGGTTGTTCTCCTGGCAACGGGCAGGTACCGAGTTGGCGGCGCTCTATCGCACGCTGGCCCATGCCCGTGCGTGAAACCGCCCACCGGCACCGGCGACGTGCAAACATCCACGCATGTCACCGGAGGCAGTGCACGCCGCTTCCCCGATGACGCCGGACGCTGACGTTTCTCCTTCCGGCAGAGCCGCCGCGCCAGCGGGTCTGGCCGGCCGCTGGCGCAGCCGTGAGGGGCTGGTCCTCGAGGCGCTCGGTGTGGTGTGGCTGCCCTGGCTCACGGCGCGGGTCATCACCCTCTTCGCTCTCGGCCTGGCGAAGTACGAGGTCAAGCATTTTCACATCACGAACCCCAAGGCGGTGCTCGAATCACACGACGGCCTCCTGGGTTCAGACGCCGGCTGGTACCAGACCATCGCCGCGCACGGCTACGGGGCGCTGCCGCGGTCCACCACCCGCTTCTTCCCGCTGCTCCCGCTCCTCGACCGGGGCCTGCACGACATCACGACGATGACCGTGGGCATCGCCTCCCTTCTCGTCGTCAATGTCGCCGCGCTCCTCCTGGGCGTGGGGATCTACGCACTGGTCCGCGCCGAGTTCCAGGACACCCTCCTGGCTCGGCGTGCGGTCTGGCTGATCATGCTGGCCCCTCCCGCGTTCGTCTTCGTCATGGGCTACTCGGAGGCGCTCCTCGTCCTGCTGGCCGTTGCTTTCTTTGCCGCCATCCGCCGAGGGAATTGGTGGTGGGCCGGGCTGTTCGGATTTCTCGCGGGCACGGCCCGACCGATCGGTTGCCTCCTTGTCCTGCCGGCGGTCATTGAGGTCATACGTTCCTGGTCCACGGACCGCTGGCGGGGCTGGCCGGGAAAGGCGGTGGCGGTCGTCTCGTCGGTCGCCGGCACGACGACGTATCTGGCCTGGGTCCGAACCACGTCCGGCGGGTTCCTGGAGCCGCTCAGGATCCAGCAGCAACAGGCGCATCACGGCGCACTGAGCGATCCCGTCTCGATCGTCTACCACTCGCTCGTCAACCTGGCCCATGGGCACCACATCGGCGACGCCTTGCACGTCCCTTGGATCGGCGTCGCCGTCGTGCTGCTCGTCGTGGCGTTCTGGCGCCTGCCCGTGTCCTACGGAGCCTTCGCGCTGGGTGTCGTCGTCGTCGCGCTCTCCGGCTCGAACCTCGACTCGTTCGAGCGCTACGCCCTCAGCGCCTTTCCCCTCGTGATGGCCGCCGCGACCCTGCTGCGTTCGGCGCGCGTCGCCACCGCGGTCTACGTCCTGAGTGGTTCCGCCATGGCGCTCTACGCCGTGCTGGCCTTCCAGGGAGCGTACGTCCCCTAGCAGGCTCGCTCTCCCGCCGGCCGTCGCGGCGTCACCGCCCTGATCACCCCTCGTGGGCGATGATGGCGCGATGTCCCCCCGCCCGGAGTCGCCACGACCCGAGCAGGAGAAGGCCCGTCTCGGCGAACCCCGCTGGCCGATGGCGATCGCCGTCATCGTCACGGGCCTGTTGCGGGCGGCGCTGCCGCCCGAACTGCGCAACGGGGACGCCGCCTGGCTCTTCCTGGTCCTCGTGGTGGGGTTGCTGGCCGTCCTCATCATCGGTGATCCCGGTCGCATCGACCGGGATCGGCCCTGGCTGCACAACCTCACCAGTGTGTTGATCGGCCTGATCTCCGTCGCCAACGCGGATGCCGCCGTGCGTCTGGTGGTGGGCATCATCAACGTCTCCCACTTCACCCAGAACGCCAAGGTGTTGCTGGCCAGCGGGGGAGCCATCTGGCTCTCCAACATCATCGCGTTTGCCCTGTGGTACTGGAATCTCGACCGGGGTGGCCCGGCGGCCCGCGCCGCGGGCACAGGTGCGCGACCCGCGTTGATCTTCCCCGAAATGCTCCACACGCAACACGTCGAGCAGGACTGGTCGCCGAATTTCGTCGACTACTTCCATTTCGCCTTCGCCACCGCAACCGCCTTCAGCCCGACCGACGTCTCCGCCGTGAAGCCCTGGATGAAGCTCATGATGATGGCCGAGGCGGCCATCTCCCTGGTGGTGGCCATCCTCGTCGTCGCCCGCGCCGTCAACATCTTGAAGTAGCGGCGCTGGGGACGCGCCAGGGAGGACCCAGGCACCATGATGGATCCATGTCGTTCGGTGGATCGCGTCGCTCCGGATCCCTCACCACACACGGCCGATGAGTGACGGCGGCGTGAGCGGTGCCGGGCGCGGCCCAACCGGCGCGGTTGCCGATCCGCTGGTCCTCTCGAGCGGGAAGGGACGCTGGGTGGTGGCCGCCACGGTCCTCGGGACGGGGATCGCCATGCTCGATGCGACCGTCGTCGGCATCGCGCTGCCCACCATCGGTCGTGAATTCCACGGTGGCGTGGGCACCCTGCAGTGGGTGGTCACGGGCTACGCACTCACGTTGGCGGCGTTTCTCCTGCTCGGTGGCGCGCTCGGCGATCGCTACGGGCGGAAACGGATCTACTCCATCGGGGTCGTCTGGTTCGCTATCGCTTCCGCCTGTTGCGGGCTCGCCCCGACCGCCGGTCTCCTCATCGGCGCCCGTGTCGTGCAGGGAATCGGCGGCGCGCTCTTGGCACCGGCCAGCCTGGCCATCCTGCAGGCCTCGTTCAGCCCGGACGACCGGGCCCGCGCCATCGGAGCCTGGTCGGGCCTGAGCGGCGTCGCCACCGCCGCCGGCCCGCTCATCGGGGGGTACCTCCTCGCCGTCGCCTCGTGGCGTTGGGTTTTCTTCATCAACCTCCCCGTGGCCGCGGCTGTGCTCGTGATCACCGCTCGCCACGTGCCCGAATCGCGGGATCCCACTTCGACCGGCCGCGTCGACACGGTCGGCGCCGCCTTGGCCGTCGTGTTCCTGGCCGGCCTCACCTACGGCCTGATCGAGGCCCCGACACGCGGCTGGACCAGCCCGTCGGTCGCGGCCTCTCTCGTGGTGGCCGCCGTGGCCGCGCCCGTCTTCCTCGTCGTCGAACACCGGCGGGCCCAGCCCATGCTCCCGCTCCGACTGTTCCACTCGCGGCAATTCAGCGGAGCCAACGGCGTGACGTTCGCGGTCTACGGGGCGCTCGGTGGAGCCTTGTTCCTCCTCCCCGTCGAGCTGCAGATCGTCAAGGGCTACAGCCCCCTCGAGTCCGGCCTCGCGTTGCTCCCGGTGACACTCGTGATGCTCACCCTCTCGGCCCGCTCCGGCGCGCTGTCGGCCCGGATCGGCCCTCGCCTCCAGATGACCGTGGGGCCGCTCGTCGTCGGCGCCGGGCTCGCCCTCTTGACCCGCGCCACCAACCCCGGCAGCTACTGGACGCAGGTGTTCCCGGCGGTGATCCTCTTCGCCCTCGGCCTCACCACCGCAGTCGCTCCGTTGACCTCCACCGCGATGGGTGCCGCCCCGCCCCAGCACGCCGGCGTCGCCTCGGCTATCAACAACGTCGTCGCCCGGGCCGCCGGCCTCCTGGCCGTGGCCGTCCTGCCGCTCCTGGCCGGCTTGACAGGAGCCGCCGCGCTCGACGAGCTCGGAGCTGGCCAAGGGCTTCCGCACCGCCATGCTGATCTCGGCGTTCATCGCCGCTGCCGGTGGCGTGCTGGCCGCGCTGACAATCCGCAACCCGACCCGTGCGCCCGCGGCCGAGGTCACGCCCGAGCCCGTGGAGCCCACCTGGAATTGCGGCGTGAGCGGCCCGCCTCCCAACCCGACACTGGCCGCCACTGCGGAGCGGTCACGTTGACACACGCGTGCAGGCGGCGCGCCCGTCGGCAAAGGTAGGCCGATGCCACGCCCCGCCCACCCGGACCCCGTGCCGGCGGTCTTCGCCCCGGCACCCCTGGGGCCGCTGACGCTGCGCAACCGGATCATCAAGGCCGCCACCTTCGAGGGTGTGACGCCCGGGGGCATGGTCAGCGACGACCTCGTCGAATTCCATCGCCGTGTGGCCGCCGGTGGGGCTGCCCTTTCCACGGTGGCCTACCTCGCCGTCTCACCCGAGGGCCGGACCGACCGCCACTGCCTGCAGCTCAGCGCGGACACGGTACCCGGACTCCGGCGGCTGACCGACGCCGTGCACGCCGAGGGAGCGGCGGCGGCGGCCCAGATCGGTCACGCCGGTCCGGTGGCCAACGCCCGCTCGAACGGTGCCCCCGCCCTCTCGCCCTCCGGTGGCTTCACGCCCATGGGCTCACGCGTGCGCGCCGTCGATGTCGCCGGCATCGAGCGCATCACCGAGGACTACCGGCGGTCCACGGTCCTCGCCGTCGAGGCCGGCTTCGACAGCATCGAGGTGCACGTCGGCCACAACTACCTCCTGAGCGCCTTCCTGAGCCCGAAGCTCAATCGCCGCGACGACCAGTTCGGCGGGTCGGTCGAGAATCGAGCCCGCTTCGCCCGTGCCGTCCTGCGCACGGTGCGCGACGCCGCCGGCCCGGACGTCGCGGTGACGGCCAAGCTCAACATGGCCGACGGCGTCGACGGGGGCCTGTGGCTCGACGAGAGCGTCGAGGTGGCCCGGCTCTTCGAGGCCGACGGCGCACTCGATGCGTTGGAGCTGACCGGGGGCAGCTCGCTGGCCAATCCCATGTACCTCTTTCGGGGCGACGCGCCCCTGCAGGAGTTCGGCGCCACCCTGCCGGCGCCGGTCCGTCTCGGCTTCCGCTTCATCGGTCACCGTTTCCTGCGCGCCTATCCCTACGAGGAGGCCTTCTTCCTCCCCTACGCCCGGCAGTTCCGGCAGGCGCTCTCCACGCCGCTGATCCTCCTGGGCGGCATCACGGAGTTGGCCACCATCGAGATGGCACTCGAGGAGGGGTTCGCCTTCGTCGCCATGGCCCGCGCCCTGCTGCGCGAGCCCGACTTGCCGAGGCGCATGGAGGCGGAGCCCTCCACCCGATCGCTCTGCATCCATTGCAACAAGTGCATGCCCACCATCTACTCGGGCACGCGTTGTGTGCTGGTGACCGGTTCTCCGGGTAGGTGACCGCCCGTTGGCCGCCCGATGGCCGCCCGGGTTCCGCCTACGCCGACACCGGCGGCCTGCGCTCCGCCCACGGGGCCGCCTCTTCCAGCTGGCCGGCGAGGGCAAGAAGCGTCTCCTCGTCACCGAAGCGCCCGACGAACTGCACGCCGATGGGCAGCCCACCGTCGTTCCAGTGCAACGGCAACGAGATCCCGGGCTGCCCCGTCACGTTGAAGGGCGGGGTGAACGGGACGTAGTCGGCGGCGCGGAACAGCCCGGTCAATGGCTGACCGGGAGGCGAGTCGAAAGTCCCCAGCGGGACGGGCGGCTCACCGAGGGTGGGCGTCAGCAGCACGTCGATCCCCTCGAAGTACTCGGCGACGCTGCGGGTCAGCAGCTGGAGCTCCTGGACCGCGGCGAGGTACTGCCCTCCGTTGACGGAACGGCCGAGCTGGATGAGCGCCCAACTCAACGGTTCCACGTCGCCTTCTGTCACCTCGCGCCCCAGTCGCTTCTCCCAGTCGCCAATGGCCCAGGCGTTGCTGCAGGCCCACTGGTTCACGAAATGGGTCGTGAAGGCGTCACCGTCGACGGACATCGTGGACTCGGCCACCTGGTGCCCCAGCGACTCACACAGCGCGGCCGCAGCATGCACCGCCTTCACGCAGTCGGCGTGCACCGCGCTGCCGGTGGGCGACGAGGTCATGACCGCGACGCGCAAGCTCTTCGGCGCGGTCCCCGCCGCGGCGGAGAAGGAGGGGCCGCGCAATGGCGGGGCCCAGTAGGGGTCGCCGGGAACCGGACCGGCCGTGGCGTCGAGGATCGCCGCGGAATCGCGCACCGAGCGCGTCACCACGTGCTCGGCCACCAGGCCACCCATCATGTCGCCGTAGGCGGGCGCCAGGGAATTGCGTGCCCGTGTCGGCTTCAGTCCGACCAGTCCGCAACACGACGCCGGAATCCGGATGGAGCCGCCCCCGTCGTTGGCGTGGGCTGCCGGCACCATCCCCGACGCCACGGCGGCCGCGGAACCACCCGAGGAGCCCCCGGTCGAATGGTCGGTGTTCCACGGGTTGCGCGACGGCCCGTAGCGGTGCGGTTCCGTCGTGGGCAGGATCCCGAGCTCCGGTGTATTGGTCTTGCCGCAGATGACGAACCCGGCGTCGATGTAGCGCTGCGTCAGCGCCTGCGTGTGCGTCGAGCGGTAGTCACCGGCGAACGCCAGGCCTTCGTGAAACGGCGTCCCGGCGAGCTCCGCTCCGAGGTCCTTCAAGAGGAACGGCACGCCGCGGAACGGGCCGTCGGGCAGGGCACCTGCAGCCTCGCCCCGGGCGCGTTCGAAGAGCTCGTGGATCACTGCGTTGAGCTCGGGGTTGAGCTTCTCGATGCGGGCGATGGCCGCGTCCACCAGTTCGGAAGGCGAGACCTCCTTGGTGCGCACCAGCTCCGCCTGTCCCGTCGCGTCCAGCCATGCCGTGTCGTCGCTCATGCACTGCACGGTAGTGAGGCGCAGGCCGGCCCGCCCGTGGGCCTCAGACGGGCGCGGCAGCGTGGGCCGACGCGGTGGCTGGGACAGCCCCGGTGTCGGTCCCGATGCCGGTCTCGGTGCTCGGTTCCAGGGCGGCGGGCCCCGGTCCGGATGGCCACCGCCTCGGTCACCGTCACGTCCGCGCCACAGGCCAGGCAGCGCCGACGGTCGTCGAGCTCGCCTCCACAGCCACGGTGCTGCAGGATCATCGGGCGCTCACCGCCCTCGAGGGCGTGCCGATCGCCCCATTGCAGCATGGCCACCAGCACCGGCCACAGGTCGGCGCCCTTCTCCGTCAGGCGGTACTCCGAGCGGGGCGGGCGCTCCTGATAGGGGCGCTTGATCAGGATCCCCTCCTCGACCAGGCGCTCCAGGCGGACCTGCAGGATGTTGCGCGCCACGCCGAGGTCACGCTGAATGTCCTCGAAGCGCCGGATGCCCAGGAAGACGTCCCGGACGATCAGCAACGTCCAGCGCTCGCCGATCACCTCGAGCGTCGACGCCACCGGGCAGTACTGCGTGGGGTAGTCCCGCTTCAACACCCGACCAGCATAACCCCGAATTCAGCGCAGTGGGTTGTTTAATGCAACTTTCTATTCTAGAGTGCGTTGCATGACCGAACTCATAGAGGGTCCGCCATTCGCATCGAGGCGCGCGCGGCCCGTCCTGACGGCGCTGATCGTCCTCACCGGGGTGTTCCTCTCCTCGCTCGACCTGTTCATCGTCAACATCGCGTTCCCGAGCATCTCGGCCACGTACCACGGCGAGAGCCTGAGCTCGCTCTCGTGGGTGCTGAGTGCGTACACCATCGTCTTCGCCGCCGCCCTGGTACCGGCCGGACGCTGGGCGGACCGGGCCGGGCGCAAGCGGGCCTTCCTGCTCGGGCTGGGCATCTTCACCGCGGCGTCTGCTCTGTGCGCCCTCTCCCCGTCCCTCGAGCTCCTCGTCGCTGCCCGCGTGATCCAGGCCATCGGCGGGGCCCTGATGCTCCCCACCTCCCTCGGTCTGCTGCTGCCCGCGTTCGGTCCCGAGCGCAAGGGCGCGGCGATCGGCCTGTGGTCGGCCGTCGGTGGGGCGGCCGCCGCGCTGGGCCCCCCGATCGGCGGGCTGCTGGTGCAGGCCAGCTGGCGCTGGGTGTTCCTCGTCAACCTGCCCTTCGCCCTGGTGGCACTTGTACTGGGCGTGCGCGTCCTCGATGAGGTCCGTGACCCCGATGCCCACAAGTCCGATCTCCTCGGGGCCGCCTTGCTGACTGTCGCCGTGGCCAGTCTGGTCGCCGCCATCGTCGAGGGCTCGGATTGGGGCTGGACCAGCGGGCGGATCCTCGGCGCCTTTGCCTTGGCCGCCCTGAGCGGCGCCGGGCTCGTCCTCCGGTCACTGCGCCACCCCAACCCCATCATCGAGCCGGCGGTGATCCGCCATCGTGCGGTCGCGCTGGCCGACCTCAGCTCGCTGGCCTTCTTCGGCGGCTTCGGGGCGCTCGTGCTCGGTGGCGTCCTCCTCCTCACCGGCCTCTGGCACGAGTCGGTACTGCGCGCCGGGTTCATGATCGCCCCCGGGCCGCTACTCGCCGGCATCACCGCCTTCCCGGGCGGGCTGCTGGGCGCTCGCTTCGGACACCGGGCCGTGGGCACCGCGGGCGCTGTGCTCTTCGCCGCCGGTGGCCTCTGGTGGATCACGCACGTGGGCGTCACGCCGGACTGGGTGGGCGCCTACCTCCCCGGCAGCCTGCTCAGCGGCGTCGGCGTCGGCCTCATGCTGCCGTCGCTCGGCGGTGCCGCCACGGCGCCGCTGCCGCCCGAGCGCTTCGCCACGGGGTCCGCGCTCTACGTGATGAGTCGCCAGATCGGCATCGCGCTCGGTGTGGCCGGCCTCGTCGCCATTCTCGGCGTCTCGACGGGGGCCGACGCCGTGCGTGCATTCCACCATGCGTGGATCTTCATGATCGCCTGCAGCCTCCTGTCCGGCCTCCTGCTCCAGGGCGTCGGCAACCGGGTCACCGAGGTGGCCGACGCCTCGCTCTCGGCCGAGCCGCACGCCCCGGCTCCACAGCAACCGGCTGTGCCGTCACCGGCCCCCGCCGGGCTCTACCCGTTGGCGGCCGGCAAGTAGCGCGGGTTCGCCACCAGCAATTGGTCGCGGGCGGCCGCGGCCAGCGCGGGTGCAATCGACTCCCATTCCGCGTCGAGCGCACCCGAACGCAGTGCTGCGGCCAGCGCTGCGTCATCGGCAAATCCGAGCCCGGCCAGACGCGCCGCGTGGGCGGCGGTGAGCACCGGGCCCAAGCGCAGCTCGCGTTCGGCGATGCTCAACGCGTTGCGCGCCACGCGCACCTCGAAGCGAGTGCCACCGTCGGTGCGTTCCATGCCATCGTGGAGGTACTCGCGCACCGCCTCGACGAGCTCGCCTGCAGTGGGCCTCCCGAACGGTGCCGTGGGTCCGTCCGCCGCGTCGGGCCCGGCGGAGGCGAGCGGTGGCGTACCCAACAACGCGAAGAGGTCCCACTCGCTCTCGCACACCCGTCGGCCGATGGCGGCCAACTCGACCGAGCGGGTGGTGCCGCTCAGGTGTGCCGAGGCCTGCAGGGCGCAGATGGTGGCCCACTTGACCGTGGCGTAGACCTGCCAGAAGTGCACGCGCTCGGGCGTCACCGCATCGCCACCCGCTGCCCGGTAGGCGGCCAACAGCTCGGGGAGCCCGCCAAACCCACCGACCGCGCCGCTCCCGCCGAAACGCCACGCCGGGGCACAGAGCCAGCCGATGTCCTCCGCCGGATCGCCCGCGTGGGCGAGCTCCCAGTCGAGGACGCCGCGCAGCCCTTCGGGACCCACCAGGAAGTTGCCCAACCGGTAGTCGCCGTGCACCGTCACTCGCCGCCGGTCCGACGGGCGGTGCGCCGCCAGCCAACGGACACCCAGCTCGAGCGCGGGCCGCACCTCGCCCAGGGCGTCGAGGAGGGGCAGCGGATCGCCCAGCGGGTCGGCCGGCGGCAGGCTTTCGATCGACGCCGGGTCGATGGTGTGGATGGCGGCCAACGCGGTCCCGGCCTGGCCGGTCAGAGCGGCACGGGCGGCTGCCCACTCCTCGTCGCGCAGGATCTTGCGCGGGATGGTCTCCCCTTCGAGGCGTTCCACCACCAGCCAGCTGGTCCCGAGCTCGTCGCCCTCGCCGACGGCCACGACCGCGGGGACCGGCACTCCGGCGTCCCCCGCGGCGCGCAACAGTGCGCCCTCCATGCGCACCCGGCCGCGCTGGGAGGCGCCGCGGTCCATCTGCAGGATGAGCGATCGGGTTCCCGCGTCGTCTCCGGTCTGCAGGTCGAACGCGCTGGTGACGCGCGAGGCGCCGCCCGCAAGGCGCCGCACGCCGCGCACGGTGCCGCCGAGTTGGCGCCCCAGCGCAGCCGCCAGCTCGTCGTCAGTGAGGCGGGAGGACATCCCTATGCGACGGGGACGACAGGCCTCCCGCCGTCGTCGAGTTGGTGCAGGTACTCGCAGATGCCGTACCCGGTCTGCGCCGCGCCCGACGGATCCGTGTAGGTCCAGCGCGCCAGACCCTCGTTGACCATGGTGCCGCCCGCTCGGCCGATGTCGGCCACACGCAGCACGTCGCCGCGGAGGGGATAGGTCCGGCCCTTCTTGTCCACCACCTCGAGGTGCACGACGCGGTGCGTGACTCCGTCGTCGGCCAGCTCGGTCCGCACGCGCCACTCGGCCACCGAGGTGGCGCGCCTCCCGTCCCACACCCAGCCGCGGTGGAGGTCGCCGGCGTCGGTGCCGAGGCGGATGCCGCCGAAGTGCATGTCCTCGCCGATGTTGATGGAGAACCAACGCCACATGCTGGGACCACCCCAGCGCCGCGGACCCCAGGAGCGGTCGCGGTTGCCGTGCGCGCCGCGCCATTCGTGGCGCGTCCCGTCAACCGTCAGCGTGCCCGTCCAGGTACCGGCCTGCTCCAGGTGCCCCTTGCCCACCGTGTCGGCCGCGGCAGCGGCCTCGGCCGACTTGGGGCCGCCACGCGGCTGCCCGTCGGTGCCGATGGCCGGAGTGACGGCGTCGAAGCGCACGTCGAGGGTCACCGGGACCGGGCGCGTCGTCGTCTCGCCCCGCAGGCACGGGCGCGCCTGCACCTCGCCCGCCATGGTCAGGTGCCACGCCTGGAGCGCCTCGAGCATCTCGTAGCGCACGGCACCGACCTCCAGCACGGAGTCGACCATCTCGCGCTGGTCCTTGACCGAGCGGTACTCGCCGAGCTCGCCGCCCGGGAGCCAGAGCGACATCCCGACGTCCATCGTCCCCTCGTTCGGTCGGATGCCGATGCGCGTGAAGAATCCCGAGTCCGTGCCCGGGTCGTACGCGTTGAAGTAGTAGGACTCGCTCCAGGCGCTGTCGCCCTCGACGGGGTGGGCCAGGTCGTGACGGGCTTCGAGAATCGGCATGGCTACACCATTGTCTGTCCGGCGCTCACGTTCAACGCCTCGCCCGTGACGCCGCGGGCGGCATCGGAGAGCAGCCAGACGATGGCAGCCGCGATCTCGTCGGCGGTCTGCAGGCGCCCGAGCGGTATCTCGCGGGCGATGAAGGCGGCCAGCCCCTCGGGACCGCCCATCAGGTTCTCGAACATGGCGTCCCGGTTGATCAGGTCCGTGTCCACCGTGCCCGGGCACACCGCGTTCACCGCGATGCCCTGGGGGCCGAGCTCGAGCGCCATCGTCTGGGTCAGCAGGATCACCCCCGCCTTGGCGGCGCAGTAGGCCCCGAGGAAGGGAAAGGCGCGCTTGCCGGCCTGGCTCGACACGTTGCAGATGCGCCCTCCCACGCCCGCGGCCACCATCCGGGCGGCGCAGGCCTTCGACACCAGCCAGGTCCCGACCACGTTGACGTCGAGCACACGTCGGAACTCGTCGGCGGGGACGCCGAGCAGCGGACCCAGTCCGAAACCCGGTCCACTCCCGCCGGCCACGTTCGCCACGAGCGTGACCGTCCCCAGCTCCTCGGTCGCTCGCGCAACGGCGGCCTCCACCGCCGCCTCGTCGGAGATGTCGGCCTGGACCGCAACGGCCCGGACGTCGTGCTCGCGCAACTCGGCGGTGAGCGCGTCGAGCTCGTCGCCGCTGCCGGTGCCGTGGAAGGGCGCGTCGGCGTACGGACGGGCGATATCGAGGCAGGCCACGTCCGCCCCGCCCCTGGCCAGGGCAACGGCGGTGGCGCGTCCGATGCCGCGAGGACGGGCCGCGCCGGTCACCAGTGCGACGCTCCCCGCGAACGGGCGTCCTGCGGGATCGTGTGTGAAACTCACCGGGCAAACGTAGCGACGAATGCGGACGGCCGCGCCGTCCGTGGGGGTGGCTCTGCCATGCGTGCCGCGGTGACCAGGGGTGGACGGCTGGTGGTGAGTGATGTCCCCGACCCGGTCCCGTCCTCGGGGCACGTCGTGGTGCGCTCGCTCTCCGCCGGCATCTGCGGGTCCGACCTGCACGCGCTGGCCGACTTCAGCCATTTCACCGGTCTCATGGACTCTGTCGGTGTTCCCGCGCTGGACCCGGCGGCCGACTGCATCTTCGGCCACGAGTTCTGCGCCCAGATCGTGGAGCACGGGCCGGACACGGCGGGAACGCTCGCGGTCGGGACCCGCGTCTGCTCGGTGCCCGTCATTCTGGGCCCGACCGGTGTGGAGCAGATCGGCTATTCGAACGCCTATCCGGGCGCGCTCGCCGAACACATGGTGCTGCAGGAGCTGTTGCTGCTGCCGGTGCCCGACGCGTTGGCGACCGACCTGGCCGCACTGACCGAGCCGCTGGCCGTCGGGGAGCACGCAGTGGGACTGGCCGGTCTTACGCCCGGGCAACCGTGTCTCGTGGTGGGCTGCGGGCCGGTGGGGCTCGCCGTCATCGCCGCGCTCAAGGGCCGGGGCCACGGGCCGGTCCTGGCCGCCGACTTCTCGCCCACACGGCGCCGGCTGGCCGAGGCCTTCGGGGCCGACGAGGTCATCGACCCCGCCGAGGGATCGCCCCACGACCGCTGGTCCGACTTCGGCATCGCCCGCACCGTCATGGAGCGCATCGGATCGGCCATGTTGGGGGGCAGTGCGCCGGACCCGGTGATCTTCGAGGCCGTCGGCGTCCCGGGGATGCTGCAGTCCCTCATCGCCGACGGGCCGCCCCACAGCCGCATCGTGGTGGTGGGCGTGTGCATGCACACCGACACCATCGAACCCTTCATGGCGGTGACCAAGGAGATGGAGCTGCGGTTCTCCTTTGGCTACACGCCCGACGAGTTCGCCGCCACGCTGCGGCGACTGGCCGACGGGGTGCCCGGGGCCGACCTCCTGGTCACCTCCACGGTCGACCTGGCCGGCGCCCCCGGCGCCTTCGAGACCCTGCGCACGCCGGGTGAGCAGGGCAAGATCCTGGTGACACCCTGATATGCCGCCGCGACCCCGGGCTCGCGCCAACCCTGGAGGAACATGACGACGATTGACGCCGACGGCCGCCTCAAGTTCGGGATCTTCCTGGCCCCGTTCCACCCGGTGGGCCAGAACCCCACCTTGGCGCTCGAGCGCGACCTGCAGCTCGTCGAGCATCTCGACCAGCTCGGCTTCGACGAGGCCTGGTTCGGCGAGCACCACTCGGCCGGCTACGAGATCATCGCCTCGCCCGAGGTGTTCATCGCCGCCGCGGCGCAGCGCACCAAGCACATCCGACTCGGCACAGGCGTCTCGTCGCTGCCCTACCACCACCCGTTCATGCTGGCCGACCGCATGGTGCTGCTCGACCACCTGACGCGCGGACGCGTCATGTTCGGCGTCGGGCCGGGCGCACTGCCCTCCGACGCGTTCATGATGGGCATCGACCCGGCCAAACAGCGCGACATGATGGAGGAGTCCCTCGACGCCATTCTCCAATTGCTCGCCGGCGAGACGGTCACCATGGAGACGGACTGGTTCAAGCTGGTCAAGGCGCGCCTGCAGCTTCGGCCTTACCAGCGACCCTTCCCCGAAGTGGCGGTGGCGGCGCAGGTGTCGCCGGCCGGACCGCGGGCCGCCGGGCGCTTCGGCACCGGCCTCCTCTCCATCGGGGCCACCTCGGCCGGCGGCTTCGACGTGCTGGGCATCCACTGGGACGTGATGGAGGAGCGCGCCGCGGAATTCTCGACCACGGTGGACCGCAACAAGTGGCGCCTGGTCGGGCCGATGCACATTGCCGACACCAAGGAGCAGGCGGTGGCCGACGTCGCCTTCGGGCTGGAGGAATGGGTCGACTACTTCCAGCGGGTGGCCGCGCTGCCGCTGGCGCCCAACACGGAGAACTTCGAGTCGCTGGTCGACGCGCTCAACGCGTCGGGCTTCGCCGTCATCGGCACTGTCGACGACGCCATCGCGCAGGTGGCGCGCCTGCAGGCCCAGTCCAAGGGCTTCGGCACCTTCCTCCTCATGGGCCACGAGTGGGCCGACACGGCCGCCACCCGCCATTCCTACGAGTTGATCGCCCGCTACGTGGCACCCCACTTCCAGGACTCGGCGGCCTCGCTGACGTCGAGCCGGGACTGGGCGGCGGAGAACCGGCCCGAGTTCATCGGCGCCGCGGGCAACGCCGTCATGTCGGCCATACAGAAGCACCACGAAGAAAAGGCGGACAAAGCTGACAAAGCGGCCAAGACAGAGGAGAAGGTGACGCCCCATGGCTGAACTGACGCACGAGAAGGTCCCGACCAACGGGATCGAGCTGCACGTGGCCGTGGCCGGCCCGGCCGACGGGCCTCCGGTCGTCCTCTGTCACGGCTTCCCGGAGCTCTGGTACTCGTGGCGCCACCAGCTCGGCGCGCTGGCGGACGCGGGCTACCGCGCCTATGCGCCCGATCTGCGGGGCTACGGCGGGAGCTCACACCCGACCGAGGTGACCGACTACGGATCGGACAAGCTCACGGGCGACCTCTGCGGCCTGCTCGACCACTACGGCTACGACGCCGCCGCCTTCGTCGGGCACGACTGGGGCGCCATGGTGGTGTGGGAGATGGGGCGGTTGCACCCGGCGCGCGTCTCGTCGCTGTACAACATGAGCGTCCCGTACTCGAACTCGCCCGCTCCCCCGATCGAGATCTTCGAGGCGCTCTTCCCCGACACGTTCTTCTACATGCTCTACTTCCAGCCGGTCGGGCCGGCCGAGGCCGAGTTCGAGGCCGACCCCCGGCGCTTCCTCCGCACCATGCTCTACTCGGCGGGCGCCCAGGGCATGGCCAACGCGGGCCCGCTCGTCTCGAACGCGCCGCGTGAGGGGACCCGTTTCCAGGACATCCTGACGCCGGCCCCCGACGTGCTCCCGGCGTGGATCACCGAGGCCGACGTCGACGTCTACACCGCCGCCTTCGAGAAGGGCGGCTTCTTCGGCCCCGTCAGCTTCTATCGCAACATGGACGCCAACTGGGAACGCTCCAAGGACATCCCCGCCTCCATCTACACCATGCCCACCGGCTTCCTGACCGGTGCGCTCGACCCGGTCGCCCTCATGATGCCGAACGCAGCGGAAGAGATGGCGGCCGCCCTGCCCGACTTCCGCGGCACCGCCGTGGTCGCGGATGCCGGGCACTGGGTGCAGCAGGAGAAGCCGGCCGAGACGAACGCCGCGCTGCTGTCCTTCCTCGGCTCGGTGTGAGCGGCCTGATCGCGCTGCCGCCCCAGCCCGCAGGGGTGGACTGGCCCACCGAGAACTGGCCGGAGGGCACGCTGCCGCCCGGTGTCGACCTGAACCCGCTCCTCGACGAGGTGTTCGACGACGGCGGCCCGCTGGCCGAGACCTTCGCTGTCGTCGTCGTGCACCGGGGGGAAATCGTGGCCGAGCGCTACCAGGGCGCTCTGGAGCACTTCGACCGGCCGCCCACGCCGGTGACGGCCGAGACGCCGCTGCTCAGCTGGTCGATGGCCAAGTCGGTGCTGCACGCCGCAGTCGGCCTCCTCGTGGGCGACCGGAGGCTCGACCTCGACGCCCCCGCCGAGGTGCCCGAGTGGGCGGATCGGGGCGATCCGCGCCACGCCATCACGCTGCGCCAGCTCCTCGCCATGCGCGACGGGCTGGCGTTCGTGGAGGACTACGTGGACGGCGGCGACTCCGACGTGATCGAGATGCTCTTCGGACGGGGCCAGGCCGACATGGCGCACTTCGCCGCCGACCGCCCACTGGCCGCGCCGCCGGGAACGCGCTTCAACTACTCGTCGGGAACGTCGAACATCGTCTCGGGCGTCGTGGCCCGCACCGTCGGGCCGGGCGAGAGTTACGCCCGCTTCCTGCACGGCCGGCTCTTCGGTCCGCTGGGCATGACGAGCGCTGATCCGGACTTCGACGAGGCCGGCACCTGGGTGGGCTCGTCCTATCTGCGGACCAGCGCCCGCGACTACGCGCGCTTCGGCCTGCTCTACCTGCGTGATGGCATGTGGGACGGCGTGCGCCTCCTGCCCGCAGGATGGGTGGACTATGCGCGCACCTGGGTCTCGGAGGACCCCGAGGACGCCAGCCCGTACGGCGCGCACTGGTGGGGTGTGGCCGGCGACACGCTCGGCACCTTCCGCGCCTCGGGCTACGAGGGCCAGTCGATCACGGTGTGCCCCGCGCTCGACCTCATGGTCGTGCGCCTGGGCAAGACGCCGCTCGAGCGCGAGGAGAGCCTCGTCCCGTGGCGCGCCGCCATGGTGGACGCGTTCGCCCGCGCTGCTGGGCGCTGAGCCGGCGCCTCAGGCGCTCTTGGGCGTGGCGATGAAGACGGGGATCTGGCGGTCCGTCTTCTCCTGGTACTCGGCGTAGGGCGGGTAGGCCGCCACACCACGCTCCCACCAGGTGGCCTTCTCGTCCCCGCTGACCTCGCGCACCGACACGGCGAACGGCTCGGGGCCGTCCTGAATCAGCACCTCGTCGGGATGGGCCTCCAGGTTGTAGAACCACTCGGGGTGCTCGGGCGCCCCGCCCTTGGAGGCCACCAGCGCGTACTCGCCGCCGTGCTCGACGCGCATGAGGGCAATCTTGCGGATCTTGTCGCTCTTGGCACCCCGCATCGTCAACACGATGATGGGCATGCCCGTATCGAGCAGGGTGTTGGCCCGCTGGCCCCCGGAGGCCTCGTATTCGGCCACCTGGTCCCGCACCCAATCGGACGCGCTGGGTTCGTACTCACCTTGGAGGGTCGTCATGGGCCGATCGTAGGGGTTCGGGGCTACTGTCCGACCGTGCCCCGCGACCCCATGGCAGCCGCCGACGTCCTGGCCTTCCACGACACCCTCTCCAACTGGGGGCGCTGGGGCGACGAGGACCAGCTGGGCACGCTCAACCTGATCACTCCGGAGGTCACGGCGGCCGCCGCGGCGACCGTGCGCTCGGGCCGCACGGTGTCCTGTGCCCGCCCCCTCGACACCGTGCCCTCGGCGGACAACCCCACGCCCGTGGCGCACCACATGACGGGGACCGCGAGCGAGGGGATGGGGGCGGACTATTTCGCCATCTCCCCGCACGGCTTCGCCACCAGCCACATCGATGCGCTGTGCCACATCTTCCACGAAGGCAAGCTCTACAACGGCTACCCGGCCGAGGCCGTGACGGCCCACGGCGCCACCAAGCTGGGCATCCACCGCCTGCGCGACGGCATCGTCACCCGCGGCGTGTTGCTCGACATCCCCGCGCGGCGCGGTGTGGAGGCGCTCGAGCCCGGGGAACCCATCTTCCCCGAGGACCTCGAAGCGGCCGAGGCAGCGGCGGGCGTGCAGGTCCGGGCGGGCGACGCGCTCCTGGTCCGCACCGGTCGCTGGCAGTGGCGCCGTGCCAACGGCGCCTGGGACGTCGGCAGCCTGGCGGCCGGGCTCGACGCCTCGTGCCTGCCCTGGCTGCGCGAGCGCGACGTGGCCGCTCTGGGCAGCGACGGGGTCTCCGACGTCCTGCCGTCCCGGGTCGACGGCGTGGGCATGCCGATCCACACCGTGGTCATCGTGGCCCTGGGGGTGCACCTGCTGGACAACCTCGACCTCGAGGGCCTGGCCGCCGTGTGCGCCGAAGAGACCCGCTGGGAATTCCTCTTCACGGTGGCGCCGCTCCTGCTGCGCCGGGGCACGGCCTCGCCGGTCAACCCGATCGCGCTGTTCTGATCACCCCTGTTCTGACCATCCCGTTCTGACCATCCCGTTCTGACCATCCCGTTCGGGAGTCGGGAACGCGTCGGGCGCACGGGTCGGGCAGGGCCCGGCCTCAGGCCCCCTCGAACGGGAAGCCGAGGTCGGGGGCGGTCAGGATGGCGCGGAACGGGATGCCCTCTTCGGCCGCCATCGCCTCGACCGTGCCGCCCCGGTCCACGACCGCGACGAGCAGGACCACCTCGGCACCAACCTCTTGGACGGCGTGAGCCGCCTCGAGCAGGGAGGTGCCGCGCGTCACGGTGTCTTCCGTCACGACGACCTTGTCGCCGCGGTCGAGCGCGCCGGCGATACGGCCGCCGCCGCCGTGATCCTTCGCTTCCTTGCGCACGCTGAACGCCTTGAGCGCACGACCGCGTGTCGCCGCCACGCCCGCCGTCACGAAGGCGACGGGATCAGCCCCCATGGTCAGCCCGCCGATCGCCGTCGCGTCGGCCGGGACCACCGAGAGCACCGCGTCCGCCACGAGCAGCATGGCCTCGGGACGGCAGACGGTCTGCTTCGAGTCGATGAACCAGCTGCTCTTGCGCCCGGACTTGAGGGTGAAGTCACCCGTCTTGACCGAGTGCGCCAACAAGTGGTCGCGCAGGCCGGCCAGCGTCTCCTGCTCCCTCACCGGAGTCGCACTCCCGCGCCGTCGACGACCTTCCCGACGACGGACGCCGGCTGGCCCGAGCGCGCCAGTACCTGCAGGGCCTCGACGGTCGAGCCGGCGTCGAGCACCAGCGCCATGCCCAGCCCGCGGTTGAACACGCGGTCCATCTCGTCCTCGGCCACCGAGCCGAACTGTGCGATCTCCGCAAAGACGCGCGGCTCTTCCCAGCTCGACCGCTCGAGCAGCGCGCCCAGGCCATCGGGCAGCGCCCGGGGGAGGTTTCCGACGATGCCCCCACCGGTGATGTGGGCACACGCGTGGAGCCCGTCACCCAGGGCCGCGCGCAACGCAAGCACCGCCGGCGCGTAGATCACCGAGGGTCGCAGCAGCTCGTCGGCCACGCTGTGGTCCGCTCCCGTCCAGGCCGGATCGCCCAGATCGAGCCCGGCCCGCTCGAGCAGGACGTGCCGGGCCAGCGTGTAGCCGTTGGAACGAAGCCCCGGCGAGGGCAGACCCACGATGGCGTCGCCGGAACGCACGCGCTCGGGACCGAGTTGGGTTCCCTGCTCCACGACACCGACGGCGAAGCCGGCGAGATCGAGCTCATCGCGGGGCATGACGCCGGCATGCTCGGCGGTCTCGCCGCCGATCAGCGCACACCCGGCCTGGCGACAGCCCTCGTGCACCCCGGCCACCACGGTCGCCACCTGGTCGGGGTCGACCTTGCCGGTGGCGATGTAGTCGAGCATGAACAACGGCTCGGCACCCACGCACACGAGGTCGTCGACGCACATGGCGACCAGGTCGATGCCAACCGTCTCGTAGCGGCCGGTGTCGCGAGCCACCACCATTTTGGTGCCCACGCCGTCCGTCGAGGCCACCAGAACCGGCTGATGGAAGCGACCG
Organism: uncultured Acidimicrobiaceae bacterium; assembly: GCA_963738135.1. Lineage (GTDB taxonomy): Bacteria > Actinomycetota > Acidimicrobiia > Acidimicrobiales > RAAP-2 > Bog-473. The sequence continues at coordinate 251,446 of CAVTVK010000003.1, read as the reverse complement.
ACGTCGAGCGGGAACTGACCGCCGAACCCCCCGATGCCCTGCACCATGTCGCGCATGCGCTCGACGGCGGCGTCACCGGCCGCGATGTCCACACCGGCGCCGGCGTAGGTGGCGCCGCCCTCTCCCACGAAGATCAAACTCCGGGGAGCGCGCCCTGGTGGGCCCTGATGGCCACCGGCTCGGGCTGGGACTGACGCAGCAACAACGATGCCTGAGGCACCGGTGTCGGGTAGTTGCCGGTGAAGCAGGCGTCGCAGAACCCACCGTCCGCGCCGATGGCCGCCTTCAGATTGTCGATGGTGATGTAGGCCAGCGAATCGGCGCCGAGAATGCGCGCCATGTCCTCGACGGAGTGGTCCGTGGCCAGGAGCTCCTCGTGGGACGGCGTGTCGATCCCGTAGAAGCAGGGCCAGCGCCAGGGCGGTGAGGAGATGCGCAGGTGGACCTCGGCCGCACCGGCCTCGCGCAGCATGCGGATGACCGACCGCTGTGTCGTGCCGCGCACGATGGAGTCGTCGACCACCACGAGACGTTTGCCCGCAATGTTGGCCGTCAGCGGGTTCAGCTTGCGTCGGACCGCGTCGGCCCGCTCCTGCTGGCCCGGTGCAATGAAGGAGCGACCGATGTAGCGGTTCTTGACCAACCCCTGCCCGTAGGGGATGCCGCTGGCGCGGGCGAACCCCTCGGCCGCCGGGACACCCGACTCGGGGACCCCCATGACCATGTCGGCCTCGGCCGGAGCTTGGATCGCCAACAGCTCGCCCATGCGGCAGCGCGTCTCGTGGACCTCCCTGCCGTACAGCCGGCTGTCGGGTCGGGCGATGTAGGCGAACTCGAAGATGCACAGCCGCGGCTCCACGTCGCGCAGCCACGGGATCTCGAGGCTGGTGGGTCCGTCGGCGTCGATCACGACCATCTCGCCCGGCGCGACCTCGCGCACGAAGGTGGCACCGATGACGCTGAGCGCCGGCGTCTCCGAAGCCAGCACCCAACCCTCGGGCGACTCCGCCGGTCCGAGCCGTCCGAGGCAGAGCGGACGGAAACCGTACGGATCACGCACGCCGAACAGCCGCTCCGAGCTCATCAGGACGAACGAGTACGCCCCCTCGAGGATCGGCAGCACGGCCTGCAGCGCAGTGGACAGGTCCTCGGTCTCGGGGAAGGCCTGCATGAGGAGTTCCGCGACGACGTCGCTGTCGGTGGCGATGGAGCCCGGCAGCATGCCGGCCTTCTCGGCCAGCGCCGTGGTGTTGGTCAGGTTGCCGTTGTGCCCCAACGCAAAGCCGGCGCGGCCGACGGGCCGGTAGACCGGCTGGGCGCCGGCCCAGTCGGAAGAGCCGTGCGTCGAGTACCGGGTGTGTCCGATGGCCAGGTGGCCCTGCAGGCCAGAGAGCGTGCGCTCGTCGAAGACGGTGGCGACCAGGCCCATGTCCTTGACGACCGTGACCGTGTCGCCGTCGCTCACCGCCATGCCCGCCGACTCCTGGCCGCGGTGCTGCAGGGCAAAGAGACCGTCGAACGTGAGGTTGGCCACCCTCTTTCCGGGCGCGTAGACCCCGAAGACACCGCAGGCTTCCTTCACGCGTCAACCATTCTCGCACAGGACGCCATCACCGTTCCCCCAGAGCGAGGGCGAGGTTTCCCTCCTGTGCCTCCGTCAGGGCCTCCACGGAAAGGTCGATCAGGGCACCGACACCGACCCGCTCCCCCCGTGCCTGGCCGAGGACCGTGGCCGGGACGCCGGCCGCGGCGGCCCGGGCACAGAGGTCGTCCGGTGTTGCCGTGGCCACGACGAAGCGCGACGGGAGCTCCGTGTAGAGCTCGGCGGCATCGTCGACGTCGACCCTGCAGCCGGTCCCGGCCGCGACCGCCATTTCGGCCAGCGCGACGGCCAGGCCACCACCGGACACGTCGTGGACGGCGTGCACCAGTTGGTCACCCTCCGCACCGGCCACCTGCGCGGCGACCAGTCCCGCCACGAAGGCACTGGCGGCCGCATGCACGGCGAAGTCGACCGAGGGGATCTGGCCGGTGCGGTGACCCCGCCGTTCGGTGGCCCAGCGCGTGCCCTCCAAGGGGAAGGACCCGTCGGCCGCCGTCCGGGGTCCGATCAGGACGATCGTGTCACCTGCGGACCAGGCCAGTCCGGGTGGGCGTGCGTGCACGGCAGCAACGAGCCCGAGCACGCCGAGCACCGGCGTCGGGTCGATGTCGGCCCCGCCGCTCTCGTTGTAGAGGCTGACGTTCCCCCCGATGACGGGAAGCGAGAGGGCGCGACACGACTGCGCCATGCCATCGATGCACTCGGAGAGCTGCCACATGACCTCGGGGTGTTCCGGGTTGCCGAAGTTCAGGCAGTTCACGACGGCGACCGGCGTCGCACCGACACAGGCCAGGTTGGCCACACCCTCGGCGAGGACCAGCGCCGTGCCGCCCCGGGGGTCCAGGGCGCAGGCCCGCGGGTTGGAGTCGGTCGTCAAGGCCACTCCCCGGCCCGACAGGGGCAACCCGGGCCCGGCCAGGCGCAGCAACGCGGCGTCGGCGCCCGGCCCGGCCACCGTGTTGAGGAAGAGCTGGTGGTCGTACTGGCGGTAGACCCAGCCGGGCGAACGCACCAACGCGAGCAGGTCGCCGGCGCAGTCCGTGGGCGGGGCGGGCGGTGGCGCAGCAACGCGCACCGGCGCCCGGCGCGGGCGGTCGTAGAGCGGGGCATCGTCGGACAGCGATGCGGCGGGAACGTCGGCCAGCACGGGACCGTCCATGCCGTCACGGATGCGCAGGCGGCCGCCCCCGTCGGGTTCGGGCTCGGTCACCGTGCCGATGACGGTGGCCCGTACCTCCCATTTGGCGCAGATGGATGCCACCGCGGGCCACGACTCCGGGGTGACGATGGCCAGCATGCGCTCTTGGCTCTCGCTGGTCATCACCTCCCAGGGCTCCATGCCCTCCTCGCGACGAGGCACCGCGGACACGTCCACGTCCATACCGACACCGCCGCGTCCCGCCGTCTCGCTGGTGGCGCAGGCCAGGCCGGCTCCTCCGAGGTCCTGTATTCCGACCACGAGTTTGGTGTCGAGCAGTTCCAGGCAGGCCTCAATCAGCCGCTTCTCCTCGAACGGGTCGCCCACCTGGACGCTGGGACGTTTCGTGTCGTCGGCCGCGCCGGCGTCGTCACCACTGAAGCCGGCGGAGGCGAGGACGCTGACGCCACCGATGCCGTCGCGCCCCGTGCTGGACCCGAGCAGGACGGCCAGGTTGCCGGGACCCGACGCGATGCCGAGAACGAGACGCTCGACGGGCAGCGCGCCCATACACAGCACATTGACCAAGGGGTTCTGGGCGTAACAGGGGTCGAACGTGAGCTCCCCACCCACGGTGGGCACGCCGACCGAGTTGCCGTAGCCCGAGATCCCGCTGACCACGCCCTCGACCAGCCAGCGCTGACGGGCGTCGTCGGGAGACCCGAAGAACAGGGGGTCCATGACCGCGAGCGGGCGGGCCCCCATGGTGAAGATGTCTCGGAGGATGCCACCCACCCCGGTGGCTGCGCCCTGGTACGGCTCGATGGCCGACGGGTGGTTGTGGCTCTCGATGCGGATGGCCACGGCGATGCCGTCGCCGGCGTCGATGACACCCGCGTTCTCCCCCGGCCCGACCAGCACCAGCGGGCCCTCGGTGGGGAGGCGTCGCAGGTGCAGGCGGGAGGACTTGTACGAGCAGTGCTCGCTCCACATCACGGCGTAGAGGGCCAGCTCGAGGTGGTTGGGCGAGCGGCCCAGGATCTTGCCGACGGCCTCGAACTCGTCGTCGGTCAGACCCAGCTGCCGGTGCAAGGGCTCGGCGGCCGGAGACGGGTGCGGCAGTGGCTCCTCGGCCGGCGGAGTCATGACCCCTCCAACTTAGTCGCCGGCCCTTTCGGCCCGGCCCCGCTGCGGCGCCGGCTGGCTACGCTCTCTCCGGTCGCAGAGACGGGGCTCATTGCGGTCGCAGACACGGGAGGGGGTGCACCATGTCCGGTTCCGGTGCGGGACACGACGACCCGGTTGGGAGCGCCACCGGGTCGATCGTGATCGACCCGGGCGCGCCCTACGGGTACTCGCGTGAGGCGGGCCTCCAGCAACGATTCGACCAGGCTGCGGCGGCGCTCCTCGCCTCCGACGGGTGGAGCGGAGGCGGTTCCAAGGAGCTCGTGGCGGACCTGGCGCTCGAAGGCGGAGGCGTCAAGGGCATCGGGATCGTGGGTGCCGTGTCGGCGCTGGCCGAGGCCGGCTACCGCTTCCAGCGCGTCGCCGGGACGAGCGCCGGTGCGATCGCCGCGTCGCTCATCGCAGCGATCTCCAAAAAAGGCGACCCCATGACGACGCTCCAGGGCTACCTCGACAACCTGACGTTCACCGAGTTCATGCCGCAGGGCAAGGTGCACGCATTCCTGGACCACCACTTCGGCAACGCCGGCGAGATGCTGTCCTCGGCAGAGGTCCTCACCCACAAGACGGGGGTCTACGACGGCTCCTATCTGTTCACCTGGCTCGAACCGATCATGCACGACCTCGGCGTGCACACCTTCGCCGACCTCGAGATCACGCTCGACGAGGACCCCGGGATGAGCCTTCCCGAGAGCCACCGCTACCGGCTCCTGGTGCACACGTCCGACGTCACGCGCGGCCAGCTCGTGCACCTGCCGTGGGACTACGACCACTACGGGCTGGACCGGGACACCCAGGACGTGGTCCACGCCGTCCGCGCGTCCATGTCGATCCCCTTCTTCTTCGAACCGGTCACCGTCACGACGTTGCCGGCCGAGGTCGACGTGCCCAGCCCGAGCGGCGGCTCCATCGCCACCCACTACGCGGCCGGCACCGTGACCTGGGTCGACGGAGGCATGTTACGGAATTTCCCGATCAACGCGTTCGACCGCGAGGACGGCGGGGAGCCCCGTTGGCCCACCATCGGGGTCAAGCTCTCCTCCCTGCAGCGGGAGTTCGGGCCGACCCGGGCTGCGGACAGCGCGTTGGGCGAGGCGAAGGGTTGCCTGCACACCATGATGGGCGAGTGGGACGCCTACAGCGTCGACGCCGCCACCGCCGGGCGCACCATCTTCGTCGACAACGCCGGGATCTCCACGACAGATTTCGACCTGACGACGGCGCAGCGCCACGAGCTGTTCCTCAACGGAGTCACGGCCGCGACCGACTTCATCATCGAGATGGGTACCCGAGGCAGGGTCCCGCGCAGCGGGACCGAAGCGCGCCAGCTCGTGCGGGGGCGGTCGGCAGCGGGATAGCGCTCAGAGGGGTCGATCGGCGCGCACCACGACCAGGTCGCGCTCGGACCAGACGGCACTGGCATCGAGGCCGGCGTCGGCCAACCAGCCGAGCTGGTCGGCCAGCGTGGAGGGCCGGTCGTGGTCGGAGGTGAGCGGGGTCACGGCATCGGCGGGGTCGACCGGGATCACCACGTCGCCCAGCACGAAGCGGCCACCGGGACGGAGCTCCCCGGCGATGCGGGCGAAGAGGTCCGCCTTGTCCTGCCCCTCCAGGTGGTGGACGGCCAGGGCCGAGACCACGAGGTCGAAGGGGCCGGGGGGCAGCGGGTCCGTCAGGTCGGCCACCCGCAGCTCCGGCGCGACGCCGGCCAGGCGCTGCTCGGCCACTCCCAGCATGGCCTCGCTCTTGTCGACCCCGACGGCGGCCGCTCCGGGGTGGAGCGCCAGCACGGCAGCCAACGTCTCGCCGGTCCCCGTCCCGAGATCGAGCACCGACGAGACCGTCAGCCCGACCGTGGCCGCGCCGACGGCCTGCTGGAGGCGCCCGTAGGCGGGGACCTCCTGGCGCATCAGGTCGAGGTACGTGGCGGGGTCGAAATGAAACTGGGTCATGCCTCGAATTGTCGCGCCGGGGGTAATGGCTCGTTCCGCATGATCTCTTTGCGCCTGGGACGCATCATGAAAGCAAGGCGTCGCGCCGGACCCAGGTCCAGCGCAGCACGAAGAGCGAAAGGGCCAGCGTGACGATGTTGACGACCAGTTCCGTCGCGCCATTGGCGCCCTTGCCCCAGATGCCGTGCTGCAGGTCGTAGAGCACGTCCATGGCGAAGAGGTAGAGCCCGGCTCCGCCCCCGGCCAAGAGCCAGAACAGCGCAGCCCGCCGCGCCGTCCAGAGGCAGTAGGAGGCGGCGACCAGGCAGAGAGCCAGCCAACCGTCGGCCAGGGGGAATGCGTCCTCGAACTGGGTGTACGCGGCCCCTGTCTCCGAGGCCACCAGCGAGCGGTGGAGCAGCCAGGCCAGCCAATAGGCCGCGATCAGGAGCGCCGCCGCCAGGAGCAGACCGGCCATGGCCCGCCGCTGCGGCCTCCACCGCAGTGCCCGTCGTGGTCACCGTTGCAGGGTAACGCCCCTCCGCGATGGTGAAATGGCCCGTCGGGTCCGCGTCAATACGGGGCCAACAACCTTCGAGATTTCTGAAGACAGCCTGTGGAATTGGGAAAGCAGCGCCGCGTGCCACCCGAAATAGGGGTCGGCGAACAAAGGAAGGAAAACTTGGCCAATTGAGCCAGATGCGGGGGCGCGGTACGGCACAATGGACGGATGGCTCCCAAGGGAAAGACTCCGGCTCCTCGCAAACCTATGAGCAGCGGCCACAAGGCGGCGCTCGCTCGTGGACGGGCGGAAAGTGCAACCGTCCGCCACTATCTCGAAGCGCTGGAGACCTCCAAGCCCAAGCGGGGCCGCAAGCGCACCCCGGCCTCCATCGACCGCAGGCTGTCCGCCATCGACAACCAGCTGGCCGGGGCCGACGCGCTCGACGCGGCTCCACCTCCTGCAGGAGCAGAAGGACCTGCTCGACGAGCGCTCGCGGGTCGACGGCGTCAAGGACCTCTCTGCGCTGGAAAAGCAGTTCATCAAGGTGGCCAAGGCCTACGGCGAGCGCAAAGGCATCACGTACGGGACCTGGCGAGCGGCCGGCGTCAGCGCCGCCGTGTTGCAGAAGGCCGAGATCTCGCGGGCCCGAACCTGATCGGGGTCAGGCCGCGGCGCGGGCCGAGGCCGACCCGATGAGCGAGCGCAACAGCACCAGCCCGTCCTCGGAACCGAGCAGTGCGTTGCTGGCGCGCTCGGGGTGGGGCATGAGCCCCACCACGTTGCCGGCCTCGTTGGCGATGCCGGCGATGGCGTCGATCGACCCGTTGGGGTTGTCGGCGTAGCGCAGGACGACGCGGTTCTCCGCCTGCAGCCGATGCAGCGTGGCGTCGTCGCAGGTGTAGTTGCCCGAGAAGTGGTTGATCGGGATCACCAGCTCCTCGCCCTCCGTCGCGCCCGCCGTGAGCACCGAGGAGGTGGAGGTGACGACCAGGCGCGCCGGCTGGCAGAGGAAGCGAAGGCGCCCGTTCTTCTGCAGTGCGCCCGGCAGGAGGCCGGCTTCGGTCAGGACCTGGAAGCCGTTGCAGATGCCGATGACCGGCCCGCCGGCTCGCGCGAAGTCCTGCACGGCATCCATGACGGGTGAGAAGCGGGCCAGCGCGCCGGGGCGCAGGTAGTCGCCGTGGGCGAAGCCGCCGGGGAGCACCACGGCGTCGACCCCGCCGAGACGGGTGTCACCGTGCCAGAGCAGAACGCCGGTGCCGCCTGCGGCTTCGACCCCCTGCACCACGTCGTGCTCGCAGTTGCTGCCGGGGAACACCACGACGCCGATGCGCGGCGCCACTCAGATCGCCTCGAGCTCGAGGTTGCTCTGCTCGATCACGGGATTGGCCAGCAGGCGCTCCGCCAGCTCGCTGGCCGTCGTGCGGGCCGCACCCTCGTCGGCGGCGTCGACCTCGAAGCTGAAGGACCGCCCGGCCCGGACGTGGGCCACGCTGTCGAACCCCAGGGCGGGCAGCGCCCGCTCGATCGTCGCCCCCTCGGGATCGGCGATGCCGGGCCGCAGTTGCACCTCGACGCGCGCCCGGAACCTCATGCCTTTGCACCGTACCAGTCGTCCAGCGAGCGCCCGGTGACGCGCTCATAGGCCGCCACGTAGCGCGCCGACATCGCCGCGCTGACCTCGTCGGGCAGCGGGGGCGGGGGCGGCCGGCGGTCCCACGGCTGCGCCGCCAGCCAGTCGCGCAGGGGCTGCTTGTCGAAGGCGGGCGGCGTCTGGCCCGGCACCACCTGATCGGCCGGCCACAGCCGCGAGGAGTCGGGCGTGCAGACCTCGTCGCAGAGGCACAGCTCGCCGTCGACGTATCCCAACTCGAACTTGGTGTCGGCCAACACGAAGCCGGCCTCGGCGCAGCGTGCCGCGGCGCGCCCGTAGAGCTTGAGGCAGATCTGACGGGCTGCGAGCGCCGCCTCGGCGCCCACCAGGTCGACTGCGGCGGCGAAATCGACGTTGAGGTCGTGTCCCTCGGTCGCCTTGGTCGAGGGTGTGAAGATGGGTTCAGCGAGCTGGCTGGCCAGCTCGAGGCCGGCCGGCATGGCCGTGCCGTGCACGGTGCCCGAGCGCGCGTACTCCTCGTAGGCCTGGCCGGCCAGGTACCCGCGGACGATGCACTCGAGGTGGAGCATCTCGGCCCTCCGCACCAGGACGGCCCGACCGGCCCAGTCGGCCGGCAACGTGGCACCGCCCAACGCGTCGGCGATGGCGACGGGGTCGGCGGTGATCTGGCTGCCCGGGACGATGTCGGCCATCTCGTCACACCAGAAGGTCGTCATGGCCGTCAGGACCCGACCCTTGTCGGTGATGGGCTCGGCCATGACGACGTCGAACGCGCTGACCCGGTCCGAGGCGACCATCAGGAGGCGCCCGTCGCCGGCGTCGTAGAGCTCGCGCACCTTGCCCGAGTGGACCCGGGGCAGCTCGAGAGTCATGGTGCGGGGATCACAGCGCGGTGGGTCATGGCGCGGTGGGTCACAGCGCGGCCAGGGCATCGGCGAACCGGTCGACGTGGCGCAGGGTGCGCGTCAGGTCGAAGGCAGCATCGAGCTGGGCGCCGTCCAGAGTCACCTCGGCATCGGCCTCGAGGACGGCGCGCAGAGGGCGGCGCTCCTCCCAGGCCAGGCGGGCGTCGCGCTGCACGATCCGGTAGGCCTCGTCGCGCGTCAGCCCGCCCGAGACCAGGGCCAGCAGGACGGACTGGGAGAAGACGAGCCCGAGCGTGCCCTCAATGAGGTTCTGCCGCGCCCGTTCGGGGTGGATCACCAGGCCGGCGGCGAGCCCCGTCGCCTTGCGCAGCATGTAGCAGGCGAGCAGGGATGCGTCGGGCAGCGCCACGCGCTCGACCGAGCTGTGCGAGATGTCGCGCTCGTGCCACAGGGCGACGTCCTCCAACCCGGCACCGAGGTAGCCGCGCTGCAACCGGGCCAGCCCGCACAGCCGCTCCGAAAGAATCGGGTTGCGCTTGTGCGGCATGGCCGAGCTGCCCTTCTGGCCGACGCCGAAAGGCTCCTCCGCCTCGCCCAGCTCGCTCCGGGCCAGATGCCGGATCTCGGTGCACATGAGCTCAATGGTCGACCCGATGGCCGCGCAGGCGTAGAAGTACTCGGCGTGCCGGTCCCGGGCGATCACCTGGGTGGCCGGCACCGGAGTCAGCCCGAGCGCCGCGCACACGCTGGCCTCGACCGCGGGGTCGATGTTGGAGTAGGTGCCGACAGCGCCCGAGAGTTTGCCCACGGCGATGCCGTCGCGGGCGGCCCGCAGGCGTCGCCGGTCGCGGTCCGCCTGCAGGGCCCACAACGCGAACTTGGCACCGAAGGTCGTGGGCTCGGCGTGCATGCCGTGGGTGCGGCCCGTGACGGGCACGTGCAGGAGCTCGAGGGCGCGCGCCTTGAGCGCGGCCACGTAGGCATCGAGGTCGGCCAGCAGCAGGTCGGCCGCCCGGGTGAGCGTGGCGCACAGCGCGGTGTCCACCACGTCCGAGGACGTCAACCCGTAGTGGATGTGCGAGCCGGCCGGCGCGCCGATGCGCTCCTGCACGACGTCGACGAAGGCGGCCACGTCGTGATCGGTCACCTTCTCGCGCTCGAGCACGTCGGTGACGAAGACGTCGTCGACCGTGGGAGCCTTGGCCCGGCACGTGGCGGCGTCGTCCGCCGGCACTGCGCCGACGGCGGCCTGCGCCTCCGTGGCCAGCAGCTCGACCTCGAGCCAGAGGGCGAAGCGCGCCGTGTCGCTGAACAGCGCGGCCATGTCCGGCGGTGCGTAGCGCGGGATCATGGGGCTCCTCCCGCGGCAACCGGGGCACCGGCGACCAACGCGGCGATGTCGTGGCGCATCTGCATGCCCTCCCAGTCAATCGGTGCGGCACCGGTGTAGGCGCGCTCGCGAGCCTGTCCCAGCGTCGGCGCCACCGCCGCCACGCCCAGCACGCGCCCGCCGGCCGTGTAGAACGGCCCTTCCGGGCTGTGGCGCCGGGTGCCGGCGTGGTAAACGGTCACCCCTTCGGTGGCGGCGACGGATTGGCCGCTCGCGGTGAGCCCCTCGATGGTGTCGCCGGTACGCGGGCTCTCGGGGTAGCCCTGTGAGGCCAGCACGACGCACACGGCGGACTCGCCCGAGAAGGCCGGCGGGTGCGCCTCGTCGAGCTCCCCGTTGGCCACGGCCAGGAAGAGCTCGGCAGCGTCGTCGGCCAGGAGCGGCAGCACCACCTGGGCCTCGGGGTCCCCCAGGCGCACGTTGTACTCAATGACTTTGGGGCCGTCCGCCGTCAGCATGAGGCCGGCGTAGAGCACGCCGCGGTACTCGATGCCGCGGCGGCGCAGTTCCTCGACCAGCGGCCGGACGGCAGCGTCCATGATGCGGTCCACGGTGGCCCCGTCCACGTGCGGCATCGGTGCGTAGGCGCCCATGCCCCCGGTGTTGGGCCCGGCGTCGCCGTCTCCGAGGCGCTTGAAGTCCTGCGCCGGCACCAGCGGCACGACATGCGTGCCGTCACAGAGCACGAGCAGCGAGCACTCCTCGCCCGCCAGCCCCTCCTCAATCACGATGTGCCGCCCGGCATCGCCGAAGGAGCGGCCGGAGAGCTTGGCGGTGACGTCCTGGCGGGCCTCACCGATGCTCTGCGCCACCAGCACGCCCTTGCCGCCGGCCAGTCCGTCGGTCTTGATCACCCAGGGGCCGGGCAGCGTCTCGAGATACGCCATGGCGGCGGCGGACTCGAGCGCGTCGAAGGTGGCGAAGCGCGCCGTCGGGACGCCCGCCGCGCGCAGGACGTCCTTCATGAATGCCTTGGAACCCTCCAGCAGGGCGCCGTCCGCACCCGGGCCCATGACCGCCCGACCCTGAGCACGCAGCATGTCAGCGAGTCCGGCCACGAGCGGGGCCTCGGGACCGATGACGTAGAGATCGGCCGCAATCTCCTCGACCGGCTCGTCCTCGGTCACGGTGATCGGCGCGGCCATGCCGGCGTTTCCCGGCGTCACCACGACGTCGGCCGTGCGCGCCAGCACGTGGGCGAGCGCGTGCTCGCGGCCGCCGCTGCCGACGATGCAGACCCTCACGCCGTCGCGAAGGAAACGGTCTGCTCGCGGCCCGGTCCGACTCCGACGAGACGAACGGGCACGCCGATCTGCTCGGACAAGAAGCCCACGTACTCGCGGGCGGCCGCCGGCATGTCACCGGGTGCCGTTGCCGCGCTGAGGTCCGTGCGCCACCCGGGAAGCTCCTCGTAGACCGGCGCCGCCTTGTGGAACGTCGACTGGTGGTAGGGCAGGTGGGTGTAGCGGATGCCGTCGGCCTCGTAGGCGACGCAGACCTTGACCGACTCGAACGTGTCGAGGACGTCGAGCTTGGTCAGGGCCACCTCGGTCAGGGAATTGAGGCGCACCGCCTGGCGGAGCATGACGGCGTCGAACCAGCCGCAGCGTCGCTTGCGCCCGGTATTCGTCCCGAACTCGTGGCCCCGCTCGACCAGGAGCTCTCCGACGTCGTTGTCCTGCTCGGTCGGGAAGGGCCCGGCCCCGACCCTGGTCACGTACGCCTTGGCGATGCCGATGACGCGGTCGATGTCGCGCGGCCCGAGCCCCGAGCCCGTGCAGGCTCCGCCTGCCACGGGGTTGGAGGACGTGACGAATGGATACGTGCCGTGGTCGAGGTCCAAGAAGGTGGCCTGCGCGCCTTCGAGCAGGACCTCGCGGTCGTGATCCATGGCGTCGTGGACCAGGCCGACGGTGTCGCCCACCATGGGCTCGATGCGGGGGGCGTACTCGCCCAGGTAGCGGTCGGCGATGTCCCCGGCGTCCAGCGGCAACCGGTTGTACACCTTGGCCAGGATGGCGTTCTTCTCCTTCAACACGACGTCGAGCTTCTGCCGGAAGATCTTGGGGTCGAAGAGATCCTGCACCCGCAGCCCCACCCGGGTCGCCTTGTCGGCGTAGGCGGGACCGATACCGCGCTTGGTCGTCCCGAGGGCGTTCTTGCCCAGGAAGCGCTCGGTCACCCGGTCCAGCTCCTGGTGGTAGGGCATGATCAAGTGGGCGTTGCCGCTGACGACCAGCCGACTGGTGTCGACGCCCTTGGCGGCCAGACTGTCGAGCTCCGCGAGCAGGACGGCGGGGTCCACCACCACGCCATTGCCGATGATCGGCGTGATGTGGTCATAGAGGATGCCGCTCGGCACCAGCTGGAGGGCAAAGGCCTCGCCGTTGACCACAATGCGGTGACCGGCGTTGTGGCCACCCTGGTAGCGGACCACCAGGTCCATCTCGCGGGCGAGGTGGTCGGTGAGCTTGCCCTTCCCCTCGTCGCCCCATTGGGTCCCGACCACAACGGTTGCGGGCACGCGTCTCTCCGTTCGCTCAGTCGCTTCGGATTACGCACAAGTGTAGCCCTCCCCGAAATCGTGGTTCGAAACGACGGGGTTCGGGGAGGCCGGGACGGGGTATCTCCCGCGAAGGGCAGGGACCGCCCGGATCGACCGGGTCGTCCCGGAGGGCTCGAAGGAGTGTCTGACGGTGACCAACGAACTGCAAGGCCAGCGGGTCGCCTTCGTCGTGGCGAACGAGGGCATAGAGGAGATCGAGCTGCTGCGGCCCTGGCGGACCGTGGTCGACGCCGGCGGAACGCCATCGGTGGTGGCCCCCCAGTCCGGGTCTGGTCGAGACCATGCGTCACCTCGATCGCGCCGACCGCTTCCCGGTGGACCAGGTCACCGACAGCGCCCGCGCCGCCGACTATGACGCGGTCGTCCTGCCGGGCGGCGTGGCCAACCCCGACAGCCTCCGCACCGACGCCGCGGCGGTGGACTTCCTCATGGCCATCTTCGAGGCCGGCAAGCCCGTGGCCGCCATCTGCCACGGTCCGTGGACCCTCATTGAGGGTGACCTCGTGGCCGGCCGCACACTGACTTCATGGCCGAGCCTGCAGACCGACCTGCGCAACGCCGGCGCCTACTGGGTCGACCGCGACGTCGTGGTGTGCCGTCTCGGCATCAACACCTTGGTGACAAGCCGCGGGCCGGAGGACCTCGGCGCGTTCTGCCGCGAGCTCACCGCCGCCTTCTCGCCGGACGGCGTGCTCGTCTGAGTCCTTCGGCAGTCGCAACACACTGACAGTCGCAAGTCGCGACACAGTCGGCAGTCGGCAGTCGCAAGTCGCAACACTGTGACAAACGCGGCGAACGAATCTCGCGCGTGAGTCTCACCTGAGTAACATCTGGCGGGCTGGGTGACAGCACCCGGGGACGGAGGGGCAGAGATGGGGACCCGAGTGCGGCACTGGATGTCGCTGGCGGCATGCAGTGCTCTTTGCGGCGGGCTTTCGGTCGTCGCCGTGGCCGCTACCGGCAGCAGCGCTGGAGCTGCGCCGCACGCCTGAGCGTGGCGCCGGCGAGCCTGAACTTCGGCGCGATCACGTTGGGAGACGTCGCCGGGCCGCTGACCTTCACCGTGACGAACACCGGTTGTCGACCGACACGACCCATTACCAACTTCACTCTCAGCGGGCCCCGCTGCCGACGACTACTTCGGCTTTTTCGACACGAATTGCCCTGTCCCCGACGCTGCAAGGCATCACGTTGCCACCCATGGGGACGTGCACCCTTGACATCTTCTTCATTCCGGGAGCGCTCGGCGACGCGCAGCGCAACGGCAAACGTCACCGACAGTGACAACTCGGGCGTCTCCGTATCCCTGGGCGGTGACGGCTCCATCGGCTACTACCAGGTCGACTCGAAGGGCACCGTGGCCAACTTCGGTGACGCCAACTTCTTCGGCGACCTGTCCGGAACGCCCGTGAACAAGCCCATCGTCGGCATTGCGCAAACGGGTGACGACGGTGGGTACTGGCTGGCGGCATCCGACGGGGGCATCTTCAACTACGGAGACGCCACCTTCCACGGCTCCGCCGGCTCGCTCCCCCTCAACAAGCCCATCGTGGGCATCGCCCCGACCCTCGACGGCGGGGGCTACTGGCTGGTCGCCAACGACGGGGGCATCTTCAGCTACGGCGACGCCCAGTTCTACGGGTCGACCGGCGGCATTCACCTCAATCAACCCATCGTCGGCATGGCGGCGACGCCCGACGGCGGGGGTTACTGGCTGGTCGCGTCGGACGGCGGCATCTTCAGCTACGGGGACGCGCAGTTCTACGGCTCCACCGGCAGCATCCACCTCAACAAGCCCATCGTCGGTATGGCGCCGATGCCCGATGGCGAGGGCTACTGGCTGGTCGCGTCGGACGGTGGGATCTTCAGCTACGGGGACGCCCAGTTCTTCGGGTCGACAGGCAGCATCCACCTGGCCCAGCCGATCGTGGGCATGGCGGCCATGCCCGACGGCGGCGGCTACTGGTTCACCGCGGCCGACGGCGGGCTGTTCAACTACGGGAACGCACCGTTCTTCGGCTCCTCGGCCGGCACGGGCATCGGCACCGTGGTCGGCATGGCCACCGACGGGGTCCCGACCCTGCAAGCGTTCCTCGACCTTTCCCGTGAGCGAGCCCATGCCGACAGCTCGGTGCCGCTCCTGCGTCCGCTTCCGGCGAACGCTCCGCACTTCGCAGGGGGCTGACCCGCTTCCACACGGTGAGGTGAGAGCGGGTGAAGGCGGTCGCATCGCCGCCGGCGACCATCCGGCGATCCGCCCCTCACGCCACGCCTACACAACGATTGCGCAGGACAATTCGAGCCCAAGCACTCCAGGCAAACACTGATGTTTCGCAGTCGGCGTGCGTACAATCGTGCGGTCCACGCGCACAACGAATTTGGGAGGCGGACGATTTGCCAGGGTCCTTTCGTCTTTGGAGGTGGCTGAGCGCCGGCGCGCTCGTCGCGGTCGGTCTGGTGATGGGCGCGTCGGCGGCAGGAGCGCAGAACGCTTCGCCAACAGCGACGCCCGTCGCCCCGTGGGCAGCGCAGGGCCACGCGCTGGCGGCTTCCCCTTCACCGTTCCACTCCCACCCGGGCAACTTCGTGACGACGCCGGTGCCGCACGTGGCCGGCGGCCAGTTCGCGTCCGAGAGCACCAACTGGTCGGGACAGATCGCCACCGGTATGACGTTCAGCGGCGTCACCGGCAATTGGACCGTCCCCAGTGTCCAGGCCACGCAGTACAGCGGGGCTTCGGCCACCTGGGTAGGGATCGACGGCGGACCCAGCTCACCGGGCTCCATCATCCAGACCGGGACGGCGCAGGTGACCAACCAGGGTCAGACGGCCTACTACGCCTGGTACGAGCTCTTTCCCCAGCCCTCGGTGACCATCGGTCTCGTCAATCCCGGCGACCAGATGGTGGCCAGCATTCAGCACACCTCGGGCAGCACGTGGCAGCTCTCGATCAGCGATGCGTCGCAACCAGGGGATTCCTTCTCGCAGCCGATGAGCTACAGCGGCCCCGGCGCCTCGGCCGAGTGGATCGAGGAGTTGCCCACGGCCGTGGGCGCGGCCCAGCCCGTGCTGGCCAACTTCGGCTCGGCGACGTTCACGCACATGACCTACACCCCGGTCGGCCAGGTGAGCCTGAACGCGATCGACATGATCGACGCCAGCGGCAACGTCATCGCCTCGGCGGGGCCGGCGACGGCGTCGGGATCGCCATCGGCGAGCACGTTCACGGATTCCTTCGTGCCGAGCGCACGCGGGTACTGGCTCGTGGGATCCGACGGCGGCATCTTCTCGTTCGGCGGGGCCCAGTTCTACGGGTCGACCGGAAGCCTGCACCTGCAACGGCCCGTCGTGGGGATCGTGCCCACGGCAGATCACGCCGGGTACTGGCTCGACGCCTCGGACGGCGGTGTCTTCAGCTACGGCGACACCCAGTTCTACGGGTCCATACCGGGGATCGGTCTGCATCCGGCCGGCTCGGGGCTCCCGAACAGCCTCAACGCGCCCATTGTGGGCATGGTCCCCTCCATCGACGACAACGGCTACTTCATGGTGGCCGCAGACGGCGGCGTCTTCGCCTTCGGTGACGCCCACTTCGCCGGATCGTGTCCCGGTATCGGGGGCTGCGCCGGGTCCGCCGTGGCCGTCATGCCCGACGCCACGGGCCACGGCTACTGGCTGGTGACCTCCGCCGGGAACATCTACACGTTCGGCGACGCCCCGTACTTCGGTGCGCCGGGCCACGGCACCGTGACGTCGGCCGTGCCGACTCCCGACGGGCTGGGCTATCTGATCCTCCTGAGCGACGGCGAGGTCTTCCATTACGGCGACGCCATCGCGGCCGGCTCGCCGCCCGCGACCAGCTTCAACGCACTGAACCCGGCCACGTCGGTCTTCAGCACGTCCGATGGCAAGGGCTACTGGGTCGCGTCGTCCCTCGGCGCGGTCTACAGCTTCGGCGACGCGCCCAACGACGGGGGCATGTCCGGGACCCAGCTCAACGGCCCCATCATCGCCGCCACCGGGTTCTGACCCGACTCAGCGCAACACGATCCGATCGTCGTCCACCGCAACGGTGATCGTCGCCCCCTCGAGGTACTGGCCCTCCAACAGGGCGAGCGCCAACGGGTCCTCAATGGCCCGCTGCAGCACCCGGCGCAACGGGCGGGCGCCGTAGTCGGGGTCGTAGCCGGCGTGCGTCAGCCACTGCTCCGCTTCGGGCGTCACCACGAGCGACAAGCGCCGCTCGGCCAGGCGTGAGCGCAGCCGGCCCAGCTGGATCCCCACAATGACGGCCAGGTCGTCCTCGCTCAACGGCTTGAAGCGGACGATCTCGTCGATGCGGTTGATGAACTCGGGCTTGAAGTAGTCCTCCGGCTCACCCCTCAGGTTCGAGGTCATGATGAGCACGGAGTTCGTGAAGTCGACCGTGCGCCCCTGGCCGTCGGTCAGGCGTCCGTCCTCGAGCACCTGCAACAGAATGTTGAAGACGTCCGGGTGAGCCTTTTCCAGCTCGTCGAGCAGCACGACTGCATAGGGTCGCCGCCGCACCGCCTCGGTGAGCTGGCCGCCCTCGTCGTAGCCGACGTAACCCGGGGCGCGCCCACCAGGCGGGACACGGCGTGCTTCTCCATGTACTCGCTCATGTCGATGCGGATGATCGCCCGCTCGTCGTCGAAGAGGTACTCGGCCAGCGCACGGGCCAGCTCGGTCTTGCCCACACCGGTCGGCCCCAGGAAGAGGAACGAACCGATCGGACGATTGGGGTCGCTCAGCCCGGCCCGGCTGCGGCGGATGGCGTTGGCCACGGCGGAGACCGCCTCGTCCTGCCCCACCACGCGCTCGTGGAGGGTGGTCTCGAGCCGCACCAGCTTCTGCACCTCGCCCTCCATCAGCCGCGACACCGGCACGCCGGTCCAGCGGCTCACGACCGCGGCGATGTCCTCGGGGTCGACCTCCTCCTTCAAGAAGCGCGAGCCGGCCTGCAGCTTGGCCAGGTCCTCGTTGGCCTGGGCGATGCGCCGCTCCAGATCGGGGAGCTCGCCGTAGCGGATGGCCGCGGCGCCGGCCAGGTCGGCGTCGCGCTCCAGACGCGCCGCCTCCTCCTCCTTCAAGTTCTTCTCCTCCTGCAGCTCGCTGACGGCGTCGAGGGAGCTCTTCTCCTGCTGCCAGTGGGCGGCCATGGAGTCGCGCTGCTCGCCGAGCTCGGCCAGGTCGCCCTGCAAGCGCTCGAGGCGCTCCTTGGACGCCTCGTCGCTCTCCTTCTCGAGCGCCAGCTTCTCGATCTCGAGTTGGCGGATGCGCCGCGAAATCTGGTCGAGCTCGGTCGGCATGGAGTCGATCTCAATGCGCAGCTTCGAGGCGGCCTCGTCGATGAGGTCGATGGCCTTGTCGGGCAGGAACCGCCCGGTGACGTAGCGATCGGACAGCACGGCGGCCGCCACCAGCGCGGCGTCCTGAATGCGCACCTTGTGGTGCGCCATGTAGCGCTCCGACAGGCCGCGCAGGATGGCAATGGTGTCCTCCACCGAAGGCTCCCCGACGAACACGGGCTGGAAGCGGCGCTCCAGCGCGGCGTCCTTCTCAATGGAGGTGCGGTACTCGTCGAGCGTGGTGGCGCCGATGAGGCGCAGTTCGCCCCGCGCCAGCATCGGCTTGATCATCTGGCCGGCATCCATGGCGCCCTCGGCGGCACCCGCGCCGACAATGGTGTGCAGCTCGTCGATGAACGTGACGATCTCGCCCTCGGCGTCGGTGATCTCCTTGAGCACGGCCTTCAGGCGCTCCTCGAACTCGCCGCGGTACTTGGCGCCGGCCACCATCGATCCGAGGTCGAGTGCAATGACGCGCTTGCCCTTCAGGCCCTCGGGCACGTCACCCTCAATGATGCGGTTGGCCAGCCCCTCGACGATGGCCGTCTTGCCCACGCCGGGCTCGCCGATGAGAACGGGGTTGTTCTTCGTCCGGCGGGACAGCACCTGAATCACCCGGCGGATCTCCTCGTCCCGGCCGATGACCGGGTCGAGCTTGCCCTCGCGGGCCGCCTCGGTCAGGTCACGCCCGTACTTGGCCAGCGCCTGGTACGTCTGCTCGGGATCGGGCGTGGTCACCCGGTGGTTGCCCCGCACGGCCCGCAACGCCGTCAGCAGCGCGTCCCTGGTCACGCCGATCTGGTCCGCCAACGCCAGGACGAGATGCTCCACCGATACGTAGTCGTCGCCCAGGTCGCGGCGGTTCTGGTCCGCCGCCTCCAGCACGGCCCGGGCGTCGCGCGAGAGCCCCGGCTCGGCACCGCCCTCGGCCCGCGGCAGGCGCGACAACTGCTCGTGCACCTTGCCGGCCAGCACGTCGGGATCCACGCCGACCTGTGAGAGCAGCGGGCGCGTCATCGTCTCCTGCTGCTGCAACAGGGCGTCGAGGAGGTGGGCCGGCGTCAGCTCGGGATGGTTCGACGACGCGGCGTGTCCCGTCGCCGCGCTGAAGGCGGCCTTCGTGTTGTTCGTCCAACGTTCGGGGTCTATCGGCACCGGCCCGCCTTTCTCATCTCGCGCCTCGTGGTGTGCACATTCGTGATCGTGTCCGTTGTCTCCTGTGTCGTGTCCAGCACGGTGCTGGCCTCGTCCTACGTCCCGGTCCGCCGCCGGAACGGCACGGGCATCTGCCGCAGCGGCACCAGGTCGCGCCGGTACTGCCGGTGCGTGGCCGCCACCGCGTCGAGTGCCTGGGCCCGCACCTCCACCAGCTCCTGGCGCAGCCGGGACAGCTCGGCTTCGAGCTGCAGCACCCGGCGCACGCCTTCGAGGTTGAGCCCCGTGGAGGTCAGCTCCTGAATATGGCGCAGCCGCTCGAGATCGTGCTCCGAGAAGCGTCGGCTGCCGCCGCTCGTCCGCGAGGGATCGAGCAGGCCCTTGCGCTCGTAGATGCGCAGGGTCTGCGGGTGCATCCCCGTCAGCTCGGCCGCCACCGAAATCACGTAGACCGCCTGGTTCTCGTCGCGGTCGGCCATCACCTGATCACCCCGTTCACCCCACACACGCCCCTCATCCGTCCACCGCAATCCGCGGCGCCGGTTCCGTCACCGCCGCCAGCGACTCCAACGCCGCCTTCTGCTCGTCGCTGAGCTCCGTGGGCACGACCACCTCGACCTTGACCAGCAGATCGCCGGGCTTCTTGGCGTTGCGGCCGGACCCGGCCGAGCACCCCGCGGCCGCGCACGCGCAGCACCTTGCCCGACGCCGTGCCCGCCGGCACCTTGAGCGTGACCTTGCCGTCGAGCGTCGGCACCGTGATGGTGGTGCCCAACGCGGCTTCCGGGAACGTGATCGGCACCGTGATGGTCAGGTTGCGCCCGGTGCGCCCGAAGACCTCGTGGCCCGCCACGTGGACGACCACGTAGAGGTCGCCGGCGGGCGCCATGCCCTGTCCGGGCGCGCCCCGCCCCTTGACCCTGATGCGCTGGCCGTCCTCGACCCCAGCCGGAATGCGAACCTTGACCGAGCGCACCTTGTGCTCGGTGCCCGTCCCGTGGCAGACCGGGCAGGGCGTGTCGAACAACGTCCCCCGACCCATGCAGTCGGGGCAGACCGTGCTCAGCGAGAAGAGGCCCTGGTTGTCGTTGAGGCTCCCCGACCCCCCGCAACGCGGGCAGGTGTGGGTCGATGTCCCCGGGGCCGCCCCACTGCCGCGGCAGTTCGAGCAGCGCACCTCCTGGGGCACGTTGACCGACGTCGTGACGCCGTGCACCGCGTCCTGGAAGGACAGGTGCAGCTGCGCCTCCATGTCGGCCCCGCGCTGCGGCCCGCGCTGGGTCGTGCGCGTCCGGCCGGCGCCGCCGCCGAAGAGGCCACCGAAGAGGTCGCCCAGATCGCCCATGTCCTCCATGCGGAAGGTGCCACCCCCGCCGCCCGGCGCCGCCGAAGCCGCCGACCGGCCCGTGCGAGCGGACCTCGTCGTACTCCTTGCGCTTGTCGGCGTTGCCGAGGACGTCGTAGGCGGCGCTGATCTCCTTGAAGTGCTCCTCGGAGCCCGGGTTGGTGTCCGGGTGGTTCTCCTTGGCGAGCTTCCGGTAGGCGCGCGTGATCTCCTTGTCCGACGCCGTGGAAACGACGCCGAGCATCTTGTAGTAGTCCTTCTCGAACCATTCACGCTGTGCGGCCATGGGTCAGTTCACCCCCGCACGCGGACCATGGCGGGACGCAGCACCTGCCCCTTCCAGCGGTAGCCGGAGCGCAGCACTTCCTCCACCATCGTCTCGCCGCCCGGTCCGCCCTCGCCGTCCGCGTGGGCGACGCCGTCGTGCACCGAGGGGTCGAAGGGGACCTCGGGCTGGTCGACCCGTTCGAGGCCTTCCCTCGAGAGGATGTCCAGCAACATCGCCCGTGAGGCGTGCAGCGCCTTGGCGCCCTCGCCCACGTCCATCGACTCCTTCAGGTGGTTCTCGGCCAGGTCGAGCGCGTCGAGCACGGGCAGCAACTTGTCCACCAGGTGCTGCGAGGCGCGCGCCGCCTGCTCCTCCTGCTGGCGGGCGATCCGCTTGCGGTAGTTCTCGAAGTCGGCTTGGGTGCGCTGGAGCGCGAGCAGGTACTCGTCCCGCTCGCGCGCCAGCACCTCCAGCGGGTTGGCCTCCTCGGCCAGGCCCCGCGTGGGTGGCGGCGTTCGCCGCCGACCCGTTGACCTCTCCGGGCGCTCCCGGTCCTCCCGGTGTTCCAGGTCCTCCCGGTGCCCCAGGTGTCGCCCCGCCCTCAGAGGAGACGGGCTCCTCCTCGGGCACGGCCTCGTCGCCGAAGCTCATTGCTCATCGACGATCTCGGCGTCGACCACGTCGTCGTCCGACGCACTCTCGCCGCCGCCCGAGGCGTCACCGGCTCCGGCACCCTCGCCGCCGAACCCGGCGTCACCGCCGGCCGAAGCCGAGGCGGATGCCTGCTCGTAGAGGCGCTGGCTGAAGCTCTGGGAGACACCGACCAGCTTCTCCGTGGCGTCCTTGATGGACTCCACGTCGGTGCCGGCCAGCGCGTCCTTCACGTTCTTCAGGGCGGACTCGACGTCCTCCTTCTCGGAGCCCTCGAACTTCTCGCCCTGGTCCTTGAGGAGCTTCTCGGTCTGGTACACCAGCGTGTCGGCGCTGTTGCGGACCTCGGCCTCCTCGTGGCGCTTGCGGTCGTCCTCGGCGTGCGCCTCGGCGTCGCGGACCATGCGGTCGATCTCGTCCTTGGCCAGTGAGGACTGGCCGGTGATCGTCATCGACTGCTCCTTGCCGGTGGCCTTGTCCTGGGCCGCCACGTGGACGATCCCGTTGGCGTCGATGTCGAACGTGACCTCGATCTGCGGGATCCCCCGGGGGGCCGGCGGCAGGTCCACCAACTGGAACTTGCCCAGCGTCTTGTTGTACATCGCCATCTCGCGCTCACCCTGGAGCACGTGGATCTCCACCGACGGCTGGTTGTCCTCGGCCGTGGTGAAGGTCTCCGACCGCTTGGTCGGGATGGTGGTGTTGCGCTCGATGAGCTTGTGCATGACCTGGCCCTTGGTCTCGATGCCCAGAGACAGCGGCGTGACGTCCAACAGGAGGACGTCCTTGACCTCGCCCTTCAGGACGCCGGCCTGCACGGCGGCGCCGATGGCCACGACCTCGTCGGGATTGACGCCCTTGTGGGGCTCCTTGCCCGTGAGGTTCTGCACCAGCTCCTGCACGGCCGGGATGCGGGTCGATCCGCCGACCATGACCACGTGGTCGATGTCGGAGGTCTTCAGGTTGGCATCCTTGATGGCGGCGTCGAACGGCCCGCGGCAGGCCTCGACCAGGTCGGCGGTGAGCTCGTTGAACTTCGCCCGCGTCAGCTTGAGGTCGAGGTGCTTGGGACCCTCGGAGGTCGCCGTGATGAACGGCAGGTTGATCTGCGTGTCCTGCACCGTGGACAGCTCGATCTTGGCCTTCTCGGCGGCCTCCTTCAGGCGCTGCATGGCCATCTTGTCCTGCGACGAGGTCGACGCCCTCGGTGTTCTTGAACTCGGTCACGAGCCACTCGATGACCTTGTCGTCCCAGTCGTCCCCGCCGAGCTTGGTGTTCCCCGAGGTCGACTTCACCTCGAAGACGCCCTCGCCGATGTCGAGGACGGAGACGTCGAACGTGCCGCCGCCGAGGTCGAACACGAGGACGGTCCGGTCGGAGTCCTCCTTGTCGAGCCCGTAGGCCAGTGCGGCCGCTGTCGGCTCGTTGATGATGCGGAGCACCTCGAGCCCGGCGATGGACCCGGCCTCCTTGGTGGCCGTCCGCTGCGCGTCGTCGAAGTACGCCGGCACGGTGATGACGGCCTGCGTCACGGTGTCGCCGAGATACGACTCGGCGTCCCTCTTCAGCTTGCCCAGGATGCGGGCCGAGATCTCCTGCGCCGTGTACGGCTTGCCGTCGATGTCGACGGTCCAGGACGTGCCCATGTGGCGCTTCACCGAACGGATGGTCCGGTCGGGGTTGGTGATGGCCTGGCGCTTGGCCACCTCACCGACGAGCACCTCGCCCGTCTTGGAGAAGCCCACGACCGAGGGGGTGGTCCGGCCACCCTCCGCGTTCGGGATCACGGTGGGCTCGCCCGCCTCCAACACGCTGACCACCGAGTTGGTGGTTCCCAGGTCGATTCCTACGGCCTTGGCCATTTGTGCAGTTCCTTCCGCTTGTCGTCCGCCGGTTCCGTCCGGCGACACTGTCTCCAGCTGCGTCTCCAGCTGGAGCGATTCGGTGCCCAGCCGGTTCTTTCTCTGTTCAGTCGCTGATTGCTGTCAATCAGTGTAGCAAAGTTGAGTCTCCTTTTGTCAAGGTTCTTGAGGCAATGGCTGCCACCCCGGTTACCACCCAGCTGAACTGGTGGTTTCCATCCCACCGCCGGATCCACCTACGCTGATGGCGTGCTCGATCTGGTCCTGATCCGTCACGGGCAGTCCACTTGGAACGCCGACAACCTCTTCACCGGGTGGGTGGACGTCGACCTGACCCCGGTCGGCGAGGCCGAGGCCCGGGCCGGCGGCGAGCTGCTGGCCGCCGTCGAGGACCTGGACCTGCGGGTCCTCCACACCTCGGTCCTGACCAGGGCGATCCGGACCGCCGAGCTGGCCCTGGCGGTCGCCGGCCGCAGCTGGCTCCCGGTCCGCCGCGACTGGCGCCTCAACGAGCGCCACTACGGGGACCTGCAGGGGAAGAACAAGGCCGCCATCAAGCAGGAGTTCGGGGCCGACCAGCTCCAGCTCTGGCGGCGCAGCTACGACACCCCGCCGCCGCCGCTCTCCCCCGACAATCCCTACGACGTCGCCCCCGACCCCCGCTACCGCGACCTCGACCCCGGCGACATCCCGCGCACCGAGTGCCTGAAGGACGTCGTGGGGCGCGCCGTGCCCTATTGGGAGTCGGCGATCGTGCCCGACCTCCGGGCCACCGCCGCCCAGGGGGGTGCCGTGCTGGTGGCCGCCCACGGCAACTCCATCCGGGCCCTGCGCAAGCACCTGCAGGACATCCCCGACGACGAGATCACCGAGCTCGAGGTTCCGACCGGCATCCCCTTCCGCATGCTGCTCGACGACGACCTCATGGTGCGGTCCGCCGAGTACCTGGGTGACCCCGAGGCGGCCGCCGCCGCTGCCGCCGCCGTGGCCCGCCAGGCCGATCAGCCTCCCGCCTGACCTTCCACTCTCCGGGTTCCACTCTCCGGGCCCACCCTCCGGGCCTGTCGCCAGTCCTGTCTCCCAGGCCCATCCCCGGTCCCTGCTCCTCTTTCACCCACTGCTTTCTACGGCAGGGGGTAGCCACGAGGATAATAAAGTGATATCTACTAGATATCACTTTATGTCGGAGGAGTACGCCATGAGCACTGCCGCCACACCGGTCAACGCCACACCAGTCGGGCACCGGGGAGCCCGGGTCGACATCACGGAACGTCCCGTCGCCGCCGTCAATGGCTGGTTCGGCGTCCTGGCCCTCGCTGCGTCCGTGGGCGGGATGATCCTCGCCGGATTCAACTCTCCCGTATGGATCTTCCTGCCGATTGTGGTCTTCGTCCTCATCATCACCTCGCTGGTGATCGTCCCTCCGGGCCAGACCTCGGTCGTGCAGTTCTTCGGCCGCTACATCGGGACGGCCCGTCGTTCCGGCTTCTGGTGGGTGGCGCCACTGACGGTGCGCCGCCGGGTGAGCGTCCGCGTCCGCAATTTCGAGACCGGGCATCTCAAGGTGAACGATGCCGACGGCAACCCAGTCGAGATCGCCGCCATCGTCGTCTGGCAGGTCGCAGACACCGCCAAGTCGACCTATGCCGTGGACAACTTCGTCGACTTCATTTCGGTCCAAGCCGAGTCAGCGCTGCGCCACGTCGCCGTGAGCCATCCCTATGACGACACCACGGGAGCCGGAACGTCATTGCGCGGCTCCACCGACGTCGTCGCGGGCGAGTTGGCCGTCGAAGTGGCCGAACGGGTCGCCATCGCAGGCCTCGAGATCGTGGAAGTGCGGATCTCCCACCTCGCCTACGCGCAGGAAATCGCCCAGGCCATGTTGCGCCGCCAGCAGGCCAACGCCGTCGTGTCCGCTCGTTCGCGCATTGTGGAGGGCGCAGTCGGCATGGTGGAGATGGCCCTGAGCCGTCTCAGTGAAGGCGGAGTGGTCTCGCTCGACGAGGAGCGCACGGCCAGCATGGTGAGCAACCTCATGGTGGTCCTGTGTGGCGACCAGCCGCCGTCGCCCGTCGTGAACACGGGTTCGCTCTATTGAGCGAGCGGCGACAGGTCCTGCTGCGCGTCGACCCTGCGGTCCACGATGCGTTGGTCCGTTGGGCCAACGACGAGTTCCGCAGCGTCAACGCCCAGATCGAGGTGGTGCTGCGCCGGGCGCTGAGCGACGCCGGGCGCATGCCCAGGCAAGCGGCTCCGTTGCCCAAGCGGGGCCGGCCGGCCGCAGCGCGGGACTGATGCCAGTGCCGGCGCGGCAATGACCTCCAGACAGCGGCAGGCCGGGGCACCTCGCCGCGCCCCGGCCTGACCGACCGTCTACAGGACTGCTGCGTCCTTACAACGCGTCACTCCCGCGTTCTCCGGTGCGCACGCGCACCACGGATTCGACAGGGATGACCCACACCTTGCCGTCACCGATCTTGCCCGTGGAGGCCGAGGCGACGATGGCGTCGACCACCTCGTCGACCTGACCGTCGTCCACCAGCACCTCGATGCGGAGCTTGGGGACGAAGTCCACCTCGTACTCCGCACCGCGGTACACCTCGGTGTGGCCTCGTTGGCGTCCGAAACCCTGGGCCTCGGTCAGGGTCATGCCCTGCACCCCGAGGTTCTTGAGGGTCTCCTTGACGTCATCGAGCTTGAACGGCTTCAGGACTGCCACGATCAGCTTCATTGTTGAGCTCCTTTCGTCCTTGTCTTGACCGGGCCTAGGAACCGCCGCCGGGTGGTGGCGATGGATCAGGTTCCTCAGAACCCCCCTTGTCGAGACCGGCCATGGCGAAGGCGCCGTCCGACCGCATGGCGAGGGTCTCCTCGGGGAAGGCCTCCTCGCCGTGGATGGCGAGGTCGCCGACTTCGAGGATCTCGTCCTTGTAGCGGGCGCCACGCAGGATCCAGCCGATGATCTTCATCAGGATGAAGGTGATCACCGCCGACCAGAGAATGACCCAGATGGCCGCTCGGAACTGCTCCCACAACTGGTGGGCCGAGCCGGTGTACATGAGCCCGCTCACGCTGAAGGTGGCGCAGCCTCCGTGCGACGTGGCGTAGATCGACTGCGATCCGGCCAGGGAGCCCGCCTGGTTGACGACCTGCCCGGCACCGTTGAGCCTGCCGCAGCCGGTGACCAAGATGTTGGGGTCACCGAAGATGCCCAGCAGCAGACCACCCATGAGGCCGGCGATGCCGTGCGTGTAGACGACACCGAGTGCATCGTCGACCTTGGAGAACGGCCGCACCTTGGACAGGTAGTTCCAGGCCACCCAGACCACCGCCGAGCAGATGGCGCCGATGTAGATGGCGCCCCGGCCGTTGACGAAGCCTGCACACGGTGTGATCCCGACCAGGCCGCAGATCATGCCGTTCACACCGCCCAGGAAGGTCGCCTTCCGCTCCTTCGTGAGGAGGGCGTCCATGATCATCCAGACGATGACACCGACCGCCGTGGCCAGGTTCGTGTTGATCACGGCCGCCGCCGCGCTGGCGCCCGCGTAGTAGGGGTCACCACCGTTGAAGCCGTTCCAGCCCAACCACAGGATGCCGGCACCGACTGCCGCCATCACGAGGTTGTTGGGCAAGGCGTGCTGCCTATCTCGGAGGAGCCGTGGGCCCAGGACCCACGCCGCCACGAACCCGGAAACACCCGCCGACATGTGGATGACGTAGCCACCCGAATAGTCGAGCGCCCCCTCCTGGGCGAAGTAGCCGCCGCCCCAGAGCAGGAATGCGTCCACGCAGTACACGCAGGTGGACCACGCCGGGACGAGGATGCACCAGGCGAGGAACTTGATGCGGCCGAGCACGCTCCCGAGGAACAACAGCGGTGTGATGGCCGCGAAGACGAACTGGAAGTAGGCCAGCGTCGCCGTCGGGAAGTGGAAGGGGATCGCCGTATTCGCAGCCGACATCGCCTGGCCTTGCTCGCCGAGGCTGTTGGTGATGCCCCCGGGTTTGCCGAGGAAGTTCTCGAAGAAGTGCTGCAGCGTCGGCGTCGTGCCTGCGTTCTGTGTCTGGGTGACCACCCCACCTACGACTCTCACCCCCCCACCGATGGAGGTCGAACCGAAGCCCAACTTGTACTCCCACAACACCCAGGCGATGAGCACCAGGGAGAACCCGGCGAACATCATCGAGAGCACGTTGACGGCCCACTTCTTGGGCACGATCGATGCGTAGAGCACTGCCAGGCCAGGGAGACTCATCAGGCCGACGAACGTGGCTGCAGTCATCTGCCACGTGTTGTCTGCCGGATTGAGCCAACTGGGATACGGAACCGGAACTGCGGCTCCTATCAGATGGATCACTCAAGCTCTCCTAACTGTCATGCGTCCCGGCCCTCATGTGAGCGAGGCGTCACACAGACCCGGTACGGCATTGCCACTTCCGACGGTTCACCCCGCCGGAGACACAATGCAGTTCAGGAGTTTCCGCATGGTCACGCGTGTGTTTCGAGCGTGTTAATCCAACGCCGGCCGCCACACGGGTGGTTTAGGCAGCGGGCAAGGGTGCCGAAGGGGCGGCTCTGAATGTGGCCCTCGCCCCCACTACGATCTCCCGATCGCGATGATCAGCACCGACTCTTCTCTGCCCGAAAACGGAAATGGCGACGCCGGCCACGACGCCACAGCAGCGGCGAGCGAGCCGGCGGATCGCGTCGGGACGCTCCGTGGTGCCGGTGTGGGAACCATCGACACCCGGCGCCTGGGGCGCATCGTCGTCGGGCTGATTCTGGCCACGCTGGCCGTCCTGGTCGTCGTCTTCACCGTTGTGGGCGTGCACAAGAACCAACAGGCTGACCGCCTGCGGGACGACGGCGTGCCCGTCACCTTCACCATCAGTGCCTGCACCGGTCTTCTCGGCGGGAGCGGGAGCAACTTCGCCGGGTACGTGTGCCATGGCGCGTACAGGCTCGACGGTCACGCCTACAGCGAACAGCTGCCCGGCAACGACTTCCACCGGCCCGGAGCGACCGTGCCCGCCGTGGCCGTCCCCGGTGACCCCGCCCTCGTGTCGCCGGCCGCCATGGTCAGGACGGAGCACTCGTCGGCGGGTGTGTTCATCGTGCCCGCCATCCTGTTGGTGGTCCTGCTGGGGCTCGTCGGACTCGTGCTCCTGCGGCGCCGAAAGCAGAGCGGTGCGAAGCAGAGCGGGACTGCAGCAGCAGCAGGACGGTGAAGAACAGGACGAAGCAGTGCAGGGCGACCCAACCCGGTCGTGACCTCCGGCGCCTCTCTGTTGGCGCGCAGCCGAAGGCGGTGCCGCTCTAGGTGGGTGGCGTGTAGCGCTTGTTCGGTCGAGGCCGTGGCGCGTCGGTTCGTGAGGCACCCTTGGGACGCGCCGGGGCTTCCGCGGCTTCAGCTCGTTTGAGAGCCTGCTGCAGGCGGTACGCCCGCACCAGGTACCAGGCACCCGCCAGCAGGAAGGGGACGCCGAAGCCCCAGAAGCGCAGATTGAACACCGCCAAACCGAACAGCGCCATCGTGACCCCCTGGAACAACCGCTTGCGCAGCAGGGAGGACACGAGGATGAGGACCGCCATGGCCAGGATCACGTAGGTCAGCTCGACGTAGACGGTCGTGCTGTCGTGGTGATTCTTGGCGTTCTGAATGGTCGCCGAGCTGATGATGATGCCCACGATGGCGGCGAGGGGTGCCGCCACCAGCCCGATGGCCCGCTCCTTGTCGTCTGACCGCCGGACGGCGTCCTCGAGCTCTTCGACGCTGCGGTCGTCGACGACCGCCTTGTCGGATTCGATGGCATCCGGCTGCACGAACGTGTATTTCAGGCGCTGCCAGGCCGTCATCCGAGGCGCGTCGTCACCCCTGGAAATGTCGGCGTCCTCGCTTGCGGCCACCTGGAAAGGCTAGCTCTCGCCGAAAGTGGGATTTCTTGCCGAAGGTCGGGAAACCGCCTCGGTCTGCCCTTTAGCGCAGGCCGGACGGCATTGTGAATGCGTCATTAACGTGGTTCGTGAGGGTGCATGCACCCGCCGGATCGTGAGGAGCCCAGCATGAAGCTCGTGGTGGCGGTGGTGAAGCCGTTCAAGATCGACGACGTCAAGAACGTCCTCAGGAACATGGGCGTGGCGGGCATGACCTTGACCGAGGCGCAGGGCTTCGGGCGCCAGCGGGGGCACACCGAGAACTACCGGGGGGCCGAGTACACCGTGGACTTCGTGCCCAAGCTCCGGGTCGAGGTCCTTGTCGAGGACGACCAGGCCGAGGCCGTGGTCGACGCCATCGTCTCCTCCGCCGCCACTGGGAAGATCGGGGACGGCAAGGTCTGGGTGGTGCCGGCCGAGACAGTGGTGCGGGTTCGGACAGGCGAACGCGGGGCCGACGCCGTCTGAGCGGGTGACCCCCGGTTCGTAAACGAGCACGTCGGAGGGGTCGGGAGTACTGTTTGCGGGCATGAGCGGCGACAACTTCGACCTGTCCAAGATCTGGCTGTTCTCCACCTCGTCGGCCAAGGACCTGCGCACCATCAAGCGCGCGCTCGAAGAGGTGACGGTGCCACCCGGACGAATGCTGTGCGAGCAGGGCACCATCGGGCGCGAATTCTTCCTCATCGTGAAGGGGCAGGCGGCGGTGCGGCGCAACAACCGCAAGGTGGCGACGCTGGGGCCCGGCCAGTACTTCGGTGAGATGGCGCTGCTCGACCGCCGGCCCCGTTCTGCCTCGGTGATCTCGGAGACCGACATGACGCTGCTCGTGCTGGGCCAGCGCCAGTTCAACGGCGTGCTCGACGCCGTGCCCGCCCTCTCACGCAAGATGCTGGCCGCCATGGCGACGCGCCTGCGCGAAGCCGACGAGAAGGCCATGGCCGCCATTTAGCGAGCGCTCCCGGCCCTGCGCCACCCGGCGTTGGCGGGCCACGTGAGCAGGTAGTTCGTCGCGGGCATCCGCGTGCGCGCCAATCGGCGCTGCAAAACTTCCTGTGTCCATTCCCCTCGCCTGGACACAGGAGGTTCCATCATGTTGCTCGCCAGAAAGCTCGGGGCAGAATTCCTGGGCACCATGGTGCTGGTCGTCATCGCGGTCGGTGTCGCCACCGAGTCGTTCGGGTTCCACCTCTTCGGCCTCAGCTACTCAGCCGGCGTGGCGGCCACGGCCCTCGCATTCGGCCTCGTGCTCGTCGCGCTTGTCTACGCCATCGGTCCTATCTCGGGCTGCCACGTGAACCCGGCGGTCACCCTCGGATTCATCGCCTCCGGGCGCATGAAGCTCGTCGAGGGCGTCGAGTATCTGGTGGCCCAGTTCGCCGGCGGCATCGTCGGTGCGTACCTCCTGTATTGGATGTTCACCACCTCGCCCCTCTACCGCAAGTCGGTCCAGGGGCTGGGCACCGACGGGTACGGCAAGCAGTCACACCTGTTCGTGAGCCAGTGGGGCGCCTTCCTCATTGAGGTCGTCCTCACCGCCATCTTCGTGCTGGTCGTGCTGTTCGCTACCCACAAGGCCTCCATTCAGGGCGCTGCCGGCGTGGCCATCGGCTTCGGACTCGTGTTCGTCCACCTCATCGGAATCCCGCTCACGGGCACTTCGGTCAACCCGGCCCGGAGTCTTGGGCCGGCCATCGTGGTCGGCGGCACGGCGCTCAGCCAGGTCTGGGTCTTCATCGTCGCCCCGCTGGTCGGCTCGCTGGTGGCGGCGATCATCCACCTGGTGCTGACCTACCGCTCCGAGGAGGAGGTCGCGGCGGCGCCCGCGTCGACGTAGCCCGCTACCGTCGGGTTCATGGATCTGACAGAGGCACTCGCATTCGCTCGCAACCGCAAGCAGGGAGTTCTGGCCACAATTCGCTCCAACGGGCGGCCGCAGCTGTCGAACATCGCGTATGTCCCCGACGAGGGCGACACGTTCCTGATCTCGATCACCGATGACCGGGCCAAGACGGCCAACCTGCGGCGTGACCCGCGGGCCTCGCTCTACGTCCTGGGCGACAACTTCTACCAGTACGTCGTGATCGAGGCGAGCGCCGAGCTGTCGCCGGTGGCAGCCGACCCGAACGACGCCACGGTCGAGGCGCTGATCCGCTACTACGAGGCGGCTTCGGGTGCCCACCCGAACTGGGACGAGTACCGGACAGCCATGATCGCCGACAAGCGGCTCGCCGTCACCCTGCAGCCCGAGCGGGCCTACGGGATCCTCGGGGCCTGAGGCTCTGGAGCCGGTGCCTCAGGCCGGCGCCTCTGCCGGAGCGGGAGGGACAGTCGACACCGGCCCCCCGTTGAGAGACTCCTCCACCAGCTGGGAGAGGTCGAGCACCCGCACGTCGTCCTCCTTGGCGTTGGCTCGGACCGCGTCGTCCAACATGATCATGCAGTAGGGGCACGCCGTCGACACGACGTCGGCCCCCGTGCCGAGAGCCTCGTCCATACGCTCCATGTTGACCCGCTTGCCGATGTTCTCCTCGAGCCACATGCGGGCGCCGCCTGCGCCACAGCAGAAGCCGCGCTCCTTGCAGCGTCGCATCTCGATCTGCTCCACGCCGGGGATCGCGCTGAGCACCGAGCGCGGCTCCTCGATGATCCGATTGTGCCGACCCAGGTAGCACGGGTCGTGATAGGTGACCTTGCCCGAGTAGCCCGATCCGGGCGTGAGCTTCCCCGATCGCACCAGGTGCTCGAGCAGCTCGGCGTGGTGGATGACCTCGTAGTTGCCGCCAAGGGAGGGGTACTCGTTCTTGATGGTGTTGAAGCAGTGCGGGCAGCTGGCGATGATCTTCTTCGCCCCGGCCTCGTCCAGGGTGGCGATGTTCATCTTCCCCTGCTCCTGATAGAGGTACTCGTTGCCGAGCCGCCGTACCGGGTCGCCCGTGCAGGACTCCTTGGGCCCGAGAATGCCGAAGGTGACACCGGCCCGGTGCAGCATGCGCGCCGTGGCCTGCACACCCTTGCGGGCCCGCTCATCGAGGGCACCGGCGCATCCGACCCAATAGAGGTACTCGATGTCGTCGGGGATCGTGCCGGTAATGACCGGGATGTCGAAGTCCAAGGTCTTCGTCCACTCGGTGCGCTTGTTCTGGCCGAGACCCCAGGGATCGCCCTGGTTCTCGACGTTGCGCAGCATGAGGCCGGCCTCCGACGGGAACTCTGACTCCATGAGCACCTGGTAGCGCCGCATGTCGACGATGGCGTCGATGTGCTCGATGTCAACAGGGCACTCGTTCACGCAAGCACCGCAGGTGGTGCAGGCCCAGAGCACGTCCGGGTCGATGATGTTGGGCACCAGTGCCGTCTGCTCTCCCTCGCCGGTGAGCAGCGGCGTCGCCGAGGCGAACATGTTGTCGCGCAGCCCCATGATGAGCAGCTTCGGGGAAAGTGGCTTGTCCGTGGTCCAGGCCGGGCAGGCCGACTGGCAGCGGCCGCACTCGGTACAGGTGGCGAAGTCGAGCATCTGCTTCCAGCTGAAATGACCGATCTCGCCCACGCCGAACACGGTGTCCTCGTCGACGTTCTCCATGTCCATGTCGGGCGTGCTGTAGAGGGCACCGAGCGCCCGGGGGCGCCGCGAGAAGGCGACGTTGATGGGCGCAAAGAAGATGTGGAGGTGCTTCGAGTAGGAGACGAAGACGATGAAGCCCGAGATGATGGCGATGTTGAGCAGAAGGAACACGGTGACCAGGACCGAATTGGTCCCCGCGCCGAGCGGAGCGAGCAGCTTGGCCACGGCGTGCGAGGCGAAGGCGCCCCAGCCGTACGGGAACTGGGTGGGGTCGGTGTTGACCTGGGCGCCGCGGTAGAGAAGCAGCGTGATCATGACGCCGGCGATCATCAGCAGGGTGATCCAGGCCGCGTCGAGGTGCGAGCCGTAGAAGCGCGACTTGCGCTCGAGGCGGCTCGGGGCGTTCTTCAGGCGGATGATGGAAAAGGTGATGAGGGCGACCAGCACGGCCACGGTGAAGAAATCCTCAATGAAGCCGACCCAATTCCAGGTCCCGATCAGCGGAATGTGGAAGTACTTGTTGAAGAGGTCTCCGTAGGCCTCGATGATCGTCAGCAACAGGATGGTGAAGCCCCACATCGTGAAGAAGTGGGCCAGACCGGGGACCGTCCACTGCAGGAGCTTGCGCTGGCCCGCCACCTCGACGGTCTCGGCCTCGACCTTGCGGCTGATGGGCCCTCGTTTCCGGTTCGGGTCCTTCTTGCCGGAGCGGATGAGCCTGGACAGCCAGTGGAATCGGCGCGCGGCGATGCCGAAGCCGATCACTGTGACTGCAAGTCCAATGATGATTCTGACGGGCACGAATGCTCCTCGCCTATCTCAGGTCGTCAAACAGGAAACGATGGCGGAGTGCGAGCGCCACCTGGGACTTCGGTGCGGCCCAGAGGATAGTGGGGACTACGCCAAGAGGGCGAAGTCTCCGGAGCTCGATGGCCCGCTCGGCCCCGGTGTCGGCCATCGGATGCCCGAGGAAGACGGTCACGAAACCCCAGGCCTTCGACCGCCGGCGGACGGTTGCGTCAGCGGTGCAGGACCACGGCGAGCAGAAGATCCGATTTGCCCAGCGTGTAGATTTGCCGAGTTCTCGCGGGCGTAGTTCAGA
This sequence comes from uncultured Acidimicrobiaceae bacterium, assembly GCA_963738135.1. Lineage (GTDB taxonomy): Bacteria > Actinomycetota > Acidimicrobiia > Acidimicrobiales > RAAP-2 > Bog-473. The sequence goes on along the minus strand of CAVTVK010000003.1, from coordinate 217,388 downwards.
GGCAGAACATCAGCTTCCCAAGCTGAGAACGCGGGTTCGATTCCCGTCGCCCGCTCTCTGTGAAAGAGCAGGTCATACCCTGTCTTTGCCGGTTTGCAGCTCGGCTTCACATGCGAATATTGCCAGCGTGCAACACAGCGCAACCGGGCGCAGCTCAGAAAAGCTGCGTCCTCGGCTACCGAAGGTTGAGGACCAGCAAAGCGAAGAGCGTGTTCTCGGCCTGAATCGACGACGACTCTCGGCGCTACCGGTGACCCATGCGCCAGGGAGGTCCGCGCAGCTTCCTGCGCACGCCTGAGGTGGAAGCACCAAGTAGCAATGGGAATAGGTGGCGTTGTTTCACAGGAGCTGGCTGGGTCGGATTCTCGTTCGGGCAGGCCGAGACAGGAGGCGCGACGATGCGACCGGAGTTCGGCTTCTGCGGTGGGAGGTCGTTGGAGCGGCGATTTCGGCTGTTCGGGATCCTCGCCGCCGGCGCAATGACCCTTGCGGCGTGCAGTTCGTCTGCGTCGTCCTCGTCCTCTCGTTCCTCCGCGCCGAGCGGTACCGGCTCCACTTCAACTACGGCTGCGGCGCAGTTCGCGCCAGCGCCAACGACTGCCCCCGCGTCACCCGCACCAACAACCGCTCTGTCAGGGCTGGCCACCCTGCCAGTAAAGGGGCGGGCGCCCCTTACCGGCTACAGCCGTACGGAGTTCGGCCCAACTTGGACGGACGATGTGACGGTGGCCGACGGCCACAACGGCTGTGATACCCGAAACGACATCCTGCGCCGAGATCTGACCGACATCGTCACAAAGCCCGGCACCGATGGCTGCACCGTGGCGAGCGGGGTGTTGCACGACCCCTACACGAACGCAGTCATCATCTTCACGAGGGGTGAGGGCACAAGCGCAGCTGTGCAGATCGACCATGTCGTCGCGCTGGGCGACGCCTGGCAGACCGGGGCACAGCAGTTGAGCTTGGGCGTCCGCACCAATATGGCCAACGATCCGCTCGAGCTGCTGGCTGTATCCGGGCCTACCAACGAGCAAAAGGGCGACGCCGACGCGGCCAGCTGGCTGCCACCCAACAAGGCTTTCCGCTGTTCATATGTGGCGACCCAGGTCGCCGTAAAGATCCGCTACCACCTGTGGCTCACCCCGGCCGAGCACCAAGCCGTCGAGGGAGTGCTTGCCGCCTGCCCGAATCAGCCGTTGCCCACCGGCGTCCTGCCCTCTGCAGCCAGCTCTACGGCAGCCCCGCCTTCGGCTGGTCCAAGCCCGACTCCCACGCCGACCACTACTGCCGCACCGGCCCCCAGCGCGACTCCCCAGAGTCCGCACATCGTCCATCCGGGCGCCTTTTGCACACCGCCTGGAGCGGGAGTTACCTCGAAAGGCACACCCATGACGTGTAAACCAGACAGCACCGGACAGCGCGACCGTTGGAGCAGGGCATGAACTGCCGCGCACATTGTTCGATGCGGCGAGCGAAGGAGCTCGCCCGCTGGAGAGGCCGAAGGCACTTCCTAGCGACCGACTTGTCCCGGAGACCCACGGCAATCGCTTGACGACCTGCGCCGGCGCCATCTCGGAGCCCCTGCGAGGATGACCCATTCGGGTCCATTTCGGGGAACACGCGACGGCAAACCCAGCAGGCATGAACGCCTCCTGCTCCGAGGACGGCCGGCTGGGCGGTGGACGACGATTCCACCACCTGCCGCATCGCCGCCCGGACCGTAGCCGGCGGGGTCACATGCAACGAGGCCGAGGCGGGCATGGCGGCCACCCCGACGGCGCGGGATACTCGTTCGTGGCATCCGAAGGCGACGTGTTCAGATACAGCGACGTCGGCTTCTTCGGGTCAGCGGTGGGCGCTCGCTAGGTGTCGACGCTCCCAGCGGGGGAGCCGATCGATGCCGCCGGCCGGCTGCGGCTGCATCGGTGGTTCGACCGCGCTGTCGTGGCCGTGGCCATCACCGCGCTCGCCTCAGGCTTCGGCCAATTCGGCGTGGTGGCCGCGCTGGGAGACGTATCGACGCAGCTTGGTCATGTCGCGCCAGGTGGATCGATTGCCGACAAAGTCGGACTGTCCGGAACCAGTCTCGGCGTGGGCCTTGCGATCATCCGCATCGCCTCGTTGGGCAGCCTCCCTCTGATCGGCATCGCTGACCGTTTCGGACGCCGCCGCATGATCCTGGTCGTCACGATGGCCGGCCTGGCGTTGACGGCCGTTGCCGCGGCCAGTCCGGGTTACTGGTGGTTCGTCGTCATCTTCGCTTTCGGGCGCCCGCTGCTGAGCGCCACGAACGCGCTCGCTGAGGTGATGGCAGCGGAGGAGACCGGCGCTCGCGACCGAACGGCCGCCATTGCCCTGGTCGCGGCTGGCTATGCCGCGGGGGCCGGGCTCTCCGCTGTCATTCACAGCCTCGCGGCCGGGACACTGGGCTTTCGCGGGATCTTCGCACTAGCCCTCGTGCCCCTCGCCGTCGTGTACGCGCTACGCAGCTGGGTCGAGGAACCCGGCCGGTTTCTGGTGGCGCAGGCCGCCGCGGACCATCCGACCCCTGTCCTGGGTGCGGTGGGTCCCCGGTATCGACGGCGGGTGGTCATCTTGTGCTCCATCTTCTTCGCGATCTCCATCGTCACGGGTCCGGCCACCAGCTTCGTGTTCCTGTACGCACAGGACGTCGTGCACCTGGCCGGCTACGTGTCAGCGCTGATGGTCGTGGCCGCCGGGGCCTCGGGCGGGATCGGCCTGTTGGTGGGCCGATGGCTGGGCGATCGGATCGGCCGGCGACCGACCTGCAGCGTGGCCATGGTCGCCATTGCGCTGACGCCGGCGTTCGCCTACTCGGGCGCATCGAGCGCACTCGTCGCCGGGTACATCCTGGGCGCGCTCAGCGGTGGGCTGCTCTCGCCATCACTCGGCGCCTTGCTCACCGAGCTGTTCCCGACGTCCGTCCGGGCGTCGGTGACCGGGTGGTCGGTGACGGCCGGCGTCCTCGGCGCAGTCTGCGGCCTCGTGGTGTTCGGGGCCGTCGCCGATGTCGGCAACCGCTTCGCGTTGGCGGCCGACGTGACGTTCCTGCCGATGGTGGCCGCGGCGTCGCTCTTCTGGCTACTCCCCGAGACGAAGGGACGGGAACCCGAGTCCCTGTGGCCGACCGCCGTCTAAGCCGGAAACCTCTCCGGGATTGACGAGCAGTGGCTTCGGCGAGACCACCTCACTCGAATCCCATCAATGCCGGGGGCCATACCGGAGGTTCCTGCGCTGACGTAGGGACTGCCGGCCAAGTGACCCAGCTCAGATCTGTAGGACACTGGACCGTCGTGCGCTAGCCGCTCGCCGCGACTCCGACCTTGTGGCCTTGGGAGTCGGCCAAGACGCCAAAACTCGTCCCTGGCACTTGCTGTGCAGGCTGGACGATCGTTCCACCCAGCTCCTCTGCCCGCTTCAAGGTGGCGGCGACGTCTTCAACCGCCACGAAGAACAGGACCTCGTCCTCGACGCTCTGACGAGGGCTGATGGCGACGTGGGTTCCACCTTCCACGCCCGTATCGATGAACGTGTAACCGGGGAACGCGCCTTCAGCAGCCACCTTCCAACCGAACAGATCGGAAAAGAACTGCCTGGTGGCGTCTGGGTCTGCTGAACGAATCTCGGCATGGATGACTGGATGTGGCATGGGATTCTCCTTGCGATGTCGTGAACGTGTTCGCAGAAACGACGAACGACCTATCACGAATTCGACAGCCCGTCCGGAAGTTCTTGAACATTTGACAGACACTGACCGAACCAGGTGCCTCGTGGTCTGAGCCCTCTGTCGTGGCTGATGCTGGATACCCAGCGACACTCTCGCCGCCGACAGCGCAGGCGTTCAGCCTCTGGACGTGATCCCTACCACCGACGAATCGCAGAGTTGACCTGCTGGTGACCCGGGTAGGAGGCATCACCGAGCGCGAAGACGCCCCCGTCTCCGGCCGCGACAGCAGCCAGACGGACCTCACCTGCTTTCGATGAGGGAATTGATCCTCGCATTCAACTCGGTCTGATTCGCGACGTGCACGTAGACCTCTTGCGGGTGATCGGCGCCAGGCCCCCAGGACAAACCACCCTGACCGTTGATGACCGCAGCACCCCCTTGCCCCAACTCCGAGAAGATCCCCGACGCGCCGTCGACCGCGTACAGCATGGTGGGCCCGTCCCAGTCACCATCTCCCGGGGGACCGCAGTTGAACAACTCGGTATAGACAATGCGCATCGGGTTCTTCGGGGGCATCGAAGCACAGAGCCCGTCGCCGACCTTGGTGTTGATCCCCGTGAGCCCGTCGACCCAGGCGATCGCCGTAGGCCAGCCTCGAGTCGCCACCAACGCTTGGGTTGCAGCGATATCAATGTGCTCGTTGGTGAACGGCGGACCTCCCGTTGGGAAGAGTCCATCTTCGATCACGAGCTTCCTCACCTTGGCTGCGACGAGCGCGCGTCCCGACTGCGAACTGCCTTGACCCGGTCCGGAACGGAGCAGGCCTGCCAGGTTGGTGTCTCCACCGATGGCGACCACCGTCACGCTGTGATCCGGTTGCTCCGCCAGCACGCGACGGTAGAGGTGGACCGCGGGCTGCGCCTGTGCACTGCTCCGAATGGCGTGGGGGAGCTGTCGTGCCAGCGCATCGCTGTAACCGTGTTTGGCAGTGTTGGCCGAGCTGTCGGCGACAACCCCGACCGGAATCTTGCTGTGGCCATAGGCCGTATCGACGGCATCGAGGGCGGCGGCCGCTACCGGGTTTCGCACATCCGACATGACCGCGAGGACGTGGACCTTGCCCTGTTGCTCCAGCACATTGGCCATCCCGATCGCCGTCGCGTCATCCCACCAGAGCGAGAGGTCCGTGTCGATGATGATGCGCTGCGGAGCGCTGCTGTGCGCGTCGACCGACGCCGAGGCCCTCGACGTGGATTCGAAGAGGCCGGCGGCGGCGATGATGATTCCCAGGAGGAGTGCCGCCGCAAGGGATGCGCTGCTCCGAAGAGTGCCGCCGCGTCTGGACTTCGGTGCGCCCGCCAACCGATTGTGCCCAGTCCCTCTTCGCGTCACGTCTGAAGCGTAGGGCTCGCCGGCTCGAGCCGCTCGGTCGATTCCGTCGCTCAGTCTCAATGCGTATCGGGATCAGGAGCGCCGGTCGGTCGCACGACGCACGGCTCGAGCCCTTACGAAGGGAGGAAGCGACCCAGGGCGTGCACGACGTCGTAGAACTCCCGCACCGTTTCGTGCACAATCCGGCGGACCGGCAGAACCTCCTCGACCCGCCCCGCCACTTGGCCGCCGAAGGCGAAGCCCGCGTCGAGGTCGCCCTCGAAGTAGAGCTTCAGAACCCCCTCCATGCCGACCGTTCGACCCAGGACGACCGACTGCTCCTGCTCCAGGCTTTCGCTGAATGGGGTGCGCATGACCCGATAGGCCGGACTCGAGTGGGCACTGAGCATCACAGTGTCGGTCGCGTCGGCGTCGGTCACCAACCGCTTGTAGTTGTCGTGCACCGGCGACTCCGCGGCGCTGACCATTCGTGTCCCCATCTGCACACCTTCAGCGCCCAACGCGAAGGCGGCAGCCATGGAGACGCCGTCGACGATCCCACCTGCCGCGATCACCGGCAGATCGAACGCCCCACAGATCTGGGGCAACAGGACCATCGTCGAGACGGGTCTGGTGCTCTTGAAGCCTCCACCCTCGCCTCCCTCGACAACCAGCCCGTCGACCCCCGCATCCACGGCCTTCTGCGCCGCACGCAACGACGGCACCACGTGGAAGACGGTGATCCCGGCGTCATGGAGCAGCGAGGTGTAGCGCTCCGGGTTCCCGGCCGAGGTGGTCACGAACCGGACGCCTTGTCCGGCGACAAAGTCGACGATATGGGGGTCGGCGACGAACATCTGTGCGATGTTGACTCCCCAAGGCTTGTCGGTTCGCTCGCGCATGGTCGCCATTTCGTCTTGCACCTCATTGAGGCGGCCAGAGGAGGTCTCGATGATGCCGAACCCACCGGCGCCGGAGACAGCGGAGGCCAGTTGGGCCCGAGCGATGAAGCCCATTGGGGCCTGCAGTAACGGGTAATCGACGCCGAGAAGTTCGGTGACCCTGGTACGCAGCGGTGGAGGGGCTTCAGGGGCGATCTCCTCAACCTAATGGGTCGGGAGTCCGGCAGGCCGCTGTTACCATCGCCGGTCCAAACGAACAGACCTCCGACGGCAGCACGGCGGTCCGTGAGAGAAAGATGATGAGGCGTCCATGAGGCCGGTAGAACTGCGGGATCTGATGCTCATCACCATCGCTGTGCGTCCCATCGTCGACCTCGGCGGCGGGCGCCGCTACGTCGCGTTCGACGGAGGGACGTTCGAGGGACGCGACGGACTGGCGGGCACCGTGCTCGAGGGTGGCGTCGACTGGCAGTCCGTGCGCCCAGACGGTGTGCTGGAGATCGACGCCCACTACACACTGCGAACGGAGGCGGACGAGGCGATCGAAGTTCGTTCGCAGGGCGTCCGCAAAGCCTCGGAGTCCGTGGCGTCGCGTTTGGCGCGAGGTGAGCCGGTGACACCCGATGAGTACTACTTCCGGACACTGGTCCGGCTCTCGAGCGCGGCGCCTCGCCTATTCTGGTTGAACGATCTCATTGCGGTCTCGACCGGCGACCGAGAGCGCGAGATCGTCCGTATCCACGTGCACGAGGTTCTGTGAGCGCGGCCAGACCTGGCCTGCGTTGCGCCGTCATCGGCGCCGGGGTCGGAGGTCTGGCGACGGCCCTGAGCCTGCACGAAGTCGGGGCGCAGGTGGAAGTGTTCGACGCCGTGCCCGAGCTGCGCCCGCTCGGCGTCGGCATCAATCTGTTGCCGCACGCGGTACGCGAGCTCGATGCGCTGGGCCTCCTCGAGGAGCTGCGCGCCCACGCCATCGCTCCCGCCGCCCTCGTCTACTGCACGAAGAGGGGTCAGGAGATATGGCGCGAGCCACGCGGGCTCGCCGCTGGCTACCCCTGGCCTCAGCTCTCCATCCACCGCGGCCTGCTGCAGGAGGTGCTGCGGAACGCGGTGCTCCAGCGGTTGGGGCCGGACGCACTGCATCTGGGCCGGCGGCTGGTCCGGATCGTCGGCCAGGACGCGGCTCCCGTGGCGGAGTTCGAGGACGGCAGCGAAGTCGGGGCAGACCTCATCGTCGCGGCCGACGGCATCCACAGTGCGGCGCGGGCGCAGCACTATCCCGACGAGGGTCGATTCCTGTGGAACGGGTCGTTGCTCTGGCGCGGCATCGCGGAAGTGGAACCCGTCCTCGACGGGCGATCGATGATCTGGGCCGGACACCCGGAGCAGAAATTCGTCGGCTACCCCATCGCCGACCTGCCCGGTGGAAGACAGAGGTTCAACTTCATCGCCGAGCTGAGGCGGCCCGACTCCGATCTCGCCCGGGCGGAGGACTGGAATCGCCCGGGCTCGCTGGACGACTTCCTGCCTCAGTTCACGGCGTGGGACTTCGGATGGCTCGACGTGCCCGCCATCGTCGCCGCCGCGCCCGAGACCTTCCTCTTCCCGATGGTGGACAGGGAGCCCCTCCCACAGTGGACGTTCGGCCGGGTCACGCTGCTGGGGGACGCCGCGCATCCGATGTACCCCATCGGATCCAACGGCGCCTCACAGGCCATTCTCGACGCCCGGGTGCTGGCCGGCTCCCTTCGGCGCCACGGCCAGGACGTCGACCAGGCCCTGCGCCGCTACGAGGAGGCCCGCCGGCCGGCCACGGCGGCCATCGTGCGGGCGAACCGAAGCCTCGGACCGGAGATACCGATGCAGCTCGTCGAGGAGCGGGCCCCCGACGGTTTCACGGACATCGCAGCAGTGATCACGCCCGACGAGATTGCAGCCGTGACCGAGCACTACCGCACCACCGCCGGGTTCTCGCTCGCCATGCTGCGGCGCGGCGCGTCACTCATCGACGAGCCGTACCCCGGCTGAGCCCACCGCTCAGCGATCGGTGCATTGTCGTACGGCAGACAACAATGCCGCCGTGCGCCGATCCACCTCGGGCGTCGCGACCATCCGGTTGATGACGTGGCTGAACGCCAGGCCGAGGTCGGGCTCGGCGAAGGCGATGGAGCCGCCGGCGCCGTCGTGGCCGAAGGAAGCGCCGCCCAACATGGGCTGGCGTGGGAAAGGCCGGAGGAAGCCGGTGCCCCACGTTGGCCCGTCGAACGGCTCGCCCCAGGGCTTGCCCTCCGACCGGACGACGGACGCGGCCGCCACGGTCTCGGGTCGCAGCAACCTGATGCCGTCGACCTCGCCGATAGTGGCCGCGTAGAGACGGGCGAGTGACCGGGCATTGGTGATGCCGTTCGCCGCGGGAAGCTGAAGCTGATGGACCTCGGGCGAGTTGAAGCCGAGCCCACTGCCCGCCATGGTCACCGGCATCAGGCCGTTGAGGGTGATGGCGCGCCAAGGAAGGCTGCCCTCGGGCAACACCAGCGCGACGAGTTCGGGCGGTGCGTCGGGAGGCTCAATGGTCGACACCTGCGCTTCCAATTCGGGCGGGAGCCCGATGTAGAGGTCGAGCCCGAGGGGTCCCGCCAGCTCCCGGGCCACGAACGTGCCCAGGGTCTCACCGGTGATGCGCCGGACGATCTCGCCGAAGTTCCAACTGAAGGTCACCGCTTGGTACACATGCTCTGTTCCGGGATCGAACAGCGGTGCCTGGGCGGCCATGCGGGCGGCCATGCCCGCCGGATCGGCCAGGTCCTCGAGCGTGACCGGCCCGTCGACCACCGGCAGGCCCGACCGGTGGCTCAGGACGTCGCGGACGCTCGTGGCTCCCTTGCCTTCGGCTCCGAACTCGGGCCAATAGGTCGTGACGGGGGCATCGAGGTCCAGCTCACCCCGCTCGACCAGCATGTGCGCGCAAATGGCCGACACACCCTTGGTGACGGAGAACACCAGGGTCAAGGTGTCACGGTCCCAGACGCGACCCGTCGCCTTGTCGGCCACACCACCCCAAAGGTCGACGACCGCCCGGCCGTCGACGTAGAGGGCGCAGCCCGCCCCCAGATCGCCCTGGTCGAAGGTGGACGCCAGCGCGTCGGCGACCGGGCCGAAGCCGGGTTCGGCGAAGCCACCGAGTTCTGCCACGAGGCTCCCCCTCTGGTTGGACCGTGCCGGCGGATGCGCCCCGTTGTCGTGCACGGCCTGCCATGCCACCCTACCCAGCCTTCTGCGCGGGCCAGCGGGCCAGCGGGCCAGCGCGTATGGTCCCCGTCCGTGTTGAGGTTCACCCCGGGTTGCGGGGAGAATTCTGGACTATCCTTCCCAGGTCAGCGGTCATATTTCGGGGTGAGGCCGTGCGACACACAGGAGGCGGCATGACGAAAGACGCCGACGGTGGCGAGCCTGGCGGCACTCCCGAGGTGACGTGTGCCGCGGTGCCGGTGGACGTCGAGGGCAAGCAGGCGGTCTGGATCTTCACCGAATTCGAAACCCCCGAATCGCTCAAGACGCTCCGCGACTGGCTGATCCCGGACCACTGGCCGGACTGGGGCGGCGAGATGTTCAAGGAGATGCGGCCGATCAGCTCGGTTGACCTGCGCCCGACCCCCGGCAGCGAGCAGCAGACCCATTCCAACTACCTCGAGGTCGTCGAGATCGGCGGCCACCGGCTCGAGACCGAGCTGCGCTGCGAATTCAAGTCGGCCGACCGTTGGGCAGCCACGAGCTTCGATCTCGGACGCAGCATCGGAGACATGCTCCAGGTCGACCGCGGCTACCTGATGGTGGCCGACGTGGGTGGTCGCCGCCACGTGAAGGCGCTCAAAGTCGTCGGGTTCACCAACACCCTGCTGAATACCGTCGCCACACAGGTGTGCCCGGAATGGAGCACCTGGGTGCAGCGAGCCACGAAGGTGGACGCGGTCCAGGCCGGCGGGGGCTCCGTCAATCCGACACCCGGCTCGGTCGGCGACTCGGACCCCAGGGTGTCGTGGTCCACGGAGGGCGCGGCCGCGTTCACCGGTGGCGCTGCCGAGCAGATGATCGGCACGGTGACCGACATGGTGGACTTCTATGCCCCGTTCGCCGCCGACGTGACCGAGCGGATCTGGTCAGGCCACTACGGCCAGGTGGACGCCGCGAGCGACACCAGTCGTCTCTTCCAACGCCTCGCCCGGGATTGGTCAGTCGCCTGGCAGGCGGGCATGGACAGCATCTCGAACTGGGCCGAGGTCACCGTGCGACCGACGGCCGGCGCAGATCCGGGAAGGAACGCGCGCACCACCGAACACACGACGCTGATGGTGAAGGCACGCTCGGACAACGCGCCAGTGAGCATCTCGGATCTGACCCGCATCGGGCGGGCGCCCGCAACGATCAAGGCCGCCGATGTCACGATCACACCGCCCGTTATCGAGGAGGCCGGTCGGGCCTACGTCACCATTCAGGCGAATACCACCAACGTGCCCGCCGGACTCTACGAGGGGGCACTGGTGGCCGGTGCGGGGGGCAAGCAAGCCCCGGCGCTCTTCTATGTCAGCCACGCCCAGCTCGCGGAGCCGTGACGGGGCGGACGGGATGACCTCGCCCGAAGAGCGTGGGGCCATCTCGGCAGAAGACCGCCTTTCGCTCCTGATCGATCGGCTGCTGACCTCTATGGACGCCGCAGCATCGACCGGAGCGTGGGACCGCGTGGTGGAGCTCGCCGGCGACGTGCTCGCCGTCGATCCCGCCAATGGGCGCGCGACTTCCATGATCGAGCGGGCAACGCTCGAGCGTTCCTTGCCCGCCGGGCAGCGGGCCTTCGTCAGCCTGCTCTTCGCCGACATCGTCCAGTCGACCGACATGGCCGACGTGGCCGAACCGGAAGTCATTCAGGATGTGTTCGTCCTCTACCGCCGCGTAGCCGCCGAGACCATCGAGGAGCTGGGCGGTCGCGTGCTGCAGTTCCAGGGCGATGGCGTGGTGGCGTGCTTCGGCTATCCCACGGCGCACGAGGACGACGCCCGCAGGGCGGTCCAGGCCGCCCTGCGGCTCGTCGAGCGGATGGCGCACGCGGCCATTGAGCTCCAGCGCCGCCATGGCATCGAACCGGCCATCCGCGTCGGCGTCCATTCGGGCACCGTCGTGATTGCGGGTCTGACATCAGGGGTCCTCGACGGCTCCGCCCTCGCGGGATCGGTGCCGAACGTGGCGGCGCGCCTGCAGGGTGAGGCAGAACCCGGCGCCGTCGTCATCAGCGACACCACCCGGCGACTCGTCGAGGCGCACTTCGAGCTGAAGCCGGTCGGCACACGCTCGCTCAAGGGAATCGCGCTGCCGATGGAGCTCTTCAACGTGGTGCGGTCGAACCTTGCGGTTCCCGCGTCTGGCCGCGGGCTTCCTGAGTCGGTCGCCCTGATCGGACGAGAGGGCCAGAGCCGCCTCCTGCGGTACATCTGGAGGCGGCTCATCCACGAAGACGCGGGTGCGACGCGGCCCGAGGAGACGGTGGTCGTCGTCCGCGGGGTGGCCGGTATGGGGAAGTCCGCGCTGGCCGCAGAGCTGGCGGCGCAGGTGCACGTCGAGGGCGGGTCCGTACTCGAGTTCAACTGCTCGCCGTATCACGGCAACGTCGCGCTCTGGCCCGTCGCTCGTATGCTCGAACAGCTTCTCGGGTTCTACCCGGACCAGCCACCGGAGGAGCGGCTCAACGAGTTGGAGGCCCGGGTGGCCGAGGCCGGTCTCGAGCGGGACACCCTGCCCCTTCTGGCCCCGCTCGTCGGACTCGACAGCGTCGGTCGGTGGGCCCGCCCGGAGGTGGACGCACTGGCGCTCCGTCAACAGACCCTGCAGGCGCTCCTCACCTGGCTGGCCTATGCGGCAGCGTCAACGCCGACGTTGGTCTGGGCCGAGGATCTCCACTGGGCTGACCCGACGACAGTCGACCTTCTGGGACTTCTGGCGACCCAGGGCGTCCCCGGCACGATGATCCTGATCACGGCCCAGCACCAGCTCAGCCCCCCGTGGGCCGCGTCGGTCGTCGACATCGCGCTCGAACCGCTGCAGGAAAAGGAGGCGGCCGGGCTGGTGGCCGCTCTGACCGACGGCGGGCTCAGTCCGGACCAGTGCCGCCAGATCGTCGAGCGGGGAGCCGGCGTCCCCCTCTTCCTACAGGAGCTGACGCACAGCGCCCTCGCCGCCCATCCCGGCGAGGTCCTGCCACCCCGTATCCACGAGATCTTCACGGCTCGCCTGCGGGCCCCCGGCATCGATCTGCGTGTGGCACAGCTGGCGGCCACCCTCGGTGCGGAGTTCGACGAGGAGCCGTTGCGCCAGCTGGCCGGCCGGGCGGTCGACAAGGCTCTGGTCCGCCTCGAGGAGGCCGCGCTTATCGAGCGGGTGGCCGAGATCCGGTTGGGACGGTTCCGCTTCCGGCACGGGCTCCTGCGCGATGCCACCTATGAGACGCAACTGCTGACCGCCCGCCAACAGACCCATCGCAGCGTCGCGGAACTGCTCGGCTCCGCTGCCACCTCGCCCGGCGACCTGGCGGTCGTGGCGCAACACTGGGACTTGGCCGGCGATGTCGCGCAATCGATCCCGGCCTACATCGTGGCTGCCCAGGCCGCGCAGTCGACGGCCAGCCACACCGAAGCCCGCCAGCAGCTCGACCGCGCCCTGGAGCTGGCGTCGACGACGCCCGACGGCGACGAGCGCGACCTGACCGAGCTCATGATCCGAACGCTGCGCGCCGTCAGCACTAGCTCACAATTCGGGTACGGATATCCCGACGTGTTCGAGGACTTCACGGTCACGGAGGAGATCTGCCGAAAACTGACGAACCGGCCCGAGATAATGCCGGCACAAGTCGGGATCTGGAGCTACCTGCTCGTGCGCGGCTCGGTCGACGCCGCCAGCGTCGTGCTTGAGCCTCTGGCCGACGTGCTCGACGAGCCCGCGACGGCTTGGTTCGCGCCCGAGATCAAGTCGTGCATGGGGTACGGCGCGTTCTACCAGGGCAGGCTCGAGGAAGCGCACCGCTGGCTGCTCGAGGCGTGGGAGGGGTACCGCGCACGGTCGGTCGATGCGGCATCGTCCCCGTTCTGGCCCCTTCCCCACGACGCCGTGCCCGTGACAGCAGTGGCGCTGGCCTGCGTGGCCGCGTTGCGGGGCTCCACTGAGGAGAGCGCGCTCTGGGAGCGCCGGGCGATCACCACCGCGGAGGAGCTGGACTTCCCGTCCGGCCCGTTCAGCGCCGCGTTCGTCTCCGTCTATCTGGCCTGGATCCGGATGATGACGGGCGACCGCGACGAGGCCCGCGAGTTCGGTCGGCGCACGATGGAGATCGCGGAACGGTGCCGCTTCGACTACTTCCGGCTCCTCGGCACTCAGTATGTTCTGATGCCCGAGCCGGACCGGCCCTGTGATGCGGCCGAGCTCGAGCAGTACGCCTTGGGAATGGATCTGGTGGGTCATGGGGCGTTCCGCTCGACGCACCTCGGCATCGTGGCCCAGAACCACTACTTCCTCGGCGACGCCGACCCGGCCTTCCGCGCGCTGGAAGATGCAATGGAGCAGACGAGAACGTCGGGCGAGCTGGTGCACCAGCCAGACCTGCTCCGACTGCGCGCCGAGATCACGACGGCGACCCACCCAGACCGGACAGACGAGGCGGTCAGGGATCTCGTCGCCGCCATCGAGATCGGCCTGGCCCAGGGATCTCTCGTCCTGGCGCTGCGAGCGGCCAATGATCTCGCCCGCCTCCCCCACGACCGCCCGCCGGACTGGAACGAACGAATCACCGCCGTGCTCGAACGGTTCCCACCCAAATTCGTCGAGCCCCGAGCTCGCCGCGGCGCTCGACCTTCTCGGATCCTGACATGGGGCGTCCACGCGGCTCCGTGGCCATCCTGGGCGGCGGCATGGGTGCACTGGCCGCGGCATTCGAGCTGACCGAAGGTGACTGGACCGAACGGTTCGAGCGCATCACCGTCTATCAGCGGGGATGGCGCCTCGGTGGCAAAGGAGCCAGCAGCCGCGGTCCTCACGGTCGGATCGAGGAGCACGGGCTGCACGTGCTGCTGGGCTACTACGACCAGACCTTCGCCTTGATGCGACGGTGCTACGAGGCGCTCGACCGCGACCGGTCGGACCCCTTCTGCCCCATCCGGTCGTGGGACGACGCGGTCGCGCCGTCGAACGATGTCGGCGTGGTGGATGAGCACGACGGCACGTGGGATCCGTGGGTGGCCGCCTTCAGCCCGGTCACCGGCCACCCCGGACGGGGCAGCCCCCCGGGAACTGCATCGGCGCCGTTCGCCGTGGCCGACCTCGCGGTCCGGTCGCTCCGCCTCCTGGTCGACTTCTTTGCGTCGCTCCCATTCGCAGAGCCGCGTTCGGGCGGCTCTATCAGTTTCAGCACCTCTCCCACTTCCCCGGCGCCCCGCACGAGGGGTCCTGCAGCATCGATGGCCAACATGGTCACCGATGCCGGCCTGATCGGATTGACGCTCCCGCTCAATTGGGCCGAACAGGCAATCCGACAGGCCACATCGTGGACGGGGAACCGTGACCTCGAGCGCGCGCTGCCGCCGCTCATCGAACCGGTCAGGCAGAGTCTCCGCGCTGGGCTGGGCTCGCGGCCTGCCGCTCGCCGCAGTTACGACTTGGTGGAGCTGGTGACCGCGAACCTGCTCGGCATCGTGGCCGATGGTCTGCTGACGCGTCCCGAAGGATTCGGAGCGATCAATCACCTCGACTACCGCGAGTGGCTGCTCGGGCACGGCATTGATCGCGAGGCGCTCGAATCACCGATGCTGCGGGGCATGTACGACCTCGTCTTCGGCTACGAGGCGGGGAACCCCAGTCGTCCTCGCTTCAGCGCCGGCCTCGGGCTGGAGCTGGCCACCAAAATGCTCCTCGAGTACTCGGGTGCATTGTTCTGGAAGATGCAGGCGGGCATGGGCGATGTGATCTTCGCCCCGCTCTACGAGGTTCTCCGGGGGCGCGGGGTCGAGTTCCGCTTCTTTCACCGGGTGGACGCGCTCAGGCTCGACAATGACGGGCGTTCGATCGCCGCGATCGACTTGGGCATTCAGGCCGAGCTTGCCACTGGGGTCGACAGCTACGAGCCCCTCATCCGGGTCAAGGGGCTTCCCTGCTGGCCCGCCGCGCCGCTCGCGTCGCAGCTGCGGACCACCGATGTTCTCCACGGAGTGGATCTCGAGTCGTTCTGGTCCCCGCGTCAGGACGTCGGACGCCGCACCCTGGAAGCGGGAAAGGACTTCGACGCCGTTGTGTTCGCCATATCCCTCGGCATGGTGCCCCACGTGTGCGGCCAGCTCCTCGCCGCGTCTCCCGCCTGGCAATCCATGGTCGACCACGTAGAGACGGTTGCCACCCAGGCATTCCAGCTCTGGCTTTCCGAGGACGAAACCTCACTCGGGTGGTCGGGCCCCGCCGGGGTCACGGTGAGCGGTTTCGTGAAGCCTTTCGACACATGGGCATCGATGCCGCACCTGCTGCCGACGGAGGACTGGCCCGAGGCAGCGCGACCCCGAACGATCGCCTATTTCTGTAGCGTGCTGGACACCTCGGACTCACGCGACGAGCCGCCGGACGTCGAGGACGAGAACCGCGCGGTACGAGAACGGGCGCGGACCTTCCTGGACCGCGATGTCGCGACGCTCTGGCCGGACGCGGTCGAGGACGGTCGATTCCGATGGTCGCTCCTCTGCGACGGTTCGGCTTCGACCTCCGTCGGACCCGAGCGACTCGCCGGCCAATACTGGCGGGCGAACATCGACCCCTCCGATCGCTATGTGCAATCCCTCCCCGGAACCGACCAGTACCGCCTGCAGCCGGGCCACACCGGCTTCGACAACCTGGTGGTGGCCGGCGACTGGACGGACAGCGGCCTCAACGCGGGATGCGTGGAAGCCGCCACCAGATCCGGGCTGCTGGCGGCCAAGGCGGTTCTCGAGCAACTCGTCGGAACCCGGACAGGAGAGGCATGACCGGCGAGAAGGACGAGCCCTTTGCCAGTGGCGCAGCGGAAGCGGCTCGACTCGTACGAGAGGTACAGGACCTCGGCTTCGAGGCCGCCCGAACGATCGTCGAACGCTTCACTGAGATCTTCTCCCAATTCGCCGGGATGGACGGGGGAACGCGACCGCTCCGCGATGGTGGTCGGTCGACCTCTGGCTCGTGGGGATTCGACCGCTCAGCGCAGACGCTGGCGTCCGACATGCAACGGGCGGCGGACTCGTACCTCGCGATCATGGGTCAGCTCAATGAGGCCGGGATGCGATTTCTCGACGCTTCGCGGTGGTTCCAGCAGACACCCGGGGCTCAGCAGAAGGAGCTGCGCCTGCCGGATGTCGCGCCGGGCGGTCGCGTGAGTGCCCGGCTGTGGCTCCACAACACGACGGCCTCGACAGCAACCGATCTCCGGCCGTGGTGCCCCGGATTGGTCAGTCACTCCGGGCCGTCACTTCCGACCACAACCGTCACGTGCGCGCCCGAACGGATCGATCGCCTCGACCCGGACGCGAGCCGCGAGGTCCTGATCACCGTGACCGTGGGCGAGGACGCGTCATCGGGCGCCTACCACGGACAGCTCCTCGTCGACGGTCTGCCCGACGTCGTGTTCCCGATCCGCGCCCAAGTCCTGGCCACCTCGAAGCAATCGTGACGTCGACGCTGGAACCGGCGGCCGGATTGGCGCGCTACGGCGCCCTCGTCGCCGAAGACATGCGCCGACGCTTTGCCTCCGTCACCACCCAGCCGTACCTCGCGGGGCCGATGAGCGACTACCCCTCCCGGCGGGGGAAGGCGCTCCGCCCGAGTCTGTGCCTGGCGACCTGCGAAGCCTTCGGAGGCCCCCTCGACGATGCCCTTCCGACGGCCACGGCGATCGAGATGCTCCACAACGCCTTCTTGGTCCACGACGACATTGAGGACGCCAGCCTGCTCCGGAGAGGTGAGCCCACCCTGCACCGCCGCTACGGCACGGCGCTCGCTCTGAACGCGGGAGACGGACTCGCCCTCCAGGCGATGGGGACGCTGCGCGAGAACATCGATCTGCTGGGCTCGCGCCTCGCCGAGCGCATCATGGTGGAGTTCGATTTCATGAGCCAACAAACGGTCGCCGGACAGGCGCTCGAACTGGGTTGGTGCCGGGACAACCGCATCGACCTGGAGCCCGACGACTACCTCGAACTCATCATGAAGAAGACGTGTTGGTACACGACCGTGCTCCCACTCCGGGTCGGTGCGCTCGTCGGTTCGAGAGGAACCGCCGACCTCGATCCAATGATCGAGTTCGGGTTCCACCTCGGTGCGGCCTTTCAGATCCGTGACGACATCCTCAACCTGGTCGGGGATCCGGGTGTGTACGGCAAGGAGGCCCTCGGCGACCTGCTGGAGGGCAAGCGAACGCTGATGCTGATCCATCTGCTGGCCTGCGCCGATCCAGTCGACAGAGGCTGGCTGATGGCGTATCTGGCCCTCCTCCCGGAGGAGCGGACCCCGGCAGATGTCACCCGGGTGCTCGAGCTCATGACGTCGTACGGGAGCATCGCCTTCGCCGCCGAATTCGCGACCGGTGTGGCGCGGACCGCGACGGCTTCAATGGATGGTGCGTTCGCCGGCCTGGACGACACTCCGGCGCGCCGTTTCGTCGCCTGCCTCGTGCCGTACATGATCGAGCGCTCCTCCTAGGTGAGACGGGTGCCGAGCTTCCACACGCCCTCGGTCCCACTGCTCCCCTACCCGGCTCACGTCACTCGCTCCCGTTGCTGGCGGTCGCGTGGCGCCCGATCGACCACGTGGGAGAGGATGCAGAAGATGGGATCAGCGACGGGGTGACCGACAACCGAAATGACACGGATTCCAGCCGGACCGTCCAACGCTTCTCCGGTCAGGTGGCCATCGTGACGGGGTCGACGGCCGAGCCGAGCATCGGCCGATCTTGTGCCTTCCGTCTCGCCCGCGAGGGCGCCTCGGTGGTCGTCAACGGCCGGAATGCGGAACGGGTCGCAGCCACCGAAGCCGCGCTTCGTACCGAGGGATGCGCTGCTGTCGGTGTCGTCGGATCCATGGACGACGAAAAAGCGGTCGAGACCCTGGCGGATCGGGCCATGGAGGCGTTCGGCCGGATCGACCTGCTCGTCAGCACGGTGGGCGGCGCCCCTTACGCGCTGTCCTTTGACGCCATCAGCGAGGCGCAGCTTCTCGAGACCGTTCGTCTCAACACCTGGCCGACCGTTGCCCTGATCCGTGCGGCGCTCGCCAGGGGTCTCGGTGGCGCCCCCGGATCGGTTGTGGCGATCTCCAGCGGCTCACCGCGCAAGACGACGTCCTCCATGGTCGCCTATGCGTCGGCCAAGGCTGCGCTCAATGCCATGACACGGACCATTGCCGCCGACCTGGCCGGAAAGGACGTCCGGGTCAATGCAGTGAGTCCCGGGCTTGTGCGCACCACGGCCACCCGGTCCATCTGGACATCCGACAACGGCGCAGCTGCGGGCTCGGCGCTTCCTCTGGGCCGCTTGACCGAAGCCGACGACGTCGCGGCGGCGGTGTGCTTCTTGCTGTCCAACGACGCACGGCAGATCACCGGGATCACTCTCGACGTCGACGGTGGAAATCATCTGTCCAGCGGATGGACGCCGATTCGTTAGGCCCTGCGATCCCGGTTCCCTGTACTCCAGATCTTCTTCAGGGACCCAACGACGCGTGTTCCGATCTCAGCGATCTGCTCCCGCACCTGCCCGGGCGCCATGCCGGGAAGCTGCACCCGGAGGTTGAGCGCATCGGCCCCGACGTCCCTCATTGTCGCCGCGAGCCGATGTGCCATCTCGTCGGGCTCGTCGGAGACGATGGTCTGGTCCTCGCCGAAGGTACTCGCGCCAGAGGCGTAGCTCTCATAGACGGCCCGTTGGCTGTCGATCAGTCCTGATCGCACACGACCCAGCCACACTCGACGGATCAGGACCCTGGACCCCGTGCCTCCTGCTTCTTCGAATGCCCGGGTCAAGCGGTTCAACCTCTCGGGCGCCGACATTCCCTCCATGAGAATGCCGGCACCGCACCGTGCCGCTCGTGCGGCAGCGGCAACCGATACAGCGGCGCTGAGCACGGGAACCGGACGTTCTCGGCAGGCCCCGAGCGCCGGATCTCCATGGAGCTGTCCCAGACCCTCGCCGCGGAGCATGGCAACGAGCCGGGGGAGCTCCTTCTTGAACCGATCGATGGAGTCGGCCTGGCTGACGTCAGCCGCCTCGAAGTCGAGCGGGAGGGCGCCGGCGGCCACCCCGAGTCCGACTCGACCGGGATGACGGGCGTGGAGCCACGCCACCTCCTCCGCAACGAGCGCAGTGGATCGGAGAGGAAGCAGGAGCGGCGCGGCGGCAGCCCACCCAGTCGCGTGCTCTTCCAAAATGAAAGAGGCCATCTGCAGAGGCTGCGCCATGTACCCGGCAAAGCCGCCATGATGTTCGCTGGTCATCACGCCGTCGAAACCGTGCGCCAGGGCGAGCGACGCCTGCCCGCACAGCTCGCGGACGATGGCGTCGGCGGGGAGTTCGTTGTGCGGGTAGAGCCGGATGGACACCGATCCGGTCGCGAATGCGGCGGACGAAGGGGTCGCAGAGCCCGTTCCTGGTCCTTCGAGCTCCCCGGCCGGCACGAGACGATCCTAGGAGGACCACTGCAGCAAAACGGGCGAAGGGCGGCGGTGACCTCGGCTGCGATCCCGGCGGAGGTTGTGCGAGGCCGCACTCTGCGTCGCGATCGGTTCCGTGATGGCGTACCGAATGTCCCAGCGATGAAACCGATGATCTGCGTACACTTCTGACACGGCCGTTGTTGGGGTACCGGTCGCGACACTGCGGGAGAACAGTGCACATGAATCAAACTCACTATGGCGGTTTGGCGCGCAGCATTGTCCTGGTCACGGGCGCAAGTCGCGGCATCGGGCGAGCCATCGCCCGTGGCTTCGGGCAGCAGGGCTCGCATGTCCTGGTCAATTGCCGGAGCGACGAGGCCGCGAAGGAGACCATTGCCGAGATCGAGGCGGAGGGCGGCACCGCCGAACCGGCTATTGCGGACGTCGGTGATCCCGAAGCGGCGCGGGCGCTCATGGCCGACGTCGTGGAGCGTCACGGCCGCCTTGACGTGCTGGTCAACAACGCCGGCATCAGTCCGATGGTTCCTCTCATCGAAATGGGTCAGTCGGCCTGGGAGGAGACGCAGCGCGTGAACCACTGGGCGCTCTTCCACGTTGGCCAGCCGGCGGCGCAGCAGATGGTGGCACAGGGAGGCGGGTCAATCGTCGTCATCGGGTCTCCTGCGGCAGTGGACATCTACGACACGCAATCGGCCTACTCCGCCTCGAAGGCTGGGCTGCACATGTTGGCCATGGGCATGGCATGGGAGTGGGGACGATTCGGAGTCAGGACCAATGTGGTCCAACCGGGCTGGATCGAGACATCGCTGAATCGCAAGTACCTGTCCGACACCGACGTGCGCGATCGTCTGACGAAACAGATCCCTCAGCGACGGATCGGCTCGCCCGAGGAAGTCACCCCAGCCGTGCTCTGGTTGTGCTCGGCGGACGCCTCGTACGTGAACGGGGCCACGATTCAGGTCGACGGTGGACACATTGCGGGGAGACCAGCCATTGTGTCGAAGCGCTTGGAGTGGGCGAGGCAGTAGGGGTCGTCGAAGCGGGGGTGGCTCTCAGCGGATGGTTCCCGCCCCCGGGATGAGTGGCAGATCCAGCGCGGTGGCCCACCCGGGAGGGAGGTCGTTGACGGCCGGCACCGCATTGAGGGCCCGCAGCCCGGTGGCCAGGCAGCCGGCGGCGGCCGCGTCGCGTCCCGAGCCGTCGGTGAAGCGGAACGCCGTCTCCTGCGTGATCGACGGCGTTCCCTCGATCTCCACCCGGTAGACGTCGTCCTGGGTGCCCCGCGGCCAGTCCGGCGCGGCGTCGGTCCCCACCCGGTTCACGTGCTCCAGGCAGATGCGAGGTTCGCCCTTGTACATCCCGTTGATAGTGAAGTGGATGGCCGCCACCTCGCCTGCGTTGATGACGCCCTTCGCGGTCGTGATCGGCGCATCCGTCACCCATTTGTCCCAGGTGGACGTGATCTCGTCGAGCTGAACACCGGCCGCGTGGGCCATCATCGGCACGGTGGCTCCCCACGACATCACGAGGATGTCGGTGTGCTGAAGGAGGGGCGTGAACTCCGGTGGGCGCCCGATGCCCATCTCGTCCTCGTACGCACCCGTGTAGTTGATGTAGTCCACGAGCTCGAGAGCCTTCACCTTGCGCACCTCGGCGCACAGGCCCATCAGGGTCATGGGGAACAGGTCGTTGGCGAAGCCCGGGTCGATGCCGGTGGTGAAGCAGGTGGCACCTCCCTCGGCACACGCCTCGGTGATCGGGTCGATCCATGACGGCGGGTTGAGTTTCATGTGCGGCCACACCCACGGGGTCATGGCTGTGGACGACACGTCGATGCCGGCCCGCAGGAAGGCGCCCATGTCCCGGATGTTGGCGTCGGCCTGACCGGCCGTGGGCCCGTAATGCACCAGGGCGTCGGGGCGGAGGGCGATGAGGGCCTGGAGATCGTCGGTGGCGGCGATCCCGATCGGGCCGATGCCGCAGATGTCGCCCGCGTCCCGGCCGACCTTGTCCTTGTCGTTGACACCCACGCCGACCAGCTCGAAGTTGGGGTGGCGCCGCACCTCAGGGATGATCATCTTCCCTACGAACCCCGTTCCCCACACCACGACCCTCTTCTTGTCTGCCATGGGGGCATCTTCGCGCTTGGGACAGAAACCGCGCCGGTCCGGGTCGGATGGCCACTTGCCCCCCGGCAGCAGGCGCCGAAAACGGCACCGGGTTCAGCCCGGGGCCGCCGCCACCTGGGCGTTGCCGAGCGCCGTCGTGGCGGCGCTCGAGATGAGGAAACCGTCGCCGTTCGACTGCGTGCACTTCATGCCTGCCGTTGATGACGCGCAGGTGAACGGACCCAGGGTGATCGACTGGCCGTAGGCCAAAATCGGCGTGTTCTCCCCCGCATTTGAAAGGCAGTTTTCCCCGGTGCACTCACTCAGTGCGCTGTTCGTCGTCAACGTCACCGACTTCGGCGGGGAGATGGTGAGGCACAACGTGCTTGTGAGGGCGCTCGGCCCGAGGTTGTAGTCGATCTCGCAGCTGATGTTCTTGGAGGGGGAGTAGAACTCGGTGCTCGTCGACGTCTGCGGGGCCAGCGTGCCTGACGTCGCCGCCGTGCTCGTCGTCGTCGGCGGCGATGTCGTCGATGTCGTCGATGTCGTCATCGACGAAGTGGAGGTCGTCGACGAAGAACTCGACGAGCTCGGGCTGCTCGAGCAGCCAGCAAACGCGAGCGCGGCGGCCGGAAGGATCAGCAGACGGATCGACCACGCACGCAGCGTCCTGGGCATTCGGCGAGTGTACGGCGGTCCGGTCGCAAAATGTGGGTTCTTGCTCCACGCTGTACCCACCGCGCGGGAAGGTATCCGCTTCCCGGTGCGCACCGCGGCGTACCGTGCGAGGAGGTGCCCGGGGCGGCGCCGGAACGGGAGTCGTTCATGACCATGATTCCAGGCCAGTTCGCGGGATTCGCCGGCGGATTCGTCGCATTCGCTGCGATCTTCATCGCGATCCTCTCGGTCATCGTCCTCATCCCGATCATTCTCATCGTGGCCAACCGGGCCGAGCCGGACCCGCGGGGACAGCGGTCGCACAGCGTCTATCTCTTCGGCATGAGCTTCGTCTCGCTGCAGCTGACCTTCGCCGGCTCCGTCGTGATCGTCACCTCGATCTTCTCGGTCATTGCACCGCACTTCACCCCGTTGACCAACTCCATGGCGCGCTCCATCGTGATCGGAGGCCTCCTCGTCGTCCTGTTCGGGGCCGTGCTGTTGCTGCATATCGGCCGGGGGATCGAGGTGGCGCGGGGTGACGACGCTTCGACAGGACCCAATCTGAGGGTGATGCAGTCCTATGCCGGCGTGGTCGGCTTCATCTACCTCCTCCAGCTGATCTTTTCGCTGGCGGTCGCCATCTATCTGCTGTTCGCGCTCGTCGCTCCGGGTGTCTTCGGCAGCCTGGGCTCCAGCCGCAGCGGCACGCTGGCGATGCTTCTGGACCTGCTCTACGTGATGCTGGCCTCGGGCTACATCCTCCTGGCCCATTCGTCCCTCGGCCCGACGAGTTTCCTCACCCGACGGCGGCCCGCCGACACGCCCCTCGCCTGAGTCGAGCCGGGCGTCCCGCCCGTCAGGAGCGGACCGGGACCGTCCCGATCACCGATGCGCGCTCCATGGAGCGCAGCTGAGGCCAGTAGTCACTCGAGGCGTAGTGCTGCACCGCCCGGTTGTCCCAGAACGCCACGGCGTCCTTGGTCCAGGTGAAGCGGCACTGGTGCTCTGGGGCGTCGGCCTGGCGGCACAATCGGTCGAGCAAACCCAGGCTGGACTCGCGGTCGAGCCCTTCAACGTGGCTTACGAACGGTCGATTGACATAGAGGTGGAGCTTCCCGGTTGCGGGATGCGTGCACACCACGGGGTGGCGCACGGGCGGGTACTGCTCCTGAGCCTTCCGGCGCTCCTCGGCCGACAGGGAGTGCCCGAACGTCTGCGTGAAGTCGTGGACCGCCTGCAGCTGGTCGATCTCGTCCTTCGTCGCCTGGTCGAGCCCGTCGTATGCGGCATACATGTCCGAGAACAGCGTGTCCCCACCACTGTCCGGCACCGATACGGCGTGGAGGATCGCTCCCATGGACGGACGGGCGCGCCAGGTCACGTCGTGGTGCCAGGAATTCTCGTAGCCGCTGACTTCCGCCGTCTTCTCGAAGCGAACCAGTTCGGGCTCGCCGGTGTTGGACGGGAGGAACGGATGCACCTCAAGGTCGCCGAAGCGACGCGCGAAGGTCACGTGCTGGTGCGGGTCCATCGGCTGGTCCCGGAAGAAGATGACCTTGTAGTCGTGCAGGGCCCGCCGGAGCTCGGCTACGACCTCATGAGGCAGCGGCCGGGTGAGGTCCACGCCGTGGATCTCGGCGCCGACGGTGGCGCCGAGACGGTGCGCGTCGAAGTGCTGCCAACGCAATGCGGCGAGACGATCCCGTTCGGTCGCCACGTGCGTGAACGGCCCCACCGCAATGGTGTAGCCCGGCAGGCGAAAGGCGCCGGGCTGCTTCGAGGCAGCCGTCGTCGTCATACCCGGCACTCTACCGAACAGCCGTTTCGCCCTGCAGGGGTCGGCCATCGAGGGCGTTCTTATACTGACGCAAGTGACTTCCCGGCCGAGCTTCGTCACGACCCGCGTCCCAGCGCCGTGAGGGCGGACAGTGCGATCCAGAGCGCCGTTCGACGGGCCGTGTTGGAGACAACCGAACCGGACTCGCGCGTGCGAGTGACCCACACCCTGGCCACGCACGGCTGGGGCGATGTCCTGTACGTCGACGTCTACGCGCGCTCGCGCAGCGAGACCCTCGGCGACCTCAACCCCACATTGCGCAAGGCGGTGGCCGTGGTGGCCAATCAGCCGTACGAGCGTGTCACCATCAAGTGGCGCCTCAGTAGCTGAGCCGGCGTTACTCGGCCGCGATGGCGGCGAGTACGTCGAGCTTGGCGGCGCGCCGTGCCGGCCAGCTGGCGGCGAGCAGTCCGAGCAGGGCGGCCAGGATCAGGAAGACGATGAGGCTGGTGAACGGCACCACGATGTCGGTGATCCCCTGCGATTTGAGTGACCACGCCAGCGCGATACCGAGCCCCGTCCCGACGATGATGCCGATGATGGCGCCGAACACGGCCAGGATCACCGACTCGGAGCGGATCATCGCCCGGATCTGCCGGCGCTTCATGCCGACGGCGCGCAGCAGGCCGATCTCGTGCGTGCGCTCGAAGACCGAGAGCATCAGGGTGTTGACGATTCCGATCAGGGCGATCAGCACGGCCAGGGCGAGGAGCGCGTAGACCAGGCCGAGAAGCTGGTTGACCTGCTGTTGCTGGGACTTTTGGAACTCAGCCCGGGTCTGGATCTTCAGGTTCGGATACGACGACAGCGCGTGCGTGATGCTTTTGTCCACGCCGGGACTCCCGTCGGTCTGCAAGAGGACGGCCACCGGCAGGTCGTTCTCGAAGTGGGCGAGGAAGAAGGGGTCCCCGACGAGGTACTTGCCGATCAATGCATTGGCCTTGAACACGCCGCCGATCCGCATGGTGGTGCGCCCCGTCTTGGCGAACTTCACCGGCACCGTGTCGCCGGCGGCGAGATGCTTCGAGTTCGCCGTCGTGGTGTCGATCAGCAGCTGACCGTCGGCCAGCGTCGCCGAGGACCCTTCGGTCATGTTGAGGATCACCGTGTCGGACAGGTTGCGCGTCGACACCGCCGTCAGGCTCTCCAGCGAGCCCTTCAGCTCGAACTGGTCCTGATAGACGGTGGAGGTCGCGGTGACCCCGTTGACCTTCGCCGCAGTCGGCCCCACCGCATTGCTGAACCCACCCTGGGCGTTGTTGGGGGTGCTGATGATGTAGTCGGCGCTGATGGCGTTGTCCACGCTGCTGGTGGCGGACCGAGAAAGGGAGGCGCCGAAGACGGCGATCGCCGAGACCAGCGCCAGCCCGACCATGAGGGCCGACGCCGTCTGCGCCGTGCGGCGCGGACTGCGCATGGAGTTCTCCCGCCCAAGCCGGCCCGACATGCCGAGGAGGCGGGCCAGGGGGCGACCGATGACGCTGGCCATCGGTCGCGCCACCGCCGGGGCCAGCCTGGCCACGCCGACGAAGATCAGGATGGCCCCGAGACCGACCAAGGCGATCTGCGGCGCGGTGAGGCCGATGGCCAGCGCGACGACGCCGAGCAGTGTGATGCTGATCCCCCATGTGAACCTGCGGCGCAGCGAGATCTCCACCTCGCTCGACTGGTCCGAGACAGCGGCCACCGGCGCGATGCGCACGGCCCGCCGGGCAGGGCTGATGGCCGACACCACCGTCACGCCCACGCCGACCACCAGGCAGACGATCACCGTGCGGGCCTCGAAGGCGAGCGGGCCGGACGGCAGCGTCACGCCGAACCCGCTCAACAGAGCCTCGAGACCGAGCGCGGCCAGCACTCCGAGGCCGAGGCCGATCAGGGACGAGACCAGTCCCACGATCGCCGCCTCGAGCATCACGGAGCGAAAGACCTGGCGGCGACTCGCGCCCACGATGCGCAACAGCGCCAGCTCGCGGGTGCGCTGGCCCACGATGATGGAGAACGTGTTCAGGATGGTGAAGCCGCCTACGAAGAGCGCGATGAAGGCGAAGACGAGCAGCGCCGTGTTGAAGAACCCCAGCGCCTGGCTGATGGAGCCCGTCGCCTCGTCAATCACGGTCTGACCGGTCACCACCTCCTCGCCGCGCGGCAGAGCCCGCGCGATGGCGTGCTCCACCGTCGCCTTGTCGGCGCCCGGTTGGGTGATGACGTTGATGGAGTCGAATTGACCGGGCTCGCCCAGCAGGGTCTGCGCCGTCGGAATGTCGAACGCGGCGAGCGTCGCCCCGGCCAGGTTGTTGGCGGTGCCGAAGCGCGCCAGGCCGGAGATGGTGAACGTCCTCGTCGGGCCCTTGAGCAGAATGCGGACGTTCTGCCCGACCTTGAAGTGGTACTTCTGCGCCGTGCCGAGGTCCATCACGACGTCATGGGGTGTGGTCGGGGCCGTCCCTTGGGCCAGCCGGAGCGGCGAGAGCTTCGGGTTGGGGTCGAAGGCGAACCCGAGGGTCGGCGCGCCGCCGGTCGTGATCGCCTTGCCCGCCGGCGAGATGTACTGGGCGTAGCCGGTGACCGAGCCTTGGGCGGCCTCGACGCCGGGGACGCTGCGCACCGTCGATACGACCGACTCGGGGACGGGGTTGCGGGTGGCGGTACCCCCGCTGCCGAACTGCGCCACGCCGCGCACCTGGAAGTCGATGTTCTGGTAGATGTTGCTGAACAGGGTGTTGAACGTGTTGTGCAGCGTGTCGGTGAGCACGAAGGTCCCGGCGATGAACGTGACCCCCAACACGATGGACAGCGCGGTGAGGGCGAGCCGCAACTTGTGCGCCAGCAGTCCCTTGATGGTGACGCGCCACATGTCAGGTCCCCAAGGTGCGGATGCGCTCCAGCACCAGGTCGGCGGTCGGCTGCGCCAGCTCGTCGACGATGCTTCCGTCGGCCAGGAAGACCACCCGGTCGGCGTAGGCCGCCCCGTGCGGGTCGTGGGTCACCATGACGATGGACTGGCCGAACTCGGTGACCGAACGGCGCAGGAACGACAGCATCTCGGTCGTGGAGTTGGAGTCCAGGTTCCCGGTGGGCTCGTCGGCGAACACGAGGTCGGGGCGGTTGATCAGCGCCCGGGCGCAGGCGCAGCGCTGCTGCTGGCCCCCCGACATCTCGCCGGGCCGGTGCGCCAGCCGATCGCCGATGCCGAGCTGGTCGACGAGGTAGTCGAACCACTCCTTGTCCACCTTCCGCCCGGCTAGGTCCACCGGCAGGGTGATGTTCTCGCCGGCCGTGAGCGTCGGCACGAGGTTGAAGGACTGGAAAACGAAGCCAATGTGGTCGCGCCGCATCTGGGTCAGGCCGGCGTCGTCGAGCGCACCAATGTCGAGGTCGCCGACGAAGGACTGGCCCGAGGTCGGCCGGTCGAGCCCGGCCATGCAGTGCATCAGCGTGGACTTCCCCGATCCCGACGGGCCCATGACCGCGGTGAAGCGGCCGCGCTCGAATGTGACGTCGATGCCAGCGAGGGCGTGCACCGTCGCCTGTCCCGTGCCGTACGTCTTGCGCAGTTCGACCGCGTGCGCCGCCGGCGAGGCCGGGCGTGGTGCTGCCGTTACAGGGTCGGTGAGCGTCACCATTCCTCGATTCGTCGTTGGGGGGTTGCACGGGGCCGCGGTGCCTGCTGCG
This sequence comes from uncultured Acidimicrobiaceae bacterium, assembly GCA_963738135.1. GTDB lineage: Bacteria > Actinomycetota > Acidimicrobiia > Acidimicrobiales > RAAP-2 > Bog-473. The sequence continues at coordinate 189,430 of CAVTVK010000003.1, read as the reverse complement.
TTCGCCCGCTGTGTCCAAGAACCACCCTCGACACTAGGCAACCGCGCGGACTCCCCGAAACCCGCGGCAACGAGGCTCGGTGCAACCCCTGGGGATGTGCCCGGCACGGGCCGCACCGGACCACTACCCTGAGCGCGCACGAGCAGGTGAGGAAGTGAGCTACCCGGGGGGGCAAGTTCGCCAATGCGGCATGACGCCATGACAAAGGCATGAGTCGCTGAGCACCCATCTGCGTTCGCGGGGGCGTTCGTCGACCGCGGTGGCGGCGGTCGTCTCCGTCGGTGCGGTGCTGGCCGTTCAGCTCATCTTGTTCCCGATCCCGTTCGGGGTGTGGCTCCAGGGCGCCGTGCTCGGGCTGCTCGGGTCACTCATGGCGGTCGGCCTCGGGCTCACCTACCGCCTGAACAAGATCATCAACTTCGCCCAGGGCGACCTGGGCACGGCGCCCGCCGTCCTCGCTGTCGGCCTGATCGCCTTCTCAGGCGTCAACTACTTCCTCGGCCTGGCCACGGGACTGGTGGCCTCGCTGCTCCTGACGGCCACCGTCGAGATCCTGGTCGTGCGCCGCTTCCGCCGCTCACCACGGCTCATCCTGACCGTGGCCACCATCGGGCTGGCCCAGCTCCTCGTGGTCCTGAGCCTCCTCATTCCGCGGATCTGGGGCCAGACGCCTATCGCCAGCGCCACGGTTTCCTTCCCGTGGCACCTCTCCTGGCACGTCGGGCCCGTCGTCTTCAACGCCGACGACCTCGTGGCGGTCATCGTCTCGGTGGCGTGCCTGGCGGGCGTCTCCATCTGGTTCACCCGGAGCGATGTCGGGCTCGCGGTCCAGGCGGTCGGCGACCGGCGCGATCCGCGCTTCCATGCTCGGCATCCCGGTCGGACGCCTCCAGTCGGTGACCTGGGTGGTCGCCGGCGTTCTGTCCTTCGTCAGCATCTTCTTCCAGGCCGCCATCCTCGGGCTCCCGCTCGACCCGACGTACGGCCTGACCGCCCTCGTCACCGCCCTGGCCGCGCTGGCCCTGGGCAACTTCAGCGAGCTGCCCGTCATCGCCGCCTCGGCGGTGGCGCTCGGGATCCTGCAGCAGGCCGTGGCCTGGGACGATCCGACGAATCCGGCGCTCGGGCTGGCGGTCCTCGCCGGCGTGGTGTTCGCCGCCATCGTGGTGCGCCAGCTGCTGGCCAACCGCACCGATCGCGAGGTCGAGTCCTCGTTGGCCCTGGCCGGCAGCGTGCGCGACCTGCCTGCATCGCTGCGCGACCTCACGGAAGTGCGGGTGGGCACGCCGGTGGCCGCGCTCGTCGCCTTTGCCGCCGTTTGCACCCTGCCCCTGTGGATGGGCCCCGGTGAACTCATCCGCGGCTCCGCGCTCCTCGTGTTGGCCATGGTCGGCTGCTCCGTCGTCGTGCTCACGGGATGGTCGGGGCAGGTCAGCCTCGGCCAGATGTCCTTTGCCGCCGTCGGCGCCGCCGTCAGCGCCGTGGCGCTCCTCGACTGGCACTGGGACCTCAGCCTCGCCCTCCTCCTGGCCGGAGCCGCGGCGGCGGTGGTGGCCGTGGTGGTTGGCATTCCCACCCTGCGCCTCGACGGCATGTTCGCCGCCGTGACCACGCTGGCCTTCAGCCTGGCCGCCTCCGGCTACCTGCTGGTCCGGGCGGAATTCTCCTGGATCCCCCAGAGCCAGCTCGGGACGCCCTACCTCTTCGGGCTCTCCATCACCACGCAATCAGCCGTCTTCGAGCTGTGCCTGGGCGTGCTCGTGCTCGTGCTCGTGGCGCTGCACGGCCTGCGCCACAGCCGCACCGGCCGCGTGCTGCGCGCCCTGCCCGCCAACCAGCGGGCGGCCTCGGGCTACGGCGTCCGCGTCGTGTGGGCGAAGCTGACCGCCTTCGCCATCTCCGGCTTCATCGCCGGCCTGGCCGGATGCCTCCTCCTGGTGGTGAACCAGCAGTACGAGGAGACGTCGTTCCTCGTACCGGCCAGCCTCATTGTCTTTACCTCGACGGCCGTCGGCGGGCTGGGGTCGGCCTTCGGCGCCATCCTCGGCGCCGCCATCGTCGAGGGCAGCACCATCTACCTGCCGCCGAGCTGGCAGCTCTTCCCATCCGCCCTCGGAGTGCTGATCGTGCTGATCCTCTTCCCCCGCGGGCTGGCGGGCCTCTGCTACGACCTGCGTGACTGGGCCCTCGCCGGCCTGGCCCGACGACACCGGGCCGCCCCGCCCGGCCTCCCCGACCCGGTCGAGGGAGCGCTGGTGCCGTGAGCCGGCTGGCCAAGCTCGGCGGTGGTGCCTCGCTGTTCCCTCTCGGGGTGCTGTTCGGGATCGAACTCTTGGACCAGGCGACCCAGAGCGCGTTCAACGTCCTGACGCCGAACATCCGCGACGCGTTCCATCTCACCAACGCGGGCATCCTGCTCATCGTCGCCATCGCCGGCGCGGCGGCGCTGGCCTGCACACTGCCCATCGCCGTGCTCGCAGACCGCACCAACCGCGTGCGGATCGCGCTCATCGGCGCGATCGTCGGCGCCGCCTTCTCCATCGGCCTCGGCCTGGCCCAGGGGATCGTGGTCGCCACCATCATGTTGGTGGGAGTCTCCATGGGGCAGGCCGTTATCTTCCCGACCCACAACTCGCTCCTGGCCGACTACTACCCCGTCCCGGCGCGGCCCCGCGTCTACTCGGCCCACCGCTCCGGCATCAGCATCGGGGCCATCGTCGGCGTCCTCCTCGGCGCCGGCCTCGCCTCCGTCTTCAGCTGGCGCGCCCCCTTCTTCTTCTTCGCCGTGCCCATCGTGGTCGTGGTGGTCGTCGGCCTACGCCTGCGCGAGCCGGTCCGTGGACGCCACGAGCAAATAGAGCTGAGCGAGCAGATGCTCGCCTCCGAGCGCGGGGAGCCCGCCCTGCTGGACGACACGCCGGCTCCCGCGACCACACCGGCGGCGGTCGCGATCGAGATCCCGGTCGAGACCCCGCCGTCGCTCGGGGAGGCTTGGCGGACGGTCTGGAAGATCGGCGTGCTGCGCCGGATCTTCATCGCCCTGCCCTTCCTGGCCGCCGCCATCGCCGGATTCACCTCCCTCGCCTCGCTGCAGTACCAGGAGACGTTCCACCTCGACGCCGTCCAGCGGGCCTACCTGATCGCACCGATTCAGGTCTTCGACCTCGTGGGTCTCGCCGTCGGCGCTGCCATCGCCACCCGCCTCGCCCAGCGGGACATCGGCCTCGTGTTCCGCATGCTGGCCGTGGCGTCCATGGTGGCCGCCGGCTTCGCCGTCTTGTTCGCACTGGCGCCGAACGTCCCGGTGGCCTTCATCGGCAACGCCGGCATCGACGCGTCGCTCGCCATCGTGGGACCCGGCGTCCTGGCCGCGCTCTCTCTTGCCATACCGTCCCGCGTGCGCTCCGTCGGCTTCTCCATCGGCGCGCTCTTCATCCTGCCCGGGTTCCTGGTCCTGCCGAGCGTCGGTGCGCTGGGCGACGCCGTCGGGTTCCGCTACGGGCTGCTCATCCTGGTCCCGATCTTCGCCATCGGCGGCCTCATCGTCTCGAGTGCCGGGAGTCTCATCGCACGCGACGTGCGCGACGTGTGGACCTCCATGCGGACCCGGACGCAGATGCTGCTCGACCGGCAGCAGGGCCGGCTGCCGCTCCTCGCCGTGCGCGAGCTCAACGTGGGCTACGACGGCGTGGTCGTGCTGGCCGACGTGGCGATCGAGATCGACGAGGGAGAGATCGTCGCCCTCGTCGGCACCAACGGCGCCGGCAAGTCCACGCTGCTGCGGGCCATCGGCGGGGTGGTCGAGGCCGATCACGGGGCGATCGTCTTCGATGGGAGGGACATCACCCATCTGCCGCCCGACGAGATCGCCCGGCTCGGTGTCGCCCAGGTGCCCGGCGGCGAGGGGATCTTCCCCAACTTGCGCGTGGAGGACAACCTCCGGGTGGCGGCGTGGCAGGGCCGACGGCGGGGCGAGCGCGACGCCGACATGATCGAGGAGGCGCTCGCCGCCTTCCCCACGCTCGCCCCACGCCGTGACGAACGGGCCGCCAACCTCTCGGGTGGACAGCAGCAGATGCTGGCGCTCGCCATGGCAACCATCACCCGGCCCAAGCTGTTCCTCATCGACGAGCTCTCCCTGGGACTCTCACCCATTGTGGTGGAGCAGCTGCTCGGCGCCATCGAGTCGATGCGCCGCGCCGGCACCGCCATCATGCTGGTGGAGCAGTCGATGAACGTGGCCGTGGCGGTGGCCGACCGCGTCTACGTCATGGAGACCGGTGCCGTTCGCTTCTCCGGGACGGCCGACGAGCTGGCGGCCCATCCCGAGCTCCTGTGGTCCATCTACCTGCAGAAGGCCTCCGAGACGCTCGGGTCGCCGGCCCGGGCCACGCCCACGGTGGACACCGGGCGGGCCGAGCTCGAGGTGCGTGGGATCTCCCTCACCTTCGGGGGCAACGCCGCGCTGAGCGACGTGACCCTGCACGCCGACCACGGCGAGATCGTCGGGATCATCGGGCCCAACGGCGCCGGGAAGACCACGCTGTTCGACGTCGTCTCGGGATTCCTCCATCCCGACGCCGGGCGGGTCGAGCTGGCGGGCGTCGACGTCACCGATCGCACGGCGTCTGCCCGCGCCCGCCTGGGCCTGGGGCGGTCCTTCCAGGATTCACGTCTGTTCTCCGGGCTCACGGTGCGCGATGCCCTGGCCGTGTCGCTCGAGCGCTTCACCGACGTCAGCGATCCCTTCAACGCCGTCCTGCGCCTGCCCCTCCAGGTCCGGACCGAGGCCGCCGTCATGGAACGGGTCGACGAGCTCCTCGACCTGTTCGGTCTCGACGGCTTCGCCGACAGCCTGGTGAGCGAGCTGTCGACCGGATCGCGGCGGCTCGTCGACCTGGCCGCCGTGGTGGCCCATCAGCCGTCAGTCGTCCTCCTCGACGAGCCCTCCTCGGGTGTGGCCCAACGCGAAGTCGAGGCGATGGTCGGCCTCCTCCGCACCGTGCGTGACCGCCTCGACGCCACCATGCTCATCGTCGAGCACGACATCGCCTTCATTGCGGAGCTCGCGGATCGCCTGGTGGCCATGGATCGCGGCGCCGTGCTCACCAGTGGCCCGCCGCGCGACGTCCTCGAGTCACCCGTCGTCGGCGAGGCCTTCCTGGGCTCCGACCCGCTCGCCCTGTCGCGCTCGGGCACCGCCGCCGCGACGACGCCAACGACCACCGAGGTGGACCCCGTATGAGCGACACCGATCCGGATCCGCAGCGAGCCGGGCGGCCCTGGCCCCGCGTCAGCCTGCTCCGGCGGGCCGGCCCGGTCGTCCTCATCGTCGCCGCGTTGGTCGCGGCCGGCGTCTCCGCCACGGTGCACGAGAACAACGGCAGCACGTCGGCCAGCTCGCCGGGCGCAGGAGGCGGGCAGCGGAGTACGCACGCCACAGTGCCGCTCACCTACGCCGCCGCTGCCAAGCTGGGCAAGACGGCGTCATACAACTGGGGATCCGAGTGCGACCACCACACGGGGCGGCTCAAGATCCCGACCGTCTACTCCCCACCCTGCGTACCCGTCCCGGCCGCGGGAGCGTCGAACGGCGGCGCCACCGCGAGCGGCGTGACGGCCACCGCCATCAACCTCGTCTACTACCAGCCGCAACCCGGTGGGCTGGCATCGGCCATCTCGGGCGCCGCCGGCACCCCGGCCCAGGCGCTGGCCACCTACCAATCCTTTGTGGCCATGTTCAACCACCTTTACCAAATGTACGGGCGCAAGGTGAACCTCATCGTCTTCAACGCCACCGGCGCGGCGACGGACCCCGTGGCCGCCCACGCCGACGCCGTCACGGTGGCCCAGCAGGACCACGCCTTTGCCTCCATCGGCGGGCCGGCGCAGACCCCGGCGTACCAGGACGAGCTGGCTCGCCTGCACGTGCTGTGCATGGGGTGCGGCGACTCCTCCACCAACGGCGAGATCCAGAAGAACGCGCCCTTCCAGTGGGCCAACCTCCCCACCGCCGACACGTCGCTCTACGAGACGGTCGGCTACGTGATCGCCAAGCTGAACGGCAAGGACGCCATCTGGGCCGGCGAGCCCTCATTTCACACGAAGCAGCGCTCCTTCATTGTGGTCAGCGAGACCTCCGAGCCGCCCTCGCCCGGCACGGCCGAGCTCACGGCGTCGCTCACCAAGAAGTTGACGGCCGGCCACGCCCACATGGCCTCAACCACTGCGCTCTCCTACACCCTCGACTTGACCACGCTGCCGACCCAGGCCGCCACCATCGCAGAGAAGCTGAAGGCCTCCGGCGCCACCAGCGTCATCTTCGCCGGCGACCCGATCATGCCGATCTACCTCACCAAGGCCGCGGCCAGCATCGGGTACTCCCCCGAGTGGATCATCACCGGCATCGTCCTGACCGACACCGCCGCGCTCGGGCGCTACTACGACCAGAGCGAGTGGGCCCACGCCTTCGGCGTCACCAGCCTCGGCGTGCCGGTGCCCGTCGGCTCCGGCGACGCCGACCGTCTCTACCGCTGGTGGTACGGGGCCAACACAGAACCGGCATCCCTGGCGGCGCCGGCGCTGATCCCGCCGGTGCAGCAGTTCTTCACCGGTGTCCAGCTGGCCGGGCCGGACCTCACGCCCTACACGTTCGCCGCCGGGCTGTTCCGCTCCCCGCCGGCCGGCGGCGGGCCCACGTCACCACTCCAGGCGTACGGGTACCAGGGCGCGGCACCCCGCCCGAGCTACTCCTCACCCGCCGACTACAGCTTCCTCTGGTACGACGCCGCGGCCAAGGGACCCGACGAAGAGGGTACGAACGGCACCGGGCTGATGCGCTACGTCAACGGTGGGGCCCGCTACAAGTCGGGCACCGTGCCCTCGGGACCCGTTCCGATGTTCGCAGTGGCCGGCTCCGTTAGCAGCTACGCCTCGCCTCCCGACCGCCCGCCCACCTACCCGGCCTGGCCGGGAGCACCCGCCGCCTCCGCCGCCGGCTGAACCCGGCCCCGGAACCCGAACCCGCCCCGGCCCGGCCCGGGCCGGGCCGGCCCGGGCACTGGTGCTATCCCCAGGCCGAGGACGCCCGGTAGCGGCATTCCCAACGCGGCCGCGGATCCTCATGCTGAGGGCAGGCGGCACGGAAGGCCCGGCCCCGTCACGGAAGGAGACCCCATGATCGTCACCCACGGGCTGACGAAGCGCTTCGGGAACATGCTCGCGGTCGACAACCTGAGCTTCACCGTCGCACCCGGTGTCGTCACCGGCTTCCTCGGTCCCAACGGTTCGGGGAAGTCCACGACCATGCGCATGATCCTCGGGCTCGACAGGCCCGACGCGGGATCCGCGCTCGTCAACGGCTGCTCCTTCGCGGAGCTGCCCTGGCCGCTGCGCGACGTGGGTGCCCTCCTCGACGCCAAGGCGTTCCATCCGGGCCGGAGCGCCCGCGACCACCTGCGCTGGCTGGCCCAGACCAACGACCTCCCGACGGCACGTGTCGACACCGTGCTCGACATCGTCGGTCTCACGGCGGTGGCCGAGCGCCGGGCCGGGAAGTTCTCCCTCGGCATGGGGCAACGGCTCGGCATCGCGAGCGCCCTGCTCGGAGACCCGGGCGTGCTGCTCTTCGACGAGCCGGTCAACGGCCTCGACCCCGAAGGGATCCGCTGGGTCCGGCACCTCTTGCGCGACCTGGCGGCGGAGGGGCGGACGGTCCTCGTCTCGAGCCACCTGATCAACGAGATGGCCCTGACCGCAGAGCGTCTCGTGGTGATCGGCCGCGGCACGCTCATCGCCGACACCAGCGTCGACGACTTCCTGTCGGGCCACCGGAGCGACGCGGTCCGCATCGTGACGCCGACGCCGCAGCGATTCGTCACCGCACTCTCGCGGGCCGGCGCCCGGCCTGCGGTCGAGGAGGACGGCGCCATCGTCGCCAAGGGACTGTCGTCGGCCGACATCGGTGAGATGGCGGCCGATCAGGAGCTCACCGTGCACGAGCTCACGCCTGCTGCGCGCCTCGCTCGAAGACGTCTTCATGGAGCTCACCAGCACATCGGTCGAATACCACTCCCACACCCTCGACAACGTCGCGGCGCCCGACGCGCTGCCCGTTCGCTGAAAGGACTTGCCGTGACCACCCTGCCCCTCACGCACGTCGCCCCGGCGCGCCGCGCCGACACCGCCGGCATACGTCCCTGGCGCGCCGGACTGCGCCAAGTCATACGGGCCGAGTGGACCAAGCTCGTCTCGCTCCGTTCCACCAGATGGACGCTCCTCGTCACCGCGGCCGGCACCGTGCTCGTGACGTTCCTCTCGACGCACGGCGCACTGCACCATCCGCGCGATTGGTACCAGGGTTTCGATCCGACGAACCAGTCCCTGGCCGGACTCGCCCTCGCCTCGCTCGCTCTCGGCGTCCTCGGCGTGCTGGTCATGAGCGGCGAGTACGGGACCGGGACGATCCGCACGTCGCTGACCGCCATGCCGCGTCGGGGCGTCCTGCTCACCGCGAAGATCGCCGTGGTCGGACTCTGCACGTTGGTCGTCGGTGAGGCGCTCGCCTTCGTGTCCTTCTTCGAGGGCCAGGCCGTCCTGTCGGGGGGCGCGCCGACCGCCTCGCTCGGACAGCCGGGCGTGTTACGCGCCGTGGCGCTCTCGGGGGCCTTTCTCGCCCTCTTCGCGCTGCTCGGGCTTGGGCTGGCCACGGTCATCCGGCACACGGCCGGCGCCATCGCGGCATTCGCCGGCTTCACGTTGCTGACGCCGATCCTGCTCCACTCGATTTCCGAGAGCATCAGCCGTTTCGCTCCCGAGCTCATCTTTGCCAACTCCGTGGCCGCCGTCGAGCGGCACGGCGACGCTGTGTCGGTCACAATCGGAGTCATGTCGATGATCGCTTACTGCATCGCGGCACTGGGGCTGGGCGCCGTAGTGCTGAGCCGGCGTGACGCATGATCCCCGATCAAGGCGAGGACAGCAGCGTGCGGGTGAGGATCCGCGGGCGCGAGCTGTCGCTGGCCATGACCGAGGAGCAGGCCACCCGGGTCAAGGCACTGGCTCGCACGGTGTTCCACGAGCCCTTCACCATGCGGGTGTGGAGCGAGCTGGCGTTCTTCCTCCTGAGCTCGGCACTGGCGGGGGTCGGGCTCTTCTTCGTGGCGTCCACCATGGCCGCCGGCCTCATCCTCGCCATCACCTTCTTCGGGTTGGCCGTCCTGGCGCTGTCACTGCGCAGCGCCCGCGGCATCGGCGGTTTCGCACGCGGTCTGGCGCGCGCCATGCTCAGCGAGGAGGTGGAGGATCCCCAGCCCTTCGCGGCGCGCCCGGGATTCCTCGGATGGCTGCAGTCCTGCCTGCGCGATCGGGTGGCGTGGCGCGCCGTGGGCTACCTCGCGCTCAAGGTGCCCTGGTCCGTCCTGGGCGTGTTCGTCGCTTTGAGCCTGTGGTGGGACGCCATCGCCCTGCTCTTGACCCCGCTCTTCGGGCACCACGGAGGTGGCTCCCCGGTCTGGGGCCTCGCGTCCGCGTTCTTCCCCTCGGACTACTTCGACGGGATCGGCGACACCGGCTTCCTGCACGACGCCTTCGGCTTCATTCTGGGCGCCATCTTCTTCTTCGCCGCGCCCTGGGTCATGCGGGGTTTCGTCAACGTCGACCGCCTGTTGATCCGCGGCCTGCTCGGACCCGATCCCATGGCGACACGGGTGCGCTCGCTCGAGCAGGCCCGGACCCACACGGTCGACGCGTCGGCCGCCACGTTGCGCCGGATCGAGCGCGACCTGCACGACGGCACCCAGGCCCAGCTGGTGGCCCTCGCCATGCGTCTGGGCATGGCGAAGGAGAAGCTCGAGGACGACGCCGACGAGGTCGACCTCGACCGGGTGCGCGAACTGGTCGACGCCGCGCACCGGGGTGCCAAGGAGGCCATCGCCGAACTGCGGGACATCGCCCGGGGGATCCACCCACCGGCACTCGACATCGGTCTGGAGGGAGCCCTGGCCACCCTGGCCGCCCGCAGTGCCGTGCCCACCGAGCTCTCGGTCGACATCCGGACGCGGCCGACGCCGGCCATTGAGGCCATCGCCTACTTCTGCGTCGCCGAGCTCCTGGCCAACGTGGCGCAGCATGCGCGTGCCTCGCGGGCGTCGGTCTCCTGTGCGCAGCAGGGGATGTGGCTTCGCCTCGTGGTGCGCGACGACGGGACCGGCGGCGCGCAACTGACGACGGTCGGCTCGTCCTCGAGTGGCCTGGCCGGGCTGACCGACAGGGTGCGTGCGGTCGACGGGCGTCTGAACCTGGTGAGCCCGCCCGGGGGTCCCACCGTGGTCACCGTCGACCTCCCCCTCACCTCCTGATGGTCGGCACGCTCCGTATCGCCATCGCCGAGGACTCCGCCATCCTGCGCGACGGGCTCGTGCAGCTCCTCGTCGACCGCGGCTTCACCGTCACCGGCGCCGTGGGGGACCCGGCGGCGCTGCGGAGCTCGATCGCCCAGAACCCGCCCGACGTCGCCGTGATCGACATTCGCATGCCACCGACCTTCACCGACGAGGGCCTCCGTCTCGCGCTCGAACTGCGCGAGCGCCATGAGGGCCTCGGCATCCTTCTGTTCTCGCAGTACATCGAGACCCGCTACGCCGCCGACCTCCTCGCCGACGATGCTGCCGGCATCGGCTATCTGTTGAAGGACCGGGTGGCCGACGTCAGCGACTTCGTCGAGGCACTCGAGCGGGTCGCCGTTGGAGGTACCGCCTTGGACCCCGAAGTCGTGACACAGCTGATGGGGGCGACCCGGCGCACCGATTCTCTCTCCGTCCTCACCGGGCGCGAGCGCGAGGTCCTGTCCCTCATGGCCGAAGGTCGGTCCAACGCCGCCATCGCCAATGCCCTGGTCGTGAGCGAGGGCGCTGTCGAGAAGCACGTCGCCAACATCTTCGCCAAGCTCGATCTGCCCGTCTCCGACAAGGACCACCGGCGTGTGCTGGCCGTCCTCCGCTTCTTGGAGTCGTAACTCCGCTTCCTGGAGTCGTCGCTGCGGGCAGCGCCAGCCTGCCGGCCGCAATGTGCCATCCACCTGGGCCGATGGGCATCCGCCGGTCCGATCAGTCCGCAGAAATGCGGCGCCGGGTAGAAAGGTGGGTGATGAAGGTGATCCCTGGGGGATTCGGGAGCGGGAAGACTCCCTTGGTCGGCCTCGTTCTCGGTGCCGGCGGCGTTGTGGGCCAGGCCTACCAGGCCGGTGTCCTCTCGGCCCTCCAACGTGAGACCCGATGGGACCCCCGCCAGGCCGCCGTCATCGTCGGCACCTCCGCCGGTTCGGTGACAGGTGCGGCGCTGCGGGTCGGGGTGCCCGCAACGGACCTTGCGGCGTCCCTCTACGGGGTGCCGACGTCGCGCCGCGGCGGCGCCGTGCTCCGTCGCATCCTCCCCTCCGACGCCGAGCCACTCCCGACCCCTTCGATCGGTGCGCTGTTTCGGCTGTGGAACCTCCCGTCACCGGCGCTCATCACGCGGGCTCTCCGCCGTCCCCTGGCCTTTCGGCCCGACGTGGCGGCCATGACGCTCCTCCCGAAGGGTCGGATCGACATCTCCGAGCGGGCGCGGGGCCTCGACGAGCACATGGGCGGTCGCTGGCCCGAGGGGCTCAGGATCTGCACGGTCCGGCGCTCGGACGGGGCCCGGGTCGTCTTCGGACGGGACGGCGCACCCCCGGCTCGCCTGGCCGCCGCCGTCCTGGCCTCGTGCGCCATCCCCGGCTACTTCCAGCCGGTCGAGATCGGGGGCGTCGAGTACCTCGACGGCGGCGTGCACTCCGCCACGAATGCGGATGTCCTGCGGTCCGAGCAGCTCGACGTGGTGGTCGTCATCTCCTCCATGTCGGCGGCGCACGGCAGCGCCAACGGCGCCGACGGCTGGATCCGTCGCAGCGTGCACCGTCGGATGGAGCGCGAGATCGCCCGCTTGCAAGCGGCCGGATCCGTCGTGATCAGCCTGGAGCCCGGGGACGAATCCCGCCGCGCCATGGGACTGCGAGCGATGGCCGAGGACCGGAACCCCCAGGTGATCGAGGCCGCCTACGAGGAGACCCGGGAGCTGATCCTCGCCACCCCCGAGCTCGCCTCGTTGGGCCATCCGCCGGCCGCGGCGACCGCCGGCTGAACCCGGGAACGCGCCGCAGCCCAGGGGTAGGCTCCGATTGAGGGGGAGCCCCGAAGGGAGGGTCGATGAGTGCTGATCGCCTGAGCCCGCTCGATGCGTCGTTCCTCCACATTGAGGACCACGTGTCCCATATGCACATCGCCTCGGTGGCGATCTTCGAGGGCCCACCCCCGTCGTTCGGCGACATCGTCGCCATGGTGGACTCCAAATTGGACCTCGTGCCGCGGTACCGCCAGAAGGTCCGCTTCGTGCCCTTCGAGCTGGGCCGCCCCGTCTGGGTGGACGATCCGCACTTCAACATCGAATACCACTTGCGCCACACCGCACTGCCCGCCCCGGGCAGCGAGAGCGAGCTGCGCAAGCTGGTGGGACGGGTGATGGCGCAACAGCTCGACCGCTCCAAGCCGCTCTGGGAGATCTGGGTGGTCGAGGGCCTCGAGGACGGCCGCTGGGCCATGCTGGCCAAGACGCACCACGCGCTGGTCGACGGGGTCGCCGGGACGGACCTGCTGGCCGTGATCATGGACCTGAGCCCCGACACGACGCGGCCGAGGCGCTCGGAATGGGCGCCGCGGCCAGAGCCCTCCAGCCTGCAATTGGTGCTGGAGGCGCTCGAGAACATCGTGGAGTCGCCCTACGAGCAGGTGCGGGCGGCGCGGGCGCAGACGCGGGCCCTGCGCAAAATGGCCGGCTATGTGCTCGACGTAGCCGGAGGGCTGTTCTCCCTCGGCGGTCTCGTCCGCCCGACCCCGCTCTCCAGCCTCAATGGACCCCTCGGGCCCCACCGGCGCTACGCCTGGGCGACGACGTCGGTCGATGACATCAAGCGGGTGCGCAAGGCATTGGGCGGAACCTTCAACGATGTGGTGCTGGCCAGCATCACCAACGGATTCCGCGAGCTGCTGCTGTCACGCGACGAGGACATCGAGCGCGTGGTGCGGACGCTGGTGCCCGTGTCGGTCCGGCCGCGCGACGTGTCGGGCAAGGCCGTCGGCGACGGTACCTACGAGAACAAGGTCTCCGCCATGTTCGCCGAGCTCCCGGTGGACATCGACGACCCTGCGCTGCGGCTGCACGTCATCACCGAACAGATGAAGGACCTCAAGGACTCCAGCCAAGCCGTGGCCGGCGAGGCCCTCACGTCCATGTCGGGCTTCGCGCCGCCCATGCTCCTGGCGCTCGGGATGCGCCTGGCCACCCGGGCGGCGCAGCGCAACGTGAACACGGTCACGACGAACGTGCCCGGTCCCCAATTCCCGCTGTATGCGGCGGGGCGGAGGATGATCCGGGCCTTTCCGTACGTCCCGCTCGGCGGGCAGATACGCCTCGGGATCGCCATCTTCTCCTACGACGGCGAGGTGAACTTCGGGATCACGGGCGACTACGACACGACAGCGGACATTGACATCCTGGCCGGCGGGATCGAGGACGGCATGACGCAGATGCTCAAGCTGTGCGATCAACCCGGCGGCTGAACTTCATCCGTCCCAGTCGGCGATGCCTGCGACCTCGTCAGCGATGTAGGCACGCAGATCGCCGACGATGACCTTCTCGACGGAACGCCCGACCAACGGGACGCGGACTCTGCAGGTCGCCTTCTACCTCGACCGTAGAGGTCCCGGATCCGCCATCGCCCTCGTCGAACCGGTAGACGCCATTGGCGCTCAACCGGTCGGGGTAGTGGTCGGGCAGCACGACCCAGCTGGAGTGACCTTCGGCCAGCAGGAATCTCGGTGCGGGTGACCCAGGACATTTTTGCGGGGTCGACCACGGCCCGCACCGCCGGCGACACCGATCCCGTGAATGCGAAGCGCACTTCGAGCAGGACGCGCTGCTCGCCGGCTTCATGTCGGACGACCTCACGTACCGCGATGTCGTCGCGGGCCGGGCGGCCCTCGTAAAACGTGGGGGAGCAATATGCCTCCATCGCCCGGGCCGGCGGCACGGTGACCGCCTGCCGGATGTTGAATTTCACGTGACCGGACGCGTCGACGGCAATCCCAGCTTGCGGTGGTCCCAGCTGACGGTCCGCTCGACGTTGAGCTTCACCGCCACGCGCTTGTGCAGCATCACCTCGAGGATCGGCTTGAGCTCCTCGGTGTACGGCCCGTTGTAGCGCTCGTAGACGCTGATGCCGAGCCGCCAGAGCCTGGTCGGGGTCGTCGACGATCTCCGCTCTCCCGACGAGCTCGACCCCACGGAGCTCCTCGTAGTAGTCGCCGTCCTCGAAGAGCAGCGTCAGGCGCGGGTCGCGGCGCAGGTTCTGGACCTTCTGCGATTTGGCCTTCGTCTCCACGGTGACGCAGCCGTCCAAGAACCCGTACCACATGGCCACGGCGTGGATGGAGCCGTCGTGGGATATGGAGCACATCGTCATGTTTCGCCTCTCGGCGAGGAACGCGTCCACCTCGGCGGGTGTCATCTGTATGGCCTTGCGTTGATTCACGCCGTGGCCCATGGCCTCGGTCATCCGGTACCTCCCACTCGTGTGCCCAGGGAGCGTAATCCTCTGAGCAGGACCGCAACCTTAAGAGTTCATCTTCAGCACACTTGTTGGTTGCAACGGTTTCACAGCCCGTTCACCTCGGCTTCGTAGCGTGATCGGCGATGGCGACCGAGGATCACTACAGGGATCACTCTGGCCGGGATCTTCGTTCCAGTCCCGGCTCCGGTTGTCATCGCGGCCAGGAAGCCCTGGCCGAGGTCATCATGATCCGACCGGCGCGCTCACACCGCAACGGAGCTGCTCGGATCATTGGTCACCATGGCGCGGGTCTTCGTCTCCCCGCGTCCTCAGGCGACGCCGGTGCGAACTACCCCCCGTCCACCGTCGTCGCCTGCCCTTCTCCCGTTCAGGTCGTCCCGGGTTCCCCACGACGCTGCCTGAGGCTGAACACAGCGTGGCAATCGCGAACGCACCGGCCGCGAGCGGCCGGTCCCCTCAACCCGGCCCGGCCCGGGACAATCGGCCGTTGGTCCTCGTGGTCGACGACGAGGAGTCCTATCGCCAGGCCCTGGCGTCCGGACTGACACGCGAAGGTTTCACCGTGGAGTCAGCCGGGGACGGACACGAAGCGCTGCGCCTCTTCCACCGCGTCCACCCTGATCTCGTCCTGCTCGATGTCATGCTTCCGGACCAATCCGGGATCGAGATCTGTCAGCAGATGCGGAGCCTCAAGCCTGTGCCGATCATCATGGTGACCGCGCGCGACTCCGAGGTCGACATCGTGCTCGGGCTCGAGCTCGGTGCGAGCGACTACGTGGCCAAGCCATTCCGACTACGCGAGCTCGTCGCCCGCATGCGTGCCGTCCTGCGGCGCGGGGTGGCCATTGCCGAGCACCACGAGGAGGTCCTCGCCGTAGGCCCGGTGCGTCTCGATGCCGGACGGCGCGAGGTGACGGTCGACGAGGTCCCGGTCGAGCTCTCCCGGAAGGAATTCGACCTGCTGGCCCTCCTCATGTCCCACAGCGGCCAAGTGGTGACCCGCGACTGGTGCATCGATCGGCTTTGGTGGGACCAGGAACTGACCGATACCCGCACCCTGGACACGCACATCAAGAGGCTGCGACGGAAGGTCGAGCCGGACCCGGCCAACCCTCGCCACCTGGTCACCGTGCGGGGTGTCGGCTTCCGTTTCGAGGGCTAGTCGGGCACGACGCGACGCTTTCGCCCTACATTGAGCGGATGCAAAAAGGCGACGTTGTTCCCGACTTCACACTCCCCGACCAGACGGGCGCCCCCCGCTCCTTGAGCGGGTTCCTGGCCAACGGGCCCGTGGTGCTGTTCTTCTACCCGGCCGCCATGACCTATGGCTGCACCAAGGAGAGCTGCCATTTTCGGGATATGGCGGGCGAGTTCGCCGCCGTCGGCGCCCAGCCGGTCGGCATCAGCGCCGACGCCGTGGAGAAGCAGAAGCAGTTCGACGAGAAGGAGTCCCTCGGCTTCCCGTCTGCTCTCCGACCCCGACCGCGCCGTGGCTTCGCAGCTCGGCGCCAAGCGCGGCGTGAGCTTCCTGCCGAACAAACGGGTCACTTTCGTCATCGACACCGACCGTACCGTCCTCGACGTCATCCATACCGAGGTCTCCATGGGAGCGCACGCCGACAAGGCGCTCGCCGTCCTGAAGGCGCGATCCGCTGCCTGACCGCACCGTCGTCATCACCGGCGCCGCCTCGGGCATCGGCGCCGCCACGGCGACGCGGCTGCGCGCCTCGGGCTGGAACGTCATCGGCGTCGACAAGGACGAGACCGATGTCGTGGCCGACCTCGCCACGCCCGCCGGCCGCCGGGTCGCCGTCGAGAAGGCGACCGAGCGTTGCGGCGGCGCGCTCGCCGGCATCGTCACTTGTGCCGGGCTCGCCGGCACGCCCGACCGGGCGGGCTCGCTGCTGGCGTCGGTCAACTACTTCGGCACCGTCGACGTGCTCGACGGTCTGCGTCCGACTGCTCGACGCCGGGTGGCGCCGCCGTGGCGATCAGCTCGAACTCGACCACTGTGCAGCCCGCCATCCCCGCCGACCTCGTCGGGCCTGCCTCCGCCATGACGAGGAGCTCAGCGCGCAGATCGCCGACGCCCACACCTCCCTGGTGGCCTACCCGGCCGCCAAGCTGGCCCTGGCCCACTGGGTGCGCCGCAACGCCACCGGGCCCGACTGGGCCGGGTCGGGCCTCCGGCTCAACGCCATCGCCCCCGGCATGATCGACACGCCGATGGTGGCGGGCATGCGGGCGGACCCCGAGGCCGGCCCGCTTCTCGACATGTTGCCCATACCCGGTCGGCCGGCCCGGCCGGCCCGAGGAGATCGCCGCCCTGGTGGACCTCCTCCTCGGGCCCGACGGCGCGTTCTTCTGCGGATCGGTCGTCTTCTGCGACGGCGGGAGCGACGCGCTCCTGCGCACGAACGACTGGCCCGCGGCGTGGGACATCTCGGTGCGCGGACCTCGGCCGGCAGCTCTCCTGACCAACGCCGCACCGGTCGCGCGCCACTCCGCGCTCGACCGTAGGCTGACCGCCATGCCGGGCCGGATCCTGGTGGACACCACCCCGCTGCGGGAGAGTCGCGACTTCCGTCTCCTCTTCATCGGCCAGCTCATCTCCGTCATCGGGACGCAGCTGACCGTCGTCGCCATCCCGTACCAGGTGTACTCCATGACGCACTCCACGCTGCAAGTGGGAGCGATCAGCCTGGCCCAGCTCTTCCCGTTTCTTGCCGGCGCCCTGTCTGCCGGGCCCATGGGCGACGCCGTCGACAAACGCCGCATCATGGTGTGGACGGCGGTGGCCCTGCTGCTGACCAGCGCTGCGATGGCCGTCAACGCGGCGGTGACCCAGCCGTCGCTGGTCGTGCTCTATGTCGTCAGCGCGCTGGCGGCCGGTCTCACGGGGTTCTCGAGCACGGCCCGCATGGCGGCGGTGCCCGGCATGGTCGAGCGGCGCCAGATCCCCGCGGCCGCCGCCATGACGCAGATCGTCTTCCAGGTCGGCGTCATCATCGGGCCGGCGCTGTCGGGCCTCCTGCTCGGCATCGGGCTCCCGCTTGTCTACGGGCTCGACGCCGCCTCCTTCGTGGTGGCCGCCGTGACGTCGGCCATGCTGCGCCCGATCCCCCCGGCCCACGATGCCGGAGGCCTCTCCCCCTGGCAGTCGACCAAGGAGGGGCTGCGCTACCTCCGTTCGCGTCAGGCACTGCAGGGCGTCTACCTCATCGACATCAACGCCATGGTGTTCGGAATGCCCAGGGCGCTCTTTCCCGCCATGGCGGGCGCCGTGTTCGGCGGCGGCACCATCACCTTGGGCTTTCTCTACGCCGCGCCCGGCGTGGGCGCGCTGATCGGGGCGGTGACCACGGGCTGGGTCGCCAACCTGCGCCGCCAGGGCTGGGCGGTCATCGTGGCGGTCTCGGTGTGGGGGGCGGCCATCGCGCTGTTCGGGTTCACCGACACCTTGTGGGTCGCGCTGGCCCTGTTGGCCGTGGCCGGATGGGCCGACGTCATCTCGGCCGTCCTGCGCAACACCATGCTGCAGAGCTCCATCCCCGAGCGGTTCCGCAGTCGGATGTCCTCCATTCAGATGGCCGTCGTCCAGGGCGGCCCCCGCCTCGGCGACATGGAGTCCGGCGCAGTGGCCACGGTGACCAGCATTGAGTTCTCCATCGTCTCGGGCGGCCTCGCCTGCATTGCCGGCGCCGCCGTCATCGGCGCGCTGCTCCCCGTCTTCCGGCGCCATGTCGCCGGTGAGATCGACGACGTACCCGTATGATCCGGGCATGAGCACCACTTTCGCCGAGCCGACGCTGGGGCGAGGTCGACCCCGCCGCATTCAGTCGCATCCTCGTCGTCTCGCCGCACTTCGACGACGCCGCCATGGGCGCCGGCCATCTCATCGCCAGCTACGACGACACGACCGTCGTCACCGTGCTGGCCGGCCGGCCCCCGGCCTACCCCGAGGTGCCCTCGGAATGGGACGCGCTGGGTGGCTTTGTGGCCGGGCGACGACGTGGTGGCGGTGCGGCGTGAAGAGGACGCCGCGGCCATGGCGGTCCTCGACTCCGCCTACGAGTGGCTCGAGTTCTCCGACCATCAGTACCTGGCGCCGGCGGATCGCCCGACACCGGCCGACGTCGCCCCCGTCCTCGGCGCCGCCATCGCGGCAGGTGGATCCCACCTCGGTGTTCTTTCCGATGGGACTGGCCAACCCCGATCACGTCATGGTGCACGACGCCTGCCTCCTGGTGCGGCTGGAACAACCAGATCGGGAGTGGTTCTGCTACGAGGACCACGGCTACAAGCACCTGCCCGGCATGCTCGCCTGGCGGGTCGCCAAGCTGCTGCGCGCCCACCCGTGGCCGACGCCGGCCATCGTCCCCCACGTGCCCGACGAGGAACGCAAGCGTCGCGCCATCTGGTGCTACACCTCGCAGATCGCGCCGTTGGAGCAGGACCACGCGCTGACCAGCCCGCATGGAGGGCCCCGTACCCGAGCAGTTCTGGCAGCTCGCCGCGCCGCCGGCCGGGTGGGAAGGGCTGTCCGACTTGATCTAGGCCCGGGAGCGAAACGGGGACGAAAGACCGTGACGTTCAGCCCTATCGAACCCCCGAGTGAGGGCGCGGACACATTTGTTCGTCGTGGTCATGTACAGAGACCTCCTCACACAGGCCCTGGGCACGGATGCAGGACGGTGCAGGTCCGACGACCTGTTGCTGACCGAGCTCGTCGACTTCCGGGCCAGGCTGCACGCGACGGGTCGCGGCGGCCCCGGTTGCGGAGGCGCTGGCCCGGGAGCTCTCCTACGACGGCGCGTTGATCCGGCTGTGCGCCTCACTCGACGTCCGGGCCACCCCGGCCTGGTTCGACAGTCCGCGGCAGGAGCGGGCTCGGCTGGAGCGGGAGCTCGCCCGCCGCGGCATCTTGCTTCCCGCGCCACAGCTCCAGGACGCGTAGCCCGTCACCCGCCGGCAGCGTGCGTGGCTCCATGCCTGCGACAACGCCTGCGCCGAGCGACCCGGAGCCCGGGACGACGGCCCCTCGGTAGAGTCGACGGCGGTGCCAGGGGACGACGACGAGCGGATGGTGGAGGCCGGCGGGCGCGAGGTGCGCGTGTCGCGACCGGACAAGATCTACTTTCCCGCCCTCGATGCCACCAAGTTCGACCTGGTCTCCTACTACCTCGACGTCGCCGACCACCTGCTGAATACCGCCGGCGGACGCCCCGCCATGCTGCAGCGTTTCCCGGACGGCGCGACCGGCAAGTCCTTCTACCAGAAGCGCATCCCCGCCGGCGCACCCGAGTGGCTGCAGTCGACCACCGTCTCGACGCCGAACGGGACCACGTCCAATGCCCTCGTCGTCGCCGACATCGCCCATGTCATCTGGGCCGTGAACATCGGCTGCCTCGGGCTGCATCTGTGGCCCTACCTCGCCGCCGACCCGGCGCACGCCGACGAGCTGCGCATCGACCTCGACCCGACGACGGGCATCGGCTTCGACGAGGTGCGCGCGGTGGCCCTGCTCTGCCGCGACGTGCTCGAGGAGCTCGGCCTGCGCGGCTATCCGAAGACGACGGGAAACAACGGACTGCACGTGTACCTCCGCCTCAGCCGCGCTGGGACTCGGTGGAGGTGCGCGCCGCCGCGGTCGCACTGGCCCGCGAGCTCGAACGCCGCTTCCCCGACCTGATCACGGCCAACTGGTGGAAGGAGGAGCGCGGCAGTCGCGTCTTCGTGGACTTCAACCAGAACGCACCGCACAAGACCGTCTTCGGGGCCTGGTTCGCCCGGCCCCGCACCGGCGGTCAGGTCTCGACACCGCTGACGTGGGAGGAGGTCGAGACGGTGGTCCCCAACGACCTCACCATACGCACCGTGCCCGAGCTGGTGCGGCGGCGCGGCGACCCCTGGGCCGACATCGCCGCCGCGCCGCAGTCGATCGAGCCCCTGCTTGGCCCTTGCCGCCCGCGACAAGGAGGCCGGCCTGCACGACGCACCGTGGCCGCCCCAGTACCCGAAGATGCCCGACGAGCCGCCGCGGGTGGCCCCGAGCCGGGCCAAGAAGGCCTGAGCCGTGGAGCCGCTCGACGCCCTCAACCGCATCGCCTTCCTCCTCGAGCGCGGCGGGGCCGACACCTACAAGGTGCGCGCCTTTCGCAACGCGGCACGGGCCGTGGCCGACCTCGACGCCGACACGCTGCGCACGCTCGCCGCGTCCGGGCGGCTGCAGACAATTGAAGGCATCGGGAAGTCGACGGCGCAGGTCATCACCGAGGCGCTGGACGGCAAGGTGCCCGAGCGCCTGACCCAGCTGGAGGAGACGCCCGACGACATCGCGCTCGACGGGGCGGCGCAGGAACTCCTGCAGCTCGCTCCGCGGCGACTGCCATTCGCATTCCGACTGGTCCGACGGCGGCAGCCCGATCCGCGAAATGGCCGAGGCGGCCCGGGACCTGGGGCACGAGTACCTTGTCCTCACCGACCACAGCGCCCGCCTGACCGTCGCACATGGGCTCAACGCCGAGCGGCTCCGTTCCCAGCTCGACGTGCTCGCCGAGTTGAACGAGGACCTGGCGCCCTTCCGCATCCTGACCGGTATTGAAGTCGACATCCTCGAGGACGGCTCACTCGACCAGGAGCTCGACCTGCTGGCCGAGCTGGATGTCGTTGTGGCCAGCGTGCACTCGAAGTTGCGCATGGAGGCGCCGGCCATGACCGAGCGCATGCTGGCGGCCAGTCGAGAGCCCGCACACCGACATCCTGGGCCACTGCACCGGGCGCCTGATCACCGGGCGGGGCCGCGCCCAGTCCACCTTCGACGCCGACGCAGTGTTCGCCGCCTGCGCCCGCACCGGCACGGCGGTGGAGATCAATTCGCGGCCCGAGCGCCAAGACCCGCCGCAGGATCTCCTGCGCCAGGCGGTTGCGCTCGGCTGTTCCTTTGCCGTCGACACCGACGCCCACGCACCGGGCCAACTCGGTTGGCTCGGCCGGGGCTGCGCCAAGGCCGTCGACGCCGAGGTGCCTCCCGAGCGCATCGTGAACCGCGGCAAGGTCGACGAGCTCCTGGCCTGGGCCGGAGCCCATGAGGACTGAGCAGCAATGACCCTCCCCGTCCGCCCACCGGTCGCCCCCATGCTGGCCAAGCTGGCCCGTGAGCTCCCCCGGGCCGCCGGGCTCTTCTACGAGCCGAAGTGGGACGGGTTCCGCTGCATCGTCTTCCGCGACGGGGACGACGTCGAGCTCGGGAGCCGCAACGAGAAACCCCTGACCCGTTACTTCCCCGAGCTGGTCGAGGCCCTCAGACGCGAGCTCCCGCCGCAGTGCGTGCTCGACGGGGAGATCGTGATCGCCGGTCCGCGTGGCCTGGAATTCGATGCACTCTCCCAGCGCATCCACCCGGCCGAGAAGCGCATCCGCCAGCTCGCCGAGTCGACACCGGCCTCCTTCGTCGCCTTCGACCTGCTCGCCGAGGGCGACCGCTCGTACATGGAGACGCCGTACGCACAGCGGCGCGCCTCCCTCGAGAAAGCCCTCAAGAAGGTGCGTCCGCCCGTCCACCTGACCCCGGTCACCGACGACCCTGACGTGGCGGCGGACTGGTTCTCTCGTTTCGAGGGGGCCGGGCTCGACGGCGTCGTCGTCAAGGACGGCGCCCTCACCTACCTGCCCGACAAGCGGGCGATGGTCAAGGTCAAGCACCAGCGGACGGCCGACTGCGTGGTGGCGGGCTTCCGCACGCACAAGGACGGAGCCGGCGTGGGCTCGTTGCTCCTCGGTCTCTTCGACCCCGCGGGGACGCTGCACCACGTCGGCGTGGCCTCTGGGTTCAGCGTCGTCCGCCGGGGCGAACTGGTGGCCGAACTCGAGCCGTACCGCAAGAACGCGCAGAAGGATCACCCGTGGGCGGGTTGGGCCGAGGCGCAGGCCACGGGCCGGGCGCCCGGCGGGACGAACCGCTGGAACGCCGGCAAGGACATGACCTGGGAGCCCGTTCGTCCCGAGGCGGTCTGCGAGGTCTCCTACGACCACCTCCAACAGGATCGCTTCCGGCACGCCACATCCTTCGTGCGCTGGCGCCCCGACCGCGAGCCGGCGTCGTGCACCTACGCGCAGCTGGACACGCCGGTGCCGATGGAGCTCAACAAGGTCTTCGGGACCGCCGTCGGGGTAGTCAGTCGAGCAGATCGGGATCGGCCGCCAATTCGGCACGCACGGCGGCCTCCCAGAAGCCGACGAAACCCTCTCCGTCGCTCTGCGCCACCAGGTCGATGAAGGATTGCGGGACGCGGGACGCGCCGCCGCCGGCCACCCTGGCGTACCAGGCGTGCTGGCACCGTTGCTCCAGCGCGACGGCGCGCTGGTGCACGGCACGGGCCGATCCCCCCAGCACGAAGACACCGTGCCCGGCCAGCAACGCCATGGCGGCGTCGCCCATCTTCTCCACCGCCGACCGGGCGCTCGAAGCGTCGTTCACCGGTCCCTCGTACTCGTCGACCACGACGAGTGCACCGCCGCCGAGCGCTGAGCTCTGGTCGAGAATCGGCGGCACCTCGCCCAGGTCCGCCCATACCGTTCCGAAGAGCGGATGGTTGTGGACGGCCCAGCCGACGTCCTCGCGTCGCTTGTGCAGTTCGAGGTGCAACGGGATCCCGAGCGGAACGGGCCAGTCCCCTTCGACCACACGGCCTTCGAGGTCGATGCGCAGCACCTGCGAGGGGCGCAACTCCGCCCAGGTCAGCAGCCACGGGTTGCAGAGCAGCGTGCCGTCGCCGAGGTTGACGGTGATGTGCCCGGCCAGGTGGTCGTTGTAGCCCTCGCGCCAGAGCGCCCGGGCCAGCACGACGAGCTCCTCCCGTGGCGTGAGGTCGGGGATCAGCTTCTCGGCGGTCGGCGTGAACATCGGTCGGCTCCTCTCAGCGGGGCAGGACGGTGTCCGGGAGGGGGTGGCGATAGAGCGCGGCAGCGTTCTCGCAGCACATGGCACGTAGCTCGTCCGCGGGAATGTGACCCCAGCACCGCGCGATCACGTCCTGGGTGTCCGGCCAGGTGCTGTCGCCGTGCGGGTAGTCGACCTCCACCATGATGTGGTCGACCCCGATGGCGTGGCGTGTGTCGATGGTGGAGGGGTCGTCAATGGTGCAGAACCAGAAGTTGCGCTGCAGGACGTCGGCCGGGCGCACGGCCCAGCCCAGCCCGTAACGGGAGCGGTCGACGATGTTCTCGAGGCGGTCACGCAGCATGGCCACCCAACCGATCCCGCCTTCGCTCATGGCGATCTTGAGTGTCGGCAGTCGAAGGGCGTAGCCGGACCACAGCCACTCCGCGCAGGCGATGAGCGACAGCTGGCCGAAGAGCGTGGCGCCGAGTTGCAGGGCGTCCATGCCGGCACCCGGTGGCGGTGGTGTCAGGCCCGAGCTCCCGACGTGGAGGGAGACGACGGTGTCGGTCTCGACGACGGCCTCCATGATCGGGTCCCAGTGCGCCCGGTCCCACAGGGACGGCAGCCCGATCTCGTGCGGTCGCTCTGGGAATGTCACCGAGGTGAAGCCGCGTTCGGCGTTGCGGCGGATCTCGGCGGCGGCAAGGGCCGGGTCGGCGAGGTAGGTGATCCCGAGCGGAACGATGCGTTCGGGGTGGCGCGAGTACCACTCCTCGAAGAGCCAGTCGTTCCACGCTTTGATGCAGGCCAGGCCCAGGTCACGGTCCCGGGCGTCGAAGAAGACGCGGCCACAGAACCCCGTGATCATGGACGGGAAGTTCACCGATGCCCAGACGCCGTTGATGTCCATGTCGTGCACGCGGGCATCTACGTCGTAGCAACCGGGTCGCATCTGGTCGAAGCGGAACGGCTCGAGGCCATAGGTCTCCGGTCGCCGGCCCGCCACGGCATTCATCCCCACCTGGGTGTACCGCTGGCCCTCGAACTCCCACACCTGATGCCCCTCGGGCGTCTCGACGATGCGGGGCGCGCGGTCGGCCAGCGCGGTGGGAAGCCGGTTCTCGAACGTGTGGGCCGGTTCGACGACGTGGTCGTCCACCGAAATCACGGTGTAGCGCACCTCCCGCGGCTCGGGCTCAGGCAGGAACAGATCGTCAACCGGCACAGACCGGAGTATGCCCGAGGAATTCCCGCGGCGCACCGGCGTCAGATGCCGCGCCTTCGACCGGCCGCGGATGGATACTGGGGCAGACGAGGAAAGGAGGCGGCGTGCTCGCGCTGGTCATTGTCTCGACGTTCGTGGTTCTTGGTGCTCGGCATCCTGGTGACAGGCCTGTTGCGGAGCCATGCCGACATCCTGCGCTCGCTGCACGAGCTCGGCGCGGGCGTCGGAGACCCCGCCGCCGCGGCCCCCGTCGCCGCCCCCGTGACCATGGTCACCCCGGCCTCGAGCCCGGAGCTGGGCGAGGCGCCGGCCATCGCCGGGGTGACGCCGACGGGGGATGCCCGGGCCATCGCGGTCGACAACAGCGACGACCTCACCCTGCTCGGCTTCCTCTCCTCGGGCTGTACCAGCTGCGCCGCCTTCTGGGATGCGCTGCAGGACCCGGGCTCGCCTGCAACTGCCCGATCGCACCCGCGTCGTGATCGTGACCAAGGGCCCCGACCGCGAGATCCCCGCCGAGGTGCGGGTCGAGGACGACCGGTCGGGTCCCCGTCGTCATGTCGACCGATGCCTGGATCGACTACGAGGTCCCCGGCTCGCCGTTCTTCGTCCTGGTCGACGGGGCCACGGGGCGCAAGGTCGGGCAGGGTGTGGCCAGCCACGTCGGCCAGTTGGCCGAGCTGGTGCGGCGGGCCGAGCACGACCGGGGACACGGTGGCGGCACGCGCGGCCGCGGCGAGGCGTCCCTCGGCGGTCCCGCCCGCGAAGCGGCGGCCGACGAGGTGCTGGCGGCGGCCGGAATCCTCCCGGGCGACCCGAGCCTCTACCCGCGCACCCTCGACGACGTCTTCCCGCACGGCCGTGCCGTGCCCGCCGAGTAGTGGCCACCATCGGCGCCCACGGCATCACGGCTCGGCTCCCCGCCGGCTTCGAGGGACGGATCTTCGTCCGCCCGGCCAGCGTGGGGATCACCTACCCGGTCGGGCAGTTCGCCACCTTCCCCATCCCCGATGACATCGGCGACTTCGGCAGCGGTGCCGTCACCGTGATGGGACCCTCCGACGTGTTCGCCACCCTGTTCGAGTACGGGCCCGAGAGCGTGGGTACCGCCCTGTTCGCACAACAGGGCCGACCCGCTGCGCTCTCGGAAGTCGGACTTCTCACCCATGGTGCTGCGACGGGGCATTCCTGGGCAGTCGGGTACCCAGTGGTTCTTCACCGAGTCCGGGCGGCCCTTCTCCTTCTATGCCGTGCTGGGCAGCCACGCCCAACGGCCCGCGTTGGTCCCGCACGTGAACACGTTGTTGTCGTCGTTGACCCTGAGCCCGGTGGTGTCGGACCTCCCCGCCGCGAGGCCGCAGTGGAACTGATCGGCCTGTACCTCGTCGCCGCCGGCCTGCTGTGCGTGGCCGGGGCCGCCAAGGCGGTGCGACCCGACGACACCGCGCGTGCCCTGGCTCCGTGGCTGCCCGGCCCGCCGCCGTTGCGCGTCATGCGGTGGGTCGTCCGGGCCGGTGCCCTGGCCGAGGCCGCGCTCGGCGGTGTTGCTCTCGCTGTTCCCGCGCCCGGTCACCGCGGCCCTCGTCGCCCTCTCCTACCTGTGCTTCTTCGGCATCGTCGCCGTCGCCCGCCGGCGGGGCGGCCCGCTGGCCACGTGTGGATGCTTCGGCCGGCCGGACACGCCTCCCACCGCGCTCCACCTGGTGATCGACCTGGCGCTGGCCGTCAGCCGCCTTCGGAGTCGCCCTCGACGCCCCTGCCCACGGCACGCTCGCGACCGCAGCTGGCGCACCAGCCCTGGGCCGGCGTCCCGCTCTTGTTCGTCAGCGCGGTCGGGCTGTGGCTCACCGCGCTCGCCCTCTCCGCGTTGGCAGCCCTGACCGCGGCTCGCCGGCTGGTGCGCCCCCTCCCGGTGCCCGCGTCGTGAGCCTTTCGACCGCCCTCGTGGCACGCACGGCCCAGGCCCTCGAGGGGCGGTTGTCCCGACGCAACCTCATCAACCGGTCGGCCTTCGTCGGCAGCGCCGTGGCCGTCGGGTCGGGGCTGGACCTGGCCCTCAAGCCGGGAACCGCCTACGGAGCCATCTGCCGCTGCGGCAATGCCGGCTGTGGCTGCGGCAGCACGTGCTGCTCGGGATTCTCCGAGTTCTGCTGCGCGGTCAGCGGCGCCAACTTCTGCCCGGAGAACACCATCATGGGTGGCTGGTGGGTGGCGGACAACTCGTCCTACTGCGGTGGCCCCCGCTACTACATGGACTGCAACGCCACCTGCTCGTGTGACAACGGTTGCGGCGGCGGCTTCCCGTTCTGTGAGCCGGGATGCGACGGGACCGGCTGCGGCTGCGGCCCGCTCGGATGCGATTCCTACCTGACGGGATGCCTCCAGTTCCGCTACGGGCAGTGCAACCAGGACGTGCCCTGCCTGGGCCGGATCGTCTGCCGGGTCGTGGCCTGCGTGCCCCCCTGGACGGTCGATCCCACGTGCACGACCGCCGTCGCCGTCGACAACGCCACGGCGGAGCAGAACGAACCGTGCTGGACGACCGCGCCGCCGGCGCCCCTCTGCACCTCGCCTGCCACGGACTGCAAGGTGGTCGGCATGGTCCCGAGCTCCGATGGAGGCGGTTACGCCGTGCTCACCGCATTCGGGCGGCTGTTCGGCTACGGGGACTTCCCCGCCAACGGCGACGCCTCGGCCCTCGCTCTCGACGCTCCGATCGTTGGCGTCGCGACCTGCAAGACGGGGGGCTACTTCCTCGCCGCGGCCGACGGGGGCATCTTCGACTACGGCGGGGCGCCGTTCCTCGGCTCCATGGGGGGACGACCGCTCGACGCACCGGTGGTCGGCATCGCCGCCTCCCCTTCCGGGCAGGGGTACTGGCTCGTCGCGGCCGACGGCGGGATCTTCGACTACGGCGACGCGCTGTTCTACGGCTCCATGGGCGGGCTGCTGCTCAATGCGCCGGTGGTCGGCATCGCCGCCACGCCGACCGGCCGGGGCTACTGGCTGGCGGCGGCAGACGGAGGGATCTTCAACTTCGGGGACGCGGCCTTCCTCGGGTCCATGGGGGGCCAGCAACTGAACGCTCCGGTCGTCGCCATCGCGGGCACACCTTCGGGCAAGGGCTACTGGCTGGTGGCGGCCGACGGAGGGATCTTCGCCTACGGAGACGCCGTGTTCGAGGGCTCGACGGGTGGCATGAAGCTCAATCAACCGGTGGTGGGCATCGCGCCCTACGGCAACGACGCCGGTTACTGGCTGGTGGCCAAGGACGGGGGGATCTTCGCCTTCGGCGGCGCGCCCTTCCTCGGGTCGCCGGCATGACGCGAAGGGAGATCCCATGCACGCGCTCGTGATCGCGGCGGCCGTGCTGGTCGCCGTTGCTGGCGGCGGTCCGCTCGACCTGGTCACCCTGCGGCGTCTCCATGCTGGCCACGGTGACCCCATTGGCCGAGCAGGGCCGGGGCCACCGTTACCGCAGCACGGCGGCCTGGTTCATCGTCGGCGGCACGGCCGGCGGGGCAGCGCTCGGACTCGTCATGGCCGCACTGGCCCTCGGCGTGCACCTCGCCGCGCCCTCGGATGTCGTCGTGGCAAGCGCATGCCTGTGCCGCCGCCATCCTCGCCGCCGCTTCCGACTCGCGCCTCGGCGGGTTCCGCCTGCCCTTTCACTCCCGGCAGGTGAACGAGCGCTGGCTTGACCAATTCCGCCCGTGGGTCTACGGCGCTGGGTTCGGCTGGCAGATCGGCGCCGGGCTCGTCACCTACATCAAGACAGCGGCGCTCTACCTCATGATCGTCCTGGCCGCCCTGACGGCCAGTCCCGGCACCGCGCTGGCCGTCGGCGTGGTGTTCGGGTTGGTGCGTGGCCTGGCCGTCCTGCTCGGGCGGGGCATCACCAGTCCGACCGCCCTGGCGACGTTCCACCGACGCTTCACCGAGGTCGGGCCGCATCGTCCTCGCCGCCGTGGTGGCCTGCGAGGTGGCAGTGGCCGTTGCCTTCGCCGCGGTGCTCTCGCCCTGGGCCGCCCTGACCCTCGTCCTGCTCGCCGGGACAGCGGCGGTGGCCGGACGGGCCCGTCGGCGCGGGCCGGCGCCGGCCCAGACGCCCGCCTAGCCGCTCATGTCCACCGCATTGACGTGGACGGGGACGATCCGCACGATGACGCGGCGGTCACCGGGCGCGTCGTGCTCGCGCAGGTCGGCGTTGTACTTGGTGCCGACCAGTTCGGCGAAGGCACGGTCCTCGTCGGGCGCCACCACGGCGGTGCCCCGGATCTCCAGGTAGCGGTAGGGGTTCTGCAGGTCGAGGAGGAGCACGGTGCAGGCCGGTTCGGTCTCGAGGTTCTTCACCTTCTGGCGCCGCGTGTTCAGTGACATGGCGACCTGGTCGCCCTCGGCCACGAACCACACCTCGGACACCTGCGGGTAGCCGTCCTCGCCCACGGTGGCCAGAGTGAGGAAGTCACCCTAGCAGGAGGTCGCGGTGGCTGTCAGGGATGCCGTTGTGCGCCATGGCATCGGTATACCCGGGCCCGTGCCACGCATGCGCGTGCATGGACACGCGGCCGGGCGGCGGCGCCTACCATCGGCCCATCGCTCCCCACGACGCGCCACCCCAAAAGCCTGCGCCCCCCATCCGTCTCTTCCTGGCCGACGTGGACGGGACGCTGGTCACCCAGGACAAGGTCCTCACCGACGACGCCGTCGCCGCCGTGCGCAGCCTGCGCCAGGCCGGCGTGCTCTTCGCGCTGACCAGCGGCCGGCCGCCCCGCGGCATGGAGATGCTGGTGGATCCCCTGCAGATCGACACGCCCATCGCCGCCTTCAACGGCGGCCTGATGGTGGACAAGGACCTGGCGGTCCTCGAAGAGCATGCCATCCCCGAAGACCTCGTGCTGCCCGTCGTCGACCACATGAAGTCCTTCGACCTCGACGTGTGGCTCTACCGTGGCGCCGACTGGTACGTGCACCGACCCCAAGGCCCCGCACGTCGACCGGGAGGCCTGGACCGTCAAGTTCGAGCCCAAGGTACAGAAGACCTTCGACGGGTTGACCGACAGGCGTCGTCAAGCTGGTCGGTGTCAGCGACGACCACGACGCCATCGACAGAGCCGCCAGGGCCGCCGTGAAGCAGTTCGGCGACCACGTGACCGCGGCGGCCTCCCAGCCGTACTACCTCGACGTCACGCACCCGCAGGCCAACAAGGGTGAGGTCGCCCGGTACCTGGCCCGCCGCTACGCGCTCGAGCCCGAGGAGATCGCCACCATCGGCGACCAGCCCAACGACATTTTGATGTTCGACCATTCAGGCCTCAGCATCGCCATGGGCAACGCCGATCCGGAGGCGAAGGAGGCGGCGCACGAGATCTCGCGGAGCAACGAGGACGAGGGTTTCGCGTACGCCGTCGAGCACTTCGTGCTGCCGGCAGCCTCGGCCTGACGGCCGGGGGCAGCCCTCCTAGACGCCGCGGTGGTTCTCGAAGCGGGCGTACTGCTTCAAGAACAGCAGGTTGGCCTTGCCGGTCGGGCCGTTTCGATGCTTGGCCACTTCGATCAGCGCGTCGTCGGCCCGGTCGATCGGTACCTCGTCGTTGTACTCGGACTCGCGGTAGATGAACAACACGACGTCCGCATCCTGCTCGAGCGACCCCGACTCTCGGAGGTCCGACAGTTGCGGCGTCTTGTCCTGCCGTGACTCGAGGTTCCGGGAGAGCTGCGACAGGGCGACGACGGGCACCTCGAGCTCGCGGGCCAGGATCTTGAGGCCGCGGCTGATCTCGGCCACCTCGGTCTGGCGGTTCTCGGCCCGGCCGCGGCCGGTCATCAACTGCAGGTAGTCGACGACGACGATGCCGAGGTCGCCCTCCGACTTCTTGAGCCGGCGCGCCCGGGCCCGGATGTCCATGACCGTGACGTTCGGGTTGTCGTCGATGAAGATCGGCGCTCCGGACAGCCGCGTGACGGCCATGCCGATCTTGCTCCAGTCCTGGGTGCGGATCCGGCCGGTCTGCAGGCTCTGCCCGTTCACCTCGGCCTCGGAGGCCAGCAGGCGCTGCGTCAGCTCCAGATGGCCCATCTCGAGGGAGAAGAGGAGGGCCGGGCGCTGCGACTGCAGGCCGACATTGGCCAGAACGCCCAGGGCGAAGCTCGTCTTCCCCATGCCCGGCCGGGCCCCCACGATGTTGAGCGACGAGGGTTGGAAGCCGAGCAGGATCTTGTCCAGCTCGTGGTAGCCGGTGGCCACCCCGGTGATGGCCGAGCCGCGCTGCCCCAACTCCTCGATGCGGTCGAGCCCCGCGCCCAGCAGCTCGTGCAGCGGCAGCATGGTGTCCGACCGTGCGACGCTCGCCGACGTTGAAGACCATCTGCTCCGCCTCGTCGACGGCCGCCTTGACGTCCTCGGGCACCGAGTAGCCGATGTCGGCGATGTCCCCGGCGACGCCGATGAGCTTGCGCAGCAGCGCGTGCTCCTCGACGATTTCGGCGTAGTGGCGCGCGTTGGCGATCGACGGCGTGTTGGCCAGAGCGAAATGAAGATGGAGCGGTCACCGACCGCCTCCAACACGCCCGAGCGCTTCAGCTCGTCGGTCACCGTCACGGCGTCGATCGCTTCGCCCCGCTCCATGAGCGCCTGGATGGCACCGAAGATGTGGCCGTGCGCCGGCTTGTAGAAGTCGGCCGCAGCGCACTTCTCTATGCCGACCGACGCTGCGTCGTTGGAGAGCAGCATGGCCCCGAGCAACGACTCCTCCGCCTCGACGTCGTGCGGCGGCACCCGGGCGCCGCTCGGCAGAGGGGTGGGGGCCGTCCGGAGGGGACGGGGTCGGGTGTCGTCAAAGGCTTGGACCACGGCTCACTTACTCTGCCGGTCGGGGTCTGGGGAACGTAAGGCCCCAATAGGTGTGGGTAAGAGACCCGTGCGTGTGGATAAACGGTGCACGAGTGGTCAGCGACTGTGGACCACCAAAAGCGCAAATCGGCACGCCCACATCATGGGCAGCGGGGTGTGACAGCGCGCGGATGCCGCCGTGGCCGGAGCGGCGGATTCGCCCTGGTCAGGCGGCGGCCGAGACCTCCACCGTCACGATGGTGACGACGTCGCGGAACAACTCGACCGTCACCTCGAACGACCCCGTCTCCTTGATGTGCTCGGGGAGCAGGATGTGCTTGCGGTCCACCTCGATCCCCTTGGCGGCCTTGATGGCCTCCACCACGTCGGCAGGGCCGATGGAGCCGAAGAGACGGCCGGCCCCCGACGCCCGGGCGGCGATCGGGATCACGGCACCGGCCAGGACGGTGGCCTGCGCCTCCGCCGCACCGCGATCCTGCGCCTCGCGCTGGTCACGCCCGCGTCGCATCTGCTCCGCCTGGCCCTCGACGCCCTCGGTGGCCACGATGGCCCGGCCCTCGGGCAGAAGGAAGTTCCGGGCGAATCCGCCCGCCACCTTGACGATGTCACCCCGGCGTCCGACGCCGGCGACGTCGTCTCGCAGCACGACCCTCATGCGTCCGCTCCCGCGTCGGCCGGCTCCACCACGACTTCGACCACGGCGCCGGCCTCGGCGTCCGCCACGGCCTCCTCGACGACGGCCTCAGCCGATTCGGCCGGCGCCGGCGCCTCGGGTGCAGCAGCGGAGGGGCGCGGCCGAGGAGATTCCGTCGGCACCGAATCGAGCGTGCGCTCACCCCGGTCGCGCCCGCCGCGCCCACCCGGGCGCTCCGTCACGGTGCGTTGCGTATAGGGCAGCAGCACGAGCTCACGCGCCGTCTTGATCGCCATGGCGAGGGCGCGCTGGTGCTGGGCGCAGTTGCCCGTCACCCGGCGCGAGCGGATCTTGCCCCGGTCGCTCATGTACTTGCGCAACATGGGGACGTCCTTGTAGTCGACCCACTCGACCTTGTCGCGGCACAGCGCGCAGGGCTTCTTCTTGACCCGGCGGCCGAGATCCTTGGGGGCGCGCCGTGACGTCGTCCCGCCGCGCTGGTTGTTTCGTGCCATCAGAAGGGCTCCTCGTCGAATCCGTAGCCCGGTGCGGCATCCGCCGCGGGCTGGGGTTGTGCCGGCGGAGCGGCGGCCGGACGGCCGCCCCCACCACCTCCGCCACCCCGGCTGTACTCCCCGGGGCCGCGCCGCTCGTTCTTGGTGATCTGTGCCGTGGCCCAGCGCAGCGACGGACCGATCTCGTCCGCCACCACCTCGACCTTGGAACGCCGGTCGCCCTCCTGGGTCTCCCAGCTGCGCTGCTCGAGGCGACCGGCCACCATGACCCGGGCCCCCCGGGTGATGGTCTCGCTCACGTTCTCGGCCATCTCGCGCCAGCACACCACGTCGAAGAAGGAGGTGGCTTCCTCCCACTCCTGGGTCTGGCGGTTCTGCCAGCGGCGGTTGACCGCCAGCCCGAACGTCACGTTGGCCTGTCCGGTGTTGGTGAAGCGCAGCTCGGGGTCGCGGGTCACGTTCCCGACCAGCGTCACGCTGTTGTCTGTCGCCATCTCTGCTCCTCTCGCCGGCCCGTCAGCTCGCCGCGGGCGCGGCCGTCGCGGCCGGGGCCTTGTGGTCCGGCAGGCGCACGACCTTGTGGCGGACGATCTCGTCGGCCAGGCCGAGCATGCGGTCCAGAGCGGCCACGGTCTCGGGCTCGGCGGTGAATTCCACCACGACGTAGTACCCCTCGCGCTTGTGGTTGACCTCGTAGGCCAAGGTGCGCTTGCCCCAGCGGTCGATGGCGCCGGGCGTGCCGCCGGTGGTGCGGATCACATCGAGGGCCTGGTCGAGCACGCCCTGAATCACCGTCGGTTCGGTGGTGGCCTCAAAGATGGCCATGACTTCGTAGGGCCGCATGAGCGGCGTACCTCCCTCTGGACCGGGTCGTGCCCGGGCCCCTGACGGTCAGGAGCAGGGTCTGTTGCGGGGAGCCATGCTAGCCGTCCCCGGCTCAGGGCGTCAGCTCGGGTCGGCTCGGTCGGCTCGGGACGTCAGCTCAGGGCGTCGCCCAGGCCGGCGGGGGCGTGATAGGTCTCGGCGTCGCCCGGGAAGTTCCCGCGGCGCACGTCGTCGGCGAAGGCGGCGATGGCCTCGGTGGCGATGCGGCCGACGTCGGCGTACTGGCGCACGAATTTGGGCGGGGTGCCCTTGCCCAGGCCCAGCAGGTCGTGGAAGACCAGCACCTGGCCGTCGCAGGCGGGGCCGGCCCCGATGCCGATCGTCGGGACGTCGAGCTGCTCGGTCACAGCGGCGCCCACCACGTCGGGCACCCCTTCGATGACGAACCCGAAGCAGCCGGCGGCGGCGAGGGCCTTGGCAGCGTCGAGCAGCGCGCTGGCGGCGTCGACGCTCTTGCCCTGCACCCGGAAGCCGCCCATGGCGAGGACGGACTGGGGCGTGAGCCCGAGATGCCCCATCACGGGGATCTCGGCTCGGATGATCGCCTCCACCACGGGGAGGCGGGCCCGCCCGCCCTCGAGCTTGACGGCCTGGGCACCGGCCCGGATCAGGGTGGCCGCGTTGCGCACGGCGTCGTCCGGCGAGAGGTGGTAGCTCATCCAGGGCATGTCGCCGAGGATCAGGCAGTGCGGCTGCGCCCGCGCCACCGCGGCGGTGTGATGGGCCATCACCTCGATATCGACATGCAGGGTGTCGGGGTGGCCGAGCACGGTGTTGGCCACGGAGTCCCCGACCAGGATGATGTCGGCGCCGGCCTCGGAGACGATGCGGGCCCCCGGCTCGTCGTAGGCGGTCACCATCACGATCGGGGTGTCGCCGTTCCGCCGCTTGCGCGACCGCAATGCCGGCACCGTGACGCGGGCCGGACCGTCGCTCATGTCGTCGGCGTCGCTTTCTTCGGATTCTTCTGGCGCGGCGTGCGACCGCCGGCGGGATACTTCCGCATCAGGTGGTGCCAGGCGCAGGCCGGGCAGACCTCGACTTCGTAGCAGAGGACGGGCTCGGGCCGGCGGCAGAGCGCCTTGAGCTCGGCGGCGGTTCCCGGGCAGCGCCCGCCCGGCGGCAGCTTGGCCCCGAAGACGAAGGTGACCGTCACCAGGCGGCCGTCGTCGCAGATGGGGCAGACCTCCTTGGTGGCCCGGCCCACGTTTCGGGCCGCCCGCAGCAATTCAGGGTGGGCGTCGCAGACGTCCGTCTTGAGGAGCTTGCCCCGGTCCACCTCCCGGACCACGCCGTTGCGGATGATCCGGTACTCCACCTGGGCCGTGACGTCAGGGCTCACCGCACGGGATGGTGACCTCGGCTCCGAGGTGACGGACACGGCGGCCAGGCTACCCCCCTCGTCCTGGCGCCGGGCACCAATTGTGCGCCAAATCAGGCACGGTCGTGACCGTTCGGCGACGTGATTCGTCCTGTCGCTATATCGAACCGATATACTCTTCCGTTATGTTGGATCTGGCCATCCTGGGTCTCCTCGAAGAGCGCGACCTGCACGGGTACGAAATTCGGCGCCAATTGCGCGAGCACCTGGGACTTCTGGCCAACGTGTCGTTCGGCTCCATCTACCCCGCGCTCACCCGCCTGGAGAGGTCGGGCGCGGTGGTCGCCACGGAGGACACCGGGGGCGAGCGGCCCGGCCGCGCCGGCTCCGCCGGCACCCCCCACGGGCTCGCTGAGCGGCGAGCGGGCGGTCCTGCGGGCCCGCCGGCACTCCCCCGCCCGGGCCCGCCGGGGGCGCAAGGTCTACCGCATCACCGACGCCGGACGGCAGCTCTTCGGCGAACTGCTGGCGGGCAGCGGGGCGACCGACGACGCCCGCAGCTTCGGGCTGCGCCTGGCTTTTGCCCGGCATCTCGCCCCCCAGGCCCGCCTCGCCCTGCTCGAGCACCGGCGTGCCCTCCTCGTGCAACGTCTGGCCGAGGCCGAGGCCGCCCGCGCCGACCTCGACGTCTACGCCCGCTCCGTCGTCCAGCACACCGCCGACGGTGTCGCCGGCGACATCAACTGGCTCGACACCCTCATCGCGTCCGAACGCGCCGCCCTTGCCACATCGGCCACGTCCGGCCCATCGGTCACGTCTGCCGCCGCCCCATCCGCCACGTCCGTCACCGCCGGCACAGAGCCGGTGGCCTGACGAAACCCGCCACACCGACATCGAAGGAGACATGTCCATGCCCAGCCCCATCCGCCTCGCCATCGCCGGCGTCGGCAACTGCGCCAGTTCGCTCGTTCAGGGCATCACCTACTACCGCGACGCCGACCCCGACGACGTGGTGCCTGGCCTGATGCATGTGGAGCTCGGTGGCTACCACGTCCGCGACCTGCAGCCGGTCCTCGCCTTCGACGTCGACCAGACCAAGGTCGGCACCGACCTCGGCAAGGCCATCGGGGCGGGCCTCAACAACACCGTGCGCTTCGCCGAGGTGGGCGAGCTCGGGGTCACCGTCCAGCGGGGGCCGACCTTCGACGGGCTCGGGATCTACTACCGCGAGCTGATCGAGGAGTCGCCGGCCGAACCGGTCGACGTGGCCGCCGCGCTGCGCGAGGCCGAGGCGGACGTGCTCGTCTCCTACCTGCCGGTCGGTTCCGAGCAGGCCCAGCGCCACTACGCCCAGGCCTGTATCGACGCCGGCGTGGCCTTCGTCAACGCCATCCCGGTCTTCATCGCCTCGGACCCCGAGTGGGCCCGCAAGTTCCGTGACGCCAACGTGCCGATCGTCGGCGACGACATCAAGAGCCAGGTCGGCTCGACCATCGTCCACCGCATCCTCACCCGCCTCTTCGAGGACCGCGGCGTCGCCCTCGACGAGACGTACCAGCTGAACTTCGGCGGCAACATGGACTTCAAGAACATGCTCGAGCGCCAGCGGCTGGAGTCCAAGAAGATCTCGAAGACCCAGGCCGTGACCAGCCAGCTGGAGGACAACGTCCTCGACGCCGACGACGTCCACGTGGGGCCCTCGGACCACGTGCCGTGGCTCAAGGACCGCAAATGGGCCTACATCCGCATGGAGGGGCGCAACTTCGGCGACGTGCCGCTGAACCTCGAGCTCAAGCTCGAGGTGTGGGACTCGCCCAACTCGGCCGGTGTCATCATCGACGCCGTGCGCTGCGCCAAGCTCGCCCTCGACCGCGGCATCGGCGGCCCGCTGCTGGGCCCGTCGGCCTACTTCATGAAGTCGCCGCCGGTGCAGTACCACGACGACGTGGCGCACCGGCTGATCGAGGACTTCGCCGCCGGCGAGCCCCAGGAGAGTTGGCCGGTCGACTGACCAGACGGGGCGGCCGTCTCAGGCGCGGCCGCCTGACCGGGCCGGCTCAGACGAGGATGCGCTCGTCCGGCGCCCGCACGCCGACGACGGCCAGCGTGCGGCCCATCCCGAGGAACATCCCGCAGCAGATGGTGAGGTCCGCCAGCTCCGCCTCGGAGAAGGCGTCGTGCAGGCGGCCCCAGAATTCGTCGTCCATGGCCAGGTGGTCGAGGGCGAAGCGTTCGGCGAACTCCGCCGCCAGCCGCTCGCGAGTGCTGAGCCCGGTGGCGGACCGCCAGTCGGTCACCTCCGCGTAGAACGGCTCGCCGGCGCCGGCTGCCTCGCCGTCACGGGCGCGGGTGTCGCGGCACACCGCGCAGTCGTTGATCAGCGCGATGGTCCAGCGCGCTGCCTCGCGCTCACGCACCGGTAGCTCCGAGTTGCCGTAGACCGCCGCCGACAGCTTCCCCATCCCTGCCGCCATGTCCGCGCGCAACAGCGCCCAGTCGATGTGCTCGCCCATGCCGCTCACTGGTGCCGCAATCCTCGTCATGCCACGCGACGCTATCCCCGGCCGTCTCCCGACGCTCGACGCTGGCCTCCTGACGTTCGCCTCCTGACGTTCGCCGCCTGACAGTCGACTACGGACGCTCGGCCCACCAGGCCCGGAGACGGTTGGCCGCCTCCTCCTCGCCCAGCGGCCCCTCGTCGAGGCGGAGCTCCATGAGGAAGTCGAGAGCCTCGCCCACGGCCCGCCCCGGCCCGATGCCGAGGAGCTCCATGATCTGGTTCCCGTCGAGATCGGGGCGCAGGGCGCGCAGCTCTTCCTGCTCGCCCAGCTCGGCGATGCGGGCTTCGAGCTCGTCCATGCGCCGGGCCAACGCCCGGGCCTTGGCCGCGTTGCGCGTCGTGCAGTCGCAGCGGGTGAGCTCGTTCAAGAGGTCGAGATGCGGGCCTGCGTCGCGCACGTAGCGCCGTACCGCCTTGTCGGTCCAGCCCAGCCGGTACGTGTGGAAGCGCAGGTGCAGCTCGACCAACCGCACGACGGTGTCGACATCGGACGCGGAATAGCGCAGCGCCTCCATGCGCGTCCGCGTCATGCGGGCACCGACGACCTCGTGGTGGTGGAAGCTCACTCCGCCGTCGGTGATGGCGCGTGTGCGCGGCTTGCCGACGTCGTGGAACAGCGCGGCCAGGCGCAGCAGCCGGTTGGGCGTCGTCTTGTCGACCACGGCGAGCGTGTGCGCCAGCACGTCCTTGTGCCGGTGGATCGGATCCTGTTCGAGCGCCAGGCCCGGCAGCTCGGGCAGGAACTCACCGGCCAAGCCGGTGCGCACGACGAACCACAGCGCCACCGACGGCACGTCGACCATGACGATCTTGTCGAGCTCGTCGCGGATGCGCTCGGCCGAGACGATGGAGAGCCGGCCGTGCATGCGCTCCACTGCGGCTGTCAGGGCCGGGTCCGGTTCGAGTGAGAAGCGGGCGGCGAAGCGGGCGGCGCGCAGCATGCGCAGCGGGTCGTCGCCGAAGGAGATCTCGGGGTCCAGCGGCGTGCGCAGACGCCCGGCCGCCAGGTCCCCCAGGCCGTCGAAGGGGTCGACCAGTTCCATGTCGGGCAGCCTCAGCGCGAGCGCATTGATGGTGAAGTCCCGGCGCGACAGGTCGACTTCGAGGTCCGTGCCGAAGGTGACCTCGGGCTTGCGCGATTCTGGCGCGTAGACCTCGGCGCGGTGCGTCGTGATCTCGTAGACCTGGGTGCCCTTGCGGCAGCCGATGGTGCCGAAGCGCTCGCCCTGGGTCCAGATGTCGTCGGCCCACCCCCGCACCAGCCGCTCGGTCTCGGCCGGGAGGGCGTCTGTGGTCAGGTCGAGATCGTGCGGGACCGCCGTCCCCGAGGGGCCCGGGAAGAGGGCGTCCCGCACGGAACCGCCCACGAGAGCGAGGGTCTTCCCCGCCGCGGCGAAGCGGCGCGCCACCTCCTCGGTGGCGTCGACATAGGGGCGGAACCGCTCGGGAACCGATGTGGACTGCACCCGCCCACGGTAGTGCGCCCTCTAGCCTCTCCCTGTGCCGACGCGCCTGGCCAGGACCACCCTCTGCGCGCTCGCGGTGACCGTTGCAACCCTGGTCAGCACCATAGGAACGACGGCCGCGGGCGGAGCGGAGCAGGCGCGCGCCGGCGGCGCGCCCCTCGTCCTGGTCTCCCAGACGCCGTGGGTGACGGCCGACCAGCCGTGGTTCAACATCGCGCTCGCCGTCTCCCCCAGGGCAGGGGCGGCAAGCGACCTCACCGTCAGCCTCACCTTCTACGGACGGATCACCGACGCCTCCGACCTGCAGCAAGCCATTTCGGGCACACCGAGATCCTCGCAACGGGGGCGGGTGACCGGTCTGCCCGTCACCTCCGGGTCCGGCGGCCTCACGGCCGCGGCCTGTGTCACCGTCCTCCCCAACTCGGGCTCCAGCGCGCCGTCCACCGGGCCGGGCGTGTGCGCTCCCGGTCCATCGAGCTCCACCCTGACCCTGGGCTGCTCGTTGTCCACCGACTTGTGCGCTGGCGTCTACGCCGTGTCCGTCGCGCTCGTCCGGACGGGATCGTCCAATCCGGTGTCCCGCTTCACCACCTTCCTCACGTACCAGCAGCCGGCCGCGGTCGGCGACACGGGTCAGTTGCGAGTGGGCGTCGTCGTCCCCGTCACGACCGCCGGTGTGACCACCGTGGCCGACGCGCTGACGGACCATCGCGACGTCCCCACCTCGGTCGCCGTGAGCCCCCTCGCCGTGACCGCGGCCGAGACCACGCGGTCACGTCCAGATCAGCGTGCGCTGACCCAGTTGGCCGCGCTGACCGACGATCAGATGCTCGACCAGTCCTTCGTGCCCGTCAACGTGGCCGCGCTCTCCGAGGCCGGCATCTCCGGCGAGATCCAGGCGCAGACGGACCGGGGGGACGAGGTCCTGCGCAGCGCCGGCCTCCGGCCCGCCGGCGGCCCGTGGGTGGACACCGCCTCGACCTTCACGCAGGGCGACGCCGCCGACCTGGCCACCGGGCTGCAGCTGGCCGGGGCCACGCAGGCCGTGATCAGCGACGACGACCTGGCCTCGGGTGGGGTACGGAACCTCACCTTCGCCCAGCCCTTCACGCTGGATCTCGGGAGCGGCTCCGACGTCCCCGCAGTGGCGGCCGACTCCTCCCTGAGCACCCGCTTCACAGCGGACCAGGCCAACCCCGTCCTCGGGGCCGAGCAGCTGCTCGCCGGGCTCTCGTTCGTCCACTTCGAGAACGCGTTCCTCCCCGCTCACCGGGGGATCGTCGTGGCGCCTCCGCCGGGCTGGCGGCCGTCGGCCCCGTTCATGGATGCACTCCTCGGCGGGCTCTCGGGCAACCCGGCACTCAAGGCGGTGACCATCGCGCAGCTCTTCGCCCAGGTGCCCGCCGGGGGCAACCGCGAGCCGACCACGCGCCAGCTGCAGAGCGGTGCCGCCAACCGCGGCTTCACTCGCACCGCCGCCACCCGCATCGCGACCTACCGCCAGCAGCTGACGTCGTTCGGCGCCGCCATCAAAGGTCACCCCTCCAACCTGACCACGCTCGGTGACACCCTCTTGACCACCGAAGCGCGCGGTCTCAGTGTTCCAGGGCGCTCCGTCGCGCTGAGCGCCTACGCCAAGACCTTCGAGGGCACGACGGGACAGGTCACGCTGGGGACCGAGCAAACCGTGACCTTCACGTCCCAGCGGGCAGCGATCCCCGTCACCGTGCTGTCCTCCGCGCCCTACCCGGTCACGGTCGTCGTCACCCTCACGAGCGACAAGTTCACGTTCCCCGACGGCAACTCGCAGCGCCTGACCCTGCTCCACCCCACCACCTCGGTCCGGGTCACCGCCCAGGCCCGCACCTCGGGCGACCGCCTTCCGATTGAGGTGACCCTGCACACGCCGGACGGCCATGTCCTGATCGCCCACACCGTGCTGACGGTGCACTCGACCGAGATCTCCTTCGTCGGGGTCGCCCTCACCGTCCTCGCCGGCGCGGTCCTGCTCGTCTGGTGGGTGCGCACCTGGCGCCGCTCCCGGCGCGCCCGCCCGCGGGCGCACTGACCGTGGCCGCCCCCCGCCGCGCCCGCACGCTCCCGTTGCGGACGTCGGCCGCCTACGTGGCGGTCGGGACCGGCGTCTCCCGGGTCACCGGGCTGCTCCGCTTCGTTGCCTTGGCGTGGGCCCTCGGGCAGACGACGCTGGCCGACTCGTACAACCTGGCCAACACCACCCCGAACATGCTCTACGACGTCGTGCTGGGCGGCGTGCTCTCCGCCACCTTCATCCCAGTCTTCGTCGACCGCTTGGCCAACAAGACCGAGCGCGAGGCCTTCGACTCCATTTCGGCGGTCCTCACGGTGTCGGTGGTGGTCCTCCTCGCGACGACGGTGGCAGCGCTGGTCGCCGCACCGTTCCTGATCGACGCCCTCACCGTCCTCGATACGCATGCCGGCGCCAACCAGATCCACCGTGTCCTGCTCGAGCGCCAGGTGGCCACCGGGTTCCTGCGGTGGTTCGTCATCCAGATCGCCGCCTACGGCCTGTTCGCGCTGGGGGCCGCACTCCTCAACACGCGCCGTCGCTTCATCGCCGTCGCCTGGGCCCCGATCGTCAACAACATCGTGTGCATCGGCATCCTGGTCTGGTTCGGGCTCTGGGCCGGTCACGGCGCGTCACTGGCCGGGGTGGCGCAGCACCACTCCCAACTCGTCCTGCTCGGACTGGGCACCTCGCTCGGTGTCGTCCTTCAGGGCGTGGCCCTGATTCCGAGCCTGCGCCGCGCCGACCTCGGGCTGCTGCGCTGGCGCTGGAACCCGCACGACGAGGCGCTGCGCGCCGTGACCCGGCTGGGCGGGTGGACGTTCGGCTTCGTGCTGGCCAACCAGATCGCACTCTTCGTGGTGACCATCCTGGCCGGCAGCGTCGCCGGGCCCGACCCGGTGTCGTCGTACACCTACGCCTACGCCTTCTTCCAGCTGCCCTACGGCATCATCGCCGTCACCGTGATGTCGGTCGTGACGCCCGACCTGGCCGAGCGCTGGTCCACCGGGCAGCGCACCGCGTTCCTGCACCGCATGACCGGCGGCCTGCGGGCCGTGCTGGCGCTGATCATCCCCTCCGCCGTGGGCATTCTGCTGCTCGCCAAGCCGGCGGTGGCCCTGCTCCTCGGCAACGGGCACAGCACCCCGGCCGCGACGGCCACCACGGGCGCTGCGCTGGCCATGTTCGCGCTCGGACTGCCCGGCTTCTGCACGTACCTCTACCTCGTGCGCGTCCTGCAATCGATGCAGCGCACCAGGGTCGCCTTCTACCTCTACCTCGTGGAGAACGCGCTCAACATCATTCTGGCCGTCCTCCTCGTCCATCCCCTCGGCGTGCGCGGGCTCGCCCTCTCGCTCTCCATCGCCTACACCGTGTCCGCGGTGCTGGCGCTCGGCGTCTTCCACCAGTGGTTCGGGCGCCTGGCCGAGCGCGCCTCGTGGACGCCGCTGGTCCGTGTCGTCATCGCCTGCGTGCCCATGGCCGTGGTCGTCCTGGTGGTATCGAACCTCTCGGCCTCGACCAGCATCGCCGGGCTGTTCGGCCGGGTCGTCGGTGCCGTGATCGCCGGCGGCCTCACCTTCGGCGCCGTGGTGATCTGGTTGGGCCGGCGCCACGACGCGCACCGGCCTCCCCCGTCGCGGCCGATCAGGCCGAGGGGACCCGACGGGCCGGCCGGACCGACGAGCCCCCCCAGCGGTCCCGGACCCGGCCTGCCGCTTCGGTCCGGACGGGCCGCCCGGTGCCACCCGCCTCGTCGCCTCGTCGCGACAAGCCGTCCCCGACCCCGATGCGGAGTCCGCCCCCGCCCCCGCCGCCCGCCCCTCGCCCCCGGCGCACCCGACCCGGACACTGGCGCCCGGCGCCTGGTCTCCTCGTCGAGGCAGAGTGACCCAGGCCCCGATCCCGACCCGCCGGAGCACCCGGACCCGCCGGACCCGGCTGGGCAATCGGAACCGCCGGACCCGTCGTCCCCGACCCTGCACCGGATCGTCTAGACCCCGCCCACCAATCCCCTCCGTGCAAGACTCGCTGCATGCCCGGCGTCCACATCGTCACCGACAGTGCCTGCGACCTGACCGACCAGCTCGTCAAGGAGCACAACGTCACCGTGGTCCCGCTGACCATCCGCTTCGGCACTGAGGAATTCGAGGACCGTCGCCAGCTCACACCGGCCGAATTCTGGGAGCGCTGCCGCGGCAAGGGCGACCTGCCGCAAACAGCGGCGCCCTCCCCCGGTGCCTTCCAGGCCGCCTTCCAGCAGGCCGCCGACGAGGGGGCCGACGCCGTTCTCTGCCTGACCATCTCCTCCAAGGTGTCGGGTACCTACGGCTCGGCCGTCACTGCGGCCGACACGTTCTCCGCCATCCCCGTACGGGTCGTCGACACGTACTCGCTCACCATGGGCCAGGGGCTGCTCGTCATCGCCGCCGCCGAAGAGGCGGCGGCCGGGGCGAGCATGGACCAGCTGGTCACCGCCACCGAGGACCGCATCCCTCGTACCCACATCTACGGCGTCCTCGGGGGGCTCGAGCACCTGCAACGCGGTGGTCGCATCGGCGGCGCCCGCGCCCTGATGGGCTCCCTGCTCAACATCAAGCCGGTGATCCAGCTCAAGGACGGCGAGGTGGCCGAAGAGTCCAAGCAGCGCACCCGGGCGAGGGCGCTCGCTTACATGAACGACAAGGTCAGGGCC
Organism: uncultured Acidimicrobiaceae bacterium; assembly: GCA_963738135.1. Taxonomy (GTDB): domain Bacteria; phylum Actinomycetota; class Acidimicrobiia; order Acidimicrobiales; family RAAP-2; genus Bog-473. The sequence goes on along the minus strand of CAVTVK010000003.1, from coordinate 145,698 downwards.
GACGCGCCACTCGAGCGGCTGGCCGTGGCCGACGGCGCCTGCGACGACTTCAGCGACGTGCTGGCCCGTCTCGGCGACATCGTCACCGAGCACCCGCTGGTGCCCGTCGATCTGGGGCCGGTGGTCGGGACCCACGCCGGGCCCAACACCGTCGGCGTGTGTTACATCGTCCCTGCCAGGGCGGCCGGTTCCGCCGGGTAGTCTCCACGCCGTGGCTGAGAACGATATTGCCGACGCGCTGTCAGAACGGGCCCTCGGGGCGGTCGACACGGTGGTCGCCACCGTCAACGACAAAGCCATCCGGCCGGCCATCGTCGCCGCTCGCGGCATCGTCTTCGGCGTCATCATTGCCGTTCTGGGCATCACGGTCGTGGTGCTGTTCTGTGTCGGCTTCATCCGCCTGACCACCATCGCCGGACACCGGATCTGGGCTTCCTACCTGGTCCTGGGCCTGATCTTCTGTGCCGTGGGCGCCGTGTTGTACTCGCGCCGCGGCGTGCCACCCGATGCCTGAGCGCCGCAAGGTCGTCGTCATCGGGAGCGGCCCGGCCGGCCTCACGGCCGCCCTCTACTCGGCACGGGCCCAGCTCGAACCCCTCGTGATCGAGGGTGAACCCTCCTCCACCAGCGACCAACCCGGGGGGCAGCTGATGCTGACCACCGACGTGGAGAACTACCCGGGCTTCGTCGACGGCGTCATGGGACCTGACCTCATGGGGATGATGCGGGCCCAGGCGCTGCGGTTCGAGGCGGAACTACGCACGGCCAAGGTCAGTCGCATCAACGTCACGCCATGGCCCTTCGAGATCTGGATCGGCGACCCCGGGACCGACGAGCCCACCGTCTTGGCCGACACGCTCATTGTGGCCACCGGTGCCCGCTCCCTCATGCTGGGCTGCCCCAACGAGGCCCGCCTGCTCGGCTACGGCGTGTCGACCTGCGCCACCTGCGACGGCTTCTTCTTCCGCGAGCAGCACATCGCCGTGGCGGGCGGTGGCGACTCCGCCCTGGAAGAGGCCCTCTTCCTGACCCGGTTCGCATCCAAGGTCACCGTGATCCACCGGCGCGACGAGCTCGGGCCTCCAAAATCATGCAGGAGCGCGCCTTCGCCAACCCGAAGATCGAGTTCCACTGGAACGCGGTGATCACCGAGATCCTGGGCGACACCAAGGTGAGCGGCGTCAAGCTGCGTGACACCGTCAACGGAGAGGAGTCCGAGCTCGATGTGACGGGCCTCTTCGTGGCCATCGGGCACGAGCCCAACAGCTCCCTGCTGAAGGGCCAGGTCGAACTGCAGGAGAACGGCTACGTCCGGACCTTCGACGGCACGACCAGGACCAGCGTGGACGGGGTCTTCGCCGCCGGCGACGTGCAGGACGACTACTACCGCCAGGCCATCACCTCGGCCGGGTCGGGCTGCATGGCCGCCATCGACGCCGAACGCTGGCTGGAAGAGCGCGGCGAGTAGCCGGGAACAGAACCGGTCGGGTGGGCGTTGCACCCGCTGACAAGGAGATTGCCATGAGCGAGAAGATCGAGACCCTGACCGACGCTACCTTTGACGAGCATGTCAAAGCTTCGGATGTCCCCGTGCTGGTGGACTTCTGGGCGGAATGGTGCGGCCCGTGCAAGATGATCTCCCCGGTATTGGAGGAGATCGCGGAGGAGCAGGCCGGCAAGATCCGGATCGGCAAGCTCAACATCGACGACAACCTGGACGTGACCCGTCGCTTCGACGTGATGAGCATTCCGACGCTGATCCTGTTCAAGGACGGGGAGCCCGCGGTACGCCTGATCGGAGCCAAGCCCAAGGGCCAGCTGCTCGAGGAGATCTCGGCCTACCTGTAGGCCTGCCCCTCGCCGTCGGGGACCGTGGTGACGCGGTCTCCGACGTACAGCATCGTCTGACCGCCATCCTCCCCGGCGCGCCCGTCGACGCGGACGGGATCTTCGGCCCCGGGACGCGGGCAGCCCTCGAGGCCTTTCAGCGTCTCCGCGGCCTGCGCGTCGATGGGGTCTGCGGCCCCCAGACCTGGAACACCCTGGTCGAAGCCGGTTTTCGGATGGGTGACCGCTTCCTCTACCGCCGGACCCCGATGCTGCGGGGAGACGACGTGGCAGAACTGCAACAACGCCTCTGCACGTTGGGCTTCGACACGGGCAGGGTCGACGGCATCTTCGGGGACGCCACCGTGCGGGCCCTGGCCGAATTCCAACGCAACGCCGGCCTCCCTGTCGACGGCATCGTGGGTGGCGCCACCCTCATGGAGCTCATGCGTCTCGAAAGCCGCCACCATGAGCCCGAGCTCGTGTCCGCCGTGCGGGCCCGGGCCGCCCTCCGCGACGCCCCACCCACTCTGCGCGGCCGCCACATCGCGGTCGGCGAGAGCGGTGGCCTGGGCAGTGTCACCGGCGCGCTCAGGCGCAGGTTGACGTGGGGAGGGATCCGGGTGACCGAGCTGCATCACCCCGACGACGCGGTACAGGCCAAGGAGGCCAACGAGCTCGAGGTCGATGTCTTCGTCGGACTCCGGCTCAATCCCTCAACCTCAGGGTGCCGCACCGCCTTTTGGTCCGGACGCCACGACGAGTCCCTGGGCGGGCGTCGACTGGCCGAGCTGGTCCAGGCCGCCCTCCCCGAGGCGCTCGGCGTCACCGACTCCGGAATCCACGGCATGTCGGTGCCCCTGTTGCGCGAGACCCGCATGCCTGCAGTGCTGATCGAGGTGGGACCGGCGAGCCGGGTGGTTGAGGGTACGCCCGCCCTCGCCGCCGCTTTGGCCGCTGCCCTGGGGCGTTGGGCCGACGCCTCCTGGGACTGATTACCGGTAATCACAACGCACGAAATTGCCACATGCGTGTCGACCTGGCACCCGTGCGACCTGGGCGACCGTTACGCGATCAAAGCTTCCGGCAGGTGAACGAAGTGACAATCCACAACGTCATGCACAGGTTGTGGATGAAGCTGTACCGCCCCTTGACAGTTGCGTGAACTACGCGACGCCTCCGTCACCGACCATGGCCCGGTAGATGCGCTCGAGGTCCTCGAGGGTGGCGAACTCGACCACCAGGCGGCCCCTCCGGTTCTGGATATCGACCTTCACCCGGGTGTTGAGGTAGGTCGACAAGAGGTCCTCGAGCTCGAGCACGCCGGGCTCGGGCAGCTTGCGCACCGTGGCTCGGCGGTTGCTCGTTTCCGTGACCGCCGGGGAAGTCCCCGTGACCGCGGCCGTCTCCTCGGCCGCATCAGGGGTGTCAGGGACCACCCTCAACTCGGACCCTCCCTGGCGCACCAGCTCCTCCACCGCCCGAACCGTCAACCCCTCCTCAATGATTTGCTCGACCATCTTCTCCTGCAGAGCCCGGTCGGGCGTCCCCAGCAGCGCCCGGGCGTGACCGGCTGAAATGGTCCGCTCGGCCAGGGCCCGCTGGGCGCCAGCGGGCAGTTGCAGCAGCCGCAGCGTGTTGGTGACGGTGGCCCGGCCCTTGCCCATCCGGGTCGCCACCTGCTCGTGGGTCAACCCGAACTCGTCGATGAGCTGTTGGTACGCCGCCGCCTCCTCAAGGGCGTTGAGATCGACCCGGTGGAGGTTCTCGACCAGCGCTTGCTCCAGGCTGGCCACGTCGTCGGCCACCTGAACCAGCACGGGGATGGTCTGCAGGCCGGCCCGCCGCGCCGCACGCCAGCGCCGCTCCCCCGCGATGAGCTCGTAACTGTCCTCTTCGTCTTCGAGCTGACGTACCAGCACGGGCTGGAGAAGACCGACCTCACGGATGGAAGCCGCCAGGGCTCCCATCGACTCCTCGTCGAAGTGGCTCCGGGGTTGGTAGGCGTTCGGCCGGATATGCGAAATAGGCACGACCCGAAGGAGAGAGTCGGACTCCCCCGTCGCCTCACCCGGGATCAGGGCACTGAGGCCCTTACCGAGACCGCTGCGGCGCGCCATTGCTCACCTCCTTGGCCAGCTCGCGGTAGGCCACGGCGCCCCGCGAGGCAGGATCGAACACCGTGATGGGTTGACCGAAGGAGGGCGCTTCAGACAGGCGGACCGTGCGTGGGATCACCGCACGGCAGACCCGCCCGGAGAAGTGCTCCCGCACCTCGTTGGCCACATCGACCGAAAGTCGGGTGCGGGCGTCGAACATGGTCAACACAATTGTGCTGACCTCCAGGGTCTGGTTGAGGTTCGTCGAGACCAGGTTCACATTCCGCAGCAGCTGGCTCAGCCCCTCGAGGGCGTAGTACTCGCATTGAATGGGGACGAGGACCTCGTCGGCCGCCGCCAGCCCGTTGACCGTGATGAGCCCCAATGACGGCGGGCAGTCGATCAGGACGAAGTCGAAGTCGTCGACCACCGTGTCTATGGCTCTCTTCAACTTCAACTCCCGGCTGAACGCCGGAACGAGCTCGATCTCGACACCGGCCAGATCGATGGTGGCCGGGGCGACGAAGAGGTTCTTGACGCTGGTCGGCTCGATGCAATCTTCGAGGGGCTGATCCCGCATGATCACGTCGTACATCGAGAGCTCGAAGTTGCGGGCCTCCACGCCCAGACCCGTCGTGGCGTTGCCCTGTGGGTCGAGATCGATGACCAGCACCCGGTAGTCGAGCTCGGCCAGTGCCGCCCCAAGGTTCACGGTGGTGGTGGTCTTGCCCACGCCACCCTTCTGGTTGGCGATGGCGATGATCCGGGGCAACTCCCGTGGCGCCGGCTTGGACCCGTTCAGCAGCTCCGTGGCCTCGTCCCCGATGGAGGGGGCTCGCATGGCGTGCTTCGCAACGGGAGAAGCGGGTTTCGCGGCCGGAGGCGCCGGCGCCACGACAGAGGCCTCTGCGGCCACAGCCACGGGCTCGGGGTCGTCCCCAGGTGTCACGGCCGGACCCGGCGGAGTCCCCTCTGTGGGGGTGGGCACCGGCTCTGGTGCGGATGGCGCGCCGTCGGACCCGGGGGCGGGCGACGCCGCCGCGACGACCTCCGGTGCGGCCACAGCCGGCTCGGAGACCTCTTGGGCGGGCACCGTCGGCTCGGCGCTCGCCGAGGCGGTCGCCCGGGGCGCAGCGGGCTCGGCGGAGGTCGAGCCACCGTCCGCCACCGGGGGAGAGGTTGCCGTCTCCACCAGAGCGCTCGCCGGGTCTCCGGTCGGCGCGGCATCGGTCGGCGCGGCATCGGCCGCGCCCCGGTCGGTGAGAGGGCCGGCGGGGTCCGCAACGCGGGCCCCTTCCTGGTCGTAGTCGTAGGGCCCTGTTCGCGACTCGTTTGCACCTGCTGCCTCGGCCGGGTCTCTGTCCCGGCGTCTGATGCGCATCAGGTAGGACTCTCGTATCGCCGCCGCACGAGGCCTATCCTGGCCTGCCAGCGTCCTGAGGTCAAGAGTTGAGATTGTTCCACGTGAAACCCCGCCTCGAGGGTGCCGCTGATTCATTTTCCCGTTTCACGTGGAACATCCTCATGTCACGATTCTCGGCACCCGCGGCCGGCGTCTTTGCGCCAAATCACGATCACGGCCGTCGGGGCTCTGAATCGGTCGTGCCCGCGGGTCCAAGCCCCGAGGCCGCCGGCACGTCGGGCGCTTCCGCTTTGTCCTGGGCGCCCTCTGACCACAGCCGTGATCGGCCAGCCGGGTCCGGACACCCTGGGGTGGCCGGCTGACCGAGCGACACCAGGTCCCGATCTCCTCCACCATCGACACCCAGAGGACCCGCCAGGCTCGGCTCTGTCCTCGAGGGGCCCACTGGTCGTGACTCATGGGCTTCGACGCCAGGGCGGGGGCCCGGCCACTCAGAAGAGGGGCTTCTTGGCCGGGACGCCGTTGCGGCGGGGAAAGCGGTCCGGGCACGGCCGCGCCTGCATCAGGGTGCGGTACTCATACCCCTCATGGAGAACCGAGGCCGGTTCAAGGCCCAGCTTACTGAGTGGGGCGGGCGGCCAGCGACGGTCCTGATCGTCCCGCGCCTCGGCCTCCGAGCGGGGCGGCTCGGACACCAGCAGCCACCCTCCGACCCTGAGAAGGGGAGAGGCGCACTCGGCGACCACGGCCGGCCGGCCGAAGGAGCGGGCCACTACTCCGTCGAAACCCGCCCTCATGCCGGCGGCCCGCCCGCAGACTTCGGCCCGCTCCTCAAGAACCGAGACATGGTCGCCCAGGCGCAATCGCTCGACCGCCCGGCGCAGAAAGGCGGCTCGGCGACCGTTCACCTCCAGCAGCGCCACGGTGGCCTCGGGCCACTCAGCAGCCAGGACGAGCCCGGGCAGGCCGCCTCCGGCGCCCAGGTCAACCAGCCGCGGGGGGTCGTCGGGAAACAGTCGGTGGGCGATGGCCCCGAAGCCCTCGGCGTGCCGGATCTGTGGTTCCAACGGGCCTGGACCCAGAAACCCCAGACTGCGCGCCTCACCGAGGAGGTCGTACAGGAGGGTGGGGGAGTGACCCCCCTCGCCGGCGCCGGGCACCGGCGCCCGATCAGCTCGCTGGAGCGATGACGATGTGGCGGTTGGGATCCTCACCCTCGGAACGGGTCTCGACCCCAGACATCTCGTTGATGGCGTCGTGCACGGCCTTGCGGTCAGCTGGGCTCATCGGCTCGAGGGCCTTCTCCTGACCCGAGGCCAGCACCTCCTGGGCGATCTGCACACTGAACCGCTTGAGAGCGGCGGAACGCCGCTCCCGATAGCCCGCGACATCCACCAAAATGCGGTCTGTCCGCGACGGGCACTGCCGCTGGACCACGGCCCTGGTCAGGTCCTGCAGAGCAGCCAGAGTGGATCCCCGAGGGCCCACCAAGATCCCCAGGTCCTCGCCGAGAGCGGCGATCTCTACGGTGTCCTCGTCCAGAAGGCGGGTCTCGACCGTCCCCTCCATGCCAAATTCGCTGAGGAGATCGGCCACGAATGCCCGCCCGACCTCGCCCTGTTCCTCGAGCGTCATTCCTTCGGCCATGTCTACTGTCTCCTTCGCTTCGGTGCTCCGCTGCGGAGTCTTCTGGGCCGACGGCCGCCCCGAGCCGTTCCCTGCGCCGTCCCTCGAGCCTTCCACCGACGCCGCGCCGGTGCTCGTCGCCTTGCTGCGATTCCGTCGGCGCCTGGCAGAGCGGCTCGTGCCGCTCCCCGTGCCTGCCGTCGTCGTGCTCGCGCCGTTGCTGCTCACGGCACCCGAACCGTTCGAGTCGGCGCTCTCGCTCTGATCCCGTCCGGAAGCGCCCGCTGAGGACCTTTGGCCGCCTTGGCGGGTGCCCTGGCTGCCCTGACCCGACTTATTCCCCCCGCCCCGCCGCGCCCGCTCCCTCCGGGGCCGGGCCCCGACGGGACGAACCCGCGCCCGGACCCGCGCCTCGACCCGGACGCGTCCGAAGAGCCCGGTCTTCGGTTCGTCCACCACGATCACTTCGGCGTCGCCGACGGCGACCCCGAGCTGATCAAGTGCTTGTTCGGTCGCTTCTTCGACGGTCTTGCCCGCCACCTCAACCCACTCCACGCGTTATCGAGCCTTTCGTGTCCGCTTCGAGCGCGACCGCGGGTGGGCCTTGGGTGCAGGTTGGTCCTCGACGTTGTCGCCGTTGGTCGCCGACCCGTTTGTCGTTTGCTTTCCCGCAGACGGCTTTTTTCCGTTGGTCGGCGTCCGGCCGTTCGTCTTGGCGCCGTTGGTCTTGGAGCTGCTCTTCGACGGCGGCAGTGTGGCCTTGGCGGCCGCCGTGCCGTCCGTCGCCTTCGACGCCTTCTTGGCCGGCTTCGGAGGGGGAGCGGGTTTCTCGGGTTTCTCCTTCTCCTTGGCGGCGGATCCCTCCTTGGCGCCCGAGCCGATCTCTCGCTCATGGACGACCGGGGTCACCATGCCGGTACGGAACATGAATTCCTGCGTTGCGATGCGCATGGCCGATGATACGACCATGTAAATAGTTGCTCCCGCTGGCACATTTAGGTAAATGAAACCGAAGATCAATGGGAAAAACTTCTGCATTGATTGCATCTGTGGATTCGCCGCAGCAGCCTGAGGATTGCGGCTGTTCATCTGCTTCATTTGGTAGTACTGCAAGAACATGGCTGCGGCAATAAGGACCAGGTACGGAATGAGATGCACTCCGCCGTGGAACACGGCTCTCGGGGAGGACGACAAATCCATGCCGAACCACCAGTGCATTTGGCCATTACTGGCCACCAGTGATTGGTGCATTTGCGAGCTGGTCGGGATGTAACGCGGCGAGGCACAACCAGCCTTTGCGAGGCACTTGACTGTGTGTCCAGCCGCGTTCGTATAGGTGTCACCCTTGGGCACCACGTACGACAGCCCGCGGATCAGCGAGTACAGGACGATGAGGAAGGGCATCTGCAGGAGACTGGGGAGGCAGGCCCCGAAGGGGCTCGTCCCGTTCTCCTTGTAGAGCTTCATCATCTCCTGGTTGAGGAGCTCCCGGTTCTCCGGACCCTTGTACTTGGCCTGGAGTTTCTTCATTTCCGGTTGCAGGCGCTGCATGGCCAGCATCGACTTGGTGCTCTTCACCGTCACCGGCGTCAGCGCCAGCATGATGATGATCGTCAGCCCGGTGATGGCGAAGCCGTAGTTGGGCCAGACGGAGTAGAGGCCGGCGAGGATGTACCCGAACAGCTCGAAGAGGGGATGGAAGATCTCCCCGACCAGCTTGAACAGGGAATTCTCTGCCAGGACGGGGTGGCTCAGCACGGACGGCTCCGTTCATGGGCGTGGACTCGCACCGGCACCAGGTCCACGCCGTGGGGCCCGAAGGGACGGCAGCGCAGCAGTCGTCGAGCGCTCAGGGCCAGGCCGCGCCAGAACCCGTGGACCGTGAAGGCCTCGGCGGCGTACGTGGAGCAGCTCGGGTAGAAGCGACAGGGGGACACCCGCCCCGAGGCGGCGCCCTGGTACCAGGTCACGAGCGCCACGGCCATCCGAACAGGCAGGCTCTGGCTGCTCTCGGGTCGGCTCATTCCGGCCCCCGTCCCCGTCCGGCCCTCACCAGAGCAGTTGCCACGTCGTGACGGAACACCGGGGCCTCCAGCGCGGCCGCGTCCGGCTTCAGTCGCACCAGGTAGCTCCCGCGAGGCAGGGTCGGGGCCGTGGCCCGCACGATCTCGCGGGCCCGGCGCCGAAGCGAATTGCGCACCACCGCAGTGCCGCAGTGCCGACCAATTGCGTACCCCACCTGGGGAAAGACGCCCTGTTCATCGGTGGGAGCCGGCACGAACGTCACCCGCACCGGGCCACTGGCCCCACGCGCACGTGAGCGTTGCAGCTCGGCGAACGCCGCGCGGCGGGTGATGCGTCCGACCGTCCGTGCAGGCACCGGAGGCCTTCAGACGGTGAGACGGTGGCGCCCCTTGAGCCGCCGCGACTTCAAAATGGCCCGCCCCGCCCGGGTCGACATGCGCTTGCGGAACCCGTGGGTGCGAGCCCGTTTCCGGGTGTTCGGTTGATAAGTGCGCTTCACGTCAATTCAGCCTTTCGCAACGGCCATACGGCAAATCCGGAGCCGGTTCTTCGCAGGTTCCATGCCTCGGCCTTCGAATCGATTCCGGCCGCCGGCGGCGAGTCCTGCCATGTTAGGCGCGATTTGCCGATGGCCTCTAGTCGCACCGCCTGGCACGGTGTACGTTCATCCAATTACCCGTACCGAGGATCGTTCCGAACTTGCTAGCTGGACGCCGAGGGGGGAGAAGGGGCGTTCGGAACTCGCAGTGACCCAGGCCGGAGATCTTTGGACACGTTGCACCGGGTCGCTGCGCGACCAGGTGTCCGAAAGCACCTGGCAGCTCTGGCTCTCCGGAATCGAGCCGGTGGCCTACACGGACGGCGAGTTCGTCCTTTCCGTCCCCAACGGGCTCATCCGGGAACGGGTGGAGTCCCGCTACCTGCCCATGATTGAGGACACCCTGGCCAACGAGGTCGGCGCCCCTGTCCGCGGCCGCCTCGAGGTCCAGGAACCCGAGCCGGCGGCGGCCCCGATCCAGCCCTCCACGGACCAGGTCTTCGGCCTGCCGGCCGAACCCGAAGCCCAGGTCACGAGCGCCTCGGCGACCCGTCCGGGTCGTGAATCGCCTGCCGTCCAGCTCGACACGAAATTCACGTTCGAGACCTTCGTCGCCGCTTCGTCCAACCGCTTGGCCCACGCCGCCGCCCAGGCGGTGGCGGAAACGCCCGGCCGTTCCTACAACCCGCTGTTCATCTACGGGGATTCCGGTCTGGGAAAGACCCACCTCCTCCACGCCATCGGGAACTACGTGACGGAGAACTACCCCCGGCGCAAGGTCCTCTACGTCACGACCGAGACCTTCATGAACGACTTCGTGGACTCCCTGCGGACCTCGACCACGCTGACCTTCAAGCGGCGTTACCGGGACTGCGACGTCCTCCTCATCGACGACGTGCAGTTCATGGAGCGCAAAGAGGGCCTGCAAGAGGAGTTCTTTCACACCTACAACGACCTCAAGGGCGCCTCCAAGCAGATCGTCCTCACTTCCGACCGGCCCCCCAAGTCGATCGAGACGCTCGAGGACCGCCTGCGCAGCCGGTTCCTCTCGGGTCTGATCACCGAGATCGACCCGCCCGACCTCGAGACCCGGCTGGCCATCTTGCGCTCCAAGTCCCTCAGCGAACATCAAGACGTGCCCGACGACGTCCTCGAATTCATCGCGTCCCACGTAAAGGACAACATCCGGGAGCTCGAGGGGGCCCTGACCCGCATCTGCGCCTTCGCCAACTTGAACAAGGAGCCGATCTCGCTCGCCCAGGCGGAGAAAGTCCTCTCCGACCTGGTCCTCGCCGGCGAGCCGCGCCGGATCACCCCCCAGATGATCCTGGACGCCACCTCGGCGAGTTACGGCTTCTCGGTCGATGCCATCTGCGGCCCGAGCCGCACCCGGCCGCTCGTCACGGCGCGGCAGGTCGCGATGTACCTGACCAGGGAGCTCACGGACTACAGCTACCCCGCCATCGGACGCGTCTTCGGCAAGCGCGACCACACGACAGTGATCCACGCCGTGGACAAGATCGCCGGCCAGATGCAGGAACGACGACAGATCTACGAGCAGGTCACCGAGCTCATCCAGAAGATCCGTGCCGGCTCGGCCTGATCACTCCGTCTCCCCTCTCGCCGTGCACCGTGCTGTGGTTTGCCAAGGGCAAAGGCTGTGGACCGACTCCACCCGTCCTGGGGATCGTCCCGACCCTTGTCCCCAAGCCGCACCGATACGCCGCGCGCGTAGCATCGAGGCCGCTCCCGACCCACACCGCCATGGGGACAGCCGTCCCCTCGTCGAGCAGGGGTGGGACCATGTCATCCACAATCCACACCCCTTACTACCTTTACAAGACACATATACCTCTCCTCACGCGATGAAGGACTGGGATAACTCCCGAAAGGACCGGCGGCGGTGAAGTTCAGATCCGAGCGCGATGCACTCGTCGACATGTTGGCCACTGCGAGCCGCGCCGTGGGAGGTCGTGGTGGCTCCTCACCCGTTTTGCTGGGGCTCTTGTTGACGTGTGACGGAAACTCGTTGACCGTGACCGGCACGGATCTCGATCTCACGATGCAAGTGACAGGGGAGGTCATCGGTATCGACGACGGCAGTTGTGTCATTCCGGCGCGGCTGTCCACCGACATCGTGCGCCGGTTGGAGCCCGGAGCGGTGACGTTCGCCGACCAGGGCGATCACATCACCATCAGCGCAGCGCGCTCGACCTTCAAACTTCACACGTACCCCGTGGTGGAGTTTCCCCCGGTGGGGAAGACGGATGAGCCGACGACGCAGTTGTCGGAGACGGCGCTCGGCGAGGCGGTCCGCCAGGTCGTGCGGGCAGCATCACACGACGACGGTCGGCCCCTGCTGACCGGTGTCCTCGTGTCGCGCGTCGACGGGACGATCCGCATGGTGGCCACCGACTCGTACCGCATGGCGATGCGGAATTTGCCCGACTCGGAGACAATTCCCGGTGATGAGGATCTCCTGGTGCCGGCCCGGGCGTTGTCCGAGCTGCAAAGACTGCCGACGGGGACGATCTCGGAGGGCTCCGACACAAACCGCGTGGGCGTGGCCGCCAGCAGCAACGAGATCACCTTCTGGCAGGGCAACGTCCAGATCAGCACCAGGCTGCTGGAAGGCCGCTACCCGGACTACAAGCAATTGATCCCGGACCACTACCCGAATCGGCTCCATCTGGGCAAGGAGAGCTTCATCTCCGCTCTCCGTCGTGTGCAGCTGCTGGTGCGCGACAACACGACACCGGTGCGGCTGTCGATGCGTCAAGGCGGAGTCGACCTGAGCGTGCAGAGTCAGGACGTCGGTGACGCGTCGGAGGCCGTCGACGGGGACTACACCGGTGAGGATCTTGTGATTGCGTTCAACCCGTCGTATCTCATCGATGGCGTCGAGGCCGTCGCCGGTGACGAGGTCATCGTCGAGACGGCGGACGCCTCGCGCGCCGCCACGGTCCGCGGCGCCGAGGATCAGGAGTTCCGCTACCTCCTGATGCCGGTGCGCGTCTCCTGAGCGGTCTGCCGCCGCGGTGAGCGTCCGGTATCTGGAGCTGACCGACTTCCGCATCTTCCACAGCGCGCGCATCGACCTGGACGCGGAGGGCACGACGGTCATCACGGGGTCGAACGGCTCCGGCAAGACGAGTGTGCTCGAGGCGTTGGCGTATCTCGGGACACGGCGCTCCTTCCGCGGTGCCCCCCCGGAGGCGATCGTGCGGACCGGGGCCGAAAGTGCCGTCGTGCGGGCGGAACTGGAGTCGCGCGACAGCCCCACGCTGGTGGAGGCTCAGATCCTGCCGGCCGGCCGGAGCCGCACCAGGGTGAATCGCAAGGCGGTCAGCGGGAGGCGGGAACTCGGCGCCGCAGCACCCTGCACGATTTTCTCGCCCGAGGACCTCGTCATCATCAGCGGGGGCCCGAAGGGACGCCGGGAGGTACTCGACGACGCACTGGCCCTGCTCGACGCCGAAGGAGCGCGGGCCGCCGACGAGACCGAACGGGTTCTGCGCCAGCGCGCCGCCCTGTTGCGGCAGTCGGGGGGCCGGGACGGTGCGGAAATCAGCGCCACGCTCGACGTCTGGGACCAGCGGCTGGCCGACGCCGGCAAGGTGCTGGTGGCCGCCCGCGAGCGGCTCGTGGCGGACCTCGATCCGTTGGTGGCGTCGGCCTATGCGCATCTGGCGGGTGCGGGGGACCGCGTCCTCACGGTGCAGCGCTACCTCCGGAGCTGGGAGGGCGACCTCCTGGACGCGTTGGGGGTCTCACGCAGGGACGACCTGCGTCGCGGCGTCAACACGGTGGGGCCCCATCGGGACGACCTGGTTCTCGAGATCGAGGGAAGGGACGCCCGCACCCAGGCGTCCCAGGGTGAGCAGCGTTGCATGGCCCTGGCCCTGCGCCTGGGCGTGCACCAGCTCGTCCGAGCCCGGACGTCCCTCATCCCGACGTTGCTGCTCGACGACGTCTTCTCCGAGCTGGACCCGGCCCGCAGCCGCGCCCTGGTGGCCGAGCTGCCCGCCGGACAATCGATCCTCACGACGGCCGCGCCCCTTCCGGAAGGGATCGCGGTGACACGCCTGCTCCCCGTGCAGAGTTTGCGTGCCCCGTGACGAGGTGGCGGAAGGACAGCGGCCCGCGCCCCGTGGGCGAGTCGATGCCCCGACTGTTGAGCCGGCTGGGGTCGGCGCCGACCCCAGCTGTGATGGAGGCCGTGTTCACCCGGTGGGAGGAGCTGGTGGGAAGCGAGTTGGGCGGCCATCTGCGGCCCCAGCGGGTCGACGGCAGGGTGCTCGTCGTGGCCGTCGAGCACCCGGCGTGGGCGACCCGAGCCCGGATGGAGTCGGGCCAGATCTTGGCCCGCCTGCGAGACCTCGGGGAGACATCCATCGACCGGCTGGAGGTGGTGGTCGAGCGGCCCTGATCGACACACACGTGGCCGCCGCCGCGACCGTTCAGAGGTGCCGAATTGGGGCCGCTGTCGGGTAGAATGGTGCGTTCGCATCGAAAGGCCGGATGTCAGCGTCCGGGGACTCGATACGCACCGCGAAGACCTCCGTTCTGAAAGGGCGCGCCTGTGGCAGTGAAGGTGGATGAGAGACCTGGTGAGGCCGGTGCGTCGTACACCGAAGACGACATCACCATCCTCGAAGGGCTCGAAGCAGTACGAAAGCGGCCCGGTATGTACATCGGCTCGACCGGGCCGACCGGGCTGCACCATCTGGTGTGGGAAGTGGTCGACAACTCGGTCGACGAGGCCATGGCAGGCCGCGCCACCCGGATCGACGTGACCCTCCTGGCCGACGGCGGCTGCCGGGTCAGCGACGACGGGGCCGGGATCCCGGTCGGGCCCCACCCCAAGTACCCCAAGCAGTCGACGGCCGAGATCGTGCTGACCACCCTGCACGCGGGCGGCAAGTTCGGCGGCAAGGGCTACCAGGTCTCAGGTGGCCTCCACGGCGTCGGGATCTCGGTCGTCAACGCCCTGTCCATCCGCCTGATTCTGGAAGTCGACCGGGACGGCCAGCACTGGTCGGCCGAATTCGAGAAGGGGGGGAAGGTAAAGCAAAAGATCAAGGCTGTGGCCCCGGCCCCGAAGGACCGGGCCACCGGGGAACCCCGCACGGGCACGACCGTCACCTTCTGGCCCGACGCCTCCGTCTTCGAAGAGACCGAATTCCGGGCGCAGACGATCGTCGAGCGGATGCAGATCATGGCGTTCCTGAACAAGGGCCTCGAGATCCGTTTCGTCGACGAGCGGACCGACCCCGTGACGAAGACGAATTACATGTACAAGGGCGGCATCGTCGACTTCGTGAAGCACCTCAACGCGTCCAAGGAGTCGCTGTTCCGCAAGGTGGCGTCGTTCGAGCAGGCGGAGGAGGGCCAGGAAGTCGAGATCGCGCTGCAGTGGAATGCCGGCTACCACGAGTCCATCCACTCCTTTGCCAACGGCATCTCGACCATTGAGGGCGGGATGCACGTCGAGGGGTTCTCCAAGTCACTGACCAACGTGGTGAATCGCTATGCCCGGGCGCGCAACATCCTCAAGGAGAAGGAGGAGAACCTCAAGGGTGAGGACATCCGGGAGGGACTCACGGCCATCGTGTCGGTCCGCCTGCGCGATCCGCAGTTCGAGGGACAGACGAAGTCCAAGCTCGGCAACACGTCCATCCGCTCCCTGGCGGAGAGGACGACGAACCAGAAGCTCACGGAGTGGCTCGAGGAGAACCCGCGCGAGGCCAGTCAGATCGTCCAGAAGTCCATGCAGGCGGCGCGGGCACGCCTGGCCGCGCAAGGTGCGCGCGACCTGACCCGACGCAAGTCGGCGCTCGACGGCGCCGGCCTGCCGGGCAAGCTGGCCGACTGCTCCTCACGCGACCCGCGCGAGTCCGAACTCTTCATTGTGGAGGGCAACTCGGCCGGAGGTTCGGCCAAGGACGCCCGGAACCCGCACACGCAGGCCATCCTGCCCATCCGGGGCAAGATCCTCAACGTCGAGCGGGCGCGGATCGACAAGATGCTCAAGAACGCGGAGATCCAGGCGCTGATCTCCGCCATCGGCGCCGGGCTGGCGGAGGAGTTCGACGTCGAGAAGATCCGCTACCACAAGGTGATCCTGCTGGCCGACGCCGACGTCGACGGCAGCCACATCCGGACGCTCCTCCTGACGTTCTTCTACCGCCAGATGAAGCCCCTGGTCGAAGGTGGCTTCGTCTACGTCGCGCAGCCGCCGCTGTACTCGACGCTGGTCGGCAAGGAGAAGATCTATCTCAAGGACGAAGCGGCCAGAGTGGCCTTCCTGGCCGAGCACCCCGACCACAAGCACGACTTCAACCGGCTGAAGGGGCTCGGCGAAATGGACTACGCCGAGCTGCGCGATACCACCATGGACCCGGGGAAGCGCTCGCTGCTGCAGATCAACGTCGAGCAGGCGGCGACGGCAGACGAGGTCTGCTCCATCCTCATGGGTGACGACGTGGAGCTGCGGCGCCACTTCATTCAGACGAATGCCAAAGACGTCCGATTCCTCGACATCTGAGCGACCGGACGGGAAGTAGGGAGCACATGCCACAGTCGACGCGCGGTTCGGGCCGCGGGGGAGCGGGATCGGGCGGGGGCAGCGAGACCCCACCCGGGGCCGAGGAACCGGTCAGTGGTTCGATCGAGCCGATTGAGATCCAGGAGGAGATGGAGCGCTCGTTTCTCGAGTACTCCATGTCGGTCATCGTCGCCCGCGCGCTTCCCGACGTGCGCGACGGACTCAAGCCGGTGCACCGCCGGATCCTCTACTCCATGTTCGACAATGGGCAGCGTCCCGACCGCCCGCACAGCAAGTGCGCCAAGGTCGTGGGCGAGGTCATGGGGACCTACCACCCGCACGGCGACTCGGCCATCTACGAGGCGCTGGCGCGCATGGTGCAGGAGTTCTCCCTCCGCCACCCGCTGATCGACGGGCACGGCAGCTTCGGGGGCCGCGGTCCCGACGACGGCGCGGCGGCCATGCGCTACACCGAGTGCCGCCTGGCGCCGCTCGCCCTCGAGCTGATGGCCGACATCGACGAAGAGACCGTCGACATGGTGGCCAACTACGACGGTTCGGCCCAAGAGCCCGTGGTGCTCCCGGGCCGCTTCCCCAACTTGCTCGTCAATGGGTCGCAGGGCATCGCCGTCGGCATGGCGACCAACATCCCGTCGCACAACATGGGCGAAGTCATCGACGCCGCCCTGCACGTGCTGCGCAATCCCGAGGCCACGCCCGACGAGCTCATGGAGTTCGTCAAGGGACCCGACTTTCCGACGGGAGCGCAGATCCTCGGCCGGCAGGGCATCCTCGACGCGTACCGGACGGGCCGGGGCTCCATCAAGATGCGGGCTGTCGCCGAGATCGAAGAGGGCCGGAGCGGCGACCGCATCGTCGTGTCGGAACTTCCGTACCAGACCTCCGTCGAGGTGATCGAGCAGAAGATCACCGAGCTGGTCCGGGCCGGCGACCTCGACGGCATCAGCGGTATGCGCAACGCGTCGGCCAATCAGCAGCCGAGCCTGATCATTGAGCTGAAGCGCGACGCCAACGCGAACGTGGTCTTGAACAACCTCTACAAGCAGACGCCGCTGCAGACCAGCTTCGGCGTCAACATGCTGGCCTTGGTGGACGGCGTGCCCCGGACGCTGAACCTGGCCCAGGTGCTCTCGCACTACATCGATCACCAGATTGAGGTCATTCAGCGCCGCTCGGCCTACCGCTTGGACAAGGCGCGCAACCGGGCGCACATCGTCGAGGGCCTCCTGCGCGCCATCGACATGCTCGATGCCGTCATCGCGACCATCCGGGCGTCGGCCGACCGACCCGAGGCCCGCACGGCGCTGATGGCGGACCCCTTCTCGTTCACCGAGGTGCAGGCCACCCACATTCTGGACATGACGCTCGGCCGCCTGACCCGTCTGGGTCGCTCGGAGCTCGAGGCGGAGATGGAGGAGCTGCGGGCCACCATTGCCGAGCTCGAAGCCATCCTGTCGGACGACAACAAGCTGCGCGGCGTCATCGAGACCGAGATGACGGCGATTCGTGAGAAGTACGCCAACCCGCGCCGCAGCGTGATCACCCACGATCCGGGTGAGATGGGCGTGGAGGACCTGATCTCCGACGAGGAGATCGTCGTGACGATGACACGCGCCGGCTACATCAAGTCGGTGGCCGCGGTCGCCTTCCGGACTCAGGGCCGGGGCGGCCGGGGCGTCCAGGGGGCCCGGCTGAAGGAGGAAGACCTGGTCAGCCAGGTGGTCCACACCTCAGCCCACGCCTTCCTCTTGCTCTTCTCGAACCAGGGGAAGGTCTACCGTCTCCGCGGCCACGAGATCCCGATGAAGGACCGGACGGCCCGGGGAACGGCGGCGGTCAACCTGGTGCCGCTGGCGCCGAACGAGTCGATCACGGCCATCATCGCCACGCGCGAGTTCTCCCCCGACCAGTTCCTCGTGTTCGCCACCGCGCTGGGTCAGATCAAGAAAACGGCCCTGAGTGAATACGACAAGTCGCGCCGGGAGGGCTTCATCGCCATCAACCTGCGCGAGGGCGACGAATTGGTCCGCGTGGTCGCCACGTCGGGTGACGACGATCTCTTCGAGGTGACGCGCAGCGGCATGACCATCCGCTTCAACGAGACGGACGTGAGGGCCATGGGGCGAGACGCTGCCGGCGTGCGGGGGATCCGCCTCAGGGCCGGGGACGCCGTCGTGTCCCTGGACGTGGCGGCGGACGACACCGACATCCTGATCGTCACCGATGCCGGGTACGGCAAGCGCACGAAGCTCGAGCGCTTCAACCGTCAGGCCCGCGGCGGGCAGGGGGTACGGGGAATCCGATTGACCGGCAAGCGCGGCACGGTCGTCGCGGCGTTCATGGTCGCGCTCGACGAGGAGATTCTGTTGGTCTCATCGGGTGGCGTCGTGATCCGCACGCAGGCTCGCGAGATCGCCTCGCAGGGTCGGGACGCGACCGGGGTCCGGGTGATGAACCTCGACGAGGGCCAGAGCGTGGCAGCGGTGGCCCGGGTCAGCGCGGAGACCGAAGGAGAAAGCTGAGGCCGGGCAGTCGGCCGCGGGCGGGAGCAAGCTCGGGGCGAAGCTCAGAAGATGTGCAGGGACGAGAGCGGCCAGACGCGGAGTTCGACCTTGCCGACGATGAGTGACCGGTCGATGGGTCCCCAGTACCGGCTGTCGCACGAGTCGGTGCGATTGTCCCCCATGACGAAGTAATTGTCGGCCGGGACGCGGTAGGGGTGCTCCAGGTTGGAGCTGTTTCCGGCCGGTCCCGCAACGGTGATGCCCTGTTCGGACGACGGGAGCCAGCTCTCGTCGAGTCGCTTCCCGTCGACGTAGACATTCCCGCTGGAGAGCGAGATGACGTCGCCCGGGAGCCCGATGACGCGCTTGACGAGGTCGTTCACCTCGGGCCCGCCGCAATTCTCCGCCGGCGGACGCGAGAAGACCACGATGTCGCCCCGATCGACCCCGTGCAGGTGGTAGCTCAGCTTGTTGACCAGGATGCGGTCCCCGATCTGCAGCGTCGGCTCCATCGACCCGGACGGGATGAAGAAGGTCTGGACCACGAACGCCCGCAGGAGCACCGCCACCAGGACGGCGACCACGACGACAATGGCCGCCTCCTTGATCCAGCGCGTGGGGTGGGGGTTGGACGGGGGCGGCGCGAGGGCATGCTCGACGCCAGGAGGCCCTGCCGGAGGTGGTTCGTCAACGGCGAGCACCGGATCGTTGGGGTCGGGCGTCACCGGAGGCAGGCTAGACGGCGACGCCGGACCTCGGGGCTCAGGCCGGGGTCGGAATAACCGAGGCCGTGTCGCGGCCGGACCGCAGGAGCGTGCCCGGCAAGGCACCGGTGGGCGCGCCGTCTCGGATGGTCTCGATCCCGTTGACCAGGACGCGGACGACCCCGTGCGAGCCGGCATAGAGGCGAGGCGTGTCGCCCGGAAGGTCGTGGACGAGGCGCGCGGGCTCGGAGTCGACGGTCTCGGGGTCGAAGACGAAGAGGTCGGCCACGTAGCCCTCGCGGATCGATCCCCGGTCGCGCAGCCCGAAGAGCTGGGCCGGCTGCTCGGTCAGCATGTGCACGGCCTTCTCGACCGGCACGAGCTTGCGGCCCCGCAGGCAGTCGGCGAGGAAGGCGGTCGGATAGCTCGAGCCGCACATCCGGTCGAGGTGCGCGCCGGCATCGGAGCCGCCCACCATGGCGCGGGGGTCGCTCCAGATCTCGGCCCGCAGCGCCCAGGTGGCCTCTTCGCCGTCGTCGGTGTTGGGCCACAGCACGGTGCGCAGATCGTCGGCCAGCACGATGTCGAGGAGGGTGTCGAAGGGTGCCGTCCCCCGCTCGGCGGCGACGTCGGCCACGCGGCGGAACGCGCACCCCTCGTTGGCCTCTGCGTAGGTGTCACCGATCACGTAGGTTCCCCAGCGGGCCAGGCCGCGGAAGACGCCGGCCTCCTTGCTGTGCGCCCGCTCGTCCAGAAGGGCCCGCACGGCGGGATCGGCCAGCTGGCGCATGCGCTCCGCCTCGGGGAGCCCCATCACATCGCCCCACCCCGGGATGAGAAAAAGGGCGCAGTGCGTGCGGAAGCTCATGTTCATGGGGACGAGTGTCGGCATGGTCAGGGCGACGATCTGCCCGCCCGCGGCAGCGGCGGCTGAAGAGGCGGAGAGCTGATGCTCAATGCGGTCGGCGGAGCGGGCGTCGACGGTCAGTACGTTCCAGTTCAGCGGCCGCTGGGCGGTGAGGCTCATGGTGGTCATCAGGTCGACCTCTTCGGGGCTGAAGGAGTCCAGGCACCCGTTGGTGATGTACTCGAGCGTGGTGCCCTCATGAGCGGCCACTTCCTCGCAGAAGGCGAGCATCTCGCGGCGGTCGGCGAAGCGCGAGCTGATGGGACGGCCGTCGCCGTCGGAGTGGGTGCGCGACTGGGACGAGGAGAACCCCAGACCGCCCGCCGCGAGGGATTCGGCCAGCAGCGCGCGCATGGCGGCGATCTCGTCGTCGTTCGCCACTTCCTCGCCGCGGTCTGCGCCCATGACCTTGCGCCGCAGGGCGCAGTGCCCGACCAGGAATCCGGCATTGACGCCGAGCCGGCCCTCCAGCCGGTCGAGGTACTCCCCGAAGCTCGACCAGTTCCACGGCACGCCGTTCTCGAGCGCGGCGAGCGGCATCCCCTCGACCTTGGCCATCATCTGGCGGATGTAGTCGGCGTCCTGGGCGTTGATGGGGGCGAGCGTGAATCCGCAGTTGCCCCCGATGACGGTGGTCACGCCGTGCACGTTGGAGGGGGACGCCAGAGGGTCCCAGAAGAGCTGCGCGTCGTAGTGCGTATGGGGGTCGACCACGCCGGGCATCACGGTCAGTCCGCCCGCGTCGAGCTCAGTCGCCCCCGCCTCGTCGACCTTTCCGACGGCGACGATCCGGCCATCGCGGATGCCCACATCGGCCAACCGGCCGGGGTCCCCGGTCCCGTCGATGACCGTGCCGGATCGGATGACGTAGTCGAGCATGGGACCTCCGGGGGCGGGCGCACGCGGCGGCTGCCGGGCGCCGAATCTGACGACCCGTCAGCTTATGCCGTTCGCAACGGGCCCTGAGGCCGGCGTCAGGCCGACTGGTCGCGGACCGCCGAGGCCGCATCCCGGTAGCGGCGGATGATGAGCGCCCTGATCTGCTGGAGGCGGGCCTCGACGGCCGCCTGTCGCTCGGTCAGGATGGCGAGCTGGTCTTCGAGCAGCGCCTGGAGACGAGTCGCGGCGGCCGGCGAGGACAGGTTCACCCCAGCCATCTCCCGGTGCGCAGCCAGCAAGTGGTCTGCACGGATGAAGAGACCCGGATCGATCTCGGGATCGACGTCCTCGCCACCGGGCTCCGACCGTCGGGTCCTGTGGGCTGGCCGCGAGCACGTTCGCGAGGTCGTCGACGCTACGTGGCCCTGCGGTCTCCGGCGAGCCGGCGTGCGACAGGATCGCCACATCCGCGGCGAGGATGGTCCGGACGTAGCGCAGCGACTCCTGAATCAGCGTGAGCTCATCCCTCCAGGTCCGGACGGCAACCCCACCCAGACGCTCGACATGGGCCGACTCCCCGAGGACCCGGGCGATGTCGACCAGGTCGATCGGGCGGTCCCGCAGGGAGAGGTCCGCCTCCTCGTGGCCCTCGTCGCCGTGGGCGTGCGCGTCCGCTGCTGGCACCCGGGTCACACTCCCCTCTCCGCCGCATGGGGCTCCTCGAGCCAACCCTTGTTCGGACTTTCTCTAGCACGTCACCGCTCTGCACCAGGGTGATGCCGCGGCTGGACCAGGTGGCGCCGCGCCTGCCCACTGGCTCGTCACGACGCGTCGTGCCGAGGCGAGCGGCCTCCAAGCGGAGTCGGGACACGCCCCTTGTGGACGACGGGTTCCTTCCTGCGGAACCCCCGTGTTCGCGAAATCTTCCCCAAGTCGTCCACAGGCTGTGCCCGACGCTGTCCCCACCCTGGCTCTTTCGTGCCGACGCGCCACGTGCTTTGCTCTGGGTGTGCCCGGCCCCAGAGAACGCGAGCCATTGCGAGGCGTGGTCCTGAACCTGCACTCGACCTCCGAAGGCGTGCTTCCGGGCCAACTCCTCGAGCGGGCCATCCGGGCCGGCTATATCGATGCCGGGCGCTTCAACATCCCCGACGCCAACGTGCAGCCCGCCAGCCTGGACCTCCGCCTCGGAGAGAGAGCCCTCCGCATCCGCTGCAGCTTCCTGCCCGGGGCCGATTCTGTGGAGCGGAAGCTCAAGGACTACATCCTCGACGAGATCGACCTCCGCGGCGACGGGGCGATGCTCGAAGCGCGGTGCCCCTACCTGATTGAGCTGAAGGAGCGGTTGGACCTGCCGGCCGGGCTGCGGGGCAAGGCGAACCCCAAGAGCTCGACGGGACGCATCGACGTCTTCACCAGAGTCATCACCGACCACAGCGACCGCTTCGACGAGGTGGCGCCCGGGTATCAGGGCCCCCTGTACTTGGAGGTCGTGCCGCTCTCCTTCGCCGTCCGCGTCCGCGAGGATCTGACGCTGAACCAGCTGCGCCTGTCGATCGGGCGCCCGTGGCTCAATGACGACGAGGTCCGGCAGACACATCTCGAAGAGCCGATTCTCTACCGTTCTGGGGCACCAGTGCCCGTGGACGAGTTGGTCCTCTCGAACGGACTCTTCCTCGGGCTCGATCTGCGGGGCGACGAACGGGGGCAGGTCGGCCACAGCACCCGCGACAGCGCCCCCCTGCTCGACCTGACATCGGGCGGAGAAGTGGACCCGATGCCGTTCTGGGACCCCGTCTTTCGGGAGGACGGTGACCGCCTCGTCTTGTCGCCGAAACGCTTCTACCTCTTGATGTCGAACGAGGCGGTCAGTATCCCGCCCGACCTGGCCGCCGAAATGACCGCCTACGACCCGACGAGCGGCGAGCTGCGCACGCACTACGCGGGGTTCTTCGATCCCGGCTTCGGGTTCGACCCCACCGGCGGCTTCCGCGGGTCGCGCGCGGCACTGGAGGTGCGCGCACATGATGTCCCGTTCATGGTCGAGAACGGCCAGGCGGTCTGCAAGCTGACCTTCGAACGCATGCTCGAGGAGCCGACCTCGCTCTACGGCTCGGGCATCGGATCGTCCTATCAACAACAAGAAGAGACGCTGAGCCGGTACTTCCGCCGTTCGCGGGGGTAGTCGCCAAGCACAGCGGGGCGCTTCGTGCGCCGGGTGTCTGCCGGTGACGAACGTACTGGACGACGCCCGACGTCATACGAATCGAAGGGCTTCTCGCAGCGGTACGTCAACAGACGCACATGCAGCGGCCGGAGATTCACAATTCTTGGGCACGTTCGCATGCCGTCACGAGGTTTCTCGTTTCTCCCGGCAAGAGGGATGGGCACCGGCTCTCAGCGGGTGTGCGTTCTCTACCAAAGGAGCAACGAAATGAGACAGATTCGCTGGGCATCCCTCGGTGCCCTCACGAGTGGACTGATTCTGGTGGTCGGCGTCGTTGCCGGCGTGGCGCCTGCAGGCGCCGCGTCGCCACCCACCAGTCTGCAGACAACGGTGCAGGCGGTGCAGAGTGCCGCCGCCGCCGCAGTCGCCCAGGCAACCGGTTCTTCGGCTCCGGTCCCGCCAGTGCCGACTTCGGATTCGCTCCCCGCATTGCCGGCGTCCGTCGCGGCGCCGATCACGGCGGTGACGAACGAGCTCGGTGGCACGGCGCTGCCCGGGCAGGACTCGACCACCGGCACCAACACGACCGGACAGTCCTCCAGCGTGGCGAACGTTGCCGCGCCGGTCAACGCGTGTTCGCTCTCCGTGGGCATTGGGGCCGACGCCAGCAGCCGGTGCTCGACCACGTCGGTCGGACTGAACCAGCCCGGCGGGCTCGCCGACGTCAATGTTCCGGTGACGGCGCAGGACAACGCGATCGGCTTGCTGGGCCAAGAAGCCGCTGCGTTCGGCCTCGCGAACGCCTCGTCCGCGTCAACGTCGCAGAACGGCGCCATCAACGCCGACGCGCCGGTGACCATCTGCTCCGTCAACGTCGGCCTCGTCGGCAACACCTCGAGCAGTTGCAACACGGCCGGAACGAGCGGCCCCGCCAGCCAGACCGGCGTTGTCGATGCCGAGGTACCCGTCTCCGTCTGTGCTGTCATCGCTGAGATCGACGGCAATAGCTCGGCCAATTGCACCCAGCAATCCGACCCGACGAGCCAACAGGGCCAGGCCGCCGACGTCTTCGTTCCGGTGACCGCCTGCGGCGCGGTGGTCGAGGTTGATGGTTCGTCCAACGGCATGTGCATGCCCGACGCCGGGTTTCCGCTCGTCAACGACCTGCCCACCAACGACGGGAGCCAGAGCGCTCCGGTCGACGGCGTCATTCCGGTGAACGCGTGCAGCGTCGTGGTCGCGGTGGCGGGCACGGCGAACAACTCGTGTGAGCCCACTCACGTCACGACCAGCACGGCGCCGGGGTCCGTCCCGGTCTTTGCTCCCGTGACGGTCTGCGCTGTGTCGGCCGCCCTCGAGGGCACGTCCGACGGCACCTGCACCGGCACGAGCTCGGGGACGACCTCCATCGGCACACCGGGAACCCCCGGAACGGGCGCCACGGTGCCGGTGACTCTCTGCGGTGTGCAGGCCGCTCTCGGGGGCGACGCGGCCGCTGCCTGCCCGCAGCCGGTCACCTCGCCGTCGACCTCCTCCCCGACCTCGGGTGCGGGGACGCCCGCGGCCGCCGCTTCGTCGGCGTCGTGGCGGCGCCGGTGCCAGCGGCCCTGGTGGCCAACCCCGGGCCGGTGAGCGCGCCGACGGTGGCGACGGCAGCCTCGGGCGCTTCGTCGCTTGCTTCCACAGGCGCCCCGTTGTTCCTCGAAGTGGTGATCGGTGTGGGATCGCTGCTGATGGGCTTGGCCATCAGCCGGTCCAGCCGCCGTCGAGCGAACGGAGAGAGCCTCGCTACCGGAGGGAGGACCCGTCGGGGCGCGTGATGCAAGCCATCGTGCAGACAGCGGGGGACGAAACGGACGGAAGGAGGGGGCATGGGCGAGAACCGTCGCGATGCGTGTGCCATCGGCGGTCTGGAAGAGGTCTTTCGATCACAAGAACGCAGCAGGCCGTCCGGGGACCCGAGGGCCGAGCCAAAAGGGATGGCTGCCGGTGCGAACGCTGAGGATCCTCTCGTGGGGCGCGGGCAGAGCCCACGGTCGACGTCTGCTCCGGTGCTTCGCGCAGGAGAGCAGGCGGGGCTGCAGACCAGGTCACGCCCTGGCGCGATGTCCTCGGGAGCGGGTCGCAGGCGGTCGTCGGCCCGGAGCCTCGAGCCTGCGTCCTGCGTTGGCGGTGCAGGGCTGGGCGACCGAGACGCTGTGGCGTCGGCCTCGACACAGCGGGGACGTGAGACCAGCCGCTATTGGACAATCGCAGCTCTGAGCGCACTTGTCGCGCTGGTGGTCGCCGGAGTCACGTCCGGAACGGGTCAGCACGGCGTTCTGCATCACCTCGCCCAAGGACAACAGGGGCCAGTCCGGACGCACAGTGGATCCCACACCCCGGGCACGGGATCAACGGGGCCGACCGCTCCGGGTTCGCGCACGGGCGACGCGGCTTCCGGTGCAGTGTCGTCGGGCACACCGTCGGGTGGACCGCACGGGGCGGCCGCAGCATCGAGCGGGCACGTGACCCTCATCGGCGCGTCCAGCACGACCGGGACCGCAGCGCCTCCGCCGACCGCACCACCTGCTGGGTCTGCCGGTGGGGCGGGCGGACCGGCGCCACCTCAGGTGGGACGCGGTCCCGCGACGCCGATGCCGGTCGGCGCCGGCAGCACGGTGAGCCCGGTCGGTTCGACCGTCACGACCGTCGCCGCGCAACTTGGCAGTGCTGTCCCGCCGGTGGCACCGGCCACGAGCGCCGTGAACGGCGCGGTCGGCACTGTCGACCAAGCCGTCAGTACGACGCCGCTCTAACAACGGCAAATTGCCGTTCGGTTGCGAGCTGATTGCAACGAGCGCGTCCGCGCGGCGTCACGACTTGGGGATCAGTAACAGGCCGTCGCGCGCGCACTTCGCGTGTCGGACAACGACGTCACAACCACGCAAAACGTCGCGTGATTCATGCACTGAGCGTGCAGCAGAAGTCGGGTTTTCAAACTGCACACAACGGTTCAAACTAATTCCCGACAGATTCGAGTTTCCTCGTATTCATGTCGATACTCCCGCTATATGGTTGAACGTGAGGGGGCGTCTGAACCTCGGGGCCGAGACTCCGAGCGGTTTGAGCCCTGACGGACAGACGATTGTTGTGGAGGATCATGGGGGGGTCGAAGCCCGAAGGGGCTAATGCGAACGATCACGCGACGCTCGAAGAGATCTTCGCGTCGCAGTCGTTCGGGCACCCGTTGCCCGAGACGCCGCCACTCTCTGTCGGGGAGGAGACGGTCGTTGCGCCGATGCTGTACTTCG
Source organism: uncultured Acidimicrobiaceae bacterium (assembly GCA_963738135.1). Taxonomy (GTDB): domain Bacteria; phylum Actinomycetota; class Acidimicrobiia; order Acidimicrobiales; family RAAP-2; genus Bog-473. The sequence continues at coordinate 119,198 of CAVTVK010000003.1, read as the reverse complement.
TCCGCAACCGGCTCGTCGCCGCGGGAGCGGTTGCGGCAGCCGCGCTCTCGACCGTGGCCGGGCTGACCATTGGTACCGGACCGATCGGCCAATCCGTCCTGTCCGCCCGCGGTCCGGCTGCTCCGGGTGTCTCACCGTTCGGCACCACGACGACGACGGCCCCTCCCTCTGCCAACGTGGGGGCGCCGGCAGGATCCGCCAGTGCCGGCACGGTCGGCGTTCAGTCCAATGGCTCCGTGGGGAACGCAGCACAAGCCCCCGCCGTCGCCGTGGTGGCAAGCGCACCGTCACCACAGAGCGCTTCGCCACCGGCCGGAGCCGTGAGCGTGGGTGGAACCGGATCAAGCCCTCCGACCCCGAGCGGGACGGGTACATCGACCCCAACAGCGACCACCACAACCACGCCGCCGAGTTCGACCACCACAACCACGCCGCCGGGTTCGACGACGACCATTCCGGTTTCGTCAGCGTCTGGTGGAGCGGCTCCGGTCGGCGGCGGCGGGAGTATCGGAAGCGGCTCCGACGGCTCGACGGGTTCCACCGGCTCGACCGGCTCGACGGGCTCCGACGGCTCGACGGGCTCCGACGGCTCGACGGGCTCCACCGGCTCGACGGGCTCCGACGGCTCGACGGGCTCCGACGGCTCGACGGGCTCCGACGGCTCGACGGGCTCCGACGGCTCGACGGGCTCGACGGGCTCCGACGGCTCGACGGGTTCCACCGGCTCGACCGGTTCCGCGGGTTCCACCGGCTCCACCGGGAGTGGCGGTGACGGCGACTGCCACGGCCATGGCAGCGGTGACGGGACTGGAAATGCATACGGGACTGGCGAGGGCAGCGGTTACGCGAGTGGGAGTGACGGCGACAGTGGCAGTGGCTACGACCACGATCATGGTGGCGGGGAATGCGCCCCGAAGGACTGCTCCTGAGGCTTTTGGGCCCGCACCGCCGTTGATCTCGGGAGAGACTGCCGGTACGACGTCGGGGTGAAGGCTGGTAAGCATGCGGACGGCGGTGTTGTCGCGTCTCCGCACAAGCGAGGTCAGCCATGAACTACACGAATCTTGGAACGTCCGGACTCCGGGTCTCGAAAGTCTGTCTCGGGATGATGGGATTCGGAAACGACAGCGATCGGCCCTGGGTCATCGACGAAGACGCCGCTGAGCCGATCGTCCGGGCTGCCGTCGAGGGGGGTGTGACCTTCTTCGACACCGCTGACGCCTATTCGGGAGGCGCCAGCGAGGTGGCGACCGGCCGACTGGTGCCGAAGTTCCTGAGCAGGGACGAGGTGGTCATCGCCACGAAGGTGTTCATGCCGGTCGGTCCCGGCGAGAACGGGGGAGGGTTGAGCCGCAAGCACATCCTGGCGGGTATCGACGCATCGCTGAAACGCCTCAAGCTGGACTACGTGGACCTCTACCAGATCCACCGCTGGGACCCCCGGACGCCCATTGAGGAGACGATGGAGGCGCTGCACGACGTCGTGCGGTCCGGCAAGGCCCGCTACATCGGAGCCAGCAGCATGTTCTCGTGGCAGTTCGCCAAGGCGCAGTACACGGCTGAGGCGCACGGCTGGACGAAGTTCGTCTCCATGCAGAACCACTACAACCTCGTCTACCGCGAGGAGGAGCGCGAGATGATTCCGCTCTGTCTCGACCAGGGTGTGGGGTGCATCCCCTGGAGTCCTTTGGCGCGGGGGATGCTGGCGGGGAACCGGACCCGCGACGGTGGGCGGCACACCACCCGCTCGAGCACTGATGCCTTCACGGACTACCTCTACGACCAACCCACCGACTTCGACGTCGTCGACGCTGTGGTCGAGATCGCCGGCGCGCGTGATGTCACGCCGGCCCAGGTGGCGCTGGCCTGGGTGCTGGCCAAGCCGGGCGTGTCGGCACCGATCGTCGGCGCGACCAAGAAGAAGCACCTGAAGGACGCGCTGGCCGCCGAGGAACTGCACCTCTCCGAGGACGAGGTCGCCGCGCTGGAAAAGCCCTACGTGCCGCACCCTGTCCTCGGTCACTTCTAGGAAGGCGGCGTCCGCCGTCCGGTAGGGTCGGCGGCGCGGGTCAAGCCGAGCAGGAGAGATCGGGGGTGGCATGCGGGTCGCACTCACGGTGGCCGACTTCCTCAACAGGGCCTCGTTGGTCTACGGACACCGGACGGCGGTGGTGGACGAGCCGGCGGTGCCGGGTTCCTTCGGGACGATCAGTTACGGCGAACTCGAGGCGCGGGCCCGGGGCATGGCCCTGGCGTTCGACGATCTCGGAGTCGACCACGGGGAGCGTGTCGCCATCGTCAGCCCGAACTCCGGACGCTTTCTCACGTCCTATTTCGGCGTCAGCGGGTACGGGCGCACGCTGGTGCCGATCAACTTCCGCCTGACCTCCGACGAGATCGCCTATGTCGTGCAGCATTCCGGGGCGTCCGTCCTCCTGTACGACCCGGACCTGGCCGACGAGGTCGGCTCCATCAAGGTGGCGCACCGCTTCTGCCTCGACGGGAACGACGACGCAGCCCTGTTCGCGCCGGCGCCGGAGGGCGCGCTCCCGCGGGCCTGGGAGCCCGAGGAGGACGCGGCCTGCTCCGTGAACTACACGTCGGGCACGACCGCGCGACCCAAAGGCGTGCAGCTGACGCAGCGCAATTGCTGGGTGAACGCAGCCACCTTCGGGTGGCACACCGGCGTCAGCGACCGTGACGTGCTCCTGCACACGCTGCCCATGTTCCACTGCAACGGATGGGGGATGCCCTATGCGGTGACCGGCATGGGTGGCACGCACATCGTGCAGCGCAAGATCGATGGAGAGGACATCCTCTCGCGCGTCGAACAGCACGGCGTGACGCTGCTCTGTGGCGCGCCGGCTGTGGTGGCCGCCATCCTCGGCGCGGCCGGGACACGCGCTGCCGAGGGACGGGAGGTCCCAGGGAGCGGCACCGTTCGCATCGTGGTGGCGGGCGCACCGCCGCCGTCCAAGACCATCGAGCGGGTGGAGTCCGAGCTGGGGTGGGAGTTCATCCAGATCTACGGCCTGACCGAGACGGCGCCGCTGCTCACCATCAACCGGGCCCCGGCCGAGTGGGACGGGCTGGGCACCGCCGAGCGGTCACGCCTGCTCAGCCGGGCCGGCACCCCGGCCCTGGGCGTTCAGATCGCGGTCGACGAGGACGGCGAGATCCTGGCGCGCTCCAATCACGTCTTTGCGGGGTACTGGGAGCAGCCCCTCGAGACCGAGGCGGCGCTGCAAGGCGGGTGGTTCCACACGGGCGACGGTGGTCACCTCGACGACGCCTACCTGGTGATCTCGGACCGCAAGAAGGACGTGATCATCACCGGTGGAGAGAACGTCTCGTCCATTGAGGTCGAGGACTGCCTGTACCAGCACACGGCCGTGGCCGAGGTGGCGGTGATCGGCGTGCCCGACCAGAAATGGGGCGAGACGATCAAGGCGCTCGTGGTCGTGCGCGAGGGATCCAGTGTCACCGAGGGGGAGCTGATCGCCCACTGCCGCGAGCGGCTGGCCCATTTCAAGGCACCGACGAGCGTCGAGCTGCGTGAGGCGCTCGACCGGACGGCGACGGGAAAACTGCAGAAGTACAAGCTCCGCCAGCCCTACTGGGAAGGGCGGGACAAGCTCGTCAACTAGGAGCCGGGAGGACCTTCCCGGAGCGCTCCTCCATCACGAGGTGACCGCGGCGGTCGAAGGCGGCTGCCACCTCACCGGCGATGAGTCGCCGCAGCGGGTCCCCCGCGATCGTGCGCCGCCAACCCGTATCGAGCCGGCTCGGCTCGCCGCAGAGCAGCTGGGCGATGTCGGCGCGCGTGGCGAGGAGACCCTGGTCGAAATCGAGGTCGTCGGCGATCTGGCGCACCACACCCGAGCAGACGGCAACCGCGGCCGGGGGGGCGGGCGCGTCACGTCCTTCCGAGGGCATGCGGATCTGGTCCGGCGGGAGGTCGAGGCCCCGCTCGACGGCCTGCATGATGGCGGCGGCCCGGCCCTGGGCCAGGTGGCGGCCGTCGACGCCACGGGTGGCGCGGAGCTCGTCCCCGTTGCGCGGAGGCCGCTGTGACAGGGCGAGGAGCCCCAGGTCGGACAAGACCATGCGGCGGGGCCGGTTGGACTCCGCGGCCGTGCGTTCACGCCAGGCGGCCACCTCCTGCGCCACGGCGCGCGAGCGCCGTGACATGCCGCGAATGTCGCCCAACTTCCACCAGGCCTCTTCGGGGACGCGGGCCGGAGTGCGGTCACCCAACACCTGGTCGCACTCGTTGAGGGCCCATTCCAGGCGTCCCAGTGCCGCCAGCTTCTCGGTCAACACCGCGCGCAGCTCCAGCAGGTAGGCGACGTCGTTGAGGGCATACGAGATCTGGCGTTCCGAAATGGGCCGGACCAGCCAATCAGACAGTCGGTCCGCCTTGGGTAGTGAGACGCCGAGCATCTGGTCGACCAGGCGGGAGAGCGAGGGCGTGGACAGGCCGAGGAATCCGGCCACGATCTGGGTGTCGAACACGCTGGTGGGAATGGCTCCGCAGGCGGCCATGAGCACATCGAGATCCTGGGAGGCGGCGTGGGCCACCGCGACACCCGGCCCGTCGAAGACCCGAGCGAGTGGGGCGGGGTCCGCGGCGAGGGGGTCCACGAGGGCCACCTTGTCGGCCCAGGCGATCTGGATGAGCGCCAGATCGGGTACGTAGGTGCGCTCCGTGTGGAACTCGGTGTCGAAGCCGTAGGCGTCCTGCGTGACCACCTCGTCGACCAGCGCCTCGAGGGCCTGGGTGTCGGCCACCATGGCGCCTGTTGCGGTCACCGGCGCGGAGCGGCAGCGGACCGGAGGTCTGGTGCGCTGGTCTTCAGGGGCGGGGATGCTGGCTCGATGGGTCCGACTCGTCGTCTCTGGCGGCGCCGAGCCAGGCGGCCCAGCGGGGGCTGCAGCTTCGGCGGGCATCCACTGGGCCCGCGTCGGCGACAACCGGAGGTTAGCGCGCCGCGTGCGTCTGTCATGGTCCCACTGGGGGCCCTTATTCCCAGGTCAGAACGGGTAGAGGAACCCCAAACCTGCCGGCGAGCAATGGTTTCGTTCCCGTCCGCCCGGGTAAAAGGCGGCACGGCGGGACCCACCTCATGACTTACGGCTCTGTTTCGAAGTCGGATGTTCCGATAAGAGTGGAAGGTCCATGTCAGAGGGGGACAGCGTGAGGAAGGCCAAGAAGAAACTTGGCGAGGTCGGTTCGGCTGAGCCTGCGGTCACGCCTGATCCGCAGCCGAACCCGACTCCCCGCGCCGCCTCGGGCGATGCGAACGACGGAGTCGACAAGAGTGTCGAGTCGATGCTGCAGGAGTTCAGCTCGGTGGGGGCTGAGGTCCCGGCGACGGGTGCGACACCACGCGGCCAGTACGACCAACTGTGGCAGCTCTCCATGGCCGATCCCCACACGGGCCTGGCCAACCAGCTTCTGCTGCTCGACCGCCTGACCCAGGCCTTGGCCCGACGTCGGCGCCACGGGGGCGAGGTGGTCGTGTGCCGCATCGACCTGCACAACCTGGGCGAGATCAACCTGGACCTCGGCTACACGGTGGGGACCGCTGCGCTGATGGAGATCGCCCGTCGCCTGACGGCCGTCTTGCGGGCGGAGGACACCATTGCCCGGGTCGGGGAGAGCGAGTTGGTCGTGGTCGTGGCGGTGACCGACGAGCACGTGGTGACACCCCTTCTGCGCCGTCTCCAGCACACGCTGGACGAACCGGTGGCGGTGGCGGGCACCTCCATCCGTCTGAAGTCGTGCCTGGGGGTGGCGGTGGCCGAGGACGCGGAGTCGGCCGAGGATGTCGTGGCGCGGGCGGACCGTTCCACCCGGGTCAGCCGGCGTTGAGCTTCGCGGGGCACCGCCGACACCTACGCCCACCAACGCCGACCACGACGGGCACGCCTGGTCCAATGCCTCGTGCGGAGCCGCAGGCACGATAGGGAGTATCGGCTCTATAGGAAACAGGAGTATCGGCCCTATTGCCCGAACCCAATTCCGGCAAAATTATGAGCGATGTCTATGTACAGCGAGTTGCTGGCCGGCCTGTGTGCCGACGTGGACCCCCTGCCCTTGCCGGTTTCGCGCGACGAGCTGGTGGTGATCCTGCTGCAATGCCGTCGCCACATCAACGGACACGACAGCGAGGGCGAGGGCGAGCACATGATGGCGGAGGATCTGGCGCTCGAGCTCGATCACGACCGCATGCTGCTGCGGCTGTGCACCACCATGGGCATCGAATCCGAGCCCGAACGGTTCGGGAATCCCCTGGTCGAACGGGAAAGGCTGGAGAATCAGCTGCGCGCCGTCGGGGTGGACTTTCGGACCCTCGACGACCACCGGCGGGTCGAGGTCGCCTAGGGGGAGACCCGCTCGCGGGACTCAGGTCCGGGGATTGAAGGCCTTGCGCTCGGCCAGGACGGCGGCGTAGACGGCCGCCTCCGTGCGGCGCCGCATGCCGAGCTTCGACAGCAGGCTCGAGACGTAGTTCTTGACCGTGGCCTCGGCCAGGAACAGCTGCTCCGCGATCTGGCGGTTCGACTGCCCCTGCGCGATGAGCTCCAAGACCTTGCGCTCCTGCGGGGTCAACACGGTCAGGCGTGATTCCGCCTCCTGATCCTTCCGCAAGCGGTCGAAGAGCTCCTGGGTCAGGACGGGATCGAGCAGGGACATGCCCTGGCTGACCCGGCGGATGTCCCCCAGCAGATCACCGCCTCCCACCTCTTTGAGGACGTAGCCCGAGGCACCCGCCATGATGGACGAGAACAGGGCGTCGTCGTCGGAGTAGGACGTCAACATCAGGCACCTGACCTGGGGTGTCAGCGACTGGACCTCGCGGCACACCTCAATCCCGTTGCCGTCGGGAAGCCGGACGTCGAGGATGGCCACGTCGGGCACGAGCTCGCGGATCAACCGCAGACCTTCCTCTGCGGTGCCGGACTCGCCGATGACGTCCATGTCGTCCTCGGCCTCGAGCAGCGTGCGGAGACCGGTCCGCACCAGTTCGTGATCATCGAGGAGGAAGACCCGAATCGTCATCCTCTCAATCTTGCCACGCTCCCGTCGGGGCCTTGCGCTCGGGTGACGGCGTCCGACCCGCTCTGTCCAGGCCACAACACAGGCGATTGGGTCCCCTCTATCCTGACGTCCCGTGCAGCCCTTCGACCGGATCGACGATCCCGCCAAGCTGCGCCACCTGGTGCAGGCGATCCTCCTGCTCGACGCTGAGCTGAACCTGCCGGTCGTCCTCCGCCGGATCATCGAAGAGGCCCGCGACCTCGTCGACGCGCAATACGGGGCGCTCGGCGTGCTGACCGAGGACGGGCGGGCGTTGGACCAGTTCCTGACGGTGGGGCTGAGCCACGAGGAGGAGCGGGCTATCGGAGCACGCCCCACCGGGCGGGGTGTGCTGGGCACGCTGATCGGGGAGGACCGGCCCGTTCGGCTGGCCAACCTCGCCCGGAGCCCGGACAGCTTCGGGTTCCCCCCCACCATCCCGACATGACGTCCTTCCTGGGCGTCCCGGTCCGGGTGCACGGCGAGGTCTACGGGATCTTGTACCTGACGAACAAGAAGACCGCGCCGGAGTTCTCCGAGGATGACGAGGAGCTGGTTCATGCCCTCGCCATGGCGGCAGGCATCGCCATCGAGAACGCGCGGCTCCATGGCCTCGTGCGCGACCGGGCACTCACAGAGGACCGCGACCGGATCGCGCGCGACCTGCACGACTCGGTGATCCAGCGCCTGTTCGCCATCGGGCTGTCCCTGCAGGGAACGGCCCGGTTGGTCGAGCGGCCGGAGGCCGTCATGCGGATCGGTGAGGCGATCGAGAAGCTCGACGAGACCATCCGCCAGCTCCGCAAGGCGATCTTCGACATTGAGCTGACCATCAACAAAGAGGGCCTGCACCCGAAGGTCCTCGATCTCGTCCACGAACTTCGCCCCGTGCTGGGCCTCCTGCCGCAGGTCTCGTTCAGCGGTCCCGTGGACACCGTGGTCAGCGACGGCTTGGTGGAGGAGGTGCTGGCGGTCCTCCGGGAGGCACTGACCAACGTGGGCAAGCACGCGGACGCGTCGCAGGTCGTCATCACCGTCGCCGCCGGTGAAGAGCTGCGCCTGGTCGTGGCCGACGACGGCGACGGTATCAGCGATCTCAATGCGGCCGGTCTGGGTCTCAAGAACCTGCGCCAGCGAGCGGAACGCCTGGGTGGCAACGTCGAGCTCGGCACCTCGCGCGAGGGAGGGACGCGCCTGACCTGGCACGTCCCGCTCGGTGCGGCGGAAGCGGGAGCTCGACCGGCAATCTGAAGACCGGGCTCGGGTGTCCAACGGGCACAAGAGTCGCACAACAAAATCTGCACACCGCAGGCCCAAATGGTCCAAAAGTCCCTTGTTCGGGTCACCCGGTGCCTTCATCGTTCCACCTGATCGAAAAAGGCAAACCTCCCGTGAGGGAGGGACGCAAAGCTACGGGACTCGTTGAGTTCGCCGGGCCGCCGGATCAGCCATGAGCGCACTGCTCGTCGCCCCGCGGCCCGACGTCGACGGGTTCGGGGGGAGAGACGATGCGCCAATCCGGACCGAGTCAGGCGCGACCACACGCGCTGGCTCGAGCCCTCGGGCTGCTGGTCGTTCTCCCTGCCCTCGCTCTGGGCCTGACAACGGCGCTCTCATCGGGAGCCGGCGCCGCACCCGGCGCCGCACCCGCAGTCCACGCGAACGGCTACGGCGGCGGCGAGAACATGGCGGCGGACCCGACCGGCGGCTACTGGACCGTCAATTGGGCCGGTGCGGTGACACCGCACGGCTCAGCCGTGGCGCTGGGTTCCCCCGCCTTGTCCGGGGTTCAGTTGTCCAAGCCCATCGTCGGCATGGCGGCGGCGCCCGATGGTGGCGGCTACTGGCTCGTTGCGTCGGATGGCGGCATCTTCAACTACGGCGACGCCACCTTCTACGGCTCGACCGGGGCCATCCATCTCAACCGGCCCATCGTCGGCATGGCCCCCACGACCGACGGTCGTGGCTACTGGCTTGTGGCCTCCGACGGTGGCATCTTCTCCTACGGGGACGCCACCTTCTACGGCTCGACCGGATCGATCCATCTCAACAAGGCCATCGTCGGCATGGCTTCCACGCTCGATGGCGGTGGCTACTGGCTGGTGGCGTCCGACGGCGGCATCTTCTCCTACGGGGACGCCACCTTCTACGGCTCGACCGGGGCCATACGCCTCAACCAGCCGATCATCGGCATGGCGCCCACTCCTCACGGGGCGGGCTACTGGTTGGTGGCCTCCGACGGAGGGGTCTTCACCTTCGGCGACGCCGTTTACTACGGGTCGACGTCGGGGAGTGGCGTCAGCGCCCTCGGTATCGTCATCGACCCGCCGGCGCCCGGCTACGCCGTGGTGACGGCCGACGGCAACGCCACCGCCTTCGGTCCGGCGGCGCCCTCGGGCAGCGTGCGGCCGACGCAGGGCGCGACGACGACCACCACGGGGCCGACGACGACGGGCAGGTCCCAGCCTCCGTACACGACACCGACCACGCGGCCCGCCGGCGTGACCACCACGACCGGGACACCCAGCAGCACGACGACCACGGGTCCGGCGACCACGCCGGCGTCCGTCACGGGCAACCTGCTGCAGGGGGCCTACGCCTCGACACCCACACCGTCGGGCATGGCGGCCTTCGCCAGGCAGACCGAGACCTCGCCCACCGTCGCGGCAGACTACCTGCCCGGCAACAGCGGATGGGCGGGCATGGACGGCTCGGGCGGGAGCCTCAATTGGCTGACGCAGCCCTTCCAGGGCAGCGGCTACACGCTCTCCCTGGGCGTGCCGATCATTCCGACCAACTCGAGCGGGACGGCTGTCGGCACGCTGGCGCAAGGCGCGACGGGCGCCTTCAATTCCTACTACGTCACCTTGGCGCAAACGCTCGTCAGCGGCGGCGAGTCCAACGCGTACCTCCGGCTCGGCTGGGAGTTCGATGGTTCGTGGATGCCGTGGGCCGCCACCACGTCCGGCGCCGAGGCCGCCTTCGCCTCGTATTTCCAACAGATCGTGACCACTATGCGGTCGGTGTCCGGTGCGCATTTCCGCTTCGTGTGGAATCCCGATGCCGGGGCCTTCACGCACGTGGGCTACTCGGTCGCGGCGGCGTACCCCGGCGACGCCTACGTTGACGTCATCGGCCTCGATGCCTACGACCAGTCCTGGGCCACGCCGCAGACGCCGACCAACGCATGGTCGTCGACCACCCTGCCGACCCTGTCGGCGGCACGGCAGTTCGCCTCGACGCACGGCAAGCCGCTGGCCTTCACCGAGTGGGGCGTGGCCATCCGCAGCGACGGCCACGGGCTGGGTGATGACCCGTACTTCATCAACCAGATGCTGGCCTGGATGGACAACAGCGCCAACGACGTGGCCTTCGAGACCTACTTCGACGCCGACAGCGGCGGGGTCAACTCACTCATCACCGGAGGCTCGTTCCCCAACAGCCTGGCCGCCTTCTCCACCGCCCTGGGCTGAACGACGCGCACCCTCGTGGATGAGCCGAGGGTGCAGACGGCGCGCCAGGCGCGCTACCAGGTGATGGTGTGCGGAGCGTCGTCCTCGAAGGTCGAATTTCCGGCCGTGTCGACGACGTGCCAGGTCGCCGGCGGGATCCGTGCGCTAGGCACCACGGTCATGGAGCCGTGCGCCTCTGGCAGCACGAAATTGAAGGTGATGCGCTGCGTCGCTCCGGCCAGGATCTGCATGGTGGCCCCTTCGAGGAGGGTCGGGCCCTCAGGCCCACTGGTCACGACGGAACTGTTCGACGGGGACGTGATGTCGCGGGCGTACCCCGGGAGGTTCACGGTGGCGATCCCCACGTACTCGCCGTAGACCGTGCCGAGCCCGGGAAAGGGGCCGGCGATGAAGGGGGACTGCCCGGGAGGTGTCCGGTTGACGAAGGTCATCGTCAGGCGGCCGTCGGTGTCCGCGCCGTGCGGCGTGAGCTTGAGTGCGACATCCTGCGACAGGTACTGGTCCAGCTTGTTGCCGCCGCGGTTGATGATGTCCGCCATGAGCGATGAGGGCTGCAGCTCCCCGGCCACACCCGCGCCGCTCCAGGCCTTCTGGGTGTGCGGGTCGACGGACCACAGGAGCACGTGGCGCCCCTGCGCAGCGGACGAGAGCGCGTCGGCCATGGCGTGCAGCTTGAACGGCCGGTCCTCCAGCGCGTGCAACGTGGCCGAGGCCAGTGTCGACAACTCGTCGGTCCTGGCCGTGGAGTCGGAGGTGTACGTCTCGCCGACGTACTGGTCGTGCAGCAGGATCTGCACGACATTGGACGAGCTCACCACCTGACCGGTGGCGGTCGTCACCGGGCCGGTCACTTCGAGGAGGTCCTGCAGGCCGCCGACGTCGATGGCGAGGACCCCATCCACACTCTGGCCGGTGTTGGCCTTCCACATCTGGGCCGCCAGTGGGCCGTTCACGTCGAACTGCGGCGTGAGCCCGAGGTTCCGGAAGTCCTCGCCCGGGCGGAGCCAGCCCCAACGGGCGGCCAGGTCGCCGCTCACCGTCACCGCCCCCGGGGGAAGGGTGAGCGAGGAGGTGGGGATCATGTCGGAGAGGTGGAGCTCACCGCCGCCGGTCGTGATGGTGCCGGCTTCTTCGAACGCGCCCGAGCCGGACCGCATCTCGGCGTTGTTGCCCGCCAGGAGCAGGTACGTCCCTGGCCCTTGCAAGATGGTCGCGGCCGAGGCGGCCGCGTCCGACGTCCGGACCAGGGTGGTCTGCACCTGATTCAGGTCGTCGACGAACGTGTTTCGCTCGTGGGCCAGCGGGCCGATAAGTCCCTGGTCAGGACCGAAATTGAGCCCCGTCAACGAGCGGTGGGTGGAGGCCGCCAGCGAGGCCAGCTGCTGCAGGGCGGCCACCCTTTCCGGCCCGGCCGAATGGGGGAGCCGGAGGAGCGACTGGGATCGCCCGACCGTCCCGACCCCTGTGCGGGCCACGTGCTCGGCCACCCCCGAGAGCGCTTGGACCGAGCGGAGCTGGCGACCGGCCACCGGCAGGACATCGACGGGCCAGAGGAGAGGGGAGGACAGCAGGCCGTGAGCGGAGCTGAAGTTGGTCTGGGCCGAGCGCAGGGACGCAGTGGGCGCGCCGGACAGGATGCCGTCCGCGGACAGTCCCTGCCGGGCCGAGTTCACCGCGTCCTCGCCGTGTCGGATGTGGCCGGCGGCGATCACCACAACCACGACCGCAGCCAGGGCCCAGACGGCTACCAGCGCGACGACGGCGACCGTGATCTTCCATCGTCTGGTGAAGCGCCGGCGCCCCGGGGCGCCACTCCGTTCGGACCCGTCGGGGAGCTCGGCGCTCGGTCCCCCCGGCTCGCCGTTTTCCACCGGGCGGAGCGTACTGCGGGAGTTCCCGAACTCCGGTGCACCACGGTGACTTTTCGGCGAACATTCCACCGGGGCGTCACTTGTTTGATTTTCGGCGTTCTCCCTGGAGAGACGGGCGTCCGGTGGCAATTGTGGGGTCGTTGTGGCCTCGTCGCCGAGCATTGTGACCTTTGGCTCTGTCCTGCCGAGCGAAAACCCTGGAATGATGATTGAGGCGGCTTGGCGCACTCGACTGAAGGGTTTGTGGGAAACGGCCGAGGAATCAAGTGGCTCTCGGATCGATCCGCTCGTTGAGCGGAAACAGTGGAGGAGATCAGGATGAAGAGGACCAAGGCACAGCGCGTGCTCGCGGCAGCTTGCGGTCCCGCTCTGGGAGTGCTGCTCGCAGTGCCCGTGGGCGGGCTCCTGGCTGGGGCCGCTGGGGCGGACACGACCTGTTACACCGGCTGCACCACGCCGCCTGCGGGCATCACGAGCGCACCGGCCAGCGCGCCGGCGGACGGGCCGGCGACCACGTCGTCGGTCTCGACGACTCCGACGACAACGTCGAGTGGTTTGGCGTTCACCGGTGCTGACATCGAGGAGATGGCGATCATCGGCGTCGTGGCGATCGGTGTGGGTGCAGTTCTCGTTCGTGGCCGTCGGCGGACGGCCTAAGAGTTCATCAGTTCACGCTCGGCGAGGGAGCAATCGACATGTCGTCTGTCACGATCGGCAGAGACCTACAGAGTTGGCGGTGGGGCCAGCAGGAGACCCAGTCCGGACCGGCGGCGCGGGTGCGCCGCCGGCTCGCGGCTCGCACCAGCGGTGAGGTCGTCGCAGGAACTGATCTTCTGGTCCTGGCGATCGCCGTGGCTGCATTCGCACCAGCGGTGCTGCAGTGGCCCACAGCAGTGTTCGTTCTGGGCGTGCTCGGCGTCTGTGCGTTACGGGGACAATACGCCTCGCGCATCACGCTGAGCGTGAGCAAGGACGTCAGCACGGTGGCCGCGGCAGTCGCAGTGCCACTGACGGTCATCGGCGCTTTCGACGGCTTCGGGCGGCAGGTGCGCCCGTTCGTGCTCGTCGGCCTGTCCACGCTGTGCCTGCTCCTGATCGGGCGGGCCTGTGCCTACATCGGCATCCGGCGCGCCAGGACCCGAGGGACACTCGGCCAGCGCGTGCTCATTGTGGGTGCCGGGCAAGTCGCCGAGCGCTTTGCCGATGCGCTCGAGCTGAACCCGAGCTACGGACTGCACCCGATCGGGTTGCTGGACGACTGCGCGGACGAGTCGCTGTCCCGCCCGGTTCTCGGCGGGATCGACCAGCTCGACAGCGTCCTGCGGGATCACCGAATCGACCGGGTGGTGATCGCCTTCGGCGTGAATCGCGACCCCGACCTCGTGCGGGTCATCCGTTCCTGCGAGAACGCCGCCGTGGACATGTACATCATCCCCCGCTTCTTCGAGCTCGGCCTGCAAGCCGCGACGCGTGACGTCGACATGGTGTGGGGCTACCCCCTGGTGCGACTGCGGCGCTCGACCATGCGGTCATCGGGTCGCGCGGCCAAGCGGGCTTTCGACTCGGGCATTGCTGCCCTCATGCTGCTGCTCCTTTCACCGCTCTACGCGGCGCTTGCACTGGCGGTGAAGGCGACCAGCCCGGGCCCGATCTACTTCCGCCAACGCCGTATCGGGAAGAACGGGCGCGAGGTGGAGATCCTGAAGTTCCGCTCCATGCGTGTGAACAACGAGTCGGACACCCAGTGGAGTGTCGACGAGGACGACCGTGTGACGAAGATCGGCGGCATCATGCGCAAGACGTCGCTGGACGAATTGCCGCAGCTCTGGAACGTGCTCCGCGGTGACATGTCGCTCGTCGGCCCCCGTCCCGAGCGCCCCTTCTTCGTCGAACAGTTCGAACAGGAAGTTCCCCGCTACGGCGATCGGCACCGGGTCCCCGTGGGCCTGACCGGGCTGTCCCAGGTCAATGGATTGCGAGGCGACACGTCCATTCAGGACAGGGCGTGGTTCGACAATCACTACATCGAGAACTGGTCGGTCGGGGGGGATCTGGTGATCCTGGCCCGCACCGCCGGCGCCGTCATCAAGCAGGTCCGGGAGTAGGATTCTCCTACTTTGCATTCCCACATTGAGGTGGGGAGCACCGCATGACGTTCGGACGATGATGGCGCAGACTGTCGTTGACGTTACTGGGCTCCCGGCAGAGCAAGCTCCCGAGGCCGACGTCCTGACGCCACTGCGGTGGCGGCTGGCCGTCGGGGTGGAGCTCGTGCTCGGAGCGATCCTGGGTGCACTGTTCCTGGGCACCCACAGCCTGTTCCTCGACGAGTCGGTCAGCTCCACTCTCGCCACGGTGCCGTGGCACCGCTTCACCGACGTGGTCACCCACCGCGAGGCGAATATGGCGCTGTACTACCTGCTGCTGAGGGGATGGGTCGTCTTCGGCCACAGCGAGATCGCGCTGCGCAGCCTGTCGGTGGTCTTCGCCGTCGGTGCTCTCTGGGTCGTGATCATGCTGGCGCGCTCGCTGTTCGGACGGCGCGCCGCTCTCGTCGCCGGGTTGCTGCTGGCGGTGAACCCGCTCTACGTTCAGTTCGCGCAGGATGTCCGCGGCTACTCGTTGGCGTTGCTGCTCGTCAGCGCCTCCTGTTTCTTCTTCGTCCGGGGCATCAAGCGGATCGACAACCCGTCTCCGTTCTGCTGGACGGCGTACACCGCGGTCACGGCGCTCGCCGCCTACAGCAACTTCTGGGCCGCGCTCGTCCCGGTCGGGCAGGCGCTGTCGCTGGCCTTCTTGCCGCCGGGGCGGATTCCATGGCGGCGCATCCTGACGTCGGCTGTCGCGTTGGTGGTGCTCCTCGTCCCCCTGGGCCTGTTGATCGAGTCGACCGACAGCGCGGGCGTGGACTGGGCCTCGGGATCCTCGGCCGGCCGCGTCTTCACACACATCCGCGCGTCCGTTCCCCACGCCGCGCTCGACCTGCTCGTGCTCGTGGCCGCCGTCGGCGTCGTGGCCCTCGTGGTGCTGGCGCGCCGCCGCCCTTCCTTCGGTGCGCTGTTCGCCCGTCAGTGGTCCGTGTGCTTCGCGGCCTGCTGGCTCGTCGTACCGGTGGCAACCGTCGTGATGTTGTCGTTGGTGGACCGTCCGCTTCTCGTGGTGCGCTACCTCATGGTCAGCCTGCCGGCGGCGGTGCTGCTCGTGGCGTGGGTGATCGACCGCGTGGCGGGGTTGGCTCGGCGCGGTGCCATGGCCCTCGCCCTCGTGCTCCTCGTGGTCGTCGTCGGCGCCTCGGCCGCCGGTGCGGCCCAGTGGTACGCCAACGGCGGCCCCCAGGACTTCCGATCCGTCGTCGGGTACATCGCCGAGCGGGCGCAACCGGGTGACGGGGTGTTGATCTTCTCGCCCTATGAGCGCATGCCGATCGAGTGGTACGTGGTCGAGAAGCCGGCCACCGAGCGCGCCGTGCACCCGGTGTATCCGGCGAAGGCGTGGGGCGTCGACCCGTTGTACTTCGACGGGAGCGTGTCGCTTCCCTCTGGTGCCGTTGCTCACGCCGCGGCCGAATACCAGCGGATCTGGCTCGTGAGCGCGACGGCAGACCTCTCGTTGTATCCGGCGCAGGCCGCTGCCGTCGATGCCGCACTCCGGCGCGCCGGATTCACTCCGACCGACACCACCCATTTCCGTGGAGTACAGGTCACGGAGGAAGTGCGGCAGTGAGGAGGCTTCGCCTGGGGACGAGCGCAGCCGTCGGCGGCCTCGTGGCCGCCGCCACGGCGGGCCATGTGTTGTATCCGGCGTGGTTGGCCTGGCGCACGCGTGGGGGCCGAGGACGGACAACGACACCGCCTCCGCCGGGAGCCGGGGGCGCGCCTGATCTGACGGTCGTCGTGCCCGCATACCGCGAAGCCGGCGTGATCGCCGGCAAGATCGAAGACCTCCGGGCGAACGGCTACCCGGGCGAGCTCGCGATCCTGGTGGTGGCCGACGGGGATACCGAGACGGCGGCGGCGGCGGAGCAGGCCGGAGCCCGTGCGCTGACGGGCCCGGCGCGCCTCGGAAAGTCACAGGCGCTCAACAGGGGGTTCGCCGAGGCGACGACGCCCATCGTCGTCATCAGCGACGCCAACAACCGACTGGCGCCCGGAGCACTGGCCGCGGTGGTCGCGCACTTCGTCGACCCCGCCGTCGGCGCCGTGGCCGGCGAGAAGCTCGAGGACGACGGCGGCGGAGGAGAGAGCCTGTACTGGAAGTTCGAGTCATGGCTCAAGGAGCGTGAGGACCGGCTCGGGACGACGATCGGGCTCGTCGGCGAGCTCTCCGCCATCCGGGCCGAGGCCTGGCGGCCGATACCCCGTGACGTGGCCATCGACGATCTCTGGGCGGGCCTCGACATCATCGAGCAGGGCTACCGGGTGGCCTACGAGCCGCGGGCCCGCGCCCTCGATCCCGCAGTGCTGTCACTGGCGGCCCAATGGGAGCGCCGGACCCGCAACGTCTCCGGTGCTCTGCACGTCCTCTCCCGACGGCGTCGCCAGCTGCGACCGTCGGCGGGTCTCGTGGCGGCGGAGCTGTGGGGGCATCGGTTGGTCCGTTTCACCGTGAGTCCGCTGGCCCATGTGGCGCTGTTGGTGATCGCCGGATACAAGTTGCGTTCGAGCCGATTGGCCCGGTTGTTCCTGCTGGCCAACCTGGCCGCGAGCGCCGGCCTGGTGAGCAGCGCCCGGGTGGGGGAGGCGACCGAGGACGCCGCGGCCGGCCCCGCCTCGCGGCACCCTCTGGCGGCGGCGGCGGCAGGGGCAGGGCAGGTCATGTTCCTGCAGGCAGTCGCCGTGGGCGGCATGGTGCGCTATGCGCGCGGGGACCGACCGACCATGTGGTCCACTGTGGAGCGATGAATGGCACCAGCACGGGGCGGGAGCGCAGGCCGGCCGGGCTGAGCGACCACAGGTGTGGGAGTGCGGGGTAGGGATGACCCGGTGAGGACGCTCATGATCACCAAGTTCCTGCCGCTGCCGGACAACAACGGGGGCCATCAACGTTCCTTGGCCATCGCGCGCCGGCTGGCCAAGCTGGGAGACCTCGTGCTCTGCGGGTATGACGACGGCACCGCGGACCATGACGGCCTCCGTGACCTGGGCATAGACGTCCGGGCCGTGCCGTGGCGGGTCACTCCGGTCCGAGCCGCCCGGGGCGTCGTCGCCACACACAGCGTCTCGGCGGGACGGTTCTGGAGTGCCGCGATGGTCAAGGCCGTTCGTCGTGCTGCCGACGAAGGTGGTATCGACCTGCTGCAGGTCGAATATCAGCAGATGGTGCCACCCGTGCGCGACGTCCCGGCCAAGAAGTCGATCCTCGACCTCCACAACGTCGAGTCGGCCCTCGTCGACAGCTATGCCCGCGCCCGGACCGGCGTCTCCGCCGCGCTCTACCGCGGGGAGGCGGCCGCCCTCAGGCGCATGGAGCGGCGGACGATCGGGGCCTTCGACCACGTCGTCGTGGTCAGCGAGCAGGAGCGGGTGAGGATGACCGCCGGTGCCCGCTCCATCCTGGTCTGCCCGAACGGTCGGGAGCCGTCGGCGGTGCTGCCCGATGCGCCCGACCCCACGGTGGCATTCGTCGCCACCATGGGATGGGCCCCCAACGTCGATGCCGCCGTCTGGCTCGCCCGCGAGATCTGGCCCGAGGTGCGTGGCGCGGGTTCCCGAGGCCCATCTCCTGCTCGTGGGCAAGGACCCCGCGCCGGCCGTGCGCGCCCTGGCCGGCTCACACATCGAGGTGACCGGAACGGTGCCCGACGTGAATCCTTTCCTGGCCCGAGCCCGGGTCGTGGTGGCACCGCTGCGGGCCGGGGGCGGGACGCGGCTCAAGATCATGGAGGCCCTGGACGTCGGGCGGCCCGTTGTGGCCACATCGGTGGGCTGTGAGGGTATGGAGGACTTAGTGGGCCGGGGAGTGGTGGTGGCCGACACGGCGCAGGCGCTGGCCGCCGCCATTGCCGATCTGCTTCTCGACCCGGCACGGGCCGCGGCCCTGGGGCGGGCCGGTCACGAGGCGGTCGTGGCGGACCACACCTGGGATGCCGCGCTGGCCCCGTTGCTGCAGGCGGTGCGAACGTGCTCGTAGCCCTGGTGGGAGTGCTCCTGCTCGGCGCTGCGGTCGCCGTCATCGCGCTCTTCGTCCGCTGGGAGCGCGAGGGCAAGGAGCAGCTGGTGCCGCTCGTCCTGCTCGGCCTCCTGGTCGTAGAGGGCACGATCTACGGCGACCCCAACGTGATTCCGCGCAGCGTGTTCCATCCGGGCTCGGGCTCCGCGCAGTTGCGTCTGCCTGAGGTGTACATCACGCTGGCGCTGGTGGCCCGCCTGATCGCCCGGGGCAAGCCGAAGCGGATCGGCCTTCCGGCCGGCCTGTGGTTGGCCTTCGGTGGTTGGATGCTCATCGGTCTGGTCGAAGGCAAGCTGTACCACAATCCGATTTCACAGGATCTGTACGAGGCGAAGGACATCCTCTACATCGTCGGGGCCTACGCGCTGGCGGCCGGGGTTCCCATTCGCCGGTACATCGAGAGCGGAGATCTCTTCAAGCTCGGCTGGCTGTGCGTCGCCTGCGCATCCATCCTCGATGTCATGACGATCGGGGGGGTGAGTGTCAACACCACGCTGCCGTTGTTGCCGCTCCAGGGCTTCGGGGGAGTTGGCGCGGAGACGGCGGCGCTCTTCCTCGCCATCGGGCTCGCCTGCTTCCTCACGAGATCGGCGATGGGACCCGTGCGCTTGCGCCATGTCCTGGCTCTGATCCCCATTGTGGTCAGCGTCGTGCTGGCAAATCAGCGCGCCGTGTTGGTGAATCTGGCGATCACGGTCCTGGTGGTACTCGGGGCGGTCATCGTCGCGCACTGGCAGGGCGCCGAGCGGCGCTTCTTCATCCGGTCGGGCCAGGTCGTGCTGTCGGCGCTCCTCGTCGTGGCGATCGGCATCGCCGTGGTGGTCGTGCCGGCTGCGGTGAACCGCCAGCCCGCGAAGATTCCGCTCGCTTCCAGCTACGAGAATCTCTTCCACAATCAGGGAAAGGCGGAATCGGCGCAGGACCGGCTGAACCTGGCGGCCGAAGCGGAGAAGCTGATTCCTCAACACGTGCTCATCGGGTGGGGACTGGGCATCGAATTCCCGTTCTACGAGGCCGGCACGCGCACGGTCGAGACGATCGCCTATGCGCACAACCTCGTCCTCGACCTCTGGCTGCGGCTGGGCCTCATCGGCCTGACCATGTTCTTCCTCGCACTGGCGGATTCGGTCCTCGGTGGCCTGCGGGCCTGGCGACGACATCCCGATGCGAGGGTCGCCGCCCTCGCTCTGGCCCTTGTGGCGGTGTTGGCCGGGCTTGTCGCCACCGGGTTCCTCGAGCCGCTCCTCGACGAGTACAGGTTCGCCACCCTGTTCGGCGTGAGCCTCGGCATGCTGCGGGCGTGCGTCACCTCCATGGACCGTCGGCCGCGCACGCTCAAATGGGCCACCGAGGCGGTCGGCGCGGGACGGCTGGCCGGGCCCTCGAGGCGGGCATGATCGCCCTCGACCTGGAGAGCCTCGTAGGCTGGCCGCAGAGGGAGCCCATGCTGGTCAGCCGCAGCCACGCTGACGGGCGGGATCGCCTCTCGCCCGGACGGCCGGTCGAGGGTGGCGAGCGGCCGCGCACTGCGACAGCCGCGGAGATTGGAGCAGAGGGGCCGGGATGGACGTAAGACAGGTCGTGCGCACGGTGCGGGCCAATTGGATCGTGGCGCTCGTCACGTTCCTGGCGTGTCTGGGCGTCGGCGCGGCCTATGCGGTGCTGCCCGCCAAGGTGTACCAGGCCTCGGTCGTCCTGGTGGCCCAGCCGCCGCCGGGGGCCTCCGACCCGGGATCCGACGTCGGCGCCATTCAGATCGAGATCCCCCAGATCGCGGTCGAAGCAGAGAATGCGACGATCGATGCCGAAGCCAAGGCCCAGGTGCCGGCGCGCTTCCAGTCGGCGGCGGTGAGCATCTCGGCGGTCGGGGATCCGGGTTCGAACACGGTCACGATCAATGCGTCGAGCACGAATCCGGCCGCCGCTCAGGCATATGCCAACGCCACGGCCGCCCGCGTCCTGAAGGTGACCAACCGAGACGCGGGATCCCTCCTCGTGCTGTCCGAACTCGGTGCGGCGGAGCTCCCGACCACGCCGACGAACCCCCGCGGCACCGTGGCGGTGGCGTCGTTCGCCTTCGGGCTCATCGCAGCCGTGTTCGCCGCCCTGGCCGCCGGCGCCCTCCGACGCTTCGTGGCGTCGGACGAGATCTCAGAGCGGCTGGGGGTGCCTGTCCTGGGCGAGGTCCCCGCGTTGACCCGGGCGGGAACGAACCCGGTCGACATGTTCAAGTTGGGCGGAGACGAGCGCGGCCTCGAAGCATTCCAGCAGCTCAGGAGCCATCTCCACGTCATGTTCCAGGAGACGCACCCCGTGCTTGCGTTCACCTCGTGTGATCCGCGGGAGGGGAAGTCCTGCGTGGCCTCCCACACGGCGTGGGCCCTCGCCAACCCGGGCCACTTCGTGGTCGCCGTCGACGCCGATCTCCGTCAGCCTTCGCTGCACACGATCTTCGGCGCGGATCTCTCGCCCGGCGTGAGCGACATCGCGCTGGCCAACGGCCCCACCGAGCTCCTTGCCACCACCGACAATCGCTCCCTGGAGCTCATCCCGGCCGGCATCCCGACCCGCCACCCCGCTGACATCGCAGCGGCGGACGTGCCTCGACTCCTGCGCGCGCTGCGCGAGTCGGATCGGACCGTGGTCCTCGACTGCCCTCCGATCACGGGTGTGGCCGAGACCACGATTCTGGTGGCCAAGGCCGACGCGGTGGTCCTGGTAGTCGACGCCCGGAAGTTCAACTTCGAGAGCCTCGAGCACGGCCTGGCCGAGATGCAGGCAGCGGGAGCGAACGTGGTGGGCATCGTGTTGAACCGGGTGCGGCGGCGGAAGGGGGGATCGGTCTATGGCTACGAATCGCCGACCCCATCGAGCAACGGGTCTGGGTCGCAACGTCCCAAGGTGAAGCTCCGCCGGCTCGCACGATCGAGCTAGACACATGCTGCGCGAGCCCGAGGCCGACCCTCAGGGTGCTGCGGGGAGCGGCCAGCTCAAGAAGGTGACCGTTCGCCGAAACGTGACGACGAACTACCTCGTCGCCATCGTCCTGGTGGCGGTCGGATTCCTCACAACACCGATCCTGACCCACCAGCTGGGAATTCTCCGCTACGGGGTGTGGGCGCTCATCGGCTCACTCATCCCGTTCCTCGAGATCCTCGAACTCGGATTTGCCAGCGCCACCGTGGCGTTCGTCAGCCGGCACCTCGAGCTCGAGGACGACGAGCAGGTGACGTCGACGCTCAACACTTCCTTCCTGATCCTCTCCGTGCTCGGGATCGTGGCGTTCGCCGGCGTCGTCGTGTTCGCCGTCTTCCTGCCGGACATCATCACCAGCATCCCGGAGGGCCTGGTCGGACAGGCGCGCTTCCTCCTCCTGTTGCTTGCGTTCGACATGGCGCTCTCCATCCCGATGGACACCTTCGGCGGAACGCTGATCGCCATGCAGCGATTCGACCTCTTGAACTACAGCCTGATCACCGTCACCGTGGGGCAGGCGGTCGGTTGGGTCGTGGTCCTGTGGCTGCACGGCGGGCTCATCGCGCTCGGCGTGGTCACCGTTGCCGTCAGCCTGGTGGGCCAGGTGTGGAGGCTGATCCTGGTCCATCGCCTCCTGCCGTGGTTCCGACTGTCCCTGCGCAAGTTCGACCGCAGCATCGTCAAGCGGTTCACCACCGCCTCGAGTCTGTACTCCATTGTGCAGGTCTCCGACGCCGTACTCGGATTGTCCGACGTGCTCATCGTGGGCGCCGCCGCTGGAGTGAAACCCGCCGCCATCTACGCAGTGGCCCAGAGGCTCGGCCAGCTGCCGCTGCGGGTCATCCAACCGAGGAGCGCCCTTCTCTTCACGAAGGCGGGACAGTTGGCCGCCCGGGACAACCGATCCGGCCTGCGGGAGGCCACAGATGAGGTGGTGCGCTACGCACTTGCACTGAGTGTCCCGGCCGCCATCGCCATCGGGTTCCTGGCCGGTCCCGCCGTCGAGGTCTGGGTGGGACCTGTCTACCGGGAAGCGGCGCCGGTCATCGGCCTGCTCGTCATCGCCGCCGTGGTGGAATCCTGGGCCCAGCCCATCAAGATGGCGATCAACGGCGCCGGCCGCCCGACGTTGGCGGCGGTCATCTTCAGCACCGAGGCGGTGCTCCACGTCGCCCTCGGGATCGTCCTGTCGGCGCGCTACGGCGCGTTGGGCATGGCCGAGGCCGCGTTGATCGGGGTGGTCGTGATGGAGGGGATGCTGATGGTGCCCCTGGGGTACAGGATGCTGGGCGATTCGCTTCGCCACCGGGCGTGGCGAACGGTGCGGACGCTCGCCGTGCCGACATTGGCCACCGGTGTGGTGGCCTGGGTCGTCGGCCGCGGTGGCGGCCCGCTCTACGTCTTCACCGACACGCACGGCCGGTTCGTCGGACTGGTCGCGGTGGCCGGCGCGGGCGTCGCGCTCATGCTCATCTTCTACACGCTCTATCTGTTGACGTTGCCTGGCCGTGAGCGACGTGATCTGCTCAGCCCGCGTCCGGGGCTCGTTGGGCCGGTTCGGGGTCCGGTTGCACTAATCTCCACTCTCGTGACGGGGCTCCGGTGGGTGGCGGCGCTGATCGCTCCCGGCTGGGTGGCAGTGCCACCGGCCGAGGTGCGCGTCGCCATCCCGGACCGCGCGGCTTGACGGCGCAGGGCCCTCTCGTCACGGGGGTGGAGTCCGTCCCGCTGTGGATCGGGTCATCGGACAGACCGTTGTTCGCCTGGCTCGACCTCCCCGACGACGGCCTCGTCGTGGGAACGGCGGTCGTGTGCCCCAGCATGGGCCTCGAGGCGGCGTATTCCACGCGGGCGTTGCGCGACCTGGCCCATCGCCTGGCTCGCGCCCGCTGGGCCGCACTGCGATTCGACTACGCGGCGACCGGGGACTCGGTCGGCTCCTGGACCGATCCCGGACTGGTGGCCGAGTGGCTCGGGAATGTCAGGTTGGCCATCGACTTCGCCCGCGGCCTGGGCGCGGCACGGGTCGGCGTCGTGGGTATGCGGCTCGGCGCCACCCTGGCGGCCGCCGAGCTCGCCCGTGGTGAACCCGTGGACGATGTGGTGCTGTGGGACCCCTGTGCGTCAGGCCGATCCTTCCTCCGTGAACAGAGGGCCCTGGCCGCTTTCCGGCGCGAGCTCGAGGTCGAGTGGGGGATGGCGCGGAGGGACCCAGCCCCGACCGCGCTGGAGGCCAACCCCGACGGCCTGGTCGAGGCGCCTGGCGCCGTGTTCTCGTCGGCCACTGCGGGCGATCTGGGCGCCCTGGCGATCGCCCGGGACGATGGCGTCCTGGCTTCCCGGGAGCTCGTCCTGCCCCGCGAGGGACGCAGACCCGAGCGCGCCATAGCGGCGCGCCTGAGCATGCCCCACGTCGAGTCCTTGGAAATCACCGGGCAGGAGGCCCTCTTCGGCGAACGGCCCGTGACGCCCGTGCCGACACTGGAGCGGATCGTCTCGTGGTTCTCGGAACCCGGCGGACCGCTGGGGCGCGTTGCTCGGCCCGAAGGGCCGCCGGCGGCGGTGCATCGGGCGCCCGATCGGCCCGGCGTCCGCGAACGAGCGGTTGTTCTCGGCCCGTTGGGCCTCTTCGGCATGGTCAGTGAGCCCGAGCACGAGTTGACGGCGTCGGCCCCGACCGTTCTCTTCCTCAACGCCGGCGTGATCAATCACCAGGGACCGGGCCGGCTGTGGGTGGAACTGGCCAGAGCCTGTGCGGCGGGTGCTGCTGTCCGGTGTCTGCGCGTCGACCTCAACGGGATCGGAGAGAGCCCGACGCGGCCCGGCGGCACCGAGCTGCGCAACTTCCCGGACGGCGCCAACCTCGACATGGAGGACATCCGTAGCGCCCTCACGGTCGACGGCAGCAAGCTCATGCTGCTCGGCGTGTGCTCCGGGGCCGATCACGCGATGGAAATGGCGCTCGCCGCACCCGTCGCATCACTCTGGGTCATCAATCCGGCCCTTTCCTTCCTGCAGTGGGGAGAGGACGAGGAGGCGGCCGCAGTCGCGGAACGCGCCGAGGAGGATCGGCAGACATGGGGTGCGAGCGGCGCCCTGCTGTCGCGCGCCATGGCGCGGTTGGAGCGGTTCCGGGGGTTGACCCGGTGGATCCCCACTCCGGGTTGGTGGTTCGTGAAGCGGTGGTTGATGACGAGCAGTCCGGGCCGGACGTTGGAACGCCTGGTGCATTCGGGCGTCCATGTGGTGGTGGTGGTCGGAGGCGGAGAGGCACGTCGGGTCTACCGCGGCGAGCAGCACCGACTCCACGGCCTGGTGGCGGGAGGTGGTCTGCACATCGAGACCGTCCCCGACCTGGACCATTCGTTGCTCGAGCGCACCAGTCACGACCGCGTCGCCGGGCTGTTCGTCTCCGCCGTGGAGCGCTGGGCTGCCGAGCCCTCCGGGCTTCCCCTGCCCTCCTGAGCCGGGTGAGCGGGACCGGCCCAAAGAGACGGCCCGCCCCGACACCACACCCGAGACCGATCTTGGTCCTAGCATCAGGGACCGTAGGCCCGGAACGGTCCGGGAGCTGGCAGGTCGGGTGTCAGTGACGTGGGGGAAAGGGGATGGAGGATGACGACGACAGCGGTGAGCCCTCCGGCCCCGAAGCGGGGACTGGTCAGTGCCCTCGGGAAGCGTCAGCTCACGAAGTACCCGAGCACGTGGCCGCGCCTGGGCTACCTGGCCATCGTCGTCTTGACGACGATCATGCTGTACTACCTGTACTACGTGGAGGGGGCGGTCACACCGCTGTTGCTGCCCTACTACCACATGTCGTTTGCGTTCTTCCTGTACCTCTTGGTCGTCTCCAACGCGATCGGGGCCTTTAGTGCGTTCATCGGGGGGCTGTCCGACAAGATCGGACGGGCCAACCTCACCATCTACGGAACGCTCGTCGTCGCGCTCGTCCAGCTGCTGGCCATCCCTCACATCCACGACAAGTGGGGGTTCGCCGCGGCCTACTGCGTCATCGGCTTCGTGGAAGGGGTCATCCTCGTCTCGACCCCCGCGCTGATGCGCGACTTCTCACCGCAGATGGGCCGCGGGGTGGCGATGGGGTTCTGGGCACTCGGCCCCACCATGGGCGCCCTGGCCGCCAGCCTGGTGGCCACCCACACCCTCGATCACCTCAAGCCCTGGCAGGACCAATTCATCATCTCGGGGTTGGTCTGCCTGGGTGTGGTCATCATCGCGTTCTTCTTCCTCCGTGAGCTCTCACCCCAGCTGCGTGACCAGCTGATGGTGAGCGAACGCGAAACTGCGCTCGTCGAGGCGCGCGCCATGGGGATCGACGTGGAGAAGGCGACCAGGCACCCCATCCGATCCATGATGCGGCTCGACCTGATCTCCTCGTCCATCGCCATCTCGGTCTTCCTCCTGTTCTATTACGCCTCCGTGAGCGTGCTCACCATCTACTGGGTCGTCATCTTCAACCGTTCGACGCCACAGGCGAACGGGATCAACGTCTGGCTCGCCGCGTTCCTCTCCGGCGGGCTGGTCCTGGCCGGCTTCCTCTCGGACTTGGCCCGGGTACGCAAGCCGTTCATGCTCTTCGGAGCGGTGTGCTCCATGGTGATGTTGGGGTTCCTCATCATCCAGACCGGCCACCCCCATACCGGCTACTACGCCAACGTCCTGGTCATCGTCCTGCTCGCGGTCTCGATCTCCGTCGCGTACGCCCCGTGGATGGCGAACTACACCGAGCAGGTCGAGTCCCACAATCCGGCCCTGACCGCTTCGGGGCTGGCGGTGTGGGGATGGATCCTCCGCATCACGGTTGCCCTCTCGTTCCTGGTGCTGCCTCACGTGATCACGACCGCCACCGTGCTGGTGGACAACCAGAATGCGGGTTCCACCCTGCAGGCGGTCCAGGCCGCGCAGCCCTACGCGCCCAACACAGCCGTGCTGAAGTGCAATACGACACCGGCCCCGGCGAGCGTCATCGAGAAGCTCGAGACGACTCCCCAGGTACGACCCGAACTCAACACCCTCGCCACGATTCTGCGGGTCTGCAACAGCAGTCACAGCCTGACGACGGCCTTGACGGCCGCCGGTGGTCTCACGAATCCCCACGTGCTGGGCCTGAACGCCTTCAACCCGATCGCCCTGGACATCCAGAACGGCAAGCCGGTGACCCAAGCCCAGATCGCTGGGGTGGCCAAGTATTCACCGAACCTGGCCGGTCTTCTGGTGGCCGAGGAGAAGCTGGTCCCGGCGCAGAAGAGCGCACCGGGCGAGTGGCAGCGCTGGTGGGGGGTCTGCCTGGCCGGCCAATTCGTGTTCGCGGTGCTGATCTTCTTCATGCGGGGCCGGTGGAGCCCGCGGGCGGCCCGACGGGACCTCGACGAGCACGACCGCATGATTACCGAGGAGCTGGCCAAGCTGGCCCGGGAGCCGGCGCCGGTGGGGTAGCGCGGCGCGACCGACTCCTCTCGGGTCTTGGGCGGGTGGCCTCGCTCGACCTCCGCGGCGTCAACATGACGTCCGACCCCCAGGACGTAGGCGGGCCCGACCTGGCCAACCGGGCCTGGGATTCCCCTGCGGGAGGTTTGCGGCGATCTGCACCTGCCCGTGCACTTCCACATCGGCGCCCGTCTGACCACCATGACCTACTTCGGCACGTACCCGGCGGAGTCCCAGGACGACGACACCAAGCTGGCCATCGGCGGGACGCTCCTGTTCATCGGCAATGCCCGCGTCGTCACGAACGTCATCTTGAGCGGCATGCTGGACCGGTACCCGACGCTCCAGATGGTGTCCGTGGAGAGCGGCGTGGGATGGATCCCGTTCATCCTCGAGACACTCGACTACGAAATGACGGAGAACGCACCCAAGCAGCTGGCCCACATGTCCATGCTCCCGTCCGAGTACTTCAAGCGGAACCTGTTCGCCACCTTCTGGTTCGAGAAGAACAACGTGCCGGCCCTGATTGAGGCCGTCGGGGAGGACAGCGTCCTCTTCGAGACGGATTTCCCCTATCCGACCTGCCTCTACCCCAAGCCGCTCGACACGGTGGCCGACAAGATGGCCTGGCTCTCGCCGCAGGTGCAACGCAAGATCCTGGGCGAGAACGCAGCGAAGCTGTACCGGCTTTGAGTCACGTGGGCGCTCCGGCGTCCACGCAGCCATCCCCTAGGTTGGAGCGGCACCCCGATGCGACTTCTCCTCGTCTCCGATCTCCACTATTCCCTGCCGCAGCTCGACTGGGTTGTGGCCGCCAGCCCTTCGTTCGACGTGGTGGCCCTGGCCGGGGACAGCCTGAACATCAATTCGCCGGTCCCGCTCGATGCGCAGAGTGTGGTCCTGCAGCGGTACCTGGCGTTGATTGCGGAGACGACGCAGCTCGTCGTGAGCTCGGGCAACCACGATCTGACCGGGCCGGACGCCGGCGGCGAGCAGTCGGCGCTCTGGTTGCACGACCGCCACATTGGCAGCATCCAGACGGACGGGGACGCCCTGATGTTCGAGAGCACGCTCATCTCCGTCTGCCCGTGGTGGGACGGGCCGCTGGGCCGGGCGGAGGTCGTCGCCCAGCTCGAGGCCGATGCCGCCCGCCGGCCGGACACGTGGATGTGGGTCTACCACTGGCCTCCGTTGGGATCCCCTACGTGCTGGACGGGTCGCCGCGACTACGGCGACGCCGATCTGCGGGGATGGATAGAGGAGTTCCAACCCGAGCTCGTCCTGGCCGGGCACGTGCACGAGTCGCCCTTCAAGAGCGACGGGTCGTGGGTGGACCGGATCGGCAATACGTGGGTGTTCAACGCCGGCCACCAGATCGGCAAGGTGCCGGCGCACATCGAGATCGACCTGACTGCGCACCGGGCGACCTGGGTCTCCATCATGGGCCGCGAGTCGGTCGATCTGCGCGAGGCGGCCGCGCCGGCGCGCACGGTGTTCTGAGGGCGCCAGCGAGGACGCGGCGCGCAAACCCGGGTCAGTAGTCGGGATCGGGATCCCGCGCCGAGCCCGGTCGAGCCGTGACAACCTGCCGTTCGGCCAGATGCGTGAGGACCTCTGACACCATGGCGAGCCCCGTGGCGTCGCCGTACTGCTCCTTGAGATCGGCCAGGTAGGTTGAGACGAAGTTCAGCCGCTCGGCCAGGCCGACCGCGATGAGTCTCGTGATGCTCGGGATCGCCGAACAGGAAGGAGTGCCCGTCGTCGGCGTAGCGCAGGGTGCTCGGCTCGGTGGCCACGACGGTCGCACCGTGGTCGGAGCCCAGGAGCACCGACATCTCCCCGACGATCGCCCCGGGTTTGGTGATGGTGTTCACCGCGACATCGCCTTTGAGGACCTGCAGGGCACCCGAGATCAGAACCCAGACGCCACCGCTGGGCCCACCCTGTGAGACCACCTCGTCGCCGGTGCGCATCTCGACGAGCGGCAGATGCATCGACAGACGAACCATGTCGGACACGGCTCAAATGCTAGCGGTGTCGAGCCCGTCCTCCCGGTCGACGCACCCGATCGGGTTCACGCGTTGTTCATGGTGCCGTGGGGTCCAGCGGCGGGATGCCGTTGGAGGGGTTGTCGAGGCCCGGCTACCTTACGCAGGTGCCTTCGAAGCTGCGGCAAGCGGCCGTTTCAGTGCTCCGGGGAGAGACGACACTGTGGCCGGCACTGGGGGCGGGCATCGTCGTTGCGGTCGCGTCGTACTGTGTCGGCCCGACCAGGGGCGACCTCGAGGTGGACGTGGCGCTGGCGAGCATGGCCACCTTCCTGTTCGGCGTGCTTATCGCGTTCACGATCGCGCGGACCACCGAGCGCCTGGCCGTCGTGCAGACCCTTGTCAGCCGGGGCAACGCCTCCCTGCTCTCCATCCATCAGTTGATGGCCGTGTTCCCCGAGGAGAGCGCCGTCAACGTGCGCCAGCTCATCGATCGCCAGCTGACCCACCAGATCGACTACCGACTCCTCGACAACCATCTGTCCACGCCATCGCATCTCGCGCTGACCGCTGCGATCATCGAACTCGATCCCCAGACACTCCAAGAGGAGCAGGCGTACCGCAGCTTGCTGGACACCTGCATCGACATGACGGCGAACCGGGCTCAGATCGAGGCGACGACCGGCCAGTCCCTGCAGCCCATTGAGTGGACCGGCTTGCTGCTTCTGCTCTTGATCCTGATGGCGCTGATCGTTGTGTTGCCCGGCGGGACACTGTGGGGAGCGGTGGTCGCCGGCGCGCTGGCCGGCACCTTGGTGACGCTGGTCGTGCTGCTCCGGAAGCTCGACCTCCTGCGCTGGCACGAACGCAGCTCCATCTGGGAGCCCACCACCCGGCTGTTCCGGAGCATGGGGCTGCACCCGTACGTGCCACGACAGGTGATCACCGACGGACGCTTCCGGCCGGCCGGCGTCGTCCGCGTGGTCGACTATCCGGACCCGTACCCCAACCGATCGACGAAGATCGTCACGCTCGAGAACCTCACCCCGGGCACGCCCGCTGACGTCAACGTGGATGTGGAGGCCGGTCGCGTCTCCGACCGGTGAGTTGAGACCGGAAGGCGGACGGTCATGACGGATCTCGGAGGGCCAGGCGCGAGGTGACCGCCGAAGCCCTGTCTGAGTCTGCAGGCGGCGCGCAGTCGTGGGCCGAATACGAGGTGGCGCTGAACCCGCGTTTTGTGGCCGACGCCGGGTTGGACCTTCAGCCCTCCCGCCCCACAGTCTCGCCAGCGAGCAGTCGCTCGTAGATGTCCTCGAGCTGTCGCGTCATCGCCTCCGTGGTGAACCGGGTCAGAACCTCGGTCCGACCCGCCTCCGAGAGCCGTGTGGCCAACTCGGGATCCTCCAGCAGGCGGCGCACCGCGCCGGACATTCCAGCGGCGGTCGCCGGGGCACGCAACCCGGTCCGTTCATCGTCGACCATCAGGGCGGCGCCGCCCTGATCGGCCACCACGACAGGGACACCGGCGGCCAGGGCCTCGAACACGGCCAACGGCTGATTGTCCGTCGGGCAGGGATGGACGAAGACATCGAAGGCTGGAAGCAGGCTGACCGCGTCGAGGCGGAAACCGGGAAGCCGGAGGTCCACCCCCTGGGCCAACGAGCGCAGACGTTCCTCTTCGGGTCCTTCGCCGAGAATCACCACCACGCCATCGGACAGGTCGCGCGCCGCATCGGTGATGAGCTCGGGACGCTTCCAGTCCACGAGGCGCATGGAGCCACCGATCACGGTGGCGGTCGGAGCGATCTGCAGCTGTCGCCTGGCCTCTTGGCGCGAGAAGAGATCGGGGACAGCGATGCCATTCGCCACAATCTGGGATGCGCCGTGGAGCTGATTGAGACGGACGAGCTCCGCTTTGGTCCAGGCGGACGGAAGGATCTGCAGGTCGACTCCTCGGAGGACGAGGCGACCGAGTCGTCTGCGCAGTGGACTCTCCGACTGCGTCGGAAGGTGTGCCGTGGTCACCACGACCGGCGTGCGCAGAGCGACGGCAGCCATGATGGCGTACTGGGCGGCGTGCGAATGCGACAGCATGGCGTGAAACACCACCGGACGCGCACGGCGAATGGCCTTGAAGGCCCGAGCGAACCCCAGGAGGTCGCCGTTCCCGCGTATGCGCTCGAGACGCACCACAGGAACGTGGCGCGCCGCGAGCTCGGGCACGAGTTCGTCGGCCATGACACCGAGCACCGTCGGGTCGAACCGCTCCCGGTCGAGATCGTCGAGAAGCCCCAGCAGGTGACGCTCGACGCCGCCGAACGAATAGCCCTCGACGAAATAGACGACCCGAACCGGGCGGTGGACGGTGGTCTGCGTTGACGTGGGCAGGACGACGAGCGCTTCCTAGGACGCCGCGACTGCGTCGCCGGCGGATGGGTCTCTGCAGGGAGACGGTAGCGGGCGTACCGGCTCGAACCACGAATGAGCTCGAGTCACACGGGGCGGAGGCGGCCGGCCGACTGACAAAACCCGTCCAAGCAGGGTCGTTTGGCCAGTGACATGAGCCATTTCGCTTGCTATCGATCTTGATTTCCCACGCTCTTGTCAGGGATATGGATATATCGAGGGGCGCCATGGCCTGGATCGTGCCGAGATCTGGGCTCTCGTCCAAGGAGCGAATCGAGAACTCAAATGATCACCAGGTTCGAGTCCTGTCAGAACCACACCTGTCGTCGCCCCCGGGATAGGAGAGAAGGGGTCTCGAAACGCCGCACCCCGCCACCGCCAGCCTCTGGCCCATCGGTCCGGCGTCGCCCGGGAACCGGTTCAGACGGGTCGCTCAGGGGCGTGGTCGACGAGGTCGAGCGGGACCCTGCCCCATCCGGCACCTTGAGGGCAGGGGGTTCGCTCATCTCTGGCCATCCTGTATCCGGCATTGGCGGGCGAGCTCCAACCCCACAGCCCGGACCCAGCTGTGGCCGCCAATCCCAATCCGGTGATGTATGCGCTGATTGTCTAACGTTGGCGACACCGGTACCCCAGGTCGTTCACGCCCCGGGCCCTGGGCCCGCTCAATCAGTCGACGCGTTATCAGGAGGAAGTGATGTCGTTCATCCAGATCATGCAGTTGCAGACGTCCAAGATCGACGAGATTCGAGCGGCTGTCGACGAGTGGCAGAAGGCCACCGAGGGCAAGCGCACCGTAGGGCGGAGCGCGGTCTGCCAGGACCGGGACAACCCGGGCCGCTACGCGGTCGTCGTCTTCTTCGACTCCTACGAAGACGCCATGAAGAATTCGGCGCTTCCCGAGACAGACGCACTCTCGAAGAAGACGACGGCCCTGTCTGACGGCCCGCCCACATTCGTCAACCTCGACATTATCGAGGAACGCCTCGTGTGACCCATTGACGCTCGGGGGATCACCCCCTGAGCCATCACAGGCGGAGGGTGCCAAGAGTGCCCCCTATCGCCGCATCAGTGCGGAGGGAGACACTTCGGCGCCTCTTTGGGGCAGGAGGGAACCTCCCGTCGAATCGTCTGCGATCGGTGCACTCTTGGTGCTGGACGAGGGATAGTCCCGTGGCTCATGATGGCTGATGGTGGAGAGACCTCAGATCCGCTATGCGACCGGTGCTGGTGGGATCGACATCGCGTGGCAGGAGTTCGGTCAGGTCAAGGGGCCGCGGCTGGTCTTCATCCCGGGCTTTATCTCGCACCTTGAACTCAACTGGGAAGCGGCGTCGTATGCGAACCTCTTTCGTGGTTTGGGCAGTGCATGCCGAGTGATCGTGTTCGACAAGCGGGGAACCGGGCTGTCGAGCCGCGATCTTGGATTCGGGAGCCTCGCCGAGCGCGCTGACGACGCGCTAGCAGTCATGGACGCTGCTGGCTGGAATCGGGCACACCTGTTCGGGATGTCGGAGGGTGGTCCGATGGCGATCCTGCTTGCAACTACGTGTCCCGAGCGCGTGGAAAGCCTTTCGCTCTACGGTACATACGCGGTCGGCGGCGGCGCAAAGCCCGACGACCCCGCGCCCCCGACGATCGATCCCGAAAGGGAGGCGTTGCTCGCACTGTTACCCCAAGTGTGGGGCACGGGGGTGGCGCTACGAGATTCGGGCCTCGTCGCACACGCTGACGAGGCGCCGGAGGGATTGGGCGCGCACTTCGAGCGCAACGCATGCACGCCGCACATGATCGCCGAGATCATGCGCCGCAACTATGAGATCGACGTCCGACCGATCTTGTCGACGGTGCACGTGCCGACGTTGGTCATGCACGCAAGCGGCGACCCCGTCGTAAATGTGGCCTATGGCAGGCACCTGGCCGAGCATATCGACGGAGCCCGCTATGTTGAGCTCCCGCTCGTCATGCATACGAGCTGGCGCGGCGAGGATTACGAGACGCTGCTCGATACGGTTCTCGAGTTTGTCGCAGGGGCCCGCTCGCGCTTCGCGAGTGAGCGCGTGCTTGCGACAGTCATGTTCACCGATATCGTCGAGTCAACTCGGCGAGCCGCACAGATCGGCGATCGTCGCTGGAATGTTCTGCTCGACGAGCACGATCTCCGGTCGCGACAGCTCGTCGCTAGCTTCGGCGGACAGGTCGTGAAACATACAGGTGACGGCATGTTGGCCACGTTCGACGGACCGGCGCGCGCGGTGCAGTGCGCGCAGGACCTTCGCGACGCACTCGCTGGCGCAGGCGTGCCGATCCGGGCCGGGTTGCACACTGGCGAAGTTGAGCGGCGAAGCGACGACCTCGGGGGCATAGCCGTCCACATCGCTGCCCGCGTCGCGGCGTTGGCCAAAGAGGGAGAGGTCCTCGTGTCGCGCACGGTCCGCGATCTCGTTGTGGGATCAGACCTCGGCTTCGAAGACCGCGGCGCTCACGAGCTGAAAGGTGTCCCCGAAGACTGGCAGATCTACGCCGCCTGCTGATCGCCATCGATGTTCTGGTAGAGGTCGGGTCAGGTGTGCCCCCGTACGCCGGGAGGTTGCCACCATTCGGCACCAGGGGGGCGGAGTCCGGCACCCGGTGGATATGCCCTGGACGTCAGTTCGGGGCGCCCATCGAGATCACCTGGCTGCCAGAATTGCAGGACGATTCCCCTGGCGACGCCTTCACCGGCTTCATGGCTGAGGCCCCAATTGTTCATCACGAAGTGACTCGATTGATGTTCACCGCCGCCGACAATCGAGTTTTGGCCTTCTTCACCCGCCGTAGGACAGGAGTTACCTCGGTGACCCAGTCGGTGTCGTTCGGAACGTCCATTTCCCCCAATGTCTTTGCGGAGGCTGCATAAGCACTTTGGACTGACTTCGCGTTGCCATGCGAATCAGCAGACAGCGCAACTGGCTTGTTCGCTTCCTCAGTTGCGGTTCATGCTCCGAAGTCACGCGTCGGGCACTCGCGACGAGACATGGGTTTACTGAATGCGCTCGAACCTCGGAATTGAGGTGGGGGCTGTAGAGGATGGCCCATCAATCGCTGAATTGCCCCAGCTCCAGCGTACTGACCCGCGCCTCGGAACGACGTTGGGCGTCGGCCATGCGTCAAGTTTTCTTAGCCCCGGGGTTCGAAACGCGGCCGAGCGTTAACCTTCGCACCCTAGGGGGCGAGTTTCGAGTCCCTTCAACTCCACTCAGTCCTTCCCCTCCCCTGACAGGGAGAGGGGTCCAGCCCGAAACGGACCAGAAGCGCCGCGCACAATCCGACGAGCAGGGACCCGAAGCCCGAGAGCCTGGGGCTGCCGGCGCCACTGGGAAACGGGGGCAAGCGGCGCGCGCGGCCGTTCAGCGAGCCTCGGTAATCGCGCGCATCGGATACCGCGCATCGGATTCCGCACATCGGTGAACGCGGCGCAACAAAATCAGGATCCGTTCGCTCCCGCTACGAGCAATGAAAGAACAAATTGTAAGACGAGCAAGCAAACGGGCGCTGCTGTGGGTTGACGCGCATTCATAGCTGTCTCATAGTTCAGTGTCGAACCATTCGGTAGC
Organism: uncultured Acidimicrobiaceae bacterium; assembly: GCA_963738135.1. Classification (GTDB taxonomy): domain Bacteria; phylum Actinomycetota; class Acidimicrobiia; order Acidimicrobiales; family RAAP-2; genus Bog-473. The sequence goes on along the minus strand of CAVTVK010000003.1, from coordinate 84,188 downwards.
TAGAACCTCAGACCACAACAGAAGTTTGTTCCACGTCGGCTACCGCGTGGCTCATGCACCACGGCGATCAAATAGCGCGCAGACTACTTCTTGATCGGTCGTCGGCGGGGGTGACGCAACCAAGAGATGGCGTTCACAACCGGGAGGGACGATCATGAAGTCGCCGTGGAGCAGGGTGCTGCTGGCGTTGGTCTTGGGCACCGTTGGCCGTCGCCACACAGACCGTTCCTGGTCTGGATGCCGCGACACTTTCTTCGTGAGACCACGCCTGAAGAAGGCCGCGGCTGGTGCGGCGGCTTGCGCCCTGGTCTTGTTGGGAGCAATCGCCGGCAATGTGGCTACGGCGAGCCCAGCCCATGCGCTGCCCCCCACAGCGTCGGTCTCGGAGTTTCAACCCAACACGCCGACCAAGTTCGGGGGCCGGACCACTGCCATCGACGTCAGCCCCACTAACACCTCGGAGGCGGTCGCCGGAACCGAAACCGGCGGTCTGTTCAAGACCATCGATGGGGGGAGCACCTGGACCCACCTCGACGGTCTGATCCCCTTCCGCATAAGCGACGTCAAGTATTCCAATGATGGCTCAGTCCTGCTCGCAACAACTAGCCCCAACGCTGACAACAGCTACCCGGGGGGCATCTGGAGGAGCACCGACGACGGGAAGAGCTGGACCCAGCCGGGCACGGCCGCAGCACTCTGCGGGGGCAACACGACCGCCTATGCCATAGCCTTCGAGGGCGGCTCCCAAGAGGTTTACGCTGGCGTCCAGTGCGGGCTGGCCTATAGCTCCGATCTCGGCGCGACCTGGTCGCTGTTCTCGATGCCACAGGTGGGTCCAATCGTGGCCCCCTCTGCAACCGAGATCGACCTGTGTGCCAACGACGGCTTCCATCGCTTCTCGCGCAGCGGCGCCACGCTCACTCAGCAGGTCTCCAGTTCAGTCGGGGGCAACAGCTGTGACGTCACGCATGACCTGGCGGTGGCCCCGCAAGAATCATCGGTCATCTATTCGGTCGCCGGCTCGGCGCCTTTCAACCTCTACGAGTCAGACGACAACGGCAGCACGTGGAACCAAGTCGACACTGGTCTCGACGGGGGAACTCGCCAATCGCTCTTCGTCGGCACCCATGTCGCGCCCGGCGGGGGGAACAGCTTCACCATCATCTATGGTGCGAGCCTCGGCGGCCCCTACCTAGGAACCTGTACCGCCAACGTGTCAGGCAGCCGCTGCACCAACCTGAACGGGACCCGGACCACTATCAACGTCGCCCACTCCGATCAGAACCAAGTTGTCTTCGGAACCGACGGCAGCAACTGCGCCCAGTACATCAGCAGCGACGGCGGGGTCCAGACCACGACTGACTGCGGCAAGGACTTCGTCATGGCCGCAGGGTCTGGCTCGTCCAACGGCAGCTTCAACGCCCTCCAGATCTACGACGTGACCGGGCAGACCCACCCGGGGCTGGCCACCGATCTCTACTTCGGAACCCAGGACAACAGCGCCTACGGGTCCACTGACAGCGGTTCCACCTGGCCCGGCCACAGCTGCTGCGACGCCTACGACATCTCGGTCCTGCACTCGGCGCCCAACAACAGCAACGAGGTCGCGACGTTCGACGAGACGGGGGGAAAGGGACAGGCGGCGGCCTCCCCCGGCCTCTTGCAGGATCAATCCTGGCCCGAGCCGCCGCAGACCTGCGTGAGCCCGGGGTCGTGCCAGTATCAGAATCCATGGGTGATCGGCCCAGGAAAATGGGTTCAAGCCGTCAACTCGGGTGGAGGCCTCTGGTACTTCTGGGTGGCCACCGTCACGGGAACCGTTCCCAGCATCAGCGTGAGCTGGTCGGGTCCAGCCACCGACTCTCATGGCAATCCCTTCAGCGCCACCGGCCTTGACTGGAGGCCGCGGATCGTCGGCCCGGCCAGTGATCCGATCCTCTTCATCGGCCAGAGCAACGGCTCGAGCAATGGCATCCTGAAGATCACCGGATTGTTGAGCAACACGATGACCGGGACAGTTCTCACCGGGACCGGAACCAATCGCCTCTACAACCTGGCCGGCTACGGAGACAACTTCGTGTTCACGGACTCATTCGCGGTTGATCCCGGCAACGCGCAGCATCTGATCGCCTACGACGCTGGGGACGGCGAGATGAAGATCACCACCGACGGCGGACAGAACTGGATCGCTAACCAGCAGCTGACCAACCTGATCGGTGGCGCCGGCCGCTACTGCCCCGGCTGCGAGCTGGCCGCAGGGCAGAGTGAATCGAGGGCTATACGTTTCGACCCTACCAACCCGAAGGTGATCCTGGTCGGCACGGACAACGCCGGCATCATCGCCTCGGCGGATGGCGGCAATACCTGGACCCAGATGCTCGGATCCTCTCAGATCACCGACATCACCGATTTCTTCTTCGACGAGGTCCACAATGACATCCTGGTGTCGAGCTACGGCCGTGGCCTCTGGAAGCTCGACATGACCCAGCGAGCCGCCACCGTCGTCTACACGGGAGACACCAGCGACAACTACCACGACAGCGCCACGCTCTCGGCTCACCTCTACGACAGCGCCAACGGCGCGTCGTCCCCGATCGTCGGGGCCAAGGTCAACCTTGCTTTGGGTAGCCAGAGCTGCAGCGGGTTCACCGACTCTGCCGGCAACATCTCCTGCGTGATCCCGAGCATCACCCAGGTCGCCGGTTCCAACGCGGTGACGGTGACGTTTGGGGGGGATGCGCAGTGGCTGGCGCAGAGCACGTCAGTACCGTTCGAGATCACAAAGGAGGAGACGACCACCACTTACACCGGTCCGACGGTTATCGCTGGCGGAGGTTCCAGCGCGACGCTCAGCGGAACGCTAGTTGAAGACGGCGCCAACGACACCGACGGCGACGGAGGGTCCCCGGGCCCGATTCCGGCCGAGCTGGTTACGCTTTCCGTCGGAGCCCAGAGTTGCACCGCGACGACGGACCCGTCGGGCAACGTGAGCTGCACGATCCCGTCGTTAAGCGTGCCTCTCGGCCCAGAAACTGTGTCAGCGGCCTTCGCCGGTGACCAGTACTACCAGGCTTCGAGCGACACCAAAAGCGTGATCGTGTTCGCCTTCCCGAGCAAGGGGGCATTCACGCTCGGTGACGAGACCGTGGCCAGCGCCACCCCCACCACGTCGGTCACCTGGTGGGCCGATGACTGGCGCGCCTTGAACGCGCTTTCAGGAGGGACCGCGCCGGCTTCCGATAAGGGCTTCGTCGCCACCGTGAGCCTGCCCACGAGCACCCCACCTGCGGCGTGCGCCGGCCCCTGGACCACCGACCCCGGCAACAGTCCGCCTCCCCCTCGGGCAAGCGGGATTCCCTCCTACATGGGAGTTCTCGTTACGGGCCAGGTCACCAAGGCGGGAAAGGTGATCTCCGGCAACACGGTGCACATCGTGGTCGTCAAGGTCGGTCCCGGATATGCGCCGAATCCGGGAAGCCATGGCATTGGAACCATCGTGGCCACCTACTGCTGACCCACCATGTAACCCGTGCTGGCCGCCCTTGACCGCAGCTTGTCTCGACGTATGCCCCGAGCCCGTGCGAATCCTCTTTGAGTCAAGACCCGTAGTTGCGGTATATCCAGGCGCGACAAATCCATCCGTCATCGAAGGGCACGACGGCGTAGGGCTTCTCTGGGTTCGGGAGTGACTTCGCCGAAGAGCCGGTCGCGCAGGGTGAAGAGCCGGTCACGCTGGCATGGAGTCGTCCCTGAGTGTCCCCCCGGACCTCTTATCCGACGTCGAGAACTAGCTGGCGATACACCGCGTCGGGGATCTGGCGTTTGAGCGACCGGAGTGCTTCCTTCTTGGTCCTGCCCTCGGAGACCTTGCGCTCGAAGCAGATCCGGCCCTCGGTGCCCGGATTCCGTATCTGGGTGACGGCGGCCATGCGTGTCGACCCTCAGGGACGCGGGCAAGATAGGCCTGCAGTGAGCCACCCATCCGCCTCGGGCGAGCCTTGGTCGAAACGCCAGCGACGCTTGCCGCGGCGCGGTCGGCGCCGAATTACCCTACTGACCCTCATCGTTTTGACGACCGGCCTCCTTGTGGCGGTTTCGGTGGCGCGGTCAGTCGGGGCGGCTAACAGCGTCCGCGGCCACACTTCGACCACGATCCGGCCCCGTCATCCTGGGCCGAGCCCTGGCGGAGACAAGAACCCGTTGCCAGCCGTCGAGTCCGGCCTGGTCCAGTGGCAGCTCGCACAACCGACCAGCCGGGAGGTAGCCCTTCCCGGCGCCATCCCGGGCGGCCTCGTGATAGCGGGCGGGCTGACGGCCGGCAACGTCACCACGTCTAGCGTCTCGGATCTGGCGGTCCCGGGAGGCGTCGGTTCGCGAGTCGGAGCGTTGGTGGCCCCTACGCACGACGCTGCGGGTGCCGTGCTCGCCGGTCGACTGCTCGTCTTCGGCGGCGGAGATCAGACCTCGGTGGCCACAGTGCAAAGCTTCGCTCTCTCTGCAACCGGGTCCTCCGTCACCGCGACCGTCGTCGGACAACTCCCGCAGCCGCGCTCGGATGCCACGGCGGTGGCGGTGGGACGCGCCGCGTATGTGATCGGCGGTTACGACGGCTCCCACGCAGACGCGGCGGTGTTGGCGACGACGAACGGCGCCACCTTTCGCATCGCGGGACAGCTGCCGGTCCCGGTGCGCTACCCGGCCGCAGCTGCGCTCGGTCGCGCTATCTACGTCTTTGGCGGGCAACAGGTCGGAGCCAGCGGGGCAGCCGTGGACGTCATCCAGAAGATCGACACCACGACGGGACGCATCACCGTCGTAGGCCATCTGCCGGAGCCCGTTCTCGGAGCGTCCGCTGTCGTCCTCGACGGCATCCTCTACATTGTTGGCGGGACGAACGGAACGGCCGACAGCGGCGACATCGACGCCTACGATCCGGCGTCGCACCGTGCGCTCGTGGCGGGGCACCTCATCGCCCCCGTAGCGAACGCGGCGATCGCCGCCGTAGGGGACACGGGCTGGCTCGTCGGCGGGGAGAGCGGCACCGCCCCGACCACGGACGTCCAGATGTTGCGGCCCAACATGAAGTTCGGTACAGCCGGGAACCCCGGGGCGGGATCACCCTATTACGGCGAGAAGCTGCTGATCGCGGACCGGGGCAACAACCGCCTGCTGGTACTCGATGACACCGGCGCTGTCGTGTGGACCTATCCGAACCCACCCTCCATGCCGCCGCCCCCCGGGCCCGGCGGCTTCTATTTCCCGGACGACGCCTTCTTCGTCGACCACGGCACAGCAATCATCTCGAATCAGGAGGAGAACGAGACGATCGTAAAGATCGCCTATCCAAGCGGCAAGCTCCTCTGGAGTTACGGACACCCCTCCCGACCCGGTTCCGCCCCCGGCTACCTCCACGAGCCCGACGATGCCTACCTGCTCAAGAACGGCAATGTCTCGGTGGCCGATGCCGACAACTGCCGCATTCTCATCATCAATCCGAGCGGGGTCGTCGTGAAACAGATCGGAACCACGGGCGTCTGCGTTCACAGCCCTCCTGCCGACATCGGCGGACCGAACGGCGACACGCCGCTCGCCGATGGCAACATCTTGGTGTCCGAGACAAAGGGTTCTTTCATCAGTGAGTACACCCCGAGTGGTTCGCTGGTGTGGACAGCGCACCTGTCCATCGGGTATCCCTCGGACCCCCAGCAGATCGGGCCCAACCTCTATCTCTGCGCGGACTACGAGAACCCCGGCGGCATCGTCGAGTTCAACCGTTCAGGCCAGATCCTCTATCAGTACCGGGCCCCTGCGGGGCTCGACCGGTTGAACCAGCCGTCGCTCGTCGAGCTCCTACCGAACGGCACCTTCCTGGTCAACGACGACTACCGGGACCGGATGGCCGCCATCGACCCGACGACACACGCGTTGGTCTGGAACTTCGGCATCCCGGACTCGGCGGGCACCGGATCCGGGCAGTTGAACACGCCCGACGGCTTCGACATCCTCAACGCCGACGGGTCAACGCCAACGCATCCGCAGACAGGCTGAGCATCTAAAGAAGCACGTCATTAGCTGCTCGGGTGGTATCTCATTCCTGACAGTCGGTCGGACTGCCTCCGAACGCCGGACTGGGGTGCCACCATGGGGCAGGGCCTTCCAGGACCGTTGGGACGCCAGAATGGTGACCGTATAGAGGAGGATGCATTTCATGCCTGGTGTCTTCGTGGTTACCGACAGCTCTTGCGACCTGGAGCAGGACGACATCGCTCCGTTCAATATTGAGGTCGTGCCGCTGACCATCCGATTTGGCAACGAGGAATTTACCGACCGGCTGGACCTGAGCACCGACGACTTCTACCGACGAATGTCGAACAGCACGGAACTACCCCAGACGGCCTGCCCGTCGCCCGGCGCCTTTGAACAGGCATTTCGCAATGCAAGCGGCGCTGGTGCTGAGGCAGTGGTGTGTCTCACCATCTCGAGCGACCTCTCGACAACTCTTCAGTCGGCTCGCACAGCGGCCGAAGGGTGCGCGATTCCGGTCCATGTGATCGACAGCCGGACAGTATCGAGCGGGCTTGGCACCCTTGTGGTCGAAGCCGCCAAGTCAGCCGCCGGTGGGGCCGACGTTGAAGCAGTATTGCAACGAGTCAGCGACCTCATCCCACGCACCCACGTGCTGGCGGCTCTGAACACGTTGGAGAACCTGAAGAAGGGTGGGCGGATCGGGGGCGCCACGGCAATGGTGGGGTCACTGCTGTCGATCAAGCCGGTAATCGACCTGACCGGTGGCGTCGTCCACGAAGCAGGTAAGGCTCGGACCCGCAAAAGAGCACTGCAGATGCTCTACGAACGCTTGAGCACCGCCGGGCAGATCAAGGACGTTGCGGTGATGCATGGTGGCGCAGCTGATATCGATCAGTTCCTCGATCTCATCGCCCCCCGCCTTCCCCGAGAGGCTATTCGGATCGGCACATTGGGTGCTGTGGTCGGAGTGCACGGCGGACCCCAAATGATCGGTGTCAGCTGGATTGCGGCTGCGTAGGTGATCAGAGTGCCACTATCGCCGGGACAGTGGGACACTTCGGCAGGGTTCTGACTCGTTCAACCCAAGCGCATCCCTCGCCAAACACGCGCTTCTCGAACGACACCAGCTGCGGCCGCACCCATCGCAAGGACCATCAGAGCAACCGTGGCTACGAGCCAAACGTCCCATGGTGAACCGGGGACGCGTGAACGCTCACAGATGTACCTCCAGCGTTACGTCCCCCACCTGCCGGCTCGTGGTGAGGTCGTGATTTTCGATCGGAGCTGGTATAACCGGGCTGGGGTCGAGCCGGTCATGGGGTTCTGCACCCAGGAGGAGTCCGCTCGGTTTCTCCAGCTCGTGCCTCTCGTCGAGCAGGCCATCGTCGACTCCGGCGTGATCCTGCTCAAATACTGGCTCGAGGTCAGCCAGGAGGAGCAGACGCGCCGCCTGACCGCCCGCATCAACGACGGCCGCAAGACCTGGAAGCTCTCGGCCATGGACCTCGAGTCCTACGGCCGGTGGTACGACTACTCCCGGGCACGCGACGCCATGTTCGCCGCCACCGATACCGAGACAGCGCCTTGGTACGTAGCCAACTCCGACGACAAGCGTCGAGCCCGCCTCAACATCATCAGCCACATCCTCGACATGGTCCCCTACGAACGTGAGAACCGAGGCACACGTCACCCTGCCACCTCGCCAGAAGAAGGGCGGCTACCGAGAGCCCGATGCGCACCGGCACCAGGTGCCGTCGCGGTTCTGATCCGGAATTTTCCGACCGCAACGGCCGGCCGATGGACGACTGAAAGGAACGCGAGAAGTGGGGCTCGAGTCCGTCAAGATGCCTGATGCTGTTGAGGGTGCTGTGTTACACGTGTAGGCGCAATCGATTATGAAGAAGTCCTGGTCACTCCCCTCGAATGATAGTTACGGCACCCACAGGGAAAAAACTCTTGGCTTTCGCCGAATGCCCCGCCCCGTGCGCCCTAGCTCCTGCTGGGCCCCGCCGCTCCGCTGTGGTTTCGTCCGGTTCATGTGGGCCCCTTGCCGCTCAACTTGAGCCGTGAGGAGAGGGGCCCGCGCCCCGAAACGGAAAGCAAGCGCCGCGCACGGGCAGTATGCACGGGCGTGAGCAGCGACACCGGGAAACGGGAGGCCACGCGGCGCGGGGCGAGCCGTCGAACAATCCGGACCATAGGAACCGGCCCTGAGTACGCTCGAGCAAGCGGCCGCTTGCTCGGCCGGGCCCCGACGGTCGCGAACATTCAGCGCCGGTGGCCTGGTAGCCGACCTTTCAAACGGCCCGTGTCAATGCTTGAGCACCGACCGTCACGTTTGGGCAGACTGTGCGGCGGTGACCGACGCACCCGAGACCCACTACACCAGGTCAGCGGATGGGACCAACCTCGCATACCAGATGTGCGGCAACGGTCCAGTCCAGCTTGTGTTCCTGAATCCCGTTCACCCGATCGATCTCCTGTCGGAGGACCCTGGATTCCTTCGTCTACGTAAGCGGCTGGGTACCTTCAGCCACACCGTCTGGTTTGACGACAGAGGCTGGGGCGAATCGGAGGGTGACTCCAGGGACTCCAAACCGGGAGAGATCTTCGACGCAGATCTCACCGCTGTACTGGACGCGGTGGGCTTCGACCGACCCGCGTTGGTGGCGGAGGATTCAAATGGAGCGCGAGCGATCCACTTCTCGGTCACCCATCCAGAGCGGGTGAGCGCCCTTGTCCTGGTCAACACCTATGCCCATTACGTGCGGGAGGACGGCTACCCCTGGGGCGTACCTGCGGAGAGCATCGATTGGGTCGTGAACACGATCAAAGAATGGTCGCGCACGTCGGCAGGCCTGGAGATCGTTGCCCCCAGCCGAGTCGACGACGAGCACTTCCGAGCCTGGTTCGCACGGTCTGCGCGATTCGGAGGTGGTCCCAATCAGATTGCGGACAGGGTTCGGGCCAGTCTCCAAGATGACGTTCGCGGCCTTCTCCCTTCCGTCTCGGTTCCCACGGTGGTTTTGCATCGCGAGGGCAACCGCTTCATCCTCCTGGGCGCAGGGCGATACCTCGCCGAGCACATCCCCAACGCCCGTCTCGTCGTCCTCCACGGCGAGGACCACCTGTTCTTCGTGGGCGACACAGACGCTTTGGCGGACGAGATCGAGGAATTCTTGACGGGTGCTCGCAGTGGAGCCGAGGGCGAGGCACGGACGATGACGGTTCTCTTTACCGACATCGTGGCCTCGACCGAGCACCAGACTCGGGTCGGTCCACGCGAGTGGTCAAGGCTCAGCGATCATCACGACGCCATGGTCCGCGCGGCGTTAAGCCGCTACCGGGGACACGAGGTGAAGACGACGGGGGATGGCTTCTTGGCCACTTTCGATGCGACGGGGAGGGCTCTGCACTGTGCCGCCGAGATCGTCACTGCGGCCAAGGACGATTTCGGACTGGTTTTGCGGGCGGGTGTTCACACGGGCGAGGTCGAGGTACGAGGCGATGACCTAGGTGGCCTAGCTGTGACCATCGCCAAGCGCGTCTGCGACCTTGCGGGATCTGGTGAGGTGTTGGTGAGCGAGACTGTGCGGAGCCTCATGGTGGGCTCGGGCGTCGAGTTCGAGGGTCGGGGCGATTACGTTCTGAAGGGAGTTCCGGGCACCTGGCCGCTCTATGCCACCGGCGGATAACCCTGTCCTCTGTCGGCGACTTTCTAGCTCGCGTAGGTGTCCCGAACGTCGGACTGGGCGGGATCGTTCGGGTCGACTACCTCATTTTGATCGTTATTTAGGATGAAGGGCCTCCATCCCGCCGAATGCTGGGTCGGCAAGGTGACGCCGGGAGCCAACTGAGGCCCTAATTCGGTTTCGACGGGACTGCCCGAGTACGGGAGCGGGACGGTCATCGACGGTGGCCAAACGGCACGTTGGCGACTCACTGGAGCGACGATTCCAACGGACGGAGGTGCCATCCCTCGATCTGAAACCACGTACGACGTCCTCACGGGTCCCTGCGGCCCTCCATGCAAGGTCTACAGCGAGCCCGACAACGAGGTGACCACGCCGTCATGGTTCGCTCTTCGCGCAGGCGCGCAAAGAGCGTGATCGGAAGTCCTGCCGGTCGGTACTATCGCTCCGGCCTGGGCGGACATAGATTTGCCCGGTGCGACGACTCCCGCGGGATCAAGGCGGCAGCTCTCGGCAGCCTGTCACCGGGACGGCGGGGTGACGATGTCGGCCCAAGGGCCGGAGCGGCGACAACTGACGGTGATGTTCACCGACCTCGTCGGTTCGACCGATCTCGCATCGACGCTCGATCCGGAGGACTGGCACGACGTACTGAATGCCTACCAGCACCGCGTCGCCGACGTCGTCACCGCACACGGCGGGGTCGTTGCGCAGTTCCAGGGCGACGGTGCCGTCGCCTTCTTCGGCTATCCCGAGGCCCAGGAGTCGGCGAGCCGCGACGCCCTAGTGGCGGCGATGGAGATTGTCGAAGACATCGTGCGGCTGGGGGGCGAGCTCCCGTCGGAGCTCGGGATCAGCGACTTGCAGGCGCGCGCCGGTATCCACACAGGTGAGGTGCTGGTGGCGGCCGTGACGGCCGGCGGGCATGAACGGCTACCGGACGTCTGGGGTCAGGTACCCAACATGGCCGCGCGCCTTCAGGCCGTCGGAGAACCGGGCCAGATCGTGGTCAGTGGTGAGACAGCGACACTCGTGGCAGGCTTCTTCGAGCTGGAGTCATTGGGTTCCCTGACGCTCAAGGGCATCGGGCATCCCGTGCCGGCCTTCCAGGTCCTGGAGCGCAGCGGCGCCCGGAGCCGTTTGGAGGCCCGGCCGCTCACGGAGTTCATCCCTCGGGCCGATGCGTCGCGCTGGCTCCACAAGCAGTGGGCCCAACTCGAAAACGGGTCGGGTCGCATCGTGGTCGTCTCCGGAGAACCCGGGATCGGAAAGTCCCGCCTGCTGCTCGAGTTCAGCGCGGAGCTCGCGCCGCGCCGACAGCCGGTCGTGACCCTGCTGTGCAGCCGTCATGGGTCCTTGAGTGCGCTGCAGCCCTTCGGTGAGGTCATGGGTCACGTGCCGGCGACGCCACAGGAGGCGGCTGCATGGGTCGGGGATCGGATGGGCGCCGCACCGCTCCTTCTGGTGGTGGAGGACGCGCACTGGGCTGACCCCAGCACGTTGGAAGCGGTCCACTACATTGCGCGTGGTCCTGCGCCGGTCCTCGTGGTGATGAGTGCGAGGCCGGAGATCGCCGATGATCCGCACGTGCAGCCCGACGCGGAGCTCCAGCTCGACCGGCTCAGTAGCGACGAAGCCCGCGCCATGCTGGCAAGACTGCCCGACGCGGCACGGCTGTCAGGAGATGTCCGCGGGGCGCTGGTGCAACGGGCCGATGGTGTACCCCTCTTCCTCGAAGAGCTGGCGCGCGGGTTGGCCGACGCTGCGGAGGTCACCCCCCTGGCCATGCCCAAGACGCTCTCGGAGGTCATTACGGCACGCCTCGACCGGGTCGGTGAGGCCAAGCGCGTCGCGCAGGCGGCGGCGGTGATCGGGCGCTCCTTCGACCGCCTGGTGCTCGAGGCGGCGACCACAATGGAAGGGGCAGCGTCTCGACGCCGAGCTCCACCGATTGCTGGAGCACGCCATCATCGAGCCTTCGTCGAAGTCGGACGAGATGCAGTTCCGTCATGCCCTGATCCACGAGATCTCCTACCGCTCGGTGCTCCGAGCCGAGCGGGTCAGGCTGCACGGTGCCGTGGGCGAGGCACTGATCGCATCCGGTCGGGCCGAAGCCCAGCCCGAGATCGCGGCGTACCATCTGGGAGCGGCCGGAAGGGCGGCCGACGCGATCCCATTGTGGAAGCAGGCCTCGCACATGGCACGACAGAACGCCCGTTTCCAGGAGGCCGCGGGTCATGAGCGGGAGGTGCTCGCACTCGCCGTGCAGTTGCCCCAGGACGAGCGGGATACCACCGAACTCAAGTCCCGCAGCCGACTCGTGATGTGCTTGACCGCGGTGGACCAGAGCGCGCCAGAGGCACTCGAGGAGTCCCGGCAGGTGGAGGAGTTGGCGCGCCGTCTCGGCAACCGGGAGATCCTCCTGCGCAACTACATGGTGCTGGTCCCATGGTGGCAGGCCAGCGCGGAGTACAAGGCGATAAACAGAATCCTGCACGAGGCCAGGATCGAGGCGGAGGTTCTCGGAGACGACTGGATGCTCCAGCTGATCAACACGTATGAAGGGACGACCCGGATTTGGCAGGGCATGCTCCGTGAGGGATTGACACAGCTCCGGAGCTCTTATGATTCAGGCGGACTCCCGCTCGACGGCAGCCTGCGCGACCTCCCTCCGATGCGTTCGGTCGAGCTGATGGCGTTGGCGGCGCCGAGGGTCGCCACGGCGTTGGCCTGCTGGCTGACCGGGAACACGACCGAAGCGTGGCGTATCGCGGACGACGTTCTGCGCTGCACGACCGAGCGTGAGGTGCCGCAGGCGCAGGCGGTGGCCGCGGTAACGGCGGCCATCATGGCGCAGCTCGATGGGGAGCGGGATGTCGTGATCAAACTGACCGGAGAGGCCGTGCACGTGGCCGATGAGGTGAGCACACGGCAGTGGCGCCAGTGGGCCCGGTCGTTGAGGTGGTGGGCAGGTGAGGGGATGGAGGAGCCTGAGCTGCCCGGACCGCTACTCCGTCCCTACTTCGAAATGCTCCTGGCGGACGACTTGCTCGGGACGGTGAAGCGGTCACGCGCCCTGCTCGACGATGCCCTCGAGACGGCCCGCACCACGGGCGAACAGTTCTGTGAGGCGGAGATCCTCAGGCTGCGAGCCGGAGTCCTGCGGCGCGCCCGCCAGGTGGAGCAGGCCGGGCGGGACTATCAGGAGGCCGTCGAGGTGGCGCAGAAGCAGGGCGCGCGCATGCTGGAGCTCCGCGCGCTGACAGACTGGCTGGGTCTCCCGGGTGTGCCAGAGCACGTCCGCGCGGATCTGGAAGCGTGTGTGGCGGAAACAGCCGTTGGCGGTCCGAGCCGGAGCCTCAATGAGGCCCGCCGACAATTGGAGGCTCCATGATCAACGTCACGGATCAGGTTTTGGCACCCGAACAGGAGGAGAGTCGGAGCCACCGCGACTGCGGCGGTGCAGTGTGCGCACAGCAGATGTTCTTTTAGCCGCCCGCTGCCGAGCCGGACCCCCTACCACAGCGACAACGAGTTCGAAGCGCTCATCACCGAGGCTCGTAAACGCTGGCCAGGGGAGGAAGACCGAGTTTGCTTGGCCAATGAGGGCATGACGATCACCTTCGACAGTCGGGGCGCCAGGCTTGTCAACCGGTGAGTAGCCGGCGAGCGAAAACCAATACCCGACGCCTCGACTATCCCAATACGCCGGGAAGCTGGGACAGGCCCGGCCCAGCCCTCTAAGGGTCCGTCGTGGCCACCAATGCTCCGACATGTCGTTCCGGCGGAGATGCCAGAAGGGAGACAACGTGGGCCTCCATCCACGGTGAGCCGACCTCCGTGGCAAAGTTGTCGAGCACTTCGGGGGAGTCACCCGTGACGATCAAAATGAAGTGGTCCGGTGCCACCTCGACTATGTGAAGGCCATGGAGGCCTTCAGTCATGCGGGCTTCGGGAATGACCTCGTCCTGGGCACGTGCGAAGAGTTCTGGACTCGGCGCTTCACGGAAGTGAAGGTGATTGACAACGGCTGCTGGCATGCAGGTCACACTAGATCTTGTCCTCACCCAAGGAGGAGAATCACCAAGTCGACCGCGCCCCGGAGCGCCGTTTCATCCACGCTGCCCGGCCACTTGAAGCCGGCCGAACCCCAAACGCGGCCGGCTCGGTGTCAGATTCCGCCGGCGCACGGCCAGCGATTGGATGAACGCTCGCTTGAACTGGGTCTTGTCGGTAGAACCATTTCGGTTTTGTCGATACCCCGTTGGTTGGTGGGCTAAGGACAAAACCCGAATGCCCAGGGGCGACAGGCAGCCTTTCGGAACCGTTTCCCACGCTATTGCTCTCGATTTCCCACGTTGTTGTTGGCGCAACTAGCTATTGAAGAAGTCCTGGTAGCTGGGGTCGACAAGCGTGAGGTTAGGGCATCGCTGTCCTCCTGAGATGCGGGCGTTGTGGATGACATTGGGTTGTGGTGGTCGGTGGCATCGGTGCCCTTTTTGTCCTTCAACGGCGGAGCCGTCCGACCAACGAGGCCGAACGCCTCAGCACGCCGCAGACCGACAGTCACTCAATAGCGGTAAATTCGTGATGGCGGTAAATTCGTCGCGTGAGTCGTCGGGTAGGAGCGCCGGGGAACACGAGGATTCGTTTACCGACGGGCATAGCGACGTTCCTCATGACAGACGTTGAGGGATCGACTCGGATGTGGGAGGCGCATCCTGATACTGCTGGCAGCGTGATCGAGCGGCACGACACCCTGATCAGCGAAGCCGTAGCCGCGACTGGGGGCGTGCTCGTTAAGAGCAAAGGAGAAGGCGACTCCACGTTCTCGGTTTTCGAGGATGCAGGCGATGCTGTGGCAGCCGCTGTCAAGCTTCAACGCGCGTTCCAGCGCGAGTCGTGGCCCGAAGATTGCGAAGTGCGGGTGCGCGCCGCGCTCTACACGGGCACCGCCGAGGTCCGAGCCAACGATTACCACGGTATTGCCCCGAACCGTGGCGGACGTCTCCGCGCTGTCGCCCACGGTGGACAAACCATCTGCTGCCACCAGACCAAGGAACTCGTGACCGCGTCAGGTCGGCTCTCCGCGGACGTGTCGCTGCGTGACCTCGGGTTGCATCGGCTGCGCGATCTCGCCCGCGCAGAGCGAGTGTTTCAGATTCTCCATCCCGAACTCCCGCACTGGTTCCCGCCGCTGCGTTCACTAGGCGTCCGTCACAATCTTCCGGCGCCACGCACCAGTTTCGTTGGAAGACAGTCCGATCGGTTGGTTATTCACAAGTACCTCGAGGCCGGGCGTCTCGTGACGCTGACGGGCGTGGGCGGTTGTGGCAAGACGCGGCTAGCGGTCGAGGTCGCGTCGGAGGGGATCGAGCAATTTCCGGACGGGGTGTTCTTCGTCGATTTCGCGTCGATCTCGGAGGTTGCTGTGCTGAGCGCCGCTGTTGCGGAGTCGGTGGGGTTTTCGCATCTCGCGTTCGGGACGGAATCGGGCCATCCCACCCATGAGCTCATCGACTATCTCTCGACACGAGATGTCCTGTTGGTCCTCGACAACTGCGAGCACGTGATCGACGCGTGCCGCGGATCTGGTCGACGAGATCCTGCAGCGCTGCCCGAATGTTTCAGTCCTGGCAACGAGTCGCGAAGTGCTCGAGCTTCACGGCGAACAGGTCTATCCTGTCCTGCCGCTCGGTATCGACCACGGCTTCTCGCAACGCTCCGAGTCGGTGCAGTTGTTCTGTGACCGCGCGTCACTTGTCCGTCCCGAATGGGTGATGTCGGCCACAGATGCGTCCGATGTGGCGGAGATCTGCCGGCGGCTCGACGGGCTTCCGCTCGCAATCGAGCTCGCGGCCGCGCGTGTCGCGTATCTCTCCCCGCGTCAGATCTTCGAACGGCTCGACGATCGACTCCGTCTTCTCGCTGGCAGCCATCGCAGCGCGGGCCGCCAGCAGACGCTGCACGCAGCACTGGATTGGAGTCACGACTTGCTTGCCGACGACGAGCGTGTCGCGTTCCGCCGGCTGGCGGCGTTCCCAGCCAGTTTCTCGTACGACGATGCAGAGGCAGTGTGCGACGAGCGGGGAGCCGTCGACTTATTGCGATCGCTGGTCCGCAAGTCGTTGGTCGTGATGGAGGACACGAACGGCCAGCGTCGGTTCCGGCTCCTCGAGACAGTGCGCGTCTACGCCGAAGAGCGTCTCGACGAGGCAGGCGAGGACGACTCAGTGCGCGACCGTCATCGCGACCATTTTCTTTGCTGGGCTGAATCGATCCCGTCCGAGATGACCTACCTCGATCCCGACGGTTCGATCCGACGCGAACGCGACAACCTCCAAGCCGCGCTTAGCCGGTCAGAGTCTCAAGGTCGGCGAGATCTCGTCGCGAGGATCTCGAGCACGATGGGTCGAATCTGGTTCAGCGACATCGCCGAAGGTCGTCGCTGGCTCTCGTCCGGTCTGGAAGCGCTCGACGACCTCGATCCGGAGCAACGAGTTCGCGTCCTGGCGGTCGCAGCACAGGTCGCGGTGCTCGCTATGGAGGCCTTCGATGGTCAGCTCGCTCGCCAAGCCGTCGAAGCATCAGACGCCCGGCCGGGCATCTGGTCGTCGCTTGCGCACGCCCTCCTGTGCCTCAACAACGGCCTCCACGGGTTCTGGACGAAGGACCCCCGCTATGTCACAAACGTTGAACAACTTGGACAGCAGGCGATCGATCTGGCAACCGAGCCCCTCAGCCGTGGCCTGGCATGGTTCTGGCTTGGCCAGGCTCGGATCCTCCTGGGCGATCTCGACGGCGCGATCGACGCGCTGGAGAAGGGTTCGATCGAGTCCATCCCGGGTGGCGACATGTCGCCGGCGTCGCTCGCCATGCTCGCGGGGACGCTCCATCTCAAAGGCCGGCACGACGAAGCCTTCGCCGCGGCGACCGAAGTGTTCGAACGAGCGAAGTCATTCCAAGACAGTGGCTTGTGGGCCTGGACGTTGTACTGCTCGCTTCCCTACCCGCTCGAGTTGGCTCAGCACGGACGCCACTCTGAAGCCGCAGCCTTCATGCGCGATCTCCTCGAGGACAGCGACATACCCCAGACCCCCGGAGTCATGACCTCGGTAGTTGTCGTCCTCGCCGCGTTGGCAGACCTGCGAGGCGACGTCGGAGCTGCCGGGGTGCTGCTCGAGTACGCGGGCGAAGCGATCGTTGCCGGGGGCCTACGAACACCTGTCGATTTAGCCCTCTACAGCCACTACCTGGCGAAGGTGAAGGGCGCGATCGACGACGAAACAGCGACACACAACCACGAACGCGCGGCCGGGATGAACCTCGCCGAAGCTATTGCTTTCGGACTGGAACCGACGACGGCCCGCTGAGGGGTTATTCGAGGACGCCTCTAGGTGCCAAGAACGTCATCCTGTGGGCGCCGAAGATGCCATCTGAGGGCTCACGCTGCAAGTTCGTGTTTGTGGATGAGACCACCGAACTTGTCAGTCCCCCGCACTCGCGCGGGGTCTGGATCGCTGATCGGTGCAGGGCTCGCCCTCACTGCAAAATGGAGCCTGCTGATCGAGAGAGCGATGCGGACGGGGGTGGTTGTAGTGGACGATGAAGTCGGCCAGCAGGTGTTCAAAATGACGTCGACCAAAGGTCAGTATCCGGTCGAGGCCTTCACGACGCATCCTACCGACAGAGCGCATGGCGAAGGCATTAGCCCCCGGTGCACGGAGTGGGGTGCGGATGATCCGGATGCCTCCGGTGCATCGCGCTGATTGCGCGCCTGTTGGACAGCCCACGCTCCAGTCGGGTGAGCCGTGATCCCCATCACGTACACCCGTCGGATGTCGAGCTCGATGAAGAACAGGACGTAGAGCCGCTGCAACAGCGCCGTATCGACTGTGAAGAAGTCGCAGGCCAGCGCGGATGACGCTTGGATTCGAAGGAACTCATTCCAGCTGGGTCCCGGGTCCCGTCCGCATTGATGATGGATCGACATTGTGTCGTGGCAAGACGGCCCAGACGCTCGAGGGGGCCCAGACCATTTGGCCCCACCTAGTGGCACACCGCGTACGCCACTTGCAAAACACCAATGAGGGCTTCAACGGTGTGTGGCTGGTCAAGCCCGTTCGGAAGTAAATGGACGATTCAGGCCAGCCAAGCGGGCCGCCCCGACTCGTTGCGTGAGAAGTTGAGGAGATCGAATAGTCTGCCTACTCGGGCGAGAACGGGGAAGTGGGATGACCTTTCGCGTGGTGCAATGGTCTGTAGGGAGCGTTGGCCAACAAGCGCTTCGCGCACTCGTCACTAGCAGCGATTTCGAGCTCATTGGCGTGTATACCCATGGAGAATCTCGCGTTGGACGGGACGCCGGAGACCTCGCCGGACTTGGAATTGAGACCGGAATACGAGCCAGCTCGGACTTCGATGCGATTCTTCACCTGAGTCCCGACTGTGTTGTCTTTACTTCAATAGGTGAGACACGCCCAAAGCAAGCGGTGGCCGAGCTTGCACGGATCCTCCGAACCGGCGCCAACGTCGTCTCAAGCTCGATGATGAATCTGATCTACCCCCCAGCGGCCGATCCGCGGCCGATCAAGACGCTGTCGGAGGCGTGCGCGAAGGGAGGCGCCACATTGTTCACCAGTGGCATCGATCCGGGCTACAGCGGTGATGCCCTGCCCCTGGCTGCCTTTCAAATCTGCGAACGCGTGGACACAATCCGCGTTCAAGAATTGTCAGACTACGGATCGCATGACGACATCGCCTGGGCGACTCCGTATGGTTTCGGAAAACCCGAGGGCGCTGCCGCGCCAATTCTCGAGCCGGGCGTCCCGACCCTCTTCTGGGGAGGGATGGTCAAGATGCTCTCGGAAATTCTCAATGTTGAGGTGGAGGGACTCGAAGAGTTCTGCGAGCGGTGGTATGCGCCTAAGACATTTGAGGTGCCGATTGGCCGCATCGACAAGGGTTCGCTTGCGGCGGTACGTTTCGGCGTTGCGGGAATCGTGGATGGGGAACAGCGCTTGTTCGCCGAGCACGTGACTCGAATGCGTCACGACATGGCGCCACGGTGGCCAAAACCACCCGCAGGAGTCTCTTCGCTACATCGAGTCGAGATCGATGGTCTGCCCGCACTTCGCCTGGACCTCTGTCTGACGGGCGACCGTAGTGGGGGTCACGCCAGCCAAGGGGTTTTGGCGACCGCCATGCGGCTCGTCAATGCCATCCCCGCAGTGGTTGGCTCGCCGCCCGGATTGGTGACCCCGCTCGACCTCACACTCGGCCGGGGGCGTACCCTTCTTGCTCATCGCGGGTAGCTGGATCCGATGTGACGACTCTGCGATTTCACTCGCAGATCTGGATCTGAACGGTGAGACTTGGTTGGTTGGTTGGTTGGTTGGTTGGTTGGTTGGTTGGTTGGTTGGTTGGTTGGTTGGTTGGTTGGTCTGGTTTGGTTTGGTTGGTTGGATTTGTTTGTTTGTGCAGCGCGGCAATGGCGATCGAGTTGGGATCGTTCTTGTTCGACGGCTTGGTGGCCAACACCCGGATACGCGCCGCCAAAGTGGCCGGCACATCGGCGGCGTCCTCCCCTCGGGCCACCAACTGCTGGGCCAGCAGATAACCCATGCCGCCCACTGATTCGATGGCCCAGGTGCGCTTCTCGAATGGCTCGGCCCAGCACAAGAGCTGCTCGACCTGGCAGCTCGTCGCTCGGACCTTGACACTGGCGATCTGGTCCTCGTCCCGACCGATGGCGACCGCGGTGTGCGATGCCTTGTGCGGGTCGACCCCGATCATCACGTTCATAAATGCCTCCTTGATTCGGTGGAAACCACGGGGGCACTCCTGCTTGTGGACTATTCGTGCCCGATCCTCTTTTTGAGCCACACCGCGGCGAAACCCGAGCGGGAGACCTTTCGTTAGTAGGCCAACTGGCACAGGCCAGTGGCAGGCACTTTTGAGTCAGTCCCGCAAGGGCCTCTAAATGCTACGAACGAACTGCAGCACCCTGCCGCAAGTCTCAAGCAGGCACCATGGGGATACCCCTGGGGTGCGCAAGTCGTGCTTAGCGTGCGTCCTCCGGGGAGGCTGCTACCAACCGGGCTGAGACCTCGTAGAGCAGGTGCTTAGCGAGGCCGGGAATGTCGTCAAGAAGTTGGTCCAAGCCAGCGTGATTGAGCACCAGAATCCGCAGTTCGGTCTCGGCCACCACTGTGGCGTTGCGAGGGTGACCCGAAATGACCGCCAGTTCCCCCACGACATCGCCAGCGGCGAGTGTTGCCACGCGCTGTCCATCGCGTGTGACGGACGCGGTCCCATCAAGGAGTATGAAGACCTCAAAACCAACTTCACCCTGACGAGCAAGAGCCTTCCCGGCACGAAGGCGCAGCTCGGCAGCCACGCTGCCAATCTCCTGGAGCTGCCTCTTGGTGCACTTCGAGAACAGAGGAATAGATGCAAGGTGTTGCAGGTACTCGTCACGAGCCATCGAGATTCTTTCCTTCTACCGCGCCTGGTACTTCAGATCGCCGTGCAGTCGACTTCAAGCAGATGCCGACCGTACTCGGGGTACGCCTCATCTGCTCAGGGTGTCTCTAAACGCCGGGCTGGGGTCCGCCAGGTAGTCACATGAGGACGAACCCATGGTGCTGGCCACTGGCATCCGTCCAGCCCCAAGCCGTCCAACCACTCGAACTCAACCGAGCTTTCCGGTATCAACTTTCATAGCCCTCGATGCCGGTGAATGCCAACGTCGCTCGGGCGGCGTGCCCAGTCGCGCGATCGCCACCGCCCAGTAGGCCTGCTCTTTCCGTAGTGCTCACGAACAACGGATCTCTAGAGCCGCCGGAGGCGGGCATCGAAGAAAGAGAAGACGCCGAAAGACAGGAGGCCGAGGGCAATGGCACCGATGGCCAGCGCCCCGAAGGGGTGATGGACGAGGGTTCGTAACGTCTGGTCAACGCTCTTCGCTTGCGTCGGGTTCGACGTCGCCGCCGCTGCGACGAGATAGACCCCGAACAGGGCGATGAGGGTCCCTCGGGCCAAATCTCCAAAGCCACCCAGAATCTTGATTGCCGTTTGCCACGGACGCGACACGCGCTCTAAGGCCAGGTTCTTGTCATAGCGGTGGAAAAGGCCCCAGACCGCCAGCCCCACGCCCGCTGCCACGAAGCCCGCCCCGGCCACCTCGATTAGCACCGCCCCCCCGGACCAACCCATGATCTTCGCCACCCAGGGCTCTGGATTGCTCGAGGCGCCACCGCTCGCCGAATGTCCGGCAAGGAGCTCCACGGCCCGGACGCAAAGGACCCCATAGATGATCCCGACGGCGAGCGATGAGATGCGCTTCAGGGCTCCGTTCGCGCCGGTGCAGGCGTCGAAGACCCGCCACGCTGCGTAGCAGGCAAGTCCGATCACCAGGACGACAAGGAGAACCTTCCCTCCGGTGCGGGCCTCCATCTCTTGCAGAGCGCCGGTACTGCTTGTCTGGGTGGGTGCACTCCCGTGGCGGGCGATGTCGAAGGCGAGATAGGCGAGAAGGAGATAGATGACACCCCTCGACGCGATTCCGATTCTTCCGGCCGAGCGCACCCAACTGCGCGCCTCGTGCTTGGCGACGAACCGCTCCGATCGTGTGTCAGTTGTGACACTCGAAAACGTCATGGACCGAAGAACAGGACTCGCGCGGCGCGCAAAGGATACCGAGCGGCCGGTGAAATCTTCGACTGCTCGAACTGATGAGCACACCTTCGGCCAAACCTCCGGCCAACATCACCAATCAAACCGGCCCCCGATCTCGATAGCTGCAAATAGGTCTTCCCATTGGCAGCGCGTTGAAACGGATTGAAATCCCTCCCACATCGGATCCCGTGCCTCCTCACCGAGGGCGCGCGCTCCAGTGTGGCGGGACGCGAAACGGCCCCCCGAAAGGGGGCCGTTTCTGGGCTTTGACTCTTCACACGAGCCCTACCACCGATAAAAGCGGTGGCTGCCTGCGCCCTCACCCCGACCTATGGCAAATCCAACCAACCACAAGACGAGGAGCACTGCCGCTGCTATCCACAGCAAATGGACTGCGAATCCGGCTCCGAAAAGGACTAATACCAGCAGCAAAGCCAGAATCAATACCATTGCATGTCCTTCCCTTATGAGAGCCTCGGGAAGTCCCCCCGTGGCTTGCTTTCCTAGTAGGTCGAATCGACCCGACGTACAACGTGTCCCTGGTTATCGTCCACGACCGTCCGCCTCCGCCGCGTGTTCGCCGCCACCATGACAATGATTGAAACAACGGCGCCAACAACACCCACGAGCATCAAGATCCAACCGATCTTGTTCACGTTGAATCCGTGCTGGTATGGCGCGGTAACCGCCCAATCGAGAACCGCCCCCACAGCGAAAACAACGATACTTACAGCGAGTCCACCTGCCCCAATCATGGTTACCTCCTTTGCGCGTGCAACAACCGTCTACCCCGAAACCAAGCGTCGAAACCATGTCGACATATGTGACGGCGTTCGGTCCGGCTGGGGTCGCGAAGCGACCACCCGTGCGAAAGTTGCCACAAACGCCCCTGGACTGCGCCGTAGCGCCCGACGACGGAGCAAGGCTCCCTAGTCGGAGGGAGCCGCTCACGCGCACCTGCCATCGTGACTGACTAGGTGCTCCCTGTTAATACCCAGCGGCGGTGATCCAAATCACCGGATCGGCTGGTTTGTTGGCGCGACAAGCCTTGTTGACGACATAGGGGAACCGGCGATCGCATTGGTGAACCGACGGACACACGTCTCGCAGCGACGTTCTTCTGGTGTCTCACTGCAACGATGTCCTTCCCACTCTTGCGACATAAGCAATCCGCACCAGTTCAATTGCTCGCCCGGCGTCAATCATGTGCCACAGCGAGGCGTCCGGTCTCTTCGCGTCATCACCAAGGTCGACACCCGGCTCAAAGAACCGAGGCGGTAGTCACGGGCAGGCGGTTCGGCCCCAGAGGTGGATCGGGGGCTCCGGTTATGGGCCTGCCCGGACCACGTCGAGGGTCTAAACGGGTCTCAGGGAAATCATCCGGCATAACGCAACCGGTCTTCGCTAGAGCGTTCGAATAGGCAGACCCCCTGTCCCAAGACGTATCGGGACGGCGGGACTGTTCGGCACTTCCGAGGCACTCTGGCGACAGTACGGCGCAGGCCAGAGCCGGGTCCCCGTGAGGTGGGTCTCTAGGCAGCTTGACTAGCGCGTAGTGGTGCCGACGACAACAAGCAGCTGCGAAGGAAGGAGATGGGCCAGAGGTAGCGTCACGGCATCCCGGGCATGCGATCTCATTTCCTGGGAGTGTGCCGAGCAGCGGCGTAGGCCGCAAGGGCGCGGTCGCGGGCGAAGGCGTGATCAATCATCGGAAAGGGATAGGCGTCGCCTAGCGCCACTCCAGACACGTCCAATTCTTCGGGCGGGGCGGTCCACGGTGCGTGAATCCATCGGACCGGAAGATCCGAGAGCTGAGGAATGAACCGTTTGATGTAGTTGCCATCGGGATCGAATTTCCGAGACTGCAGCACCGGGTTGAAGACCCGGAAGTAAGGGGCTGCATCAGGCCCAGTTCCAGCGACCCACTGCCAGTTACCGACGTTCTGAGCAATGTCGCCGTCGACGAGACGTTGACGAAGCCAGTGCTCCCCGATGCGCCAATCGACCAATAGGTCTTTGACGAGAAAGGAAGCCACTGCCATGCGCACCCGGTTGTGCATCCACCCAGTGGTTTCCAGCTGACGCATGCCAGCGTCAATGAGTGGGTAGCCCGTAAGGCCCGCTTGCCAGCGTTCGATATCGTCAGGATCGTCCTTCCATCCCATTCGCATGGTGTCAGCCCGCAGCGGAGTATTCACCAAGCTCGGTACTTCCCAAAGCAAATGGGCGTACCAATCCCGCCAGGCGAGTTGTCGCACGAAGGCGGCCCGTCCCTCGGTGGAGGTACCGACTATCGAAGCGATCGTGCGCGGCGCCAGCGTCCCGAAATGGAGGTCCGTTGAGAGGCACGACGTTCCTGACAGATCCGGTCTGTCTCTGTGGTCGTCGTAGTCGTCAACTCGCTCAGCGAATTCGAAGAGTCGATCCATGGCGGCCTGTTCGCCACCAGCCTGAAACACTTGGTGCTCTAGTTGAGGCAGTCCATCCCCGATCTCGTCGTCTATGTCGACGTGGCGCGCTTCGGGCCATTGCGATAGCGCCTTCTCACGCCACTTGACATGGAACGGCGTGAAGACCCGAGATGTGTGTCCCTTCCCAGTGGTCACCGATCCTGGAGGATGCATCAGCGTGCCCCACCACAACTCCAGGTCGGCCCCGAGCAGTGACCTCACCGCGTCGTCTCGCTGACGAGCGTACGGTGTTACGTCGGCGTTGGCGTAGACGGCGGCAGCGCCACACGCCCTGGCAACCTGAGGAACCACCGAAGCCGGATCACCGTGGAGTACCAGAAGCCGCCCACCCTGAGTCTGCAGGCTCTGGTCCAGCCCGTGCAGGTGGGCCAGGAGTTGCCGGCGCCGGGCCGGGCCGGCAGCAGCGTCGAGACTTGGATCGAGCACGAAGAGGGCAGTAACTCGATCGACGTGCTCGTTGGCTGCGGCCCAAGCCGGATTGTCGACCAACCGAAGATCCCGACGGAACCAAACCACTGCACGGGACGTCATCGACTGCACCGATGTCCGGTTACGGCTGGCCGACCCTTGTGGCTATTTCCAATCGTCCTCACCTCGGAAATGCGAGAACCATAAGGGTTGACCAACAAAGGTGCGTCATTGTCGATGCCAAGATCCCGCCAGTGCGCGCGCGTTGCAGTGTGAAGATGATTCCCATGACAAGGGCCGCAACGATGAGCGCAATGTTCCCCACGGTCGCGGTCACGGCGACGTAGACGACGAGAGAGCTTACGATGGGATTGCGAGATCCCAAGACGTCGAACAGCGCGCCGCGGAAGAAAAGCTCTTCCCCCAACCCGTTCAGCAGCGCGACGGCCAAGACAAGCGCCACCGGACCCGCATCGGCCTTGGTGAGGATCGTGTGAAGGGCGCTCGAGATGAGCGGAACATGTCGGCCAAGGAGATAGGCGACGAGGAACGCCAAGAAGGCGACACCGCCGAGCGCCAATCCTCTGAGCGCAAGACACAGCCGGGACGATCGGTTCGCTTCGAGCGGAATGGGCCCCGAGATCAGCGATCCCGCGATCCACGTGCCGGCGACCAAGAACCCGATGACGAAGAAGCTTGTCGAGCCCGAGGGTGCGCGCAACGTGGCCGCCAGCAAGACGGACCCGACCACCAGGGTGACGACCACTGTGAGGGATCGTCGCCGGCCCTGGCTGAGGCTCTCGCTGAGTCGGGTGTTCCCTCCCGTTCCCCTATGGGTGTGCACGCGTCCGCCCTCTGGTGTCCAAGCGATGCTCTGTGGACTGAAGCGCCGCGGAGGCGGCGGTTTCAAAGCCCATCGGCTTATGGCCCAAGAGGTCATTGATTCGATCGTCATGCACCACAACCTCGTTACACATCGAATCGACGAGCGCTCGAGCTGTCCTGAGGTCGACGTCGGTGATGAAGCGCAGCCAATGAGAAGAGAGCCTCGGAGAGAGCAGTGGCACCGGGAGGATCACCCTCCGAGAACCCATGAGTCGGCCGACGGTCATCATCATGCGTCGGTAGGTGAGAGGTTCCGGTCCGCCGATCTCGTAGAACTGGCCCACCATGTCCTGACGACCCAGCGAGCCCATCAAATTGAACAGCGCATCGCTCAGTGCGATTGGCTGTGTCCTCGTTTCGACCCAGCGCGGGGTGATCATGACCGGGAGCCTGACGACCAATTGGCGGAGGATCTCCCAGCTAATGCTTCCCTCACCGATAACGATTCCCGCTCGGAGTGCCGTCGTGGGAGCAGAGTCCATAAGAATGCTTTCAACCTCTCGTCTGCTGCGAAGGTGTTCGGAGAGGTCTTGGCTGTCGTCGCCCAATCCACCCAGATAAATGACCTGGGTCACGCCGGACTGCACTGCCGCCTGCGCGAAGGTACGGGCCCCGGATCTGTCTTGCTTTGCAAAGTCAGGCCTCGCTAAGGAATGGACGAGGTAGTACGCAATTTCCTGATTCTCGAGGGCGTGCAAGAGACTTCTGGCATCGTTCACATCGGCTCGCACGGCCGACCCGACACCCCGGTAGTTCTCGGGCTTTCGAGTCAAAGCGGTGATGTGATGTCCTCGCTCGGCCAGCTTGCTTGCCAATCTGGAGCCAATGAACCCCGAGGCCCCGGCGATTGCGACGTTCATCGGGTGACTTCGGGAACGAGGACGCGGTCCCGTGGCCGACGAGCGTTGGCACTCCGCCTCGCCGGGGGGTTCATCATCCCACTGCCGTTCGTTCGGCGCAGAAGTTCCAAAGAGCGCAGCGGTCGTGGACGCTCTGGGACTGGGACCGACGAGTCGTTGGGATGTAGTTCTCCCCTCGTAAGCGTCTGTCGTGCCAGAGACCGTCGATGGGCGCGGACGCCGAGGCCCGCCGTGGCCCGTCAGCCGCCAACCATGTCACCGTGTCCGCGCCCTGCGTCGGGGTACGAAGAAGCGGACCCAGTTTGGAGAAGGAGGGCAGTCCAACGGAAAGACCCGGTGTGTCCACCCAGCCGGGATGAACCGCGTAGCTGGCCACACCCCCGCCGGCCCAGCGGCGGGCCCATTCGTGGGACAGCACGACCTGGGCTCGTTTGGCCTTGCCGTACGCAACGGCACCGCGGTACCCCTCTGGTCCGACCTCTATGTGGCCCGGATCGAATCGCTGGGTGTACATGCCCCCAGATGTAACCGTCGTGATGACCGATTGCTCCGCACGAAGCAGGAGCGGAGCCAAGAGCGAGCTCAGGCGAAATGGTGCAAGCACGTGGATGGCCAGCGTGCGCTCCGTCAGCGACCCCGTCCCGTCGTCCGAAAGACCATATTTTGGGAAGAGCGCGCCGGCGTTGTGGATGAGTGCATGGACCTCATCGTGCGACGATGCCACCTGGTCGACGAAGGCCGACACAGCGGCAGCATTGACCACATCGACCTCGGCGGTATGGATTGGCCCACCCCCTCCAGCAGCTTCCGCCATCCTGCCCGCTGCGCGTAGTCGTTCTGCGTTCCGACCGACGAGCCACACCTCAGCTCCTAGCGCTGCGAGCCGCACGGCCGCCGCCTGCCCAATGCCGGAGGACGCTCCGGTCACGATCATCACCTTGGCGTCGAGTCGATCCGGAGCGGTCCAATGCTCGACGTGCCGACGAACGACGTAACCAAGCCGAGAGAAGCTTCCGCCGATCGAGAACTCAAGGAGAGCGTCGACGGCCCGCTCGAACCCAGTATGCGGACGGTCCTTTCCAGCGTTACTAGACATGTTCGGTCTCGATGACGTGTCCAGTATCCACGAGACTCTCGACGGTCTCGACAACCTTCCACCCGTTGCGCCCCGTCCAGATGTCGGCTCCCAACGCCCGGGCGTGAGCAGCGGATCGGATCGCGCTTCCACCGAGGAGGGTCGGGGCGCCTCGGCCCGTCGTCTTCAATTCCTCAATTGACCGCCCGACCTCGGCGTCGAGGCCCAATGTGGTCGAGGCGATGCCAACCGCCACCAGACGGTCCGCCTGGTCAGCGACCTCAGTTAACGCGTCGACGGGGGTGTTCGCCCCGAGTTCGGCAACGTCGAAGCCTCGCCAGCGCAAGAGGTCAGCCACCATGGCCACGGGCAGTGTGTGCAGATCACCCGCGGGAGCAGCAACGATGACCGTGCCACGACTTCGGCCCCGCCGCCCGAACTGGAGGCCGAGGCGACCGATGATGCGCTGAGACACGGCCGTCGCTCGGTGCTCTTCTGCGATGCTGACATCGCCGTCGGCCCATTTCGCTCCGATGGATCGAAGCGCTGGGGCGAGGAGCGTGGTGACGACGCCAGTGGGGTCAAGACCGCCACCGAGGCGATTCTCGATCAGCCACCATGCTCCCGCGCTGTCCCCAGCGAGCAAGCGCGCTTCCAGCGCTCGGCTAGTGCCCGTCGTGGTCTTGCGGCGAGGCCGAGAGCCTTTGGCGGATACCCGGCGGTTCTTCAGTGCGTTGACATCGCTTTTCCGAATCCGCCAGATCAACCCGTCCTGAGTGGCCGGAAGCTTTCCGGTGCGCACGTAGCGATAGACGGTCATGTAATGCAATCCGAGTTGTTGAGCAGCCTCCTGGAGCGTGACGGTCAGTGGCTTTGCGGCCATGGTCCTTTTTAGCACTAAACTCGGTCTTCGTCGTCCCGTTGCACAAAAACGTGGAGGAGTGTCGGTTGTCACAAGCACGGCGAGACAGAGCAGCGGTGGTCGGGTCCGGAATTGCGGGGCTCACGGCGGCCTATGTCTTGCAGCAGAACTACGACGTCACCCTCTATGAAGCGGCCGCCCATCTGGGTGGCCACGCCGACACCCACGACGTGATCACTCCGGACGCGGGGACGGTCCCCATCGACACGGGCTTCATCGTGCACAACCAGCGCACCTATCCCTTGCTCTGCCGGCTGTTCTCAGAACTGAATGTGGTGACGCGTCAAACCGAAATGAGCCTGTCGGTTCATTGCGACGGCTGCGGTTTGGAATACGCCGGCGCCAAGGGCCTCGGTGGCGTGTTTGCCCAACCTCGATCCCTCGGCAACTTCGCCTTCCTGCGGCTCCTCGCCCAGATTCATCGGTTTCACCGTCAGGCCAAGAGAGTTCTGGCCCGAGGAGACGATGTGCTCTCACTCGGAGAGTTCTTGGAGCACGGGGGCTACTCCGACTACTTCGTGTCGCACTTCGTAGTGCCGATCGTCGCCTGTGTGTGGTCGGTCGCTCCTGGTGTCGCGCTGCAATACCCAGCCCGGTATCTGTTCATCTTTTTGGAGAACCACGGGATGCTGTCGTTTACCGGCTCGCCGGCCTGGCGCACGGTCGTCGGTGGATCGCGTACCTATGTCGACCGAGTGGTCAAACACCTAAGCGCCGTCGCAACCTCGACGCCGGTCACAGCCGTCGTTATGCGGGATGATGGTGCCGAGGTCAGGACCGCCGATGACGAGGCAATCTTGTTCGAGCGCGTCGTGGTGGCCACGCATGCCGACACGGCGCTGGACCTTCTCGCCAACCCGAGCCCGAGACAGCGATCCATCCTCGGTGCCTTCCGATACTCGCGCAACGACACGTGGCTGCACACTGACACCACGCTCCTTCCGAAGGCCGAGAGAGCCCAGGCGTCCTGGAACTTCCTCTTGCCTACATGCGTCGGTCCGATCGATCACCCCGTCGTGTCGTACGACATGAACCGCCTGCAAGGGATTCCTTCCGCGCAGTCACATATCGTGACCCTCAATGCAACGGACCGTATCGATCCGGAGCAAGTCCTGGCTCGTATGACGTATGAGCACCCGATCTACACCGGTACCTCGGTCGATGCCCAGAGACATCTCTCCGAGCTCAACGGCAGCGGGTTGGCCTTCGCTGGTGCGTATCACGGTTGGGGATTTCATGAGGACGGCTGCCGGTCGGGGATCACCGCGGCGAAGGCGTTGGGGGTCCGTTGGTGATGCAGTCCGCTCCCCCGAGAAGAAACGCCGCCCCGTCATCTGTATCGACCCCTTCGCAATTGCCAGCACTGTACGCATCCGTGGTCACGCATACGCGTCGGCTCCCGATCAAGAATCGGTTTCGGTACAAAGCGAGCTACTGGTTGGTGGACTACGACGAGTTGCCAAAGCCTTCCGGCCTTGTCTGGCGCCTTGCACAGTTCGAGCACCCTGACCACAGCGACGTGCGCGCACTGTTGACGGAGCATGGTGTGGTGGCGGACCGGATTCTGATGCTTGCGATGCCTCGTACCCTCGGCTACGTCTTCAATCCCATCAGCGTGTTCTGGTGCTATGACGCCGCTGGGGGGCGAGTCGCCGTCTTGGCTGAAGTGCACAACACCCACGGCGAACGTCACACCTATCTTCTGCGACCTGACGAGACCGGACGCTCCGAAGTGATCAAGGAGCTCTATGTTTCCCCGTTCTATCCCGTCGATGGCCGCTACGACATTCGCGTGAGCGAGCCAGGTCCTTCTCTGTCGGTCGCCGTGACACTGCATCGCAGCGACGACGCGCCCTTTGAGGCAACACTGACGGGGGAGCGGCGCATCGCAAACAGACGAGGCATCGTGCGCGCATCCCTCCTTCACCCGGCCCTGCGTATCGCCCTTTTGATCCGTTGGCAGGGGGTGCGTCTCTGGGCACGCAGGCTCAAGGTGCAGCCACGATGAGCATCGTGTCTCACGAACCGGAGCGCCATGCCCACGTCGACTTGCGGCGATGGGTCGGGTTGACCCCGCCAAAGCCGTCCCCAATTCGAGCTGCGCTCGCCCGATACTTTCTCAAACGAGTGGCTACGCAGACAGGTATTCGAGTGGATTTTCCCGACGCAACGCATTTTGGTCCCGCCAATGGCCCAGTCATGAAGGTGCTTCATCCAGAGAGGTTCCTTGCGCGGCTGGGTGTGGACGGCAAGATCGGCTTCGGCGAGTCTTACATGGCCCAGGAATGGGACTCCGTCGAACTCGTTGAGCTGCTCGAGGCACTCGCTCGCCAGGCCGACTCGTTGGTCCCGCGGCCTCTCCAGCGCATCCGGCGCTGGTACGAAGCCCGCCAACCCGGCACCGAAGAGAATGACCGCCCCGGGGCGGCGCGCAATATCGCCCGGCACTACGACCTCTCGAACGACTTGTTCGCGTCCTTTCTGGACGAGTCGATGACGTACTCGGCCGCCCTCTTCACTGATGCGCACACGACGCTCGAACGGGCCCAGGCTCACAAGATCGAGCGATTGCTCGATGCGACTGGCGTCCAACGAGGCACTCGCGTGCTCGAAATCGGAACCGGATGGGGTGAGCTGGCTCTGCGGGCAGCGCGAAGGGGAGCACGGGTAACCAGCGTGACCCTGTCCGATGAGCAGGCGCATTTGGCACAGCATCGAGTGGTGGCCGAACAACAGGATGACTTGGTTGACATCGCGGTGCGGGACTATCGAGATGTCGTCGGAATCTACGACGCCATCATCAGTGTTGAAATGATCGAGGCGGTGGGGGAGCGGTGGTGGCCAGCGTACTTCCAGACGCTGGATCGGTGCCTGGCGCCAGGAGGCAGGGTCGGACTTCAGGCCATCACCATGGCGCATGAGCGGCTCCTCGCTACGAGGTCGTCGTGGACATGGATCCACAAGTACATCTTCCCTGGGGGGATCGTTCCGTCCGAACAGGCCATGCAGAACACAATGGCCACGTATACGGATTTGGCCGTTGTCGATCGACTCTCGTTCGGCTTGAGCTATGCCACCACTTTGGCTTGCTGGCGGGAACGCTTCCGCAACGGAGCCGACGAAGTCGGCCGGATGGGCTTCGACGAGACCTTTCGGAGAATGTGGTCGTTCTACCTGGCCTACAGCGAGGCCGGCTTCCGAAGCGGCTACTTGGACGTCGTACAGCTGGTGCTCACGCGTCACGGCTGAGGCTGGGGCGACGATTCCACCTGAGGGTGGAGCCAAGTTCGGCCAGGAACTCTCTATCGCAGTGGCGAGTGGCGCACCGCGTACGCCAGCTTGCGCAACACCAATGAGGGCTTCAACGGTTACGTCAAGCCCGGCCCACGAAGCCTTCGATGACCCGGCTCGGCGTCGACTGCACGGGTGGCGCCACAGACGGTGCTCACCGCCTTTCTCTTGGCGGCGGCGAATATCCGCAAGGTCCGCGCCTTCCCCCAGAAGGGCGGATCCTCAAACGTGTGGGCATGAACCGCCTGCCGGCCTCGCAACGCCACAAGCGCCACGAGAAGCGCTGGCAGCGTTATGAGAAACCGTTGCCCGGCCACCAGGTCCAGATCGACGTGAAATTCATCGAGCCCCTCAAGGGCTCGCGCAAGAAGCGCTACTACCAGTTCACCGCCATCGACGACTGCACCAGGCTGCGGATCCTCAAGATCTACGAGCGGTGCAACCAAAAGAGCGCCATCTCCTTTGCCGACTACGTCCTCGAGAAGCTGCCCTTCGAGGTCCAGGCCATCCAGACCGACAATGGATCAGAATTCCAGTCCGGCTTCCACTGGCACCTGCTCGATAGCGGCATCCGCCACGTCTACATCAAGCCCCTCACCCCGAGGCTCAATGGCAAAGTCGAAAGGTCCCACCGGATCGACAACGAGGAGTTCTACCGCCAGCTCGACGGGGTGGTCATTGACACGGCCGAGCTGTTCAACGACAAGCTCAGCGAGTGGGAGGACTTCTACAACTACGCTCGCCCCCACGGTGCCCTGAGCGGGCAGACCCCCTACGAACGACTCAGGCAAAAGACCCAGGGCTCGGTGTAACCGGTCTAAGTCAGTTGCACAATGGTTTGGTTGGTGGGCTAACGACAAAACCCGATTACCCAGGGGCGACGAGCGACCTTTCGGTTCGATTTCCCACGCTATTGCTCTCGATTTCCCACATTGTTGTAGGCGCAACTAACTGTGAAGAAGTCCTGGTCAATGCCATTGGATGTCATTTTTGGCACCCACAGGAGTCTGGTCGCCCCGCCTCCGTGCACACGTCATCGACGCTTGAACGGTGTCCCCGTCCCCCGGTGGTGGTGCAGCTGCGAAGTCACGCAGCGGGGGAACCGATCGACACCACCCGTCTCTGAGCGCAGGCGTCGCAGATGACCTGGACGTGATCGCCGTAGGGGTAATCCGGCCCCGCTGACAGGAGCGGAGTGGCCACTCGACTCCCGCATACCGGGCACTGAGTGTTGGCGATGGCTCTGAGGACTGGGGGGTCGAAGGTCATCTCGAGAACATACGGTCGGGCTGTGACACGAGATTGGAGGGCCTGCCAGCTTCAAGTCCGTTACCGAGGCGAACACCTACCGACACCACGGTGGCCCCAAACGTTCGGGGATGCCCCGTCCTCAGACTCCTTTTCGATACGGCGTCCGGCCCCCCGCCAGACTCGTCACGGATCGGGTGACGGTAGACCGGTCCCGGCGTCCGGCCGCGGCGGCTCCTACATCTGCCCCGAACGCCGGGTCGCCCAACATAGGAGTCCCTTCCAGGGCAACTGACAACTCCGATTCGATTCGTCATACTGATGTGATGGACACGCTTCGCCGCTCCGGTTCAATCATCATCAAGCGCTCTCCAGAGGAGCTCTACGACATGGTCGTTGACGTGACCCGCGTTGGTGAGTGGAGCCCAATGTGCACGGCGTGTTGGTGGGACGAGGGCGACGGACCGCGTGTCGGTGCCAAGTTCACCGGACGCAATGAGCGCCAAGAGCGAACGTGGGAGACTCGCTCCGAGGTCGTCGCGGCAGACCGTGGCCGCCGGTTCGCCTGGGAGGTGGTTGAGCCGCCTACCGCCGCTCGTTGGGGCTACTCGTTCGTTGCCAAAGACGGAGGGACCGAGGTCACCGAAACCTGGGAGCTACCTCCCGAGGGTTCAGCCTTCTTCGAGAAGATGTTCGGTGACGATGCGGCGAAGGAGATTGGCGTCCGCAGCGACTGGGCGAAGAGCGGTATTGGGGCGACATTGGCCGCCATCAAAGAGATTGCCGAGCCCTGAGCTGCGCGCTTGTCTACCTGCCCCCGAACGCCGGGACCGGGGCGTCGATGACCCTCGCTCACGCGCTAGCTGGGATCGATCAACCAGCGAATGATCTCGGCATGGAAATGGGCGTCGACGTAGTGTCCTTGGCCCGGCAGGACCACACGTTCAGGGCGATGTCGCCAGCGCATAGAGCGGCCAGGTTCCCGGCACGCCTTTCAACTCGTGAACTCCGCGGCTATCGATTGCAATGCCAGCGCCCACCATGGCACTCCGCACGGCCTCGGTCACCAAGACTTGACCTGGTTCGGCCATGTTACATACTCGCTTTGCGATGGTGATCGCGAGACCGCCAAGGTCATCGCCGCGTACCTTGACCTCGCCGGTATGCACTCCCTCTCGCAACGTCAGCCCGACGCGGTCGGTCCGAGAACCCCTTGAATGGGTGGCGCACAGCTTTCTGGCAACGACTCCCCTCGACGAGGTTGCGCAGTTGAAGGCTCGTCGTGTTGTACCGCTTGTGGGGTTCTCATGGGGTTTCACAGACACTGGGACCAGCGTGACAGTCGACGACATCGAGGTCCTGACCGGCCATGAGTGGAACAGGCATCTCGACCTACTTCGAGAGGGCTATCCGATGTCGGTTTCTCAGAGGCAATCGAGAATTAGCACGGCACCGATTCATCGTTCCCAGCAAGAGAGTGCCCCCGTTCGCCGGGAGGGTGGCGCCGTACGAACTCCGTTTGGGTCAGTCACGCCTAGATGCCTGGTCCTTTGTGGTCGGTCATCTTTGACGCGTGCCAACCCTTCTGATCCTCGGCGCCCCAACCAGCGACTTTCGTCAGCGCAACCTTTCTCGGCTGCGCTAATCACAGATCTGGGCCTACGATCCTCTTCGAGACCACAGGAGGTGGCGCCATGCAAGACATCATGATCAGGATCGAAACGGATGACTTCGAGGCGTGGAAGGCGCAGCACTACCTGCATGCCTCCAACCGCGCAACCTTCGGCATCACCGACGGTCCTGCGTACCAGGACATCGACAACCCGAAGGCTGCGTTGTTCCACATCAAGACCGATGACATGGAGCGGGCCATGCAGTGGTTCAAGACTGACACCTTCAAGGAGGCGAGCAAGCTGGCCAAAGTCAGCGGCCGTACCTTTTACCTTGCCCAGCCACAGGCCTGATGGGGCACGATCTCGTCGCTGCGGACCGCCCGGCGGGGCACCAAGTCAGACCAGCCGTGTCCCCTAACGCCGGGTAGGTGGGACAGTTCGGCAAATCGGAGGCATGCCCCATGTGCTTGCTGCGTCAGAGTGGGACAGGTAGAGGGGAACGCTGGTCGCACATCGCCCTGCCCACGTACGCCGTTCCTTCCGTCGAAACCTGGCAGCCACCGCAGGATGTTCGGCACCTACGAAGGCATTTCATGGGCTGGTGCTCGCGATTGTCACCGATCAGGAACGCCCTTTCTTGACTATCCCGCGGTGGCCTGAGTCGTGACGACCGGGTGGTGACCAGGGGATGGGACCCGATGTCACAGGCTTGTCACAGGCTTGTCACGCTCCCGAATGAAGATGGCGCACACGGCGCGGCGACGCGTGTCAACACACCACGAACTGCGGAGGTACTCATGCGGGCACGAGTGCGGATCCTCACTTCCGGAGTGGCGGCCGTGCTCATGGCATTGGCGTTCGGCTCGGGCGGTGCCCAAGCAGCCACACCGCACAGCCTGACGCTGCCAGCACAGGTCAGGGCCTCGGAGTGGACGACCATGCCCAATCCGGCGGCGGCGAACGCCACCAACACGGACGCCGGAGTCTCGTGCGTGACCTCGGCCTTCTGCATGGCCGTCGGCAACGGCGACCAACCTCTGCACGGCATCACCGTCGCCGAAGAGTGGAACGGCTCCACCTGGACGTCGCTCGTCATGCCGTCGGTGCCGAGCTCGACGGACTCCTTCCTCAGTGGTGTCTCGTGCGTTACCACCAGTTTCTGTATCGCCGTCGGAGCCGCGGACTTGGCGGGAACGTTCGCCCCGCTCATCGAACAGTGGAACGGGAGCGTGTGGAGCGTGGTCCAGGCGGCAGCCGATTCGTCGGATACCAGGCTGTTGAGTGTGTCCTGCACAAGTACGACCTTCTGCATGGCCACCGGCCCCAACGGAAACAGTCCCTCCGTCGATGCATGGAACGGCTCGACCTGGACGCCGACCATCCTCGGCTTTTCCAGCGACTTCGCTTCCGCATACACAGACGGGGTCTCCTGTACGACTCCCTCGTTCTGCATGGTCGTGGGTTCGGCGGAGGCGGACGCCGCCTATGCGATTGCCGAACATTGGAACGGATCCTCGTGGACGGGAACACTCCCCGTTAACAATCCGCCGACGAACTACTACTTCAACTCCGTGTCGTGTGCCGGCACGAGCTTCTGCACCGCCGTCGGCTCCTCGGGCGGCGCCAACCTGGTCGAGACCTGGAACGGAGGGCCGGCATGGACCAACGCGACGATCCCGTCACCGGTGGGCGGCGGTTTGCTCAATGCGATCAGCTGCTTCAGCGCGACGTCGTGCACGGCGGTAGGCGGGGCGGGGCCCGGGTACACCAACACCCAGACACTGACCTGGGACGGCCAGACCTGGACCGATGTCGGCACGCCACCAAGACCGACGGGCACAGCAGGAAGCGAGTTCTTCGGAGTCGACTGCCTGACGAACTGGGCCTGCGTGGCTGCCGGTGGTGCCGTTATCCTTGGGGGTCCGACGTTCATCCCCTTCGACGCGATGGCCCCCATCGCCCGCAGCGGATACCGCTTCGTGGCCTCCGACGGCGGCATCTTCAGCTACGGGGCCGGCGCACCGTTCTTGGGCTCGACGGGCGGCATGGCGCTGAACAAGCCCATCGTCGGCATGGCGGTGATGCCAGGGGGCGACGGCTACTACCTCGTGGCATCGGACGGGGGGATCTTCAACTACGGCAGTGCCCAGTTCTACGGCTCCATGGGCGGAAGGTCCCTCAACGAGCCCATCGTGGGCATGGCGGTCACCGGCGACGGCGGGGGGTACTGGCTGGTGGCCTCCGACGGGGGGATATTCGCCTTTGGCGATGCCCAGTTCTACGGCTCGACTGGCAGCTTCTACGGCTCGACTGCCACCATGCATCTCAACAAGCCCATCGTCGGCATGGCGGCCACTCCCAACGGCTGGGGCTACTACCTCGTCGCCTCCGACGGAGGGATCTTCAACTATGGCAACGCCCCCTTCGAGGGCTCGGCGGGCTCCTTGGTCCTCAACAAGCCGGTGGTGGGCATGTCGGTCCCGGTCACCGGCGGCTACTACCTGGTGGCCTCCGACGGCGGGATCTTCTCGTACCCCTCCAACTTGCCCTTCTACGGCTCGACGGGCTCGATCACCCTCAACAAACCGGTGGTGGGCATGGCGAGCGTGGCCGGCGGCTACTACCTGGTGGCCTCCGACGGCGGGATCTTCTCGTACCCGAGCACGCTGCCGTTCTTGGGCTCGCGCGGGGGCCAGCCCCTCAACGCCCCCATCGTGGGCATGGGCGCCTAGATGTGAACACCGAAGGTTCTCGGCGCTTCCCCCAGCGAGGCGTGCGGGGCCGAGGACCGCGAGGTGCCCAGATAGAACCGTTGCAGGTGGGCGACGGGAGTGCCCGAAAAGGCCGGGTCACGGACTCGGCTTCTCGGGCCCGACGGCTGAATGCTCGCTTCCGGGAGCAGTCCAAAGGCTTTCGTCAGACGAGTCGCCCGCCGATCGAGCAGTTCGACGGATCCGAGTCCAAAGGGTGCCCCATACCGCGCGACCGACACCACGCTTGAGGTTGCCACCGTTCGCTGGGAATGAGTCGGTCTCGAGGTAGTAGTAGGAGTATCGCGAGGGACTACGTGGACCCCCGGCGACGTGGGCTCTTCCTGCGAGTCCCGAATGAGGTCAGGACCAGGTCGACCGTCTGCTCTGCGATGTCAGGTCCAAGCAATTCGCCGCGCACAACTGAGCGCATGAAGAGAGGCCCGATCAAGAGGTCATAGATCAAGCGACAGATCCGCGTCGGGCCGAAGCTCACCGCGTTCGATGCCCCGCTCGAGCGCTTGCCGCACTGACGCTTGGCGCAGCCCGACGTAGTCGCCGAGATAGGTTTCCGCCAGCTCGGGGTCGGCCACGAGATCGGCCACCAGACCGGCGGTGATACGACGCGATGCTGGCATGTCCATCACCTTCACCTGATCGCGTTGGAAGGCGAGCAGGTCGTCACGAAGAGCACCGGTATCGGGGCTCAACAACAGGCGTGGGGATTGAGTGAGGGCAGCAATCACGAGCGCCGGCTTGGAAGCCCACCGCCGGTAGATCGTGGGTCGGCCCACACCTGTCCTGGCCGCGACGCCGTCGATGGTCAGCCCGGCGTAGCCCTTGTCATTGAGTATCTCGAGCGTGGCATCGAGGATGACCTTGTCGTACCCAGGGTCGCGGGGTCGCCCCGGGCGCCGGTGCGCACCGTCTCCTTCGTCCTCGCCTCCTCGCCCGTCGATGTTGGTCTGGGCCATCCGTCTCCTCTCCTCCTGCGCCGAGTCAGCCAAGAATTAGTTTACACCCCCTTGCGTAATGGATGGTGCAGGTTTATAGTCACAGAGTAACGATACTTGCTGTCTGGAATAGAGGACCCGATGCAACCCACCACCCACACAGCGACCCCGCCGCGCTCCCGGTCGGATGACAGCCCCTCCGACGAGGCTCTGTTACTCGGTCTCTGCCCGGGGGACCCGGGCGCGGGGAAAACCTTCGTACGCAGCTATCAAAGCCGTGTCTACGGGCTTGCGCGAAGCATCGTGGGCGATCCGACCCGGGCTGAAGATGTTGCCCAGGAAGCGCTGATCCGAGCCTGGCGCCATGCCGGGTCCTACGACGCCCGCCGCGGCTCGGTGTCCACCTGGGTGCTGACGATCACGCGCAACCTGGCCGTGGACACCCTGAGACGGAAGTGCGCCCAGCCAACTGACCCACGAGCCGTGATCTTCATGGATCAACCGGCGCACGAATCGATGCCTGAGGACACGGCGACCGTCGCCGACGAGACCAACCGGGTTAGGACCGCTTTGTCCCGGCTACCCGTCGAACAGCGACGAGCCCTCCTCCTCGCCGCCTTCTACGGCTATACGGCCCGAGAGATCAGCGATGCCGAGGCGATCCCTTTGGGCACGGCCAAAGCTCGTGTCCGTCGGGGCCTGATGAACGTGCGGTCCCATCTGGGTCACGACGAGACCTTCGCTGCAAACGGAACCAGCGCACGATCTCATCCGACGACTGCGCCGTATCCCCTCCCCAATACAACCAACCAATGAAAGGAACAACACCATGAGTTACGACCCATCCAAACACCGACGAGTTGTCAAACGGTCGCTGAAGCTGCGGCATGCGGTGCCCGTCTTGGCTGCGGCGGTCCTCACCGTCCTCCTCGGGTCATCCGCTGCATTCGCGTCGACCGGTAACACGGGCTTCGGTTTCAACGCGCCGAATATCACCGGTGGCTCAGGTGCGGTCTTCCTAACCGGAGGGGGTGCCTTCAACTCCACCTCCGGCTTCGCCCACTCGGCTGGCGGCTTCAGATGCAACTCTTCGGTGAGCGGTGGCCCGCTCGCCGGCTGCCTCGCAGGACAGGGCGTTCGGTGGGATACAGCAACGCTGCTGCGGAGCACGCCATTCAAATGCACTGCCACGGACCCTCTAGGAGTCAAGACGGCGACCACCACTAGCGACACGGCAGTGTTGCAGGCTGACTTCTACCGAGCCGGCGACGGGAACAACGAGTCATTCACCGCCAACATGTTCGTGTCGACCGAGGACCTCGCTCCCGATGTCCCCGGCGTCCAGAATGTGTGGGTGCAAGGAGTCGGCTGCGGATCGGCAGTGGTGCATTTCAGCCACTGAGCCTCACCCCCGTCATTGTTCTTCGCCTGCAGCTCCTGCTATCGCTGTGGTGGCAGGAGCTGTGGCGCGTGGGATGCTCGCGGCAGCCTCATCACGAGCTATCCCTCGCCGACCACCTCGCGACCACCTCGCAGACGTCCACGCTGACGAAGACCGCTGGTGCTTCTGGCATATCCCGAAGGCTGCCGAAGGTCTCCTCAGCCAACCTGGCATTTCCTTCGGTGTCGAACAGCCAAAAGGAATGCTGGATGAGTTCTTCACCATGGACGGTTCGTGCCCAGTAGCCACCATTTGACCCGGTCATCCCACTCAGCATTGCCTCTCCGTGGTCGCTGATCATCGCAAGCGTTTCCTCCGAGTGACCCGGTTTGATCTTCACTCGACCGATAACTGCATACATGCTCGCCCTCCCATCTGTGGGTGATCCGAGTGGCGTCGACGCAACAGCCTCGTACAGATGTGCGACGTGAGCCAGTGATTTCTGGTGGGACGCGAACGATAGCGAGAATGACTCAAGCTTTGCGAAGTGGTCAACGGGGTCCTCTACGTCGGCTCCTTCGGCCACAAGGTCTACACGTACAAGCCGTGAGGGTCATGGGTAGGACGGGATAGTAGGACGGGATAATAGGCAGTTGCCCTCCGTCCTGCTGACGGGATGGTTCTCCACTATCGCGACCTACAACCCGGTGACGTATCTGCTCGGTGCTCTTCGAGCCCTCATCACATCGGGGTGGCAGATCCGACCTCTGCTGGAGGGACTGGCCGCTGTGTTAGGCCTGGCGCTGGTGGGCTTGGCGCTGGCGTTCGCGGCACTTCGAGCCAGGATTCGAATGGGAGATTGAACTCGATCACGGCTGACGCCGTATAGCCAGCACGGTGCTTCGCGCTTTGTCGCACCAGCGGGAACGTGAGCACATGACCTGCCCCCGTACGATGCTCCTAGGGAACCGCCACTCTGTTTCGGCGCTGAACTGGTTCGTGGCGAGATCTCCTGAGTCAGTCTTGTGTGGCTTTGAACCGGTTCTCCGCTATTTCGAACTCTCGACGGACAGTCTCGAGGTCGTAGGGCTGCTCCTCAAGTGTCTCGGCATTCCACTGGCTCCGAGGTTTGGCGATGAAGTCGCCTCCATA
The DNA here is from genome assembly GCA_963738135.1 of uncultured Acidimicrobiaceae bacterium. GTDB lineage: Bacteria > Actinomycetota > Acidimicrobiia > Acidimicrobiales > RAAP-2 > Bog-473. The sequence goes on along the minus strand of CAVTVK010000003.1, from coordinate 43,781 downwards.
GACGTGGATTGCCCCCGTGTACGATCGGGCGGGGTTATGCACGGCGTGGATGACGTCATCCCCGAGGAACTGCACATCGCCCTCCAGCAGCTCCTTGCCGCCCGAGTTCACGATTGTCTCTTTGCCACGGCGGTAGAACGCGTTGTCTTCACGGCCGCTGTAGATGCAGATGGCAGCCCACATGCGATGGTCGTGGGGGTAGAGCGAGAAAAGCGGCGGCCAGACCACATTGAGGACCGTGAGGTCGGGGGCGTTGTAGAGGACATTCAAGCCGGCGGTTGGATTGCCGAAGGCGTCTACAAGTCTTCGGCTCGCCACAGCCTGTTCGAGAACTTCTCGAACGGCCCTTCGAGGGTCTCCTTCGGCGATCGCATCCACGCAACCGGCCACCAGCTCGTCCGCTAACGCCATAGCTCTCACCTCCAAGAGGTAAAGTACCTATACTACCAACGTACAGGAACTTTACGATCATGTCAACGGACACGCCCTTGCTCACTACCCTCGTTCGGCGCCTCCACCTCGTCATCCGTCGACGGCTGCTCGCCGAACTGCAAGCCGGGAGTCATCCTGACCTCACTGCGGCCCACATGTACGTCTTTCAAAGTCCCGGACCCGACGGTGTCCGCCCAACAGAGCTAGCGGCTCGGACGAACATGACAAAGCAAGCCATGAACCACCTTCTAGTCGGACTTGAACGTGGCAAGTACCTCGAGCGTGTCCACGCACCCAATGACGGCCGCGGAACGGTGCTCCGCTTGACCGATCGAGGTCGCGACGTTGAGAGGATCATGATCGAAGGTTCGCGCCGGATGGAACGAGATTGGGCAAACTTGCTTGGTCGGGATCGAGTCGAAGAACTCCGCAAAGCGATTGCTGAGTTGGACGCCCTGGAGACCGATGGAGCTGCGGCGCCGTAACGTCACAGCCAAGTCAAACTTTCCACAGCATTGAGGTGCAGCGAGTGGCTGGCGCCACCGGAGGAGCTGTGGAGCAGGCGCGCCGTACTCAGCGGTTCGATCTGCGTGTGCTGCGCACGAGCACACCCCAAGTGGCGACCAGGAACAGGACCGCGAACGCTCCAAGAATCAGCCAGTAGATGCCGGTGGACTGTGAGCCTGCATCGCCATATGACGCGAGCAGCGGAGGCCCGAGCGGCGAGCCTCCCTGAGCGAGGATTCGCCGCGCCCCGAGGTCATGACCGATGGCTTCGAAGGCCCAGCGCGATGGGATCATCACGCTGAGGCCGACCCCGACCCGCTCCATGAGGTTGACGGGGACGATGGCACCAGAAAACAAGACGGCAGGAAAGCACAACATCGGTAGTGCGAGTGTCGCCTGAGCCACGTTTCTGACCATGGCGGAGGTGAGTAGGCCGAGGCCGAGGGCCGCGACGGCGCAGAGCAGCAGACCGACGCCTATCGAGGCGTATGTGGTCAGTGGACGACTGGGAAGGCGGTCCAACAGACGAAGCACACCGAGTGTTGCCACCACCACCAGGAGCAGGAACGGCACCAGGATGGTTACCTTTGACGCCACGTACGCGCCCAACCGCAGGCCGACGAGGCGCTCGCGGCGCAGGATAGTTCGCTCCGTGCAAATCTGGAGCAAGCCGTAGGTGAGCCCGAAGAAGTAGGCAGCAAAGACGACCCAGAAGCCGATCATCACCATCGAGCTCGGGCTCGGGTCCTGGAAGTCGAACGCGCCGGGCCGGAAAAGAATGGCGAACATGCCGACGACCAGCGCTGGTGACCCGACCAGAATCGCTAGTGTCAAGCGGTTGCGCACAATTGTCTCGAGAGTCCGGCGTGTGAGGACACCCCACTGGGTGAGCCCGCTGGCCACTGGTGGCGTGTTCACGTCTCGGGGACCGGCGTCAGACGCCGCGATAGCGGCCGTGCCGGCTGGATACGTCATGCCGTCCGGTTCGGCCAGGCGGCGGTAGAGCTCGGGGATCGAGCTGACGCCGTACCGCTCGAACGCTTCATCGAGGGTGCCGATGTAGCCAGCTCGTCCACCTCGGGTCATGAATACGATGCGATCGCACACGGCGAGGTCCTCGACTGAGTGCGTGGTGAACACGACTGTCGCTGACCGGTCGGCGAGCTGGCGCAGGCGGGCGATCAGCTCCGCACTCGTGACAGGGTCGAGGCCTGAGGTCGGTTCGTCTAAGAAGAAGACATGCGGATCGGTGAGCAGCTCGACGGCGATGCTGGCGCGCTTGCGCTGCCCGCCGCTCAGCGAGCCGACTATGACGTCTGTGTGCTCGTTCAGGCCCACGGCGTCGATCACTTCATGGACCACATCGTCGACTTCGGCCACGCTTGTGGATGATGGGAGTCGAAGCCTCGCGGCGTACCGAAGCGTACGCTCGAGGGGCAGATCGGCATGGATGATGTCGTCCTGCGGCACGTAGCCGAGCACGCCCCGAAATGTTCCAGCGTTGGCATGCAGGTCAATGCCGTCGAGACGTACCGATCCTGTACTTGGGGGGGCGACGCCGGCGATCGCTTCCAGCAGCGTTGTTTTGCCGGCGCCGCTGGGACCGACGACCGCCACGAGCTCACCAGCCGCGATTGAGAACGACACGGCGTCGAGGAGCGTCACCTCGCCTCGGTTTCGGACCCGAACCAGACGGGACAGGTCGTTGACGTCGATGCGGACGCCGTGGGGTTGCACGCGGGTCAGGGATGCCGGGGTGGCGTCGGACGTTCTGTCGAGCCTTGCGGTTTCATCCATCTCGTGGAGAATGGTCATCGTTCCTCCTCAGGTAGTCGGCAGGTCGTCACCGGTGGCGACAGCGAACGCGAGAGCTGGGTGTGTTGACCTTGCCGATATTTGGCCGAGCGTCGGATAGGGCTAGTCAGCCTGATTCTCGACAACGGCTAGGGCGCTCCTAAGGAATCGGCCCCAGACCCACTTGCCGACTGTGTGGTGCACGGCGCTGGCGATCCTGCCCTTCGGACCGCTGCGGAAACCGCGGTGGAGGACCATTTCCACCTCGCTTCCGCCGTCGCGGGTGGTGGCCCGCAGCTCCCACGTGCTGCCAGGCTGAAAGATATTGGAGTCGATTACCGTTGCCTTGACCGATCCCGGTTCCGACCACTCGTAATGGTTCCGCTCCCAGAAGAGGCCGACGACCCAGGTTCCCTCCGTTACCTCGGCAAAGTTCTCGCCGCGCTGGTGGACCTCGAGGTGCCTTGCTTTTACGTTCGGCCACACGTCGGCACGCCGATCCGAAAAATCGCGAGCCGCCTCGAGCACTCGCTGGGGACGCGACGGGGTCTTGGCACTTACCTTGATCGTCAACAGGTGCGGATTCTGAGGAGCGGAACGGTCAATGGGCCGTAGCTGCTCGGTGAGCACTTGGGCTGGGACCAGGTTGGGGGAGCGACGAAGGACTTGCATGACGGCGGCTCCTTTCAGAGCATGTATAAGCACGATCGGTCGTACTACGTAGTACTGTACGACCGATCGTGCTATCTTGTCAATATGCCCAACCAACGAAAGCAGCGCGCCGACGGGGTACGCACTCGCGAAGCGATCGTGCGCAAAGCCGTGTCGCTCGCGACCGTTGACGGACTTGAGGGCCTCACCATCGGCCACCTCGCCGGCGCCCTCGACATGAGCAAGAGCGGCCTGTACGCCCACTTCGGCTCAAAACAAGATCTCCAACTTGCGACCGTGGAAGAGGCGGGACGGATCTTCCGAGCAGAAGTCATCGAACCGGCGCTTGTCGCCGCGCCGGGGATTGGTCAGCTCGTCACGGTGTGCGACGCCTTCTTCGACCACCTCATACGGCGCACGTTTCCGGGAGGTTGCTTCTTCGCCGGAGCCGTCCTGGAGATGGGCACTCGCCAGGGACCGGTCAAGGACGAGATCGCAGCGTTTCAAGGCGAGTTCACGGCACTTATCCGCCAGTTCGTTGTTACAGCACTGGATCTCCACCAACTCCCGGCCGGTGAGGACCCCGATGCACTCACCTTCGAACTGAGCGGCATCATCCTCGCTGCCAACACCAATTTCGTCTTGCGCCAAGATCCCGGCGCGCTCGACATGGCCAGGGGTATCGTCCGTCGACGACTGGGAATCACACCGACAAACAGACCTAAGAACAGAGGGCATCAAGTTGATGCAAATCAGAAGGACTAGCAACACGAACCGATTCGGCCTTCCCAAGTCCCTGTCGCACAGTTGCAGACCTTCCAGCGAATTGCCTGCATCATTGCCAATGCGTTCGAAGCCGATGCCCTCCGGACCTTTGATGGGTGGCGGTTCCAGTCAATGAACCTCCGACCGGTGTGGGCGAGCGGACAGTCCCACTTCGACATCGAAGCGAGCGAGCAGTGACGGTCGCACTGCCCAAAGAGCTCAGAGGTCTGATCGAATCGGGCCCGCTGACGTACGTCTCGACCACCAACGCCGACGGTAGCCCCCAGGTGACCGCGATCTGGATCGGGCTCGACGGAAACAGCCTGATCAGCACCCACATGCGGTACAACGTGAAGCTCCGCAACATGGAGCGCGACCCCCGCGTCGTGCTGTCGTTCGCCCCGCCCCAGCGGCCCGGTGACTGGATGAGCCCGCACGCCATCATCCACGCAACTGCCACCATCGGGCCCCTCACCCCAACCGGGCCACTGCTGACACGACTCGCCACGGCCTACGTCGGACCGGATGCCGAGTACCCGGATCAGTCGCAGACCGGGTACATCGTGCGCTACTCCATCGACCGGATCGGCGGCGTGGGCCTTTGGGCCGGGGGTGCCAACTGACGGTCGCCCTCCGATGCTTCTTGGCACCCACAGGCGGCGAATATCCGCAAGATCCGCACCTTCCTGCAGAAGTCGGCCCAGAAGTCGGCAATGGCCAGTGTTGGCGTCACCCCCCGTCGCTCACGGCGTCGTCGCACCAGTCCACTTCAAGACTGGAGCCCACCAACGGGCTACAGACCTCGTCCATCGACGTCTGATCCGCCGGCTTCGGCCTGAGATGCCGCCACAACTGAGCTGAATCGACTTCGCTGAGTCAGCCGCGCCTTGGGCGCCGCTTCAGCCAGGCTGCCCGCCAACTTGAAGCCGGTCCAACCCCGAACGCAGCCGCCTAGGGGTCAGATTCCGTCTTCGCACGACCAGCGATGGGCTGAACACCCGCTTGAACCGGGTTTTGTCGATACGACCATCTTGGTTTTGTCGACAACCCGTTGGTGGGCCACCGACAAAACCCGTCCAATCAGGGTCCTTTGGCCAGTGTCATGAGCCATTTCCCACGCTATCGACCTTGATTTCCCACCGCCCTGGTCAGGGAATATGGATATATCGAGGGGCACGATGGCCTGGATCGTGCCGAGAACTGGGCTCTCTTCCTAGGAGCGAATCGAGACCTCAAATGATCCCCAGGTTCGAATCCTGTCAGAACCACTCCCTGTTGTCGCCCCCGGGATAAGGGTTATGGCCGCGGAAATGGCCCACCTACCCTCTCGACCGCCGCCACCCGGATCCGGGGAGCGGTAGCGGCCACGACCAGAAGTGGCCGGGTCCCTCGGGCCCCCTTTCGGCGCCGTCGAGCTGACCGTTGGAGGGGCGCCCCGTACGAATCCTCTTTGAGTCAAGACCTCAACTCCACCTCCGTTCAGGCGCGATGAATCGACACGTCACGAGACGGGACAGATGCCTAGGCTTTGCGGTGGTCCGGGAGTGACTTCGCCGAAGAGCCGGCCTTCAGGGTGCAGAGCCGACCACGCAGGCTACGAGTCGTTCCCTAATGTCCTCCCGGACCCCTTTCGGAGTCGATGACCAACTGGCGATAGAGGGCGTTGCTCACGTGGCGCTTGAGTGAGCGCAGTGCCTCTCGCTTGGTCTTGCCCTCTGCGACTTTGCGCTCGAAGTAGGCCCGACCCTGCGAATGGGGTTGGCGGATCTGGCAGATCGCCACCATATGGATGGCGTTGTTGAGCCGACGATGACCCCGCAGTGAGAGCCGGTGGAATACCCGACCTCCCGAGGAGTGCTCGACCGGAGCGATGCCCGCGTAGGCGGCGTAGCTGTCCCGGTTGGCGAAGCGACCGACGTCACCGCTGTAACCGATCACCGAGCAGGCGAGGACCGGGCCTACACCGAAGAGGTCGGTGAGGGAGGTCTTCGACGCCCGCACGGCGATGCGGATGCGACGATGCGACTCTTTGATCGGCTCGTCGAGGCGAGCAGTTCCTTGGCAATTCCTCCGGGTGAGAGCTCGGCCAGGGCGTTGTGGAGCCTGCAGATGAGCTTGGCCCGCAGCCGGCCCAGATCGTGATTGCGCTTGGCGAGGAGTCGCATGATCTCGGTGTGGTCGGCCCGCTCGACAGTGCGAAGACCATTCGAGCGCAAGGCGGCGACGGCGACCGAGAACGCGTCGTTGGGGTCGTTCTTCTCCGATCGCCCCGTGCTGAGCACCCGGACCCTCGAGGCCAAGGTGGGTGGGACGTCGAGGACGACTTCTCCGGCATCAACGAGTTGTTGGGCCAACAGGTATCCGAGCCCACCGGCGGACTCGATGGCCCAGGTGCGCTCGGCGAAGGGCTCGGCCCAGGCCAACAACTTGGGCGCGTCTGCTGACACGTCGCACACACCGTGACCTTGGCCACTTCGCGTTCGTCACCGCCAATGGCCACGGCCGTGTGGCTCGCCTTGTGGGGATCGACCCCGATGATCACCGACATGAGCACCCTCCTTTGGGTTGATGGGCAACCGCGAGGGCACTCCTGATTTGGATCTGGTGCACACACTCCTCTTTTGAGCCACTGCGCGGTCAAGGTCCAGACGAGTGGCATCTCGTAAGAAAGCCAGCCGGTTGGACCGGCGGCAGGCACTTAAGGGAGCCAGCCCGTCAGGACCTCTAAACGCTACGGATCAGCCGTTGCGTCTGCTCAAAGTCTCAATCAGGCACCCTGGGGGCACCCCTCGGTCCGCCATGGCGCGCGCGTTTTGGGATACCTATCTAAGCGCAGATCGCCGAATCCGGCGTGGGTCGAGGCCCAGACCCGTGGTGTCGGGGTCGTGGGCGCGGATCGGCGGATTTGGCGCGGTACCGCCGGACCCTTAGGCGCTGGCGACAGGCTCGTTGAAGAACTTTAGGATCGTCTCCTCGGGCACCACCCCGTGGCCCGCGTACGGGAGTACGCAAAGCTGTGCCTCCGAAATCGCCCTGAACATCTCGACGGCATGCTCAGCAGTGACCAAGTCCCGATCTCCCACGATGACCAGCGTTGGAGCCTTGACGCTCGCCATCTGCTCAAGCGTGTAGTCGGGCTCGACCGCCCACATACGTTGTATGCGCTCAAGAACGACGGGCCAATGGCTCGGGCCGTCGGGCGAGAGTCGCTCGTAGATCTCCCTGAATTCCGGCGCAAAGTCCTCAGGCTTGACGGTCACCAACCAGTTTAAGGCGGCCTCGGTAATGCCATCCGTGCGAACGTTCGAGCCGGTGACCGCAAGCTTTCTCACGCGTTCCGGATGATGTATCGCCATGTCCAAGCCGAGATGCCGCCGTCACTCAAGCCGAAAACGAAGGCGCTCTCGATCTCCAGCTGACTCATTAGCTCGACTGTGTCTTCAGCCATGTCGTGATAGTGGAAGTCGCGGTCCATTGCATCGGCCGTGCGTCCGTGTCCCATCTGTTCGACCGCGATCACCTGGAACTCCTTGGCGAAGAACGGGATCTCCATTGAAGGCAGCTCGATCGAACACGTTCCACCGTGAAGCAGGAGCAGCGGCGCTCCCTCACCGTGGATCTCGTAGTACATGCTGAGTCCATTGACGTTGGCGTAGCTACCACGGGTTGCCATGCCACGACTGTTGCATAAGCTCGGTCAGGGAGCAACGTTCTCGCTCGGCGGTGTACCGGCACGCAGATTGCCCGATCCGCGTGCCTGCCGGCAGAAGGGATCGCCTTTCTGCCGTGGCGACAGATCGACTGGACTTAAGAGCGACCAGTGCCCATAACGCGCGTCCGTCAATCGTGGTGAGGCTGCCCCCGAACGCCGGGCCTGGGCGTGGCTGATCGGGACCTTTGAGTTACCCTGGCCTACCTACAAGATGCAGGTAAGTAACAGTTGAGAAGGCATTCAGAAGAGGGCTAGCACTGACGTGATACTCGACTATGTCTCCATCATTTCTGACGAATCCTCCCGCATCCTGAGCGCGTACGAACACGATCGAGCGACGGCGGTTCCATGGTCCGATCGCTGGACGGTCGCCACGGTGGCCCGGCATGTGGCCACAACGCATCACGTCGTGGCCGAGATCGTCCGCGCACGGCCCGACGCCGACTTTGGCCTGTTCGCTCAGCTACAAACGCCGGATAAAGGCTCTCCGGAGTTCGTTGATTGGTTTCGCTCCGGCACTGGTTCTCTGCTTGAGCAACTCTCGAACGTCCCCGCCGACGAGGAATGTTGGTCGTGGTACGAGCCCGGGCGCCATGTCGGCTGGTGGGCCCGTCGAATGGCTCTCGAAGCCGTCGTCCACCGTTCGGATACCGATGCGGCACAAGGCAAGGTGTTATCGGTCGCATCCGACGTAGCTGCCGACGGGATAGACGAATATCTCGACGTCTTCGTCGCCGCGACACGGGCCACGCACGATGCCCCGCCCGGTCCCACGATGAGCTTCGAGTGCAGTGATCGAACTGATCGGTGGTGGCTCGATCTCTCCGGTCGAGGAGAACGAGTCGTTAGCCGCGAGCCACGCGACGCTTCGGTGCGGATCTATGGAGCTGCCAATCGGCTCCTTTGGCTTGTTTGGGGTCGGATACCTACCGCTGAGGCTGCCGATGTGGAAGTGTCAGGCGACGTCGCGGGGCTGGATCGGTGGTCTGAATTCGTTCCGCCGATGTGATCCGGGCGGGCCATTGCGAGGGGCCAGGGACGCATAATCCGAAGATCGGCGAACGACGGGAGGGGTAACCCAGTACGCCAATCAGGAGGGTGACACAGTCCGGCACATCGGGGATAGGGGAGTGCTTCATCCACCGGCCGTTTCGGAGACATAAGGTCAGTTGGGTAGGGATCGGGAAAGGAGGCGAGATGGCCAAAGACGGTCGGCTGGTGGCGGTCATCTTGGAGGTCTCTAACCTGGACCGTTCCGAGGCGCTCTACCGAGATGGATTCGGCCTAGACCTCCATCCCGGCGACAATCAGGTTGAGGACCGCTGGATTGGCGGACGGCACACAGAAATCTCCTGGATGGAGGGGGCCTACCTTCACTTTGCCCTTTATCCGGCAAAGGGAAAGCCGACCTCTGGTGCACAGATCGCACTGTCTGTCGTTGACATCGATAATGCTCATGCGGCAGCGGTGCGTGCAGGCGCTCACGTCCTTCACGAACCACGCACGGATCCTTGGGGTCGTAGCGGGCGATATGAAGACTTTGACGGCAATGTGATTGAGTTAACTCAACGCGCGTGACCGTCGTTGCGCCACGGAGAGCTATCCCAGTTCGCCGGGAGGGTGGGTATTTCGGCACCAGCCCGTCCCTCTGGCAGCCTCCTGTTACGTTGATCACGTGCCATGGAATGGCGAGTATGCGGCGGACTGGCTGGCATGTGGATATGCCATTAGTCGGCCACCAATCCATTCACACATTCTCGATCGGGTGGCGTCCCTTCACTTCGTAGATCGGGTCAATCTGGCCCTCGACGTGGGTTGCGGCGTAGCAACGTCAACGGCCGCTTTGATCCGCCGGGGGATCGGAAACCACGTGCTCGGCGCTGACCCTTCACCCGCCATGATTCGTAGCGCAAAGCGTCATGTTGCGGGAGCATCGTTCTTGCTCGCCTCTGCCGAGGCGCTTCCGGTGAGGTCCGACACGGTCGGACTGCTGACAGCGGCGGGTTGTCTGAATTATGCCGACATCCCAGCCTTCTTCTCTGAAGCCAAGAGGGTACTTTCACCCCTGGGTTTGCTGGTTGTTTACGACTTTGCCTCGGGACGATGCTCGGCGCAGTGCGCTGAACTCGATTCGTGGTACTCGGAGATGTTGCAGCGTTGGCCGAAGCCGAGCGAGAGAGTGCAGGAGGTGGGTCGGGCAACGTTCGTGTCAGCTCCGATGAATCTGGTGGCTCACGAGAGCTTTACCGCGTCAATCGGTTTCGAGTTGGACGGCTATCTCGACTACCTAATGACCGAGAGCAACGTTGGCGCTGCAGTGAGATCCGGCGCTTCACTAGCCGAAATTCGGTCTTCGTATGAAGCAGGATTGCGCCAGTTCTTGGCGTCCTCAAGGGATCACCGCAACGCTTCGGCGAACGCCTGAGATGGTGGCATCCAGCCCAGTGTTTGTCGAGGGCGTCGGTTGAGCGATCGTGCGATGGCGTTGAGCTGCTGCTGTGAGTACAAGGACAGATCGGCGTTCTTCGGGAGTTTTGGCGCAGCAAGCCGTTGGTGTTCTCGTTGGTGCCGCGCTGCCACGGGCTCTTGGGGTCACAGAAGTAGACCGACACACCGGTCTCGACGCTGAAGCGCACGTGCTCGGCCATCTCCTTGCCCTGGTCCCAGGTCAGGGAGCGCCGCAGGGTGGCCGGCAAGGTGAGGATCCGCTTGGCCAAGGCGATGCGCACAGCCTCAGCCCCGTGTCCGTTGGGCAGCTTGCACAACATGACGTAGCGGCTCTGGCGCTCGACCAAGGTGGCGATAGCGGTCATCTTCTTGCCGAAGATGAGATCTCCTTCCCAGTGACCCGGCACCGCCCGGTCGTCCACCTCGGCTGGACGCTCCGAGATCATGACCATGTCCTTGAGCTTGCCCGCCCCGATGTGATTGGCCTTGGTGTAGGCCTTGGCCCGTCGCATGGCCCGGCCGCTGCGCAGACAGGCGTGGAGCTCTTTGCGCAGCGCTCCTTTGCCCTGGACGAAGAGCGATTGGTAGATGGTCTCGTGGGACACCTGCATCTCCGGGTCGTGGCGGTGGGCATCAGCCAACCATGAAGAGATCTGCTCGGGTGACCAGTTGTCCTCGAGCTTGGTCTCGACCGCCCGGCGCAGTCGAGGGCAGCGGGCCAGCTTCGTGCGCTTCGGTCGCAGCGCCCGCCGGTCCGATCCCCGTTCGGCGGGCAGGGCCCGATAACGCCGCCGGCCGCCGTTGGTGTTCACTTCCCGACAGACCGTCGAAGGCGCTCGGCCCAACTCGGTCGCCACGGCCCGGATGGACCACCCTGCGGCCAGGCCGCGGGAGATCTCCTCGCGCTCGGCCAATGACAGGCGCAGCGCAGAGCGTTCTCGTGGTGTCGGACGCCTCCCGCCCGCATCGGCGATGAACGTGCGCAGAGATACGTTCTGCCTGCCGAGGTGTCGGGCGATGCGCTTGACCGGCACCCCCGCCTCGCGCATTTCCCAGATGGTCTGTTTCTGAGCCTCGCTGAAGCGCCTCATTGCTGCACCTCCTGATCGACGGAATCAAACTGGGCTCAATCGGTGGACGCAACACCGGCTTCTTGTTGAGATCGTAGGTGCTCGTCGATCACCTCCGCTGGTGTCCTCCAACCGAGTGTCTTGCGCGGCCTGGTGTTTAGAGCATGAGCGACGGCTTCGATCTCTTCGGCGCTCCATCGCGACAGGTCGGTTCCTTTCGGGAAGTACTGGCGAAGCAGACCATTCGTGTTCTCGTTCGTTCCGCGCTGCCACGGACTTTGCGGATCGGCGAAGTAAACAGGGATTCCGGTGTCGACTTTGAACTTTGCGTGAGCCGACATTTCCTTGCCGCGGTCCCATGTCACTGATCGGCGCAGTTGTTCTGGAAGTGTGGTGATCGTTGACGCGAGAGCGTCTTTCATCGTGAGTGCTCCATAGCCAGCGAGGGCCGGCCCATTCTTTGGTGTGTGCTTGTGGCGATAACCCTCCTCGCGGGGAAGGTGTATCAGCATCGTGAATCTGCTCGTGCGCTCGACGAGGGTCCCGATAGCCGAGCGTTCCAGCCCGATAAGAAGGTCCCCCTCCCAGTGCCCAGGCACAGCACGATCTTCGACCTCGGGTGGTCGTTCGCTGATCATCACCTCCGGCGTCACGTGCGCCCAGGCTTGGCGCCTCGTCCTGGACCGCGGAACCCGGAGCGCACGTCCGGTGCGCAGGCAGGCGACCAATTCTCGCTTGAGGGCGCCTCTGCTTTGAACGTAAAGAGACTGGTAGATCGCCTCGTGGCTGATCCTCATGGACTCATCATGTGGGAAATCGACCTTGAGGCGGTTCGCTATCTGCTCGGGGCTCCATGCACTCACCCAGCGGCGATCCTGTCGATGCGGCTTGCCTCTGCCCTTCCAGGGAGCCGTCGCGGGCCCCTGAACAGGAGTCCCGTCAGGTCGGCAGACCTGACCCGCCAACCGCTCCTGCACGTAGTCGCGCAGCTGCTCGTTGGCGAGGAGCTTCGCAGTCTTGGGGCGCTGAGCCACGAGCTCGGCCTTCCATTGGGCAACCGAGGCCCGATACTCGAGCTTCCCGCCTCGGGTCGCAGCGTTGCGGCGCAGCTCCCGAGAGATCGTCGAAGGAGCGCGTCCAAGTTGTCGACTGATCTCTCTGATGCTTGCGCTCTGCGCCTTCAGCAGCGCGATCTCCTCTCGTTCATGAAAGGACAGGTATCGGCCCGTGGTCGGCGACAGATCGATCGGCATGCCGCCACGATGTCGGAACCAGCGAGCGCCCACCACTGGAGAGACATCCACTGCCTTCGCGGCAGCGTCGGTTGTGATCCCAGTCGCGATCTGGCGCCAGAACTGCTGTTCGACTTCTCGGCGAAGGGATGGGGCCCCCGGCGACTTCATCGGGGAGCGACCTGTCAACTCCTTCATCCAGCCAGCTGGCCTGCCCATCAGCACCTCCCGAGTAGAGGTGTTGCGACGACCGCTTGATTTCACCCAATGTCCGCCAATCAGGCTGGTGTTGCAACGATCCCTTGAGGACGCACTCGTTCGCCAATACCTTCCGAAGAAGATCGACCTGTCGACCTACAACCAGCGCCAGCTCGACGCGATTGCCCGCTCCCTCAACACCCGACCTCGCAAAACACTGGGCTATATGACACCATCAGAAGCGTTCGCCAACGCCGTTGCGACGACCGCCTGAATCCACAGGCGATATGGGGCACCCTGACATTGCGCCCAAATATGGGCCCGTGTGCCGACCGCCCTCAATAGGCATGCCAGGACTAGAAAGAGACCAGCTCGGCGTCATCGGACGACAGCCAGCCCTCGAACGACGGTCCGATGACTGTGACCTCCTCTGATGGGATCAGAGCGCCGCTTTGCATCGCGCGCCCGGCCTTACCGGGGAGTGAGGCTGACAACACTGCGACTCGACGCCCCGACCGAGAAATCAAACGACGGGCCATCTCCGAAAGCTCCATTTTTTCAGGTCCGGCAATCTCGGCCAATGAAACAGGTGTCGCTGCGGTCGCAATTGAGATGAGGAACTCTCCAACAGAGCGGGCAGCAACTGGCTGAACTTGCGCTCGAAACATGAAAGCCAACGGCCCAACACGGGTACGGCTGAGTATCTGGCAGGGAAACTCGTGGAACTGCGTGGCACGCACGATGGTCACGGGGACGGTGCCGCCACGTGCCTCTCTTTCCTGTTGAACCTTGGCTTCGTAGTAGGGATACCCCGGTACTCGATCTACACCGACGATCGACAGGACCACTAGCCTTCTCACGCCTGCAGCACTACCAATACGCTGGAGACGTGCGGTCGTTTCAGTGAAGAAGGTGGTCGCTGCTTTTTTCGAGATTCGAGGGCTGTTTGTGGTGTCGATCATCACTTCGACACCCTCAAGAGCTTCCGCTACGCCCGAGTCTTGACGGAGGTCCACGCCAGAAGCTCGACTGAGCACGACGACCTCGTGACCACCGGTTCGTCCGGCGTCTACGGTAAACCCTCCGACAAGGCCCGTTCCGCCGGCTACAGCGATCTTCATCGTGGTCCTTTCCCAGACGTGCCGATCCAGAATGCGATAGTCCAGGCTCTCCGAGGGCACGAACCTGGCCTCGATTCGGCAAATCTCAATATATGGGGCAGGCAACTCCTTACTTCGGAGTTAGTGATCCAGCGAAGGTTACTTCGGAGTAAGTGATCCAGCGAAGGTAAGCCCGTGCTGAATACCTTCCGCACGGCTCCATCACCGTGTGAGACACCGTCCTCGGCGAGCGGCGCCAAACCGGCGTACTGGGGCACCCAGACTGGTCCGTGGCGTGCGACAATCCGAGTCGATGCCGCTCCTTATCCGTAATGCCGAATTATCCTACATGGAGGACCTGCAGGGGATCTTCCAGAGAGCATCCCTGTCCAATGAGAACGATCGCGGACTATTGCAGGAACATCCGGAGTGGCTCGTCCTCTCTGACCAAGGCGTGCGAGAAGGAAGGACGAGGGTTGCCGGGGACGAGGACGGCACCGTCACGGGCTTTGCCACTCACCTGATCTCCAACGGGGTTGCAGAGCTTGAAGACCTCTTCGTGGATCCCCCTAGAATGCGGCAGGGAATCGCAATGGCGATGGTGCTGGACATCTCCTCACGGTTGAATCAGCTCGGTTTCGAGAGCCTGGTGGTAACGGCCAACCCTCATGCCATGCCGTTTTACGAGCACTTGGGGTTCGTGGCCGATCAAATCGTCGACACCGAGGGCTATCCGGCTCCCCGGATGAGTCGACCTACAAGCTCGCCCAACTGACCGCCCCCGCGCCGGCGATAGGGGATACCCGAGGTCCGGTCAGTTCGGTTAGTCGAGGCAGGCATAGTAGGACTCAAACTCCACTTGTACCGACCCCTTACAGGCGAACCAGGGCACTTATCGAATACGCCCTTGGAGGGCTGCGGGCTGACCCGCATTGTCATCATCTGGGGGTACGAACGCGACACTCGGCGCCCATTGGCAGGGTTGATACCAAGCCCCGAGCGGCGGCGCCCGCTCTGATTCAGGACGCCGCCGCTCGCATCACGGGCGGTGATTAGCTTGCTGCGATTCCTTGGCCGCCCGCTGCACCGGGGACCAGCGTGGATCCGATCTCGTTCAGAGACCCATTGGCATTGATCTGGAATTCGTCGACAATCCCGTTTCCGCCTGTCTGCACGTAGAGGTAGTGACCGTCCGATGAGACAGATCCGTCGACTGTTCCCGGATCGGTGGCTGTGGCGCCGAGCAGGCTGAGCTGTCCACTGGCGCTACTGACGTAGCCGCTGGTTGAGTTTGCTCCAGTGTTGCCAGTGAAGAGCAAGGACCCCGTTGCGGTAACCCAACACAGTCCGCTTTGCCCGCTCGCCAGCGTGCTGATCGGCGTGAGGGTGCCGTCGTGATTGAGACCGAACGTGGCCAGCGCACTAGGCCCCGCTTCACCCACCACCAAGTGACCGGCTGGGTCGAAGGCGAGAGCAAAGGGGACTGTCCCAGGCTCTGTGGTGATGACCGGTGCGGGTGCCAAGAACCCAAAGAACCCGACGTTGAAGACCTCAATGGCGTTGGTGGTCGCCTTCGTGGTCACAACCAGCTTGGAACCGTCGGGCGAGTAGAGCACCTGACCCGGCGTGTGGGTGAACTGTGTGGTGTCGGTCGGGATGGTCAACCCGAGGTTCCGATTGGACCCTGGTACCGGAAAGAGGTGGCCGAAGAAGGAGTAGAACTCCTGGACTGACCCGCCGTTTTGCGCGTTCAGCACCGAGACGAGATCATTGTGCACGGCAACACTTACTGGGAACGTTCCGCCGGAACCGACCACCTGGCGCAGGCTGAGCCGATCGCCATGGACCGTAAAGACTGAGATTGTATTGCTTCCCGCATTGACCGCGTAGAGCGACGAATGAGCCGAGTCATAGGTCAACGAACCTTGCGAGCCAAGATGGTCGACCTGGGAGCCGTTCAGCACACCGCCGAGTCCACCAGTGGCGTAAGTGTTGGCCAGCGTGAGGGTGCCGCTGGGGGCGCGGTCGTAGGCGACCACCTGGTTTCCACCAACGTTGTCGGTCTGGACGAAGACGGGGTGCTGGCCTCCGCCAAAGTTCGGTCCCGGGGTTGGACCCAAGGCTCCGGCCGCGATGGGTGCGGCGAAGGCCGATAACCCCACCGCGATACCGGCCCCGGCCGCTAGACGAGCGAGTCTCTTCATTGCATCTCCTTAGGAAGTGAACAGCGCTTACTCTGTACAGTCCCGAGTTGGCACGAAGCGTTACGCGGATACATAAGAAAGGCTGAATGTGCGCCTGGCCGTAACGAACCGGAATCCTCAAGGACTAAAGGTCGTGGCGACAGCTGTGCTTTGTAGCCGATCTCTCTGTGGGGCCGGGGGGGGGGGCTCGGGAGCGCAACACCGTCTGGGGATCAGAGACTTATGCTGCGAGCTGTGGAGCCCGACATCGAGCAGCTCGGACGACTTCGCGATGGCGATGAGAAAGCATTTATCATGTTGGTAGCGCAATATCATCAGCCGCTACTTCGCCTTGCTCGGACAATGGTCTCGAGCGAGGAGGTGGCCGAGGAGATCGTTCAGGACACGTGGATGGGCGTCGTGCGCGGCATGGACCGATTCGAAGGGCGGTCGTCATTCAAGACATGGCTTTACAGCATCCTCGTCAATCGTGCCCGATCGGCCGGCGCTAAGGAGCCCTCGACAACCTCCATCGAGTCACTCCATTCGGTCGACCCGACTCGTTTCGACGCACAAGGACAATGGGCCGATCCCCTCGACCGATGGCGCGACGACAGTGAGAACCGTCTCGATGCCGCCACCTTGGCCCCCTTGCTTTCGTCAGCTCTCGACGACCTGGCACCTCGCCAACGTCAAGTCGTCATCCTGCGAGATGTCGAGGGTCTCTCAACCGATGAGGTGTGCGAGGCATTGGGCATTACGAGCGGAAATCAGCGACTCCTTCTGCACCGAGGACGCGCTCGCTTGCGAGAGATTCTTGATTCCAAAGTTGAGAAGATCTAGTGCTGACGCTGAGACGGAAGGACCTGGTGTGTCAGCAAGCCGTGGAGCTAGTCACCGACTACCTCGAGGATTGTCTGTCTCGGAGGGATCGCCGTCGGTTCGAGAAACACCTTCGTGCGTGTCCGAATTGTTCGGCCTATTTGGAGCAGATCAGGGCAACAATTGCCCTGGCTGGCTCGGTCGAGGTGGAGGAGCTGAACGCTGAGGCCAAGCAGGATCTCATCGATCTGTACCGACGCTGGCGGTCTGAGTGAAGTCCAAGCCCCAGTTGTGCCGGCATGGGGCACCCCTCGGACACCAATGAAACACTTGCTTCAGGACCATCGGAGATCCTGCAGTTGTTCGCCGTCGCAATAGGCCGGCCCTAGCAGGCTTGTGGTAGTCACGAGGGTGCCCCCGATCGCCGGGAGTAGGACAGATCGGTACTTCGGACGAGTCGCATTGAGAGCTAGCGCCTCCCTTCTTGGAGTCTCTGTCCCGCTCAGAATGGTGCCCAGGATTCAATGAGCGATTCGTAGAGTCTGAATTGGCAATCCACCCATACCTCGTAGCGTTGGCCAAATCAGGCGCCCGAGAAATCTCTGCGGAGCAGCAAACCCGGAAGCTGTAACGGGTACCGTTGACGAGTGCCCGACAGCGAACTGGATTTTTCTGATTTGTCTGCCCTGTTCATCAATACGACCTTGACGCGATCGCCTGGAGTGAGCCATACCCAGCTACTGGTAGATGCCAGCGCGACGATCATGGCCAAACACGGTGTCCGGATCGACCAGTTCCGGGCGGTCGACCACCCGATCGCGACGGGGATATACCCGGACATGCGTGAACACGGTTGGGCGACCGACGCATGGCCTGAGTTGTTCGAGCGAGTGTTGAGTGCCGACATCCTGGTCATCGCCGGCCCAATCTGGCTCGGCGACAACAGCAGTGAGACGAAGAAGATCATCGAGAGGCTGTACGCCCACTCTGGTGAGCTGAACGACCGAGGCCAATGGCTGTATTACGGCAAGGTAGGAGGCTGTTTGATCACCGGCAACGAGGACGGCATTAAACACTGCGCTTCCAACGTCCTCTACAGCTTGCAACACATCGGCTATGCCATTCCCCCGCAGGCCGATGCCGGGTGGATAGGTGAAGCTGGCCCCGGCCCCAGCTACGGTGACCGCCTGCCTGACGGCACTCGCATCGGCCTTGAAAACGAGTTCACCCAGCGCAACACCACTTTCTTGACCTGGAATATGCTCCACCTGGCCCGGCTTCTAAAGAGTGTGGGCGGGTTTCCCAGCCACGGCAATCAGCGCGAACAATGGGACGCCGGTGTCCGGTTCGACTTCCCCAACCCCGAATATCGCTCCTAATCGACACCGCAGATTGCGGTGACCGAGAGGATGCCACCAAGTTCGTCGATTTCCGACTTTGTGAGCGGGCCGACGAAGTAGCGCCCGATGCCCTCTTCGTGTCCTGGCCATACCTGCTCGAATCGTTGCCGGCCGTTGTGGGTCAGGGCGACGTCAAGCGTCGCCGATCGTGTCTGAATGCGCAGCACTACCTGCATGCCTCCAACCGGGCCACGTTCGGCATCACCGACGGACCCGCGTATCAGGACATCGACAACCCGAAGGCTGCGCTGTTCCACATCAAGACCGATGACATGGAGCGGGCAATGCAGTGGTTCAAGACGGACACCTTCAAGGGGGCGACGAAGCTGGCCAAGGTCACCGGCCGCACCTTTTACCTTGCCCGGCCAAAGGCCTGATTGGGCACGATTTCGTTGCCACGGACCGCTCAGCGCCCCTGGGTCAGGGGGCCAGTGTTTGGTTACCTGTACAGAACGACGACCAAGCTGGGCCAACGCGCCTCGGGCCGACCGGGTACCGATTCGGCGATCTGCGCGTGGATGTTGATGCGCCGCGCCATTGCGGACCGAGGGGTGCGACCAGGGTGCCGAACGCCCCACCGTCCCGGCGAAGTGGGATACCTCTTTCGTCACTTCGCTATCGGTCGGCGTACTCCAAAATGATCTTGAGGCGGGCAAGGTCTTTTTGGTTGGCTCTCCTCATCGCCCCGCTGAGTAGGGGTGCCATCACCTTTGAGAATCCCGATGGCTCTCCTCGATTTCGCAGAGACATCCTGGTTCCGCCCGAGGGCAGCGACTCCCAGTGGTAGGTGGTCTCCATAGGAAACGGGCCCTCGGAAGTCGACTGTGTGAATCGCTCCTCTGGCACGAGGTCCCTGACTTCGTAGGTGTAGACAAGCGAACGCCCGAGGAACTTCGCGGTGAAGGTGATGTGAGAACCCACCGACAGCGGTCCGGGTGTCTCACAGTTCACCGACTTGATGTTCTTGTACCACGCTGTCGCGTTGTGTGGATCCATCGAGTATGACGCGACCTCAGCTCGCGGACGGTCGATTTCGATTTCCGTCGTCACATCGACACTCATTTGACTCGACCTCCATGCTTCACGGACTGGACGTGTATTCGCGTATCGATTGGCTCTGATCGGATCGAGTCTCTACGCCTGTGGGGCACGGAGGCTATTTGGCCGCCAACGATCCGGTGAAGTCGATACCACGCTGCAGCCAGTCCCTCAGATCGTCGTCCTCTGAGATCCCTTCTTCAGAAACGAAGACCATGCCGCGCATGGAGCGTCCAGTGAAGTCCATTTCTCGAGCGTGAGGCAGGGCCAGCGCCTCGCTGTACGCAGCCTGGCCCACCCGAACCATGAGCTCGCTACCAACGATTCCGTAGCTCATGTTCCCGTGCAATAGGAAGCAAAGACCACCGAACATCTTGCGCTCCGACAATCCTTCTTTTGTGCCTGCGAGATCTCGCACTCGCTCCGCCAATCCCTCATCAAAGGCCACGTACAAGGCTAAACCACGAGGTGGACATATGCCGAGATCCGACCCCCGCCAGCGGTGGCGCCCCTGTAGTGCCCGCCCGCTGGAATCGGGATGCATCTTTGGGTCCTGTGTGCGAGCCTGGCAGGCAACCCACTGCGCCGAGACATCCAATCAAGGAGAAATGACATGGCGAAGTTCGTGCTGATGTTCCATGGTGGCGAGACACCCGAACAACCATCCCCCGAGGTCATGGACCGCTGGATGGCGTGGTTCGGAACGTTGGGCGATGCCGTGATCGACATGGGTTCGCCATTCAGCGACTTTGCCACCATCGCTTCTGATGGAACCCCCAGCCCTGGGGCCGGGCCCGATCCGGCGACCGGCTATACGGTCATTGAGGCGGCCAATCTTCATGATGCTGTCGTGTTGGCCAAGGGATGTCCGGGGCTGGGCGGCGGTGGCTCGGTCAAGTTGTACCAGGCGGCGCAGATGGGCTGAGGTGGCCGCATCGTCCCCGTTAGGAGCCTCGTCGCTCAGCACGACTCGCAAGCAGCCCCATGGTGCCTGCTTGAGACTGCCTGCAGGCGTTGCGGGTGATCCGTAGCGTTTAGAGGTCCTTGCGGGGTAGCTCTCAAAGTGCCCGCCGCCGGCCTGGTCCGGTTGGCTTCCTTTCGAAGAGTCTCCCGCCTGGACTTCGCCACGGAGTGGCTCAAAAGAGGAACGAGCACCGGAGTCCACAAGCAGGAGTGCCCCCCGTGGTGTCCAACCACCACAAGGAGGTAGTCATGAATGTGATGATCGGCATCGACCCGCACAAGGCATCACACACTGCGGTGGCGCTCGACGGAGCCGAAGACCAGCTCTCGAGCGTCAAGGTGCGAGCGACCAGTCGCCAGGTGGACCAACTCATCAATTGGGCCGAGTGTTTCGAGAAGCGCACCTGGGCCATCGAGTCCGCAGGAGGTCTTGGTTATCTGCTGGCCCAGCAGCTGGTGGCTCGAGGCGAAGAGGTCCTCGACGTTCCGGCCACCTTGGCCTCGCGCATCAGGGTGCTGGCCAGCGAGCGGTCGAACAAGAACGACCCCAACGATGCCCATTCGATCGCCATCGCCGCCCTGCGTTCCCCGCGGCTTCGATCTGTCGAGCCGGCGGACCACGCAGAGGTGCTCCGTCTGTTGGCCAAGCGCAATCACGACATCGGCGTCCAGCGGATCCGGACGATCTGCCGTCTCCACTCCTTGCTCGCCGAGCTCGCTCCGGGCGGAATTGCCAAGGAACTCTACGTTTCTGACGCCGAGGCCCTGCTCTCGCACTTGAGTCCACAGACGCCGGCCCAACAGATGCGCTTCGACTTGGTGCTCGAGCTTCTCGACGACGTGCGCCGTCTCGATGCTCAGACCAAGGAGTCCCACCGCCGCATCAAGCTTGCCGTCAAGGCATCGGGGACGTCGGTGACCAACGTCTATGGGGTGGGCCCGGTGCTGGCCGCTGGTTTGATCGGCTACTCGGGCGACCTACGTCGCTTCGCCAACCGCGCTGCCTCTGCCTCCTACAACGGGACGGCGCCGATCGAACTCTCCTCTGGTGGCCGGGTGGTGCATCGGGTGTCACGGCGGGGCAACCGCACGCTCAATCACAACCTCCACATGGCAGCGATCACCCAGATCCGCAATCCCGGCACACAAGGCAGGATCTACTTCGAGCGCAAGGTGGCCGAGGGCAAGACCAAGAAGGAAGCGATTCGATCCCTCAAGCGTCAGCTCTCCAACGCCGTCTACAGCCAGTTGCTCCTCGACGCCAGATAGGGTCCGGGAGGACACTCAGGGACGACTCCATGCTGCGTGACCGGCCCCACACCCAGCGCGGCCGGCTCTTCGGCGAAGTCACTCCCGAACCCATTGAAACCCTACGCCGCCATCCCGTCTATGACGGTGCAAAGTTAGACAGATTGGCCCGTTCACATTCGCTGGTGTACGGGACACGCTCAGAATGCCAAGCCGATAGCGAGCTAGCGAGTTGGCTTGACCAAACCAACCTGGAACGCGAAGACAGCCGCCTGCACGCGGTCTCTCAATCCCAGTTTCGTCAAGATCTTGCCAACATGAGACTTGATTGTGGCCTCGGTCACAAAAAGATGCGAAGCGATCTCGGCGTTGGACAGTCCCTCAGCCAGCTCGATCAATACCTCACGCTCACGATCGGTCAATTCGTCGATCTCCGTGGTGTGGTGACGTCCGTTGGATTGCGGATCTGGCATTTCTAGGGCGAAGGTGTCGAGCAACTTCCTTGTCACACGGGGCGACACCACCGCATCCCCGCGGGCGACCACATGCACCGCGCCAATCAGTTCCGCCGGTGGGACGTCCTTCAGTAGGAATCCGCTCGCTCCGGCCCGCAATCCCGCAAAGGCATACTCGTCGAGGTCGAAGGTGGTCAGGATCACGACCCGGGACGTGGAGCCCGACCTGACGATGCGCGATGTGGCCTCGATCCCATCGGTGCCCGGCATCCGTACGTCCATGAGGACGACATCAGGATCGAGATGCATGGTCATCGCCACCGCCTCGTCCCCGTCGGACGCCTCCCCCACGACCTCAATACCATCTTCCTCCTGAAGGATCATACGGAACCCTTTCCGCAATAGGGCGTGGTCGTCGGCGAGAAGCACCCGGATGGTCATCTGTCGGCCCTCACACGGGCACTCACCTCCCAACCTCCATCTGGTTGGGGCCCGGCGATCAGGACCCCTCCACTCAACGCGGCGCGCTCTTGCATCCCACAAAGCCCGTGGCCTCTCGAGCTCGGCACGGTCGAACGACCGTCATCGCGAATGCGCACTCCCACGAAAGGCCGGTCGAAGTCGAGCGTGACCTGAACCGAAGACGGGTCGACCGCATGCTTCAAGACATTGGTCAGAGATTCTTGAACGATCCGAAAAACCGTAAGCTCCATGCCCGGTGCGACATCGAACTGTGCACCCACCTCTTTGAACTCGATGTCCAGTCCGGTGGCACGAACGCCCTGAATGAGACGCGGCAAACCCGCCAGCTGTGGCTGAGGCTCCCGGTCAGCTGCAAGATCGTCGGTTCGAAGCACCCCAAGGAGTTGGCGCATGTCGGTCAGGGCCAGACGTCCAGTGGCCGACACGTCGGCCATGGCCTCCTTGGCCCTCCCTGGATGAGCGTCGGCAGAGGCCAAGGCGCCGTCGGCTAGGGCCACCATGATTGAGACGTTGTGGGCGACGACATCATGCATCTCGCGAGCAATCCGAGAGCGTTCGGCTACAGCGGCAAGTTTGGCTTGCTGATCACGCTCGAACTCGAGTCGATTCGCTCGTTCCACGAGTGAATCCATGTACGAGTGCCACGTTCGCAGAGCCAGACCTACGAAGAGGGCGGCAACCACTAGACCGGTCAGGAAGACGAGCGATTTAATGAGGTCCCCCGCCGGTCCCCATCGGATCGACGCCATGATCACCCCGGCCATGAGGACGGCGGCACCGGCGATGGCACGGGTCAGCGGTGCGTGCACCGCCAGAGTGAACAGCGCGACAAGCAGTGCCATGTCGGCTGGGAGCGGCACCACCGTCAACCATTGGACGAAGGCCACGGCGGAAATGACCAAGAAGACAGTGGTGGGCGCACGGCGACGCCAGATCAGTGGAACGATCAGCGCTATCTGAAAGAAGACACTCTCCAGGCGATCGATCCCGTAGCGCCTTGGTATGGCGGCAGAGACGACCAAGAGGAACGCGGCAAGGCCAACGTCGGTCCAGCGCTGATGCCCGTCGTCCCAGGATCGAATGCGCTCCCACCAGACCCGCAAACGGTCGGGATGCCACTCCCCAGCGTTGGGTCGATCGCTCGTCAACAGCACCATTGCTCCATTGTCGCGTGAGAATCGCAGAGCTGGCATCCGCCTTGAGGATGACCCAATGAGCTGGAAGAATCATCCTTCAGGCGGTGGACGAAACGGGGTGAAGTTCCTACAGTCGTCCCATGCTGTCTGAGCAGAGGAACCGCGCGTCATGACGCCCGTTCGGACGTCGGCTCAGACGTCCGCGCTAGCAGTGGCCACCTCCGGTCTCACCAAGGATTTCGGTGACCGAAGAGTGGTCGACAACCTGGATCTCACCATCCCCGGTGGATCGATTTGTGGGTTCGTTGGACCAAACGGTGCGGGAAAGACAACCACCATGAGGATGCTCCTCGGACTGATCACGCCGACCAGCGGCGAGGGTCAGATCCTCGACGGCAACCTGCGCGATCCTGCCTCGTACCTCGACGGTGTGGGGGCACTGATCGAAGCCCCGGCCTTCTACCCGCAACTAAGCGGTCGAGACAACCTTTTGGTGCTGACTCGGCTCGGCCAGCTTTCGGCATCGACGATCGAGATCGTGCTGGAGCGTGTGGGCTTGGCCGACCGGGGCGGAGACAAATTCGGTCGCTATTCGTTGGGCATGAAGCAGCGTCTCGGGATCGCAGCTGCGTTGCTGGCCGATCCTGCATTGCTCATTCTCGACGAGCCGACCAACGGATTCGATCCGGCCGGGATTCTGGAGATGCGCAGCCTCATCCGGTCACTGGCCGACGAGGGCATGACCATCTTCGTCTCGAGTCACCTGCTCTCCGAGATCGAACACATCTGCGATCACGTCGTGATGATCACAAGCGGGCGAACCGTGTTCCAAGGATCGATCGCCGAGCTTCGGGAACTGCGCAACGCCGATCTCGTTCTCCGACCAAGTGACCCGGGTCAACTCAGAACGCTCGCCGCACTCATCTCGGCTCAAGGTCTCGATGCCCAGATAGAGGAGTCGACCGCCTCGGTCGTCGTCGTCAACGGCGGAGCCTTTGCCGGTGCTCTGAATAGCTCCGCTGTTCTCGAAGGCATGACCATCGTGCATCTGGCCGAACGTGAAAGAAGCCTGGAAGAGGCGTACTTTGCGTTGACCGGCACCCACTCTGGAGACGTCGAGCGCAAGGGCGTGTTGGGGGGCGTGCAGTGATCGTTGCCGCATTTCGCAGCGAGTGGGTCAAACTGAGGCGGCGGAACCTCCTGATCGGAACCTATGTCGGCTTGGCCGTCGCGGCATCTCTGTTTGCCGTGCTGCTCTTTGCCCAGGCGCCAGCCACCGGTGGCGGGGATCTGCCGAGTCTGGCGCAGCTGGCCCTCCCCAATGGACTCATTCATGGCGTCAATCGGGCTGCCGTGCTTCTGGGGATCGTCGCCTTCGGGATCGCCGCGACGCAAATCGCCAGCGAGTACAGCTTGGGCACACTTCGCCAGCTCCTTGTGCGTCAACCGAGGCGTCCGGTACTCCTGGCCGGCAAATTCTCAGCGGTGCTGACCTTCATGCTTGGCGCCGTCGTGTTCTCGGCGCTGGTGGCCACCGTCGCCGCAGTCCTCATGGCGCACGGCCGCCACGTCCCCACCGCCGCATGGACCTCGGCCGCCGGAATCACGGACTTGACCCGGGCTCTCGGCGATCTCCTGCTCGCGACGATCGGGTTCACCGTTCTCGGATTGGTGGTCGGCCTGCTCTTCCGTTCCTCGGTCACGGCCGTCATCGTCGGGTTTGCCTATCTGCTGCCCATCGAGAACGTCGTGATCCGCATTGCTCCCCATAGCGCTGCATGGCTTCCGGGCCAGCTTCTGCAGGCCATTGCAGCGGGCGGGCTCTCAACGGTCGGCTTTGCCCATTCGCTCGTTTTAGGCGTGATGTATCTCGCCGTGGGGGTGGCCGTGGCGACGGTGGTGTTTGTCCGCAAGGATGTCACGGCGTGAATGGCGAAGCGTCGTCCGGCTCGGCGCTTCCGGCACCAGTTGGAGCCTGGTACGCCCCCGTCGCTCGTCTCTTTCCTTCCCCTCAAGCAGCAAAGGTGCCCGAGATCATCGCGTTGTTCTGGGTCGTCAAGATCCTCACGACGGCGGGAGGTGAGGCGGTCTCGGACTACCTCAAGACGTGGGGAAACATCGGTGGAGGGGCCACCGAGGTCGGCCTGTTCTTACTCGCGCTCCTTTTACAATTCCGGACTCGTCGGTATCGGGCGGCGTGCTACTGGTTCCTCGCCTATGCCATCGCCATCTTCGGCTGCGGGGTGTCCGACTTCCTCCATCTTGATGTCGGTATCCCATATTCCGGAACTTCGATCCTTTGGGCGGCGATCCTTCTCGCCATCTTCGCCGTGTGGTATCGCGTCGAAGGAACACTCTCCATTCACAGCATCACCACCCAACGACGCGAGCTCTTCTACTGGGCCACCGTCTTTGCCACCTTCGCCCTGGGCACGGCACTCGGCGACTACACGGCCATTGCGCTTGGTATCGGCTACTTGGCCTCTGGAGTCCTGTTCGCCGTGATCATTCTCATCCCCGCTGTGGCGTGGTGGAAGTTCAACCTCAACGGCGTCACGGCTTTCTGGCTGGCCTACGTCGTCACCAGACCTCTCGGTGCCTCCTTTGCCGACTACATCAGCAAGCCACCGGCCATGAGCGGGATCGGGTTCGGCGACGGCAAGACCGCGCTCGTCTTTACGATCGTTGTCGCCATCCTTGTGGCGTACCTGGGCATAAGAAGACCGGACATCCAGCCCGAGCTGGAGGATGCGGCGCAAGATCACCGCTGACCATCGTCTCTGGCCTAAATCCGCCCGAAGCACCGCGTCGAGTTTCGTACTTGTCGTGGACGCCAACATCCATTTCCGCGATGATCGTCATGTTCGGAGCCGTAATTGTGTGGTGGGGAGCAATGGCAGAATGTGCACCCTCATTTGTGAATGCCAGCCCGGGCGCTGCGCCAGCCTCGGCGCTGGACCTTTGGCTTGTCGCCATCATCGCCCTCATGCTCCTCGCGATGGGAACGGCTGCGGTTGGCGCGCTCCGAGGAGTCCGCAAACGGACACAGATGTGCGCAGAAGGACCGGCGTCGTGATCCAGTCCTAGTAGTAGCCCGCAAAACGGCCCTACGTGCAGAGCGACCGCATCCTCTCCAAGTCCGCCAGGCTCGCCTCAGCCCGATCGGGATCCTGTTGGGCAAGACCCATGAGGAGCCCTTCAAGAAGCACCATGGTGGGTGCGTGGCTCGTAAAGAGACCAGGCACTCCTCGCCAACAGATGAGAGCCTCCGCAACTCGATCCTCGAGCTCTTGACCGAGGACATCGGTGATCAGCACCACGGGTGCTTTGACCTCCTGGGCGCGCCCAACCAGGGCCTCCGCGTGAAGCTGCAAGTGGCCGTAGGTCAGGACCACGACCGCGCTCGAAGGGGTCACCTCCAAGAGATCATCTGCCGCCGCTCGGCCGGATCGAGTGAGCGCAATTGAGGATCGGCCGAGCCGGCGAGCAAGCATGGCTGCATACTCGACGAGAGGGGCCGAGGGTCCGATTCCACTCCACAGCAAGCGCTCGGCACGTCCGAGGATCTCGAGGGCGTGTTCGAAGCGTGGCCCGGACACCTGCCTCACCAAAACGTCGATCGAGGCGAGCAATGAGTCGATTGAGTTTGACAGCATGTCCGTCTCGGTTCGCTCCAATGAATGGTGCAACCGCTCGGCCAGAGTGAGGCTGTCCTCCTGGCGAGCCAGAGCGCGACGTAGCTCTGGCAGACCCGCGTATCCGAGCGCTTGCGCGGTGCGGACAACGGTTGCGTCACTGACGCCGAGTTCGTCTGCGATCATCGACGCCGAGTCAGCGAGCGCAGCGCGTTTCGAGCCCACCAGATGCTCCGCGACGAGCCGCTGGGCTGGAGTAAGCGACCCGAGCATCCGGGCCACCCTCAGGGACAGCGGCTCCTGTGGTGTTTGCTGCTCAGTTGACTCAGCCATGTAGTAAATACTACAGTACTGCCCAACCAGAAAGGGCTGCCTCGTTGCACACCGCGCTGCTGATTCTCAGCACCTTCGCCGCTTCTGCAGTCGAAATGGTGGAGGCGCTCACCATCATCTTGGCTGTCGGGGTAACCCGCGGCTGGCGCCCCGTTGTGGTTGGCACGACCGGAGCACTCGTCGCATTGGGCGCTGTCGTTGCGCTGCTCGGTCCGGCGGTCAACCGCATCCCCCTCGACTCGCTCCGTTTGGTGGTCGGCGGTCTGTTGCTGATCTTTGGTCTCCAGTGGCTGCGCAAGGCGATTCTGCGGGCAACCGGGTTGAAGGCGCTCCACGATGAGGGCGCCATCTACGAAGAGGAGCTTCAGCGCCTGCGGGCGGCGGGCGGCGGGCAAGGAAGGACCGACTGGTACGGGGTGACCGTCGCATTCAAAGGTGTCTTCCTCGAAGGCCTCGAGGTCGTGTTCATCGTTCTCACCTTTGGGGCAACGCAGGGCCACATAGCCACAGCCGCTTTGGCCGCTGTGGCTGCCCTGCTGGTCGTGGCGGTGCTCGGCTTTGCCATCCATGCGCCTTTGACCCGAGTTCCGGAGAACTCACTCAAGTTCATCGTAGGGATCATGTTGACCTCTTTCGGTCTGTTTTGGTCCGCGGAGGGTGCTGGCGCGAACTGGCCGGGCAACGACCTGTTCATCCTCGTCGTCATCGCTCTCGTCACGGCAGTGGCGTGCTCGACGGTCGCCGTGATGCGACCTTCCCGAACTTCGAGCCTCAAAGTGTCACGCTGATGCAGCTCCTCAAGCGCTTCGGGCTGTTCTGGGTCGATTTCATTGTGGGAGACGACTGGAGTCTTGCTGTCGTCGTGGTGCTGAGTTTGGGGAGTACCTGGGCACTTTCACGCGCCGGCTTCCCTGGGTGGGTGGTTCTCGTCATCGTCGTCATGACGGCGCTCATCCTGTCCGTCGCGCGAGCTCGGCGAGGGATCGCGCGCAAGGCGGCTGCGGCTCAGAGCACGAGCATCGATGAACCACATAGTCCATGACTCCACACATGTCACGCATTTTCGCCAGCTAGGTCATGGCGTTGCCACCGGCTGAAGTCGTCCTCGGACGTAGCCGACGGTAGTTGAGCGAAAGGCGGGCCGTTGACTTCATGCGGCTCGCGAGAGCGAGGAACCCTCCCGTAATGAAAGGCGGTGCATGAAGACCTAGATAGCGTCCGATTCATCCAGGTCAGAGACGGCGATTGCTGCCGTCATGGCATTGTTCCTCGCCAGTCGTTGGTTGCCTCCTAGCCAATATCGGCGGGCCGGTCAGGGGGCGGTGCATATCCGGCGTTCGGGGACAGTAGTACCTGCAGCGCTCCTGACCTTGACTGTTCGGGGGCCAACAATCTGTTGGCGCTGGCCGCGGGTGTGGTGCTGCTCGCCGGCTGCGGCTCAATCGATTTCGACTGCTTCGAATCGAGCTCACGTTCCCTCGGCCCTGGCTGGACTCGAGCAAACGCCGCTGCTGCAACGACTCGACGTCAAGTCTCCCGCACGCGCGAGCGCGACCAAGATCATCGCTGTCGGATTCGGTCCCCACAACAATCTTGGTGATTCGTACACCACCCCACAAGATGACACCGTGAAGTGGAGTCGACAGGTCGTACCGGGACGTTCGGGGGACTGGACGTTCACGAGCTGGTTGACGGGGGTGCCCCCTCCAACCCCAGAGAAGGACGGCCCGAACCACCGCGGCTATCAGGCGATCCAGTTCGAGAGGGCCCACGTCAAGGACTGCGCCTCACCGTGTCTGTCAAATCTGTGGGTGTGGCTCGATACCAGGATCCCCAAGATCGGCGAATGGTTCTCGCTCGAGACGCTGGCGCTGGATGCCTCAGTTCACTGGTCCCGCGTGGTGACGGTGAACGTCGGCTACGAGGGTTACCTCAATCTCGCTCATGTCCCAACGGCGTCACAGCAGGTGATGCCGTACCAGTCACATCGGCCCTTTCCGATGAGGCGCTGGGTTCGGCTCACGACCTATATCGATGCTCGACCCGGTCATGGGGTGGTTGCGGTGTGGCAGGACGGCAGACTTGCTGTCGTGTCTGGTCTTGATGGATGGCCTGGCGGGAAGATTCCTCAAGCCCACTTCGGTCTCTACAGCCCCTCTGAGGTGCTCAATGGTCAAGTCATCAATGACGGCCTGACCTTCTGGACTCTGGCGAAGAGGTAATCCAGGGTGCATCCGTCGGATCGGGTTTCGAAGAGTGCCCGTCGGAGGGACTTCCAGGAGATGGGCGTCCGTCAAATTCGACGACTGGCTTGACTGCCACATGAGCGAAGAGCTTGTGTCACTGGGACGGGAATTGGGCCGATCGACGCCAAAGCGTGCCACCGATTTGCCGGTGCGGGTCAGTTAACACCTCGCAAGCGCACGACCTCCGACAACGTTGCCCACAGCCGGCGTTCTGGGGCACTCTTGGTCCGGCTCCGTGTCGGACAGCCCGTGAGACTTACCTAATATCGACCGACATGGAACGCTATGTGCTTCACGGCGGCCAAGAGGGCTATGACCGTCTCCTCGTTCTTTCGCAGGAAAGGTGGCCTGACACCTCGGCCCTCTTCACTCGAGCTGGAATCGGGCGCGGTATGAACTGTGTCGATCTCGGGTGCGGAGGCGGAGAGGTCACATTCGAGCTCGCAAAGCTGGCAGGTCCAAAGGGAACCGCGGTTGGCATCGACATGGATTCAGTGAAGCTCGAGCTGGGCCGCAAGGCGGCGAGAGAACGAGGAATCACGAACGTCGACTTCAAACAGTTGAACGTCAACGACTGGGAGGTTCCAGACTCTTACGACGTCGTCTATTCGCGGTTCCTTATGCAGCATTTGAGCCAGCCTCTCGATCTTCTCCGGAGGATGTGGAGGAGCGTTCGTCCAGGAGGGGTTATCGTGATCGAGGATGCTGACCACGACGGTTGGTATTGTCATCCTCCGAACACAGGCTTTGACTTCTTCGTGAAGACCTTCCAACAGGCACTGGATGGTGCCGGCGGAGACCATGCGTTCGGCCGGAAGCTATACGAATGCTTTTGTCAAGCGGACATCCCCGCACCCGAGGTACGACTTGTCCAGTCGGCCAGAACTGCTGGCGAAGCCAAGAGCATCGCCTGGTTGACATTGAAGGCCACCGAAGACACCATCCTGTCTCAGGGCATCGCATCCCCTGACGAAGTTACCCATGCTCTAGATGAACTGTGGCGATTCACGGAGGACCCAGCCAGTCTCATAGGTGCTCCCCGGGTCTTTCAGCTCTGGGCAAGGAGATAGCTTGGTATTTTCTCCCAGCTGAGCGTTACCGCCGAATAGGCCTCCGCGACGAATGCCTGGCGCCGTCTGCCGTGTTCCCAAGTTCGGCCAGGTACTTCTTCATGGCAGTGCCGGGTGGGACACCGCGTACGCCAGGTTGCGCAACACCAATGAGGGCTTCAACGGTTACGTCAAGGATCCGGCCCACGAAGCCCTCGATGACCCGGCTCGTCGTCGATTGCACGGCGTGGCGCCACAGACGGTGCTCACCGCCTTTCTCTTGGCGGCGGCGAATATCCGCAAGATCCGCACCTTCCTGCAGAAGTCGGCCCAGAAGTCGGCAATGGCCAGTGTTGGCGTCACCCCCCGTCGCTCACGGCGTCGTCGCACCAGTCCACTTCAAGACTGGAGCCCACCAACGGGCTACAGACCTCGTCCATCGACGTCTGATCCGCCGGCTTCGGCCTGAGATGCCGCCACAACTGAGCTGAATCGACTTCGCTGAGTCAGCCGCGCCTTGGGCGCCGCTTCAGCCAGGCTGCCCGCCCACTTGAAGCCGGTCCAACCCCGAACGCAGCCGCCTAGGGGTCAGATTCCGTCTTCGCACGACCAGCGATGGGCTGAACACCCGCTTGAACCGGGTTTTGTCGATACGACCATCTTGGTTTTGTCGACAACCCGTTGGTGGGCCACCGACAAAACCCGTCCAATCAGGGTCCTTTGGCCAGTGTCATGAGCCATTTCCCACGCTATCGACCTTGATTTCCCACCGCCCTGGTCAGGGAATATGGATATATCGAGGGGCACGATGGCCTGGATCGTGCCGAGAACTGGGCTCTCTTCCTAGGAGCGAACCGAGACCTCAAATGATCCCCAGGTTTGAGTCCTATCAGAACCACTCCTATCCCCCCCGGGGGGGATAGGAGTAAGTGGGTCAACACGCCCCTAACCCGGTCCGCCGCCCCAGGTTCGAAGAACACCCGCACGGCACCGCCACCGCCACGGCGTGGACACTGGTGATTTGGCTACGCCAGTCCGGCACAACTGAGATACCCCCGCCGAGGCTGTTCCGGTCAGACTTTGGCGCATCTTTGTGGATAAGTTGGATCTTGTTGAGTCACCGGCAGGCCGAACCCACGGTGGCGTACGGTAAGCCCGTGCAGGTGGCGCAAGCACGCCGATGACGACGCGAATAGTGACCTTCCTGTTCACCGACATCGAGGGTTCGACCGCGGGTCTGGCGCGCCACGGCGACACGCCTTACTCGGCGCTTCTCGATGAGCATCACCGAATCATCCGCTCGAACCTGCAGGCGTTCGGCGGTGTGGAACAGGAGACTCGAGGCGACTCCTTCTTCGCTGTCTTCGCGTCGCCGAGTGCGTGCATCAGCGCCGCGCTCCAGATGCAGCGGGACCTACGTGCTCACGACTGGCCCGCCGGCGAGGAGCTGCGAGTTCGTATGGGCATCCACACTGGCGAGGCGTCAGAGGCTTCGACCGGCATGGTGGGATACGAAGTGCACCGGGCGGCGCGGATCGCTGCCGTCGGCTACGGCGGTCAGATTCTTATCTCGTCTTCGACGATGGGGCTGGTGCAGGACTCGCTACCTCCGGGTGCATCAGTGGTCGATCTCGGGTCCCACCGTCTCAAGGATCTGAGGCGCCCAGAGGTGATCTGCCAACTGATCGCCGATGAACTCGACGAGCAGTTCCCTCCGCTGCGCTCGCTCGACAGCCCTGCACTGAACAATCTGCCGCAGCTTGTATCCAGTTTCGTGGGTCGAGAGAGCGAGATCGCTGAGGTGCGCGCGCTCGTGTCTGATAGCCGCCTTCTGACGCTCTCCGGAGCCGGAGGAGTAGGCAAGACTCGCCTGGCTCTCCAGGTTGCCACTGAAGAACTGGATGACTTCGCCGATGGTGTGTGCCTTGTGGAGCTTGCCTCATCAGCCGAGCCCGAGTTTGTGACTTCGACCGTGGCTTCGTCACTTCTGGTGAGGGAAGAGCCGGGCCGACCTCTTCTCGAGACACTGGTCAATGCTTTGTCGGATCGATTCCTGCTAATGGTCCTGGACAATTGCGAACATCTTCTCGTCGCCTCGGCCGAGTTCGTGGACGCTATCTTGCGGTCATGTCCCGGTGTTTCCGTTCTTGCCACCAGCCGCGAGCCCCTCGGCATCGCGGGCGAGCGAGTGTATCGAGTGCCGTCGCTGTCAGTTCCATCGATCGATCAAGTCCTGAGACCCGAAAAGGCCAGGACTTTCGATGCGATTCAATTGTTTGTCGATCGAGCGACAGCGCATTTGTCTGGGTTTCGCCTGGATGACTCGAACGCCACCAGAGTGGCATCGATTTGCCGCCAGCTCGATGGAATGCCCCTGGCCATCGAGTTGGCCGCCGCCCGCGTGTCTTCGCTGTCGCTAGCGGACATCGAAGAGCGGCTTAACAACCAGCTCCGCCTCCTAACAGGAGGCGGGCGAACGACGTTGCCTCGTCAACAGACTCTTCGTGCGCTCGTCGACTGGTCCTACGGGCTGCTAGATGAACGCGAACGTGAGGTGTTGTGCCGGCTGTCTGTCTTTGCTGGGGGATGGACTCTGGAAGCCGCTGAGGCGGTGTGTTCACGCAGGCGCCTTGAGGCTTCGGATGTAGTGGATATCCTCGGCTCGCTGGTGGACAAGAGCCTGGTGCAGACCGATTCTGCCAACGGATATCTTCGCTACCGGCTCTTGGAGACGATCCGTCAATACGCGGCCGAGAGGCTCTTTCAAAGCTCCGAATCGGAGGAAGCATCGGCCCACGCCCACGCCGAATTTTTCCTCTATCTAGCAGAACAGGCCGGATCTCACCTCGCGGGAGGCGATCATGCTGTTTGGTTCGATCGGCTTGAAATCGAGTACGACAACATTCGAAACGCATTCGCATTTCTGATATCAGAACATGGATCACCCGAAGATGCGCTTCGACTAGCAATTGCACTCCGGCATTTCTGGTTCTGCAACTACCTTCGGGAAGGGTCGGAGATGCTCGAGACCGCTCTCGAGCGCCTTGAGGCGAATCCGTCTCGTCTCGCGGCATCCGCCCGCGTTGTAGCGGCCTATTTGCGCTTCGAACAGGGACAATATCGGGCTGCGCAAGAGCACTTTGAAGATGTCGCAAGAGTTGCCACTTCGCTCGGGGATCCTGCAGCGGCGTCTCGGGCATTTGGGGGGTTGGGTCTCGTTGCATCGCATCAAGGCGACATCGCGACGTCGATCGCGATGACTGACGAGTCCCTACGATTGGCCCGAACGACCGATGACCGATCCGTGATCGCGGATGCGTTCAACAATCGGGCGGCCGTGAGGTCAAAACTGGGAGATCCTGGCGCCGAATTGGACGCCACGGAGGCGCTTTCACGGTTTCGCGCCATGGACAATCGCATGGGTGTGGCCAGAACGCTCCAGCACCTTGCAATATTGGAACTCAAGCGAGCTGACCTCATATCGGCCCGCTCTCACATTGAAGAGTGCCTCGAGATCCGTCGAGCAATGCGCGTAACGGGAGAACTCCAGACGACGCTCTATGATCTTGGTCTGCTCGAGCTACTCGAGAATGATGCAGTGTCGGCCAAACGGACTTTTATCGAGGTACTGACCGCCGCTTGTCGCATTGGAGACCGAGCTTTTATACCTTTCGCGCTCCTGGGGTTGGCGTTCTGTGCCGGGATGACCAACGAGCCGGGTCGGGCAACCACCCTTCATGGAGCCGCCGCCCATCTCCTTAAGACCTTCAGTGAGTCAATCGACTCCTCCTTGGACGGATTCCGGCTACATGAGCATCGACGTCTCCGAAGCGAGATGGGCGATTTGGCCTTTGATGATGCCTACAGTTCTGGCCTCAGCCTCACTCAAAATGAAGCTGTACATCTCGCTCTGAACCCATCCAGATACTGAGGGCCGATCATCCGTTCAGATTGCTGTTGAGTGGACCAATGGCGTGCCCTTTTGGGTGCCAAGAACGTCACCCACATCACGCGACGAGGCGATACTCGTGGATCACTCCGCCGAGGCGATCCGAGCGCTTGAGTCTTGAGTAGTCGACATTCCTCGGGTTCGTCGGGGTTATGTGCTTCGGCCTAGGACTTAGCTGACCGAGCGAGCGGTGAGGCCGGTGACTGTTGTAGTGCCCGACGTACTCATGGATCACGGCTTCGAGATGTCGACGACCGAAAATCGCAGCTCGATCAATGATCGCTACTGCGGCGGCATCGCCATGGCCGTGAGGCTCTATTTGTGATCGTTGGAGCGGTGTCAGGGATGAATGCAAACGGGTATTGATGGGAAGCAACGGCTCCATGACAACTTCGATAGCACCGACCGCGGGCACCCGCAACACGGGCGCTCGCAACGCGGGCACGTGACCACAGCTTGGTCGTGAGCCCCAAGCCTGCTCAGCCGCCCACGGTTGTCTGGATCGGCGTGAGGGCCTGTGCGCTGAGGCTCGCCGCACTCGACGCGGGGAGATTGGGGGCTTGGAAGTAGCGATAGCGGGCGAGCACCAAGGTCGCCGGAGTGGCCGTCAAGGTGGGATCGGTGATCGGGACAGAGCCGACCGGGGAGGTGAGGTTCGTGCCGTTTTCGCCCCAGGCGGCCGCATCGCCGGTGCATTGGGGTGGAGAGGCCGGGTTGCTGTCCTGGTACACCGTGGTGGCGTTGAGCCCGCTGATGTCGGTGTTAATGGAACGAACCGTCACGAGCGAACCCTGAGCGCCGGAGACCATCTGCCACGACGCTGGGGCCGGCGAACCCGTGGTGAACGAAATGGGCGCTACGGCGTCAGGAGCCCCGTTGATCGGGACGTTGTTGTTGACCGGGTCCGAGTATGTGAGGCCAGTCGTGCCGGTCACGAAATCATCGGCACTGCCGTATCCAGGAAGCCCGGCGTGCCCGCGCAACTCCGTGACGGTGTCTTCACGATACGGATAGAAGACATCGGTGTTCACGGTGTACTTGTAGCTGTTGGCGCCCATGTATGAGCGGATTGCACGCACGGGCCCGGAGATATTCACGATAAAGGCACCCTCACCCGGATTATTCGCACCGCCATCGAACGTGTCCTCACTTCGGCTGCACGTATTGGTCACGTAGTAGTGGGTGCGTTCGAGGATGTTGGCTCCGTTGGCCCCCCTCTCGGTGATCGCCAGGCCGTTGTTGAGCCATCGGTCGCCGTAGCTCTGACTGTAGGACGGAGTGGACACGGTTGAGTGCTCGGGATTGAAGCCCCAGGTTTTGTTGGGAGCCAACGATCCGGAGCCCATCTTGTAGGTTCCGGTGTACGAGCCCGAGTCGAGACTGAACGTGTACTTGACCCCGTCGGTGCCGGCGCCACCCCCGGTGAGGCTGTCACTGTGGAACAGATACACGTAGCCGTCCTCTGAGGGGCTCAGCGGGTCGGTCGCCTTGACCACCTCACGAGTTGTCGCGTCAACCCCGCTAGGGTCGGCAACGGAGGTCCCAGCCTGCTGCCCTGAGTTCTGAGCGAGGAAGGAGAGCTCATCGTTCCCATCGAATGTGGGGTCCGAGTCCGGTGGCGTGTACGTCCCACTGGAGGTGTACCCAGCCGTGACTGTCGCCGGCGGCGTATACACGAGGATCTTGTAAGGCGTCGTCGTGCCGTAGAGCGTCGGATAGCTCGAGGTCGGCAGGTGGTAGATCTGACCCGGGCTCACATAATCCCGCTGGTCGACTTGCACCGGTATCTGATGCCATGTAGTCCCGTCCCACGCGAAGCCGACGACGTGCATCGGATCCGTACCGAGCAGCTTCGGCAGCGCGCTCCCATCGAGCACCACCGGGTCTGACGGGCGGTTGAGTGTGGCGCCGAAGGGCGTGCACGCAGCCAGGCCGAACACAACCAGACCAGCAGCGAGGACGACGCCGAGACTCCGGGATCGCAGCACTTTCATTCCACCCTCCTCTGAATCGCCCACAGGTCGAACGCAGTATTTCAGGTCATCCAAGACAATGCGTGGTGATATGCAGCGCAGCTCACTTGTATCGTCTCCATTTCAGTGATGGACCCGGGGCATCTTCCGAGATTCGCCTGCTATCGCTCGGCTCTACCTCAGGACAGCACGACTCAGATCCATCGCCCCAAATAGCGGTACGCGACCCACTGGGACGCTGACCGCCAGAACTAATTACTGTTCGAGGCCACGCCGCAGTAGGCGACAACAACCGAATCGGGGCGAAGTCGACGCCACGGTCACAGCCCAAAACCTCCAGCATCAGCCGTTGCAGCTCCAGCCCAGGTCTGGGAGGCGGATGGTCGTTGGGACACGCCCCCGGGTGGTTTGTTGAAGTCGGGGTCATCGACCCAAGCTTCCTGGGACCAGTCGAGGGCGGCTGGGGCGAAACGGAAGACCGATGTCATGTCCGCCAAGAGCGCGTCCGGGTACCGCGCGCTCCCCTCCGGGCAGAGGTGGACATTGTCCAGCTTGCGGACCCTGATCCGCCGGTCCTTGGGCGCCTGTGGATCGCTCTCGGGAGGCAGCCAGGGCGAGAATTTCCCGTGCAACAGGATCGAGCTGGCGATCGGGAAGTACATGACGTGGCCCGGGAAGTAGCTCGTCATCGCGAGCAATCACATTCTGGAGCTGCAGACATAGAGCCGAATGAAGGCCCGCACTGGGCCTGCCCCGCGTGACGCGGCAGAGGCCGGGGGCACCGGCCGCCGCCAACGTCGCCTTCGCACCGTCCCTGCCGCCGCCACCGCCGGCGCGGCATAACCGTCTCAAAAGAGGGGACCCGCACAATGACCACGCTGGCCAACCGGGCGGCCCGCAAGCTGCGGGTCCCGGTCGCCGGCTTGAAGGCTCGGCAACGTTGACGCGCCTTCTGTTCGCGGCGATTCGCGTACTGAACGCCGATCAGCTCCGGGCTATGGCTGCGGAGTACCCCGTCGAATGGGCCGAGCTGAAGTCTGCCGTAGATCCTCAGTCTCGCGAGCGGCTCTCTACCCGGTTGTCAGCCTCGGTCCTATTTCTGCCCGGGGTGGGGGGCTTTGGTTCTCCTTTCACACCCACTCCGGGCGCGGGATTCGGGAGCTGGTAGGTGATGGGCTCCGCTGGGGTCATCGCGCTTCGTACACCGGGCAGGGTCCCAGAGACCTTCTTCTCACTGACAATCATCGGGCGCTAGCGGGTCGATCGATCAGTTCCGTACTGTAACGCTCACGCCTGCGCTGGCGGTGCTGCCTGCGGGGCTCGAAGCCAGTGACACCAAGACATAGGATCCGTTGGGAACCGTGGTGCTGTCCCAACTGCACACCCATCCGTAGATTGTCGCAGTGGCCGTGCAGAGCACATGGCCGCTGAGGCCGTAGGTGCCCCCGAAGAGTAAGAACTCGACGCTGGTGGTGTTCGATGCCGAGGCGTCCAAGGTCGCGGTCGACCCGCTGAGGGTCGCCCCCTTCGACGGGATGAGCACTGCAGTGGTCGGTAGCGGGTTCTTGACCGCAATACTCACGCCCGAACTCGCCGTGAACTGCGATCCGTTGGAGGCGACCGACACCAAGGTGTATGAGCCGTTGGGGACCGTAGTGGTATTCCAACTGCACAACCATCCGTATTTAGTCGGTGTGGCCATACAGAGCACATTGCCGTTGAGGCCGTAGGAGCCCCCGAAGAGTAAGAACTCGACGCTGGTGGCGTTCGATGCGGAGGCGTCCAAGGTCGCGGCCGTGCCTGACAGCGTTGTTCCCTTCGAGGGGATGAGAACGCTCGTAGTTGGGTTTGCCGTCCACTGCGCGTAGAGCGTCACCGAGCCCGCCAGCGTGTAGGGCGAGGTCAAGGCGCTCCCTCCGCTCGACGCGGCGAACCAGCCGTCGAAGGTGTAGCCGGCGTAGGTCGGAGCGGCGGGCAAGGTGATAGTGGTGCCATCGAGGCCGCTCTCAGAGCTCACCGCGCTGCCGCCCTCGGAGTTGAAGGTGATCGTGTCGGTCGCATTGGCGCTCCACTGAGCGTTAAAGACGATGGGTGTCCCCAAGCTCGAGAGTAGGTAGGTGCTGCCCGCCGGGTAGGAGAGGGTGCCGTCGCTCCACCCGGTGAAGGTGTGGCCCGGGTAGGTGAAGGGGTTGGCGGGCAAGGTGATGGTGGTGCCGTCGAGGCCGCTGCCCGAAGACGGGGCGCTGCCGCTGCCCCCGTTCGCCGTGTAGGAGAAGTCGTCGGTGCTATCGGCACTCCATTCGGCATACAGGGTCGTCGTGCCCGTCAGGGTGTAGGGCGAGGTCAAGACGGTAC
Organism: uncultured Acidimicrobiaceae bacterium; assembly: GCA_963738135.1. GTDB lineage: Bacteria > Actinomycetota > Acidimicrobiia > Acidimicrobiales > RAAP-2 > Bog-473. The sequence continues at coordinate 4,604 of CAVTVK010000003.1, read as the reverse complement.
CGCCGCTGGCGGCGGCGAACCAGCCGGCGAACGTGTAGCCGGCTCTGGTCGGCGCAGCCGGCAAGGTGATGGTGGTGCCGTCGAGGCCGCTGACGTTCGAGACCGCGCTTCCCCCTTCCGAGTTGAAGGTCAGTGTGTCCGTGGTGCCGCCGCTGCCAAGCAGGGTGCTGTCGTGAGAGAGACCGGCCAAGGCGGCAGGGACCCAGCCACTGGTCCAGCTGTGGGCCGACGCAGAGGTCATGGGGCCCAACGTGTGGGCAATGCCCTCTGCGGTGAGCCGAGCGTCGTAGTCGGTGACGTCATATTGATAGTAGAAGTAGCCGCCCAGCCAGATGCGGTTCTGGCTGAGGAAAGGCGCCTTATGGGCCGCGAGAAAGGCGTTCGTCAGCGTGTAGTTGGCTTGGTAGTTCGCATCCGTCCCGTAGTTGTCAGCGGGGTCCGAACCCAGACTGTTGTACGACGCCATGTCGGCGGGGAAATCCCAGGTCGCGGCCAGTTGGAACAGATCCGGGTGTTTCAGTATGAGATCCTGCGCACCGTTGCCGGACTTTGAGAACCCAATGAGCCAATTCTGTTCCGTGCCGGTGGTCGAAAGGTTGGCCTTTACCCAGGGCTCGAGATCTGTCGTCATGAACGTCTCGTATTGCAGGCTGGAGTCGTTCGGGTTGTTCGCGTACCAGGGGTCGATGGAGAAGGTGGGCTCGACGATTGTCAGGTTGTACTGATCCTCCGCGTCGAGCGAGGCCATCGTTGCGAGCCCGTCCCCGAAGACACTTCCGAGTCCTGCCTCGACGGGAAGCACGTAGAGGAAATTGTGCGTGACCCCGGCGGCGGGATGACTCGGCTGCAATACGCGCAGAGTCTCGGGAGTGTTCCCATCGTCGGGCGAGGTGAAGGTGTAGTACTGGATGTTGCTCGCATCTGTGCTCTGGTATTGAGCCGAAAATGGGCCGGCGGCGGCGCAGCTGACCGAGACGTTGGTGACGTTGGCCGTGCCCACGGTGCCCGAGCCGTTGGCGACGTTGCAGAACTGACCGGAAGGTTCGGTCGTCACGGTGACCGCGTAGGAGGCGCCCTGCGCCAACGGGGTGGCGAAGGTGAAGCTGCCGTTCGCACTGACGCTCAGCGCGTCCCCGCCGTTGTCCCCGAGGACGACCGTCCCCGAGAGCCCTGAGACGGTGCCTCCGATCGTGAAGGTGCCCCCACCGCCGGTGCCCGTCGTGGTGGCGTTCCCGCCGACCCAGTCACCCGCGGTCGAGGTGCCATAGGCCATGATGCCCGGGGCACCTCCCGTCAAGCCGGTGTCGGTGGCCGTTATCTCGACGACGCCGTTCTCTGAGAACGAGAGCGTCGAGCCGGTGACGCTCAGGGCCAACTGGGTCCCGGCCGCCAGGTTCCCCGAGGCGACGGCGCCACCGAGTTGCGTCCAGCCGCCGTTGAGCAGCTTGAACAGCTCCAGTTCCGGGCTGCCGTTGTTCCCGTAGTAGATGCCGACATAGAGACTCTGGCCACCGTTCTGGGCTCTGACCGCAGGTCCGATCCACTGACCACCGCCGATCGGGGTGGAGGTGACCTGAACCTGGGAGAACTGATCGCTCCCGAAGGCCTGTCCCGTGTAGATGTCGCCGGAGTTCCCCGCGGCTTGCGTGCCGATCACGGCGTCGTTGGAGATCGCCAGTCCCCCGACGGTCATGTCGGTCCAGCCCGCACCGAGGGACCCGTTCGCCCGGTTGAAGTTGTCCGAGGCGCTGGTGGCGGAGAATGCCCTGTGCGGAGTCGCCAGCAGGAGAAATGAAACCCCCAGCGATCCGACAACCGAGGCTCGCAAGCAGAGCACCCACATTCTACGGAGCCTCGAGGTACGAATTGTCAAGGGATCGTCTCCTCTAGCAAGTCTCGTTCGGTGCGATCTGCTGTAGACACGAAAGTAGAGGCGTTCTGCGCGGCAGCTACGCAGTTCGGTGGTCACGCGGCAGAGATTTAGTTCCACCGATCGCGGGTGCCGTCCTTAAGCCATCGCGCCCAACCCTCTCCCAGTAGACGTCAATTGCGAGGACGCGAGAACACGCGTGATACATGAACCGGGATCGACCAGCAAGCAGACCCGCTCGGGACGGCCCAGGTCGAAGTGGTCGCCGATAGCGGCCTCGAACCAGGACCGGGCCCGGAGGGGTTGGTCGAAGACCGCTGTGTCGGAGGCCTCGAACTGAGCTAGAGAGAAGGCCCACTCGCAGCCGGCGGCGCGGTCGCGTGGTGATGACCCGATTACTCGCGCACACGATACTGGACATGGGTCCACGAAAAGGGGTGTCCGTTGGGTCGCGGGCGCTTTGTGAGGTCCGTGAGAAGGGCGGATGGGAAAGGCTTGATCGGCGGATGAGATGGAGGGGACTCGGCCTCTAGGGGTGCCCCAGTCGTGCCGAACGGGTGATACACCCGCGCCTCGCAGGCTCTTCGTCCCCCCTAGGCCCCTCCGTCGTAAACCCCGAGGTGCCAGATCGCGCCAATCGTCGTTGACTCAGAAGGCCGCCGAACCTCACGCGGCAGGAGGGGTGTCACACCGACCCGGCGTACGGGGGGGTCACTTACGCTTCTTCTCGATTAACTTCACTCTCAGGCACTCTGCGCGCACATGCGGAGATCTCTGCAACGTTAGCCATTCCAGAGGACTCTCGGTCAGCTGCGACGCGCTGAGACGCCAAGGTCTGCACAGAAGCAGGCTACAACCGACATGCATGATCGAGTTCCTCGGTCTGCAATTCCAGTGACATTCGAGGAGGCCAAGGGACAATCCACAAAGTGCGAGACACCTGGCTCTTGCCGCAAGCAAATGGAGGGATGGAGCAGATGCCTCCAACCGGGCCACCTTCGGCATCGCCGATGGGCCCGCTTACCAGGACATCGACAACCCGAAGGCTGCGCTATTCCACATCAAGACCCCGATGATATGGAGCGGGCCATGCAGTGGTTCAAGACCGACACCTTCAAGGAGGCGAGCAAGCTGGCCAAGGTGAGTGGCCGCACCTTTTACGTTGCCCAGCCACAGGCCTGATGGGGTACGACCTCGTCGCCACGGACCGCCCCGCGGGTCACCATGTCAGATCAACCGTGTATTTGTACCGCCACCGGTTGGCGCCCGACGAGAAGGCGACTTGCCGCAAAGGACGCATAACGCATACACGGTACAGTCACCCTGTCCCAGAACGCAGGGACAATGCGCAGATCGGAGCGAGAACCTGCGGCCTCAAGCTGCGATTGGCATCTGCAACTCGGTGACACTGCGCTCTGGGTTTGCGTCATCCCACTCGTGGTATAGCTCGCGGCTTCGCCCTGTGAGCTGATAGCCGCTGTCCTCGATCCATCCGACGAGTGCCTCATAGACGTACGTTATGTGGTCCAACGACCCGCGGTGGAAATACGAGGCGACGGTAATGATCGGCAGGTCGACGACTTCAAATCCATTGACTCCGGGGACGGTTTGATCCCCGATGTCAAAACCCGCATGGAGGACGACGCTTCCGTCGTCAGAGGGATCCTCGTACCATGAGATCATGATGCCCGGACGGGCGTTTGAGCTGCCTAGATGAACCAGCAGCTTCGGGACAAGCCGACCGAAGATCGGGCCTAAGTTCTCGTGGCCGAACCCAGGGGCCACGGCAGAGGTCGCTACAACTCTGACAGGATCGGTCGGCTTGATTGCGACGTCGAGACTGGACATTGCGATGCTCCTTTCAAGTGCTCGGAGATGTGCATCCACGCGGCGCAAGCGGATTTGCTCTTCTTCCACGTCCCGTTCGATCTGGGCCTGGCGAAGCTGGAGCATTCCCCGGAGTTGCTCGACGGAGGGTTCGGCGTCGAGCAACTGCCGGATCTGCTCCAGCGTGAAGCCGAGGTCTCGAAGGGCAATAAGGCGGTGGAGGCGACCCAACTGCGCCACCTCGTAACACCGATAGCCGGTCCGTGGATGGACGAAGTTGGGCTTGAGCAGGCCGATCTCGTCGTAATGGCGAAGCATCCGGGGCGAGACCTGCCCGATTCGTGCGAACTCTCCGATGTTCAACATGACGAATCCAATTCCTAAACCCTCACACCGTGTCAAGGTCAAGTACCGACGCACGTCGCCACTACCAGAATGACCTGTCCCGTTGGACGGATGTCGAGTCCGGAGGAACTATCCCATTACGCCAGATAGTCGGCGCAGCTTTGCTACGGCACGTCGGCGACGCGGCGAATATCCGCAGGATTCGCACCTTCCTCCGGAAGGCGGGAAAGGCCAGTGTTCGGGTCACCCCCCGTCGCCCACGGCGTCGTCGCAGCAGTCCACTTCAAGACTGGATCCCAACAACCGGCTACGGACCTCGTCCATTGACGTCTGATCCGCCGACTTCGGCCTGAGACGCCGCCACAACTGAGTCAGATCGACTTCGCTGAGTCAACCGCGCCCGGGGCGCCGCTTCAGCCACGCTGTATGGCCACATGAGGCCGCTCCAAGCCCGAACGCAGCCGCCTAGGGGTCAGATTCCGCCTTCGCACGACCAGCGATGGGCTGAACACCCGCTTGAACCGGGTTTTGTCGATACGACCAGCTTGGTTTTGTCGACAAC
>CAVTVK010000002.1:0-565443 GCA_963738135.1 uncultured Acidimicrobiaceae bacterium | reverse complement strand
AGCACTCACAACGATGGCTCGACCGGGCGCAATGTGTCGCAGGATGTCCTGTTATCGCAGGTCGAAGACTGCGGTATGAGGGCGGCCCGAGACGTGCTGCTCCACGCTGAAGCGAGCTGCAACCAAATTGTTGGGATGAAAGTTGGGAACTTTTGGGGCAGGTCGGAGTCCTAAATTGCGGGGCCAGTTCAGATTGCTGGGGTTGACCGATGAGCTGCGCCACGCGAACGTGTCGCTCAGCTGGCCGCGGAATGGACCTAGCAACGGTCTCAGCCCGTGCCGTACATGCAAGCACGCGAATGACATTCGATCCCTATGCCCATCCATTCGCAGCTGGCGACGCGGCCGCCGTCCAGACATTTGAACCGCCGACCAGACGCGAGATGAGCCATACGTCGGAGCAATGCTCGGGTTGGAGAGCATTCAATTAACCCACGTCTATGAGCAGTGTCCGCAACTTGGTCTCAGGACATGAACGCGGAGTTCAGAGCGCAGATCTGCTCCGCTCACTGGTTCATTCCGTCAGCAGTTGTGGAGTGCGGACTCGAACCGCCGACTTCTACATTGCGAATGTCTGGTTCTCGGTGTTTTGACCAGGTCCTTTCCGAGGAGCTTTCCTGGTAGTGGCGTTTCGATCCTCTCAGGTTCCCTCACGATCCCTCCCCTTCCCTCTCCATAGGGTCACGTAAGGTCACGTCCGGACAGAGTTTGGGGTGTCCCCAAAATCGGCACTCACGTCCGCTGGCGGGCTCTCGCAATGCGCAGCGAATTGCACTCGTTCCACCTGGGCGACGATCACCTTCCTCGGCGAGCAACAGGACATCATCGGCCCTTGATGCGATGCCTACTGCAAGCCAGATGACGGAAGGCGAACGCTCCGTCGACCACTAAGGCGCCCTGAAGGTCTTGGTAACCTGCGGCCGCCATCTACGAATTCGGCGAGCACTCCCAGGGTCCACCGCCCGTTGAGCAGCTCAATATGGCGTTGCCAATCGAGAACCTCGAAGACGCGAGACCTAAATTGAAAGCAGTGCACCGGGCGATCACCGGCTACTACCAGGACGACGAGGGCGACTGGGTCGCCGAGCTCTTGTGCGGGCATGACCAGCACGTAAGACATCGTCCCCCGTTCGGGGAGCAATCATGGGTGCAAAGCGCAGTGGGACGCTGTGAACGACTCCGCAGTCCCTTCGAGTGTCCACTTCGCGACCGAGCCGAGATCCCCGCCAACCTGCGCATTGTGCGAACGAGTCCAGAGTGGAATGAAGCCTTCCTGCCGGCCTCCGTCGATCTCACCGGCTCGGCAACGGCACCTGGGGCAGAATCCAGGTCCACCAGGGGCGCCTTGAGTTTTCGATGGCAAGTCAGCCGCTCTTGCAACACCGACTCGTCCGAGGAGACGAGCAGACGATCCCACCCGAGATGGACCACGAGGTACGGCCGATTGGCAGTGTCCGGCTCTACCTGGACTTTCTGGCCGCAGATCGAGACGACGGTACACACGCCCGGGCGCCCGTGGATCAAGGTGGTGATCCGGCTTGCTGGTCTAGTCTGGTGTGCCCGGAGTGCGGAGCCATCGTCGACGGCTCCGAGCATCGCTCAGGTTGTTCCGGAGCCGGGCTCACCTGATGCACACCGAGCCCCGGCGGTCAAATGTCCGCGTGGAGACCGGCGCGGCAACAGGCCGGTTGGCCCGAACGAGTGAGGGACAGACAGAAGTTGAACGCGGCGTTACCGTTTGGAAGGTCGAAACCAGAGGTGCCGACAACGCATGCTTACGACACCGTTTACTGAATTAGTCGGGTGCCAGATCCCGCTTCAACAAGCCGGGATGGGCATGGTGGCGACTTCCGAACTCGCCGCCGCAGTAGCCGATTCGGGAGCGGTGGGCATGATCGCGCTTCCGCTGGCGTCACCGGGCGTGGTCGTCGACACGCTCATCGGACTGAAGTCCCGCACTGCAGGCACGGTCGGGATCAACTTCCTCATTCCATTCCTCGACAGGGACTGCGTGGAGGCGGCTGCCGGCCACGCGAGAATCGTTGAGTTCTTCTACGGCGCTCCCGAGGCGTCGCTCGTCGAGTTGGTTCATCAGGGCGGAGCGCTCGCCGCGTGGCAAGTCGGCTCAGAGCTCGAGGCCCGCCTGGCGGTCGACTCCGGGTGCGACTTTGTGATCGCCCAAGGGACCGAGGCCGGCGGGCACGTTCGCGGGACATCTGGCCTCTTCATCCTGTTAGCCCAGGTACTCGATACGGTCGAGGTGCCTGTGGTGGCCGCCGGCGGAATAGGTACGGCCCGAATGATGGCGGCCGCCCTTGCTGCAGGCGCGGCCGGAGTTCGACTGGGCACGCGGTTTCTCGGCGCTACGGAAGCGGACGTGCATGCCGAGTACCTCAAGCGACTCGTCGTCGCGGCCCCCGAAGACACGGTTCTCACCGAGGTGTTTTCGGTCATGTGGCCGGGTGCGCCGCACCGGGTACTGCGCTCTTGCGTCGAGGAAGCGACGGTCTATCCGAACGAGGTGGTGGGCGAGATCGTGACGCGGGACATCCATTCGCCCATTCCCAGGTACTCCGTCATCTGTCCGTCGCGATCGACGACCGGAGAGATAGGAGCGATGGCCCTCTATGCCGGAGAGTCCGTGGGCGCGGTGCGCGGCGAACAACCGGCGGCGGAAATCGTGAGAGAAGTGGTCGAAGGAGCAGAGGCACTGCTGCGCGCATGGCGATGATAACACTGTCCTCGGAGCTTTCCTCCAACGCTTCGGAGAGCCTTACGTCCGCCTAGACGTTTTGGAGTCGCACACAACACCGTCCCGGGGCGGGATCAAGTGTTGCTTCGAGCCCGGCTCGGTCGAGGCACGAGAGCATCCCACGGATCAGATCGAGATTTATGCCACAGACCAGATCGGTGTATTCCTGGGCAAGCGACTGAAAGGGGCAGTTGACCAGCGTTACTCCACTCGAATCGACGCGTGGCTCGTAGCCACAGACCTCTAGGGCCTGGGTCGTCGCGTCGCGTAGGGCAGAGCGGCCCTTCGATCCAGCATTCTTGAGGACGGTCTTTCCGAGTGAGCGTCCCTCCTCGCGAGCGGTTCGCCTCACTGTTTCTGAGATGGGAACGTCTTCTCGCTCGGCGTCAGTTATGGCCTGCGCGAGAAGACGCCCGGCCAACTCGTATCGGCGGTCGGGGACGCTGACCGACACCTCCCGGGAGGAACGCCGATAGAGCTTGGAGGGGCGTCCCGCCCCCGGTCCCCCGCGTCCTGAGGGGCGGCGATACTCGACGTCGAGGAGTCCGTCCTCTACCAGCTTGTCCAGATGGAACTTGACGGTGTGAAGAGCCACATCGGTCCCCGTCGACGCCTCTTCCCGGCTCACCGGCTCGGACTGGCCGACCACGAATCGGTAGAGGGCCCGTCGCACCGGTTCGGCCAGTACGGCGATGCTGGTCACCCGGGCGTCGAAGTCGTCCGAAACGTGCTGCTCCTCTTTCTCTGTCACATCGTCTGCCGCCACGGGCAACCTTTCTAAAAGAGACTTCGGTTGACGAAACCCGGATTTCGTTCTATAGTCCAACATAGTATCCGTTAGAGAGAAAGGCAACCCATGACGACGACCACCCGTACCCCCCCGGCTCCGGCGCTGGCGACCAACGAAACACGAGTTCAGCACTGGCTCCACGATCCCACCGACCAGGCATTCTGGCTGCTGCGGATCGGCTTCTTCCTCGCTCCTGTGCTCTTCGGGATCGACAAGTACTTCAACTGGATGACCTACTGGCCGAAGTACCTGTGGATTGGGTTTCCGCACTTCCTGAGCGTCTCACCTCAAAATTTCATGTACGTAGTCGGTGCAGTGGAGATCGCAGCCGGCGTCCTCGTGCTCCTCATCCCTCGCTATGCCGCCTACGTGGTCGCCGCCTGGCTGGCGGGGATCATTACCAACCTCGTCATCATCAGTAGCGCCCCCGGGCACGTCGTCTACTGGGATATCGCGCTGCGGGACTTCGGCCTGCTGATTGGCGCCCTGGCTCTGGCCCGACTGGCGGCGGCATTTCACAACCGTCCCATTCGTCCGATCACCAACGACTGATCATGGTCACCTCCCAGGCGCTCGTGCTGGGCGCTGACGAGGTGTACGTGCTCCCGGCGGGCTATGCCTGCGCCCTTGAGCGTCCGCCGACGAGCGCTTTGGCCATCGTCGTGCAGGCTCTGACCTTGCTCATCCAGCGAAGGCTGATCACCGAAGTCGAAACCCTGTCCGAGAGCGCCTCGATCAAGATCAAGGTGCTGCCTCCATTATGTCCACAGGCGGTGTCGGCGACCGACTTTGGTCATGCCAGAGGCCTCATCGAGCAGGCGCATGAAGTCGGCGGGCGATGGCTGGACTCGGGCGGGACGGCATTACCGGTACCCGAAAGATTCCTGTCGCTCCACGACGAGACGTCCGACGCCGAAGGGAACCAATGCGTCATCGCTCGGCGCGCCCTGACCACCGACGGGAGAGTCACATGACCTCTGGAGTGACCATCGTTGATCGAATCGACGCTGATACCGCGAGACATTGTGATCTGCGCGGCCTTCGGGTCGTCGACGAGGTCATCGACTACGACGCAGCCACCAAAGCGATATTCGAATTGCTGGTTGCGCTCGGACGCGACCCGAGCTCCGAACATCTGTCCGAGACTCCCCGCCGGGTCGTCGAAGCATTCGCCGAGCTCTTGTCACCCGAGTCGTTCGACCTCACGACGTTCCCGAACGACGAGCGTTACGACGAACTGGTACTTGTGCGCGACATTCCATTCCGGTCGTTGTGCGAACACCATCTGCTCCCGTTCCACGGGGTCGCCCACGTGGGCTACCTACCTGCCGAGCGCATCCTCGGCCTGTCAAAGCTGGCCCGAGTCGTGGACCACTTCGCCGCTGACCTGCAAACCCAGGAGCGACTCACGATGCAGGTCGCTCACTACCTCGATGGGCACCTTCGCCCCAAAGGGGTGGGGGTGGTGATCGAGGCGGATCACTTGTGCATGTCACTACGGGGCGTGCGCGCCAGCGGTACCCGCACGCTCACCTCGTCACTGAACGGCGTTCTTCGAGATGATGCCCGCTCCCGCCAGGAGTTCTTCGCTCTCACCGGAGGATCTCGGTGAGGCTATGACGCTCGCTGGCGCAAAGGACACCTTGACAGCAAAAGGTCCCCGATCGAACAGGAGAACCTGAGATGGCGAGACCGCAGACGTTCGTGATCGCCGGAGCCAGTCTGGCCGGCGCCAAGGCCGCCGAGACGCTCCGATCGGAGGGCTTCGCCGGCCATCGAAGGGCTTCGCCGGCCGTGGAATATGACAGCTTTCCCGCATTGTGGCTCCGCCTGCGGATGCAAACCCTGCCGCTGCGGAGGTAGATAAGCAGCTGAAAGTGACGAGCGCCGCCCGGGCGGCCCCTTCGTCACAGCGATGGATCGTCAGTTACCGAGTGAGTCCTAACGGCATCACGTTCGACAACCACAAGTTCGCAAAGGCGGTGTCGGTCCTGGCAGGCGATCGCGTTAGCTGTGAACCGGGCGAACCGTCTCGTGCTGGCGGATCGTGTCACCCCCAGCATGACACGGTTCTCCCTCTTTCATCGCTGGTGGTGAGCCACCGGGCCCCCAGAGCCCGCCGGCTACACGTCCGTGAGGGGGTCCAACGCCGCGATCGCCTCTTGGACCCTTCGTCGAACGCTGTCGCCACTGGCGCGGCTGTAGAGGGGACCACACCCGTCGCCGAGCAGGACCCAGACCTGCGCGACGCCCTGCGCGGCCACGGGCCCGGTCGCAACCAGGCCGTCGATGAGAGCGCGCATGTCCGCCGCTGCCTCCGCGATCCTGTCCCGACAGAGAGGGACTGCGAACCGGGACGCTGGATGTGACCGGTCAGCCGCAGCAAGGAGTAGTCGCAGGCTCTTGGCGAGTTTGCGCCGGACCGACGGTCGCACCAATCGCTGCGATCGCAGCGCCAACTCGACTGACGCCTCCGGTTGAACCCCTTGCGCCAGGGCGCGGTCCAGGCCGCCAGCCGTCAGCAGTGCCCGCGCGTGTTTCCAAAGCCCCGCCCGGCGAGGGCTGAGCCGACCGCTGGTTTGGTCGACCAGCAGGACCACGAGCGAAACACCCCCCTTCTCCCCGGGTTGCCATCGTCCCGCCTCTGCTATTGAGAGAACGTCGCGCCCGGGCTTGATGTCAAGCTCCGGACTCTGCGAATGTCTCCCAATTCAATCCTCGCGCCCTTACCCCGCCCATTCCAGGCCCTCGAACCTGAGTGGTATTGCCTCGCAACCGAGTGGGACTTCCTTCAGTCCCAGGACTCTCCCCATGGCTGCCCGTTTGGGACTTGCCGTAGGCGCTGAGGTTTCTTTCGTACTTTTGCGCCAACCTGTGAGTAGAGCTCTTGCCGAATAACCCGCATCTACGACATCTGCGACAGGTCCCGTAGTGCTCAACGGCGCTTGGTGGACTCTTGGGGATCTCATGCCTCTGACCTGGCCTTTCATTTGGTGGAGGTGAGCGGACTCGAACCGCCGACTTCTACGATGCGTCTTTCGTCATCATTTGCCGCAGAGGACATATGGGTGAACTGACATCTGTTGTCCAGAACCAAGTGACCCGATCACCATGCCGACCGCTCGCCACGAGTTGGTTCCCGTGGGGAACGAGGATCGCAAGGTGACGCTCTTGCTCGAGAGACCTGGTGCAGAGACCTGAGCTCCACCTCCGAGTGAGATTTCCCCCGTGGAGCATGATGCCGTTGCGGTAACGGTCGTGCCGATCGCCGGGTTGGGGATCGAGAGGACGATCGGTCCGGATACCGCCGTACTCGCGACGATCGTGCCGGTCGCTCCGGTAGTGCCCCGAGGCCCTTGCGCACCCGCCGGACCGGCAGGGCCGGGAGAGCCTTGGTTCCCCGTAATCCCCGTGGCTCCCTTCGGTCCGGCCGGTCCAGGCGATCCTGTCGCTCCTTGGGGTCCTTGGGCGCCCGGCACCCCTTGACTCCCCTGGGCACCGGTGGCACCCTGCGCACCGGTCGCCCCTTGTGGACCTGCAATCGCATCAGGCGACGCAGTCAGCGCGAACACCCCGATACCCACAGCGCAGAGTGCCGCCACGATCGCTATGACGAGTCCCCAGACCAACATCGGGTTTGAGGTCCCTCCATTCCCCTTTGACGGGCCAATCGGCGGCACCGGCTGCGTATCGCCGAACTCCACGACGTTGTGCCGTAAGTCGTTGGTGTTCACCATCCGCTCATCCCCTTTCTTTTACAATGCACAACCCTTCCCCTCGAATGCGGAACCGAGATTCTCAATACAGCGCGCTTCGTAACAGTCCACCGCGCGGGCCTCTGGAGACCGCGACGGTCGATGATCCGAGCCGCATTCACGTCACCACCAGCGTCGGGTTCCTACCCGGATTCCTAAGACGGCAGTAAGCGACAGATTGCACTTTTGTGACATGTGCATTCGTCTGAGTCTCGACTCCTCCATAAGGCCGTAATCCCGCGAACCTTCGTTCTAGAGACGATCTCGCGGCGGGCAACCAAGGTCCGCATCCCAAACGACTGGGACCTCTCGGGCTCGCACTGAGCAGGCCGCGTGGTCCCTTCGGGTCCTGGTGAAGGCGCACTCGACAGCCCCCATGCCGGCATCTCCGTCCGGCTCTCACTCTTGTGATTGGTATCTTATCACGATATAATCTCTATACGAGAGAAAGTGAAAGACATGGTGATCCTGGAAATCGTGATCGCGATACTGGCGCTGGCGCTCGGAATCGTGGCGATGGGCGGGCTCTACTTCGGCCTACTCGGATGTCTTGGTGTGTTCTTTCATGTCGTCCACTGCCAGGGTTGCGGACGCCTTTGCATCACATCGAAATCGGAGCCGGTGGATTCATGCCCCTCATGCAGTCACCCTCGCCTGCTCCATCCGCTCTACGCCCTGCACCATCACAACGCGCTCCCCGGCACGCAAGACTCACCTGGTCCCGCCCGCCATTGAGGCTTGCTCAACCGTCGGCGAGGATTTCTTGCAAGACGGCCGCGCCCGAATGTTCAAGATCCTTTGTCGCTGTGACAAGAACGGTGGGGTTTTGCACTGCTTGGAGACGGATGATCTCAAGTGCCTCTTGGGTTGCACCTTTGGTGAGCTCTTTGCGGTAACGCCGGGCGAATTCGGCGAAGCGCTTGGGTTGGTGCCCATACCATTTGCGCAGATCGCTGCTCGGGGCAACGTCTTTCATCCAGCTCTCGAATGGAGCATCGACTCGGGAGACGCCCCGCGGCCAGAGCCGGTCAACGAGAATCCGCCGAGCCGCGCGCTTGGTGACACCGTCGTTGACGCGGGCGATCCCGACGTGGACGGTCTCGTGGTCGGACTGCCCGGTCGCGGATGCAGTCCCGGGGAAACCATGCAGCCGTTGCACCGGTGCCAAGTCCCGCCACGCTCCAGGGATCTCGAGGGCGAGGCGTTCGAGTTCTTCGAGATGGAGGGTCGAGAGCGCCTCGAGGCGTTTGGCGCCGACTTTGGTGAGTTGAATGCGGACGACACGATGATCCTCGGGGTCCCTGGTGCGCGTGACCAGCCCAGCAGCGTCAGCACGGTCCACGAGACCGACTGCGCTGTGGTGGCGCAACAAGAGGTAGTCCGCCACCTCGCCGATAGTGGGACCGCGAGGGTCCCCATGTCCGCGGACCGCGAGGAGCAGCTGGTGCTGGGCGGGAGTCAACCCTGCGGCTTGAGCTTGCTGCTCGCTCCAGCGTTCGAAGTGACGAAGGCCCGTCCGCAGCGCCAAGAGACGGGTGTAGCTCTCATCAGGCAGGCTCATTCCATCTACGATAACATCGTGTCACGATGAATGGAGCCACCGACCGACTACGGCTCGGCACATCAGGCGAACTCTCCCTTTCCGCTGACTCGGGCGCGCGAGCAGTCGACCGGGCTCACCGGTGAGCGAACGCAACGTCGAATCGGGGCAGATGCCCGATGGGGAAGACACAGCGGGTGAAGGGAAAGCAGGCCTGAACAGCGGCGATTCGGACGTCCACGATCCCAGGGCCAGTGACGTCCAAGAGGACGATACGGGCTCGACTCATTCTGCCCGAGACGACGATCCAGCCCTCTTCGGTAACGATCACCGTCGAGCTGACACGAGCGAGCGGGCACTCGGGGACTTCACGACCACTCCCGCAATCTTGCAGCTCGTACCTTTGGCAATTCTGATCGGCGTCATCGGAGCCGGAATCTCGCTGGCGTTGCTCTCCATGATTGGGTTCTTCACCAACCTCTTCTACTACCAGCGCCTCAGCGTGCATCTGGTCTCGCCCAACGCCAACACGCTCGGTGCCATCGCCATCATCATCCCCATCGGCGGTGGTCTGATCGTCGGCCTGATGGCCCGATTCGGTTCCGAGCAGATTCGTGGCCACGGCATTCCAGAAGCCATGGAGCGTATTTTGATCAACGGCAGCCGGGTCCAGCCGCGCTTGGCCATCTTGAAGCCGATCTCGAGTGCCATCAGCATTGGCACCGGCGGTCCCTTCGGCGCCGAGGGACCGATCATCTTGACCGGAGGTGCCGTCGGATCCGTTATCGGTCAGCTCTTTCATCTCACCGCAGCGCAACGGCGAGCCCTGCTCGTTGCCGGGGCTGCTGCTGGCATGAGCGCCGTGTTCGGCACCCCCGTGGCTGCAACCTTGTTCGGGGTCGAACTGTTGGCCTTCGAGTTCAGACCGCGTTCAATGGTCTTGATCGGCCTGGCCGCAGCGACCGCTGACGGCTTGCGGATGGTGATGGCGAATGCCGGCCTCGTCTCGCCTCAGCCCCTCTTCCCGGTCCCACACCATGCTCCGCTCGGCGGCGTGGTCCTTCTCGGGGCCGCCGCCGTCGGCCTCGCCACCGGTCTCGGCGCCTGGGTCATGACCCAGGCCGTCTATCGCTTCGAGGACCTCTTCAAGAAGCTCACCGGGCACTTGCACTGGATGTGGTGGCCCATGATCGGCGGAGTCCTCATCGGAGTCGGCGGCTTGATCGATCCTCGAGCACTCGGTGTGGGCTACAACACGATCCACGCCGAGCTGCTGGGCCAGCTCGCGGTCGATGCGCTCCTCCTCCTGCTCGTCGTCAAGCTCGTCATCTGGTCTGGTGCGCTCGGCAGCGGGACCAGCGGCGGCATCCTCGCCCCCATCATGATGATGGGGGCGGCCATCGGCGGCATCATGGGTCACGTTCTGCCGGGAACGACGCCCGGGGTCTACGCGCTGCTCGGGCTCGCCGGGGCGATGGCGGGCGTCACGCGCTCCCCCTTTACCGCAATCATCTTCGCGTTCGAGCTCACCCACGACCAAAACAGCATTCTTGCTCTCTTGGTCGTCGCCACCGTGGCCCATCTGGTGAGCGTGCTGGTGCTGAAGCGCTCGATCCTGACCGAGAAGGTGGCCCGGCGAGGCTTTCATGTCATGCGCGAGTACGCCGTCGACCCACTCGAAGCCACCTTTGTGCGAGAGGTCATGGACACCGACATCTACACCGTTGAGCCCACTCGGTTGCTCAGCGAGCTCTATCAGTCCCTTCCTGAGGGCTCGCACGAACGTCGGCAGCGCCTCTACCCGGTGCTCGACAACGGCTCTGGTCTGGTCGGCGTGCTCCCCTGGTCAGCCGTCCTGGCCGGAAAGGACCAGGCCGGCGCCCAGGCCTGCGAGGCCATGGTCTCCGCTCTTATCGTGGCCCATCCGGACGAGATTCTGCGCAGCGTGGCCGACAGGATGGCAGCGCTCGGACTTGGCGTCCTCCCCGTCGTCGACCGCGCCGACGCTCACCATCTCGACGGACTCATTACCCAGTTCGACCTTCTCGAGGCCCGCCAAAAGCTCCTCGAAGAAGAGCGTCACGCCGAACGAGTGCTGACGTTGCGCCGAGTCAACCCAACCTCGAAGAACGGCGCTGGACAAGACGACCCGACGCCTGCAACCAGCGCACAGGACCTCTGATCGTCATGGAACGAGCAATCACCGCCTACCATCAAGACGAAGTTCCCGAATGGGTGGCAGAGCTCGAGTGTGGCCACAATCAGCATGTTCGTCATCGTCCACCATTTCAACTTCGACCCTGGATAACCGAGGAAACGGGACGGACGTCCAAGCTCGGCCTGCCCCTCGAGTGCCCGCTCTGTGACCGAGCGGAACTCCCCGAAGGGCTCCAATTCGTTCGCGCAAGTCCCGAGTGGACCGAGGTGAGTGTGCCCAAGGGCTTGTTGCGGGCCCACCGGTTGGGCAACGGGACTTGGGGGAGGTTGGTGGTCCAGAGCGGCACACTGCGATTCATCATGTCGACCGAACCGCCGATCGACGTCGTGCTCGGACCAGGTTCGAGCCAAGCCATTCCTCCCGACGTCGAGCACGAGGTGCGCTTGCTCGGACCTGTGCGCTTCACGATTGACTTCTTGGCCGTAGATCGACGCAGTCCTGAGAAAAATCGTGGATCGGAGTCAAGCGCAGTCTCGCATTCAGATTCGGAGGAGACCGATGAGGGCGGCGATCCGGCCTGTTGGGCCGGCTTGCTCTGCCCCGAATGTGGCGCAGTCATCCAAGAAGGCGCACACCGTCCCGATTGCGAGCGATCGGATGAGGTGAGATAACGCACGAAGAGGGCCATATGCAACGAGATCCGGTACAACTTGGGCACGACTAGTCAAACAGAGGCTCTTCCCCTCTCGGCCCCCTCCGAGCGGTTTCCAAGACCACCTCGAATGAGCATTGCGTTTGGGATTTCACACTTGCGCAGCACCAGGTACACGCAGAAGGTGACTACAAAACCCACGTAGAAAGACAGGTCCGCTCCGTCGAGCCGTGTGGCAACCGGGCCGACGAGCAGTCCGGTGTTCATGAAGGGCACCATGGCACCGAAGCCGACAACCAGGCTCACGAGTGCAGTCCATCCGGTGTTCAGGTCCTTCGGATCCATGAGGGAACAGAGGGCCTCATGGGTGACAGTGCCTTTGCGGTCGAGCCAGTCGATCAGGACGATTGCCAGAAAAGGAGCGATCCAGTACGCGCTAAAGAGCAGCACGGATTGGAAGCGCGCTGACGTGTTTCCACCATGGAGCCAAAGAATGATGCCGAAGGCGATCATCGTGCCACTTGCTGCACTCCAGTTCCGCTTTAGCCTTACTCCTGAAGCCTGTAGAGCGAGGGACCCTGAATAGTCGTTCATGGCATTGCTCGTGATCGCCCCGAGGACGACAATGACCAGTGCTAACGTGCCAACCGCGCCTCCGCCCACGAGGGAGCGCACCCCCGCTGCCGTTTGGTTACTCAGCACCTTCGCGCCAGCCAGGCCAATGGTGTAAGTCCAGATATACGAGGCACACAAGCCGCCCAGCGTCCACCAAAAGATCGGCGGCGATGGCGTCTCCTTCTCCTGGTAGCGGCTGTAGTCAGCGGCGTAGCTGGCCCAACTGAACGAACCACTGAAGGCGATCGTTGTCATCAAGACAAAGGCACCGATGGCTGCCCCGCCGTGAACCGTGTTGTGCAACGGGATGTGGCCGTGCTGAAGGATGCGCACCGACAAGACCATGAACAGGACGGCCAAGATGGCGCTTCCCCACGTCTCGAGCTGGTGGATTACCTCGTAGCCCAAGAATCCGACCAGCCCTTCGAGCGCGAGGACGATGAGCACTCCCACGGCGAAGGGCACGTGGAACAAGAGCTGGATTCCTTGGGCACCGAAGAGCCCGACAAGCCCGTCCCAGGCCAGAGCGCTCAGCCATTGGACGGCCGCCGGCAGCGTGATGCTCCTGCCGAACGGGAGCCGCGCGAGCGGCAACTGCCCCATGCCTGTCTTGGGTCCCAAGGTGGCAAGGAGCCCGACCGGCACCGCACCGAGGACCACCCCGATCACGATGGCCACGAAGCCTGGCCAAAATCCCAACCCGAGCGTAAAGGCCAAGGTCCCGGTGAAGACACCGGAGAGTTCCATATTCGGTGCGAACCACACCGTGAGGTTCCGCCACGAGGAGCCATAGCGCTGGTCCTCGGGAATCGGAGCCATGCCATGGCTCTCTACAACGAGGTCACCACGGTGCGTGGGACGAGTACCTGAAAAGATGCCGGTCCGACGACCGCCGTTAAAGAGCAACGCTGGATCAGGCAGATCGACCATAAATGCCTCCTCCCTTCGCCGGCATTACCCGGAGCAGGTTCAACGGTCGGCACCAGCGAGGTGCCCTCTCAGCCCGGTCCGTCCGAGCTCCCGTACGCTGAGTCTCGCGCGTCAGCTCTCCCTGCCGCACGCCGCAGAGGCAAACCCTGATTCACGCGAACCATCTCCGGTACGACGGTCCTTTAGGGCGGTCAATCGCTGCTTTGCTCACGCTCTAGTTCGATGAGCATTTCGAGTAGCTGACCATCGAGACGAGGACCGATCCGAGAGATTCACATTGTATGCGGCAATGTTGGCATCAGCCGAGCTCCCTATCATTTGTTGGCGCCCAGGTCACGTCCATTAGTCGTCGAGCCAGTGTTCCTCCCATACGAGCGGCGTGTCGCTTCGCCTGCTCTGCGACTGGACCCCTCCAACGCGCGTCAATACTCTCGATCCAGAGCCTGTACCAGCGATCGAAATGGTCCATACGTAGCGGCTCACAATCGTGCACATGCTGATGTGCGTCGAGAATGAGTCCGGCATACCCGGGTTGGCGCAGCAAGACGCGACACCAATAATCGATGAGCTTGGGGATGTGGAGAGCCCAGTCGACCTCGGCAACCTCACCGAACACCGGCTCGAGCAATTCGTCAAATACAACTTCCCGGTAGAACCCCACCACGAGGTCATGAATATCAGCTCGCGAGCGCAGGTCGTCATAATGATCCGCAGCTGGCTCAGATGGATTCATTGATACGCCCGGCTAGATGGAAAGAATCGCTTTGGGGCTGATCGACGGGATTCTGATCCTCACCTCGAAGAGGGTGAAGACGCTGTGCAGGCAGCATCCTCCATTGGCTACGTCGACGACCATCATCGCCTGATGCCTCCTTTGCAATGGCTTCACGTTCTGGGACATCGACGGCGCTCCTGGAACACAGCCACTCGCCGCCGTATCTCGAAGCTCCAGGCGACACCTGGACAGAACTGAATGCTGAAAGGGCCGTGAGTAGTCCAGGGCGGTTCCACACAGACGCCCATATCGATCGAAGATCTGAAGTGGCCCTAAGGAATGCGCGTTCACTCATCATTTCTCTAGACTAGACTAGAGGAACCACGAAAGAGGAGAGGGCCATGGACGCTTCTTCCGCACGCAGGATCGTGATGGGCTTCGATGGGTCTTACGCCTCGATCGCCGCGCTTCATTGGTCGGCGATCGAGGCGAAATCAACGGGATCAACCCTTGAACTGGTAATGGCATGGCAGTGGCCAGTCAATTGCGGATGGCCACAAGCACTCACTGACAGTTACAACCCAGAGGCCAGCGCTCGTGAAGAACTGGAAACGGCTGAGAAGAGAGCGCGGGAGATGCACCCAGGTGTAGAAATTCGAACTCGCCTTGTCCAGGGTCAAGCTGCTTCCGCACTAGTCGAAGCGTCGTGGGGTGCCGCGCTACTTGTAGTGGGAAGCGGTCAACGTCACGGTAGATTTTGGAGATTCCTATTTGGGTCAGTCCGAAATCGTTGTGTCGCCAATGCTCATTGCCCGGTGGTGGTATTTCATTTCGGGGAACGGCGGACGCGGCAACCAGCGACCGCCGCGTCGTGACGAATTGCTCAATCGATACTTACCTTGACTCAGGACAGACCGTGAATCGGACCGGATTGCATGCAGCCTCGTTTATCTGGGACGTACCCAGTAGTTCCGTTGCCTTCTGGAGGTAGTAGTTCTCCTCACACTTCTGCCGGCGGGATCGTGCCCCTCTTGTGGATGCAGCGGTTACTGGCGACCCGTCGGTAACCGGGATGTGGGGGTCATACCTAGCCGAGGGAGGGCGACGCCGTCGAACAGCGACGGGACTACCACTCAAGCAAAGTCCGAATGCCCGACTGAGAAACGGTTCAGACTCGCGATGGGAACCCGGTGCGAGAAGACGTCAGCTGAGGGATATGCCGTCCCCTCTGCACCCAATTCGACGAAGTGGTGACCACCTGGAAAGATCCCAGCAGGCCGTCGACTCACCGACGTTCATGGACAAATCAAGCCATCGGAAGGAGAGCCGAATACTCACTCAGGGCCGTCTAGCTGCTGCCCTGGCGTTGCGTCTGACGTCTCAGAAGTCATGATCATTCGGCGTTCCTTTCCGTGTTTCAGCGCAACGGCGGGAGCGTCGGGGTGGTTGTAGTCCCATGTAGGACGCTCAGTACGAATGGGTGGCAGCTGGGTAAAGTTGTGATGCGGTGGAGGCGAGGTGGTGAACCATTCGAGGGCCTGCCCACCCCAGGGATCGTTACCGGCGGGTACGGGATTGCGCCACGACGTGAAGAGATTTACCAATAGGAAGATGAAAGACGCGCCAATGACAAAGGCGCCGACGGTGGATATCTGGTTCAACGCCCCCCACCCCAGATTTGACGGATATGTGGCGACCCGTCGAGGCATCCCCTCTAGTCCCACGATGTACTGCGGTATGAAGGTGATCCAGAATCCGACGAACAGCAGCCAAAAGTGCCATTTGCCTAACTTTTCGTTCAGCATGCGACCGAACATCTTGGGATACCAGAAGTAGACGCCCGCGAAGCCGCCAAGAACTGCCGTCCCGACCAACACATTGTGAAAGTGGGCCACCACAAAATACGTGTCGTGAGTAGCGAAGTCGAGTGGAGGGGAGCCGAGCATGACTCCGGTCACGCCGCCCACGAGGAAGACAAAGAGAAACCCAATGCTGAAGAGCATGGGCGTGGCGAACGTGAGCTGACCATGCCACATGGTGCCGATCCAGTTGAAGAACTTGATACCCGTCGGCACGGCGATGAGCAGGCTCAGGAGAGAGAAGAAGGGCAGCAGTACTGCCCCGGTGGTGAACATGTGGTGCGCCCACACGCCGGTGGAGAGCGCCGCGATGGCCATGGTGGCGAAGACCATGCCCTTGTACCCGAACACGGGCTTGCGGGAGAAGACGGGCAGGATCTCGGTGACGATGCCGAAGTACGGCAGGGCGAGGATATAGACCTCAGGATGGCCGAAGAACCAGAAGAGGTTCTGCCATAACAACGGTGACCCGCACGATGCCATGGGTGCGCCGCTCACGAGGTGGCAGCCCACAGCCGTATAGATGTGGGTGCCGAAGTGGCGGTCGGCGAACAGCATGATGAGCGCGCTGGTCAGGACAGGAAAGGCAATGAGAATAAGCATCGCGGTGATCAACATGTTCCAGGTGAAGATCGGCATGCGGAACATAGTCATCCCGGGAGCCCGCAGATAGAAGATCGTTGTAACCAAGTTGACTCCGGTAAAAATGGCGGAGAACCCGGTGAGCGCAATCGCCATGATCCAGAGATCTGGTCCCGCGCCAGGCGAGCTCGTTGCGCTAGAGAGCGGTGCATAGGAGACCCACCCGAACTGAGGGGCCCCGCCGGCGACAAAATAACTCATCAACATGGTGATCGAACCGGTTAGGTAAAGCCAATAGCTCAAGGCATTGAGTCGGGGGAAAGCCATGTCGGGCGCCCCGATCTGCAGAGGCACGATGTAGTTGGCCAGGCCACCGAACGCAAACGGCCCGGCAAACAGATACAGCATGAGGCTGCCGTGCATGGTGAACAGCGCGTTGTACTGCGAAAAGCTCAGGAGAGATGAATGCGGCGATGCCAGCTGGAGCCGCATCAGGAGGGCCATGATCCCCGCCAGGTAGAAGATGGCTATCGACGTGATCATGTAGCTGATCCCGATGACCTTATGGTCAGTCGAAGTCAACCAATTGACCAGCCCGCTGGGACCATCTTCTGCGTGGGTCGGATGTCCCTGGTCAGCGGTAGGGCTGGGTTCGGCTACTCGCCCACTTCGTTTTGCATCGACAACGCTGGTCATTTACTCGCGCCCTTCGCCATGATTCGAGTAGTGCCGGGTTGCGACGAAGGACTGAGACTTGATAGGTCAGGTCGCTGTTTTGAGAATTGCCTTGCGGTAATTCCGCGACGATGCCACTGCAGAGCCTGCAAAGGCTCTATCCCAGCACGAATCCAAGCATCCGCAGATTGTCCTAGAGTTCGGCGGTACTGACCCGCAAACATCGGGGTGAATCCATCCCCTTGCGCCATGGCCGCTTCAAACGGGCTGAATCCCGCTCTCTTCCATTGGTCCACGGCCCAAGCGTGAACACCAAGTGCCTCCCACTCCGTCCCCGAATCGTTGCCATCGCGCTCATCCATGTCGACTGGCGCTCCTTCGTGATCGGCCCGCGGCTTGGGCACTATCGTGAGCCGCCTCACCTCGCTGGCTCGGCGATCTCAACAGCTTGATCCGACGCTCGGTACTCCTTGCATCGCAGCTCGATCTTTTTTCAATCAGCTACTAGATTTATAACATGAGAGACCCGAAAAGCCAACATAGCCTCAACCCTCGCCAATTGGAACGGGTCGCCGGTTATTCTTGTCTAGACTAGAAGATCATGAGGGGGAGAACTACGGTGAACGAAACAGACGCCCAGCTCCAGGCCCGGGCTCTCGGTGATCCCACGCGCTATCGACTTTTTCGCTACATCGTCGACGCCGAAGAGCCCGTGAGTGTGGGCGAGCTGACCGACTTCGTCCAGCTCAACCACAACGCAGTGCGCCAGCACCTGGCGGTGCTCAAGGACGCCGAACTCATCGTCGACGAAATCGAAGATCGCGACCGGCCGGGCCGGCCCCGGCTGCTCTACCGGCTCCACCCCGAGGCAGCCGGGAGCTGGGGCACTGCGGGCCCCTATGCCTGGCTGGCCCAGCTGCTCGGCGATGCCCTGCGCCGCAAGCTCGATCCCCGTCAAATGGGCCGCCTCGATGGGCACCGGCGTGCGGCCGAACTCGCCGGGACAGGAGATGCCGCGGACCTGATCGAAGAGGAGATGCAAAGGCGCGGCTTTCGCCCGACCCGCACTGAACGAGGCCGTCAGCTCGACTTCGTCCTCGGGCGCTGCCCTTTCGTCGACGTGGCCCACGAAGATCCCGACACGGTGTGCCAGCTGCACCTCGGCCTCGCCGAGGGGCTCACCGAGGGATTGGGCGGTCTGGCGGTCGATCGCCTTGTGGCAAAGGATGCCCGGCGGGCCGGATGTCGCTTGGTCGTGCGGAGGGACCCGGCTGAGAAGTCCCCGGCCTGACGCCGGAGCCCGCTGAACCTTGTGGCCGGACCGTCTCACTTTTTGGGTGGTTGGACTGACCTGGATAGTCGTCCCCGAAATCACGGTGACGGGAAGCTCGGAAGGTGGGAGCAAGTAATGTCGGGGCGGCGCCATAGAGGAGGACGACAGCAGGAAAAGAGGCTTATGACAGGGCGAGCGGACTGGCCACTTGGAGATGAATTGCAAGACGAACTTCGGGATCTGCTATCCCTTGCGGTCGTCGGTGATCATGTTCGTTGGGTGCTCACCGGTGACGAACTTGGCGAGTTCGCGCACTGGCTGGTCGATGCGACGGGACAATGGCGGGAATGGGCCGACCAGGTAGCAAAGCGGCTCATCACTCTGGGGGTCGCTCCCGACGGTCGGGTACGCTCGCTGGTCAAGGATGTCCCAATCAACTGGGTTCCCGACGGCTGGCTCCAACTCAACGAGGCGCAGCAGCTCATTGGCGATCGCTTGAACGCGCTAGCTGGATGGGCGCTCGACCGGCGTGTGCATACCACCGATCCTGAGACTCTTCATTTGCTTTCCATGCTGTCCTCTGGATTAGCGACACAGGCTGCGACCCTCCAGTCATCCAGGAGTCGGTAGCCCTAACGGGTGCTTCTGGGGAAGCGCCATTCGGGGCCTTTGGTCGGTTCTATGGGGTCGAGATCCCCGCTTTGATGATTCGGACGTCAGATGCCCTAGGCGACTCTCGGCGACCAAGAACCAACCGAATACGTGGGCCAGACTCGGTTACCCGCGCCAGCGATCGCCAATCCATGCAGCCACCATCCGTCAGTGGGCAAGTGAGATGAAGCCGCCGACAATCGTGCCGTACAGGATGTGAGCGACGAGGGCTCACGATCGGCGTCGAACGTCCGTAGTTGAGCATCAAGAACCCCGGCGGCTCCAGGAGTGGGGACGAGCCAACGGCACTGAAAGATGTTCCCATACGGGGATGCACGGCCGGCAGAAGAACGGTCACAAGGGCCGTAGACGAGAACAGCCCGTGCGCCAGTCCGAAGACAGCACCAAGCCCCCATCCGCTGTGCCCGATGACGGTGAACAACCAGTAATAGATGAGGGCGAACGCGATCCCAAAGCCGAAGTGGGCAAAGTATCCGATGAGCTTGGCGCGCCGGCGGTCGGAAGTCACTGCCGTGCCGAGCAGGAAGGGGAGGTCGATGCGAGTCAGACGCATCTCGCTGGCCGCCCGCAGAACCGTCGTGAGCACGAGGGTTCCGGCGAATCCGCCTGCCACCGCTCCCCAGATGCTCACGGCGCGCCCTCGTCTAGGGACAAGCGCGGCACCGATCAGAGCCAAGTGCGTGAGTCCCTGAGGCAAGTTGCCGAGGAATGCCCCGGTGCCAGGATCGAGCTCTTCAGCGAACAGGCCGACGTCGTTCGCCAAGAGGGACGAGTTGTTCCATGAGCTTCTTGCTTCGGCACGCCTACCCTGGAGCGCCAAAGCCTCGACGAGCCAGAACGAGCACGTGAGGAAGGCTCCCTCTTTGCCCGACAATCCGTCCTCAGCGGAGTACCGGAAGACGAATGGCCCATGGGATAGTTCGCGCCGTACGGCCTCGACGGTGGCGAGCAGTTTTCCGTCACGGGGATCGTCATAGCCAAACAACACGCCGAGGAGCAGGCTGGCGTCGAGTTCGTCGGTCCCGACATGGCGAACGTAGCTTCCTTTGGCCACCGACCAGCACTGCTCGTCGACGAACGCAGCGAATGGCTGTGGCTTCGGTACTCCAGCGGGCAACGTGTCGTGACGGGATGGAGCCGATTCGCGCCAGCCGCACAGCTCGGTCGAGGGCCACGGCACACATCATCTTGGACTGGGTGAAGTGCAGGCGTTCATCGCGAACCTCCCAAAGTCCGGCGTCAGGTTCTCGCCAGATCACACACACCAAGTCAGCTATCTCAGCCAACCGAACGCCGATGTCGGCGTCGAGCGGCCTACCGGCTCGCGCGTACAGCCAGGCCGCTTGGAGGAGATCGCCGTAGACGTCGAGCTGGAACTGCCCTGCTGCCTCATTGCCAACTCGGACGGGGGTCGATCCCTGGTAGCCGCGGAGATTTAGCGTGTGCTCTCGGACATTCGCACCACCGTTCATGCGATAGAGGACGCCCAGACGCGGGTGAGTGAGTTGCGACGCCTGCATCAGCCACCAAAAGAACGCGTCCGCCTCATCGAAGCACCCCAGTCGC
Organism: uncultured Acidimicrobiaceae bacterium; assembly: GCA_963738135.1. GTDB lineage: Bacteria > Actinomycetota > Acidimicrobiia > Acidimicrobiales > RAAP-2 > Bog-473. The sequence goes on along the minus strand of CAVTVK010000002.1, from coordinate 544,909 downwards.
AATAGGGCGTTGAGTACAAAGGCGGAGTCCCGAACCCAACAGAACCGGTAGTCCCAGTTACGCTCACCACCGACCACCTCGGGCAACGAGGTGGTCGCCGCAGCCGCGATTGCCCCAGAAGGGGCGTGTACGAGAAGCTTTAGTGCCAGCGCGCTACGCATGACGTTGGTCGGCCACGCGTTTCCTGTTCGTAGATTACTTGACCAGTGCCGCCACACAGCACTGGTCGCTGCCAGCCTGGCTTCAACGTCTTGCCGGCTCGGGAAGACAAGCGGCTCCTGGTGAGACGCGCTCAGTACGAGGAGAGCTCGCGCTCCTTCGGTGATCTCGAAGGTTCCGTACAACGATCCCGCCGAGACCTTCGGCTCACCGATGTCCCACGAGCACAGCGCCACAGCATCGGCGCCTTGGGTCGCCACGGGAACCCCAGCCCTATACCCAAGGTAGGTGTGCGTGGCGCCGAAGCCGAACCGTGGCACGACTTCCCAGGCCATTGCGACCGATCCCGCCACCCCCTCGATTAGCCGCACCAGCTCGCGATGCGGGCTCAGTTGTCCCGACGGCAATGTCAAGGCGTCGGTGAGCCGCACCACACCCGAACTCGTGGTGAACGTGGTTTCGAGCACATTTGTCCCCGGCAGGTAGCGCCGAGAGACCTCGAATGGCGCCTCCGGGCAGAGCCCGAATCTTCCGCCTGACTCCACATCGAGGAGCGCACCGAACACCGCTGGCGAATCAAGGTCCGGCAGGCAGAGCCAGTCGATGGAGCCATCACAAGCGATGAGGGCGACGGTACGGCCGTCACCGATGGCTGCGTATTCCCGAATCGGGGCGTAGCCGTCAATTCGCATGCCAACTCGACCCTCGAGTCGGGCGCCGTCTCCATGACAACGAGGTCAGAGTTCGTTCACGCACTAATGCCCGGACCAACGACTTTGAGTGTTGAGCCTGGGTGGTGTGCATTTTCGATCGGAAACTGTAGCCCTGACGCGCTGCTACACGAAGGTGACCCTTTGAGAAGAGGGGTGGTCTCCCTTGGTGGTCAGATTACGAGATCCTTTGAGTCGCCCCCGAGCTCAGACCCTGCCGTCCCAGCGGGGGCAACCTGGCCCGGAAACACATCGGTCTCTGAGCGGTGCCAGACAGGATGGTCCCCAGCGGTCTCGACGTTGAAGCCGTAGCCGAACACCAAGGTTCCCCCGTAGGTGGCGCCCACCGCTGCGATTACGGCGGCCGCGACGGAAATTCCAAGCAACGTCGAGGTGGGCCCCGCCAGCCCGTGATAGCGGAACCAACGCAGGCCGAGGTCGACAAGAACGAGCACCGTCATCACCACCATCAACAGGGCGTGGGCATTGATCGTGCGCCGGGCTTGGGTCCCCGCTTCACTTGAGCGCCAGCGATCCCACAGACCGGTCACGATCGCACCGAGGGAGACCAGGGCCCCCGCGATGAAGATGAACGTGGCCGCTTGGTAAAATTCTCGTTGCCAGGCCGTACGGTCGCCGCAGAAGGAGATGACGTCGAATGCGGCGGCAATTACGTACGCACCGATTGGGACATCGGTCAGAGGCGGGTGCAGCGGCTTGCCCGAGAAGCCCCGCAGTCCCTTGAACTCTCTACCTCGGAACGTTAATGATGGGCGAAACGAAAAATGACGCACGAGATATCTCCTTCCTGTAGTCGACCCTGGCTTGCCACCACGAGAAGGCTCGGTGGACGAGCCTGGGTCCTCGCTCGAAGTCCCATCCAATGCGCTGGCCGCGATCGGTGGTTCGTTTCTCCCCCAGGTGCGGGCTCTCCACTTCGCCGTGGACGGGTTTGACATGGTCGGTGTAAGCCCAACCGGTTGAGGCGGTAGACCATTTCGTCTCGGTGACAGTCTGATGGCGTCACAGCAATGATCGAGAAGTGCTTGGGGTCTTCTGCAGCCAGCGAGTCCAGGCGAATGAACTCGCTCAGCCGGAAGGTGGGATTTGAAGTGCGTCGCCTCATTGGGCGCACCGGACAACCATCAGGCACGCTTCGGACGTGTTCGGGTCGTGCCACGCGACCCCGGACACAACCAGCGTCTCGTCGGCCCGTAGTGCGACCGACACGGGCCAACTCAGGCCCGCTAGCCGAAGACAGGTCGAACTCTCACCTGCCAGATCGATGCGTCGCAGTGCACGGTTCCCGTGATCAGCGATCCATACGACGCCACCAGCCCCGATTGCAATCCCGGTCGGCCAGCGTAAGCCAACGCCCAGCCCGGCACCATCACCGTCACCGCCCGGAGGCGCACCGGCCAGCGTCACGACGGCGCCGTCGGGAGTGATGCGCCGCACGGCGTTGTTGCCCGTATCGGCCACGTAGCAGATTCCCTCGCCATCGACGTCAATGGCGGCTGGTTCTCGAAAACGTGCATCGGCGCCGCGACCGTCGCCATAATCGTAAATCGACCCCGCGACGGTCGTGACCGAGCCATCGGAGGCAATTCGCCGGATGCGATTGTTGCCTGTATCGGCAACGTAGCAGGCGCCATCTGGGGCGAACGCCACGTCCAGGGGATGGCGAAACTGTGCCTCGGTCGACTTTCCGTCTCGGTAGCCGTTCGCCCCTCCGGCGACCACGCGCACCGACCCGTCGGGAGCAATGGCGCAAACCCGGTTACCCGACCTGTCGGCGACGAACAGCGAACCATCGGAGCACACAGCTAGCCCTGCCGGCGCGAGCACGCTGGGCGTTACAGGACGGCCATGCTCATCGCCTGTTCGTCTTAGTTCGACCGAAGTTGTCGTGCCATCGGTGGCAATTCGTCGGATTACTCCTGATCGGATATCGGAGATCCAAACAGAGTCATTCACATCGCACGCGACGCCACCAGGCTGTCCGCTGAAGGTGAGGAGAGGGTTAGGGCAATCGGTGTTCGACCCAGTGCCAGCGAGAGTAGGCAGAAACGGAGCCGCCCATGCACGATCTGTTTCGGCGAGCAACGTATGGTCCTCCCAGCCCTTCTCGAACAGGTCTTACGCGACCGGGTCGAGGAGAGCGAACTACCCCTCCTTGAGGAACTGCAGCAGTCTTCGGCTCACCTCGGAGCTTCTCATCGTCGACGATGGCGCTCGCATCAGTGGCTCCCTTCTGCCATCCGACCTAATGCCCAACCTAGCATCTTTATCTAGTAACTCCTAGAGAAAGAATGCTCCTTGGTGGCCGCGACCACCGGAAGACCAGTGAAAGCGCGTTATCCATCGGCAAATGTCCTCCTTCACCCGGGCCGCAACGTGGCCAACTGCATGCACGGCAAAGTCGTGGAACCTTGCCGCTCAGCGAGCTCCGGAACACGGGATATCGAGATCTCCGTCGGATTGGTCACAGGAATACCCTCGGATGTTGCTGACCCGTGCTGTGACCGCCTCCTCTAAGCACCGACTTGTCAACCCGGTGGATTGGTAGTGAAAGCCTCCAGACGCCGGCGCGTTTCCTGCTCCGCCGCCCATCTGGCACTGACATCACGAATGATCGCTCCGACGTGGCTTATACCGCCCCCTGCATTCGCCACGAGCACGATGCTGAATTCGATGGAAAGAGTCCTCCCATCTGCTGCGATGGCTGGCACGGCCAATAGGTCGTCCTCTCCGTACTTGGTGGACCCACGGGCCATAGCGGCACGAAAGCCATCCCAATGACGTTGCCTCAGCCTTGCTGGGATGATCACGTCCAAAGCGGACCCGATCATCTCCGATCCCGTACGTCCAAATATGCGTTCGGCGCCCCGGTTCCAGTAGCGGATCACGCCTTCCCTGTCGAGGATCACCACACCGTCGGGAGCCTCGCTCACAACCCTTAGTACAACGTCAGAATCCAACTCATCCATGTAATGACCTCCGAACTAGTTGAGCATCTCGTGGCACCGACAACACTGGAGTCCGAGATGCTTGTGATGCAGTCTCTGTTGATGATTGAACGCCTGAGAACTTCAGAATAAAGCCGGTTCGCTTCCGTACGGAACCATCGATCACTTGTCCGCCGTTCAACGGGTTCTCGGGCTCCATCACCCCGGCCTCTCCGACGATGACCGTCAACATTGTTTAGGCTTGCGAAGTATCGATCGATGAGAATGTCGTCTGAGACATCGTTGATGGCCGAGGCCCGTTTTGCAACGTTTGGATCTCCTACGGCTCGACCGGGCGTGTCCAATACGTCAGCGGCCAATGCACGGTTCTCCGATTCGCCGCCTCGAGGCTGGACTCGGCCTCGGTGGATTTATACGGTTCAGAGCAGATAAACTGCGGAGGAGTCACTCCGTAGTGTGCTGCCGGACTCGCCGGTCGCCGTGGGCCTCGGAAGTAGGTCAGTGCCATGCCGTCACAGAACTCAACCCGAGGTTCCATTGACGTCGATTCCAATGAGCTAACCGAATGGTCCGATTCGGTCGACGACTTGGTCGAGTTTCATGGACCACTCGAGGCATCAAGGGGTCCAAACAACCGTCTCAAAGCGCGCCCGATCCCTCGGACTGTCGATGCCAAACGGGGTCACCACGGATTACGTGAATACGATCTCACCCGACGTTGAAGCTCCCTTCCCCGGCGACGAGGCGATCGAGGCTCGGATTCGACACTTTCCCCCGGTGGTTCGAGCCAACAGCCGAGCCGACGGGATCGGAGATGTGGGGCGAGCTCCAAGGTTTGCGGCTCGGATCGGCGACACGAAGGGTGCCTAAGCCTGCTCCGTGGCGCACCCGGACATTGCGTGCACACGACGATGGATGGTGTACCTCGGGACGATCGCCGATGGTCCAGCCGCCTGACAGGAAGACGAAGACGGGCGATACGCGAGCAACCAAGACAAAAGCCGTGAACGTATGAACGGGGCTCAAGCGCTCCATAGTGCTGGGCAGAGTCTCTGGCTCGATTCCATCAGCCGGACGATGCTCCGCTCAGGTGCCCTGTCGCGCTATGTGTCCGAGTTCGCCGTGACCGGACTCACCTCGAACCCAACCATCCTTGGTCACGCCATGGCCGCCAGCGAAGACTACGACGCTTCGCTGCGCCGTGCGGTGAACGAAGGAGTGACAGATCCCCAGGACATCGTTTTTGTCGTGGCGCTCGAGGACCTGAGGAAGGCGGCCGATCTGTTCAGGCTGACGTGGGAGGCAACCGGCGGGCGCGACGGGTACGTCTCGGTGGAAGTGCCCCCCGATCTGGCCTACGAAGCGACCGCAACCGCGGCCTTGGCGCGCCGCCTGCACGACCAGGCGGCCTTGCCGAACTTGTTGGTCAAGATCCCCGGTACTCCGCCTGGACTGACCGCTATGGAAGAAGCCGTAGTCGCCGGCGTCGGGGTCAACATGACCCTATTGTTCTCCGACACCCACTACCTTCAGAGCGCGGAGGCTTACCTGCGGGCCTTAGAGCGCCGACATGCCGCCGGCCAAGCGCTCGACATCCCCTCGGTCGCGTCGGTTTTCGTCTCGCGCTGGGACACTGCAGCCGACCCGCTGCTACCTCGGGAGTTACACGGCAAGCTCGGGCTGGCGATGAGCCAGAAGGTCTACTCCTCCTACCTGGCCTTACTTGCGGGCGAGCGTTGGCAAGTTCTCGAGGCAGCGGGGGCCCGCCCGCAGCGCGTTTTGTGGGCGTCGACATCGGTCAAGGACCCAGCGCTTCCCGATACGTATTACGTCGGCAGTCTGGCCGTGCCCGATACCATCGATACAATGCCGGAGAAGACCCTCTTGGCCTTCGCCGACCACGGCACACTCGAGGGCGTGCTCGAGCCCAACTATGCCGCGGCCGAACGAGTGATCGCAGCAATAGCCGGAGAGGGACTCGACGTGGACGCGCTCGGCGAATTCCTCCAGCATCAGGGCACCAAGTCGTTCGTTGCTGATTGGGTGGCGCTGCTCGAGGCGATCTCAGCCCGAGTTACACGTATGCAAAGCCACAATGATCAAAGTGACCAACAGCGCCGGTGAAGCCCCTTTCGGGCATTAGTAGGCGGCCCACTGTCTTCGACGAGGCCGAGTGGCGGTCGCAGGCGGCGTGTTCAGAGATGGGGATCGATCTGTTCTTCCCGGTCGGCGAGTTCGTCGGTGACGCCGTCCGGCAGATTCGACACGTCAAGGCCATTTGCGCGCGTTGCCCGGTCCAGATCCACTGCCTTGACTACGCCCTTGTGACGAATCAAGAGGATGGGGTCTGGGGCGGGCTTGCCCGAGTGAGCGCCGACGTCTGCGACGCCTTCGGCAGTCGCGGTGGCCAAGGACAGGCCCGTTTCATCCGAGATGATTTCTCTCGTCTAGACTAGAAGATCGTGCGGGGGAAACTACGGTGAACGAAACAGACGCCCAGCTCCAGGCCCGGGCTCTCGGTGATCCCACGCGCTATCGACTTTTTCGCTACATCGTCGACGCCCAAGAGCCGGTGAGTGTGGGCGAGCTGACCGACTTCGTCCAGCTCAACCACAACGCAGTACGTCAGCATTTGGCGGTGCTCAAGGACGCCGAACTCATCGTCGACGAAATCGAAGATCGCGACCGGCCGGGCCGGCCCCGGCTGCTCTACCGGCTCCACCCCGAGGCAGCCGGGAGCTGGGGTACTGCGGGCCCCTATGCCTGGCTGGCCCAGCTGCTCGGCGATGCCCTGCGCCGCAAGCTCGATCCTCGTCAAATGGGCCGCCTCGACGGGCACCGGCGTGCGGCCGAACTCGCCGGGACAGGAGATGCCGCCGACCTGATCGAAGAGGAGATGCAAAGACGCGGCTTTCGCCCGACCCGCACCGAACGAGGCCGTCAGCTCGATTTCGTCCTCGGGCGCTGCCCCTTCGTCGACGTGGCGCACGAAGATCCCGACACGGTCTGCCAGCTGCACCTCGGCCTCGCCGAGGGGCTCACCGAGGGGTTGGGCGGTCTGGCGGTCGATCGCCTTGTGGCAAAGGATGCCCGGCGGGCCGGATGTCGCTTGGTCGTCCGGAGGGACCCGGCCGAGAAGTCCCCGGCCTGAGGGCGAGCGATCCAAACGGCCTCACGCCTTCAAGCGGGCTTCCAAGCGAATGTCTGTTCCGCTGAGGGCTTGTGATACTGGACAATTACTTTTTGCCCGTTCGGCTTCGCGCCCAAATGTCTCCTGATCGACACCCGGCACGGTCGCCTCACAGCGGAGTTCGATCGAGGTGATCTTGAAGCCATCGGCGGTCTTGTCAATCGTCACCTGGGCGGTGGTGTCGATTCGACTCGGAGCGGCTCCGAGTTCAGAAAGGGCGAGCGACAGCGCCATGGTAAAACACCCGGCCGCCGCCGCGCCGACAAGCTCTTCAGGGTTGGTTCCCGCCTGGGCTCCGAAGCGTGAACCAAACGAGTAAGGCGCTTCGAATAATCCACTCCCGAGGGAGATCGTCCCGTGGCCATCTTTGACGGATCCTTCCCAAGCCGCGCTTGCGGTTCTCTCTGTCATGATCCTTCCTCCTTGTCGTCGACGCCCTGTACGATCATTTGTTCGGCTGCGGTGTCAGCCGCAGGTAAGGCTTCAGGGCGGTGAAACCCTTTGGGAACTTGATCAGGGCGTCGTTGTCTGAGACGGCTGGCGAGATGATCACGTCGTCCCCATTGGTCCAGTTCACGGGCGTCGACACCGAGTAGCGGCTGCCGAGTTGCAAGGCGTCCAAGACACGGATGATTTCTTCGACATTGCGCCCAACGTTGGCCGGATAGGTGAGCGTCAGCTTCACCTTCTTGTCGGGCCCGATGACGAACACCGTGCGAACCGTGGCGGTTTCGATGGCGTTCGGATGGATCATTCCGTACAAGTTGGCGACGGTTCTGCTCTTCGTCGCCGACGAGCGGGTAATTGAGACCCAGTCCTTGCGTTTCTGCAATGTCAGCCGACCAGCCTCGATGTGACTCTACGGAGTCAACGCTTACGCCGATCAGCTTGGCGTTGCGACCGGTGAATTCATCCTTCGTCGGGCGAACTCTCCGAGTTCGGTTGTGCATACCGGGGTGAAATCGGCTGGATGAGAAAAGAGGATGCCCCAACTGTCGCCCAGGTACTCGTAGAAATTCAGGCGGCCTTCGGTCGTCTCAGCAGTGAAGTCAGGCGCTGTGTCACCTAGTTGGATCGTCATCAAACTCCTCCTCATCGGCATGCGAGTTATTTCTAGTTTTAACTAGTGTATCCATCGTCCGACGCCTTGTCGACTTAACAGTGGCGTCGAGGGGCATTGCCTTCGAATCAGCTCGAGCAGCACGACAACATCAGTGAGCCAAGGCTTCTGTCACCGGGCGGCCCGATCGTGTGAGTTCCGTCTGGCGTTGGTCTTTTTCACCGCTGGAAACAATTAACTTGGGCGCTGGCACCTAGGGAGACTGTTTCACGCCCCGCATCGGAGAGAGAGACTCTCGACCCCCGAGATCAGGTGGTCTTGACGATCATGACATGGCAGCCTGCTTTGTGTGCCACGGTATTCGGTACCGAACCAATGACCCTTCGTGTTCCCTGCATGCCCTTGCTCCCGACCACGATGAGGTCGGCTCCGATTTCGTCTGCATACCGAACGATTGCTGTTGCCGGAGCGCCCGATTCGGTGCGAGTGACCACCTCAAGGCCCTCCATCTCGCGAGACAGCTCCTCAAGCATCCGATCTGCCGCAAGCTTCAAAAGGGCGTCGCCACCGACCGGATCCCCTGAAGCGAGTCCCCCTCCGCCAACGCCGGCGGCCAACTTAGATACCGACAGGAGATGGAGTGTTGCGTCGTTCCGACGAGCTATTTGAGCGGCCATCCTCACCGCTACCGATGCGTAGCCGAGCCGTCCGTACCAACAACGATTGTAGAGAACATTGCGTCCTTCCAATCAGAAGAGATCTTGTCAATGCATGATATGTGGATCCTCCCGGTGCACTGGCGTTGAATGTGGAAGCCGTGTATGTGTGTTTTTGTCCCGCACAGCCGTGAAGACAACCTCGCCACGAGGCGATTGCGAGACTCGAGATGCCGAGCCTTCAGCCTTCGTGCGGCCTTGCCACTCCGCCCCCACCGCGCCACCAGAGAGCGAACCCGTACGTCGTCATATCACGAGCCACGTCACCTAACGTAGACGAAAAATTGGTGTCTTCAGATTCCACTTGAGCTATTTTCGCTCTTATATGCACCGAGCAGCGGAAGGCCTCGTACTGAAGGGCCTCAATACCACAACTCAACGATGCCAGCGCCCGCAAGCAGCGCAGCCCTGCAGCCCGTTTCTCTTCGTCCACCAGATCACAATACCCCGCATCCAAGCGACAATCGGCTCCTGGTCTGCCGTCATCGCCACAATCGTCCTCTACTACACCTACTACACCCAACCGCGTCACGCCAACATTCTGCGACATACCACATGTCGTTCTCCTTCTACGTCTATCGTCATCATTTCAACGCCATCGCGCGCTCGCCTCCCTTCCAGCCAGTCAACACCGCTGGCGTCCAACGTTGTGATCTACGCTGCTCATCGTCGCGTTCTGTCGCCTTCGCGTTCCGCCACACACAGCAGTGTCCTTCGCCACTGTGCATCTGTCTCCTCGTCTGTCAAGTGCCATCCTCGCTCGCCACCCCAGCCCTTGTGCGCACTTCAGCCCCCAGATCGGCGCGTCGCCATGGATTCTGACGCTCGCCCAGTCGTTGCTCCCTCGTCGTGAGCGTGTTGCGCCCATACGCTCTATCACTTCACAGCGCTGCAAACCTCACCGCTGCACAGCCAGTTCTACTTCTCGCATTACGCGCTCGTTGTCTTTGTGCTGTGCCTCTTCTTCTTGAAGGATCTCTGCCCCAGCTGCGCACCAACTGATGCGTTCTATGAGCGAGCTGCTCTCCTCGAAGCTCGCGCCCGTGTGTTTCCGACTAGAGTTGCTCAAGGCACTCAGAAGCCGTGGCCCAGATCCTCAAGTGGGACCTCGTGGCTCCGCCTTGGTATCGCGTCATTTCCTCCTGTGTACTACGCGCGCCGTTCTTCACCATCTATTGTCCACCGTCTTCAAGAATGCCGACGCACGAACTTCTCGTGGCCCAGGCCAACGTCTCAATGAGTGGTTCTGGGGCTGAGATCGTGCTCTCATCGTGGTGGGATTCGTCTCGGACAAACTCAAGTGCGCAAGCCATTCATAGCGTCGCGCCGTCGGAGCGATCGTCTCCTTGATTCTCTTCTTACTCCGGCTACCCACCCGTACACCGTGTACTCGACATTGTCTTTCTCGCGTCTGTCTGGCCGTGTGCCTGTCTATCTGTTACGCCCCGTGGATGGCGCCTACACCGAGACGTCGAGGCGAAGAACCCCTGCTCGTGGCCACCGGCCTCGCTCTTTGGTTGCTGCTGCGCTTGTCGTCGCCGTTTCGTCTTCATCTTCTTGCCGCTCGTGATCAACACGTGAATCCAATCATCAATAACCAGCCCTACGCCACGCCACAGATCCAGGCCTTCTTGAAGACCATCCGCCTCCGTGGCCTTCGCCCAGGTCACGCCGCACTCCTCACTATCAAAGAGAACCAGGCGGTCGTCAACGCCGTGGCGAAAGACCCCTCGGCGGCCAACATTGCAGCCACCGTTAAGGCGATTGGTGCTGCAAACTTCGCCCAGCTGGTGGCCAACGAGAAGAACCTCAATACCCTGGTCGTCCCATACACTGCTCAACTTGACTACCTCTCGGCGCATTCAGCGCAATTGACTGCTCTGCAGAATGCCGTGAACGAGACACCCAAGCAGTGGCAGCGTTGGTACTGGGTGTGCGTCGGCGGCATGATCGTGTTCTTACCAACGATCTTCTTGATAAAAGGCCGGTGGAGCCCGAACAAGGCCAAACTCGATGAAGAGCGTCACGAACAGTTGATTCAAGAAGAGCTGGCTCGCCTGGCTCAATCTGGCGTTCCTGCAGCGACGCTGTGAATCGGATTACGTTGTAAGAAGCCGTCTCAACGGCCCAGAGTTCACGTTCTGAAGTAGAACTCGGAATCTTCGGAACCCCGGAATCGAAACCTGCATTCTAACGATTCCGGGGGTCCCGAAATGTCCGTATGACTTCCTTTCTTCTCTGCAACCTGGTTAGGACATACTCGGGATTCGAACGAGATCGAAGATTCTGGCTCAAGGTGCCGGACGAGCACGGATGAAGGCCCCATGTTGAGCGCCAAGCGCGGGTCGACCCGTGGGACGATCCTTCTTCCCCAGATGTCTGTGGAAAGGTCCCCCGTCCCTGATGACGCCAGCTGAAACGTTGTTCCCTCAAAGGTTCCGGGCGTAGCTCGGGAGTCCCAAAGACACGTCGTCATCCCGCGAAGGTGCGAACCCGTGGTACGGCGCCCTCCGATGCAGCCCTGTCGAACTGGGCCCAATTCAATGCGGATCCTCGGCTCACTGGGGACCCTCGACTTGCACTCTTTCTCTAGTTTATACTAGAGTTATAGAGTTGCACCATCAAGAGGAGACGCGCATGAAGAGACGGGTACCACGAGAGGTCTTGGATCAGCTCAGGCATGTGCCTCTGTTCGCTAGCTGCACGAACAGACAGCTTCAACGGGTCGCTGGGCTCGGCACACAAGTCTCCGTCGACGAGGGGCGCACATTGACTGTGTCGGGAGCACCGGGTTCAGAGTGCTTCATCGTCCTCTCAGGTCGCGCGAGCTGCCGAGTACACGGTCTTTCGGTGGCCACTTTTGGCCCCGGAGATTTATTTGGCGAACTTTCCCTCATCGACGGGGGTAGCCGCAGCGCATCAGTAATGGCTGAGACTCCGATGCAGGTACTGAATCTCACTAGAGGAGAGTTCGGCGCGCTCATCGAGGCAGCGCCGCCCATCACCCGAACAATGCTCGGCGCTCTAGCAGCCCGGCTCCGCGCGGCGGACGCACTCATCGCTCAGCCCGCCTGAGGGTTTTGACACCGTATGAAGCCCGCTGTCCTGATGACCCGTCCAACTACTCGAATTGTTTGCTGCCGCCATCGTGGGACCGCCCAGTCTGGCAACCCTGGCTCGGCCTGGCAGCCCTGGCTCCGCCCGACCAATGGACTTTCTCCGCGACATGGCATCTCGTTCTATGGCTTGGCCCGCCGGTTACCCACGGATTGGTCGGTCATGAGAACTCACTTTTGCTCGGGCGGCAACCCGTCCTGGGCCCGGAGAAGGAGGAACACGATCGTGCGCGTTCATTACCCAGAGGCCTTTCCGGCCGCGACTCAGGCTTTAGCTGGATTGGAAGTAGCCTCCGCCAGAGCTCCCTCTTGAAGCGCCACTCGTCGAACTGGTGAAGTTCGGCGCGTCCCAGCTCAACGGATGCGCATACTGCGTGGACATGCACACGAAGAATGCCGCGACCATAGGAGTAGAGGCGCAACGTCTTCACCTCGTGGTCGTCTGGCGAGAGGCGCCCTGCTACTCGTCCCGGGAGCGCGCTGCGCTGGCATGGTGCGAAGCACTGACGATGCTGCCCCAATTCAGGAGCACCCGACTGACATCTACAAGCCGTTGGAAAGCCATTTCAGTGAGGAAGAGATTTGGCACTCACGCTCGCCATCGTAGCGATCAACGGTTGGAATCGCTTCGCAGTGGGACTTCGGTCTCCCGTAGGAGACTAAGTTCCGCAAACCGAGTGATCGGGCGGTCAGTGCGTGATGGCCTGTGCTGCGAGCACAAGGACGCTGAGCGTCAACGCGGCCATCGTTCCGCGCAACGCTCTAGCCAGAGTCCTGCCCCGACGAAGTGCTTCTGCGGCGGCGGTATCACCTGGAGCGCCCACTACCCGACGACGTAGTCCGGTCATCGCCCGCGCTTGGATCATGCCGGCGATGGTCGCGAGTACTAACACCCCCGAGAGCACAACGGCAGAATCCATGGTGACTGACCACGTCGATGGCGGCCAGGCGAGCGCCAAGCCACACCCGATCGCGACCAGAAGCGCAACCGTACCGACGATGCCGTAGCGCCGGCCGATGGCTCGGAAGAAGGCCACCTGTGATGGGCCGTCGAGAACCTTACGGGCTGAACTCGTCACAAGCGCCAAACAGACAAGGCTTCCCACCCACACACAAGCTGCCAGCAGCTCAAGGGCGACCAATGGCGTACTCGTTGCCAACATGTACGTTCTCCTCTTCTCTCTTAGTCGATACGAAATTCTTTCGCTTCCTGCTCGATGACGCAAGAGGCCGGATGCATCAGTCCAGCCAAAGTTCGGCTGGCGTTTTTGCGATGTCGCGGTGACGGGTGGACCCGTAACGAACCAGCCTCTTCGGTCCACCGCCAGCCCATGTGGTTCACTCACGAACCCCTCCACGACCTGCGTAGTGAGCTTCATTACTCTAGTGTAGACTGGACTTACTGGACCGGGTCAGGCATCAAGTGACCCTGCCGGCCGAGACGAGGAGGCAACGCGATGACGACCACGGCCACTGAAGCCCTCGGGGCGATCCTGTCTCACCACCGATTGCTCGAGGCAAGAGTTGGACGGTGCGTTGCCAGGCTGCAGAACGCCGTCGATACGGGAACGCCGTACGAACCCTTCGTCGCCGAGTTGGTCGCATACCTCGCCGACGAAGTGCTTCCTCATGCGCTGGCCGAGGAACACACCATCTACCGTGTCGCCTCGGCGCGTGCTGAATTGTCCGACACAGTCGCCGAGATGATCGCCGAGCACCGAACTCTTGCCTCGGCGGCCGAGCGGCTCGCCGATGTTCGCACTGCAGATGTCGCAAAGGCACAAGCCCAAGAGATCGCTGTGCTCTTCGCCACGCACGTAGCGAAGGAGAACGACATCCTGCTCCCAGTACTCGTCGCCGACGAGGATGTAGATCTGGCACAGCTTCTGATCCAGATGCATCGGCTCACCGAGGCTGGCCGCGACGAGACCCCGCTGACCGAAGATGCCGCGGCCTCCGATCCCGAGGCTGTGGTGCTATCGCTGCTGCTCGAGGCGGCAAACGATCTGTCCCACGCCGGCCATGCAGACCGCGCCTGCCGGCTCACCGCGTCGGCGTGGGCGGCGTTACGCATGCCGAGGCCCGACCTGGCCGTCAGAGTCACGGCCGCGCTACACCGGCTGGCGCGGACGGTCACCGCTGAACCAATCACGCTCGATCTGTCGTCGAACGGCCAGCTCTCGGCAACTGATCCCGTACTCGATGTCCGCCAGCTGGCTCCGGCACAACGCCACCAGTCGATCTTCGCCACCTACCACACCCTCTCCCCTGGGGCAGGTTTCGTGCTCGTCAACGATCACGACCCCAAACCACTCCGTTACCAGTTCGAAGCCGAACACGCCGGCGAGTTCACCTGGGCCACCCTTGAGGCCGGTCCGCAGGTGTGGCGGGTGCGGATCGGGAGGCGTGCGACCGCCCCAGGAACGCCGCGTGAAGCGACCGAACCCCAACACCACGATGAGCCTGAGCTGGACGTGCGCTCACTTCCCCACGGGAACCGCCACGGGTCGATCTTTGATGCCTACCAGACGCTCCTCCCCGGGGCAGGTTTCGTGCTCGTCAACGACCACGACCCCAAACCACTCCGTTACCAGTTCGAAGCCGAACACGGCGGCGAGTTCACCTGGGACTACCTCGAAGCGGGGCCGCAGATTTGGCGGGTGCGCATCGGCCGAGCACGGACCGCAGGCTCTTGATGTCATCCGTGCCAGCAAATGTCCGTGAGCTCGCAGGCCACGAGTATCAGTACGGCTTTGTCACCGACATCGACACCGACACCGTGCCCCCGGGATTGAACGAAGAAGTCATCGCTCTGATCTCGGCCAAGAAGGGCGAACCTGACTGGCTGCTGGAATGGCGGCTGCGGGCCTATCGACACTGGTGCACCCTGACCGAGCCACGCTGGCAGAACGTGACCTACGGACCCATCGACTACCAGGACATCATCTACTACGCGGCTCCGAAGCCCAAGGCGGCCGCGTCCAGCCTGGACGAGGTCGACCCCGAACTGCGGGCGATGTTCGACAAGCTCGGGATCTCCCTGGCCGAACAAGAGCGGCTCTCGGGCGTGGCTATCGATGCCATCGTCGACTCGGTATCGGTGGCGACCACGTTCAAGGCGAAGCTGGCCGAGGTCGGCGTCATCTTCTGCTCGTTCTCCGAGGCGGTGCAGAAGCCACCCAGACCTGGTGCGCACCTACCTGGGCTCGGTGGTCCCCTATCGCGACAACTTCTTCGCCACCCTCAACTCAGCGGTGTTCACCGACGGCTCGTTCTGCTTCGTCCCCAAGGGCGTGCGTTGCCCGATGGAGCTCTCCACCTACTTCCGGATCAACGCCGCAGGAACCGGCCAGTTCGAACGGACCCTGATCGTGGCCGAAGAGGGAGCACAGGTGAGCTACCTCGAAGGTTGCACCGCCCCGATGCGAGACGAGAACCAGCTCCACGCGGCGGTGGTCGAGCTGGTGGCCCTTGACGACGCCCAGATCAAGTACTCGACGGTACAGAACTGGTACCCCGGCGACGCAGAAGGCCGCGGCGGCATCTACAACTTCGTCACCAAGCGGGGCAGGTGCGCCGGCGCCCGTTCGAAGATCTCCTGGACCCAGGTCGAGACCGGATCTGCGATCACCTGGAAGTACCCGGGCGTCGTGCTCCAGGGCGACGGTTCGGTCGGAGAGTTCTATTCGGTCGCCCTCTCCGCCAACCACCAGCAGGCCGATACCGGCACCAAGATGATCCACATCGGCAAGAACACCACGAGCACCATCGTCTCGAAGGCCATCTCGGCCGGCCACGGCCAGAACACCTACCGGGGCTTGGTGAAGGTGCTGCGCTCAGCCGAGGGCGCCCGGAACCACACGCAATGCGACTCTCTGCTCATCGGCCCCGAATGTGGTGCGCACACGTTTCCCTACATCGAGGTGAAGAACTCCTCGGCACAGGTCGAGCACGAGGCCTCCACCTCCAAGGTCAGCGACGACCAACTCTTCTACTGCCGCCAGCGCGGCATCGGCGAGGAGGAGGCGACCTCGATGATCGTCAACGGATTCTGCCGCGAGGTGTTCAAGGAGCTGCCGATGGAGTTCGCCGTCGAGGCGCAGCGTCTCCTGAGCGTCAGCCTCGAAGGAAGCGTCGGCTGATGCTTCGGGTCGAGGACCTGCGCGCCAAGGTCGGTGAGACCGAGATCCTCCGAGGTGTCACCTTGGAGCTGAAGGCAGGCGAGGTGCACGCGGTCATGG
Source organism: uncultured Acidimicrobiaceae bacterium (assembly GCA_963738135.1). Lineage (GTDB taxonomy): Bacteria > Actinomycetota > Acidimicrobiia > Acidimicrobiales > RAAP-2 > Bog-473. Next base: position 528,748 of record CAVTVK010000002.1, on the reverse strand, counting down.
GGCCCAACGGCTCGGGCAAGAGCACCCTCGCCCACGTGCTTGCCGGGCGCGGACCCTACGACGTCACCGGACGGGTCCTCTTCCAGGGCCAGGACCTGCTCGCCCTATCGCCCGAGGAGCGGGCCGCGGCCGGGGTCTTCCTCGCCTTCCAACATCCGATCGAGATCCCCGGCGTCGGCAACCTCTACTTCCTGCGCACCGCGCTCAACTCGGTTCGCCGGGGCCGCGGGTTCGACGAAGTCGGCCCGGTCGAGTTCCTGGCGCTGGCCAAAGAGAAGATGCAGCTCGTCCAGATGGACCGGAGTTTCATGAGCCGATCGGTCAACGAAGGGTTCTCCGGAGGCGAGAAGAAGCGCAACGAGATCCTCCAGATGGCGATCCTCGAGCCGGCCCTCGCCATCTTGGACGAGACCGACTCGGGACTCGACATCGATGCGCTGCGTGTCGTCGCAGCCGGCGTCAACGCGCTCCGGAGCCCGGAGCGGGCAATGCTCGTCATCACCCACCACCAACAGCTGCTCGACTACATCATCCCCGACCGAGTCCATGTCCTCGCCGAGGGTCGGATCGTGCGCTCGGGGGGCAAAGAGCTTGCCGTAGACCTCGAAGAGCACGGTTACACGGGCCTCGATCTGCAGTCGATTCCAGAGCATCTTCGACCAGTACCGTTGAGTTCACAAGTGGCAGGTGCACCATGACCATCCTTGTCGAGGGTGCCGTCGATCGAGTCAGGGAACTTCTGGCAAGAGTCCCGGCAACCAAAACTGACCCCGCCTGGCACGCACGTCTCCGGCTGGAGGCGTGCGAGTGGGCGATGGACCACGGTCTCCCGACCACCAAGGATGAGGACTGGCGTTACACGAGGCTCGAGCCGATCTTCGAGTTGCCGCTCGCGCCCGCAGCCGGCGGCGCGATTCACGCCCAGTCGCTCGACGTTCTCGAGTTTCTCGGTGCGCCGTCCGATGGGACCCGTTTGGTCTTCGTCAACGGTCACCTCGATCCCGAGCGATCCCAGTTGAGTGCCCTGCCGATTGGCGTCACCGTGACGAACCTTGCCTCCATCTTGGCCGAGGGGGCTAGCCAACTGCGATCACGGTGGTCACAGCAGCCTGCCCCGTATCGCCACGCCTTCGGCGCGCTCAATGCTGGGCTCGCCGAGGACGGAGCATTCATCGAGCTCTCCCCTCGAACTGTCGTGGAAGAACCAATCGAACTGGTCTTCATTTCGGATACCGGTGGATTCCCGCTTCTCTCGAGCCCCCGGTCGATTGTCCTCGCTGGAGCGGGAAGCCGGGCGACGATCGTCGAGACCTACGCCGGGTCAACCGACGACCGCTATTGCACGAACGCCGCTACCGAGGTGGTCCTCGCCGAAGGTGCCTACATCGAGCACTTCAAGATCCAACATGAGTCTGAGCGCGCCTTCCATCTTGCGTCGCTCGACGTCCATCAGAGTCGGGCCAGCCGGTTCTCCTCACAGATGGTCTCCCTCGGCGGCAAACTCGCTCGCCATGAAGTAAATATTCGCCTGGCCGGCGAGGGTGCCCGGGTCGATCTCGATGGCCTGTACATGCCCAGCGGTGATCAGCAACATGACAATCCGGTCCTCGTCGAGCACGCCGCTGCACACTGTACGAGCCGGCAGCTCTACAAGGGGATCGTCAACGACCACGGTCATGGCATCTTCAATGGACACATCATCGTGCGTCCTGATGCGCTCGGCTCCGATGCTCGCCAAACGAACAAGAACCTGATTCTTTCTGACCAGGCGGAAGTGGACACCCGACCGCGTCTCGAGATCTTCACCGATCAGGTCAGCTGCACCCACGGGGCCGCGGTGGGACGGCTGGACCAAGACGCCCTTTTCTACCTCCGCTCACGCGGGATCCCCAAGGCGATGGCTCGAGGTTTGCTCACCTACGGATTCGCGCATGAGATGGTGGAGCGATGCTCTCGCGAACCACTCCGAGATCGGATGGAGAAGCTCGTCGCAGATCGTCTCATCGCTGGCACTGGTGAAGCGGGGTCAAGGAGCGGACGCATGCCACCAGCCGGACGCGTCGACGAAGGGACCCGACAATGAGCGCCCAGCCGCACCTCCCCATTGAGCTGGAGCGGGACTGCGCGGCGATCCTGATCCCGGGCGGACGGTCGGTGATGCTCCACCGGGGTGACCAGGTGGTGCTGGTGCAGACTCTGGGTGGGAGCCTCACGGTCCAGATCGACCGTGGGCGCCTCGCACGCGTCGATGCGATGGATGCCGACGCCCTCGGCATCGAGGTCGCCGAGATCGATCAGGCGACCGATGACGGGGCTCGAGCGGACTACGGGAACTTCGACGTCGAACAGGTCATGGAACGGCTCCGTACGGTCTTCGACCCCGAGATCCCGGTCAACGTCGTCGATCTCGGCCTGGTGTACGCCTGCGAGGCGCGACCGATCGTCGGAGGAGGCCACCGGGTCGAGATCAAGATGTCGATGACCGCTCCGGGCTGTGGGATGGGCGACGTGCTGCGCGAAGACGCCCGAGTACGCGTGTCCAAAGTGCCCGGGGTCAGCGAAGTTGACGTGGAGCTCGTGTGGGAACCGCCCTGGGATACGAGCCGCATGTCCGAAGCTGCCCGCCTCGAGCTCGGGCTGTGGTAACCGGGCCTCGGGCACAGGATCGATAAGGCAAAGGAGGATCCACCATGAGAGTCTGGATCGATCAGGACCTCTGTACGGGAGACGGGTTGTGCGAAGAGATCTGTCCCCAGGTCTTCACCTTGCTCAGCGACGGTCTCGCCTACGTCAAGGAGGGAGACCACGTGCTGAACGATCCGGGCGGCTCGGCGCAGATGGCGCACGTGCCTTCCGAACTCGAGGACGCGGTCAGCGAAGCGGCAGAGGAGTGTCCCGGAGAATGCATCTTCATCGAGCAATAGGATCAGGCATCAGGTCGTCGTGAGTTGCTCGTCGACCAAGCCGGGAACTCTGCTCGTCGGTCGGACCCTCGCGCTCAACAACATTGAGATGGGACGCACCGCCAAGTTGAGCGACACCACGATGGCGGCCACCGCCAGCAACCCTCCACCGAATGCGAGCACACCCGGCAAGGCTGCACTGAAGCCGATACACACTGCGCCGATCCCAGCGGTTACAAGTCCGTAGGTAACTGCGGCCCAGCCGTGTCCGTAGAGATCGGCGAACATGAGCGGCCGGCCCGCCTGATTCTTGTCAACGCCCCGAGAACGGAGTGCCGACCACATGATGAACGGCACGACCTTGTGGGCGTGCCCGACCAGCGTCTCGAGGATCCAACCGCCGAGAGCCGCCACCGCACCGGCCACCAACATGACGCCAAGGTGGTGCTGGGTGGGCATCACCACTACCCCCGCAAGCGCGAGTCCGCCGCCCACCAGAAGCCAGAAGGCCGAGGTGGCCACGAAGACGAGATGCAGATCGATCTTGCGGCGACGGTGTCGAACGTGGAGAACCAACGAGATCAGGTGCGCACCGAGGCCGACGGCGAGGATGGCCGCACCGCACCAGGCGAGCCCGGGAATCCCAAAGAGCAGACCCGGCGACAGCAATACCGTCCCCGCCGGCACGGCCCAGACCGCCACCCACCCTGCCCGGTGCCGGCCCGGGACGTGGGCAAGAAAAAACATCGGCCAGAGCTTCTCCGCCACGCTGACATAACTAAGTCCCAGCCAGGCGAATAGGCCGACGACGGCATGAGCGAGGAGAATGTGGCCGGACAGGTTGAACCACTCCCCGCTTCGGTCCGCCACGAAGACCACCCCGAAGCACGCGGTGACGACGAATCCGGCCAGCGCGAAACGCAAGCCGGTAACAGGCGGCCCTTTCCCCCGGGCTGCCAGCGGCGCCGAGAGGTTGACCACGAGCAGGGTGATGGCCACCGCGGCCAGTCCCCCGCCAGCTTCGACGATTCCTTCCTGGCGGGTAGCGACGCCCAAGGGCAGAAGCCACGAGGCAGTGAGCCAGCTCAAAAACGTGGCGTAAGCCAGGCGCAGCGACCGCAATGGCCGCTGGGTGATGACGGGAGTGAATTGGTGCATGGCCCCGAGCACTCCCATCGAGAGGGTGGCCAGCACGGCCAGGTGGGCAGCAGCAACGAGCCTGTCGGCCGTGGGGTCGGTAGTGCCGGCGCTCCCGGCCCACGCCAACGTCGCCCCACAGGCAACTAGTCCGAGCGACGCCGCGGCAAAGAAGGTTAAGGGTACCGATGGAGGAGGAACGGCGCTTGGCAGACCGGCCGGTCGCCCTCGCCACGAGCCGTCCGCCGGCTTGGTCGAGGAGCGGGACTGCTCAAGTGCCATGGTCATCCGCGGGCCTCAACAGGCGGACCATGGCCGCTGCCGCCGCCTCGAGCGTCATGGATGGATCCAGTTCACCCAGGTCAATCTCTGGGCCGAGCGTACGTTCGCCGAACTCCTCACGGACCGCGTCCCATAGGTCATAGAGTTCAGCAGTAGCGACACCCAGGGATTCCAAGGTGCTCTCCCCGATCGTCTTGGCGGAGGGATCATCGAGCAGGGTCTCGAGCAACGTCAGCACATCGTCGACTTCGATCCCGCACCCGAGTGAATGGGTTTCAGCCGGCATGTCCAAACCCCTTTGCGTCCGATCCTCTTCCTGATACTGCTCCCATCATACCTCTAGTTGTAACTAGATTAAAGTCCGCTTCAGCGAGACCCGCTGGGCGACAAGACGACGACACCATGTCGATGCGCCGTCGACGTTGTGTGCGGATCTCCTCTCTTTGGCGTGGAGGATCCGACGAGCTCAAGAGCCTCTCAATCACTGCTACCTGAAACAGACGGGCAGTGGATTGCGGCTCGGAGCAGTAGCGAGCCTGCGCGGTGACGCCGACGCCGCAGCGGATCAATCGTATTTCTCGGATCGTATCCGACCGGAATCAATACCAAGATTGACCAGCGCATCCGCAGCCACGTCAACCATTGCGGGAGGGCCGCACAAGAACGCCTGCGGAGCAACGTGACCGTCGAGAACCTCGGCAAGCAGGTCCTGGTCAATACGCCGGTGGTAGGCAGCCCGGGGTTCCCCAGCATCTCTGGTGATGCAGTGGACGACGCGTAACCAGTGGTGCTGCAACGACAAGCGGCGGAGCTCCTCGCGATACATGGCGTGGTCATAGGTGGTTGCCGAGCACACCAGGCAAATGGGGACCTCACGGCGGGCCGCCACCGCATAACGGATCATGGCAACGAGTGGCACGAGCCCGCTTCCGGCGCCTACGAGCAGCACCGCATCGCCGTCATCGCCGGTCCAGGTGAAGCGCCCACTCGGGCCTCGCACTTCGAGTTGCTGGCCGACGCCGAGGTCGCGGACCAGTCGGGGCGAGATCAACCCGTGAGGCACCTCTCGTACCCCGAGGTCGATCACCGAAGGGTCCGGCACAGGAGAGGAGCCGATTGAGTAAGCCCGCTGGACCGGGCGTGGCCGGTCCGGAACATTGAGACGAACGTTGTAGTACTGGCCGGGCAGAAATCCGTCTGTTTGAGCCAATCGAAGGCGCAGGGTCACGGCGTCAGCAGCCTCCTCGATGATCTCTGCCACCTCGGCGACTTGCCATCCCGGCGGCGTCCTGACCGGGTGGGTCGCATCCTTGGAGGCCGGTTCCGTCGGAATCATACTTCTAGTCTATGCTATAGAAACAACCTGCCAACGTTCGTGAACCGCGCATCAACTACGCCTTGAAGCTCAGCACGTCGAGCGTCTGCCGCTCACGGTTGTGTGCCGCTCCCCGGACAGAGCAAGAAAGAGGTCAGCTCATCGTGACTCGTTGGGGAGATTGCAATGACGATGGACAGATATTCGTCGCCCTCGGTGGGATGTGTGTCATTGCTGGGGGGTGTGTTGCTGCGGCGAGCAGCGTCACTCCATCGGAAACCGCATCGTGGGCCGCGGCCTACCTCGTGCTCGTTGGCGGGGTGGCACAGGTGTTCCTCGGCCTAGGCCAGGTGCTGGTGGCGCGACCGAGTGCCTCGCTCGCGGCATGCCGCGCCGAGTTGGCGTGCTGGAACGTTGGCAACACTGCGGTTCTTGTGGGCGTCATAGGGCGGTTCGAGGCGTTGCTCCTCCTTGGCAGCGCGCTATTGGTGGTTGCTCTCGGAGTGTTCGCCTATTCCACCCGAAGGAGCCTCGTCGACCGTGGTTGGCTGCAGATCGGTTACCGGATTGGGTTGGTCGTCCTGACGCTCAGCATCCCGGCCGGGGTGGTCCTCGCACGAAGCCCATAAGCCGGCTCGATCGGCACCGCGAAGGAGCACTTATGCGTCTGGGCCAACAATGGCCTGCTCGCCTCCGTCGACGAGGGGAAACTTGCCTCAAGGTGATATAGTTCTAGTTCAGAGAAGAGAAACTAGTCCCGGGCCCGCTGGTCCGAGCAGGGAGGAGCCCATGGCCACCATCGATGCTCGCCCGATCATTGCGGCAGGCGGTGAACCGTTTGACGCCATCATGGCCGCCGTCGCTTCCCTGGCCGAAGGCGAAGACCTGGTCGTTCTCGCTCCGTTCGAACCAGTACCACTTGAGGGCGTGCTGTCTTCGGAAGGATTCACCTACGAGGTAGCCGAACTCGCTTCTGACAACTGGCGGGTCACCTTCCGGCGCTCGTCGTGAGCGCGCCGCCACGGCCGAGCGGACCGATCTCGGTCGGGTCGTCCAGCGCAGAGATTCTGCCGCAGAGTACCGTCGAGGAGGCGTGGGCGGCGCTCAGCGGCGTGTACGACCCTGAGCTGTACCTCGACGTCGTGTCGCTCGGCTTGGTCTACGACGTACGTGACGAAGAAGGCACCACGGTCGTGGAGATGACGCTCACGACTCCGGGTTGTCCAGCGTCGGAGAGCCTGCCCGAAATGGCGAGGGCGGCGATTGAAGAGCAACTGGGCGGCGCGATTCCCGTCGAGGTCCGAGTGGTGTGGGAGCCCCCGTGGAGCCCCGCGATGATCAGGGAGGACGCCGCTGGGGTCCTTGGCTTTCGGTTGAGGTGATCGAGTCATGGTGACGATCGGAGTTGACATCATCCGGGTTTACCAAGACCCCGGTCGACGGCGAGGCGAACATCGGGTGCTGGTCGATCGGTTGTGGCCACGCGGAGTGCGCAAGGAGGCACTCGACCATGACGAGTGGGCCAAAGAGGTCGCCCCCAGCACCGAGCTGCGCAGGTGGTACGGCCACGATCCGGAGCGATTTGCCGAGTTCGCGCGGCGCTATCGGAGCGAGCTGAGGAAAGCGCCCGCCAAGGCGACGGTCGATCGGCTTCGCGACGTGTCCGCCCATCGGCGGCTCATCCTGCTCACCGCCACCAAGGACGTCGAGCACTCCGGTGCCGCTGTGCTCGGTGCCGTTGTCCAGCGTTCAAGGCGATAGCGGCGGTGCAACGATGCCGGTTCGAGATCGAGGTGCGGGCACCGTTCCGGTTGGACCTCACGGTCTGGACGTTGCGGCGCCGGCCCCACAACGCCGTCGACCGCTGGGGCGGTGCCAGCTACCGGCGAACCGTTGTGGCGGGGGGCCAGGCAGTCGAGATCGTCGTTCGTCAAGAGCAGCGTGGACAAAAGCCTCTCCTCCTCGTGGAGCTTCGCACAACGGGTCGAGAGTCGCCTCGACGTTTCGAACCTGAAGTTCGGCGTCTCCTCGATCGAACCCTCGGACTGAGTGCCGACCTCGGAGGCTTTTACACACTCGCAGCGCACGATGAACGGCTCACGACGTTGGCTGAGCAGTTCCTCGGGATGCGGCCACCGCTCTTTCCGACCGTCTTCGAGGCGGCAGTGAACGCGGTCGCCTGTCAGCAGCTCTCACTTGTGGTGGGGGTTCACCTCCTCAACCGCCTGGCGGAGCAGTTCGGACCCATCATTGACCGACGCGATGCGGTGCCTGGTTTCCCGACCCCCGAGCGGCTGGCCGAAGCCGATCCCCAGCTCCTGCGGGACGTCGGATTCAGCTGGAACAAAGCTCATGCCGTGACGACACTGGCCCGCCAGGTGGCGAGCGGCAGGATCGATCTCGAATCGCTCCGAGACGCCGACAACGAGCGGGCGTATGCCACCCTGGTCGACCTCACCGGGATCGGGCGCTGGAGCGCCGAATACATCCTTCTCCGTGGCCTCGGACGCTGGCAGATACTGCCCGGCGACGACGTCGGAGCGCGCAATAACCTCCACAAACGCTTCGGTTTGTCGTCGTCCGCCGGCTACGAAGAGGTGACCGAGCTGTCGCGGACCTGGTGGCCCTACGGCGGGCTCGTGTACTTCCATCTCCTCCTCGACGCCCTCGCGACCGCGGGGCACGTCACGCCAACTGTCGACCCGACCAACACGTCGGGCCGGCAGAAGCTCGGCCGGCATCGCTGCCGAGAGAGCCAGATGAGAACCGCCGTCCACGGCATGCCCCGAATCGGAGAGGGCCGGGCGCTCAAGTGGGCGCTCGAGCGCTTCTGGAGGGGCGAAACCAGCGCCGCCGAACTCGAGGCCGCGGCGTTGGAGATCCGTCAACGTAACTGGCAGACGATGGCCGCCGCTGGTGTGGATTTCATCCCGTCGAACGATTTCTCGCTCTACGACCACGTGCTCGATGCCATCGTGATGGTAGGCGCCGCCCCAGCCCGGTTCCGTGCCACCAACGTGCCGATCACCCTCGATCGATATTTCGCCATGGCCCGCGGAGCAGACATTGAAGGTCGCGCGGTGGCGCCCCTGGACCTCACCAAGTGGTTCGACACCAACTATCACCACCTTGTGCCCGAGATCGGGCCCGAAACCGACTTCCGTTTGGACGACACCAAGCCCTGCCGTGAGCTGGTGGAGGCCAACGCCCTCGACATCTCGACAAGCCCGGTGCTGTTGGGGCCGTTCAGCCTGCTCCTCCGGAGCGCTCCGACTCCTCGCGGGCTTTGACGTCTTGAGCGCGCTCGAACCGCTCGTGGATGTCTACAGGGCGCTCTTGGTCGAACTTGCCCAGCGTGGTGTCTCGTGGGTCCGCCTCGACGAACCGGCGCTCGTCGAGGACAGGAGCGCTGACGAACTCGCTTCGCTTTTGCCGCGCCTATCAACGGATGGCCGAGCAGCCGGACCGCCCGAATCTGGCCGTCTCGACGTACTTTGGCCACGTGGGGGGGGCCATGGCGGCACTCAGCGAGCTACCAATCGAGGGCGTGGGCCTGGACTTCTGTCGGGGCCCGGAGAATCTCGGCCTCCTCTCTGAGGCAGGCGGCCTGGGCAACAAGATGCTCTTCGCTGGGGTCGTCGATGGGCGCAACGTCTGGGCAAACGACCTCGACGCCTCGCTCACCCTGCTCGACCGGCTCAGCGGCCTCGCTGAAGAGGTTGTGGTGTCAACGTCGTGTTCGCTCCTGCACGTCCCGCTCAGTCTGGCCGCCGAGTCCACGCTGGATGAAGGAGTCCTTCCCTGGCTGGCTTTCGCCGAGGAGAAGCTGGCCGAGTTGGCAGTGCTGGCCCGCGGCGCTGATCGCGGCCGGGTAGCGGTGGCCGATGCCTTGGAGGCCAATCGGGCCGCTCTCGATGCTCGACGGTGCTCACCAAGGGTCGGGATCAGCGCGATTCGCCAGCGGACAGCTGACGTTGCATTCGATCCCCGTCGATCGCTACCGCTCGAAGAGCGCGTCGAGAGCCAGCAGGCCCGACTGGGACTGCCAATGCTGCCCACGACGACCATCGGGTCGTTCCCCCAGACCACCGAGCTGCGGAAGGCCCGGGCCGCGTGGCGGGCCGGACGAACCGCCGACGATGGGTACCGGCGTTCGCTCGAATCCGAGATCGACCGCGTCATCGCCCTCCAAGAAAGCATCGGCCTCGATGTGCTGGTCCACGGCGAGCCCGAACGCGACGACATGGTGCGTTACTTCGCCTCCCAGATGAGCGGTTTTGTCCTACCCGAGGAGGGATGGGTCCAGTCCTATGGTTCGCGTTGTGTGCGGCCCCCCGTGCTCTTCGGAGACGTGGCTCGACCGGCTCCGATAACCCTCGAATGGGCTCGTTACGCCCAGTCGCGGACGACGAAACCGGTGAAAGGCATGCTCACCGGACCACTCACGATGCTGCGATGGTCCTTTGTCCGCGACGACCAACCCGAAGCCGACACTGCTGCGCAACTCGGCTTGGCGATTCGCGACGAGCTCACCGACCTCCAGTCGACCGGCATCGCGGTGATCCAGGTCGACGAACCGGCCCTGCGTGAGGGACTGCCGCTTCGTCAGGCTGACCGCCCCGAGTATCTGGCCTGGGCCACGCGGGCCTTTCGACTCGTGACATCGGCGGCGAACCCGGACACCCAGATTCATACCCACATGTGTTACGCCGCGCTCGGTGACATCATGGGAGCGCTGGAGGATCTCGATGTCGACGTGGTATCGCTCGAAGCCGCCCGGTCGCGCATGGGGCTGGTTCACGAGCTGGAGCATGTCCGCTACCGCGGTGGGATAGGTCCTGGAGTCTATGACGTGCACTCGCCCAAGGTCCCAGAGGTCCCCGAGTTCGAGGCTCTGTTACGCCGAGCCCTCAGCGTCGTCGGCGCGGATCGGCTGTGGGTCAACCCCGACTGTGGACTCAAGACACGCAGCTACGAGGATGTGACCGTCGCGCTTGGCCACATGGTGGCCGCGACGCACCGACTGCGAGGCACGCTCGGCCTCGACAAGGCACCCCATCGAGTCAGGACGGCGCCGTCTTCTCGGGACACGTAACCCGCGAACGTGCTATGACCGGGACGAAGAGGGCGTTCTGCAGGAGGTCGTCATGGTCGTCGATAGTTTTGGCTCTCGGTCAACGTTGCAGGTAGGAGATGAGCGCTACCGGATCTGCAGATTGTCGGCGCTCGAGGATCTGGCCGATGTTGCCCGACTCCCGTACTCGATCAAGATCCTTCTCGAGAACCTCCTCCGTCACGAGGACGGTCGAACGGTCACCGCCGGTGATGTCGCAGCATTGGCGGCGTGGCCGCAGGGCAGCTGCCGCGACCAACGTGGTGCCCTTCAATCCTGAGCGCGTCCTCCTCCAGGACTTCACAGGGGTTCCGGCCGTCGTCGACCTGGCTGTGCTGCGCGATGCCTTGGCCGACCTCGGTGGCGACCCGAAACTCGTGAATCCGAAGGTGCCCGTCGAACTTGTCATCGACCACTCGGTGATCGCCGAGTCCTCCGGCAGTGCGCAGGCCTTCGCCATCAACGCCGCGATCGAGCACGAGCGCAACATCGAGCGCTACGGCCTGCTGCGCTGGGCACAGCAGGTCTTCGACAACTTTTCCGTGGTGCCCCCCGACACAGGGATATGCCACCAGGTGAACCTCGAGTATCTGGCCAGGGTGATTTTCGCCACCGACGAAGGCGAGGCCTTTCCCGACACCTTGGTCGGCACCGATTCGCACACACCGATGGTGAACGGCCTTGGGGTGCTCGGCTGGGGCGTGGGCGGAATCGAGGCTGAGGCGGCGATGCTCGGTCAAGCCCTGTCCATGCCCATGCCCGCGGTGGTCGGCGTGGAGTTGATGGGAGCACTGCCGCCGACGGCAACAGCCACCGACCTCGTCCTCACGATGGCCGAGCTCCTGCGCCGTCATGGGGTAGTGGGTAAGTTCGTGGAGTTCACGGGACCGGGGCTGGCGAATCTCCGAGTCGAACACCGGGCGACGCTCGGCAACATGGCTCCCGAGTACGGGGCAACGTGCGCCATCAGTCCCATCGATCGAGGGGACGCTCGACTACCTTCGCCTCACCGGCCGCTCACCTGCGCACATCGAACTGATCGAACGCTATGCCAAGGAGCAGTACCTCTTCCACGAGCCGGGCGGCGACGCACCCTCCTTCTCTGAGCTGCTGACACTCGACCTCTCGTGCATCGAACCTTGCATCGCGGGACCCTTTCGACCCCAAGATCGCGTCCCGCTGTCCCGGGCCCGGCGCGGCGTTTCGCACGTCGCTGGCCGGGCTCGAGCCCGCCGCGGTGACTGGCGTTGGCGACAGCGTCAAGGACCTGGCTCAGATCGCTCAAGGGAGTCCCGAGGAGGCGTCCGACGAGTCATTCCCGGCGAGTGATCCTCCTTCGGCCATGGCCGGTATCACCACATCTGGAGCACCTGACCCCCTCCTTCAAGGAGAATCGACGGTCAGATCGGTCGAACCGGTGCGGGTGAGCCGCCAGGTGGCAACGGAGATCGACGGTCAGGCCGTCACCGTCGACGATGGCCACGTCGTCATCGCCGCCATCACGAGCTGTACCAATACCTCGAATCCTCAGGTCATGGTCGCCGCTGGCCTGCTCGCCAAGAAGGCGGTCGAACGGGGGCTGCGCCCCAAACCCTGGGTCAAGACGTCATTGGCGCCGGGGTCCCGGGTCGTCACCGAGTACCTCGACCGCGCCGGATTGACCGAACCCCTGGCCGAGCTCGGTTTCGATCTCGTCGGCTACGGATGCACGACCTGCATCGGCAATTCTGGGCCGCTGCTCGACGGCGTGCCTAGCGCCGTTGAGAAGGGGCACCTGGCGGTGTGCGCCGTGCTCTCGGGGAACCGAAACTTCGAGGGCCGGATCCACCCCGATGTGCGTATGAACTACCTTGCCTCCCCTCCGCTCGTCGTGGCGTACGCGCTAGCCGGCACCATGGATATCGAACTCACGACCGAGCCACTCGGAACCACGCCGGCCGGCGAGCCGGTGCTGCTCGCCGATCTGTGGCCGACGCCGGCAGAGGTCGACTCCGTGGTCAATCAAGTACTCGGCCGCGACCAATTCACTCAGTCGTACGCCACTCTCTACGACGGCGACGAGCGGTGGGCCGCCCTTGAAGTCGGAGACGAGGCCGTCTTCTCCTGGCAGGCGGCCTCCACGTACATCCAACGCCCGCCGTTCCTCGACGGGGTCGGACCGCAAGTGCCTGACATCGCAAACATCGTCGGCGCCCGGGCCCTCGTGGTTCTCGGTGACAGCGTCACCACCGATCACATCTCACCCGCCGGCTCGATCCCGCCCACGGGACCGGCTGGCCGTTACCTTCTCGAGCGAGGCGTACGGCAGGACGATTTCAACTCCTTTGGTGCCCGGCGGGGAAACCACGACGTCATGGTGCGCGGTACGTTCGCAAACGTTCGGCTCAGGAACGCTCTCGTACCACGATGTGGAGGGTGGCGTCACTCGACACCTACCGAGCGGCGAAGAGCTCAGCGTTTTCGACGCCGCGCAGCGGTACCAGGCAGACGGCGTGCCGCTCGTCGTGTTGGCCGGCAAGGATTACGGCTCGGGGTCATCGCGGGACTGGGCCGCCAAAGGGACGATGTTGCTCGGGGTGCGCGCCGTGCTCGCCGAGAGTTTTGAGCGCATCCACCGCTCCAACCTCATCGGGATGGGAGTCCTCCCGCTCCAATTCGTCGATGGCGCCTCGATTGCCAGCCTCGGCCTCACCGGCACAGAAGTCTTTGACCTCTTCGGGCTCGCCGCAATGACCGCCGGTGCCGATGGAGCACTCCGGGTCATGGCGGACGACCGGCCGCTCCCGGTCGTCGCCCGCCTCGACACGGCCGATGAACTCGAGCACTATCGCCAGGGCGGCATACTCCCGTTCGTCCTTCGCGACCTGGCCCCTCCCCCCAGTTAACGCCGATCTGGGCCGGCCATCGCCCGGCTCCGTGCCGCGGATCGTCGCGGCCATCAACAGGCCACAGAAAACGGGTCAAAGGCTTGGCCGCGACACTCTTGGGTGAACAGACGCGAATATCCCCGCTGTCGTCTCTCGGCTCCCCCTGGGGTCGGACCTCGAGGCTCACGCGGCAGCACCGCGGCGTCCGCGTTCCTTCCCTCGATGACTCAATTCGGCTTCCTCTGTACTGTGCTCGCGCATACTCGGTCGGATCCCGCTTCCGATGACGAATACCCAGAATGGACCGGAGCCGGGTTAAAATTTCTAGTATCGAGTCGATAAACCGGGTAGACTGGCCACAGCCTGAATGGAGGCGCCATGCAACTGCGAACAAGAGAGCCACAGGGCCCGAGCGAAACGGTACGAACGGACACGGACGACCCACAGTCTCTTTCTGAAGACCCCTTCGTCGTCACCGCCGATCAAAGCGCGACACCGCATGACGGCATCACGCAACTTGTCGACGAACACCGGGCGCTGGAGCGCTTGTTCGCAGATTTCTCTAGCCCTTCGAGCTCGTCGTGGGAGAGGAAAGATCGCCTTATCCGCATACGCCAGGCAATCAGCGAGCACGATGACGTCGAAGCATCGGTGCTCGCACCTCTGATCCGGTCTCGTCTCGAGGATGGTCATCGCCTGTGGAGGTCCTTGCGACGTCGCTATCGGAAGATTGACAAGCTTCTGATGGAGATCGAACGCAGATCGATCAGTTCTCCCGATCTGCCCGAGTTGCTTGAGCGTGCCATGACGGCGGTGGATGAGCTCATAGAGGCACAGGAGTCGTCAGTTTTCTCCCGTATCCGCTCGACCTTGAGCCGAGCTGAGCTCGGGAAGCTCGACGATCAGGTCTCCGCTGCTCACCGCCACGCCGACTCTCGCCCTCATCGCTATCTGCCCCGGAGCGGAGTACTGGGCCGGACCGCCCGTGCCGCGATGGCGGTCGTAGACAAACTGAGAGATCGAGAGGCACCTCGGCTGTGAATCATCGTTTGCGAGCACGTCAATCGGGTCGTCGATGTAACCTCGGTTTGGGTGGGGGCTGACCCGGCCAAGAGCATCGGGTCCGTATGGGCAAGACGCTCGCAGGGAAGCCGGTGGGTATCAGTTGAACGCTGTCAGTTAAATCCTTACGGTGGAGCTCGCGCTTACCGATTGCGAACGATGGTGCATGCATGACGCTAAAGACGGCATTCACGCAGTCCCTGTCAGTAAGCACCCCGTTGCACTGGCACCGATGGGTGACGTGGCCGGTGGCGCGCTGGCCGCGGCGGTATCAAACGGCGGCGGCCTCGGCCTGGTCGGAGGTAGCGGCGGCAATCGAGACTGGTTGGAGCGAGAGCTGGAGATTGTGGTCGGATCCACCGCACTGCCCCTGGGGCGTCGGACTCCTGACTTGGGCCCTTGATGTCGAGACGCTCCTTTGGACTCTCGAATACGGGCCGGACGCGATCTTGCTGTCGTTCGGCGACCCGAGACCTTTTGCCGACGCTGTTCGTCAAGTCGGATGCCAAGCTGATCATCCAAGTGACGGATCTCGAGGAGGCGTGCACCGCGCTCGACGTCGGTGCCGATGTCATCGTGGCCCAGGGCTCCGAGGCAGGCGGCCACGGTGGCCGACGAGCGACGCTGCCCTTTGTGCCGGCCGTCGTCGACCTTGTCGCGCCGACACCGGTTCTGGCGGCGGGAGGCATTGCCGATGGCCGTGGCTTGGCCGCGGTCCTCATGCTCGGGGCGGCCGGAGCACTGGTCGGCACCCGGTTCGAGGCCAGTCTCGAAGCCCTTGTTGCAGCATCAGTTACCAAGGCGATTCTTGAGGGGAGTGGTGATGACACCGAGCGCAGCCGGGTGCTCGATATCGCCCGGCGCTCTTCTTGGCCGCACCGCTATACGGCTCGAACCTTGCGCAACGACTTCCTTGATCGCTGGCGGGACAAGGAGGACGAGCTGAGAGAGGACGAAGTTCGGTGCTGGACGCCTACGGGCTGGCGATCGTCGATGCCGACCAGGGCTTCGTCCCGATCTGGGCCGGGGAAGGTATCGACCTGATTACCGAGCTGTCTTCGGCGACTGAACTCGTGAGCGTCCTCGTGAGCGAGGCCGAAGAGGCTGTTAGCCGAATTGATCAGCGCTCAGACTGAACAACGGTGGCCTGGCGATCCTCCGCCAATAGGGAGCCGGCGGATATCTTGGGATCACTACCGCACCAGCCGGTCGATTGGTGCAGGCTCCCTCGCCCATCTCCTCCCGCAGTACCGCTTAGGTTCGAGATCGTCGGAAGCCTGGAATGACCCAACCCACTGAAGGGACCGAGACGACGACCCTCATCGGGATTCGACCGGCCACCTCTCCGGGCCCAGGATCAGGCACATGCGACGCACCCAGTCGATTCGAGGAGCGGGCTCTTGAATGCAGCTGACAACGTCGGGCTCATGGACGGGACGTTCCTCGCTCGGCAGATCTTGGCGAAGACGGGCGAACGAGCGGCTCGCTTCAAAGAGCGCGCTGGCCGGACCCCTTGCTTGGCGGTCGTGCTGATGGATGATGATCCGGCTTGCGGTCACCTACGTCAAGTTGAAACAGGCTCGCTGTCGAGATGCTGGTGTTGCGTTGCGAGTGGTCGAGCTTCACGGCGCAGTGACGACGGCAGAGGCCCTAAGGGCGGTTCGCGTCTTGTCAGAGGATTCCACGTGGACGGGATCCTCGTGCAACATCCACTCGCTGCCCATGTCAACGAACGCGCCGTTTTCGAAGCGATTACACCGTCCAAAGACATCGACGGTGTGACGGCACACTCGTTCGGCGCAATGGCTCTCGGTATTCCTGGCTTCGCGCCGTGCACTCCAGTGGGGATCATCCGCCTCCTTGACGAGTACGCCGTTGACCCGGCTGGCAAGCACGCCGTGGTTCTCGGACGAAGCCCCATCCTCGGCAAACCAATGGGGATGTTGTTGCTTGCTCGAAACGCCACCGTTACCTACTGCCATTCATCGACGCGCGATATTCGGGCTCACGTCGCCTCGGCCGACATCCTGGTGGCCGCCGTTGGTAGACCCAGGTTCGTTCGAGGCAAGTGGCTAAAGCCTGGGACGGTGGTCGTGGATACCGGATACAACGAGGACAATGCCGGTGATGTCGCTTTCGACGAGGCAAGACCGGTGGCGAGCCTTATCACTCCCGTTCCCGGTGGTGTGGGCCCCATGACCATTGCCTTGCTCATCGAACAGACTGTGATGGCCGCGGAACTGGCTTATGGTCGAAGGATGCTCGACGAACAAGGGGCAGAGGTCGCTCCCTCGGACGTACCGAGATAACCCGGGCGGAGCCCCGCGTACGGCTTGGATGCATCTCCAACTCATTGCCCTATCAAATTCGAGTATCGGTTCGAACACACCGGAGCGTGTTCATGCGAAAGTTTTCGAGTCACGACTCGGTAATACCAAGGCGATCAACTCCCACACGTGGTTCGCCGCTGATCGGCCGAACCTGAATGGTCGTGCTCCGGCGTTCGCTGTCAGGCCTTCAAGATCCAGAAGAACGTTGCCGGTTCGGCGAACAGGTTTCGCCATCCCCGTACGGGATCTCGTGCCGTGAGGACGGCATCCCCGGCTCGCATCACCGGCGTTTCGGGTCCGACGGTCAACTGGATGATCCCAGAGGCGACCGCGATCAGCTCGATTCCTTTGAAACTGAAGGGTGGTGAGCCTTCGGCACCGGGCCCGAGCCGGACGAGGTAGACCACCAGACCTTGTTCGGGATCGTCGAAAAGGGAAGCCACAGTGCCTGACGCGGTCGGCCGCCGAGCCAAGACGTAACCGGTCGCGGGCTTGTTGTCGAGGAGCGCGTCGATGCTTATGCCGAGGTGTTCGCCCAAGACGAGCAATGTGTCGAGCGAGAGCCCTCGCCGACCAGCCTCAGCTTGAGAGATGGCGCTTGGCGTGACCCCGGCGTAGGCGGCAATGTCCGCCTGGCTCAAGTTCCGTTGGCGTCGGAGTTGTTGCAATCCCCGCCCGATTCGTCCGAGCGCCTTTTCACTCGAGAGGACGGGCACACCTTGTTCGATGTCCATCTTGAGGATCCGGCCTTGGACCGCCGCTGAGCGGCCTTCGGCTTTGGCGACGTTGAGATGACCGTCGCCGATCTCGAAGACACATTGGGCGACGTGGCGGATTTGCTCGAGCGAAGAGGAGGCGATTGCTCCTCTAGATACGCGCCAGTAAGCGAGGGCGCCGAAGCCGAACAATCGTGGGCACGTGCGGCGATAGAAGTCAGCGACCCGGTCAGGGCCCCATCGGCGGACCAACGCATCAAGCCCGCCCACAACGACATGGGCCTGGTGATGCCCGCGCACCGATCTCGATGAGTGCCTGTTCGAGAGCGGTCGCGTTTCCATGAGGCTTGCCCGCACGTGCATCGAATACGACCATGGCTGGGTCATGGACGTGGAGAGCCGGCTCTTCGCTGTCAGTCTGCACGTAAACGCAGGTCCGGCCGCGTCGGAAGCCCTCGGCTAAGAAGGCGTCTTCGAAGGATTGGAAGGCCGTGCTGTTGTCGGCCACCCAGACGATGTTGTCCCCCGGAATCAGCCCGCCGATGGCTTCATCGAGATCCGCCACCCCGCTGCTCACCCACCCAGACTCCACGTCTCATCCTTCCCCATCATCGATATTAGCAATGCTAATGCTAGATGACAGTTGATCCAGCCAGGGTGCACACTAGAGACATGAGAAACGAGGCCGGACAGCCCTTGTGCAAGGAGACATCAGTGGCAATAGCTGGGACTGACGACTGGCTTGCCAAGCGTATCGGAAGCCGCCTCGCCGGCTCCGGCCTGGCGGTCCGAGACATGGGCCCGGGGAGCGCCTCGCTCCACCAAGTTACGACGCTCGTCCTCCTACCCCGCCTGGTGCCACGGAGCTCCAACCCAGCCCGCGACGTTGGCTTGGCCCCATGTGGCATCACGCTGGCAGCGGCGGCACTGGGCAAGGTCGAACGTATCGTGCTCGTCAGTCTGGTTGGCGCTGACCCGGGTAGGCCTGGACATCTCGGAGCACTCGGGCGCCTCGAGGGCCTTGTGCTCGCAAGCGCATCGAAGGTAACCATCATTCGAGCGATGCAGGTCTACGGAACCGCGAATGACCCAGGACCGTTCATCGAGCTGATGCACCACGCCTTGTCCTTGCAGCCGACGAGCTTTGCGCCGATCGAGATCGAGCCTGTCTTCGTCGGCGACGTAGTGAAAGCCGTAGAAGCAGCCGTCGATGGCCGGCTTCCCCCCGAGACCTTCGAGATGGCGGGCCCCCGCAGAATCAAGGTCATCGAATTCGTTCAGAACTTGAGGGCATGCTCACCTCGAGGAAACCACGTCCATTACTCGCCGGTTCTTCAAGCTCCCATCCACAGCGACGGGCCGCTCGAGCTCTCGGCGAGCTCCTCGAATCACAACCCCTAGCTATCCGCAGACTCCTCCGCGCTCGTGTCGCAACCACTGACCGTCGAGCAAACCCTCGCAACTTGAATCCTGCTCATGTACCGACGGAGGCAGCATAATGAGTGCGCCCTCCCACGTCCTGCACTTGATGAAGCGACCATGCACCGCGGCCCTCGATGCCGTCCGAAGCAGTGAGGCAAGGCTCGCTGTTGTCGAGTCTTTGGTCATCGGCATGACTATCGCAGTCTGCACCCTGGCGAGATTGATTGACCGTGCAAGAGTTGCATGGAACAGAGAACCCGAACTTGGGTTCGCGTGCCAGATCGACGTTGTCGCAGTTCGAATAGAGGAAAGGTGAGCTATGAAGCCTCGATGTTGATTAGACAGAGTAGTTGCCGGATTGCCCAGAGGCGTTCGGGTTGACGAGTCGATCCACCCCGACTTAGCCCAGATGACAACACCTACAGGGCATGGTCGCCAGGCATCAAGCGCTCAAGACCGTCAAGATCCCTAGTCGCCGTCAAGGCGTGAAGAATTGCAGATCAAGGCAAACCTATGACGGCGCCATGCCCCGTGACCGTTCGGGATTGGAACGACCGCGCCCTGGTCGCGCCCTCTCTATGTGTCCGAAGTCGCTCGCAAGATGACCGGAGCTGAAATGGGCGCGCTGGTTGTGTCAGAGGGTTCGGTGGGTTCGTCATCGACAAGGTATCCGGGAGGCAGGCCATTGGTCACCGGTGGTCGATCATTCCAGGGGACCGGTGGAGCGTCAACGCCACGTCTTCATCGACGGACTCTCAGTGGTATTCACTCGATCATCCACTGCCTGGGATTCGCCATGCGATTGTTGCTACCGTCCCCGGTCTTGACCCTTGGACGACGGTGGGGCTCCTGGTTGCCAATCATGAGACGACCCGTACATTCACTCAGGATGATGCCCTTGCTCTCGCCGCGATAGCGGCTCATCCAAGTGTTCGCGCCGGCGTCGAGGCGTGGCTCATGAGCAGATCGAATTAATCGAACGAGACCTTCGTCCGGCTTCTGACGGTCTTGTCGATCCTTGAGAAGAAAGGAGCACCTTGATGTACCCCTTCAACGAGATTGGAATCGGGCTCTGGGCCCTATCCATCGCGATGGGCCTCGCCATGGTGGCGTTCTGGGGGATCATCTCATGGGCGGTCGTCACTATTCTTCGCTATCTGGATGCTCGCGAAAGGAGAGTCTCCCAGGAGCCGCTCAACTCGGACTCAGAGACCATCCAGAACAGCCCCAAGACGATCTGGAGGACGGCGGTGTCCGCACGAGGCGGAAGTCCCTGCGTCGTCGCACGACCGGGTGTTCGGTGACGTCATCCATAGCACGCGATCCCCCTTTTGATAGACCGAGCTCGGTTATCTCTCACCGGCCCGTACGGTGTCACTCCGCCCCAAACTCTCCAACGGATGCGGCCAGTCGCCATCAGGTGCTCGCGACGCCCGGGATGTTCTGTCCCGGCCCCTTTTCAGTCTCTGATTCCAGTGAGGACCTCTGCCGCCAGCTGCATCTTGAGTCCGAGCCGAGTCACTCCGTTGCCCAGGGGTCCGTTACGGCATCCTCTTGCGCATGCGACATCGATTTCTCTCGACAAACCCATCAAGGTCCTCAATGTCGTAGCGGGTGGATCCGGCGACCTTCACTATTGGAAGCCCGCCGCTGGACACAAGCCGCTCCACCGTTGGCCGAGAAACTCCGAGGTACTCTGCCGCCGCCGCAATCGGCAACAGGCGCCGCAGAACTGCTTCGCCTTCTGGCGCCTCTAGAGCCCTCTGGAATGCCTCAGTCCGAGCAGCCACTACTGACTCCTACTCGGCCAGCGTTGTGGCCACGGCTAGGGCATCTCGACGACTCACGTCGTCATTCACGAACTGGCCCCACTCGACGGTATCCAGCTGTGGAATCCGATGGGTAGTGGCCTCGTGAGTAGCTCCGCATGCTAACTGGCCGGTCCACTCGCGGCAGACGGGCTTCGATGTCGCGAAAAGCCCGGTGAACTCCACGGCTGATGTACCCGGGGCGGTTTCGGAGTAATTCGCCATCTCTTGGTCGCGCAACGCGGCAAGGGCTTCGACGTGGCCGTTATGGCGAAACCAACATCGAGGAATGACGTGGTGGTCGAGATGGGTGAACCGCGCCATAAGGTGTTCGACCCAGGCCCGCAGCAGGTCCCACTCTCGTTGGGTCTCACTTGGCAAGAGGTCCGGCCAATACATCGTTCCGGATACCTCGCCCAAGTCGACAGTACCGTCTGCGTCGAACAGTTTGGCCAGTGCGGCGACGCGTTCGACCTCGGAGATCTCTCTGCGCCCTTGGTTGCTGGGCATCCCGCTGTCGGTGCCCTCTGTCATTGCGTGAGCTGGCGAGAAGCACGCATCGTCCGACCATCTCAGCGCGGCCGCCGTGCGGATAGCCTCTTCGACGCCCGCTTGATCGCGCAGAAGTGTTCTTGCATCACGGCGTGCCGTCCACGGGCGCAGCGACAGCATGATCGGTCGGGCCGATCGCAGCAGCACAAGCCCGTGGCCAGGAGTGATCGAGCGAATGGCGGACGGGTCGAGGATGGCCCGCTCCCGGGTGGACGCCGAGACCGACGTGCCGCCACCGGGCTGGCGGGTCTTGCTGTACTCGCGCTCGGTGCGGTCGCCGACGAGGCGAGCGATGTCGGCGAGGTCGTCCGCATCGCCGCCGCCGCCGAGCACGATCTTCACGATGGCCGAGTCCCAGATGCCTTGGGCCTGCTCGCGGCCCCAGCGGTGCCGGGCCTGGGCGAGGGATTGGAGGCAGGCCAAGGTGGTGATGCCGGTCCCTCCCCCTTCGGACATGAGTGCGCCGAGGCTGGGAAGCGGGTAGTTGGCCGCCTCGTCCAAGATGAGCCCGAGCGGTGGGTCGAGACGTCCGCCCGGGGAGCCGGCCGCCAGGCGGCGGGCCACTTCGACCACGTCTTCGACCAGGGCGGCCACGAGGCCGGCGGTGGCGCTCGCGCCCGACGCCGTACCGATCAGGTACAGGGTCCCGCTCTTGCGCAAGAAGTCGGCCGGGTCGAAGTCCTCACCCGGACCCGGGTGAGACGGCGTCGAGCACCTGGGGATCGGCCAGGGCGGCGAAGGCGTTGGCCACCATGGCCCAGATCGAGTCCCGTTGGCGCTGATCGGCCGAGACGATGGCGTCGAGCTGCCTTGTCCCATGCCAAGGCGGCGCCGGCGGGCGTGGACGAGGATGTCCACCGCGTCTTTGGCCGCGGCCGGGGAGAGCGACCAACGGTAGAGATCGGCCGGGGCCCGATCATCGAGCGCAGCGGCGTGCAGAAGGCAGCGCACAGCGGCCACCGTCTGTTGCCGCCAAAAGCGTGCCCGACTCTGTCCCCTCCCCCGCGTCGGCGCACAGAGCGTTGGCCCGGATCATGGCGGTCTGCGGGCGCTCGCATCCGCGCACCGGGGACCAGCGCAGGGCCGAGGGGACTGCCGGTCGCCAAGCCCTGGGGGTCGAACACCCCGACCGGGCCCCGCAGGCCGCCCGCGCCGTCATCGTGGCCGACAGGTTGTCCGCACGCGTCGCGGTGGTGATGACCGCCCCTGGCGCGTCGAGCAGCATCGGGATCACGATGTTGTAACCCTTGCCGCTTCGGGGAGGTCCGAGGAGCACCATCGAGTCCTCCACCGAGGACCAGCACTCGACCCCACGCGACGAGCCCAGGCAGTACCCCACATCGGCGGGAGCCGGACGATCCAGCGACGGTCGCAGCGTTCCGGCGCGAGCGAGAAGAGCCTCCGCCCCGGCTGCGGCCTTCACCTGGCGTCGGTTGGCCAGGCCGACGATCGCTGTCGGGTCCTCCTTTGCCTTCGTGCGCTCCGCACGACAGCAGATGCCACGCCGTCGATCGCGACGGCGATGACCAGCGCCAGGGCCAGCAAGTGAGCGTCCAATAGAGAACGGCCGGGCCGACGGGGGCATGCCAGGCCCGGCTCGGGTCACCGCCGTGCGCGAACGCGGCGACGCCGGCGAGCAGATCGCCTGCGTGGGATCACGGTGACCCGAGACCCAGGCCGAGGCTGCCCCGGCCAGCCACAGGACGCCGACGAGAACCCCGCTGACAGCCACGGCACCGAGAAGCCAGATCGGTCGACTCGGAGGGGTGCGGGCGTGGCGCGGGAGCTCTCACGCGACCTCAGGTCCCCTGTAACTCGGCCGTCGCCTCGGACACCGTTGTCCGGCCAGCTGGGTCGTCACGTCGGCGCTTCGTGTCGCCGCCTCTGCCGTCGAGTTGCCGAGCTGCGGCCACGGCCAGGTCGGTGCCCGGCGGCTTGCTGCCGGCAGTCTGCTCGGCCGGAGACTCGGCGATGATCGCACGGGCCGCCACGTTCACCCTGGCCTGGGTCTCCCGAATGGCCTTGTCGGGCTCTTCGCCGGCCCAGCCGGCGACATAGGGGAAGCTGTAGTCGTCGGTCGGCATCCCGTGCACCAGAGGCGACCACATAGGCCACCGACTCGGCCTCGACCTCTTTGAGCGGTCGGGGCAGCTCACGCCCGGGCAGGTTCTGATGCAACAAGACGTGGGCCGCCTCATGGATCAAGGTTTTGACCATGGCGGCGTCATCCGGCGTATCGGTCTCCATCCTGACACCCTCTACCGCCTGTGTCGTACGGGACAGTTCAGCCCGGCCATCCATATCGGAGGAAGGTGGAGGGTCTCGGTGCCGCGCCTGGAGCGGTATCTCCACGGCCAAGATTGACGTCTCTGAATTTCGAAACGAAACATGACTACGTACCCATTTTCTCCTAGTCGGGCTACAGATCGAGCACCTCTCCCAATAGCGCCGCCGCAGCTCGGTCCCTTTCAGGTAGGGCATGTGCGTACCTGTCTAGGGTCATGGTCGCCCTGGCGTGCCCGTGGCGCTCCGCCACCGTTCGAACGTCGACGCCAGCTGCGATCAGGGTCGTGACCGAAAAGTGCCGCAGGTCATGGAACCTGTACGGCCACCGGTCTTTCGGCACCAGATCCGCCCGCTTGGCCTTCGGATGCTTCTTTCGGAGGCGCTTGAGCGCCGGCTCCTCCATGGCGTCGCACAGCGCCCCGAAACGGTGCGTGAAGGTGTCCGGGTTGGCCGGGATAGCCCCGTTGGCGTTGTAGCTGAGGACGAACGGATCGGTGACAAGTGGTGATTCGGCCCGAATCGCCAGGTCCTCCATCTCTGCCCAACGGCGCTTCAGGACGGCCACGGCGGCCGGGTCCAGCGCCAGACCCCGCGATGCGTGGGTCTTCGTCGAACCGACATGGTGCTCACCGCCGGCGACAGTCAGAGATCGAGCGATCCGCACGGTGCCCGCGTCGAGGTCGACGTCGGACCACCTCAGCGCCACCAGCTCGCCGCGGCGGGCCCCGGTCAGCGCCGCCAATGCCACCGCCGTCGCGAGCACGGAGTCCGACGACTCGGCCGCCTGGATCAGAGCTCTTAGTCGCTCCGGCGTGGGGACGACCATCTCCTTGCGCTCCACCCGCGGCGGCGTGGCCCGCTCGGTCGGTGCCGAGCCCAGCCACCCCCACTTGACCGCCTGACGACATGCCGCGCTGAGGATGGAGTGGTACTTGTGCACGGTCGCTGGCGACAGGCCCTCGTCGAGCCATTGGCGGTAGGCGGTGTCGAGAAGCGCTGGGGACAGCTTGTTCAGCCGGACGCTCCCGAGCGCCGGGCGGATCCGGTGTTCGATCTTGCGGCGATTCTCCTCAAGCGTGCGCGGTCGCTGTGACACCGTTGCCGCCTCAAGCCACTTATCGAGGAGCTCGCCGACCGTCGCCGTGGTGGGCTCGAACTTGCCGTCGTTGACGTCGGCGACGAACTTGCCCAGCGCGACCTTCGCCTTCGCTTCCGTACCGACGAACGTCTTCGTGACCTGTCGCGGTGAGCCCGTCAGCTCGTCGAAACCTGCGAAGGCGCGCAGCTGCCAACGTCCAGAGCCGAGGGGCCGTTCGCGCATCGTTCCGGTGCCCGGTGTCCTACGAGATGATGATGGTTTTCGAGCCCTCGGACCCATGCCCAAAACCCTAGTCGGGCTTAGGACATTTCTAGGACATCTCTTTTTTGGCCAGATCCCCGATTAGCGCCTCTGACCTGGTGGGCGCTGCGGGACTCGAACCCACGACCTCAGCCGTGTGAAGGCTGCGCTCTAACCAGCTGAGCTAAGCGCCCGCATTTTTACTTCTGAGCAGCGGGTTTCCTATTTGACCATCGTCCGTGACCATGGCATCACGCACCAACAGCGTATAGCTGACTGTCCGACCGTCGTCAGATACTTCCATCAGCCGCAGATCGAAGCAACACCAGGGACACCCTTGCGCGTGGTTCCCGGCAAGGGGCGTTTGGCCAATGTGGGCGGTAGACCCCGTTGAAGGCACAGGTCACGTCGCCCAAACTGAAACTGGACAACTGGTCCTGTTCCAACCCGAGGTCGATACCGGTCCATTACTGAAGAACTCCGTCAGGTGTTTGACGGCCGCTGGTTCTCAGTATACGATGTCTACAACGTGACCCTCCTCCGAACGCCCTTCTTGCAGGCTCATCTGAAGACCAAAACCTTGAGGCCTGCAGAAAGGACTGGCCTCATCGAGGTTGACCGATCAGATGGAAGTCGAGCGGGCGCCTACGGAGACGTCAGGATTCGATTCATCTGACGCCGAAGTCACAGCAGGACGACATTTGCCGACGCCCCATCATCAACGAAGGTCATGACGGATGGGACTCCGCCAGGTGCCGTTCATTGCTGAGTGTCTGTCAGAGGGATAACCCACTTGGCTTAGGCAATCTGGGAAGGATGCGCCCGGGGGCTTAGAGGGCCGCCGGTGGCTCATTCGTGGGGAGTGGGCGACTCCGGAAGTACAGCGCAAAACCTTGCCTCCGACGCTCAGAGATCACCTGGTCCTCTCCAGCTGGGCATGGCGCTCGTTACCCAAGACGTGTGAAGTCGGGCGCGACATCACATTCTCGTGTGGTTGCCTCCTAATACTCGAGCACCACACCCTGAGAGCTGCTCTCTCCTCCGTCTGTAACCCAGGTGGCAGTGAGAGGAGATGATGACGGAGCCACCTGCCAAGCCGCCGAGGTCCCGTTGGGGAAGTCCCAGTACCCCGCGTTGTAGTACGTCCAGGGTGCCGCCGGCCCGGTCACATAGGCCCCGAGGGTATCCATCGCCATAACGGCGATATTTCCAGCCTTTCCGGGTGAGACGGTCCAGCTCTGATTGGCGAGGTAGTTCGGATAAGTGACCGGCCCCCACCGTTTATGAAGCCAGTGGCGGGAGCGTTGAACTCGATGGCAAAAGCGTTCCAAGCATTGGTCGGCGTGTTAACCGTGAGCGTGTCGGCCGCGCCGGTCGTGCGCAAGCAGACCCAAATTTCGGTGTCGGCCAGATCGTTGTACGAGTTGACCAACTGGAAGGTGCCCATCCCTGAGGAGACGCTGGTGACGGTATTCGTCTGGGTGCCGGGGTCGGTCAGGGTCTGGATTTCGAGAACGACAGAGTGGCCGATTCCGGTGTTGTGAGCAAGCACCTGGTTGTACTGGCCACTACCGATGCTGGTGGTGTTCCCGTTAAAGGTGCCCGTGTCGTCGGCCTGAACGAAGGCAGCTGATGACGACAGGGCATTGACGGTCACGCTGACGCCCGAACTGAATGCGCTTCCAACCGAGTTAAAGGCCTCAGATACCAAGACATATGAGCCGCTAGGAATCGTCGTGGTGTTCCAGGAACACAACCATCCGTAGTAGGTCCGCGTGCCCGTGCAGAGCACCGGGGCCGAATAGCGGTAGATGCCTCCGAAGAGCCGGAACTCGACGCTGGTGGCGTTCGAGGCGGAGGCGTCCAAGGTGGTCGTTCCCGATAGCCTCGCCCCGCTGGTGGGGACGAGCACGCTCGTCGCCAGCGGACTATGGCTCACCTTGATGGGGACACCGGCACTGAAGGCACTGCCGCCGGCGCCGATTGCCTCGGAGAGCAGATCGTAGGAGCCGTCGGGGACAGTCGTGGTGTTCCAGCTGTACACCCATCCGACAAGGGTGAGCTTGGCCGTGCCGATCATCTTGCCGTAGCCGTAGGAGCCGCCCGCGATCCAGAACTCCACGCTGGTCGCATTGGAAGCGGTGGCATCCAAGGTCGCCGTTGTACCCGACAACGTCGCCCCGGCAGAGGGGACGAGCACGCGTGTGGTCGGCGTCGTGGCCGTGGCCGGAGACTCGGCGACCAGCCCCACAATCAGGCCAGCCAGAAGTGCAGCCACGGACACACGTAGGTACGACCGACTACGTGATCCATTTCTCATCGGGGCACCGCCAGTATTCCCAATGGGCGCTGTTTAACACCATCCACTAAGGGAAGCAATACCTGTTTTCGGGGTGCTTCTTGATGATCTCGCTCCGAGGCGGGACATCAGACCGGCCTCAGCCGGACTTTCCCTGATCTCCCGATCGACTCATCCTCGGGTCGCGCCGTAGACCTCTGCGGCGGAGTCACAGGTAGACCGCACCCCAGACAGTGTCGTTGTTCAATGGAACGACGACCGTGGGCTGCCACTAATTGGCCACGGTGAGCGTGAAATTGCCGATCGTGCTCACACCGCTCCCGTACGAGGCGTTGTAGAGGAACGGGTAGTTCCCGTTTGGAACGCCCGTGGTGTTCCAGAAGATGATCCACCCGTAGTAAGTGGGAACGGCATTGCCAAGGATGCAGAAAGGCGGCTCCATTGGACCACCGACGGGACAGCCGCTCGCGAGGTATCCGAAAGTCACCTGCTTCACGCCCGCTGACGCGGCGACGTCGAGTACGACCTGGTTGCCCGAGACTGTCGCACCGGAGGACGGCACCAAAAGGGAGACGCTCGGCGGCGCGTTGTCCACGGTGATCGTGATGCCAGGGCTGGTTGCCGCCGGGACGAAATTGCCGTCGTAGGTCACCAGGCTCTGCAGGGTGTACGTCCCATTGGCCACGGCGGTGCTATTCCAAGTTGCGACCCACCCGTAGTAGGTGAGGCGAGCGGTGGCGATAACCGAGTCGCTCAGGACGCCACCCGTCAGTTCGAATTGGACCATGATCGCAGGCTCTGAAGTTGCGCTGGCGTCGAGCACGACCTGGGCCCCTGACACGGTGGCACCATTCGATGGAACCAGGACACTGGTGCTCGGGGGTGGTCCCGTGGCGACCACAACGATGGAGATCCCCGCGCTCGTCGTGGTGGAGCCACCAGCGGTCGCGACGCTCTGAAGGGTGTAGGTCCCGGGCGAAACGGTGGTGCTGTCCCAGGTGGCGACCCACCCGTACAGCTTGGCGCTGGCGGTGGCGATCACCGAATCGTTGAGAGTGCCTCCCGTGAGCTCGAACGTGACATTGGTCACTCCGGATGAGACGCTGGCGTCGAGCACGACCTGGGCCCCTGCCACCGTGGCGCCGTTCGATGGAAAGACGACGGCGGTGCTCGGTGGTTGCGCGCCGGCAACTGCTACCGGCACCACACTCACTGCTGAGCCCAGGGCCAGGGCGGCTACAAAGACAAGAATCCTCGATCGCCGCATGTCGCAACTCCTCCCGAACGCCAGCCGCTCTTCAGGTGAAGAGCAACCCCCCCCAACAATCAGGAAATAGCACGCATCGAGGCCATGATGCAACCGACAACCGTTGTCACTGAACGAGGTGGAACAGTGAGTGCGGTGGCAGCACATGAAGTCTCCCAATACCTGCGGCGGCGCTCTCACCAGCTGTGCGAAGCGCCTGGTGGATTTGCCGGACACGACCGTCGCGGGCGAGAACACGACATCTGGCGGCGTGGGGTGATTTGGGGAGCCGAGGTGGCACCGGTACCCTGAGATGGCCATGTCTTCCACCGGCGAAAACGGCAGCAGCAAGCCTCAAACCTTGAGCGGTC
Organism: uncultured Acidimicrobiaceae bacterium; assembly: GCA_963738135.1. Lineage (GTDB taxonomy): Bacteria > Actinomycetota > Acidimicrobiia > Acidimicrobiales > RAAP-2 > Bog-473. Next base: position 499,700 of record CAVTVK010000002.1, on the reverse strand, counting down.
GGATCATGGCTGCCTTCACCGGGCCCCCGCCTCCGGGTGGCTCCGGAGGGAAGGGGGATCCCCCGGAGGTCCTGCCTCCCGAGGAGCGCAAGGCCGCCATGTCCACCATGGACCCGGCGGAAGCCAAGTGGACCTTGGGGGCGTTGGTCCTGGCGACCGTTGCCGGTATTGCCATTCCCCTCTACTTCATCGCCCAGAACAAGGTCACCAAGGACGGCAAGAACAGCATCGCCGTGGCGCCCGACGCCAAGCTGCTCGGCGGCGCCATCCTCGTGCTTTGCGCCATCGGGTTCGTCGCCCTCTGGAAGCGGAAGCGAACCCTTGTCGCGTTCGATCTCTTCCTGATCGGCTTCGCCTTCACGCTGTTCGTCGGGCTGATCGGATTCGGCTTCATTCTGCTCGGTGGATTTTTGATGCTGCGGGCCTGGCGCATCAACAAGTACGGGACGACCAACTCCAAAGTCATCGCGCGCGAAGCGGCGGCGCGACCCCGAGGGCGGCAGCGCAAGGAAGCGGCCCGCACATCAGCGAAGACGAGTTCGACGCCGGGCGCTCGCAAACCACCCACTGCCAGCAAGCGCTATACGCCGAAGGCGCCACCTCGGAAGAAGATCCCGAAGGCGACCGAGTAAGAGGCCGACAGCGCGGAGCCAAAGCCGGGAAACTCAGTCCACGGGTTCAATCAGGAGCGCAGAGCGCAACAGCTGGAGTGCGTCCGTCCGACGCCGCACGAGCGAGCGGGCCGTCGGCTCTTCACCCAGGGCGCGCAACACCTCCACTTCGGTCACCATCCCGATCACGGTGGAGTAGATGGCCAAGAGCAGCAACCGGGGATCGTGGCGCCGCATGGCGCCCGCGTCCATCTCGGCTTGCAGGAACGCCGAGGCGCGCTGCACCAGAGGGTCGAGGGCGAGCGTCATCTGGGTCGCCGCCGGCGGCCCCAGTCGCCCCACCTCGCGCAGGAAGCCGAGCAGGTCCGGCTGGCGCGCCGCGAGACGGAACACGGAACGGACGACCGCCTCCACCCGACCCCAGCCCTTCCCCGCGCCGCTGAGCGCTGTCTCGAGCGCGAGTGACAGGTCGTCTGCGCTGCGGGCGATGACTGCCTCCAACAGCGCATCCTTGGATGGGAACCAATAGAGGATGGACTGCTTCGTCAGATCGAGTCCCTTCCCGACGGCGTCGAGGGACGTGGCCTCGTATCCCCTGCTGGCGAAGGAGGCCAGCGCGGCATCCAGGATGCGGTCTTTGGTCGACGAGCTGGGCACTTACCAAATGGTAGACACAATCGACGGGCGGTGGTAGACATTTCCGATGCCCATCGAGCGGGATCTCCGTGGGAAACGATTCTTCATCACCGGGGCCACGGGATTCCTGGGCACCGCCCTGGTCGAGCGCATCGTCCGCTGCGTCCCCGCGGCCGAGGTCACCGTGCTCGTGCGACCCGGGCGCCGGTCGGACGCGGCGGCCCGCCTCGCCCGCGAGGTGATCAAGAACGACTGCTTCGACCGCCTGCGCGCCGAACTGGGAGACGGCTTCGACGAAGAGGTGGCGCGCCGGGTCCGCGCCGTGCCCGGTGACGTCAGCCAAGACGGATTGGGGCTCGACGAGGAAGGTCGCAACGCGCTCACCGCGGCGGACGTCGTCATCCACTCCGCCGCCACCGTTTCCTTCGACGCCCCCCTGACGCAGGCCGTCGAGATCAACCTTCTCGGTCCGTCCCGGGTGGCGGCAGCCATCGCCGACACGGGATCGCGTGCGCATCTCGTCGCCGTCTCGACGGCCTACGTCGCCAGCACCCACCAGGGTGAGGCCAAGGAGGAGCTCCTCAGCGAGAACCGCTTCACCCTCGATGTGCCGTGGGAGGCCGAGGTGACGTCGGCGCGACGGCTACGCGACGACCTCGAGGCCGAGTCCCGCAAGCCCGAGAGGCTGCGCGCCTTCACCAAGCGAGCGCGGGCGGAGATCGGCGCGGCCGGCGACCATCTGATCGCGTCGAAGGCCGAGAGGCTGCGCGAGGACTGGGTCAGCGACGAGCTCGTGACGGCTGGCACGGCACGGGCGATCTCGCTGGGCTGGCCCGACGCCTATCCCTTCACCAAGGCGCTCGGTGAGCGCGCCCTCGTCGAGCAGTGGGAAGGCCGGGTGCCGATCACGTTCGTGCGGCCCTCCATCATCGAGTCCGCGTTGGCGGAGCCCCGGCCCGGTTGGATCCGCGGCTTCCGCATGGCCGAGCCGATCATCGTCTCGTACGCCCGCGGCCTGCTGCGCGAATTCCCCGGCGTGCCCGAAGGCATCGTCGACGTGATCCCGGTGGACCTGGTCGTGGCGGCCATCCTGGCCGTGGCCGCACGCGGGCCCGAGCCGGGACGGCCGAAGGTGTACCACGTCGCATCCGGCGTGCGGAACCCGTTGCGCTACGGACACCTGGTCGAACTGTCGGAGGACTTCTTCAGCCGCAACCCGCTCTATGACGACCGGGGCCAGCCCATCAACGTGCCGGAGTGGTCCTTCCCCGGGCGGGGACGGGTCCAGCGCCAGCTCAAGCGCGCCGACGCGGCCATGACCTTCGTAGAGAAGTTGATCACTGCCTTGCCGATCCGAGGCAGGCAGGCGCAGCTGGCCGCCCGGATGGAAGACCGGCACGCGCTGGCCAAGCGCGCCCTCGGTTATGTCGAGCTGTACGGCGCGTACACCGAGACCGACGCGCGCTACCGGGTCGACAACCTGATCGAGCTGTGGGAAACGGGCGACGACGACGATCGCGACCGTTTCGAGTTCGACCCCGGCGTCATCGACTGGGACCACTACGTGCACGAGATCCACTTGCCCTCGGTGCTCGAACACACCCGCGTGCGCACCAAGCCCGGCAAATCGGTGGTGGACAAGCGACCGGAGCGGCAGCGGCGGGCCATCCTGTCGCCGGACCGGCACCTCGCCGTCTTCGACCTCGAGCACACCTTGATGTCTTCCAACGTGGTCGACACCTACGCCTGGCTCGCCAGCCGTCACCTGTCGCCGGCGCGTCGGGCCCGGTTCGTGGCCGAACTCGTTCGACAGGCACCCTCGCTGCTCGCCCTCGACCGGCGCGATCGCGGTGACTTCTTGCGCTCCTTCTACCGGCGTTTCGAAGATGCCCCCGTCGACCGTCTGCGCGAGGACTCGTGGGAACTCTTCCACCGTCAGCTCCTCACGCGGTCGTTCCCCGACGGCTTCGCGCGGGTGCGGGCGCACCGGGCGGCCGGACACCGAACGCTGCTCATCACGGGAGCGCTTGACTTCATCATCGAGCCGATCCGGCCATTGTTCGACGACATCATCTGCGCCGAGATGGAGTCGCACGACGGACGCCTGACGGGGCACCTGACCACACTCCCGCCCATCGGTGAGGCCCGGGCACTGGTGCTGGCCGACTACGCGGCGCGGCACGGGCTCTCCCTCGAGGAATCGGTGGCCTACGCCGACTCGGCCAGTGACCTGGCCATGCTCGAAGCGGTCGGGTTCCCCGTGGCGGTGAACCCCGAGTCTCGACTGTCGGCCATCGCACGCCGTCGCGGTTGGCACGTGGAGCACTGGGCCAAGGCGGAGGGCGGATCGCACCGCCCCCTCCCGCTCGGCCCCTTCGACGTACGCCAGCCCAAGGCGGTGATGGGCCGGTGAGCACGCTTCTGTTCGAACGGTCACTCCCCCGCTTCGCCGCGGCGCGGGTGGTGTCGTCTTTCGGATCGGGACGCGGGGCCGGCGTGGGCCCACTGCGCTTGGTCGAGCGCGACGCACCCGCCGTGCCCGCAGAGGGCTGGGTGCACGTCGAGCCCGTTCTGTCCGGCATATGCGGGTCGGACCTGGCCACCCTGGACGGACGCAGCTCGCGCTACTTCGAGGACATCGTCTCCTTCCCGTTCGTCCCGGGCCACGAGGTCGTTGGCACGCTGACCGAAGACGCCTCGGGTGCCGACGGTGACCTCCTCCGCGCCGGGAGCCGGGTGGTGCTGCAGCCCGTGCTCGGCTGCGTGGCCCGCGGGATCGAGCCGCCGTGTCCCGCCTGCCAGGCGGGACACGTGGGCAACTGTGGCTCTGTCGCCTTCGGGCACATCCGCCCCGGCTTGCAGACGGGCTTCTGCGCCGACACCGGTGGCGGCTGGTCGAGCACGGGCCTCGTGGCGCACTCCAGTCAGCTCTACGCAGTGCCCGACACGCTGACCGACGAAGACGCCGTGACGGTGGAGCCAGTCGCCTGCGCCGTACACGCTGTGCTGGGCGCGCCGATCGAGACAGGAGATGTCGTCGCCATCATCGGAGCGGGCACGCTCGGCCTGCTCGTGACGGCAGCCCTCAGCCACCTTTCCGCAGAAGGGCGGTGCGCGACCCCGGCGGCCGTGCTGGTGGGGGCACGCTACGCACACCAGCAGCGCCTGGCGCGCGAGTTGGGCGCCACCGAGGCCTTGCCGTCCGAGCAGCTCGGGCGCGCCGTGCGCAGGCATTCTCGCTCGCTGTCCTACGGCGGTCCCTCGGGAGTGACGGCGACGCTGTCGGGCGGCGCCGACGTCGTGCTGGACTGCGTGGGCAGCCCCGAATCGATCGCACAGGCGCTGGCCATGGTGCGCCCACGTGGCACCGTGGCGCTGGTCGGCATGCCGGGCAAAGTGACCGTCGACCTGGCTCCCCTCTGGCACCGCGAGGTGCGCCTGGCTGGGGCTTACGCGTACGGGACCGAACGGAGCACTGCGAGCGATGGCACCCGAGCGAACGACGATGTGCCGACGTTCTCGTTGGCCTTCGACGTCGCCGCCGCACACAAGACCGGGCGACTCGTCTCGGCCACCTATCCACTGGCCCGCTTCGAGGATGCCGTCGCCCATGCCGGCGCCGCCGGGCGCCGTGGCGCAGTGAAGATCGCATTCGACGTACGGAAAGGACCGATCCGATGAGCCGCCGTCCAGGCTTCGTCCTCGAGGTCGACAAGTCGACCCCACCGACCCTGTTCTGGAGCGGCGAGGGCTTTGCCCTCGAGACGCTGCCCGAGGGCAGCCGCGTCGTTTACGCCCCCGAGCCCATGAAGGCGATCGAGGACCCCTACCGGGCCATCCGTCACGCCTTGCTCCACCCCGAGGGCGACCGTGACCCACTGCCGGCGCTCCTGCGCCCGGGCATGAAGCTCACCATCTGCTTCGATGACGTCTCGCTGCCGCTGCCGCCCATGGAAGCGCCCGACATCCGTCAGATGGTGATCGAGACGGTGCTCGACATGGCGGCGGAGGCGGGAGTGGACGACGTCGAGCTCATCGCCGCGTTGGCGCTGCATCGCCGGATGACCGAGGACGAGCTGCGCCACGCGCTGGGGGACCGGGTCTATGACGCCTTCGCCCCCCACGGTCTGCTCACCCAGCACGACGCCGAGGATCCCGACAACCTCCTCTTCGTCGGGGAGACGGACCAGGGCGAAGAGGTGGAGATCAACAAGCGGGCCGCCACATCCGACCTGCTGGTGTACGTCAACATCAACCTGGTCTCCATGGACGGCGGCCACAAGAGCGTGGCGACCGGGCTGGCCAGCTACCGCAGCCTGCGCCACCACCACAATCCGCAGACGATGCGCCACTCGAAGTCGTTCATGGACCAGCCGGCGTCCGAGCTGCACTCGGCGAACTGGCGCATGGGCCGTCTCATCGCCGAGTCCGGTGTGAAGATCTTCCAGATCGAGACGACGCTCAACAACGACACCTTCCCCTCGAATTTCAGCTTCCTGCAGAAACGGGAGTGGGAATGGTCGCTGCGCGATCGGGCCTCGTACGCCGCCACTTCGAAGGCACTGTCCAAGGTGCCGCCCCGCCTGGCCCGCCAGATCTTCCACTCCATCCGCTCCCCCCACGCGCTGACCTCGGTCCAGGCTGGTGAAGTGGAGGCCGTGCATGCAGTCACGACGGCGAACGTGTGGGCCCAACAGGGCGTGGACGTCGAGGGCCAGACGGACATTCTCACGATGGGGCTTCCCTACATCTGTCCGTACAACGTGAATTCGATCATGAACCCGATCCTGGTGGCCTGCCTCGGACTCGGCTATTTCTTCAACATGTACAGGGGTAAGCCGCTGGTGCGCGAGGGCGGTGTGCTGATCATGAAGCACCCGACCCGCCCCGAGTTCCACCCAGGCCACCATCCCAGCTACATCGACTTCTACGAACAGGTCCTGACGCAGACGGTGGACCCGGTGCAGATGCACAAGGAGTTCGAGGAGTCGTTCGCCACCGACCCCTGGTACGTGCATCTCTACCGAACCGGACACGCCTACCACGGCGTCCACCCCTTCTACATGTGGTACTGGTGCGCGCACGCCCTGGCGCATCTGGGACGGGTCATCGTGGTCGGCGGGGATCCCAAGGCCGTGCGCCGGCTCGGCTTTTCACCGGCCAGCTCGCTGGACGACGCTCTCGAGATCGCATCCGACGTCGTCGGACCCTCCCCCACCCTGACGCACATGCACAATCCACCTATCTTCATGTCGGACGTGCACTGATGGCACGGTCGGGACTGCGGGACCGCATTCGCTCCGCGCGCTTCCCCCTGGCGGCTCCGTCATGGCCAACGACCGTCGAGCGCCCCGATCCCGAACGCAAGGTCGGCCTCGACTACGACCACGAGTGGTCGCGCCGCTATCCGGTCCGGTTGGCCCGCGCGGTGGTCATGGACAACCTGGCCCGCCCGGCGGCCCGCTTGCTGGCGCCGGCCACCGTCCGCGGGCTCGAACATCTGCAGCACCTCGAAGGACCGGTGATCTTCGCCGCAAACCACGCCAGCCACATGGACACTCCCCTGCTGCTGACGACGCTGCCGGTGGAGTTCCGCCACCACACCGTCGTGGCGGCGGCTTCGGACTACTTCTTCGACCGCACCTGGAAGTCGGTGCTGTCGTCGTTCGCCCTGGCCACCATCCCGATCGAGCGCAGCAGGGTCAACCGCAAGTCCGGCGACACCGCCGCGGAGCTGATAGCGGACGGCTGGAATCTCGTCATCTTCCCCGAAGGCGGACGCTCGCCCGACGGTTGGTCCCAGCCGTTCACGGCCGGTGCCGCCTACTTGGCCCGTCGCACCGGTCGACCGGTCGTGCCGGTCTACCTGCACGGGACACGACACGTCCTGCCCAAGAGCGCGGCGTCGGAGGGGCATGCACCCGGGGGATCGGGCACCGAGTCGCGCGGCAGCAGCCGCCTGCGCCGTGCTCCCATCGCCGTGCTCTTCGGCGCCCCGCTGTCACCCGATGAGGGCGAGAACACACACCGCTTTTCGGACCGCGTCGAGGCCGCTGTCGCCACGCTGTCCCGAGAGGTCCATTCCGACTGGTGGCAGGCCCGGCGTTCGATCAGTGCGGTCGCGCCGGTCGAGGGAGCCGAGACGGCGCACCGCGGCCCTGCGGGCTCACCATGGCGGCGCGCCTGGGCGCTCGACGGGCCTCCGTTACGGGAGCGAGGGACGGACTGGCCCTACTGAACGGTCGACAACCACGATCGACCGCCCGCATTGATCGGGGTGGGCGCCCCCGACCTCAGAGCAGGGGACGTGAGACCAGGATGGCCGTGTCCGCAAGGCCGGCGTCGCGGTGGACCAGACCCGCCTGGTAGGCCGGATCGCGGATCATGTCCACGAAGGCGTGGGTGTCGGGGTATTGCATGACGGCGATCTGGTCCCAGGGCCCGATCCGGCCGATGAGGACCTGGAGCACATCGTTGTAGAGGGAGAGCAATCCGCCGCGCCGGACGACATGGTCGAGCGCCACTGCTCCGTAGCGCCCATACGCCTCTGCCCCGCTCAGGCCGGCATGGGCCAGCTCGTGGTCCTCCGGGTACCTCGCCTCCATGCGGTACGACAGCAGGTTCACGAACTGCAGCGGGCCGCCGTGGTCGGACAGCAGCAACGTGCGGAGCTGCTGCTCGTCCGGATTGATGCCACCGAAACCATGCGAGCCAAGCTCGGTGAGCAATGCGGCCACGTCCTCCTCACCCCATGACGACACGAGCGCTCCTCCCCGAACGGCGTACGGCGGATGGTAGCAACTGCTTCGGGTTCACGGCCCGGGACGCTCTAGGGTGCGGTGCGTTCGCGTTCGCGAGTCAGGAGACGATGTCATGCAACTGATCATCTTGGGGAGCGGGAGCCCGCTGCCCGATCCTGGGCGGGCCGGGCCGGCGACGCTGGTACGTACCGGTGCGGGAGATCTGCTGTTCGACTGCGGACGCGGCGTCCTCATGCGAGCGGCGGCGGCCGGTTCTGCGGCCGGCGCCTTGCGCGGCCTCTTTCTGACCCATCTGCACAGCGATCACACCACGGATCTCAACGACATCGTCACCTCGCGCTGGATCACGTCATTCCAGCCCCATCCCCTTCCGGTCTACGGGCCAGTCGGCGCGACGTCGCTGGTGCAGGCGACCGAGGCCATGCTGGAGCTCGACATCGGCTACCGCCTCGACCATCACGCCGACCTGCAGTGGCGACCCTCGGCGGAGGTCGTCGAATGCGAGCGGGGAACCGTGCTGCAGGAGGGGGACGTGCGCGTCACGTCGGCGCCAACCGATCACGCTCCGGTTCGCCCCACGGTCGGCTTCCGGGTCGAAGAGGGCGGCCGGTCGGTGGTCATCGCGGGCGACACCGTCCCGTGCGACGGGTTGGACGAGCTCTGCACGGGGGCTGACATGCTCGTGCACACCGTGGTGCGACCGGACCTGATCGAGCCGATCGGGCTGCAGAGACTGGTCGACGTCCTCGACTACCACTCGTCGGTCGAGGATGCGGCACGGACGGCGGCGCGCAACGGCGTCGGCACCCTCGTCCTCACCCATCTGGTGCCGGCACCCCAACCCGGCGCCGAGCCGGAATGGATCGCGTTGGCCGCAGCCCACTTCGACGGTGTCGTGGTCGTGGCGCACGACCTGCTCACCTTGGAGGTGGGTCCGGTCGCTTGAGTTGACGCGCCGAGGCTCGCCGGCCGCGACTCAGAACACGATGGCGACTCAGAACACGATGGCGACTCAGAAGATGATGGCGCCGGCCTGGGCGCGGGGATCGCTCGCCGGCACGATCTCCTTCCCCAACGGGGCGAGCGCCACCGCTGCCAGTTTGAAATTCCCCTGGCCGAGTGGGATCCCGATGATGGTGAGACACAGCACCACGCCGAGGAGCACGTGGGACAGCGCCATCCACACCCCCGCCAAAACGAACCACAGGACGTTGGCCACCGTCGAAGGTGCGCCGGCATTCGGGTTGCGCACTACGGCCCGGCCGAACGGCCACAGCACGAACGCGGCGAGACGGAAGCAGGCGACGCCGAAGGGAATCGTGATGACAAGGACGCAGAGCACGAGGCCGGCCAGCGCGTAGCCGATCGCCAGCCACAAGCCCGAGAACACCAGCCAGATCAGGTTGAGCACTGTTCGCATCGGCTTCGGTCCTTACCTTTCGAATCATCGATCCCGACCGCCCGGCCCTGAGACGGCGGCTTCCTAGGGGCGTCGGCGGCGGCGGCGACGGCGACGGCGACCCCCGACGCTGGCCAGCCGCTCCTCGCGCAGGCTCTCGGACTCCCGGTCGTCCAGCGGACACAGCGTCTCCTCGCCGAAGGCCCAAGCGAGCAGCCGGTCAGCGAGGGCAGGGTTGCGCGCCAGCACCGGGCCGTGGAGGTACGTGCCGACGACCCGGCCCTGGACGGCCCCCTCACTTCCGTCGCCAGAACCGTTCCCCACGCCGACGACGGCCTGGCCCAGCGCGGCGGTGCCCTCCGCCGCGCGGTGGCGCCACCATGGTTCTCGAAGCCGGTCAGCGGGGGCAGTGGTCCCAGAGCGGCCGCGTCCACGTCGACCAGCACCTCACCCACGGCCCGAGAACCCGACGGTTTCACCGTGTCGACGTCCAAGAGCCCGACGCCCTCGTGGGGATCGCCCGCTGCGCCCGGAAAGGACCGCCCGACGATCTGGAACCCGGCGCAGACCGCCAGCACGACGGCGCCGTCCGCGGCGCGCCGCGCCAGCGTGCCGTCATGGAGGAGGGTACGGGCGGCGCGAACCTGGGGGCCGTCTTCCCCTCCACCCAGGCAGTAGAGGTCGGCTTCGGGAAGCGGGCGGTCGGACGGCGCCTGCAGGAGGACGGCATCGAGCCCGCGCCATTCGGCGCGCCGGGCCAGCACCAGTCCGTTCCCGCCGTCGCCGTAGGTGCCCAGCAGGTCCGGGTAGACGACCGCAATGCGCAGCGGCGCGGTCACCGCTGCCCGCCCAGCAGGTCGTGGAAGGCGGTGTAGTTGCCGATGACGTCGACCACTTCGCCCGATCCGGTGCCGGCGGCGGCAGCGGCGCGGGTCACCGCCTGCACCGGCTCAGGCTCGGTGCTGTGCTGCACGCCTCCGTAGTGGAGACGAACCGAGAGGTCACGGAAGCGGTCACCGGTGGCGATCACGGCCCGCCCGTTCAGGCGCTCGTAGGGGACATCCCACAGCCAGCTCGGATCGGCGCCGTCGGCAATCCGGGCGTTGATGCTGACCACGAGCGGCGCGTCCGAGCCCGCCACCAGGTCGAGGAGCTCTTCCCAGCCGGCCGGGTTCTTGGCCAGCATGAGCCGCGCCCGCGCCTCGCCGAACGAGCGCACCGTGAAGCGGCCCGCCACCTCGTGCACCGCCTCCATGGCGGCCAGGGCCTGGAGCGCGTCCACACCGGACGCCTCCGCGGCGACGGCGGCCAGCAACGCATTGGACTGGTTGAACCGCCCGGGTAACGAGAGCCGCACCGGAGCCGTTCTTCCGTCCTCCCATACGCCTTGGGCGGTGCCGTCGGCCCCGACCACCAACGTCGCTTCGGGCTCGGGACGAGCGAAGGCGCAACTCGTGCAGGACCAGCCAACCTCGGTGAAGACGATCCGGCCCTCACAAGAAGGGCACCCCACGGCGTCATGCTGCCAGCGCAGTCCCGCGCCCACCCAGTGCGCATCCCGCGCGGCGCCTGCCCCCCACACCACCAGAGGGTCATCGGCGTTCGCCACGACGTGCGTGTGCGGTGCGGCCGCCAAGGCCGCCCGCCAGCTCCCGGCGATCATGCGCACCTCGTTCGTCCGGTCGAGCTGGTCGCGTGACAGGTTCAACAGGAGCACTGTCGCCGCGCCCGTCGCGGTCAGGACGCGCGGGAGGTACACCTCGTCGGTTTCGAGCACGGCGCGGCGCGCCTGCGTCCCGGCGAGCGCCGCCACGTGGCCCGGCGGCATGTTGGAGCCGGTCTCGTTGCTCACGACGGCGTCGCCGGTCGCGCCGAGCGCCACCGTGAGGAGCCGCGTCGTCGTGGTCTTCCCGTTGGTGCCTGTGACGAGCGCGACCTGGCGCCCCGCGCTCAGGTGCTCGAGCAGTCGGGGGTCCAGCCGGAGGCCGGCCCGGCCGCCCGCCACCGTGCCCTCGCCGCGTCCCAGGCGACGCGACGCGGCGTTGACGGCGCGCGTCGTCGCACTGGCGAACTGCGCCCTCACCGAGGGGGCTTGCTGCGGGCCAGCTCCTCGGCGGTCGGCTCGTGACGCACCCTGGCCTCGGGGGGGAGCAACGCTGTGACCGCCTCCATGATGGCGGCCGTGTCCGCCTTGGCATTCGTGAGCGACAACGGCACCGGCAGGCCGACCCGCACCCTGACCTTGGGCGGGCGCCGAACCAGCGTGAAGTCGGGCACCCGGGCCGATCGAGGCCAGACCTTCTCGGTTCCCCACAGCCCCACCGGGACGACCGTGGCACCGGTGGCGGCCGCCAGCCGCGCCGTGCCCGTCTTGCCGTGCAGCACCGGGTCGAAGAAGTCGTACCCGCGGGATGGTCCCCTGCGGGAGGACGATCACCACTTCACCCGCCTTGAGAGCAGCTTCGGCGGCCCGCAAGGACTCGCCCGAACCGCTTCCACGATCGACGGCGATGCCGCCGATGGCCCGGGCGATCATCCCGACGACGGGCGCATCGAAGATCTCCTTCTTGCCCAGGAAGCGCACCGGACGCCCGATGGCGCCGGCCACGAGTGCCAGCGCGGCCACATCGAAGTAGCTGCGGTGATTCGAGGCCAGCAGCACGGGACCGCGCTTCGGCACGTGCTCGACGCCGGCGATGTCGAAGCGCGCATAGGGAAAGGACAGCTTGCGGACGAACGGACGGAGCATGTGGTAGGGCTCGAGCCCGACGACGCTGGGGACGCCCGGCGGACGGTCCCAGTGCTCGATCGGCCAGCGCCGCGCCGCGGCGACGACGGTCAACGAGGGATCCGGGTTGACGGCATGGGGCGTGCCCACGCTCGACAGCAGTGGCACGTCGAAGATGCTGTCGCTGCAGGCGTGGCAATTCCCCAGGTCGATACGGTGCCCCTCCGCCCAGGCCCGGACGGCTCGCAGCTTGCCCGTTCCCCAGACGAAGCCCTCGTAGAGACGGCCGGTGTAGCGGCCGTCCTTGGTCTCGTACGCGGTCGCGATCAGGTCGTCGAAACCGATGGCCTCGGCGAAGGGGGCGATCATGTCGGCCGGCGTGGTCGTCGAGAGCACCAGCCGGTGACCCTCGGCCCGGAAGGCGGCCAGGCGCTGGGGGGCAAACGGGGCGACGATCTCGCTCAGTGCGGCCACCGCCCGCCGCCCGGCTGCCTGGACCCGTTCCTGCTCCCAGCCCTTGGCCACCCGGGCGGCCGCCCGGACAAGGCCCATGGAGAAGAGATTCTCGCCCAGGCGGTCGTTGACCGCGTAGAGCAGCTTGTCTCCCGGAAGCGAACGCCCCGCGGGCAGTACTCCCTCCTCCACCAGGGCACGGTTGAGAATCTGGCCCGATGCCCGGAAGAGCAGGGTGCGGTCGAGGTCGATGAAAACGGCGCTTTTCGCCACGAGTAGGGAGCCTAAAGCACTTCGATCGCTGGTCGGAGGGCCACGGAACGCCTCCGAGAAAGGGTCCGGAATTAGGAGAAGGGATCGCCGGGGGGGAGGGCGATCCCTTCTCGAGACTCATCAGGTTCAGAGGGGGGGCTTCCGAATCCCTGCGGTCTGAGATGTATTTTGCCGAGGTCTCGGCGATCAGTCAAGCAGCTTTAGCAGATACTTCATATCAGTTATAGTGATCGCACACATAACTCCGGCTAGCAATTCCAGGAGGGTGGGGCCGTGGAACTGAAACACTTGCAAGCGCTGTTGGGCATCGCGGACACGGGGAGCTTCTCGGCTGCCGCCACCTCCATCGGCACGGTGCAGTCCAACGTCTCGGCGCACGTGGCCCGTCTGGAGCGTGAGCTCGACGTCCAGCTGGTCGACCGGGCGTCGGGCCGTCTGACCGAGGAAGGCGAGGTCGTGGTCGCCCGGGCACGCCAGGTCATGAACGAGCTCGAAGCCTTGGTCTCGGACGTCACTGCGCTGCGGGAGGAAGTCGTCGGCACCGTTCGCCTCGGCATGATCGGGACGACGGGCCGATGGCTGGTGCCCCAGCTCTTCGACCTGCTCCGGGTACGCCACCCCCACGTCCACCTCAACGTGGCCGAAGGATCGAGCGTCCAACTCGAGCAGCAGCTGGCCTCGGGCCAACTCGACCTGGCGGTGGTCACGTTCCCCCTCAGTGGCGATGAGATCATGGCTGCCCAGCTCTTCGACGAGGACCTGGTGGCAGTCCTCCCCCCAGGACATTTCCTCGGGCAGGAGTCCTCCATCCCCATTGAGCGGCTGGCGGAGTTCGAACTCCTGTTGCCGGCACCGGGCACCGCGCTGCGCGCCGAGATCGACGGGGCGACCGGCCCCGCCCGCATCGTCCTGCGACCCGCCATGGAGCTCGACGGCGTACGCCTGATCGCCTCCCTGGCGTTCGACGGCTACGGGCCGGCCATCCTGCCGGCCACCGCCGTCCCGGGCCACCTGCGGGGGCGGTTCTCCGTGCTTCCCGTGACCGGGCTCCCCCGTCGGCGGGTCGGCGTGGCCCAAAGGAGGCGCGGGCTGCCGTCGGCGCCGGCGAGGGCGGTCATCGACGTCCTGGGGGTGGTCGTCAACGACGTGCTGTCCATGCCGGAGGGCATCCACCCCACCTGAGCACTCCGACCACCTGAGCACTCCGGCCACCTGAGCACTCCGGCCACCTGAGCACTCGGGCGAGCTGAGCACTCCCCCGACGCGGGAGGCGCGGCGCTCCGCGGCGACGCCGCTTACGCCGCCGGTTGGGGCTCCCGCCACATGGTCCAGAGCGGCGGCCCGTCGCCGGGGAGCGGAACCTCCTCGACGACCTCGAATCCGTGGCGGCGGTAGAAGGGCAGATTGCGCTCCTTGGACGACTCCAGGTAGCACGGGAGGCCCTCCAGGTCACAGTGCTCGAGGACGGGCCGCATGAGGGCGCCCCCCACACCTTTGCCCTGTTGCTCCACGGCAGTGCCCAAGCTGGCCAGGTACCAATGCGGTTCGTGGGGATGCTTGCTCTCCACGAGCGCCAACAGACGCAGCGTCGTCCTCAGGTTGGTGGCCACGAATGGCAACACCGGGACCATGGTGAGAATCCCGCTCAGCCCAGTGTGGAGTGGCTTGCCGGCGGGTGCCCAAATGGCCGAACCGACGTACCCCTCGGCCACGTAGCAGCCCCCGAAAGGGAGGTAGTCCGCCCGCATCTGAGTGCGGAAGTAGATGCGCAGTCCGGCCTCTCGGCGCGCCTCGTTCCGGAAGATGTGCGATGTGACCGGGTCGTCGAAGAAGGTCCGTGCCATCTGTGCAGCCATCGCGGTGACGTCGTCCTCCGTGGCACGCCGGACGACTGGCAGGGCGGGCTCGGGAACCATGACAGAGTCGATGCTGGCAGAGGCCCGGGCCCCTCGCCACTCGCCACCCGTCACCGGGTGGGGTCGTGCGTGTGCAGCCCGCATTGTTGTGGTCGGCTCGCCACGGACAGGGCCAGGACGCTCCTCGAAGCAGGGCACGAACCATCGTCAGGCGCGCCCGGGTGCGTTAGCGTCCGTGCTCATGCAGCGACCGGTCCCATCGTCCTTGGCGGGTACCTCTCCGTCCCGCACGGGGGCAGCCTCGCTGGAGAGCGTCTCGCACTGCCCCCTCCGCCTCGAGGGCCATGGGTCCCGCACGCACCCGCCGGTGATTGCCGCGTGCTGAGGATCGGCATCCTGGGAGCGGCCCGTATCGCTCCCCCCGCACTGATCAAGCCGGCCCGAAGGACGAGTCGGGCCGTCGTCACGGCGGTGGCGGCCCGCGATCCCGAACGTGCGTCGGAGTTCGCCCGCAAACACGGCATTCCCCGGGTCCTGGACAGCTACGCGGCACTGGTGGAGGACCCCGAGATCGACGCCGTCTACAACCCTCTCCCCAACGGCCTCCACGGGCACTGGACGATCGCCGCCATCAAGGCCGGCAAGCACGTCCTGTGCGAGAAGCCGTTCACGGCCAACGCCGACGAAGCCCGGGCCGTCGCCGAAGTGGACAACGGCAACCCCGGCGTCGTGGTGATGGAGGCGTTCCACTACCAGTACCACCCTCTGACCAAGCGCCTGATCGAAATCGTCCGCTCGGGCGAGCTGGGCAACATCAGCAATGTCGACGTGGCGTTCTCGGCGCCACTGTGGAAGAAGGGCGATATCCGCTATCAGCTCGCCCTGGCCGGCGGCGCCACCATGGACATGGGCTGCTATCCCGTCAGTCTGCTCCGGCTGCTGGTCCCCGGGCCCCGGGTCATCAACGCGGAGGCGAAACTCTCCTCACCCGGGGTCGACCGCGCCATGGACGCGCACTTCTCACTGCCCGACGGCGGGAGCGCGCACATCGGCTGCTCCATGTTCTCGTCCTCGGTCCTGCGCCTCCATGCGGAGATCACGGGGGACAACGGCAGGATCTCGGTCTTCAACCCCTTCGCGCCGCAACACGGGCATCGCATGAAGGTCACGACCTCCCTCGGCACTCGCAAGGAGCGTTTCAGCCGCAAGGCGAGTTACGACTTCCAGCTCGAGGCCTTCGTGGCCGCGGTCGAAGACGGAGCCTCATTCCCGACGACAGCGGCCGACGCCATCCGTACGATGGAGCTCATCGACGCCATCTACACCGCCGCCGGGCTCGCGGTACGCCAGCCCACAGCCATCGTCTGATGCCGCTCGCGGCCGACGACCTCACCGCGCTGGCCGGCGCGGCGCTCGATGCCGCGACGGGCTGCCAGGCGGCCGAGCTCCGGGTCGAGCGCATCCGCAGCCAGACGGTGCGCCTCCATGACGCCCGCCCCGAGACGACGGCCGACGACACGAACTTCGGCATGGGCGTGCGCGTCGTTGTCGACGGTGCGGTGGGCTTCGCCGCCACGGTCGACGTCCGGCCGGAAGAGGCGGCCAACCTGGTGCACCGGGCCCGGGAGATGGCACTCGTCACGAGCAGGGCGGGCGGCGGGCGCGTCGAGCTGGCGCCCGAGCCGTCGCACGGTGAGGTCACCTGGTCGAGCGCCTTCGTGGTCGACCCGTCCACCGTGCCGCTGGCCGACAAGGTGGACCTGCTCGCGGAGTGGAGCCGTCGCCTCGCCTCGCACGAGGTCGTCTCGCATACCTCGGCGTCGTTGCTCGCTGTGTCGGAGCAGACGTATCTGGCCGACCTCAACGGGACGCGCGCCACGCAGCACCGGGTGCGGCTCCAGGCACAGCTCGAAGCGTTGGCGCTCGCGGACAGCGGCTTCGAGACGATGCGCACGCTGGCCCCACCGGCGGGTCGGGGCTGGGAGTTCCTGACTGCGCCCACCACTGGCGGCGGCTGGGACTGGGACGCCGAGCTGGCGCAGCTGCCCGAGCTCCTGGCCGAAAAGCTCCGTGCCCCCTCGGTGGAAGCGGGGACGTACGACCTCGTCGTCGATCCGTCGAATCTGTGGCTCACGATCCACGAGTCGATCGGGCACGCCACCGAGCTCGACCGGGCCGTGGGCTACGAGGCGGCCTACGCCGGCACCTCCTTCGCCACCTTCGACAAGCTCGGATCGCTGGCCTACGGCTCCCCCGTCATGCACGTCACGGGTGACCGCACGGTCGAGCACGGCCTGGCCACCGTCGGCATCGACGACGAGGGAGTGGAGGGCCAGTCGTTCGACCTGGTGCGCGACGGGACGCTCGTCGGTTACCAGCTCGACCGCAGCATCGCCGCATCCATGGGCTTCGCGCGCTCCAACGGGTGCGCCTTCGCCGACTCGCCGATGCACGTGCCCATTCAACGCATGGCCAACGTGTCGCTGGCGCACTCGGGCGACGAGGGCCCGCGCACCGAGGACCTCATCGCCGGCGTCGACCGCGGCGTGTACATCGTGGGCGACAAGAGCTGGTCGATCGACATGCAGCGCTACAACTTCCAATTCACGGGACAGCGCTTCTTCCGGATCGAGGGCGGGAAGCTGGCCGGGCAGGTCAAGGACGTGGCGTACCAAGCCACGACGACCGACTTCTGGGGCGCCATGGAAGCAGTGGGTGGCGCGTCCACCTGGGTCCTCGGAGGAGCGTTCAACTGTGGCAAGGGCCAACCGGGTCAGGTGGCACCCGTCTCCCACGGCTGCCCGTCGGCGCTCGTGCGCGGCGTGCGGGTGCTCAACACGCGCGAAGAGTCCGGACGCTGACGATGATCCCCGCTCAGGAGCTGGTGGAGCGCGCCCTGGCCTCGGCCGACGCGCTGGGAGCGGACGGTTGCATCGTGCTGGTCCAGGAGAGCAGCCACGTCGACGTCCGCTTCGCGCTCAACACGACGACCACCAACGGCATCCAGCGTGGCCGCTCGGTCAGCGTCATCGCGCTGTCCGGCGGTGGCGTCGGGTCCGCCCGGCGCAGCGGGGTGGTCGGCGCTGACGGGGTGGCGGAGATGGCCGCTGCCGCACTGGCCGACGCGCGGGAGGCACCACCGGCGGCGGACGCCTTCGCACTTGTCGAGCCGGCACAGGCCAGGCCGGCGCGCGACTTCGGGCTCGATCCCGAGGAGACGGACTCGGACGCGCTCGAGGCTGTTCTGTCCGGGCTCTCCGGTGCCTTCGGGCGGGCCCGTGCCCGCGATGCCGTGCTGGCGGGATTCGCCGAGCAGGACGTGGACACCCTGTATCTCGGCAGCTCCACCGGACTGCGCCTCTCCTACGCGCAGCCGACCGGCGCGGTGAGCCTGGTCGGTCGGACGGCGGACGGGACGGGCTCGGCCTGGATCGGCGAGCCCACCATCGCCCCCTCGTTGGAGCGGATGGAGCAGGAGGTGTGGCGGCGGCTCGACTGGGCCACGACCCAGATCGCGCTCGATGCCGGCCGCTACGAGGTGATCATGCCGCCGTCGGCCGTGGCCGACATGATGGCCATGTTGGCCTTCGACGCGTTGGGGGGTCAGGACGCCGAAGACGGCCGTACCGTCTTCTCGAGGGAGGGCGGCGGGACCCGGGTTGGCGAGACGGTCACGACGCTGCCTTTCTCGCTCTCCAGTGACCCGTTCGAGCAGGGCGTCATGTGCGCGCCGTTCGTCGCCACCGGGGCCAGCAGCTCGGAGGTGTCCGTCTTCGACAACGGACTGCCGAGTGCCCGCACCGAATGGTTGCACGACGGGGTGTTGGCCCGACTGCGCTACCACCGGGCGGGAGCGGCGAGGTCCGGTGTCGAGATGGCGCCCTTCATCGACAACCTGGTGCTGCGTTGCGGGGACCGCGACGCAGGGTCGCTCGACGACATGGTGGCGCGCACCGAGCGTGGCCTCCTCCTCACGTGCCTCTGGTACATCAGGGAGGTCGATCCCGCCACCCTGTTGTGCACCGGCCTCACTCGTGACGGCGTCTATGTCGTGGAGAACGGCGCGGTGGTCGGGGCGGCCAACAACTTCCGCTTCAACGAGAGTCCGGTCGACCTGCTGAGACGGGCGACCGAGGTCGGCACTCCGGTCCGCTCACTGGGACGTGAGTTCGGCGAGTACCTCAACCGCACGATCATGCCGCCGCTGCGCATCCCCGACTACAACATGAGCTCGGTGAGCCAGGCGAGCTGAGCCGGATTCGCTCGCCCTCAGGACGGGGCACGCACCTCAATCAGGTGCCGGCGGGCAGTGGAGCGGAACGGTCCGTCCCCTTCGATCTGCTCGTGGAGGCGGCGAAGCTCGGCCCAGTAGGCCGCCGGGGTGAAGTTCGGCACGGTCCAGGGAACCTGGCGCAGGAAGTGCACCACCGCGCCGATGTCGAAGAACTCCACCCGCAGTGTGCACTCCTGCAGGTCGACGACCTCGAGGCCCGCAGCCTCTGCTCCCGCCCGGGCGTTCGCCGGACTGCGGCTCTCGTTCACCGGCTGGGGCCCCATCATGAATTCGGTCAGCTCGCGGTTGGTACCCGGACCGATTTGCTGTGACAGAAATGCGCCCCCCGGTCTGAGCACGCGGGCGATCTCCCCCCACAGGACGACGACAGGGTGGCGGCTCACCACCAGGTCGAACGATGCATCGGCGAACGGCAATGGGGGCGAGTCCGCCGCGGCGACGACCTGGACACCGAGCGGGCGCAGGCGCATCCGAGCCACCTCGACATTGGGCTGCCATCCCTCCGTGGCCACGAGAAGCGGCGGCGGACGCATCACCGTGGCGAGCACCTCCCCGCCGCCGGTCTCGAGGTCGAGGGCGGAGGAGACGTGGGCCATGCGGTCCCCCATCAGCCGGGCGTAGCCCCACGGCGGGCGCTCCTCGGTGGCGCGCCCCTCGAACCAGGAGAAGTCCCAGCCCTCGACCGGGACCGCAGCACCTTCCGCCACCAGCTCTTCGAAGCCGCTCACCGCGTCGTCTGCGGTCGGGGCGGTGCGGGCGGTGCCGAGTTCAGCGGCCGGTCCTCAGAGGTCGGCGGGCCCGTGGACGACGATGTGGCTGAGCCCCGACGTGTGGGCGGGCACCGTGTTCAGCTGGCCGTTCGTCGTGTGATTGTGGTTGCCGATGTTCCGGGTGGCGTTCTGCCCCACGAAGATGATCGAGCCCCAGACGATGGCGAAGATCATCCACGACCGGGCCGCACCCCGAAGGACGAGAATCCCCCAGGAGGGCAGCGGATCAACCGATGCCGCCACGGATGTGCGCTCCCACGGGGAGGGCGGAGGCATGGCGCCGGGCGCGCCAGCTGCTCCGGCCGGTGGTGCGGGCTGCGGCGGCGGATAGACGGGCGGCGTCGCGGTCGTCCCGCCATCCGGCGGTGGCGTGGCCACCTGCTCGCCGGTCGAGGGGTACGAGAACGGCTGTGCCGGCGGCTGTGCCGGAGGCGCCTGCGGCGTGCCGGAGGCGCCTGGGGCATCGGGGTCTGGGGCGCGCCGTACGGAGCCGTCCCGGCGACACCTCCGACCGGCGGCGGCACTGCGGCCTGAGGGGGTGGCACGAAGTCGCCCAACATTCCCCACGCATACTCCGACGTGATCATGGTGAACCACGAGTGGTAGCGAGCCAGGTAGCGCAAGAGCGCTGCGTAGGCGTCGTAGAGCGCGGCGGGCATGGTGCCGGTCACGAGGACGACGATCCACATCACGAAGAGCAACGGGGCCGTCAGTCCGTAGAGGACGATCTGGGAGAAGACGCTCGCCGGAATGGCGAGGATGATGCGGAAGAACACGGACACCCGGTTCAGCGGACCTCCGCCGGGCAGGATGGTGCGGACCGGGTAGTCCACGTCCTCGAGTGAGAACGGTGGATAGCTGTCGGTCAGGAGGAACATGTACGCGTTGACGCGAATCTCCCAACGGATCACGCCACCGAGATAGGTGCGCGCGAACTCGGGCAGACGGCCCGTGAAGAGCGCCCCGAACCAGCCGATCACCAACACGAAGAAGCCGGCGATGAAGAGGAACCACAGGACGATGAATTGCGGGATGGCCAAAATGATGCGGAAGGCGACCGTCGCTCGCCTCTGCTGCGTCGTCCCGCCGAACCACATCTCGACACGTCTGGTCGGCATGACCATCGAAGCGTTCGTCATGTCACCCCCCTTGTACGACCCCCGTCACCGGGAGCAGGTTCAACAGGCACGTTAGAGCATCGGCGCGCGCGCAGCGTCGATATCCTCCACACACTCACAACCGTGCGAAGCCGTGGCCTTCAGAGCGACCGGTACAGCGCGTCGATGAGCGATCGGTTGCGCGTGCTCTGCCAACGGGGGATGACGTGGTTCATCACGTAGCCGAACGCCACCGCACCCGCGGGATCGGCGAACCCCACTGCTCCTCCGGTACCGAAGTGGCCGAAGCTCCCGGGGTTGGGACCGAACGGGCGTCGGGGCACGGTTGGTTTGAAGCCCAGGCCGAAGGTGACGTCCTCGTGGAGAATCGGGCAGTAACCCTGGGACTGTGCGGACGTCGCTTCAGCCAGCAGGCCGGGCGAGAGGAGACGGCCGGGCTCGAGCAGCGCTGCGTACAGGCGCGCCACGCCGCGCGCCGAGCCGTGCCCGTTCGTCGACGGGACCTCAGCGCCGCGCCAGGCCGCAGTGTTGACCACGCCCATCGACGAGTACCCCGGCGGGTTGAAGTAGCTCAGCATCTCCATGCGCGCATCCCCTTCCAGCGCGCTGTCGCTCAATGCACCCTCGAGCGCGCCGGCTGGACCCAGCGCTTCGAAGAGCACGGTGGCGCACCGGTGCTGCGCGGCCGGCGGGACTCCGACAAGCACGTCGGCGCGCAGCGGGCCTGCCAGCGCGGCCAACCGGCGGCCGCAGGGCTCGCCGCTCACACGCCGCACGACCTCGCCGATCAGGTGACCGTAGGTATTCGTGTGGTAGGCGTGGCGTGTGCCGGGCTCCCACCAGGGCGCCGTGGCGGCCAGGGCGCCCGCCATCCGGCCCCAGTCCCACAGGTCGTCGTTGCTCAACGGCTCGCGGATGGCCGGCACCCCGGCCCGGTGGCACAGCGCGTGCCGAAGCGTCGCCCCGTCCTTGCCCGCCGCGGCGAACTCCGGCCAGACGCGGGCGATCGGGTCGTCCAGTCCGACCAGGCCGGCGTCGACCAGCTGCAGGGCGAGCAGCGCCACGAAGGCCTTCCCGACCGAGTAGAAGTCCACCAGCGTGTCGTGCCGCCAGGGTTGCCTGCTCTCAGGATCGGCCCAGCCGCCGACCAGATCGACCACGGTCGCTCCGTCGACCACGATGCAGACCGCTGCACCCACCTCCCCGCGTTCGGCGAAGTTCCGGACGAACTCCTCCCGGACGGCGCGGAAACGTCCGTCGCAGTGACCGGCAACGGGAGCGTCCACGCACTGGACTCTGGCCGGAGCCGGCCGTCGCCGCAAACGGGGCGGCGGCGGGCGCGTCAGCCTGCGGTCGCGCCCACTCTTTTCGAAACCACGTGCAGGAGCGGTGCCCACGTGGCCAGGTCGCCGACGATCAATCCGCCGACCTTCCCGCTGTCGTCGGCCCGGCGCAGCGTCACGGCGTCGGCCGCCCACGGCTGCGCCAGGAACGTCGCCGCCTCCTCCCGTGTCATCGCTCCGCCCTGACGAGTCAACGAGACCACGCTGTCGTTGGTCAGCACGCCGCCGTACCCGGCGTCGGTCGCCACGAGATACCGCTTCGCGTCCACGTGGAGACCCACCGTGCCCGCCACCCGCTCCCCCAACGTCCGCCGGACTGCACTCGCGGCGTCGCTGGCGTGCGCCTCGTCGGTCCCGCCGGGCAGCAGATGGCCGATGTCGTGCACCAAGCCTGCGACGGCCAGCTCGTCGTCGCCGGGTTGGAGATGGGCCAGCACCGCCGCCGTCTGCAGGGCGTGGTCGAGCTGCGTGACGGGAACGCCGGGGCTGAGTGGATGCTCGGCCCCCGTGGCCAGGACCTCGAGCACCGCGTCCACGTCCAGGTCCGGCCCGCTGGGACTCATCGGCTGTTCCTCCTCGAGTAGGTGCTGCGGCTCGTCCCCATGCGACCATTCTCCCCCGTTGCGGGTACGGTGACGCCCCGTGCCCTGGGCCCCACCACCGCGCAGCCCCTGGGCGGACAAGATGATCGCACTCGGTCACGCTCTCGGAGACGACGGGCGCTCGATGGTGTCGCTGCACCCCGAGGTCCTTCAGGCCGCTGCCATCACCACCACCGGTCTCGACGACTTCGGCGACGACTGGTGGGAGGAGCCCTTCCGCCGCCTCTGTGCCTCGCTCGACTCCGAAGCGCGCCTCCACCTGCCGGGCCGCATCCGCACCCGCGGCGAGCTGCAGGTGATCCTGCAGAACCGTCTGCGCATGGTCGATCTCTGGAACAAGGAGCCGGCCGTCCTGGAGCAGCCCGTCACCGCCCCCATCGTCGTGACCGGCCTCGGGCGCTCGGGCACCACGTTGCTGCACGAGCTGCTGGCCTGTGACCCGGACAACCGACCGCCGCTGCTGTGGGAGCTGCTGCACACCGTCCCCTACGACGATGCGTCGGGCGACCTGTGCGACGACGAGATCAGACTGATGGACGAGATCGTCCCCGCCTTCACGGCCATGCACGAGAACGGCGGCCGGCTGCCCACCGAGTGCATCTTCGCATTCGCCCACCAGTTCTCGAGCGACGTCTACACGGGTCTCTACAACGTGGCCGAGTACACGGTGTGGCGCAGCGGCCAGGACCAGGCTCCGATCTACGACTGGCACAAGCGCCACCTGCAGACGCTGCAGTGGGTGACCGAGCGACCGACGACACGCTGGGTCGTCAAGGCGCCCTCTCACCTTTCCGCCCTGCCCTTGCTCTTCTCCACCTACCCCGATGCACGCGTCGTCATCACCCACCGCGACCCGCTGCGGGTCATCGGATCGCTGTCGGACCTCATGGCGACGTTGCACTGGATGCACTCGGAGCACGTCGACCACAGCGTGCTGGTCGAGTTCATGGCGATGGGCCTCGAAATGCAGATGGACCATGTCACCGCCGAGCGCGATGCCGGCGACATCCCGGCCGACCAGATCGCCGATGTCGTCTACCGCGACCTGGTGGCGGACCCACTCGGCACGGTCGAGCGGCTGTACGCCGGATGGGGACTGCCCATCACACCGGTCTTTCGCTCTGCGCTGGAGGGGTACCTGGCCGCCCGCCACACGGGCCGCGCCGGCGGGCACGACTACACCTTCGCCGACACCGGCCTCGACCTGGCCACCCACCGGGCCCTCGTGGCGCCCTACCAGGAGCGCTTCGGGGTCCCGTCCGAGGTCTGACCGGCGTAGCCTCCCAGCAGGACGAGGAGGGGAACATGGACTGGAAGCTCGAGACAATCGTGGTGCCGGTCGCCGACGTCGACCGCGCCAAGACCTTCTATGCCGACGCCGTCGGCTTCCATGTCGACGTGGACCACTCGGCCGGCGAGGACTTCCGTGTCGTCCAGCTGACCCCGCCCGGCTCCGGCTGCTCCATCTCGCTCATGAAGAACGAGGGCGCAGCCGGGACGCTGCAGGGGCTGCAGGTCGTGGTGCGGGACGTCGACGCCGCCCGGCGCCAGCTTGTCGATGGCGGGGTGGCGGCCACCGAGGTCTTCCACTTCGCCGACGGCGTCCAGGTGGACGGGCCCGACCCCGGCCGGGTCGACTACGGAACGTTCCTGTCCTTCAGCGATCCCGACGGGAACGGCTGGCTGGTGCAGGAGGTCCCGAGCCGACCCTCGTAGCGCCTCGGCGCGCTACGAGGCGGCGAGGTCCTCCATGTCGACCACCTCGGCCGACGGGTGCGGCGGCCCGTCGGCCAACACCCAGCGCACGAGCATGTAGCCCTCCCGCCGGCCGCCGGTGTCGATCCAGTTCTCCACGCCCGGGTCGGAGGGCGCGATCACCATGCGCCAGGAACCGTCGGGCGAGCAGGTGGCCGTCTTGTTGTTCAGGTGGGTGGTGGCGTAGCGGTAGTCGTAGCTCTCGCCCCACGGCGAGGTGAGGGTGAGCCCCCAGTAGAGGAAGGGCTTGTCCGGTACGTGCACCGTGACAACCAGAGCCTGGCCCGGCTCGAGCGCGAAGCGCCCGCCGTGGTAGGTCATCTCCGCGTTCGAGTGGGAGCGCACCTCGTCCTCCTGCGCCTCCACGTGGGCCGAGCCTGCAGTGCCCCCGAATGTGTTCATGTTGCTGGCGGCGTCGCGCCACATCTGCAGCGCCGTCCCGCCGATGAACGTGAGGAACATGGCCGCGAATTCGAGCTTCGGCGCGAGCTCCTCGGCGGAGAGGATCGGGTGGGGCACCACCTCGCCCGGCTCGGGCACCAGCTCGACGCGCAGACGTGCGAACTTGTCGGGACTCTTCTCGAAGTAGGTCTCCCGGATGGCCAGCTGTGCCGTGCCCGGCTCGAGCACGACGGCGTTGCGCGGCATCGGGTCGGGCATGGCGGCGGCCGGTGCGATCAGGATGTCGACCTCGCCGTTGGGGCCGAGCTCGAACTCGTCGATGTGCGTCTGCGTCTGGGTCCCGGTGCGGCCGCCGACCGGTCCCTGCCCGAACGGCGTGCCGAACGTCATGCCGAGATACGCGCACTCGCCCCGGTGGCCGACGAGCCGGTAGGTGCGCGAATCGTCCAGCACGCAGAACGTGTAGTGCACGTCCGGATTGTCCACCAGGAGCTTCTTGTACTCGTCCTGCAGGTCGAAGAGCTGCGGGTGCAACGGATCGGACCGCTCCACGATCCAGTCCAGAATCAGCCGGCACAGCCGGGTCACCCAGCGGTAGCCCTCGGCCAGGTCGACGTCGGTCTCGGGCACGCCGGTGGCCTGCCGCACCACGTCGAGGGCCGTTGTCTGTGCCTGCACCCAGGCGTCGAATGCTGCATCTAGCCGGTCGTCTTGCATCCGGGGGACGCTACCCATGTTTCGCAAGAGTTTCCCGTTCAGTGACGCGCGGGTAACTTCAGGATGTGACCGACACCGCGACAGAGACGACGCGGACCGACGAGCTCCTGAGCGAGCTGCGGTCCTGGCTGGGGAGCAACTGGGATCCGGATCTGACGGTGGCCGAGTGGTGGGAACGCCTGGGTCTGGCCGGGTGGTCCGCCCCCGGGCTTCCCGAGAACGCCTACGGCAAGGCGATGGCCCGCTCCGACGTCGTGCTCGTGCAGCAGGAGGTCGCCAAGTTCGGCGCCCTCGGTGCCCCGGCCGGCCTCGGCCTGCTGCTGGCCGCGCCCACCATCGCCACCCACGGCACCCAGGAGCAGATCGACCTCTACGTACGGGACATCGTCACCGGGCAGAAGGCCTGGTGCCAGCTCTTCAGCGAGCCCCAGGCGGGCTCCGACCTCGCCGGTCTCCAAACCCGCGCCGTCAAGGACGGCGAGGAGTGGATCATCAACGGCCAGAAGGTGTGGACGTCAGGGGGCCAGTACGCCGACCTCGGCATGCTCCTGGCCCGGACCGATCCCGACGTCCCGAAGCACCAGGGCATCTCCTACTTCGCCTTCAGCATGCTGCAGGACGGCGTCGACGTGCGCCCGCTCAAGGAGATGACGGGCCACGCGCTCTTCAACGAGGTCTTCATCACCGACGCCCGGGTCGCCGACTCCGCCCTGATCGGTGGGCTGAACAAGGGCTGGGCGGCCGCCAACACCACGCTCATGAACGAGCGCGCGGGTCTGGGCTCGGGTGGCGGCAACGCGGCCGGCGGCGGCCTGGCCCAGCCGGGCACCGTCATGGGCATGCTCAGCCGGCGGGTGGGCGACCTGGTGGCGCCGCAGCCGGATGCCGGTGGGAAGCAGAAGTCCCAGGCTCCGGGTGGCGCACTGGGCGCCATGCGCGGCGGTGCCGGCCTGCTCGTCAGCGTGGCCCAGTCCCGCGGGGTGAACCACGACGCGGGCATCCGCCAGGACCTGGCGCGGCTCTACACGCTCGGCGAGCTCGGGCGCTTCAACGGCCTACGGGTCAAAGCGGCCAAGGAGCAGGGCCGCGACATTCCCGGCATGCCGAACGTGGCCAAGCTCTCCATGAGCCAGATCGTGCGCCTCACCCGCGACCTGGGCCTGCGCATCTTGGGCCCGTCCGGGATGCTCCACGCCTACGACGGCGACGACAAGGCGGCGCTCAAACACGCCACCGGCGACCCGTTCGCCGGCGGCATCACCGAGATGGCCCTCTTCGCCCAGGCGCCGCCCATCTACGGCGGCACCGACCAGGTCCAGCGCAACATCATCGGCGAGCGCGTGCTCGGGCTGCCGAAGGAACCCAACAACGACAGGGTGACGCCTTTCTCGCAACTGCCCAAGAACGCCTAAGCCGTCCACGGCTGGGTCGGGCTGGGCCGGGGGGTCGCGGAAGTGGGACGGGAGGACCGGAGCCTGCGCGGGGCGGCTGCCATCGTGGGCGTGACCGATGACGTGTCCCCCACCGGCGAGCTCGACCGCACGGGACGAGAGCTCGAGGTCGCCATGGTGCTCGGCGCCCTCGAGGACGCCGGGCTCACGCTGGCCGACGTCGACGGCGTCTGCCATCCCGACTCCGCCGTGGCGTTCGCCGAGTACCTCGGCCTCCACCCGACCTTCGTGGAGTCCACCATGACCGGCGGCTCGAGCTACGAGGTCCACATCGAGCACGCTGCCGCCGCCATCGCGGCCGGGGTGTGCGACGTGGTGGTGAGCGTCTACGCCTCGACGCCGCGCAGCGACCGCACCCGCAGGCGCCCGCGACCCCAGCGCGGCATGGCGGGGCCCAACCCGATGGCGGAGTGGGAGTTCCCGTTCGGCCTGCGCGTGCCCATGGGCCCCTACGCACTCTCCGCCGCCCGCCACATGTACGAGTTCGGGACGACGTCGCAGCAGCTGGCCTCCATTGCGGTGCAGACGCGTGCGTGGGCCGCGCTGAACCCGCGGGCCCGCTACCGCGACCCGCTCACTGTCGACGACGTCCTCGCCTCGCCACTGCAAGTGAGCCCGCTGCACCTGCTGGACTGCTGCCTGGTGACCGACGGGGCCGGCGCCTTCGTCATGACCAGCGCGGCGCGCGCCCGGACGCTGCCCAAGCCACCGGTCTACGTCCTCGGCGCGGCGACCTGCACCGATCACATGGCGATCACCCAGATGCCCGATCTCACCACGACGCCCGGTGCGGTGTCGGGACCACGCGCCTTCGCCATGGCCGGCATCGGCCCCGCCGACGTGGACGTGCTGATGGGCTACGACAGCTTCACGATCACCGCCCTCCTGCACCTCGAGGACCTCGGCTTCTGCGCCAAGGGCGAGGGCGGCCCCTTCGCCGCCGAGGGTGGCCTCGGGCCGGGCGGCTCGCTCCCCATGAACACGAATGGCGGCGGGCTGTCCTTCACGCATCCCGGCATGTACGGCATGTTCCTCATCACCGAGGCCGTGCGCCAACTGCGCGGCGAGGGCGACGCCCGCCAGGTCGAGGGGGCCGAGGTCGCCGTCGCCCACGGTTCGGGCATGTTCCTCTCCGTCATGTCGACGGCCGTGCTCGGGACCGAGGCCACGCTGTGACCCCTGAACGCCCCGTGCCCACCGAGCGCGCTGTGCCGACCGAACGCGCTGTGCCGACCGAACGCGCTGTGCCGACCGAACGCGCTGTGCCGACCGAGCGCGCTGTGCCGACTCGCTTCGAGCCTCCAGTGGGCGCTGAAAGCGCACCCTTCTGGGAGGCCACCCGGGAGGGCCGCCTCCTCGTGCAGTGGTGCACTGCCTGTGACCGGGGCATCTTCTACCCCCGGGCGCTCTGCCCGTACTGCGGCGGAGGGGGTACTGCCAGCCCGGAGGCGGCGCCGCTGGAGTGGCGCGAGGCGAGTGGCCGGGCCACCGTGCACGCGGCGGTCGTCGAGCACAAACCGGAGGCGGCCGGTGCGGCGTTCGCTGACGGCGCGCCGTTCTGCATCGCTCTCGTCGACTTGGAGGAAGGGGTGCGCATGATGAGCAACATCGTCGGGTGCCCGCCGGCCGAGGTCTCCAGCGGCATGGCCGTGACCGTGACCTGGGAACCGCTGAGCGACGGCCGGCAGCTGGCGCTGTTCCGACCCGTCGGACCTGCCGGAGATGACGGGGAGGGGTCGTGAGCGTTCCCGACGACAAGCGCGCGGCGGCGGCCGTGGGCATGCTCCACGCCTGGTGGGCGACCCGGATCCCGGACCGTCTGGCGATCATCACCCCGCACGGGGACCGCACCTACGCCGACTTCAACGCGCAGATCAATCGCGTCTCGCGCGCGCTGCGGGCCCGGGGCCTGCAACCCGGCGACGCCGTCGCGCTGATGTGCACCAACGAGCCGGCCTTCCTCGAAGTGCTCTACGCCGCCCAGCGCACCGGACTTCGCCTCACCCCGATCAACTGGCACCTGACCGGGGAGGAGGCGGCCTACATCATCGAGAACTGCGAGGCCAAGGCATTCGTGTGCTCCGGTTCGTTGGCCGACCGGGTCGTCGTGGCGGCCGACGCCGGTGGGCCGGGCCTGGTCAAGATCAACACCGGCGGCTATCTCCCCGGTTTCGAGATGTACAACGCCGTCGTGGCCGCCGAGGACGGGGGCGACATCGACGATCCGGTCATCGGCACCCAGATGCTCTACACGTCGGGCACGACCGGTCGGCCCAAGGGTGTGCACCGCCAGAACGCCGCCGTGAGCGCGCTGGCCGTCGTCAACTTCTGCGGGTACGACGAGGACTACGAGACCAGCGTCGACGCCCATCTCCTGACGGGGCCGCTCTACCACGCCGCCCCGCTCGCCTTCTCGGTGGCCGTCCCCTACCTCTACGGCGTGCCGCTCGTGATCATGGACCACTGGGACCCGACCGAGTCGCTGCGACTGATCGAGCGGCACGGGATCACGCACACGCACATGGTCCCGACCATGTTCCACCGGCTGCTGGCCCTGCCGGCCGAGACACGGGCGAGCTTCGACACGTCGTCCCTCCGCTTCGTGATCCACGGCGCCGCGCCCTGCCCGGTGCCGATCAAGCAGCGTTTGATCGAGTGGCTGGGGCCGGTCGTGGTCGAGTACTACGCCGCCACCGAGGGCCTGGGCACCCTCGTCGACTCCGAGACCTGGTTGGCCCACCCGGGCACGGTGGGCCGTCCCATGGTCCCGGGACTGGTCAAGGTGGCCGACGACGACGGCAACGACCTCCCGCCCGGTGAGGTCGGCCTGGTCTTCCTGCAGGCGCCGGCAGCCACCAAGTTCGACTACTACGGCGACACCGAGAAGACGGCCGGTGCCTTCCGCGGCGACTACTTCACTCTGGGCGACATGGGCTACATGGACGCCGAGGGCTACCTCTATCTCACCGACCGCACCGCCAACCTCATCATTTCGGGCGGTGTCAACATCTACCCGGCGGAGGTGGACGCGGTGCTCCTGGAGCACCCCGCCGTGGGGGACGTGGCCACCATCGGGGTGCCTGACGACGAATGGGGCGAGGCCGTGAAGGCCGTCGTGCAGCCGGCCGAGGGGGTGGCGGGAACCGACGAGCTCGCCGAGGAGCTCATGGCCTTCTGCCGGGACCACCTGGCCCATTTCAAGTGCCCGCGCAGCGTCGACTTCGTGGCGGAGCTGCCGCGGGAGGATACTGGGAAGATCTTCAAGAGAAAGCTGCGCGAGCAGTACCGGACGGCGTCGAAGCCGAACTGAACACAAACCAAAGGAGCTGAACGTGGGTATCTGTGACGGACGGGTCGTCGTCATCACCGGGGCAGGCCGGGGCATCGGGCGCGAGCACGCCCTCGAGTTCGCCAGCCAGGGCGCCAAGGTGGTCATCAACGACCTCGGCGCCGAGGTGGACGGGTCCGGCTCTTCGGACGGCCCGGCCGGCCAGGTGGTCGACGAGGTCCGCGGCATGGGTGGCGAGGCCGTGGCCAACGGCGACGACGTCTCGGACTACGAGGGTGCCGGTCGCCTGATCCAGACCGCCATCGACACCTTCGGCACCATCGACGTGCTCGTCAACAACGCGGGAATTCTGCGCGACCGCATGCTGGTCAACATGACCATCGACGAGTGGGACGCGGTGATCAAGGTGCACCTGCGCGGCACCTTCGCGCCAACACGTCACGCGGTGGAGTACTGGCGCAACCGCACCAAGGCCGGCGAGACGAACGACGCCCGGATCATCAACACGACGTCGCCCTCGGGCATCTACGGCAACGTGGGCCAGACGAACTACGGGGCAGCCAAGGCCGGCATCGCGTCGTTCACGATCATCGCCGCCATGGAGCTGGAACGCTATGGCGTCACCGTGAACGCCATCGCGCCGGCCGCACTGACCCGTATGACCGAGAACCTCGGCATGGGGACGGCTTCGGCCGAGAAGAAGCCCGAGGAGTTCGACCCCTTCGACCCGGCCAACATCGCGCCGATCGTGGTGTGGCTGGGCAGTCCCGAGTCGGCCGGCATCACCGGCCGCGTGTTCAACGTGCAAGGGGACCACATCAGCGTGGCCGAGGGCTGGGTGGCGGGACCGGGTGCCGACAAGGGCGACCGCTGGGACCCGGCCGAGCTCGGCAAGGTCGTGCCGGACCTGGTGGCCAAGGCGGCGCCGAACGCCAACATGGGCGGACGGCGGAAGTAGCCTCGGACCATGACCGCGGCGACACCTCCGGAGTCGATGACCGCCGGGACACCTCCGGAGTCGATCGCCGCAGGGACACCTCTGGAACCCGACACCACAGAGGTCACCCCTCAGGTACCGGGCCGGCAGGCGGTCGAGGCGGCCGTCCAGGTCATCCACGACAACGCGGAACGACTCTTCCTGTGGGACTACGAGCGGGACCGGGGCCAGCTCGTCACGCTCTACAACAAGGCCATGGGGTCGCAGTGGAACAGCGTGACGGACCTGGACTGGTCCATCGACGTCGATCCCGAGCGGCTGGTGGCCGAGCAGGAAAGCCCGCTGCTGGCGGTGGCACGGGTGGCCGGCACGTTGCCCGGCTCCCCCATGGCCACGTGGACCGAGAAGGAGTACACGCAACTCGGCATCGAGTTCTTCAAGGCGAACCTCTCGCAGTTCATGCACGGCGAGCAGGGCGCCATGATGACCGCGGCCAAGATCGTCGAGACCGTGCCGTGGATCGACGCCAAGTACTACGCGTCGACCCAGACCATGGACGAGGCTCGGCACACGGAGGTGTTCGCCAAGTATCTCCGCACCAAGCTGGGCGACGCCTACCCGATGAGCCCGTTCCTCAAGGAGCAGATCTGGTCTCTGCTGGAAGACTCCCGCTGGGACATCGCCTATCTGGGAATGCAGATCGTGATCGAGTCGTTGGCGCTCGCCGCGTTCGGCGACATGCTGCGGCGCACGCAGGAACCCCTGCTGACCAAGCTCCTGCGCTACGTCATGTCCGACGAGGCGCGCCACGTCGCCTTCGGTGTCCTCACCTTGTCGGAGTTCTACCGCGATCTCAGCGAGGCCGAACTGAAGGAGCGCCAGGAGTTCCTGGTGGACGCCACGCTCAACTCACGCGCACGGGCCACCACGCCCGAGGTGTGGGAGCGCATGGGGACCACGGCCGAGGAGGTCCTGCCGTTCATCCTGCAGGCAGCGGAGAAGGCGAAGCTGAACCCGATGCGCGGCTTCGCCCGCGGCTTCTTCGCCAAGCTGGTGCCCAACGTGCGCAAGCTCGGCCTGCTCGACGCCAACAACGGCTACCTGCGCGAGCGGTGGGGCGAGGCGGGCCTGCTCGAGTTCGAGTTCGCCGACGACACCGGTTCGGACTACGCGTCCTACGACGCGGTGGCGCAGGACCGGGCGGCGGCTGGCACGGCAGGGGCGGCGAGCGCAGGGGTGCCGGAGGGGGCGCCGACGGCACCGGAGTGAGCGCGGCGCGCTCCCCGATCCAGCGGGTGCGGGAGATCTGCCTGGCGCTCCCCGAGGCCGAGGAGCGTCCGTTCGGCGGCCACACCTCGCCGGCCTTCCGGGTGCGGGACAAGCTCTTCGTGATGACCAGCGAGGACGGCACGTCCATGACGATGAAATCGCCCCGGGGGGCGCAGCAGGTCCTGGTGGCGTCCGATTCGGATCGTTTCTTCGTGCCCAAGTACGTCGGGCCCAAGGGCTGGGTCGGAGTGCGGCTCGATCTCCGGACAGCGCCCGACTGGGACGAGATGGCCGAGATGATCGCCGAGAGCTACTGCCTCATCGCTCCGAAGCGGTTGGCCGCGTTGGTGGCACCGTCAGCCGACTGACGGTGATTGCGCGGAGTGCGCGGAATGCGCTCAATGGGCCGGGTCGAGTCCGGTCAGGGTGGCGTCCATGTTCTCGCTATAGCGGACGCCGCCCTGGGTCATGCCCACCGTCTCGCGCTCGTGCACGATGAGACCCGTACTCGGCACGATCCAGAAGTCGGTCGGATTGGTGCCGTGCTGGGAACCGGTGAAGGTCAGGTTGATGCGTTCGTGCGTCACCGAAACCGGTCGGCCGCCGATCACCATGGTGGACGGGCCAAACGACTCTCCCGCCAGCGCGACCGTCTCCGCCGGGCTGGCCAAGGAGCAGGTGGCCCCCCAGCGCAGGCCAGGACGGACGTCGGGAGGCAGGAGGTACGTCGATGCCGGGCAATTGATCGTCGACGTCGTGGTCGAGCCGGCGATGGACTCGTCTGTCACCAGCTTCGGAACGGTCAATGCCCCGTTCGGCGCGTTGCAGACGGTGGTGGCCTCCGTGTGCTGCATGATCGGGACCCAACTGACGGTGGCGCAGCGACCGTCCGCCACGATCATGGACGTGCTGGACGGGAAGGACCGAGCCATGCCGACGAGGTTGAGACCCTCTCCGCCAGAGGTGCGATAGGTGTACACGCCGGGCACAGGCAACCGGTTGCGCATCGTCTCCAACATCTTGCCGGCCTGCTCGCGCCGGTACATGCGCAACGCCTCGCGCAGACCGACGGGTGACGACACGGTGCGGAACACCAACGCCCAGGCCGTCCCACCAGCGAAGCTGACCATGATCAAGGCCAGCGCCAGCACCGACAGCACCCGGTGCTGCTGGACCCAATGCCAGACGAACACGAGGAGATAGTACCCCCGGGGGCGGGGGCTCAACCGAGACCTCGTCAAGCGATTTCACCGGGTCACGAGAGCCCCTCCGGACGAGCGGGAGCAGCCGATCCAGGCACGAATCGAGGGGTGAACACCCGATGACGATTTCACCGCCCCGGCCCCAAACCTCCCTTCCCCGGCTGGGGCGCGCTAAGGTTCACGTCCGAGGGCACCACCATCACAAGTTTGGAAATCCCTCTAGCTCGCAAGAGCTACCGGCCATGGCCCCCGCGACACGGGTCAAATCTGGCCAGGAGAGGAGTGGATTTTCAATGGCAACTGGTTCCGTGAAGTGGTTTAACGGTGAGAAGGGCTTCGGCTTCATCACCCAGGACGGTGGGGGCCCCGACGTCTTCGTGCACTTCAGCGCGATCAGCGGTACGGGCTACCGCAATCTCGAAGAAGGGCAGAAGGTTGAGTTCGAGACCAACCAGGGTCCGAAGGGCCTTCAGGCCGCCAACGTGCGCGCCATCGGCTAACGCCGAGCGCACCAGGATCAAGACAGAACCCCGTCTCATTGCGAGACGGGGTTCTGTCAATTCTCGGGCCGTCGATGCTCGGGTCGACAATTCTCGAGTCGAGCACCGCCCGCATCTCTCGTCCGCTCGCACGCGGCATCATGCAGGTACGCGAGGCGCGGTCGCTCACCAATAGGGCCGCTGCTGTTGCGTCGTGACGGCCAGCACATCATCGGCGTACTCCTTGCGGCAGACGACGAGATCGGGCAGCCAGGCATCGGGGTCGCCGTAGCGAAGGGGCGCGCCGTCGAGCCGACTGGCGTGCAGACCACTCGCGGCGGCGACGGCGACCGGCGCGCACGAGTCCCACTCGTACTGGCCACCCGCATGCACGTAGACCTCGGCGGCACCGAGGATCACCGCTGCGATCTTGGCGCCGGCCGACCCCATCGGAACCATCACGCCGCCGATCGCCTCCGTCACCTCGTAGGCCACGTCGGGCGGTCGGCTGCGCGAGACCACGACGCGCGGCGCCTCGCCGGGGCGCGGCGGGGGAAGGACCGGGGGGTCGCCCGTGCCGAGCACGAGGTCGAGCGCCGGGAGGGCGACGGCACCCACGACGGCGATGCCGCCCACGGCCATCGCCACATGGACGGCCCAGTCACTTCGCCCGAGCTGCCGGAATTCCCGGGTCCCGTCCAGCGGATCGATGATCCAGAGGCGGCCCGTTCCCGCCACATGCTCGAGCCCCTCCTCCGACCGCACGTCGTCGTCGGGGTAGAGCCGGTTGATCTCAGCCACGAGGAGCTGGTGCGCCATGCGGTCGCCGGCGGCACCGAGATCCCGCAGGGACGGGGGATCGGCTCGCAGCTCC
The DNA here is from genome assembly GCA_963738135.1 of uncultured Acidimicrobiaceae bacterium. Taxonomy (GTDB): domain Bacteria; phylum Actinomycetota; class Acidimicrobiia; order Acidimicrobiales; family RAAP-2; genus Bog-473. The sequence goes on along the minus strand of CAVTVK010000002.1, from coordinate 464,481 downwards.
AGGAGCGCCCGACCGGCCATGTCGGCCAGCTTGGCCGCGTCGCGATGCTCGGCAGCGAGATCCTCGGACATCCCCCCTGTCTAGACCAACCGACGGTCAGTAGCCCATCTGGTCAACTCGTGGCGAGTCGAGAGCTGCAGCTTGCGCAGCACCGAAGACACGTGCGACTCGACCGTCTTGGCCGAGATACTGAGGTCGCGGGCGACCTCCTTGTAGGTGTAGCCACGGGCGATCAGGCGCAGGACCTCACGCTCACGCGGCGACAGCTGGTCGAGCTCGGGATCGAGACCCGGCGCCGGAGCGCCGCCTTGGGCGAAGGCATCGAGCACGAAGCCGGCCAGGCGCGGCGAGAAGACCGCATCACCGGCGGCGACGCGGTAGACGGCCTGCAGGAGCTCCGGGCCCGAGATCGTCTTGGTGATGTAGCCGCGGGCACCGGCCCGGATGACGTCGATCACGTCCTCGGGGGCATCGGAGACGGACAGAGCCAGGAACTGGACCTCGGGATGATGCGGCAGGACACCCCGCAGGACGGCGTGCCCGCCGCCCCCTGGGAGGTGCACGTCGAGCAGGACGACATCGGGAAGGCGCTCGCCGATGAGCTCGACGGCGGCGGCGGCCTCGTCGGCCTCGCCCACCACCTCGACCGCGTCGCCCAACTCGGCCCGCACGCCGGCCCGGAAGACCGCATGGTCCTCGACGAGGAAGATGCGGGGACGCCCACGCGGCGTCGCCGTGCCCGTCACTTGACCTTCTCGCGGCGCGGCATGGAGAGCTGGACCTCGGCCCCCTCCCCCGGGGCCGAGCGGACGACGGCCGAACCGCCGAAGCGCGTCACACGGGCCCGGATCGACTGGGCGATGCCTTGCCGGTCTCCCGGCACCGCATCGGGGTCGAAGCCCCGGCCGCGGTCCCGCACGTAGAGCATGACCGTCTCCGCCTCGACCTCCGCGTAGACCGAGACCTGGTCCGCACCGGACCACTTGGCGGCATTGACGGTGGCTTCCCGGGCCGCATCGAGCAGCGCGCGCAGCGCCTCGTCCAGCGGGCAATCCCCCACCATCACCACCTGCACGGCAATGCCGTGGTCGGCCTCGACCTGCCGTTGCAACAGGCCGACGCCCTCCGCCAGCATGGTGGCGTCCTCCCCGATGGCGCCCGGCGGTCGGCCCTCGAAGAGCCAGGCGCGCAGCTCACGCTCCTGGGCCCGGGCCAGGCGCACCACATGCTGGGGGTCGTCGGACGAGCGCTGAATCAGGGCCAGCGTCTGGAGCACCGAGTCGTGGACATGGGCCGCCATCTGGGCCCGCTCCTCGGCCAGGGCACGCGCCTGGCGCTCGGCGATGAGGTCCCGGACCAGGCTCAGCCACCACGGCCCGAAGATCACGACGCTGGCGGCGATGACGAGCACTGCGCCACCGACGGGGCGGAGCGCGGCCACCGTCGTGTGACCCTCGACCAGGACGGCGACACCGACCGCACCGATGAGGAGCCCGACGACCACGCGGGCAATGAGCCAGCGCCGGCCCATCCCGTGGGTGTCGGTCCCGAGCAGCGGCACGATGTCCTGGTCGATGAACGCCTTCTCGGACTCTCCCGCGTTGCGCCAGATCAGGACGATCACGCCGATGGCCAGGAAGGTCGGCCATCCGAGGAAACCGACGAACGGGACGTGCAGCGAGGCCGTGATGAACTGCACCGCAATCAGCAGCGGGATGAGGATGGCGGCGATCGTTCGGATGCCGCGGCGGTCACTGACGGCGCGGGAGTAGATGTTGTCGGACTCCCCCTCCATCGGGATCAGCAACCAGGCCATGGCGTAGACGAACACCATCACGCCGCTGGCGATCGCCAACAGGACGAAGCCGATGCGCACCCACATGGCGTCGATCCCCGTCTCGCGCGAGACGGCCCCGCAGACGCCACCCAGGACGCGGTTGTCGGGGCTACGGCGCAGGGAACGCAATTTCCCCCCGACATGGTGGTGACGGTGGGATCGCCACTCGGACCGGTGCCCATGGCGGTCGTGGGACGACCAGGAGCTTCGTCCGTACGTCCGCGGGTCGGCCCACCTCGCCCAGGGCGGGGACGACTCGCCCTCGGGCGCGACGCGCGACGGCTCAGTCGGGCGGCCACCGTCGGTGAGCGGACGCGTACCGGGATCGGGTGCCTCTGCGATACCTCGATGATCGCGCCAAGGCGACCCCCAGGGCTATCGGGGACATCCCTGAGATCTCAGGGTTGCGTTCAGGGTCCGACCAGGGAATTGCCGGATTCACGCCGCCGGAGCTCGCCGTCAGGCTGGACCCATGCACTTCGCACCGGAAGAGACACCAGACAGCTCGGGTCCCGCAGGTGCCGCTGGCCCTGCGAGTACCGCAGGCACGGCAGGCACCGCAGACACCGCAGGCACAGCAGGCACGGCAGGCACCCCAGGCACGGCAGGCACGGCGGGGACGGCGGGGGCCCCAGGCGCGGCAGGCACGGCGGGGGCCCCAGGCGCCGCCGCAGCGGACCAGCCAGCACCACCGCCGTCCCCCCCGACTCGGCCGGCCGCCGAGCAACGCCTCCACCGAGCGGGACGGGGCCGCATGCTGGCCGGCGTCGCCGCCGGCGTGGCCGACTACTTCGATGTCGATCCCACCATCGTCCGGATCGCCTTCGTCGCCCTGGCCTTCCTTGGTGGCCTCGCCGTTCCGCTGTACGTCGCCGGGTGGCTCCTCATCCCCGACGAGGACTCCGACATGTCGGTCGCCGAGGAGCTCCTGGCCCGCGAGCGGGCTCACGGAGCCTTCTGAGCGGCCCGCTGCCTAAGCGATTGACCTGAGCGAACAGACCTGACCGAACAGACCCGACCGACGAACCACATCTGACCGCAGACCGACGACGAAGGAGAAGAAACCGATGCGCTACCGGTGGGATCCCGCCTATCCGATGGGCCGCAGGGACATGCAGGCCTACGACGCTTCCATGCGGGCCTCGGACGACGAGCGCAACGCGGTGGCGGACAAGCTCTCCCGCCACTACGCCGAGGGCCGTCTCGACGAGGTCGAGTTCAAGAGCCGCCTCGATACCGCCATGTCGGCCACCACGCGGGGCGACCTGAACGGCCTCTTCGACGACCTGCCCCCCTTGACGAGCCAGCCCCCGCCCCCTCCACCACGGCACCGCCGGATACTGCCCTGGGTCTTCGTCGTGCTCCTGGTCGCCATCGCAGCCGGGGCGACCATGCCCTTCTACCCGCTCTACCACGTGCCGTGGTTCCTCTTCGCCGTGATCGCTTTCTTCCTGTGGCGGAGGGCGGGTGGGCACCTCCACCACCAGCACCACCACGAGACGGGCCGACCCAGCTCGGTCATGGACCACTGAGCGGGCGCCGTGCACGCCTCGACCACCTCCAACCCAGAAACGGACGACGATCTCGGCCTGCTGCGCGGCATCGCGCTCTTCGCCGGCCTGCCCGACGGCGAGCTCGGGGAGATCGCCGCTCGCTGCACGATCTCCACCGCCCACCCCGGTCAGATGATCCAGGCCCAGGACGTGCCGGTCCGGATGTGGCACGTCATCTCCAACGGCCACGCCCTCGTGCAGCGCGACGGCGTGCCGATCGGACTGCTCGCACGGGGGGACTCCTGGTCGGAGCACTCGCTCCTGAACCAGGTGCGCTCGACGATCGCCGTCGTGGCGCTGTCGCCGCTGACACTGCTGACCATGAGCCCGCGGTCCTTTTTCGAGATCCCCGATCACCACCCGGTCCTGGCCGGGCGCCTGGTGGCGCGATCGGCCTGGTCCGCAGACCGTCTGGCTCTCCCGGTGTTCAATGTCCTGGCCCACCTGGCCGATACCACGTGAACCGGAGGGTGTCCCCAGGGCCGTTACGATTGAGCCATTCCCCCCTGACGCCGGCCGGTGGCCGCGTCGAACATCGTTGAGGAGATCCCCCTAATGCGCACCCTGGCCGGGTGGTGTGTCCGTCATCGCCGAATTGTCGTCCTGTCGTGGGTACTCGTACTGGTCTTCTCCATTTTCGCGGTGAAAGCCGCCGGCACCGACTACTCGAACAACTTCAGCTTTCCCCACACCCAGTCCTTCGATGCGATCAACCTGCTGAAGTCCGTCGCGCCCTCCCACTCGGGCGACACGGAACAGGTGGTCTTCGGGACGACCGGTGACGCCAAGCTGACCGACCCCGCCATCGGCCAGCGCATCAACACCATGGTGGACAAGATCAACACGCTCCCCAACGTCACGGCCGTGCAGAGCCCCTTCGACGAGAACGGGAACCTCATCAACCCGACGGACAGTCCCACGATCAGCAAGGACCAGTCGGTTGGATTCGTCCAGGTCAACTTCGACAAGCAGACCCAGAACATCTCGAACACCGAAGCCAAGAACTTCGTCGATGCCGCGACGAAGACCTCGGGTGACGGACTGACCGTCGCCGTCACCGGGCCGCTCGCTGAGCAGGCCAACGACCAGTCCTTCAGCAGCACCGGCCTGGGCGTGTTGCTCGCGCTCATCGTCCTTCTGCTCGTCTTCGGCTCGATCTTCGCCGCCCTCCTCCCGATCCTCTCGGCGCTGCTCGCCCTGGGCACTGCCATCGGCGTCATCGGCCTTTTGAGCCACCTCCTCGCCATGCCTTCGATCTCGCCGGAGCTCACCCTCCTCATCGGACTGGGGGTGGGCGTCGACTACGCCCTCTTCATCGTGACGCGACATCGCCAGGGCCTCGTGGCCGGGCGCGACGTGGAGTCGTCCATCATCAACGCAGTCAACACCTCGGGCCGCGCCGTGCTCTTCGCCGGGATCATCGTCTGCATCGCGCTCCTCGGCATGTTCGCCCTCGGCGTGAGCTTCCTGTACGGATTGGCCGTGGCCGCCGCCATCGGCGTGGCTCTCACCATGGTGGCGGCCCTCACCCTCCTGCCGGCGATGCTCGGCTTCATCGGCCCCAAGGTCATGAGCCGCAAGCAGAAGAGGAACCTGGCCGAGAACGGGCCGCGCGTCATCGGGTCCGACAGCAAGGGCTTCTGGCCCAAGTGGGCGGATCTGGTCCAGCGCCACCCCGTGCTTTCGGCCGGCAGTGCCCTGATCATCATCGTGGCCATCGCCCTGCCCTTCTTCTCTCTGCAGCTGGGCTCGGCCGACCAGGGCACGGACCCGGCGGGAACGCCGACCCGAGTCGCGTTCGACATGCTCACCAAGGGCTTTGGGCCGGGCTTCACCGGGCCGCTGGAGCTGGTGACCGTGGTGCCGCAGAATCCAGACCCGGCACTGGAAAAGGTCGTCGACGCCGTCGCCCAGCAGCCGGGCGTCGTCCAGAGCACGCCCCCCACCACGACCTACATCCCGAACAAGAAGACAGGCGAGGGCTACGTGGCGCTGACCACCGTCTATCCGACCACCGCTCCGCAGGACGCCGCCACCACCGATCTGGTGAATCATCTGCGGGACACCACCGTGCCGCAGGCGGTCGGCGGCTCTGGCTTGAAGGTCCTCGTCGCCGGGACGACCGCCATCTACATCGACTTTGCCAATGTGCTGAGCTCGAAGCTGCCGCTGTTCATCGGCCTCGTCGTCATCTTGTCGTTCCTGCTGTTGATGACGGTCTTCCGCAGTCTCGTGATCCCGCTTACCGCAGCGGTGATGAACCTGCTGTCGATCGGCGCCGCCCTCGGCATGCTGGTCGCGGTCTTCCAGTGGGGGGACCTGGGCTCGCTGATCGGCTTGCAGGGCACGAGCCCGGTGGAGGCCTTTCTCCCCGTGATGCTCTTCGCCATCCTCTTCGGGTTGTCGATGGACTACCAGGTCTTCCTGGTGTCACGTATGCACGAGGAGTACATCAAGTCCGGTGGAGACAACCGCATCGCCGTGCGCAACGGCCTGGCCGCCACCGGAAAGACGATCACGGCGGCCGCGCTGATCATGATCCTGGTCTTCGGCTCGTTCATCCTCGGTGGCAACCGCGTCATCAAGGAGTTCGGCATCGGCCTGGCGGGCGGCATCCTCGTCGACGCCCTCCTCATCCGGATGGCCATCGTCCCCTCCATCATGATGCTGTTCGGCAAGGCCAACTGGTGGTTCCCGGCCTGGTTGGACCGGATGCTGCCCAAGCTGTCCGTCGACGCCGACGACCTGGCGGCCGGGCAGATGCCCGAGGACCCGGGACCCGAGCCGCAGCCGGAGCTCGCCGGCACCCTCAAGTAGCGGGCGCGTCCCTCACGTAGGCGGCGACGCTCACGTAGGCGGCTCACGTTGGCGGGCGCTCCCGCCCACCCAGTACAGCCGAAGCGCCTACCAGGCGTAGTCCTCGGGCGCCGTCCGGTGCCCGGGGAAGAGTTCGTCGAGACGGGCCAGCACCTTGTCGTCCAGCGACACGTCGACGGCGTGGACAGCGGACTCGAGCTGCTCGGGTGTGCGCGGCCCCACGATGGGGCCCGTCACCGCCGGCCGCGTCAGCAGCCAGGCCAGCCCGACTGCGCCCGGCTCCTCGCCTGCCTCGGCGCAGAGGTCCTCGTAGGCCTCGAGCTGCGGGCGCTTCGTCTCCAGTGTCCGCTTCACGTTGTCCCCGTAGCGCCGGCTCCCGTCGCGCTCCTTGCGCACGACGCCGCCGAGCAGGCCGCTGGCCAGTGGCGACCACGGGATGACACCCAGCCCGTACGACTGCGCCGCCGGCAACACCTCGAGCTCGATCTGGCGCGTCAGCAGGTTGTAGTGCGACTGCTCGCTGACCAGACCCATGAAGTTGCGGCGCGCCGCCGCCTCCTGCGCCTTGGCGATGTGCCACCCCGCGAAGTTCGACGAGCCGACGTAGAGGATCTTGCCCTGGGCGCGCAGCACCTCCATTGCTTCCCAGATTTCGTCCCAGCCCGTGCCGCGGTCGATGTGGTGCATCTGGTAGAGGTCGATGTAGTCGGTCTGGAGCCGTTGCAGGCTGGCGTCGCACGCCCGCCGGATGTTCAGCGCCGAGAGACGCCCCTCGTTCGGCCAGTCCCCCATGTCGCCGTAGAGCTTGGTGGCCATGACCACCTTCTCGCGGCGCCCTCCGCCCTGGGCGAACCAGCGACCGACGATCTCCTCGGTGGCGCCACGCCCCTTGGAGCGGCCGTAGACGTTGGCCGAGTCGAAAAAGTTGATTCCGGCCTCCAGAGCCGAGTCCATGATGGAAAACGAGGTCGGCTCATCCGTCTCGGGCCCGAAATTCATGGTGCCCAGGCAGATGCGGCTGACGCGGAGGCCGGTGCGGCCGAGGTGGGTGAATTGCATGGGCCGAACCTACCGGTCGCTCCTGCAGCGTGCACCGATTGGCCGATATTTTCGCCCTCCCGCTACATTGAGAACACGATTTCCCACCCGAGCTTGGGGGCATGATGGCGCAACAGATCCCGTTGGTCGACTACCTGGAACTGGGTGGCGACCCGCATTTGGTGGCGAACGAGTGCACCTCGTGCGGCGCCCGCTTCTTCGACCGCCGCAATGCCTGCGCGGCCTGCGAGGCGACGGAGTTCAAGAAGGTCGCCGTCCCGACGAGCGGCGAGGTGCGGGCCTTCACCATCGTCTCGTTCGCCGCACCGGGGATCCCGGTCCCCTACGTGGCCGCCGTCGTCGACTGCGACGGGACGAGCGTGAAGGCAAATCTCATCAACGTGACACCCGATCCTGAGCACGTGACGCTGGGCATGAAGGTCCGCCTGGCCACCGAAGTGATCGGCACCGACGACAACGGCACCGAGGCAGTCGGCTTCGGTTTCGAACCCCTGGGAGGTTAGGCACGATGGCATCAGCATCGGAAGAGGTGTGGGTCCTCGGCATCCACATGACGAAGTTCGGGAAGCACCCCGACCTCGACACCACCGACCTCGCGTCGGAGGCGGTCCAGGGTGCCCTGGCCGACGGCGGGGTGACCATGAAGGACATGGGCATCATCGGCGCCGGGAACCTCATGGGCGGCGCGCTGCCGATCGGGCAGGTCGTCCAGAAGCAGCTCGGCCAGACCGGGATCCCCGTCTACAACGTGTCCAACGCCTGCGCGACGGGCGCGACCGCGCTGCGGGTGGCCGTCATGGCGATCAAGGCGGGCGAGACCGACATGGGCCTGGCCTTCGGCGTCGAGAAGCTGGCCGGCGCCGGGCTGCTGGCGGGCGGCAGCCGCAAGAGCGACGACAACACGTGGACGCCTTCGGGGCGCTACGGATCGGTTGCGGCCATCGACGGGCGCATCGGCACCGACATCATGCCGGGCGTCTTCGCCCAGATCGGCATGGAGTACGGCCACCGCTACGGCGGCACCAGCTTCGAGCTGTTCGCGCAGATCAGCGAGAAGAACCACTCGCACTCGACGCTCAACCCGATGGCGGCCTACCAGAAGAAGATGTCGCTCGACGAGATCATGAACGACGTCATGATCGCCTACCCCAACACGCGTCCCATGTGCTCGGCCAACTGCGACGGTGCGGCGGCGGCCGTGGTGGTCTCGGGTTCGAAGCTCAAGACGCTGTCGCTGGAGCAGCAGAAGCGTGCGGTCAAGATCTCGGCCTCCATACTGACCACGGACCCGTGGGAAGAGGCGTGCCAGATCCTGCCCAATGTCAACGACCTGACGCGGAACGCCGCGGCGCAGGCCTACGAGCAGGCGGGTGTCGGCCCCTCCGACCTGAACCTGGTGGAGCTGCACGACTGCTTCGCCACCGCCGAGCTGGTGCACTACGACAACCTCGGCCTGTGCGAGCGGGGAGGCGCAGCCGACTTCTTCAAGTCCGGTGCCACGTGGCGCGACGGCAAGACGCCGGTCAACGTCTCCGGCGGCCTGGAGTCGAAGGGCCACCCGATCGCCGCCACCGGCATCGCCAACGTGTGGGAGGTGGCCACCCACCTCCGCGGTGAGGCCGGCGACCGCCAGATTGAGGGCGCCAAGGTCGGCCTGACCCACGTGATCGGTCTGGGCTCGGCCTGCGGGGTGCACATCTTGGAGAAGTCGGCGGCGTAGGACGGCGTCAGGGCAGGCGGGTGGGCGTCGGAATCGACGTGACGACCTCGCCGGCGCCCCGTTACGACACCATCGGGCGGGCCTACGTCGCCCACCGTCGGGTTGAGCCGCGCTGGGAGGCCGTGATCCACGAACAGCTCGGGAACGGGCGCGTCGTGGTGAACGTCGGGGCGGGCACCGGGAACTACGAGCCCCTGGATCGGACCGTTCTCGCCGTCGAACCGTCGATGGTCATGGTCGGGCAACGTCCACCCGGTGCGGCACCCGTTGTGCGGGCCAGCGGCTCGGCGCTCCCGCTGCCGTCGGGCGGCGCGGACGTGGCCATGGCGATCCTGACCATGCACCACTGGGACGACTGGGCGCTTGGTCTGTCCGAGCTGTGCCGGGTGGCGCCGCGGCGGCTGGTGCTGACCATGGACTTCGAGCTGCACTCGCACTTCTGGTTCCTCGAGGACTACGTGCCCGAGGTGGGTGAGGCCACACGACGGCTGGGACCGGGGTGCGACGTTGTGGCCGCGGCAATCGGTGGCAGTGGCAGTGGCAGTGGCAGTGGCAGTGGCAGTGGCAGTGGCGGTGGCAGTGGCAGTGGCAGTGGCAGTGGCGCGGTTATCCCCTTGCTTGTTCCGCGGGACATGCAGGATGGCGTGCTCGGTGCCTACTGGTGCCGGCCGGAGGCGTACCTCGACCCGGCGGTGCGGGCCAACTGCTCGGGGCTGGCGCTGGCCGACCCGGCATTGGTGGCCAGGGGGGTCGCTGCATTGGAGGCGGACCTCTCCAGCGGTGAGTGGCAGCGGCGGCACGCCGACCTGGCTGAGGTGCCGGCACTCGATCTCGGATATCGGCTGGTGGTCGGGGACGCGAGCTGAGGCGGTTGGTCGGGCGCAGCGGGATACCTTGAAATGGTGGATCTTCCAGAGCTTGTGGTTGCGGATGCCTCGAAGTGGCACAGCTGGCTGATTGCCAATCACTCCAAGTCAAAAGGCGTCTGGCTCGTCCTCGCCAAGAAGGGCACGAAGACGCCGACGACGCTCCTCTACGACGAAGCGCTCGACGAAGCGATTTGCTTCGGCTGGATCGATGGGCAGCTCGGTCGTCGTGACAACCAGACATTCCGGAGACGATTCACTCCTCGGAACGCTCGGAGTCCTTGGTCGCAGAGGAATGTCGCGATCGCTGAGAGATTGCGCGTGTCCGGCCGAATGCATCGATCGGGTGAAGACGAGGTCCGGAAGGCGAAAGCAGATGGCCGGTGGACGACCGCCTACGCCGGGCAAGCCAACGTCGAAGTGCCGGAGGATCTGGCGGAGGCCCTGGCGGCCAACCCTCGCGCCCAGGCAATGTTCGAGACGCTGACAAGTGCAAATCGGTACGCCATTTTGTATCGGATCGGAAGCGCAAAGAAGGTCGAGACCCGAGTCAGGCGCATCGAACAATTCGTGGAGATGCTGGCCCGAGGCGAAACAATCCACCCGCAAGGCCCACGACCATCCCCTTGATTCGCTGGTGGTTTCGCAACCGGGACCGCTTGCCGGATCGGCCGCTCCTGCGGGTCTGGGAACACACGCCCCCGGAATCCGAGCACGGGCGCGACGAAGCGCCGACGGACTGCGATTTTCAACTGTGCCGGCCGGGCTCGGCCGGCGAGAATCAGCCGGGGTGAGGCCGGGGCGGGCGGGGCGGGGCCGGTCGGGCGGGCTCCGCCCCCCTCAGGCCGCAGTCGGCGGGGGGCGCTGGCGCTGACGCTGGTTGCCCGGGCCGCCCTGGGCGCTCGGGCCTTCGCGCTGGTTGCGCAGGCGGTTGTGGAACCCGCAGAGCAACCGCCCGTTCTCCTGGGTGGTCTCTCCGCCCTGGGCGTAGGTCTCGATGTGGTCGACCTGGCAGTTCTCGGCGGGCTCGTAGCAGTGCGGATGGGTGCAGATGCGGTCGCGTAGCTCGATGGCCCGCCTGGTCCCACCGGTGAAGAGCCGGGCCCGCACGCTGACGTCGATGCGGTTGCCCAAAGAGAAGATGGCCCGCTCGAAGTAGGCCGAGTCCATCCACGGGTCGAGGGCCGAGGGTGCGAGCACCGTGGCGTTCTCGAGCTCACAGATGCGGCCGTGCAGGGTCTCGTAGCCGACGAAGACGCTGAAGAGCGGGGCGGGGCGGATGCCCTCGGCCGGAGCGCTGGCACTGCGCGTGGCCATTTCGACCAGGGCGTCGGCCCGGCGCTGGCCCGAGGTGCGGGCCAGCTCGTCGATCCGGGCCGTGCGGCCGAGACGCTCCTTGGCCTCGGCACAGTCGGCCTCGAAGAGGTCGTGCTCCAAGCGGTTGAGCTCGTTGGCCACGATGGCCCCCGAGACCGGGTCGAGCGTCATCTGGCCCAGCCACATGCCGCTGAAGCTCGACTCCAAAAAGACGTTGCGCGAGGCCTTGCGCTCCTCGTCGGCGGCCTCGGCCCCGTCGGGGTCGGCCAGCTGCTTCCAATAGGACAGGGCCCGCGGAGAAGTCCTCGAAGCCCAAGGCGGCGGCCTGGGCCACCAGCATCTCCTCGTCGCGGGCCATGGCGGCCTCGGTGCGATGCCGGCGGGCCGAGGCGATGGCCTGGGCCGCATCGAGCCCGATGGACCCCACACGCCAGGCCTCGGCCACCGCGGGCAGGTGGCGCAAGGTCCGCCCCAGACGCACCCGGCGCTTGGCCGCCGCCCGCGGCACCCGACAACGCGACGAGATCCACGAGGCCGCCGTCTTGGCCCCCTCGGCCGCCCACTCCTCGCCCACCTCGAAGGCAGCCGTCGCCTCGGTGACGAAGGACTCGAAACGAGACAACATGCGGTGCAGTTCCTCGATGGAGGCACCGTCGCCGTAGTTCTCCGCGCCCGAGCCCACGAGCGCCTCGAGCGATTCGGCGAAGTCGGTCAACTCCATGGGTCGATGGAAGCACGTGGGTGTCACACATTCGGAGCGCGAAACGACAGAGAAACCGATCCGAAAAACCCGTGCACTTGCACTGACATTTCGTGCACGACGGCGACCGTTCTTCAGGGGGAGCCCTGCACCGGTGCCGCCGGAATCAGGTCCGGCGGAGCAGCCGCGGCGATGACAACAAGAGAAAGGAGTCAGGCGCCTCCGGCCATCAGGGGAACGGGTCGGGCCAGGCTCCAACTGAAGGTGTCCTCGATGTCAGCGAGCGCCAGCGGCTCGGCCAGGTCGGCGACGGTCGGCCCCACGCGGTCGGCCACGGACTGGAGCAGGGCGGCGTCGAAGCCCCAGAGGTCGACGGCGTTGGCGCCGAGCATGCGGCGCACGTCGTCCTCGGGCATGCCGCCGAAGATGTAGCGCAGCGTCTCGCGGTGCACGGGCGCCGCGCCTTCGAGGTGGGGGTAGTCCGCCCCCCACATGAGCTTGTCGATGCCGATCTCGTGGCGCATCTCGGCCTCGTAGCGCTTCATGAGCGAGCCGCCCATCCAGACGTGCTTCTCGAAGTAGTCGCGGGGGCGCATCTTGAGGTACGAGCGGACGGGCGCGCCGCCGTGGGTGTCGAAGAACGACTCCATGTCCCGGATCAACGACGGCAGCCACTGCACGCCGTTCTCCGTCACGACGACCTTCAGGTCGGGGTGGCGGTCGAACACGCCCCCGAAGATCATGAACCACAGCGGCCGGCGGGTGAAGACGAAGACCTCGTAGAGCCCGAGCATGCCGCCGTGCTCGGCGTCGTAGAGGAACTTGGTGTCGGTCGCCGAGCCCGATGCGCCGGTGTGCAGGTTCACGACCATGCCGTGCTCCTCGCATGCACTCCAGAAGGGCTCGTAGTAGTCGTCGGCGTAGCCGGGCAGCCGCGAGGTGACCGACATGGCGGGGAGCATGACGCCCCCCCAGATGCCGTTGGTACGGGCCCAGGCCACCTCCTCGACGGCGCGGTCCATGTCGTGGAAGTCGATCGGCATGCAGCCGGCGCGTCGCCCGGGGGCGGCGTTGCAGAAGTCGGCCAGCCAACGCACGTAGCCGTGCAGGGCGGGCCACACCACATCGAGGCCCTTGTCGGTGGCGGCGCCCAGGTACATGGCCGGCGAGAGCCCGCCGGCCAGGATCGGCCCGGGCAGCGTGACCTCGGCGTGGATCCCCTGCTCCTCGAGCACGGCCAACCGGCGCCCGTCGCCGTCGCCCGGCACGACCCAGTCCGTGCCGTAGTGGGCCAGCCAGCTCTCGGCCGCGCCGATGTCCACGCCCATGCCGGCCAGGCGCCTGGCTGCGGTGGCCCGGACCGGATCGGTCTCGTCGACCTCGCCGGGATCGAAGCCACCGAACATGGAGATGGCCAGGTTCGACATGTCGCCGAAGCCCGCCACCGCCTCGCGCTGTGCCGGGTCCACGTAGGACAGGAAGTGCTCCAGGCTGTCGGGCGAGGCGTGCGTGTCGGCCGACACCACGACGTAGTTGCGGCCCCGGTTCTGTGCGACCGTGGTCGCTCCTTCACTCATGCAGCACGCCCTCCCCGGACCGGACATCCCGATCACGGGCCCATGACGGGCCGGCGGACACCCTGGTCAGTGACCTGCACACTACCGCCGGCGCTCCGGGGCAGGGGTGGGCCTCCCCCGGCAGAGGTCGGGGCGCAGCGCCGGTAGCTTCTGCGGGCAGGATGCACACGTCTTCCACTCTGATTCTCGTGCTGGCCGTGTTCGCCGCCAGCCTGGTCGAGATGGTCGAGGCCCTGACCATCGTGGTGGCGGCGGGCGTGAGCCGGGGCTGGCGGCCGGCCCTCGAGGGCGCGGCGGCGGCCCTCCTCGTGCTCGGGGTCCTGGTGGTCGTCGTCGGGATCCCGCTCATCCGCTACATCCCGCTGGACACACTCCGGGTGGTCGTGGGGGCGCTGCTGCTGGTGCTCGGGCTGTCCTGGCTCCGCAAGGCGATCCTGCGGGCGAGCGGCCACAAGGACCCGCACGACGAGGACAAGATCTTCGCCGCCACGGTGGCCCAGCTGAACGCGGAGGAGGCGTCGGAGTCGGAGGTGGCCACTGCGCTCGGCGCGCCGGCCTCGGCGCGGCAGCCGGAGCGGGCGCGGACCGCCAAGCACGACGGGGTCGGGTTCGCGGTTGCGTTCAAGGGCGTCTTCCTCGAGGGCACCGAGGTCGTGCTCATTGTGGTCAGCCTCGGTGCTGCGCAACACCGCCTCGGTCTGGCTGCGCTCGCCGCGGCGGCGGCGGCCCTCCTGGTGGCGTTGGTGGGGGTGCTGGTGGCCCGCCAGCTGAGCGAGGTCCCGGAGAACACGATCAAGACCGTGGTCGGCGTGATGCTGACGAGCTTCGGCGTGTTCTGGGTCGGCGAGGGGGCGGGCGTGCACTGGCCGGGCTCCGACCTGGCCATCCCGGTGCTCGTCGGGTTCTTCGTGGTCGTGTTCTTCGCCTTCACCGCCTCCATGCGCAGACTGCTGCCGGCGCCGCTCCCCGAGAGGGCCGCACCGTGAGCACCGTCGAGCAGGCAGCACCGTGAGCACCGCCGCCGAGCAGGCAGCGCAGTGAGCACCGTCGGCCGAGCCGTGCGGTCCTTCGGCCGCTTCTGGTGGGAATTCCTCGTGGGCGACACGCCCGAGCTGGCGCTGGCCACCGCCGCCATCGTCGGCCTCGCCTTCCTGCTGGCCGGTCAACGCATCGTCGGGGCCATCGTGCTGCCGTTGGTGGCGGCGGGGTTCCTTTTCGTCAGCACGTATCGAGGGCGGCGGCGGGCGCCGCGTTCGTAACTGCGCGCGTCGCCCTCTGCACGGCGGGCCGACGCGACGTCGCCGGGCGCCAGGACGAGTGCGGCTGGCTACCCCGCCGCCCAGTCGACGGCGAGCCGCACCTCCGTCGGCTCGAAGCACTGCACCTCACCGGGCATCATGAAGCCGAACACGCTGATGGCGTGACGTAACCAGTCCAGCGAGGTCACGACGGCGCAGCGCCGCCACTTCGAGAGATCCCAATGCACGAGCTCGGAGAAGAAGAGCTTGGAGTCCTCGACGGTGCCGCCGAACGTAAGGCCCGTGTACGCGTCACCGAAGACGAAGACGCAGCGTATGGCTCCGTGCTCACGGAGCAAGGCCTCGAGCCCCGGTACGAGGACAGTCCGGTAGTCGTCCTTCTCGAGCTTGCCGATGACCTCGACCGCCAACACCGTGTCCGGGCTCTCGAGCTTCTTGAGCATGGCTGACCTCCCTGGAAACGGCCGGCGACACGCACGCCGCGCCCCGGGCCAACTCTGGACCTCACGGTCGAACAGGGCAAGCGATCAGGCCGCGGAAGCCGGCGCGGCGGCTGGGGCCCGACCGCCCCCGGGGTCGGGCTCGTCGGCCGGGCCTTCCAAGGTGCGCTCGGGGAGCAGCAGGATCGCGCCGGCCAGGAAGCACACGGCGCCGACGAACGTCCCCAGGTTGGTCAGCGCCAGGCTGAGGAGCTGGCCGCTCGAGGTGACATAGGACGCAATGGCCGACACGCCGAAGGCGACGGAGCCCACCAGGTTCAGTGCGGTGATCCACCACGAGATCCGGGACGGGTTCCAGGCGAAGGACCCGTGACACTCCTCGGCCCAGGCCAGCCAGCTCGAGACCAGGAAGCAGATGGAGCCCAGTGCGTCGGGGCGCCACACCGGATGGTGGTTCGGCGACGCGCCGAGCCCGACGAGCAACGCGCTCAGCGTGGTGCGGTTGAACCACACGGTGCCGGCCAATTGGATGGCCGCCGCCCACCAGTCGATGCGGTGGTGCCTGATCCGCAGCAACGAGGCCAGGCCCTTGCGATGCGGCGTGGCGAGGTCGGACGGCGCCGACGCCACCTCCATGTACTGCAGGAACGAGGCCGTCGTGAAGAAGATGGAGCCGATGAAGTAGGTGATGTTGTCCGGCGTCGCTCCGACGGCCGTCACGTACGGCGGGAACGAGCCCAAGGCGAAGCAGACGGAGCCGATGGCGAACAGCACGCCGATCCACCACGCCATGGCGAAGGGGGCCCACCACGTCGAGCCGCCGGGGACGCGGCCGGCGTGCTTGCGGTGCCAACGCGAGTCCCACAGCACACGGGACCCGTCGGGGAGCCGGTAGACCTCGCGTGTCACGAAGGGACCGAAGCCGCGACTGGTCAGGCGGTGCCATCCCTCCGGGACATCGACATACGACACCGCCATTGCCGGTCACGTTAGGTGACCGCATGTGGCGGGTAGCGATGGTGAACGGAGCCTGCAAAGCGGAGAAGCCGAACGAGGGTCATAGGATCCTCTCCCGTGGAGACCGGATTCCCCGTCCTGCGACAAGTGGCCCTGGACAGCACGGACGCCCGCCGGCTGGCGGAGTTCTACCGCGAGCTTCTCGGCTACCAGTACCGACCCGGCGACGAACCGCCGGCTCCCGGCGTCGACGATCCGCGGGCGCGCGACTGGCTCGTTCTTGTCCACCCTTCCGGGGCACCGCGGATCGCCTTCCAGCCGGTCGCCGAGCTCCCCCACTCGACCTGGCCCGCCAGCGACATCCCCCAGCAGCTGCACCTCGACCTCACCGTCTCGGACGTGCCGACCCTCCGGGCCCAGCACGAGCGGACACTCGCGCTCGGCGCCCGGCTCCTCGCCGACGAGTCCGACGATCCGGAGGAGGCGATCTTCATCTACGCCGACCCCGACGGTCATCCCTTCTGCATCTACGTGCCGAGGGCGACCAGGGCTGACCTGACGCCGGCCAGGCTGAGCCGACCAGGCTGAGCCGGCCAGGGCTGACCCGACCCAGGCTGGGCCGCCCGTCGGATCGGGCATCATGTGGGCCCGCCCACGGGCAGGCAGGGCAGACGGGGAGGAGCACCTATGAGTACCGAGACGCGCGGTGTGGTCGCCAAGGAGAAAGGCGCGCCGGTCACCGTCGAGTCGATCGTGGTGCCCGACCCCGGACCGGGCGAGGCGGTCGTGACGATCAAGGCCTGCGGCGTCTGCCACACCGACCTGCACTACCGCGAGGGCGGCATCAACGACGACTTCCCCTTCCTCCTCGGGCACGAGGCCGCCGGCTTCGTCGAGGCGGTCGGGGCTGGCGTGACCGACCTGGCGCCGGGCGACTTCGTGGTCCTCAACTGGCGTGCCGTGTGCGGCGAGTGCCGGGCCTGCCGGCGCGGGCGGCCCTGGTACTGCTTCGCCACCCACAACGCCACGCAGAAGATGACGCTGACCGATGGGACGCCGCTCTCCCCCGCCCTCGGCATCGGCGCCTTCGCCGAGCGGACGCTCGTGGCCGCCGGCCAGTGCACCAAGGTCAACCCCGCCGCCCGCCCCGAGGCGGTCGGGCTGCTGGGCTGCGGCGTCATGGCCGGCATCGGCGCCGCCATGTACACCGGACAGGTCGGGCCCGGTGACTCGGTGGCCGTGTTCGGCTGCGGCGGTGTCGGGTGCGCCGCCGTCGCCGGGTCGAAGCTCGCCGGGGCGGCCGTCATCATCGCAGTGGACAAGGACCCGCGGAAGCTCGAGCTCGCCACCGAGTTCGGCGCCACCCACACCGTCGATGCCGGCACCACCGACCCCGTCGACGCCATCAAGGGGCTCACCGGCGGCAACGGGGCCGACGTCTGCATCGAGGCGGTCGGGAATCCCAAGGTGATGGAGCAGGCCTTCCTGGCCCGGGACCTGGCGGGGACATTGGTCCAGGTGGGCGTGCCGACGCCGGACATGCGCATCGACCTGCCGATGATCGAGTTCTTCGGGCGGGGCGGCGCGCTGAAGCCGAGCTGGTACGGCGACTGCCTCCCGACGCGTGACTTCCCGATGCTGGTCGACCTGTATCTCGACGGGCGGCTCGACCTCGACCGCTTCGTGAGCGAGACGATCGGCATCGAGCAGGTCGAGGAGGCCTTCGCCCGCATGCAGCGCGGCGAGGTGCTGCGCTCCGTCGTCGTGCTGTAGCCGAGGTCTGCTGGAGCGGCGCGAATTCGGCGCCGTCGGCCGTCGGCGCGGGCTCAGCGCTTCTTCGTCGCTTTGCCTCCCGAGAAGAGCTCGCGCCAGCCCTTCTCCTCGATCTCCACGCCGAACTTCCTCGCTGCCGTCTCGATGCGCCGCCAGGCCTGGTCGCGCTCCTTGTCAGTCACTCCCTCGACCTGGTCGAAGCGCGCCACGGCGTTGCGGACGTGCTTGGCATCGACCAGAGGCTCCTTCCGTTCCTTGGGGAACGCAAATTGCTCGTTGTCGAGCTTGTTCTTGTCGGCCGTGCTCAGACCCGGCTGTCGTGCGGCCTTCTTGGGGCCCTTGGGACGCGAGCTCCCGGCCTTCTGAGACTTCTGCGACTTCTGAGACTTCTTGACCTTCTGAGACTGGACCTTCTGGGCCTTCTTGATGTTGTGCCGGGCCGCTTCCTTTTGCTTCGCCGTCACCATTGGCAGCTCCTCTCGGACGCGGATCGAGTGCACCCACACCACGACATACCCGGCGTCGAGGCCGACGAATCGGAGCACGGCCTGACCGACGTCGCGTGGAGGCGTCCTACTATTCCTGGGACATGGCCCTCCCCCTCGCTCCCTTCGCGCCGCGCACCGGCCTCCGCGGCATGGTGGCCGCCGCCGACCAGCTGGCCGCCGCGGCCGGCCTGGCCATGCTGGCCGGAGGGGGCTCGGCCGCCGATGCCGCCGTGGCCACCGGGACGGCGATGGCGGTGGTCGGACCGCACCTGTGCGGGCTCGGCGGCGATGTGCTGGCCATGGTCTCGCCACCCGGGTCGGGCTCGCCGCCCGAGGCACTGCTCTCCATCGGCCGGGCCGGCGCCGGCTCCGACCCGGACCGCATGCGCCGCGAAGGCATGACGATCATGCCGGTGCGCGGCGACATCCGCAGCGTGCAGGTGCCCGGCGCGGTCGACGGCTGGCTCGCCCTCCACGAGCGTTACGGGCGACTGCCGCTCGACGACGTGTTGGCGCCGGCCATCGAGCTGGCCGAGGAGGGCTTCCCGGCGTCCATCATGCTGGCGCTGGCCAGTCATCTCGTGCACACGTTCCCCGGCGCCGGCGAGCTGTGCCCGGACGGCCCGCTCGATATCGGGCAGACCGTGCGCCTGCCGGGCATCGCCCGCACGCTGCGGGCCATCGCCCGCCAGGGCCGGGCGGGCTTCTACCAGGGGGAGTTCGGACGCGGCCTGCAGGAGTTGGGCGACGGCCACTTCACGCCTTCGGACTTCGCCACCAGTGCGGCGTCCTGGCACGAACCCCTGCGCGCCGGCGCCTGGGGCCACGAGCTGTGGACGGTCCCGCCACCGTCGCAGGGCTACCTGACGCTGGCCGGCGCCGCGGTGGCCGAGGCGGCCGGACTCGGCGCCGACCCGGACGACCCGCAGTGGGCCCACCTCCTCATTGAGGCGTGGCGCGCCGTCGGCCACGACCGCCCCGCCGTGCTCTACGACGGCGCGGACGGGGCCGCGCTGCTCGACCCCGAGCGCCTGGCCGCCGCCGCTGCCCGCGTGCAGGCGCACGCCGTGGCGCCGCCCGACGTGGCCCCGGGACGCGGCTCGACCAGCTCCGACGTGGCCCGCTTCGGCGACGGCGACACCACGCACCTCTGCGCGCAGGACGCCGACGGCCTCGGGATCTCGCTCACGCAGTCCAACGCGCTGGACTTCGGTTCGCATCTCGTCGAACCCAGCACCGGCATCTTCCTGCACAACCGTGGCGTCGGCTTCTCGCTCGTCCCCGGCCATCCCGCCGAGGTGGCGCCGGGGCGGCGCCCACCGCACACCCTCTCCCCCATGCTCGTGACAACGCCTGCGGGCGCGCTGACGCATCTCGTCGGGGCCATGGGCGGCGACGCCCAGCCCCAGATCCTCGTGCAGCTGCTGGCCCGCCTGTTGCGGGCCGGCCACGATCCCGCCACCGCCATCACCGCCCCCCGCCTCACCCTCGACGCCCCGTCGGCCGGACCCTTCCGCTTCTGGTGGGGCGAGGACCTCATCGTCCTGGTGGAGGCGGACGCACCGCCGGCCTGGCCCACCGGGTTGAGCGACCTCGGCCACCGGGTACGCACCATCAGCGCCTTCGACCCCGTCGCCGTCGGCTGCGCCCAGATCATCGCTACGGAGCGCGCCGCGACCGGTCGCCTGCTGGTCGGGGCGTCGGACCCCCGCAGCCCGGCCGGCGCCGCGCTGGGCCGCTGACGGCGAGGAGACCCGATGACGAGACCCGGTGACGGCGAGCCGACCCAGTGACGGAGACCAAGTGACGGAGACCCGGAGACGGCGACCAGGTCCGGAGATCCGGTGAGCCGGGCCTCCGGCGACCCGCTGCGGATCGCGTCACTGGCCAAGCAGGTCCCGCTGGCCGAGTCGATGCAGCTCGAGGACGGTCGCCTGGTGCGGGCCGGGGTCGGCCTCGAGATGAACCCCTACTGCCGTCGCGCCGTGGCCCAGGGCGTCACGCTGGCCCGGGACAGCGGCGGCAGCTGCACGGTGGTGACGCTCGGGCCGCCCGAAGCGGAGGACGTCCTGCGCGAGGCGGTGGCCTGGGGCGCCGACGCGGGGCTGCACGCCTGCGACCCCGCATTCGCCGGTTCCGACACGCTCGCCACGGCCCGCGCTCTGGCCGCTGTCCTGCGGGCCGCCGGACCCTTCGACCTGGTCCTGCTCGGCCGGAACTCCATCGACGGCGAGACCGGCCAGGTCGGCCCGGAGCTGGCGGAACTGCTCGACCTCCCCTTTGCAGGCGGCGTGCGTCGGCTCGACGATCGGGGCCCGGTCTGGCGCCTCGAGCTCGAGCAGGACGACGGGACGCAGGACGTGGAGCTCGCGCTGCCCGCGGTCCTGTCCGTGGCCGAGCGTCTCTGCGATCCCTGCAAGGTCGACCCCGCGGGCCGGGCCGCCGTGGCGCCGGACAGGCTCACCCGGATGGACGCGATCCGGCTCGGGACGGGGCCCTGGGGGGACGCCGGCAGCCCGACCGAGGTCGGGGCGACGCGGGCCCTGGAGCACGGACGCGCCCTGCGGGTCCTCGACGGTCCGGTCGACGCGGAGGTCGACGAGGCCGTGCGCGCACTCACCCGACGCGGCGCCTTGACGGCGCGCCCCGACCCGGCAGCGGTGCCGCCGGGTGACCGCCGGACCGCAGAGCGGGGTGCCTCCCGCGTCATCGCCGTCCTCGTCGAGCCCGGCCGGGCGCGGGTGTCCGCCGAGCTGCTGGGTGCCGCGGCGGACCTCGCAAACCAGGTGGGTGCCGCCGTCCACGCACTCTGTCCCGCCCCCGCGGCCGACGGCCCGCTCGATCCGGCGCCGCTGGCCGCTGCCGGAGCCGACGTCGTGGTCGTGCTGCAGGGAGCCCCCGTCTCCGGTGGGCCGTTGTTCGACACCATGGCGGCCGAAGACGTCTCGTTTGCGCTCACCGCCTACGTGCGGGAGACCGCTCCGTGGGCCGTGCTGGCCCCGAGCACCGCATTCGGCCGCGAGGTGGCGGGTCGCACGGCGGCAGCCACTGGCTCAGGGCTCGTCGGTGACGCCGTCGCGCTGTCGGCGCGTGACGACAGATTGGTGGCAGCCAAGCCAGCGTTCGCCGGCGCGCTGGTGGCCGACATCACGTGCCGCAGCGCCACGCAGATGGCGACCCTCCGCCCGGGCGTGCTGCCGGCTCCACCGCTCCGGCCACGCGACGTTCCCGTCGTGACGCGGTCCACCGATGCGCGCGGGCGGGTGCGGGTGCTCGCCGACCGGCGCAACGACGACGTCGAGACACTGGCCCGAGCGCAGGTCGTGATCGGCGTGGGAACCGGGGTCGGGCCCGACGAGTACGGCGAGCTCAGCTCGCTCGCCGCTGTGCTGGGGGCGGAGCTGGCCGCCACCCGCAAGGTCACCGACAAGGGGTGGGCGCCCCGGGCGCGCCAGGTCGGCATCACGGGCCGCTCGATCGCGCCGCGCCTCTACGTCGCGGTCGGGCTCAGCGGAAAGTTCAACCATATGGTCGGGGTGCGAGCGGCCGAGACCGTCCTGGCCATGAACGCGGACCGCGACGCCCCGGTCTTCGACCACTGCGACATCGGCATCGTGGGTGACTGGCACGAGGTCGTGCCCCTGCTGCAGGAAGCCCTGCAGCAGTCGTCGCGGCGAGACGCCGCCGCGATCAGTTGAGGCCGACGCCCGCCGCGCTGCGCACCGTGGCCACGACCTCCTCGTTGGACGCGCCGGGCCCGAGCACGGCGGCCACGCCGTCGGCCATGAGCGCGTCGACGTCGGCCGGTGGGACGATGCCACCGACGATCACGGGGGTCCCGAGTCCGGCGGCGCGCAACGCACCGATCACGGCCGGGGCGAGCGTGAGGTGGGCACCGTTGTGCATGGACACCCCGACGACGTCGACATCCTCCTGGGCCGTCATGGCGACGATGGTCTCGGGCGACTGGCGCAGGCCGGCGTAGACGACCTCGCAGCCGGCGTCGCGCAGGATGCGGGCCACGACGCGGAGCCCCCGGTCGTGCCCGTCGAGGCCGACCTTGGCCATGAGGACGCGCACGGGCCGTTCCGGGCCCGTGGAAGCGGTGTCCGTGGAGGCCGTGTCCGTGGAAGCCGTGTCGGCCACCCTCTAGACCTCCGTCTCGGCCCGCTCGAGGTCGCGCTGGCTGCGGTAGGAGTGCAAGCGGTGCCAGAACACCACCGCCACCGCCACGACGGCGAGCGCCCCGACGACGTAGCCGGCGAAGCTGAACGCCTTGAGCACGTGCTCGTAGCTGCTCCCGAGGCTGTAGCCGAGCGAGCAGATGGCGGTGCACCAGATCGCGCAGGCGATCACGGTGTAGATCGTGAACTTGACGAGTGCCATCTCGCCCAGGCCTGCGGCGAAGGACACGAACGACCGCAGCAGCGGGACGAACCGACCGAAGAGCACCACCGGCTCGCCCCGACGGGCGAACCAGGCTTCTGCACGGTCGAGGTCCTTGTGGGTGAGGAGCACGTACTTCCCGACCTTGTCGACCAGTGGCCGGCCGCCGTAACGACCGATGCTGTAACCGGCCAGCGAACCCAGGACCTCACCCAGCGTCGCCACGAGGATCACGAGGGCGAGCTGGAGAGGCTTGCCCCCGGCCAGAGCGTGGCCGCTGGCGAGGACGCCCCCGTAGATCAGGGCGAGCTCGGCGCCCACCGGGAGGCCCATGGACGAGATGAAGCTCAGGGCGAAGATGGCGCCATAGCCGGCCGATCTGAGAAATTCTTCCACTGCTACCCCGTTTCCGCCGCCCGCTCGGCGGTCATCCTTGGCGGTTCCGCGGAAGATCGTAGCGCCGCCGGGCCTGGGTCAGCGGTCGCCGGATCGTCCCCCAGCGACCGCTGGATCAGCTCGGGGAGAGTGGAGGGCGGGTGCCGTAGGGTGGTCTTTCGGGCCGACCACGAGGAAACAGTGCTCTTCATCGAATACGACGTCACGGAACGGGGCGCCATCGAGCTGGTCGCACTCGTCAACGCCATCGAGGCGAATGACGACGATGCCGACGGTGCGGACTGGATGGCGTGGCGTGTCGCCACCTTCGACGACGACGGTCTTGGCTGCGTGGGCGTCCCTCCGGAACAACTGGCACTGCTGGAGGAGACGGAGGACGCCGACCAGCTCCGCGCCATCGTCGAACGCATCGTTCTGGCCGACCGCGCGGCGAAGGAGCGTGCGCAGCCGTGAGCACCACCCGCTCGCAGCTGTACCGCCTGGCGCGCGACCTCGGCAACGTCGAGGCGGTCGAGCACGGCTACACGCGTGGAGGGTTGTCGGGTGCCGCGGGCGGTGCAGCACAGCGGCAGGCACGCCGCGTCATCTACAGGGGGGGCAATCGTCAGATCAACCGGTTCGTCCGAGCCATCGGCCTCGGGCCACGTCGACGGTGAGTCGCTAGCCCCTCCCGGGATCCGAGAGAAACGCCACGAGCTTCGTGCGCTTCCTCTGCGCCATCCACACTCCGACCCGCTGACCGCCGACCGAAAACCCGACCGCGATCAGACACGCCACGGCCAGGCCGAGCCCGAAATCGTGATCGGGAAGCCGCTGCGAGAGGCCGTGCGGCGCGGTGAAGCCCCAGAGCGCGAGCGACGGCGTCAACATGAGGGCGGCCAGCACCGGGACCAGGATGTAGGGCGTCACCACCAGAACCCCCCAACGGACGAGCATGCGCCGCCACGGCTCGCGATGCTCCCACCGGTAGCGCAGAGGCATGGGGTGATAGGGAAACAAGATGCCGACCCACGCCGACACGGCGAGGACGCCAAAGGGAAGGACGCCGATCGCCACGACCGTATATGCGGTGGCGAGCAACGAATGGTGGGCCAGGCCGTTGACGACGGCCACCAGCGCGCACAAGGGCGTGACGAGCAGCCAGAGAACGATGTTCTTGGCATACAGGAGCCGCCGCAGCATGGCCGGATCGTGCAGGGCGGCGACGATGCGATCGGCATCGGGGCCCAGGACGTTGGTGGCCGGGACGTCCGAGTACATCCACCCGGCCAGCACGAGGGCGAACGCCAGAGTGCCGTGCAAGGTGAACACCTTGTCCCGCAGCCCGGTGGGGAGAAAGAACCAGGCCGAGCTCATGAGCGCACCGTTGACGGCGACGGTGATCGGGGTCTCGTAGGGGGGGTGAAAGGTCAGCGCCAGCTGCTGGCGGACCGCTTCCCTCGTCGTGGCGGGCAGGCGATGGCCAGACGCGGAGGCAACGCTCGACTCCGCGTTCAGCACGCGTGCGAACCGATGACGAAGAAGACGGGCGGACCCGGGACGCGGGCCTGCGTCAGAGCGTGCGTCGGCCCAGTGGCGGCTCGACAACCACCAAGCCGGGGCGGAGGCCGGGGCCGGGTGATGCCAAGGGAAAGCTCATGTGGTGTCCCCCACCTCGTCTCGTCCTTGACGGGACGATACCCCAGCCCATCAGCCGTGGTCCGGATGAGGACGCACGAGAGTGCGGTCTACTATGAGCCGCCGCGGCGGCAGGTGCGATGCGGCTCCTGCCCACACAGCACGAGGATCGGGAGCACTGATGGAAGACGTCAAAGCAAGGGAGCTGCTCAACGCCGAGCGATCTCGTGTGGAGCGGTTGCTCAAGGACATGGACGAAGCCGGTTCCGCCGACCGGGTGGCGGCGAACGAGCCGGGCGACATGTACGACTCCGCGGAGCCCCTCACGACCGAAGGGACGGACGAGTCGGTCAAGGCCGAGCTCGAGGAACGGCTGGCCGCCATCGGCCGCGCCGAGCAGCGCCTCGAGGCCGGGACGTACGGACTCTCCGTCCGCAGTGGGGCACCGATACCCGACGATCGACTTGAAGCCGACCCGACGGCTGAGCTCACGATCGAAGAGGCTCGCTGAGCGGGTCTCAACCCTCCTTCGTGGGCTCTCCGTGCTCGGCATTGGGAAGGCCTCGCCGCCAGTAGGCCTTGCCTGAGATCTGGTCCGCGGGGAGACCTCGTTCGGTCAGGATCCGGGTGACTCCACGGACGACGGCCGCTTCGGCGGCGACGTAGACATGCCCACGGCCCTGGGGGAGATCCATCGCCGCCACCGCGTCCGCCATCGGCGCGGCGTCACCCGGACGCCATGCGCCTTCTCGGCGGAGCCAGCGCAGGTCGAGTCGCTCGATCTCCGGTGCGTCGGGCTGCTGCTCGTCGGCGACCGTGTCGACTTCCAACAGTGCGCTCGCCCGGGACTCCGCGGACAGGCTCTCCATCATCGCCAGCGCCCCCGGGAGCCCCGTCTCGTCGACGAGAAACAGATGCCAGTCGACATCGTGACGCAACGTGATCTTGCCCCGGGGACCGATGGCGTCGATCCGGTCGCCCATTGCGGCCGACGAGATCCAGTCGGTTCCTGGGCCCGCACCGTGAAGGGAGACGTCGATCGTCACCGTTCGCTGGTCCGGATCGAACTGCCGGATCGTGTAGCGGCGGTTCACCACCCTCTCCCCCGCCAGAGGCACCCGCAGCATCAGGTCCTGGCCCGGCAGGTAGCGAAGG
Organism: uncultured Acidimicrobiaceae bacterium; assembly: GCA_963738135.1. Classification (GTDB taxonomy): domain Bacteria; phylum Actinomycetota; class Acidimicrobiia; order Acidimicrobiales; family RAAP-2; genus Bog-473. The sequence continues at coordinate 438,564 of CAVTVK010000002.1, read as the reverse complement.
GTCTCGATCCCCGGCGCGGTCAGAACCACGCGACGAAAGGAGGGCGTCAACGCGACCGCGGACGTCACCTCGAGGTGCCACAGCGACGCATCGGCCAGGGGTCCCCCCGGCTGCCCCACCATGTCGAGCAAGCGATCAGGAGCCATGAGCGGGAGGTTTACCAGGAACCATCCCGCGCCGGGTCGCCGACCACGACCCGAACGCGAGCGAGGTTCTGCAGCCGCGCGAACGGGCTGGTCGCGCTCCCCTCCCGCTCGGCCACGACACGGACGGCGACGAAATGGGTCCCAGGCCCGGCGAACACGTGCCGCCTCTCGACGACCACCCGTGGGGCCGGCGCAATGGGCTCGTCTCGGGCAAAGAGACCGGATCCGTCGAAGTCCCACCCGACTTCCACGATGGCACCGGTTCCCGGCGGCACCTCCGCGACGGCGCGGAAGGTCAAGTGGTTTCCGGGCGTGGTCCCGGCACAGGAATGGCCATCCACCGTGAGCGACACCACGGGCTGAATCCCCCGGCGCTCTGCCGCGTCCGCCGGCGCGACGATCTGCCCGTCGACGACCTCATAGCTCGTACTCGGCGGTGGCGCGACGCCCTCCTCCACCCAGCGGCTCAGGTCCCGCAGGGCCTGATGCAGCACGCCGAGGTAGCTCACCGTGTGCCCGGGGCTCTCCTGGGCCTCGTCGTCGCCGTGCAGTGCGTTGTCGGTGAACCAGAGGCGGAAGTGTTCGTCAATGGCGTCGCCCAGGTGCGCACGGACCCTGGCGCGGTACCAGTCGGCCTGCCACGGCAGCGCCTCCCGGTCGAGCAGGGACGCGACCACGATCATCTTCCCCTCGTAGCGACCCGTTTGCACGGTTCCGGCGGCGGCCGCCGCGAACAAGGGTCCGAGGAGGAGGGGACGTTGCGGATAGCGCGCCGTGCCGTCCGGGTTGCGGAACTGGTCCCAGACCTCGAAGTCGCCGCCCTCGGGGACCTGGTGCCGGTGGTAGGTCTCGGCGGCGAGGTAGCCACTGTTGTCGATCCGCACGGTGTCCCCGGGCCGTAACAGTGCGACGGACTCGGCCGCCCCCGGCCCGAACACGGCGACGCCGCCAACCACCGAGAGCAGTCCGATCCTCGCGCCCGCCGCGGCACCGGTGCGTACGTGGAGATCGGCGCCGCGAACGTCCACCGCCGGAGTGCCCGAGAGCCGGACCGCCGTCGGGGTCGGTGCCGGGTCGGCGGCCCCCCGCCAGGCGTTGTCCACCCCGCCCCGCGCCTGACCGGGATGTTCCCCGGTCGCCCCCTGCGTCACCCCTTCACTCCCGGCAAGCAGGGCCACGACGTCGAATTCCTCGTCCACGCGGTCGCGGACGAGCGACGGCGGCGCTTCGAATCCCAGGTAGCCCGGCTCCGTCCAGAATTCCTCGAAGTAGGTCGGATCCGCCGCCACCAGGCCCCGGTACAGGACCGGGAAGGCGTGCATCCCCATCGTCCGATAGCCGAACCACGACCGCGGCGGGAAGCCCATCCGGGTGACCTCGGTCAGGGCATCGCGTTCTTCTGCAGTGAGGCCCGCGAACATGTCCCCGCTGCCGCCCGGTTCGACGGCATCGACGATCTGGTCGAAGCGGTCGCGCAGAAGCCTCTGGGCATGCATCCGCACGGTGAACATGTTCGGGATGGCCATCGGTGACCCGATGACGTAGGGGACGAAACCATCCCAGACGCCAGAGGTGTTCTCGGCACCTCCGATGGTGCGGTAACCCCCGCCACTCCCCCCGAAGGCGTACCCGTAGGGCCGGTGCTCCCCGTACATGGAGGCGGCGACGACCCGCGAGTACCGGGCCGCGGCAGCGTTCGCCCGGTACCCCGCAATGGTCGGGTCGACGGTCGACCCGGGCCGCCCCGACGCGCCACCGCCGTTCGTCTCCAGGAAGTAACCGCCGCTCGAGACGGAGAACCCGATCCGGTCCTGCTCGCCGGTCGCGTCCTGGGCGAGGAACTCGCTGTCGGGCACCGGCGTGATGTGCTGAAAGAAGCGCCCCCGATAGCGCTCCGCGGGTGGGAGATAGAGCGAGAACCGCGTGTCGGTGCCGGCAAACCCGCCGTGCACGTGGCGATGGCGCACGGGGAGGTCTCTCCATTCGTCAGCATCGACGTACGGCTCACGGAACGGCTCGCCCGCGCTCTCGCCTCCGGCCTCGTCGGGCATGGGCTAGCGCTTCTTCGGAAAGAGGGATGGCCCGTCCAGGATCTGCAGCGCCTGGTCGAGCAACGCCAGGGGGTCCCGGAGCGACGGGTCATCCGCCCACAGCGTCATCACCTCATCGATCGCCAGGAGCGCAGCTCCGGCGGCCAGATGCCGGGCCACCGGAGACGAGGACGCACCGAACCAGGGGCGTATCTCCTCGGCGAGACGATCACGGTTCCGACGCTGCTCTTCGAGCCAACGCCCGCGCAGTGCCGGCGTGTCCCGCAACATGCGCTGAAACGCTCTGGCCGCGTCGGGATCATCGATCGCCGGCCCGAGGACGGCCGAGAACGTCGCCTTCAGAACGGACCCGAGACTCTCGCTGGCGTCGTGGCCGGCGAGATGTTCCAGGACGTCATCCATGGACGCACTGGCGATGGCGGTGATCACGTCTTCCTTGCTCGGGAAGTACCGGAAGAAGGTCCTCGGGGAGACATCCGCCGCGCTCGCGATGTCCTGCACCGTGGTTGCCCCGTAGCCGCGCTCGAGAAAGAGCTGCCCCGCTGCCTCGGCGATCTCGCGCCGCGTGCGCTGCTTGTTCCGCTCCGTCAGGCCAGTACCCATACTCCCCCTGTCCGGACGCCCCCAGCCCGAGCCCGTCTCCACCCTACCAAAATTGCACGGAAATGGCACACTCTGCCACTATGGCGTAGTACGTCAGCGAGGGAAACGGAGCCCTGGCCACTCATGCCGACCGCCACGGGCAGACGACTCAAGGACAACCCGTGGCTGACGCTGGTCAGCGTCACTCTCGGCGTGATCATGGTCGGCATCGACGGCTCGGTCGTCGCAGTGGCCAACCCCTATATCGGCAAGGACCTCCACGCCTCGCTGGCCGACCTGCAATGGGTGACCAACGCCTATCTGCTCGTGATTGCCGCCACGCTGATCCTCGGCGGGAAACTCGGCGACCACTTCGGACGCCGACGGGTCTTCCTGATCGGAGTGGTCGGATTTTCATTGACATCGGTCGCCATCGGGCTCGTCGGCACGATCGACGGCGTGATCCTCCTCCGGGGCGTCCAAGGCGCGTTCGGCGCACTCCTGCTGCCGAACACCTTGGCGCTCCTGAAGGCAGCCTTCCCGCCGGAGGAACTCAACCGCGCCGTCGGCATCTGGGTCAGTGCATCTGCTGCGGCCACCGCCGCCGGACCGATCATCGGTGGCATCTTCGTCGAGCACATCTCGTGGCAGAGCGTCTTCTTCATCAACCTACCGGTCGGGATGATCGCGCTCGTGGTCGGAGCCCTCGTCCTCAACGAGACCAAGGAATCGGTGCGTGAGCGGTTCGACATACCCGGGGTGCTCACCCTGGCCTTCGGCTTGCTCGCCATCGTGTACGGGTTGGTGAACGCCCAGAATTGGGGCTGGGGCTCCACCAGCACGCTCGGGCTCATTGCCGGGGGCTTCGTCCTCCTCGCCGTCTTCGTCGGCGTCGAACGTGTGGTGCGCAACCCACTCGTCCCGCTCGCCATCTTTCGCGTGCGTGCGGTGTGGGTCAGCACCGTCATCGTGCTGCTGGACTTCTTCGCGCTCTTCGGGGTGCTGTTCTTCGTCGCCCTCTATCTGCAGAGCGTGCACGGGTTCAGCCCGGTCGGCGCCGGGCTGCGCCTGCTCCCGCTCACGATCACCTTTGCCTTCGCAGGACCACTGGGAGCTCGCCTGGTCAACCGGTTCGGACCTTGGCTCCCGATCACGTTCGGCCTGCTGGTTTCCTCGATCGCCATCTTCTCGTTCGTCACGCTCCAGGTGGACTCTCCCTACAGCCACCTCTGGCCGCCGTTCGTCCTCTTGGGCCTCGGCATCGGCCTGGTCGTGACGTCAGCCACCGACGCCATCGTCGGCGACATCTCCGAGGACGAGGCCGGGGTCGCGGGCGGGATCCAGACCACCTCGATCCAGCTCGGCGGCGTCCTCGGGACGGCCGTGTGCGGCTCGATCCTGGCCGCCTCGGTCACGGCCGCACTGAAGCCGGCCCTGACCACGCACGGCGTGCCACACCAGCTGGCGCAGCGGCTGGCCCGCGGAGGCGCCACCGTGTCGCAAGGGCGGGCGCCCGTCCCCGAAGGTGCGACCCACAAACTGGCCGAGGCCATCACAGCGGGAAGCCATGCCGCCTTCATGACGGGACTGCACACGACGATGCTCGTCGCGGGCTTCGTCGCCCTGGCCGGCGCCGCCATGGGGCCCCTCCTCCGACCGAAGAGCCCCCCCGTCGGCGAGACTGCGGCCGACCCGTTCCGGATCGAAACCGATCGGGTCGGCGAAGCGGCTCGACAAAAGGCTGAGCCGATTCGATTCGTGCAGAGTGCGCACCTCGATACCGCAAGCCCCTGCGGGGCGGAATAACGTTGTCGGAAAGCCCACGCCGTGAGCCGACCGATGGGAAGGCGCCTTGATGCTCCAGCTGGACCACCAGGAACTGCGCGTCGTCGACGCAGACTCACACATGACCGAGCGACACGACCTCTTCACCGAGCGAGCGCCCAAGGGCTACGAGGACAAGGTGCCCCATGTGGAGCACATCGACGGCGTGGACATGTGGGTCGTTGAAGGCAAGACCTTCGGCAAGGCCGGTTCCGGCGGCACGGTCGACCATGCAGGGAAGAAGCACCCGTTCCAGGAGTCGCAGGGCGGCTCATGGCGCATCGGCGACGTCCACCCCGCGGCCTGGGACCCCAAGGAGCGGCTCCGTCTGATCGACGCGCTCGGCATCGACACCCAGGTCCTGTACCCGAATTCCATCGGCCTCGGGGGCCAGAACCTGTGGAACGCGGTCGATGATCCGGCGATCCCCCTGCTCTGCGTCGAGCTGTACAACGACGCCATGGCCGAAGTGCAGGAGGAGTCGGGCAATCGCTTCTTGCCGATGCCGATCATGCCCGCCTGGGACATTCCCGCCTGCGTCCGCGAAGCACAGCGCTGCGCCGATATGGGCTACCGAGGGGTCAACATGACGGCCGATCCACAGGACGCGGGCTCTCCCGATCTGGGCGACCCCGCCTGGGACCCCTTCTGGGAGGTTTGTGGGGGCCTCGACCTGCCGGTGCACTTCCACATCGGAGCGAGCCAGACGGCACTGTCCTATTTCGGCACCACGTTCTGGCCGAGCCAGGACGACTACGTGAAGCCAGCCATCGGCGGCGCGTCATTGTTCCAGAACAACTCGCGCCTGCTGCTCAACAGCGCGTACTCGGGCGTGTTCGACCGGCACCCGAATCTCAAGATGGTGTCGGTCGAGAGCGGGATCGGGTGGGTGCCGTTCATGCTCGAGGCCATGGACTACGAACTGGAAGAAAACGCACCGGAGTGGTTCCAGAGGTTGGAGAAGCTCCCCTCGGAGTACTTCCGTGACAACTGGTACGCCACCTTCTGGTTCGAGACCGGCCGGGGAGACCTCCAGCACCTCGTCGATGCCGTCGGCGAGGACAACATCATGTTCGAGACCGATTTCCCGCACCCCACCAGCCTGCACCCGAACCCGTTGGAACTGGTCAAGGAGAAGATCGCCACCTTGCGGCCCGAGACCCAGCGCAAGGTCATGGGCGAGAACGCCGTCAAGCTCTACAAGCTGTAGGACGAGGATCGGTTCATCCGCCCGCCGCGCCGGCCGCCACAGGCTGCGCCACCGCGGATTCGTCGGGCTTCGGAGCAGGCGCGATCCAGACGGCCACGACGTACGACACCACCACGGCCACGATCACGACCGGCATGAGGGTGACCGCGTCGGAGAGGAAAAGGAGGCTGGGAAGAAGGACCGCGGTCATCGGCATCTTCAGCGCCCCCGCCACCATTGCGCCGACGCCCATGGCCGCACCGGCGATCATCGGCAGCCCGCCCACGTGGGACAGTGCGATGCCGCCGGCGGCGCCGATGAACATGCTCGGGAAGATCGGACCTCCCCGGAAGCTGCTCAGCGAGATCGCATAGGCCAGGCCCTTGCAGACGATCAAGAGCACCAGGGCGCCAACGCTCCACCCTGCTGCCTGCTGGATCAGCGTGGGCAGAGCCGACTGGCCGGAGAACAGCACCTCCGACGAGCCGTGCGTGGTCCCGGCCGCAAAGGCGACAGCCAGTCCGCCGACGGCCAGGCCGGCCACAGGGGTGAGCACGATCCGCCGCTGTTCGACGAAGGGCCGCAACAGGGCAGCAAGCCGAAAGATGCCAGAGGCGGCGAGCGCAGAGCCGAGGCCGATGACGATGGCCCACAGGAACTCGGATCCCGTCGGCGAGCTGACATGCGGTATGGAGCCGATGGTCAGGGAGAACGAGCCGAATCCCGTCAGGCTGTTGAGGCCCACGAAGATGAGCGAGCCGACGCCGGCGGAGAGCAGTCCGGGCACCAGGACGATCTCCATCATCGGCCCCCCCAGGCCGGCCATCTCCATGAGGAGGAACGCCCCCACGAGCGGTGATCCCAACAGCGTGGCGATGGCGGCAAAGCTCCCCGCCGCGCCGATCACCACCGAGGCCATGGCGGGCGCGTCCCGCTTGAACAGGTGTACCGCGAAGACCCCGAGGCCGCTGCCGATGGCGATCAGCGGTGCTTCTGGGCCCAGAACGACGCCGAGGCTCAGCGTGGCGAACGCCGCCGCCACAATGCCGAAGAGCTCGATCGGGGGGACCGGCCCGCCGGACTTGAAGCCTTCCGAGGGTTCGTGGCCGCCGGTGCCGGGGAGGTAGCGAATGGCCAGCGCGACGAGAATGCCGCTGAGCGTCAGCCACGGCAGCGGCCACCACAGGGGCTCCCCGTGGAACCCGAGGCTGTTCGGGAGGTCCACGAAGATCTCGGTCTGGAGCCTGGACACCCCGTCGAGGAAGAAATACGCCACCGCGGCGACCGGGACGCCAATCAGTGCCCCCAGCAGGAGGAGAGAGACATAGCCCCGCGACTTGATGATCGCGACGGGATCGAGCGGCGCTGCCGGAGGCGCCGGCTCCGGCGGAGGCGGAGGCGGAGACGACGGCGGCGGAGGCGGCGAGGCTGAAGAGTCGGTCACCGACCTCGCCCCGGAGTAGCACGCCGGACGACCGGCTCACAGGACATGGCGCAGACACTATTTGAGCAGCGGTACGGCCTGGGCGGATGCCACCTGCCCTCCCCCGCTCAGGGCGAGGTGGTCACACGTCGCGGCGAAGGGTCGCCGTCAGCCGCCCACGGGGAGGGAGAGCCAGCACCTAGAGCACGGGCCTGTGTGACAGAGGCTGAGAGCGAGGAACTCCCTGTCACGATCGTCACCATCGGCGATTCGACAACCTCCACTTTGTGAGACGATCGTCCGCTTACACACTCAGCCGAGCTGGAGGTAGGACGTGGCCGAGGCGATCGTGAACGTCGGTGAAGATACGCACCAGAAGGCGCTCCGGGTCAATCTGGATCCAAGGTGGTACGGAACCGTCGCCGAGATCGGAGCCGGACAGGAGGTCGCCCGATGGTTCTTCCGAGTGGGCGGGGCGGCAGGAACCATCGCAAAATCGATCTCCGCCTACGACATGGCGGTCAGCGACGCCATCTACGGTGAATCCGAGCGCTACGTGTCGGCGGGCCGACTACAAGCGATGCTCGACCACGAGTACCAACTGAATCTTGAACGACTTACGGACAAGCGCGGCGACACGACCTCGTTCTTCGCATTCGCCAACACCGTGGTGGCACGAAGTTTCAAGGGAAACAACGAGTGTCACGGGTGGATGGGAATCAAATTCCAAGCACACCCACGTGACGAACCCAGCCAAATCGTGCTGCACGTGCGAATGCTCGACCTGGAGGCTTCCCTGCAACAAGAGGCGATCGGTGTCGTCGGCATCAACTTGCTCCACGGAGCGTTCTTCCTTCATCACGAACCGGAAGATCTCGTGGCCAGCCTGCTCGATCGCCTCAGCATCGATCGAATCGAGATCGACATGGTCGAATTCCGCGGCATCGAATTTCGGCGGGTCGACAACCGCTTGATGGCCCTCGAGCTCGTCCAGCTCGGTCTGAGCGGCGTCGCCATGTTCGGGCCCGATGGTGCCGTGTTGCAACCGAGCGAGACGCTCCGCAAGAAGGCGGTGTTGGTCCAAAGGGGGAGCTTTCGGCCCACGACCTTGGTCAACATCGACATGCTCGAGACCGCGCTGGCCAAGTTCACCGCCGAGCCTGCTCTGGAGGGAACGCCCATCCTCTCGTTGGCGGAGCTCACCATGCGCAACCTCAGGGCGGGCGGCTCCGATGTCGATCGCCGTGACTTTCTTGCACGGGCGGACCTTCTTGCCGCCTGTGGCATGACGGTCCTCATCTCGGACTTCTTCGAGTACTACCGGCTGGCGGCGTACATCGCGGCACGCACGACCGAGCGCATCGGCATCGTCATGGGCGTGCCCAGCCTGCTCGAGCTGTTCGATGAGAAGTACTACACGCAGTTGCCGGGAGGCATCCTCGAAAGCTTCGGACGCCTCTTCAAGAACGACCTCCGCCTCTACGTCTACCCGCTCCGGCGAACGCAGGACGAGGAGCTCCAAACCGTCGACAACCTCGAGGTCGAGGCGTCCTTACGCCCGCTCTACGAGTATCTCGCAATGCGCGGCAGCTTCGTCCCGTTGGACAACTACCGCGCCGAGTGCCTTCCCATCTTCAGCCGGGATGTCCTCAAGAGGATCGCCTGCGGGGACGGCACGTGGGAGACGATGGTGCCGGACGCGGTGGCCGAGCTCATCAAACACAGGTCATTCTTCGACTACTCGAGGCCGAGGGCCGAAACGCATGGCTGAGGGACTGTCCTCGAGTGAGGTGGCCGGGGAGATCTCCCGGCACAAGACGCATGCCGCCCAGCATGGATCCGAGGGCGAGCACTCCCCCGCTGACGAGGGAAAGCGGGAGCACGATCGGACCCTCTCCGTCATTGAGGCGGTCATGTTGGCGATCGTGGCCCTCCTGGCGGCCTACACCGGATTCGCCTCGGCCAAATGGAACACGGAGTCCTCTGTCCAGCTGGCCCAGGCCTCGGCGGATCGGTCGGAGGCGAACCGAGCCAACCTCAATGCGGACAATCTCAAGAACTTCGACTCGACCACGTTCAACACGTGGTTCACTGGCTACATTGCCGGCGACACGAACGCCGAAGCCGTCGCGGTTCGACGATTTCGGCCGGCCTTCAAGGTCGCGTTCGACGCCTGGCTCGCCGAAGACCCGTTCACGAACGCGAACGCGCCGCCTGGTCCCACCTACATGCCCGAGTACAAACAACCCGAGCTCGTCGCCTCGACACGGCTCGACAAGAAGGCCACCGAAGACTACGCGCTCGGGGTGCAAGCCGGGTCGAATGCGGACAACTACATTCGGGACACCATCTATCTCGCCACGATCTTGTTCCTGATTGGGATCAGCGGCCATTTTCGCTTCATCCGGATTCGGGTTGCCCTCGTCGCCCTGGGCGGCATCATGCTGATCGTGGCCATCGTCCAGATCGCCAGCTCGCCGCCCATTCCCTAGGACCCGCCATGATCCGTCTCATCGCCGCCATCGATTCGCAACGTGGCATCGCCACCGACTCCGGCATCCCGTGGAAGCTCCCCGGCGATTCCGCCTACTTCCGTGAGAAGACGGAGAGTGGGGCGATCGTCATGGGCCGGACCACCTACGACGAATTCGCCTCGCCCTTGCACGACAGGGAGAACTTCGTCCTCACCTCCAGGTCGGCGCCACTGCGCGAGGGCTTCCGGGCCGTGGCGGACCTGCACGATCTGCGTACAGCGCTGCAGGACCAAGACGTCTGGGTGATCGGTGGCGCCACGGTGTACCGGGAGGCGATTGCAGAGGCTGATGAGCTCTTCTTGACACAGGTCCTGATGGACTTCAACTGCACAAGATTCTTCCCGCCCTACACGGCTGCGTTCGCACTCCAGAGCCGGAGCGACGACCGCCGCGAGAACGGCGTCACCTATCGCTTCGAGACCTGGCGACCTCTGGAACGACAGCGGCAAAGCACCAGCTAGCGCGCAGGTTTTCGGCCGAGCGCCGCCCCCGCGCCATACGCTCGTCCACGTGACCCTCATTTCGTACGGCCGGCGAGTGACCGAGCTTGCCGAGCAGGACCCCGACCGCGCCGCGATCACGTGCGGCGAACAGAGCATCGTCCGCTCGGAGCTCGAGTCATCGGCCAACCGCCTCGCACGCGACATGGCCGCCGGAGGCGCTCAGGCAGGCGACATGATCACCGTCGCACTCCCTAATTCGATCGAGTGGTTCGTCGCCTTCGCGGCGTGCTGGAAGATCGGAGCGATCCCACAGCCGGTGTCGGGCAGGCTGCCGCAGCGGGAACTGTCGGCGATCGTCGAGCTGGCCGACCCGGCTGTGGTGATCGGTGGAGCGCCCGAGTTCGCCGGCGGGCGTCGGACCTTGCCCGCCGGGTACCGGCCGGATCCCGGCGTGCCCGATGACCCCCTGCCCGATGTCACCTCCCCGGCCTGGAAGGCCCCGACCTCGGGTGGGTCGACGGGGCGGCCGAAGCTGATCGTGTCGGGCGATCCTGCGACCTACGATCCCGACGCCCCGCCGCTGTTCGGAAAGGCCGACGGCTGCATGGTCGTTCCGGCCCCGCTGTACCACAACGGTCCCATCGTCTGGTCCTGCTCGGCCTGGCTGGCGGGGAGCCACGTCGTCGTCCTTCCCCGCTTCGACGCGGAAGCGACGCTGGCCGCCATAGACCGGTACGGCGCCGACACCGTCTATCTCGTGCCCACGATGATGAAGCGGATCTGGCGGCTTCCCGAGGAGGTCCGCGACTCGTACGACCTCTCGTCGCTGCGGCACGTGTGGCACCTGGCCGAGCCCTGCCCGCAATGGCTGAAGCAGGTCTGGATCGATTGGCTGGGGCCTGACAGGATCTTCGAGCTCTACGCCGGCACCGAGGCCCAGGTTGCCACCATCATCACCGGGACCGAATGGCTCGCCCATCGTGGTTCGGTGGGCCGGCCGGCGCCGGGCACGGTCATGATCTGCGATCCCGAAGGAAACGAGCTGCCGGCCGGACAGGAGGGCGAGGTGTGGCTGCGGTCGGTGCGAGAGCGACCGACCTACCGTTATGTCGGCGCAGCGCCACGGACGCGCGAGGGTGGGTGGGAGTCACTCGGGGACATGGGGTGGCTCGACGACGACAACTATCTCTACCTCGGTGATCGGCTCGAGGACATGATCCTGACCGGCGGAGCGAATGTCTACCCGGCCGAGGTCGAAGCCGCGCTGCAGGAACATCCATCCGTCAGCTCCGTGGCTGTCATCGGTCTGCCTGACGACGACCTGGGGAGCATCGTGCACGCTGTCGTCGAGGCATCGCCCGAAGCCGTCTCCCGGGACGAGTTGTTGCGGTTCGTGGCGGAACGAGTCGCCCGCTACAAGGTCCCCCGCTCGATCGAGTACACCGATCAACCGCTGCGTAACGAGGCCGGCAAGCTCAGGCGCAGCGCCCTCCGAGCCGAGCGCGTCACCCCGGGCACTCGCGAGCAGTGAGTCCCGCCTGCAGTCCATTTGGTCGATGCGGTCGACGTGGTCGATTTGGTCGACCGTGCCCTGTCTTCAGGGCGCAGCAAACGCCGCGATGAATCCGACGACCGCAAGGAGCAGTGTTGCTGCGGTCATCAATCGGAAGACGTTCGCACGATGGGGTACGTCCGTGTCGCGGTGAGCGGTTGAGAACGTGAGGATGCTGAGAACAACGGCCCAGACGGCCACGGCCGCCGCGACAAGACCGAGGGCCAGTGCCTGATCCGTGCCGTGCAGCGGCCAGACGTGACGCAAGAGCACTGCCACGCACACCGCGACGGCAAGCCCCGAGCGGTTCCAGGCGAGGACGGTCCGTTCCTCCGCCAGCCCGGATTCGTCAGGATCTGGCGTCGCGACCATCGGCCTCACGGGTTCCCGAGGGCGGCGAGGACCACCGCGATCGCACCGATGGCGACGATGCCGATGGTGAGGATGAGGGGCATCCAAGACCGGGGCAGGGGGTCACCCTGGCGCATGGCGCGCTGATTGGCACGCCACTGGCGCAGGCTCTCCGCGGCGACGACGGCCCCCAGGGCGATGAGAGGGAGCCCCAGGACCCGGCGCCCCCATTCCACCTGGAGCTTGGGCAAAAGCTGTGTTGCTGCGACACCCGTGGCGATGAGGGCCAACGCGGTGCGATTCCAAGCCAGAAATGTCCGCTCGTTGGCGTAGGTGAAACGGACATCCGGCTCGCTCTCCCCACGCGCCTCTTTCAACTCTCGGTCGTGCTGTTCAGCCGGATCCTCCCCGGAGACGTCGCTCGCTGAACCCACGCCAAACAGTATCCGGCCCGAACCAACTTCCCGGGACCCCGGCCGGCTCTCCTCCGCGGTACAGACCGGGACTGACGAACCCACAGGCGCGAGCCGCCGTGATGGTCCTCGCGCCGGAGTCTCGGTCCGGCCGCCTCGCACGAGCCACCAGGGACCGGCGCCGAGGCAACGCCGCCGCGCCGACCCACGGACCCTTGACATTCACCGATCCGCGAGGAAAAGTGATCGAACGACCAGCGCGCTTTAGGTCGCCACGAGGCCAACAGGCCAGTCAAGAAGCTGAAGGCGCACTCCCGTGTCGACTCTCGTGGCTTGGCGTAGATCGCTCACTCGTCACCAGGTAGCGGAAAGTCCAACACGAACGGAGCTGTGATGAGCAACCCCACCGCGACCGATCCAGGCGGAGTCGGACGGGACGGAGAAGAGCTTCCGACATGAGCAACGACTACGACGTCATCGTCTTGGGCGGAGGCTCACCGGGCGAACACTGTGCGGGAGCTCTGGCTGAAGGTGGCTTGCGCGTCGCCATCGTGGAGCGTGAGCTCGTCGGAGGCGAGTGTTCCTACTGGGCCTGCATACCGTCGAAGACGCTGCTGCGACCGGTCGAGGCGGTCAACGGAGCTCGGGAGGCGGTCTCGAGCGCCGAGGTCGATGTCGAGGCGGTGTTTGCCTGGCGTGACTTCATGGTTTCGGACTATTCGGATGCGGGACAGGAGCGCTGGCTGGCTGATCACCGCATCGACCTGCTGCGTGGCTCCGGCCGGCTGGCCGGCCCCGGGGTTGTCGAGATCGATGGCGTCCGCCACACGGCCGACCACGTCGTCCTGGCGAACGGGGCCGATCCGGTCGTGCCGCCGGTCCCCGGTCTCCGAGACCTCGACGGCATTTGGGGCAGTCGTGAGGCGACCTCCATGAAAGCGGTCCCGCGCCGCCTCCTCATCCTCGGGGGTGGGCCGGTCGGCGTGGAGATGGGGCAGGTCGTGCGCCGACTCGGTGGTGAGGTGGTCATCACCGACATGTCCGAGCATCTGCTCGGCCGGGAGCCGGCGCCGCTCGGTGAAGCCCTCGGCGAGGTTCTCGAACGCGAGGGCATCGAACTCGTGCTTTCGGCGAATACGACCGCGGCACGACGAGACGGAGAGGACTTTGTCCTCGAGCTGGACGACGGGCGTGAATTGCGGGGTGACCGGATCCTCGTTGCCACGGGCCGTCGCCCGCGGGTACGCGGCATCGGACTCGACACGGTCGGCGTCGAAGAGGATGCGCACGGAGTGCCGGTCGACGCCCACCTGCGCGCCGCAGAGGGTCTGTGGGCGATCGGAGATGTCAACGGCCTCTGGCCGCTGACCCACGTCGGCAAGTACCAAGGTGAAGTGGTGGCGGCGAACATCCTCGGTACACCGAGGAAGGCCAACTACGAAGCGGTCCCACGAGTCGTCTACACGGATCCCCAAGCCGCCTCCGTGGGCGCCGCCGCGGGTCGGTTCAGCGCCACCGTCCCTCTCACCGACATCGCGAAGACTGCGACGTACACGCGCGCGTACGCCGAGGGCAAGGGATTCATGACCCTGCTCAGCGACGGCGTGCGGTTGACTGGTGCGTACGCACTCGGACCGGAGGCGGGCGAATGGCTGCAACAGGCCACGCTGGCCATCCGCAGCCACATCCCCCTCGATGTCCTGGCGGACACCATTCAGCCATTCCCGACGTTCTCCGAGATCTATGTCTCTGCCTTGAAGGTGCTTCGCAACGAGGTTGCGGCGGGATCGGCATCGGCCGGCATGGAACCGATCATGGCCAATTGACGAATGGAGGACTGGTGACCTCAGGAACCACGACTCCATCCGGCATGCGCGAGTCGGAGCTCCATTCCCAAACGGTCGTGGTCATCGGCGGAAGCGCCGGAATCGGATTCGAAGTAGGACGTCGGGCCCGCACCGAGGGTGCCGACGTGATCCTGACGGGCCGCTCTCCGGACCGTCTCGAGCGTGCCGCAGACGAGCTCGGAGCGGTGAGCAGCACGGCCTTCGACGCCACCGAGCCGGACTCCCTCAGTCAGTTCTTCCGGCAGCTGCCGAGTCCGGTCGACCACGTGATGGTCACGGCCGGCGCACCACACTACGGGCGCCTGGCGGACATGGACTATGCCCAGATACGCCAGGCCCTCGACGAACACCTCATGCTCACGTTCGACGTGGCCCGCAACGCCGGCCCGAAGGTAAGGCCCGGGGGTTCGCTCACGTTCATGGCGGGCACGGGTGCACGCCGCCCCGGCCTCGGTCTGGCGATCGCGTCGACGGTCACCGTGGCCATGCCCGCTCTGGTCGCCAACCTGGCGCTCGAACTCGCACCGATCCGGGTGAATCTGATCGCACCCGGCTTCGTCGACACGCCGCTGTCTGCCTCGCTGTTGGGCGGTGACCTCGATGCGCGTCGCGATCAACTCCGGGCCACTCTCCCGATCGGTCGTGTCGTCGGACCGGCCGACGTTGCTGCGCTCGCCGTGCACCTGATGACGAACACTGCTCTGACCGGTGCGACGTTCGACATCGATGGCGGCCAGCAGTTGATCTCCGACTAGCGATCAGTCCTGAGCTGCGAGGAGCTCCTTCATGGAATTTCTGGTCACGATGACGACCCATGTCCCCGAAGGAACGTCCGATGTACAGGTCGAAGAAGTCAAGTCCCGGGAGGCCGCGCACTCGAGGGGTCTCGCCGATGAGGGACGCCTCATCCGCCTGTGGCGACCGCCGCTGAAGCCCGGCGAATGGCGAACATTCGGTCTGTTCGACGCGGCCGACCGGGGTGAACTCGAAGCCGTGCTCCGCTCCATGCCGCTTCGCGTGTGGCGCACCGACGACATCGTCCCGCTCGAGCCCCATGCGAACGACCCAGGCAGGAGAGGAACGGAATCAGAATCGCCTGGCCCCACCGCTGGGAACACCGAGTTCTTCACGACGTTCACCGTGACGGTCCCCCCGGGCACACCGAGGCAACGTGTCGACGAAGCGAACGCCCACGAAGCCACTCGAGCGCGGGACCTGGCGGGCCAGGGCCTTCTGGAACGCCTCTGGACGTTGCCGGGCAACGGCCGAACGCTGGGTCTGTGGCGGGCCCGCGATACCCGAGAGATGCGGGAGATCGTGGAGGCACTCCCGCTGCGCGACTGGTCCGATGTGGAGACCATTCAGCTGAGTGCCCATCCGAGCGACCCCGCCGTCATGGGCACCTGAAAGCCCGGGCGCCATGACTGCGGAGCGCAAGGTCGTCATCGTCACCGGAGCATCGCAGGGCATCGGGGCCGGCATCGTCGCCGGCTACCGACGGAAGGACTGGGCGGTCGTGGCCACATCTCGGACCATTGCACCCGCCGCGGATCCCGCCATCGTCACGGTTGCCGGAGACGTGTCAGAACACGAGACGGCCGTGCGCATCGTCGAGAGAGCGCTGGACCGCTTCGGTCGGATCGACACCCTGGTCAACAACGCCGGTGTGTATATCTCCAAACCGTTCATCGACTACACCGCCGAGGACTACGCGGCGATGGTCGGAGTCAATCTCACCGGCTTCTTTCACCTCACCCAGCTCGCGATCAGCCACATGCTGGAGAGGCGAGCCGGCCACGTGGTCAACATCACCACGACCCTGGTCGACGTCACCGACGGCAGCACGCCAACCGTTCTCACCGCGCTCACCAAGGGTGGCCTCGCCGCCGCCACCAGGTCGCTCGCCGTCGAATACGCACCGCGCGGGGTGCGGGTCAACGCCGTCTCCCCGGGCATCATCGAGACCTTGGCCCAACCCGCAGAGAGCTACGCCGACCTCGGGTCACGACTCCCCCCGATCGGGCACGTCGGCCGGGTCGACGACGTCGTCGAAGCCGTCCTCTTCCTAGAGTCCTCTGCGTTCGTCACTGGGGAGATCCTGCACGTCGACGGCGGTCAGATCGCCGGCCACTCATGAAGTGAGCCCAACCTCTCCACTTGGTCGTGCCCATACCTGCTTTCGGAGAGTGATGCGGTCGACTCGTACACCGAAACAGGTGACGCACGTGTGACATCCGGTGACACACGTGTGACGCACGTGGAAACGCAGGGCTTCCGCCGGCCCAGTTGGACGAGCCGGCGAAGTCCCGGTCTGACCGCCCTGCACCGGGCGACGGGAGCACGTCTAGTGTCAGGCGTCACAGGTCGTGGCATCACAGGTCGTGGCATCACAGGTCGACAGAGCGAAGGAGACGGGAAGTCAGGTGGGATTGAACCGACGGCAGTTTCTCGGTGGTGGATTGGCGGGAGCGTCGTTGCTGCTCGGCGCCGCCGGCGAGCCCCTCTTCGCCAACGGTGCGGGGGCCGCAGCCGTGCACAACCACCAGGGCCTACGAGGTCCCGGATCCCTGCCCTTCCCCAAGCGAGCTCCGGGCACCGACCAGGTGCCGGAGATCGAACACTTCGTGGTCGTGATGATGGAGAACCACTCGTTCGACAACATCCTCGGACTGATCGGAAGGGGCGACGGGTTCACCCTCGGATCGAACGGTCAGCCGACCGCCAAGAACCCCGACGGACAGGGGAACGACGTTCACGCCTTCCACATGCCGACGGAGTGCCAGACCGACGGTGTGGGGAACGATTGGCGGGTGACCCACGAGGCGTACGACGGGGGTACGTGCCAGGGCTTCGTGACCAGCACCACGCCAGAGTCGATGGGGTACTTCACCAAGGAAGACCTTCCGTTCAGCTGCGGTATGGCCAGCACCTTTCCCATCGCCGACCGCTATTTCTGCTCGGCCATGGCGCAGACCGATCCGAATCGCCGTTACCTCATCGCAGGCACCTCCCTCGGTCTCATCAACGACACCTTCCCGCTCGAGTTGCCACCCAACGGCGTGATCTTTCAGCAGTTCAACAAGCACGGCATCAGCTGGAAGGACTACTACTCGAACCTGCCGACACTGGGAGTCTTCCTTCCGCTCCTTTCAGACCCAGCGCTCCGCGGCGGTGTCGTCCCCATCGATGAGTTCTTCGTCGACGCCGCCGCCGGACATCTGCCTGCGTTCAGCCTGGTCGAGCCCAACTACGACCACCAATCCGAGGAGAATCCGCAGGACATCCAGTTCGGCGATCAATTTGTGGCCAAGGTGGTCAACGCGGTCATGTCCAGCCCCAACTGGCCCAAGACCATGTTGATCTGGACCTACGACGAGCACGGTGGCTACTACGACCACGTGCCTCCGCCGGCCGCCGTTCCGCCCGACGACGTGCCGCCGGACTTGGCGGCCAACGATCCCCCCGGAGGGTTCGATCGTTACGGGTTCAGAGTCCCGTGCGCCGTGGTGAGCCCCTACTCCAAGAAGCATCACGTCTCCCACACCATCTACGACCACACCTCGATTCTCAAGACCGTCGAGGAGAAGTGGAACCTGCCCGCCCTGACGAGACGCGACGCCAACGCCAACAGCTTGTTCGACATGCTGGACCTGCACGCCAAGCCGGCGTTCCTCAAGCCGCCCAAGCTGCCCGCCGCCCCGAACCCTGCAGCCAAGGCCGGATGTCTCACCACCGGAGCAGGCACCATCCCGCCGCCCTCGGCGGTTTCCAAGGCCTAACCGAGGTCAGTCGTCGCGAGTCGAGTCCGAGATCCGACGGTGAGGATTCTCTTCGTCATCTGATGCGCGCAACGCCGCGACGTCACACCGACCAGCGGTAGTCCTCCGCTGGCTCGTACACGATTCCCCGCGCCAACATGTCTTGGATCTCGGCGTTCGTGTAACCCAGGCGCTCCATGATGCCGCGGGTGTGCTCACCCACCAGGGGCGGAGGTCCATACGGACCGGTCGGAGATTCCGAGAAATCGATCAAGGTGCCGAACTGCCGCAGCTGCCCGAGCGTCGGATGCCGATACTCGGCCACCAGGCCGAGACGCTGGTTGTCGTCGTCGTGCAGCACGACCTCTCCGTCGTTGCTATCGAGGGAGACCTCAGCGTCCACACCCGCTTCGACCAGGCTGTGGAACCAGGCCACGGCCGTCCGGGTGAGAAAGACAGGCTCCAGCGTCGACTCGATCTGCGCTCGCGCAGCCACCCGCGCCTCGAACGTCTCGAAGCGCCCGAGATCGGGGCAGTCCAGCAACTGGCAGAACCGCGCCCATTGCCCTGCAGCGAGGGCCGCGACCTGGATCCACCCTTCCTGGGTCTCGTAGAGACGGCAGCAGGGCGAAACCCCCATCTGATTGCCGTCGAGACTTGGCCGCACCGGGCCGGGCTCGCCCTCGACGAGGAACACGTCGGAGCTGAACACCGCAGCGCCGTTGAGCAGCGATGTCCAGAGGTCCTGCCCCTCGCCTGTACGACGCTGGTGGTACAGGGCGGCGAGACCTCCGACCACCGACACCATGGCGTTGGCGGTGTCGGTCATCCCGAAGCGGAGATACAGGGGTGCGTTGCCCTCGGCCACCGGTCCCGCCTCGTATTCGAGGCCGCACGCCGCCTGGTAGAGCGGGTCGAGGCCGCCGAACTCCGAGAGCGGCCCTTCAGCACCGTAGGCGTAGGTGTTGCAGTGGACGAGGTCCGGGTTGCGCGCCTTGAGAGACTCGTAGTCGACGCCCAGGCGTGCGGCCGTCCCTTTGGTCATGTTGTGGTGGACCATGTCGGCGATCTCGGCCAGGCGCAACACTGCTTCGAGACCTTCCGGGTGCTTGATGTCGACGGCGAAGTCGAGCTTGCCGCGCTGGCAACCGACGAAGGGCATCCCGGCCATCCGCATGGCGTCGCCGCGTACGGGCTCCACTTTGATGACCTCGGCTCCCAAGTCCGCCAGGACCATCGGGCCGTAGGGCCCGGCCAGATACTGACCGAGGTCGAGGATCACGACACCGGTCAGCGGACCCATGACACGTCCTCGAGGATGCCTGCGTCGAGCAGACGGTCGATCTCAACCGTGGAATAAGCCGCTTCCGCCAGCACCTCGCGGCTGTGTGCACCGGCGCGGGGCTGGCCTCCCTGGATCGCTCCGGGGGTGCCGCACAAGACAGCCGGAGGGCCGACCTGCGTGGTGGACCCGAGCTCGGGGTCCTCCACCGTTGCCGCCATGCCGTTGGCCACGAACTGAGGATGGGAGAAGACCTCGGACATCGGGACCACCGCCTCTGCTCCGAGGCCGGCGGCGTGGAACTCCTCGATGAGATCGGCGCGTCGTCGTTGCCGGTAAGCGGCGCGGAGCCGGGACTCGTGGCGCGCCCGCAACGCTGCGTCGGCATGCAGCGCCCGGGGGTCCATGGGTTCGAGTCCGAGAATTTCCTCGGGCGTGCGCGTCGGGGTCCGGCCGTTCATGGTGGCGGCATGGACCCAGTCACCTTCGGCACACTCGAAGAGGGACGTCTGATGCACGCCCGGTGGATACGTCTTCGCCATGATCGAGCGGAAGCCGTGTGGCGCCAGTTCGTGCTCCTGCCAGATCTGCGTGGTGTACGCGAGGACACCCTGATAGAGCGACGTCTGAACGTGTTGTCCACGACCGGTGGCCTCGCGGTGCACCAGGGCCCCGAGAACGCCGGCCGCCAGGAGAAAGCACGCGGCCATGCTCGGGGCGGGGAAGTGGAGGTAGGCGGGTCCCGGTCGCCAAGCCGGCTGCTCGCTCTGCATGCCCGAGCGAGCCTGGACCGTCGCGTCCCACCCGGGTCGATCGGCGAAGCGATGCCCCGGCGGATAGGCCGGCACGGAACAGAAGACCAGCCGGGGAACGATTGGGGCGATGTCTGCGTAGGAGAGCCCCAGCCGGCCCATGGTGCCGGGACTGAAGGTTTCCACCAGGACATCGGCATCCCGACAGAGGCGAAGGAACACCTCCCTGCCCTCGTCCGACTTGAGATCGAGCACCACCGATCTCCGGCTCCGATTCCAGACGTGGTACGCGGGCTGCGCCCGAAATGGATCACCGCCCGGAGGCTCGACCTTGATGACGTCGGCACCGAGCTCGGCGAGCAGCAGGACGCCGACGGGGCCCGCCACCCCCCAACTCAGATCGAGTACCCGTACTCCCCGCAATGGGCCGGTCGGCTCGTTCACGAGCCTGCGGTCACGCCGTCCGTACGACCCACGGTGCCCTCCTTTCGTTGGTGCGGACGCACGAGCCCCGCGCTCGGGTGCCGCGGCGCAAGTTTGGCAGGTGCCGCCGGACCGAGCGAGATCTCGATTGCACGCACAGTGCCTGCCTTGACCCGCAGTGCCCGCATTGACCCGCAGTGCCTGCCTTGACCCACCGCGGCGCATCGCACCTAGGCTGTGGCGCGTGAGCGCCCTCGCTCCAGCAACGGTGCGCCAACGGGACCGAGCTCTCGGGGTCCTGCTGAGCAGCGCCCTGGAACCCATTGTCGACATGGTCGGCTGGGTCACAGGCGACGGCTCATACGAAGTCGCAGCGGCAGACGGGGCCGTGCTGTTTCGCCGCGATGCAGGTGCAGGCGACGGGTTCTCGATCGAGTCCGTGACAGGGCGGAACCCTCTCGCAGTGCAGGACCAGGCCCGCTTCGTCGGGTTGGCGGACGAGCGGGCCGTGCCGCATCCCAGGCGACACCAGAACAGCTACCCGAACGCCTTCGAGCAGTTCGCCCAACTGTTCGACCACCCCTCGGCGCCTGATCTCTGCGTCATCCACAGCGCATCGCACAATTGGGCTGACCAGGGCGGACACCTCGGAGAACACGGGTCCCTGGGGGTTGTACAGGCAAGGGCTCCGTTCGTGATCGCCGGCGCCGGCACATCGAGGCTCGGGATGGCGGACATCGGATGCCGACTCGTCGACGTGGCACCGACGGCCCTGCAGCTGCTCACGGGCGTTCACCACTCCGGCCGACCGTTCCTGTCCCATCAGGATGGTTCCGTCGTCGATGTCTTGGTCGAAGAGCCCGGCCGTGCCCGTCATCTCATTGGCCTCCTCTGGGACGGAACCAATCCCAACGTTCTCTACGACATGGTCAGCCGGGGGGAGGCTCCGAACGTGGCTCGCCTGATCTCCCTCGGGACAGCCTGTCGGCACGGGGCGCTCGCATCGCTGCCGACAGTGACCCTGGCGAACCACACGACGATCTTGACCGGCAGCCACCCGGGCCACCACGGGATCCTCCACAACGCCTGGGTCGATCGGTCGACGGGCGCGCAGGTCATCACGAACTCGCCGAGCACGTGGGCCACCTCCATGCAGTGGCTCAATCCGGGCGTGGGGACGATGCACCATGCGGCGAAGCGGCTTCGCCCCGGGGTCACCGCATCCATCAACGAGCCCTGCGACGCCGGCGCCGATTACTCGACATTCGGACTGGTGCGCAATGGCGATCGACCTGCACCCGCCCCGGGACCCGACGACCTCCCAGACGCAACGGCGCGGTTCGTCAGGCCGAGCAAGGACTACCGCTGGGCATCGCGGACGGACCACACCGCCGTCGAGCAGTTTCAACGAGTGTGGGCCGAAGCCGGCGCTGACGTGCCCGTCTTCACCTGGGTCAACTTCACCCTGACCGACTCCGCGTTCCACGAGGGCGGCCCCTACTCCGACATGGCCGCAAGCGCGGTTCGCGACAGCGACGCTCGCCTGGGCCGGATCCTCGAGACGGTTGAGCAGAGCGGGGTCTGGGAAGATTGCGCCTTCTTCCTGGTCGCCGACCACGGCATGGAGGAGTCGGACCCTGCCGTGCAGGGCGACTGGGACGCGGCGCTGGCGGAAGCGGGGGTACCCGCGCGCGACGAAGGCTACGGCTTCTTGTACCTCGGCGGTTCATAGGCACAGCGACGCGTCGAACTCGAGCGCTCGCCTCCTCTCGACCCGCCGCTCGCGCTCAGGTCAGGGCGGAACAAGTGTTGCACCGGCCGCACCAGGCGTTGGGGTCCATCACCTGGGAGCGGTGCCCACGGGGCCGATGGGCACCGCTCCCCCACTTTGCATCCGCCTGAATCTGAGAGCCGGTGGCTCCTCGACCGTCAATCAAAAGACAAGATGCTGCACGACTCGGAACAGGGCAGCCCCCACGGTGACGATGAGCACGACACCGCCCGTTCCAATGACCACCCCGATGCCGAGGACAACGATGTCTTCGAGGATCATGCCCAAGGCAACCACCACCGCCCCAAGCGCTGGAAGCGTGTCCAGACCTGAGAAGGGCGGAGCGATCGCAGCGGCCGCAGCGAGTCCGATGAAGACGATGCCGAGGAACCTGTGAAACCATGGGTCGCCGACAAGCCCCGACCATCGCGGCCGAGAGAATCGTTCGAACCAGCGAATCCGCCTCATCATGAAGGGAATCGCCTTTTTCGTCAGGGAGGGTCCGAGGTCGCGCTGGCGTACTCGTTCGGGTAGCCAGAGTCGTCGAGCACCGATGACCATCTCGGCGGCAATGATGACGGTGATGGCCTCAAAGACGTGAGTGATCCCGCCGGTCGGGAGCGGAAGAGCCGGCAAGAACATCAAGAAGAGAATCGTGACAGCGAACGACTTTTCCGCAAACACCTCTCCAAGACTTCCGATCGTCTTGACGCCGTCTCCCTCGAGCCAGACCTCGAGCTGCTGGCTGAACGGCTCATCAGACGGCACAGCGACATCCTCGCGCCACCTCATCGGCTCACGCGGTGGCGGTCGCATTTCAACTTCCGGTTCGGGCATGAGCCCCTCTCCTGTCCACGCACTCGCTGCCAGAGGTTCCTACGACCAGATGTGGCGGGACCTGCCGTCCGTGCCAGATGCTCGCTGCGATGGAGATGCCGATGATCGAGACGATGATGGGCAGACTGGCCACAATTGGGATGGTGAGAAAGGGAGCGAGGAGCATCTTGGAGCCGATGAAGGCCAGGAGCGCGGCGAGCCCGTACTTGAGGTACGTGAAGCGGTCCATGGCACCGGCAAGGACGAAATAGAGCGATCTGAGGCCGAGCAGGGCAAAGGCATTTGCGGTGAACACCAAGAAGACGTCTGTCGTGATCCCGAATGTCGCCGGGATCGAGTCCATGGCAAAGACCAGATCGGTCACCTCAATCGCCAAGAGGGCAAGCAGCAGCGGAGTTGCCTTCAAGCGGCCATCGAGCCTGGTCATGAAACGTGATCCCACGTAGCTGGGTGTCACGGGAACAATCCGGCGGAGGCCACGAATCCCGACGTTCCTCTCGAGATCGATCAGATCCTTGCCCCGCGCCATGCGGAATCCGGAAAGGATGAGCAGGGCACCAAGGATGTAGAGGATCCACTCGAATTCACCGATTAGCGAGGCGCCGGCAGCGATGAGCGCCCCGCGGAGCACCAGCGCCCCGAAGACGCCATAGAACAAGACCCGACGTTGGTAGGCCGCTGGCACGGCAAAGGCTGAGAACAGGACCGCGAAGACGAACACGTTGTCGATACTGAGTGACTTCTCTGTCAGATAGGCGCCGAAATAGTCGCCGGCACTCTCCCAATTTCCCGCCACCCCAAGGGCGATACCAAAGAGCACGCTGACGGTGACCCACGCAATGGTGGCGAGGAGGGCCTTGCGCAACTTGATTTCACCATCGCCGCGATGCAGCGCGAAGTCTGCACCCAGAAGAGCCAGGATGACGGCACCGGTCGCGAACCAACACCACAAGGGAGTGTGCATGCGTCAGCCCCTAGAACGAGCGAGCGCGGATGATGCGCTCCGCCCTGGCGGGACTTCTCTGGCCTTCGTCGGACAGGTTCCGGTCCAGGGCTGAAAGGGAGGGATGAGCCGGACGGCCGATCCTTGCTTGCGGTGTCGGGGTATTCGCCATTGCGCTGCTTGCACTCAACCACGGCATCGTGAAGCACCTGTGTGCGTGATGTGGAGACCGTGTGGAGGACGCAAGCCCAGCTCAAGCCCCATTTCACACCGATGAGGGGCTCACCGGACGGCATCGCGCGGGCTCGTCCAGCCGGCGAATCGGCATCTCCACCCGGCGCTCACACGAATCCCACGAAGACTTCACATCGGAAGCGCTCGATGTTTCGAGGCCTCTTTCGGGAAAGGATGACGTTCTGCCGTCCACAACTGCTGCTCCCACTCCGCCGTCCGCAGGCTGCGCTGTCGAGCGCCTCCCTCCCCCGCCGTGCCGGTCTCGGATGGGCTTCGACCGTCGTGCGTAACCCCTGGCGTTCCAGCGACCGAGTGGACGGCGGTGGTGCTCAGGCGCCCGTTTTCGCAGCACAGGAGACCACGATCGACGCGCCAAGGGTGGGACCGGCGCTGAGGCGAGAATGGGGGGATGGAGACCGGTTGATGGCGACGACGGTGCTCGTGGTCGAGGACGAGACCAAACTTCGGGACCTCTTGCGTTCGTACTTCGAGCGCGAAGGGATGGTTGTGCTCTCGACGGCATCGGGCAGCGAGGCCATAGACCTCGCCAAGAGGGGAAGTCCGGACCTGGTCATTCTCGACCTCGGGCTTCCGGACCTGCCAGGCGAAGAGGTCGCACGGGACCTACGGAACATTATGGACGTCCCGATTCTCATGCTCACCGCGAAAGCGTCAGAGAGCGACCGTATTCGAGGGCTCGAGCTCGGCGCCGACGACTACATGACGAAGCCCTTCAGCCCTCGGGAATTGGTTCTCCGCGCGCAGGCGATCCTGCGCCGAGGGCGGGACGCCGCGCCGAACGTCAACTCCTCTTCGTTTGGTCACGGGACGCTCGTCATCGACGAATCCCGAAGGGAGGTTCTCGTGGAAGGGACGGGGGTCGAGCTGACTCCGACCGAGTGGGGGCTCCTGTTGGCGCTCGCCACGACACCCGGACGTGTGTACTCCCGTTTCGAGCTCATCAACCGGACGAGGGGCTATGAGTTTGAGGGTTATGAGCGAACCGTGGACTCTCACGTGAAGAATCTCCGCCGCAAGATCGAACGTGACCCCGGGTCACCTCGGATCGTCGAGACGGTTCTTGGCGCCGGCTATCGGCTTGGCCTCAGCCGGGATGCGTGATCGCGGAGGGACCAAGCATCCCCGAGCGACGTCCACGCCCAAGTCCTCCACGTCATTGAGGGCCGGCTCCCCCCACCGAGGATATTTTTCGCCAATTGCCCGGCGGTTGGCACTGCTCATCGCGGCAGTCTCCCTGGTTGCGCTGGGGTTGTTGGCGGTCGCCACGTTGGTGTTCGCAAACAACGACGTGACGACGCTGTCCGCACGGCAACGGACAGATCTCGGCAAAGCGGTGGCGGGTGCGGTAACCGTGAGCTACCAGCAGACCAACGCCTGGAATCCAGCCGACCTCTCGCCAGCTCTCGCGCTTGCGAGCAACGCCGGGTCCGCTGTCCAGGTTCGCGATGCCGCTGGTTCGCTGGTGGCCTCGGCCACACCACCGTCAGTCCGTCCAAGCTCACTCGGACCTCCGCTTGTCCTGCCGGTTGTCAACGATGGAACCCAGGTCGGGTCGGTCTCCGTGCGTACCAGCACAACCGGGATAGAGGCCGCAAATAGCTCGCTCCGGCGTGCAATCGCGACAGGTATCGGCTGGAGCGCCCTTGTGCTGGCCCTTCTTGCCGTCATAGCCGGCGTCGTCTTCGCCCGGCGAATAACCCGACCTGTCGTCGCCCTCACCGCAGCTGCACGCTCCATGGCGTCAGGAGATCGAGGTGCCCGGGTTGCCGAGATCCACGCCATCGGAGAACTATCCGATCTCTCGACGGCGTTCAATCAGATGGCCGACACGCTCGAACGGGAGGATCAGCTGCGGCGGATTCTCGTGGCAGACGTTGCCCACGAGCTGCGGACGCCCCTGGCGATCCTGCAGGCCACGACCGAGGCCATGGCGGACGGGGTCACACCGCCCACCCCGTCGACGTTGTCATCACTCCACGACGAGACCCTCCGGCTGGGGCGAATCGTGGCCGATCTGGAGGTGCTCGCATCGGCCGAAGCAGCCGGATTGGCTCTGGACCTGACGATCGTCGATCTCGCAGCGGTCGCCGATTCTGCGGCCGAGGGCCTGCGATCACAGATCGAGGCACAAGAACTGTCATTGCTGCTCGCTCTGCACCGAGCGACGGTGCGGGGCGACAAGGACCGGTTGCACCAGGTGGTCACCAACCTCCTGACGAACGCCATCAAATTCACACCAGTTGGCGGCTCGATCACCCTGTCGGTGAGGTCATCGGATGGATCGGGCACAATCATCGTGCAGGACACCGGGAGGGGAATTCCCAGGGAAGACATCCCGCACGTCTTCGAGCGCTTCTGGAGAGGGCCCGGCGCTCGGAACACCACGGGGAGTGGGGTCGGGCTTGCGGTGGTGCAGGAGTTGGTTGCCGCACACGGGGGTCAGGTGACCGTGAAGAGCGAAGAAGGACATGGAGCGTGCTTCGTCGTCACGATCCCCAGCGTACAAGGAGATCCTCGCTGACCCGGAGATCGCACTCCGATCGACCCGCGGGATCTCCGACGAAGGGTCCTGCCCCACCCATTCCTCGCGCTTTGCCGCGAGCTGAGATCTCTCCGTTCTCCACTCCGCCTCCACATCAAGGGGACAGGTCCTGCACGGGAAGGAGGTTCACTCATACCTGGACCGCTCCGAGGCACCAAACACTCGAGGTACGGCTCTGCCGCCGTCCTCGTTCCGTCTCGGCGAGAGGAGGAGCACATATGGATGAATCCGCACGCTCAACGAGAAGAGAGGAACTTCCGGTGGGTGCCCGCGTCGACGTGCATACCCGGTACGTCCTCGGACGATGGGCCCCGGGTTTCACTATCGCCGAGGTTCGAGCCGACGGCTACGGCATTCGACGCTGCTCGGACGGTTCAGTGCTGCAGGAGACCATCCATCCCGACGAGGTCCGCGCCGTCACCCCGACCCCGGCAAGATCCCAAGACGCCCACCCGACGACGAGTGCCCGGGAGGGCCAAGATCCGCGGTCGAGCCCTGTGCGTCGGAGCGAGGCGGAACGATGACAACGATGCTCTCACCGGGCAGCCAACCCGCGCATCCGTGGGATCCATCGATCTCTGACACTCCGGATCGGGACTCCAATGAACACCTCGCGTCACGTGACGTCACCGTTGTCGAGTCGTGCCACAGCACGTGGGTCTTCGATTCCCGACGGAAGGAATATCGTCGCATTCTGAAAGGAATCGAATCTGCCCAGCGGACAGTGTCAACGGCGTGGCGACCGTTCTGGAGTCTTGCTCTCGATCCAGACGACGAAGGCTTCACGGTGTATCTCAACCCGAGCCGAAGCAGGTTGATTCGCTCTTGGCGGCACACCAAGGACTGCGCCCAGTGCCGCCACCGGGAAACCGATCGGATGCCCCATGAGACCCTTCAGGGTGCGATTCCCCCGTGATGTCCCTCTTCCAAGACAACGCACAGCTCCTGGTCCTGTGGATAGCAATGAGTGCGGGCATGCTCACCCTCTGGGGAATTCTGTGCTGGAGCCTCGTGGCAATCATTGACTACAAGAGCAAGGGCGCGGTTGGCCTTGAACCCGAACTGCGGAAGACCCTTTCGAGAGCACCCGACGACGCTCCCGAAGAGAGCAGCGCCGATCCTTCAACGGACCTGGAACCCGACGCCGTGTTGGCATCCGGATGGTGTGGGCCCGAATTGCCATGGCGTCGCCCGTAAGAAATGCCTCGACCACTCATTTGCGTGGAGCGGACGAGCATACGCACAACGGCTCAATGCACGTGGATCGTCACCGTCACGGTCTTCAGGACGGGCGGCAACCTGGTGCGTCGACCTCCTAGATCTCGCCGTTGTGCTCCTGGCCCGTCGCGGACAGCACCTTCCGTACCCCCCACGTGCCGTCGGGGGTCGGGAGTCCGGCTCGCGTTGCCGACGTTGCCGATGTCGTCGATGCCCAAGTCCTCATCATTCGACAGATACAACGTCTGGCCCGGGTCCGGGGTCGCCACACTTTCGGCCTTGCCATGCCCGAAGAGCGCACCGCTGGGATCGACCCCGCTCACCAGCGTGCCAACCTGAAGGTACGGCTGCTTCTGGGCCACGTGAATGCCCGCTGCGGTGAGCGCGGCGAGCGGTGGTTGGTGCCGTCCGCCCCGACAAACCCCTCTTGCGACACGTGTGAAAGCATTGCTATGAGATCAACCGGAGGGGCAACACATGGCTCGAGCAGTGAGGTTCGACCGCTATGGAGACCGCAGCGTCCTGTACGTGGCGGACGTGGACGTCCCTCGGCCGTCGACGGGTGAAGTCGTGGTGCAGGTCCGTGCAGCCGGCATCAACCCCGGTGAAGCAGCCATCAGAAGCGGAGCCCTCGACAAAAGCTTTCCGGCAACCTTCCCTTCGGGCGAAGGCAGCGACTTGGCCGGAGTCGTCAGTGCGCTCGGCCCCGGGGTCGCCGAGTTTGGCGTGGGAGACGATGTGCTCGGATGGTCGTGGCAGCGCTCCAGTCACGCCGACTACGTCGCGGTGCCCGTCACGCAGTTGATCCCGAAGCCGGCGAACCTGGGCTGGGAAGTCGCCGGATCCCTCTACGTCGTCGGCTGCACTGCGTACGCGGCGGTCCGTGCCGTCGCTCCCCGGGGCGGTGAGACAGTGGCGGTCTCGGCGGCGGCCGGCGGAGTTGGCTCACTCGTCGTGCAACTCTTGCGCCGTCAGGACGTCACGGTGCTGGGAATCGCCTCCGAGCACAACCACGACTGGCTCCGGGCTCATGGGGTCATCCCCGTCGCCTACGACCAGGAGTTGGCCGAACGGCTCGTGGCCGCCGCACCACACGGCATCGATGCCTTCATCGACCTTTTCGGTGCGCAGTACGTGGAGCTTGCGGTGGAGCTCGGCATTGCGCCGGACCGCATTGAGACAATCATCGCTCGAGAAAAGGCCCAGGAGGTGGGCGCGAAGGTTGAAGGAAGTGGCGACGCGTCCACCACGGAGGTGCTCGCCGAAATGGCCGAACTTGTGGCTTCAGGACAAATTGAGGTCCCGATCGCGGCCACATTTCCACTCGGACAGGTCCAAGCGGCCTTTGAAGAGCTGGAGAAGCGACACACCAGAGGAAAGATCGTCCTCTTGCCCTGATGATCGTCAACGCAGTCGGACGTCCGTGGAGATATCAATTCGTGAACGCTTGGAGGTAGCTCTCCAACGGTCCGACATCGCCTCCATTGAGTCGAAACCCCACGTACCGGTCGGGGCGGACCGCCAGAATCGTCACCCCGTCGATTCCGAGTTGATCGGCCGCGGACTCGTCTATGCAGCCGATTCGTTCGTCCTCGGGTTTGGTACAAAGTCCGATGACGGCATCGACGACCGGGGATGCCGCGACAGTCGACTCGAGGCGGACGGTGACATGGAGGACGTCTTCGCAGCTGGCGGCCCTCCCGCCGACGATGAGCACCGTGTGGCCCAGGCGGTGGGTCATTTCGTGGAGGGCGTGCACCTCTCCCGACCCGTCCTTCACCTCAATGGTGTTTGGGAGGAGATCGCCGGGCGAGAGGTGATCATCGGCGTCGCCACGCGCCAGGCCGGAATCGGCGTACGATCGGTCGATTTCGGCCGCCGCGGCGGCTTCGTGATGGGCTGACCCAGCATCGGCCAACGTCCGGCGTAGCACGACATCCCGTTGCGCTCGTTCGTGTTGCGTCGTCATCGCCTGGTTTGTTTCGAACGCGTCGCCGGACGCCACGACTCGCAGAGCAACCGGGCGGCGCTCCGTCTCGTAGCTGTCGAGGAGAGCCGGTTCGCGCACCCCCTGGCAGGCGAGTGCAAGCTTCCAGCCCAGATTGAACGCATCTTGTATTCCGGTGTTCATTCCGTGACCCTCTGACGGTGAGCACGAATGGGCGGCGTCGCCCGCCAGGAAAATCCGGCCAGACCTGAACGTTCTGGCGACACGGGAGTGACATTGGAAGCGGTTCGCATTCTCGACCGCGGCAAACTTCGCAGAGGGGGCGTACCGACGGATGGTGGCGGCGGCATCCGCGACAAGGTCGCTCGTGTCCGAGATCGGACGGACATAGACGCGCCAGCGGCGCGCGGGCAATGGACACAGGATGACTGGCGGCATATCAAAGTAGGCAAAATTGACGTCGAAATCCTCGGCCCACCCTTTGATGGAGGCGTCGAACACGGCCCACGGTATTTCGAGGTCCCTTCCGAGAAACTCGACTCCGGCCATTCGACGTATGACGCTGTGCACCCCGTCGCAGCCAACCATCCACGAAGCCGCCACCGTCTGCCGCTCTCCGTTTCGCTCGACCGTGGCCACGACCCGATTGGGAAACGCTTCAATTCCGAGGAGCCGTGTCGACCGGGCGACGGCGCCACCACGGTCTTCGATGTACTTGGTCAACACCGACTCGGTAACGTCCTCCGAGAGACCCAAGTCGAAGCCGTATCGGCTGCCGGTCGACCCGAGATCCAACTCGCCGAGCGTGTGTGCATCGGAGTGCAACCTCGACCGGCGAACCTTGACCGCATTCTTGAGGAGCAGGTCGGCGAGTCCCAGGGCCTCAAACACTTCGATCGTCCGTGCGTGCACGACTGTCGCACGGTCCCAGCCGAGGGGCGCGTCATGAGCGTCGATCAAGAGACAATC
This sequence comes from uncultured Acidimicrobiaceae bacterium, assembly GCA_963738135.1. GTDB lineage: Bacteria > Actinomycetota > Acidimicrobiia > Acidimicrobiales > RAAP-2 > Bog-473. Next base: position 407,511 of record CAVTVK010000002.1, on the reverse strand, counting down.
CACATCACGTCGGACCAGCTCGGCCGCCAACATGAGCCCTGTGGGGCCCGCGCCGACCACCAGCACGGTCGTACTGTCCTCGGGCAGGTCGGGCGGGGCGGGCGGGTGGAAGCCCTGCATCGTCACAAGCCTCCTCCGGCGAACTGGATTGGCCTCTACAGGGTCTAGTCGTTTCGCTTTGGCTCGACGAAGTTGGAACTCCGGACGCTGGCCAATGGAGACCGATTTGTCACCTCCACACCAGAGGATTTGTCACGGATATCCTGGATATCTAATATCCAGGATATGAAATTGTCCGAAGGGGTCGAATGGGCGCTGCACTGCACGTGGACGCTGGCCGCGGCCCCATCCGACGATCCACTCTCGAGTCGTCGCTTGGCCGAGTACTACGAACTCCCCGCCCCTTACCTCTCCAAGGTGCTCAACGCACTGGTTCGAGCGGGGATCTTTACCGCGACCAGTGGACCTCGGGGTGGCTTCAGGTTGGCCAGGCCAGCGGATCAGATCTCCGCGGCGGACGTCGTCGAGGCTGTTGAGGGCCGGGAGACGATCTTCAGGTGCACGGAGATCCGCCAGCGCGGACCGGCGCCACTCACAGGTCAGGCGTGTCGAAAGCCCTGCGGTATCTCGCGTCTCATGGCCCGGGCCGAACAGGCATGGCGGGAAGAGCTGGCAGCGACCAGCATCGCAGATCTCGTTGCTGGAGCCGGTATCGGCGCCCCGGAACGCTTGGCCGAGTGGATGAAGAGTGAGAGCACCACCGCGACGACAGCCGGTGCGACGACCCGCGTATAGGGAGAGGTGACGATGGCAATCCAGCAGCGGATCCGAAAGACAGAGAGCCGGCTATATACCCGCTACAACCTCGATGTCGACGAGTCGTACCTCCAGCTGTCGGGCAGCGGGCTGCGGCTACGTGTGTTGACGGTCGGCTCTGGACCAGATCTGGTGCTCATGCACGGAGTGAGTCTCTCCGCAGCGATCTGGCTGCCCTGGCTGAGCGAGCTCAGGGACTACCGGGTCCATCTTGTCGAGTTGCCCGGACACGGCCTCTCCGACGCCGCCTTCTACCGAGTGGGTGGCGTCCGAGCCGATGCCGTCAACCTGCTCGACGATCTGTTCAACGGCTTACATCTCGATGCGCCCGCGGTGGTCGCGCACTCCCTTGCTGGCATGTATGCCCTCTGGCACGCTGCAGCGCGGCCAGGTCGAATCGGCTCACTCGTGGCTATCGGCGATCCGGCTGTCGCTCTGCCCGGCGTCACGGTCAAGATGCCGCTGTCACTCATGACCGTACGTGGGCTGGGTCCGGTCGCCCTCTCCTCGCCGTCACCCCGCTTCGTCTATCGGAGTCTCCTTGGGCAGGGACTTGGTCCGGCGGCGGCGAAGGCGCTGCCGGGCGAACTCGTCGACGTCCTACGTTGGTCGAGCCGGCAGTGGAGCAATGCTCGAAGTGTGGCCTCGCTCATGTACGCAATCGACCGCTTCCGCCATCCGCGAGTGGAGAGCGTCATGAGCGACGCCGAATTGGCGCGCATCGACTCCCCGACCCTGCTCATCCTCGGACGAGACGATCCGTTCCTTTCACCGGATCAAGCTCGATCGTCAGTGGCCAAGATCCACGGCGCCGCACTGCAGGAGGTGACAGCCGGCCACGCACCATGGATCGAAGAGCCCACCAGATGCGCCGAATCGCTCCACCAGCATCTGGCAGCGAGTCGGTAAAAGAGGCCTCTTCAGCGATCCATCAGGAGTTCTTCGATCGGATTGCTCCTGGACGACCAATTCTGACCAGTGATCCAGCGGTTCTCGGATGCCGCGTCGCACGCCTGATCGCGTCCCGCCGCTACAACGGTGTGCATGGGTAGTTCTCCGGCAGCATCGGCCGTTGCGTGGCAGCCCTCGCTGTGGGCAGACCAGAGCACCACCGTCGACGAGTCGTTTGTCCGCTTGGAACGAATCCAACTGGACCAGGAGTCTTGGGTGGACCTCTGCCCGGGCTGGATATCGGGCTCCGACCAAGCCTTCGAGGAGCTCCTCCGCGACGTTCCCTGGAGTCAGCGCCGCCGATGGATGTACGACCGGCACGTTGACGAACCACGACTGACCTCCTGGCACGTGCTCGACGGACAGGGTGTTGTCGCGGGCCAGTGGATGGCAGACGCGCGGGCATCGCTCTCCTCGCGCTACGACGTTCGGTTTGATTCGGTGGGGATCAATCTCTACCGCGACGGGGGCGACAGCGTTGCGTGGCATCGCGACCGCATACCCCTCGACATAGTGGACCCTGTGGTCGCCCTGATGTCACTGGGCGAGCCTCGAAGGTTCCTCCTCCGGCCAGAGGGAGGCGGAAAGTCTCGCTCATTCATGCTCGGCCGAGGAGACCTGCTCGTCACGGGAGGTCAGACGCAGCGCCGCTTCGAGCACAGCGTCCCCAAGGTGAAGCGTGCGGGTGCCCGGATGAGCGTCGTGTTCAGACACGGCAACCGCTGACGGCGCATAAGCCAGGCGCCTAGTCCGCCGTAGGTGTGTGCACGGGCGTCGGGATGTGCACGGGCGTTCGGACGTCTCGTAGGACGGAGCCAATCGCCCACCGAGGATCCCAATCAGAGACCCATGTGTCGAGGCCGGTGATCTCGAAGATCCGGAAGACCATCGGATTGGGTCGACAGACAACCAAGGTTCCGCCATCCTTGAGCGCTCTTTGTCGTGCCGAGTGAATGGCTCCCAGCCCCGAGGAATCCATGAAGCTGACCCCGCAGAGGTCGACAACGATGAGCGACCCAGGAGGTCCTGTCAATCGTTCGACCAGACCGCGACACGTGCTCGCGTCGAGCTCGCCCTTGAGGGCGAACACACGACCTCCATCGAAGTCGCTGGAACGAACGCCAAATGGGTCCTCTGTCATCTGCATCTACCTTGCTTCGAACGCCGCAGAAGACTGCCCGCCATCCTCGACCCGGAAAGTCGCAAGCGTGTGAAGCGAGGAGTTCCCTCGATACGCCCGCTCCTTCCGAGTCGATCTCCCTCGGCTCGGTCGGTATTCAATTCATTGTCTCGTCATTGATCTACCGCGCAACAGAGTGGCGCAACGGATTGCTGGGGTCAATCACCCGAACGGGTGATTCCAAGACGGCTGGCGGTCATAAGGTGAGGCCATGCCGAAACCGATCCGCGTCGCGGTTGTGAACGACTACATGATTGTCGTTGAGGGCCTTCGAGCTCTCCTCAAGCCCAGCGAGCCCGAGATCCAGGTCGTCGAGATCGATATTCGGAATAGTCCGAAGCGAGGTGTCGATGTGACGCTTCTCGACACCTATGGGGAGCACGAGTCCCTCGGCGAGCGGGTGCGCCCTCTCACCACCGACCCCAGCAATGGCGCGGTCGTGGTCTTCAGTTTTTCAGACGGGCCAGAGGCAGTGCGTCGTGCCGTCCGAGCTGGTGCACAGGGATTCATCTCCAAGACTGCACCCCGGAATCAGATTGTCGATGGCATCAAGGCTGCCGCCAAAGGTGAACGCGTCGTTCTTACCCACCGGTCCCAGCACGCCCAGATTGATACGACACTGCGTTGGCCCGGCCGCGATATCGGCCTGACCGAACGTGAAAGCGAGCTCTTGTCCCTCCTGTCGACAGGCATGACAAACCGCGAGCTGGGTGACCATCTCTACGTCAGCGAGAACACCGTCAAGACGCATCTTCGCCGGCTGTACTCGAAGCTTGGTGTTCGCAACCGAGCCCAGGCTGCATCCGAGGCTGAGCAAGGACTCCTCGGCGACTATCGACGTCAAACCAAGCCTGTGAACTGAACTGGCCGCCGTGACGCTTTCGTAACCCAATCCCATGCGAAGTGCAGGTCGGGTCGCCGCGCATTGGCGTCATGAGGTTGTGCTCCTGGCCGCCGTCGACCCTGCAGCGCTTGTCACCGACGAGAGGTGAGGTGAAGGGCTGGCGGCAGCGAGCGGACGAGCGATGTCCTCGAGCGATCTCTCCTCGGCATCGATGCCGAGGAAAGCTGCCACGACTCCGCGGATCACTCCTTCGGATGCTTGCTCCCGGCTGTCCCTGACCCAGATGTTCCGTGGCAATCGTCGCCACGTCCCCTCCCTTTCAGACTGACCTGGGGACTTCGTACCCACCAACGCAAACCCCTACGCACCGTCCGTTGAAGCCCTCGTGGTTGCGCCTGAACGGGGAATCTCCGCCCGAAGGAGGGGTGCTCATTCGAGCGGGAACGATCGAAGTTCGCGCGTTCCGGTGACGCTCCGGTTTCACCACTGAGAGATCGGGCAATACGTCTGTGTTGGGGACGGAATACGACTCTTCCGCACACCACTAGGTGAGATCTGGAGGTCAGCACATGCCACAGCGTGCGTGGAACGCAAAGCGGGAGCGGCAGTACGAGCACATCAAAGGCAGTCTCAAGGAACGGGGAGCTTTCGAAAAGACGGCAGAGGAGATCGCCGCGAGGACTGTCAACAAGGAGCGGGCGAGAGCACATGAGACCAAGCAGTCGAGCTCGACATCCACCCGCGACATCACTTCTGGACGTCGCGGCGGCCTGCGCTCGCACCGAGGCGCCAGAGGAAGGACGAAAGATCAGCTCTACGAGGAAGCGAGACGGAAGGGCGTTCGGGGCCGATCCAAGATGACCAAGGAACAACTTCAGCGAGCAGTGGACCGCTGAGTCGCCGGGGTATGGGGACAATGTCGGGTATGGCACACATCAAGACCGAGGAGCTCGAACGGGAGTTGAAGTTCGAGGCGCGAGTTGGTGATGCCCTTCCCGACATTCGCGACCTCGTCGGCAGGACGGAGCGCCTTCCTCACGAGCAGCATGAGACGGCGTATTTCGATACTCCTGACGGCCGCCTGTGGGACCGCGGCATCACGATGCGCCACCGCACGATCCTCGGCGACAGCCCGAGCAAATGGACCTTGAAGCTGCCGCAAGCTTCAGAGGGACCAAGGCTTGATCGGACGGAGGTCAGCTGGGCGGGGCCGCGCGATCAGATTCCCGATGGCGCCAACGACATTGTCCGCGGGCTGGTTCGCCGCGCACCTCTCCAACTGGTTGTCGTGTTGGAGGCAACACGTCAGCGCCTCGTTCTTCGCGACATGGACGACAGCATCATCGGAGAGATCGATGACGATATCGTTACGGTCAAGGGGGGCTCCAACGACGGCTCGCGGTTTCGGCAGGTCGAATTGGAGATCCACCAGAACGACACTCAGCTTGTTCAGAAGGTGGCCGCTCGACTTGAGTCGGCTGGACTCTGGTCGGAGACCACTCCAAAGCTCGGGAAGGCGTTGGGCCTTCCCGCGCCGGTGGCGAGTCCCCTGCCTGACCACAGATCGCTCGTCGGGGACGTCGTGAGGGCAGTCGTCTCCCACGAGCTTGTGCGACTCTTGGATCGCGATTGGCGGCTTCGAAGCGCATTGGGCGGCATTGCTCCCGAGGACGTCCACCAGGCCCGAGTGGCGACTCGCCGACTGCGGTCTGATTTGAAGACCTTCGGGGCCGTTCTCGACCCAGTTTGGGTGGCTCACACACGGAGCGACCTCAAGTGGCTGGGTTCAGTACTGGGAGATGTCCGCGATGCGGATGTACTCGACGCTCACCTTGAAGGCGCTCCGGACGACCTGCGATTGGCACTGGCCAGACAACGCGCAGATGCGTGCGTGAGCCTCTCGGCCGCACTAGAGAGCGACCGCTACTTGCGTCTCCTCGATCGATTGCATGCGGCATCGCGCACACCTCCGTTTCTCTATCAGGGTGATGGGATACATCCAGAGGAGATGGCCAGCGAGGCCCTTCCTCTCTTGGTGGGCGCTCGATGGCGCGCGCTTCGCCATACAGTCCACAAGGCGGGCGCTCATCCGTCGGACACCGATCTTCACCGAATTCGGATCAAGGCGAAACAACTGCGCTACGCCGCTGAGGCGGCTGAGCCTGTGACCGGCAAACAGGCTCGACGGACCGCGAGGGCCGCGGAACATCTGCAGACACTCCTCGGTGAGCATCACGACGCCGTGGCAACGGATTCATGGCTGCGCACAGAGGTGGCGCACGGCGTCTCACCCGACAGCGCCTTCGAGGCCGGCCGTCTGTCGTCGAACCTGAGCCGCGAGCAGCGCAAGCTCCGCCGTCGTTGGCACCATCAGTGGAGAGCACTCGCGAAATCGGATGGCCAGGCCTGGCTGGGATAGCTCGGAATTGGGCTCGGGCTCGTCCGATCACCAACTCTGTGTGCAACAAGGAGCATCGGACGCCTCAGTAGACCGACCCTCCCCCTTCCTGCCCATCGGAGCCATTGGTAAGGCACAGCGAGTTGGGTTGCTCGAGACCGGCAACGACCACGTCCTGGAAGGACGCGATCAATCCGAAGTCATGAAGAACTCATCGCCTACGATCGATGGATGCGCCGGACAGGCCTCCCAGCTGCTTGGCTCGGCGCACTTCGTCGAAGACGATGGAGGCGTGGGTGAATCAGTTCCTTTTCGCAGTCGGTCTCGTCATTGTCTGCGTCACCTTGGCGGAAGTGCTCTTGACCATGGTCCTTCCCCGACGCCCCGCCGGAGTCGAGCGACTGACTGTGCAGGTCAATCGAGCCGTGCGTCTCGTCTTCGTCGCGCTCTCACGTCTCGGCACGACCTATGAAAGCAAAGATGCAATCCTGGCGCCGACCGCGCCTGTAGCTCTCATCACACAATTGTTCTTCTGGGGAGCGAGTCTCGTCGTGGGTTTTGCTTTGATGCTCATGCCTACCGTTCACTCGTTTCCGGACGCTCTTCTCCAGGCGCTTACGGCACTCTTCACGGTCGGCGCCGTCCATATCGGCGGTCCTCCTGATACGGGAATCGATATTGCGGTCGGCGCCATTTGGGTTGTCATCGTGGCGCTCCAAATTGCCTACCTTCCTGCGCTGTACGCTGCTTTCAGTCGCCGCGAGGGTCTCGTGTCGCTCCTCGAAAGCCGAGCTGGTACCCCGGCTTGGGGTCCCGAACTCCTTGCTCGTCATCAGCTCGTTGGCATCACCGACACCTTGCCAGACCTCTACGCCACCTGGGAGGAATGGGCCGCCGATGTCGCCGAGAGCCACACGACCTATCCCATTCTCTTGCTCTTCCGGTCGCCGGAACCCTGGTTTTCTTGGCTCCTCGGATTGCTCGCTGTCCTCGACGGGGCCGCCATGCACCTTGCCCTCTCCCCGAGCGAAGCGTCGTCGAATGCCCGGCTCTGCTTGCGTATGGGGTTTACGCTGCTCCAGCGCATCGCCGTGACACTGGGTTGGACAGTCGACCCCGATCCGAGCCCCGAAGGGCCGATTCAACTGAGCTACGAAGAGTTCGCAAGCGCCGTAGAGATGCTGGAACGCGTGGGGTTTCGCACTGAGCGCACCGCGGAAGACGCCTGGCCCGATTTCCGTGGCTGGCGAGTCAACTATGAGTCCATCGCGTATCGCCTAGCCGATCGGCTCACAGCCCCGCCCACCCCTTGGTCGGGTCCGCGCCGCCATCTGCACTCAGGGCCAGTCGAACCCCGCCGACCGCCCCAACGAAACCCCAAGAGCGACGGTGTAGATGTGTACCAGCGTCCGACGGTGGTGATTCCGGAACGTCGACGCCGTCGAGCACGCTAGAGAGCGACGCCTCAAGGCACACCTGAGCGATGGATGAGCGACCCTCATCGCTCTGCGAGCCCTTCGGCTCACGAGGAGGAACTACAGGCCACCCCGTTTGATCCCGATGCTGCTGCCCTCGGTGAATCGGATCGGCTCATCGAGCGTATCGACGAGAAACATCTCTCGATCCCCGCGATCCCAGGCCTCCCGGAGCCCTGGCGCGCCCAGATCGAAGTCGGGTCGAATCTTCTGGAGAAGCGCCCGCAGATCCATGTGCAATTCGTGCAGAGTCGGTCGTCCCCAGTACCAGTAGCCGTTATAGATGCTGAAGATCCGAAGTCCTGGCTCCAAAACGAACGTATGAGGGATCATCGGATTGTGAGGGTCCGTGAACTCCTCAATGTCCAGGTCGTGTTGCACAGTTCTCTCGGGATCCCCCAGAAACGGCCATGGAGCGCCAAGGGAATCTCGGAACTCGTTCAGAGTGAGCGGGTTGTCAGTGCAGACAACGACAAGCCGCGTGTAGGCGACGCGGAACTCCGGATAACTCTCGACCAGGGTTCTCAGAAATCGATGCTCCTTGGGGTCATACCCTCCTCGGGACAGATGGAGGACCATCGGGTTGCCACCCTGCAGCTCAGAGAGTCTCCGAAGGACGCCACCTTGGTCCTCGAGTTGGTAATCAGGAAATGTGGCCCCAATAACGATGTCTTTACGCATCCTGTTCCCTCGCTTCGTCCTCTTCGCCGACTCCCAGAGGCAATCGTCGACCTACGGGCTCGTGGACATCAACAGTATGCGGGCTGCGCCTTACAATCCGGAGACGAGCTCGGCGACAATCGCCTGAATGATCGGCTGCTCGATTCCCAGCAGATCGCACACTGGTGTTCGCACCCCTACCACCTACCTGTTCGCTGGCTCGCCGCCGCTGGCCACCGGCCCCGACGCGACCCGCTTGGCCGGCGGAGGTAGATCCATGTTCGAGCTAGGACTCGTTCGACGACGGCATCGACTTGCCAGCTTGCTTGTCCCATCCGTGAAAGCTCGAATAGTCGCTTGCTTCCCAGGCCTCACGCAGCCCCGGCTTGCTCAGATCCCAATCGGGGCGGATCTCGCTCGATGCGGCGCACAAATCGGACCACAAATCGTTGAACGACGGGCGTCCCCAGAACCAGTAGCCGTTGTAGATACTGTGAATCTCCAGTCCCGGCTTGAGCACGAGCGTGTGGGGGATCATCGGGTCATGCTCGGGATCGGTGTATTCCTGAATGTCGAGGTCCTTTTGAACCGTCCGTGCAGGATCGGAGAGGAAGGTCCACTGGGCGCCAACTGATGCTCGGAACTCCTGCGTGGTGTGGTGGTCGTCAGTCGAGATCGTGACGATTTGGGTGTAGGCGACGGCGACCTTCGGATAGTTTGCGGCGAGCTCGAGGTGCTGCTGGTGTTCCTTCGGACAGTAGTGGCCCCTTGCCAGCGTGAGGACGAGTGGGTCATCGCCTTGCAGCTCGCTGAGCTTACGGACCGTGTCGGTGTGATCCGGCAGGGCGTAGTCGGGGAAGGAACCGCCTGGCCTGATGTCGGATCGCATTTCGTCGCCCCTTTCGGTATCGCACGCGCAGCCTGCACGGTGGAGAGAGTTGCCATGTGACGAGCAAGCTCTTCCGTCACAACGCTATCTTGGCGTTCCGTCCACTGCTTTCGACGCTCACAGCCTCGGCGATCCATTCATGGCGAGGCATCCCAGGGACGGAGCCTCGGTGGGGGACGACACGCTGGGCGCCACGGACAACTCGCATCGACCAAGGCTTACGCGGGACTGTGACGTCGTCACGGGTCGACATCGAGCGGCCGGCCATCGATGGCCCGCCGCAGCGCATTGAGCTCATCAACCGAACCTTGCGCTTGTGCAGGATGATTCGCTGCCATCGAGAGCGCCAAAGCCTCTATGAGAACGATGGTGGTCGCGTGAGAGGCGAACAGTTCCTGTGGCCCGCGTCCACTCAAGAGACGGGCGGAGACCTGCCATTCTGCCGGCAGGGACACGGAATCTGTGACGAAGATGACTTCGCATCCCACCTCCAGCGCTCTCTCGAGGAGCACCCGGACATGGCGGTGCAGCCTGCCGTACGCAAGGACCACGAGGGCGTGACCCTGCTTCAGGTTGAGGAGTTCATCGGCACCGTCAAACCCCGCGTGGGTCGATGAACCTGAGTCTTTGCCGAGCCGGCGGAACAGGAACGCCGCGTACCCGGCCAGAAACCCAGAGGGGCCGACACCGCTCCACCACACCGAGGAGGCCCGCTCGATGACTCGGTTGGCCTCGCGAAATTCCAGCTCCGAAATCCTCTGAGCCATGCCGATGAGCGCCCCTCGTTGACGCTCGATGTTCGCTTCCAATTCCGCGTCCGGATCCTCGACGGCATCGAGGCTCTTGCGCAGACGCTCTTCGATCGGCACTTCGGCGCTCTGGCTCGCCATGAATCGCCTCAGCTCTCGGTAGCCCTCGAATCCCAATGACCGGGCCGTGCGAATCACGGTTGCATCACTGGTCCCGAGCGATTGGCGATCTCCCGAGCGGACATCGCCCCTGCCCGCGATCCGATCGACACCAAGAATTCGGCCACGGATCGCTCGACCGGGCTGCTCAGAAGGGCCGACCTTGCCGCCAAGGTAGAAGCTGTAGTGTTCCGATCAGAGGCTGCATTCATATGTAGCAAATGCTACAGCTTGCGACAAGGTCGAAATTGAAAAGCGAAACGATCCTGGTTTTGGCAGTCGTACTGGCCACTGCCGTTGAGATGGTCGAAGCACTGACGATCGTGCTTGCTGTGGGGTTGACGCGCGGTTGGCGGGCGACGTTGATCGGTGCCGCAGCTGCATTCGTGGTTCTCGGGGCCATGGTGGCGGCAATCGGTCCGCGGATCAGCGATCTCTCTCTGACGCCATTGCGACTCATCGTCGGCGGATTGCTCTTGCTCTTCGGTATGCAATGGACGAAAAAGGCAATCCTTCGCTCAAGTGGATACAAGGCGATTCACGATGAGGATGCCATCTACGACGCAACGCGGGCCTCTGCAAGTGAAGCACCTCGGGGAACATCGTTCGACGGTTACGCGTTCGGCATCGCTTTCAAGGGTGTCTTTCTCGAGGGCCTCGCAAGTCGTTTTCATCGTTTTGACGTTCGGGGCCACCCAACATCGGCTCGCCCTCAGTGCGCTGGCGGCGTCGCTCACCGCAGTGGCGGTGGTAGTGGCGGGAGTCCTCATCCATCGACCTCTGAGCCGCGTGCCGGAGAACACGCTGAAGTTCATTGTCGGAATCCTCTTGACGTCGTTTGGCATGTTCTGGTCGGCTGAAGGAGCAGGGGTCGCTTGGCCGGGCGGCGAAGGCGCCCTTCCCGTCCTCATCATCCTCGTCGCTGGCACAAGTGTCCTTCTTGCCAGTGCCCTTCGACGTCAACACGCACAAGTGCCCAGCTCCGAGGCGTTGTCGTGACCTACCTAACGCCGATTCTGCAGCTTCTCGTATGACTTTGTGGTCGGCGATGACTGGACGCTGGCATTCGGGGTAGTGGTGGCTCTCGCCGCCACCTGGGTCGCCACTCATCACGGGCACAACTGGTACTGGCTCTTGCCTGCTGCCGTCGTCGTTCTGCTCGCAGCGGCCGTGCGTCGCTTCAGTCGGAGACGGTGAGAATGCGTCGCGAAAAGGATCCCAGAACCCACCTGGCGAGGTTTCGGCTGGCTCTGCACAAGCGCCACTCATAGGTCGCATCTTTCCGTCACCGCTTGCGGCAAAGGTGCCCGAGGTCATCTTCGCCTTCTGGGTCGTCAAGATCCTCACGACCGCTGGCGGGGAAGCGACTTCCGACTATCTCAAGACCTGGGGCAATATAGGGGGGGCGGCACCGAAGTGTTTTTGTTCGTGATCGGGCTCGTCCTTCAGTTCTCGACGCGCCGGTATCGAGCATTCGCCTACTGGTTCTTTGCCTACGCCATCACGATATTTGGCACCGGCGTGGCGGATTTCCTTCACCTCGATGTCGGCATTCCGTACGCCGGTACGAGCCTCTTGTGGGCGGTCGTGCTGGCGGCTGTCTTCTGGTTCTGGTACAGAAGTGAGGGAACGCTGTCCATTCACAGCATCACGACCCAGCGGCGTGAAGCGTTCTATTGGGCCACAGTGTTCGCCACCTTCGCACTCGGCACCGCGCTCGGCGACTTCACCGCCATTGCACTCGGCCTGGGCTACCTGGCCTCCAGCATTCTGTTCGGCATCGTCATCCTGGTCCCTGCCCTGGCGTGGTGGCGTTTCGGCCTGAACAGCATCCTTGCCTTCTAGATGGCCTATGTCGTCACGCGTCCGCTCGGGGCGTCGATCGCCGATTACATCAGCAAGCCCACAAGTATGAGCGGATTGGGCTTCGGTGACGGCCCCACCGCCCTGCTCTTCACGGTCGCCGTGTTTGGCTTGGTCTTCTATCTGGCGGTCGCGCGTCCCGACATTCAGGATGTCTCGCTCGGAAACGGATGATCGCGCGTCGCCGGCGATACGGTATGGATTGCACCACACGAACGTCACTGGCATGGCGCCACCCCGAACACGCTGATGTCCCATACCACCATCACGGATGGGTGCCACCGAGTTCTACGAGGCGGTCACGGAGGTCGAGTACGCCGGGCGAACACCACCCCACGCTCGTGATGCACCTGCAGAGGTCAGCCAATACCTCGGTGGAATTGCTGGCCACAGCGATCGCGGTCACGATTCCGAGGTCGACTCACGGCACTCCTGTGCGCATTTCCTCAGGGCCGGATCGACGAACAGGTTCGCCTGGCTTCACCCCTCTCGGAGCTCCGCTGGCGCGCCAGACACTCCTTGGAGCGGGCCTCTGGCTCAGGATGTGGCTGGGGTGCGCCACAAGTCGACGTTGCTTTCGACGGCGTAGCGGTCAATAGTTGCGATTTCATCGGCGGTGAACGCAAGGTGATCAAGGGCGGCCACATTCTGCTCGAGCTGCTCGACGCTACTGGCTCCGATGAGCACGGAAGTGACTCGATCGTCGCGCAGTGCCCAGGCAATGGCCATCTGTGCAAGAGATTGGTGCCGCCTTTGAGCGATGTCATTGAGGGCTCGTATACGGGCAAGGGTGTCGTTGTTGAGCATGTCACGAGTCAGCGTGCCGTCCAAGGACGCTCTTGAGCCTGGGGGAATGCCGTTCAGGTAGCGGTCGGTGAGGATCCCCTGCGCCAACACGGAGAAGGCGATGCACCCGACTCCTTCAACATCAAGGACGTCGAGAAGCCGATCTTCGATCCAACGGTTGAACATCGAGTAGGACGGTTGGTGAATGAGAAGTGGGGTGCCCAACTCGTGAAGGATGGCGACAGCCTCGGCTGTGCGCTTGTCGGAGTAGGAAGAGATGCCAACGTAGAGGGCCTTACCGGAAGTGACCGCGGTATGGAGGGCTCCAAGGGATTCCTCGAGCGCCGTTTGGGGGTCGAAGTGGTGGTGATAGAAGATGTCGACGTAGTCGACGCCCAGCCGTCTCAAGCTCTGGTCGAGGCTGGCGAGAAGATATTTTCTGGAGCCGAGATCGCCATAGGGTCCCGGCCACATGTCCCACCCTGCTTTGGTCGAGATGACGAGTTCATCACGGTGTTGGCGGAAGTCCTCACGGAGAATCCGCGCAAAGTTGATCTCCGCACTGCCGTATGGGGGTCCGTAGTTGTTGGCCAGGTCGAAATGCGTGATGCCGAGGTCGAACGCCCGCTGCAAGACGGAGCGCTGAGTCTGGAGCGGTCGGTCGTCACCGAAGTTTTGCCACAGCCCCAGCGACACGGCCGGTAAGAGGAGACCACTGTGTCCACAACGGCGATAGGTCATGGACTGGTATCGATCTTCGGCCGGAATGTAGTTGGTCATTCGTCGCTGCCTCCGACTTGGTATTGGTTACAAATGTATTCGACATGACGCAATCGAGTGACCCCGGCCCAGAAGTCGAGCTGCTCAAATCACCGAAAGTCTGAGCTCACGGTGACTGATCGAAAATCTCCAGCCGGCGGCCCAGGCAAGAACAGTTGCGATCAGGGGTAGGGCGCGCCTCCTTCTTGCTCCAGCTTCCGGGTCACGACCGTGAGGTCGCGATCGCCGAGCCCGACATCGACAGCCTCCTGCCATTCGTCGGCAAGGCAGGCAAGCGCACGGAAACGATCCTTGCCGGCTGCCTCCAGAGCGAGATGCACGTCCTTGAGCGCGAGGTGGAGCGCGAACTGGGCAGAAAAATCACCTCGAACAATTCGTTCCAGCTTGGCTGCTTGCCACGGAGACACGAGTGGACCACCACCCAATGCGTTCACCAGCGTCTCGGTCTCGAGTCCAAGCCGATGGGCAAGCGCTACCGAACTGTTGACCGCTTCCGCCGCTAACGCCAACCACGTATTGGCGACGAGTTTGAGTTTCGATCCGGTCCCGACGGGCCCCACCCAGATGGTGCGCTGGCCCAGCGCATCAAACAGTGGGCCTACACGAGAACGGACCGTGTCGGGACCAGAAGCAAAGATCGTCAGCTGACCCTGCTCTGCCGGTTCTTTGCTCCCCGACACCGGAGCGTCGACCAGGATCACGTCAGGACGGTCATCTTCAACGAGCGATTGCACGCGAGTGATGCCGGCGAGACCGATCGTGCTCATCTGCACCCAGATCGCGCCCGGGGCGAGAGCAGCCAACATGCCGTGGTCTTTGGCGATCTCGAAGACGACGTCCGCATCGGTCACCATCGTGACGACGATGGTGACCCGTTGCGCAGCATCAGCCGGGGAATCGGCCACCCCTGCGCCTAGGTCGGCGAGGTCCCGGACTGCCTCCGGATCGCGGTTCCAAACGGTCGTCGGGATACCGGCACCCAAGGCCCTCGTCGCCATGGCGTGTCCCATCGTGCCGATGCCGAGAAACGCAACTTGCTCCTTTTCTGAAACCATCGCCTCCTCCTCTCGATGTCGGCCCGCTGGGCTACGGGCCGTCACCAGCACCAGCTGATCACGCCACGCATGGGCCTATCAAGAGAGAAGGACGACGTTCCGGGCTCTGGCGAAGCTCCAATCCAGCAATGGCAATGGCTGCTCGATCGAGCGGAACGTCGCCTATCGGTCGTCGTGATTGACGAGCACTACCGATCGGCTCTACCAGTGGCACAACCAGATGATCCAACTGTCAGATTTCGGAGCGATGCAACGGGCCCGCCGAGAAGCGGAACCCTGCGCCGCACTTGCGCAGTTCGTCAGACCTTGGCGAGCTTTCCGTTGTCGATGTGCGTTTCGGCCGCCATTTCGGTGAGCTTGATGACATCCTCTGGGTGCGAGACCATCGCCACGTGGCTGCTCGGAACTTCAACGGTCGTCGCCCCCATGCGCTTGGCGAAGAGACGCTCGGCATCGGGTGGGATGGCCTGATCGTTGGCGGCCACCATGAACCACGATGGCAGCGACTTCCAGGCCGGGATGCCCATGACGTCGCCGAGGGTTGATGCCGACAGCGCCTGCTGGACGGCGAACATCACCTTTGCTTTTGCCGGCGCTACGTCGGCGGCGAAGTAGGTCACGTAGTCGTCCTCAGGCAGCCAAGCAAATCCCTGCTCGTCGATGTCGAGATGGGCGAGCGCCGCAGTGGGAGTTCCTTGCGCCAACAGTGCCCCGATCGTTTCCCCTTCATCGAGCCCGAATGCTGCGATGTAGACGAGACCCACCACATTTGGTGCGTCTGTACCCAAGGAAGTCATGATCTGGCCACCGTAGGAGTGGCCGACGACGAGAGTGGGGCCATGCTGGCGATTGAGCACCTGACGGAGCCGAGCGACGTCAGCCGCGAGCGAACTCTCGGGAAACTGGGGTGCGGTGACTGTGTACCCCTTGGCCTGAAGCCCCTCAATTACGGCGCCCCAACAAGACCCGTCGGCCCAGGCACCATGGACCAGCACGATGTTCGGCTTTGAAGTTTCCACGATATTTCCTCATTTCTTGACGAACGCGCAGAAATGCCCGCCCGTTGCTTCGTGATGCATTCGAAGGATCTTTGGCGTGCGGCCACATGCGGCGCGGAAAAACGGCTCTTGAACGAGTACAAGCTCGACACGGTCGCCTGTGTCGTCGCACCGGATCGATTGACACCCAGCGATGCCGCCCGCGTCGCTATCCGGTTGCCGGCCGCACTCGGACCGAAGAACGCAGTTCTTCGGCGGGTACCGGCGTCCTGGCGGGCCAGCAGTTACTTCTCGATGCCGGGGTTCGAGGAACCCCCCAATCCTCCCCCGTCAGGCGGGGGCGCAGTCGTTCGGGTTGAACAACACGCAACATACCACCCTCGTGCGTAGAGGCATAGGGCCTCTTTCCTCCGCTGTGTTGCGATCGACGCCGAGAAGAGCCACAGCACGTCAAACTTGCCCCCCCTCTGCTCGTGGGGCGTTGGAGGACATGTGCTGGCACACTCGAGGCCACGCCTCAACTCGACTGGCTCACTGGCTTCCGCACTTTGCTTCGAGCGCTCGCCGAAGCGTCATTGCATCCGCAGAACAGAAATGGGCCATCTCGTGGCGGCACAACGCTGTTGCGTCGAGGTCGACTGAACCGAACTTGCGAGGGTCCGCGATATGATAGGCAACTCGCCCCCTTGGGAGAGTCGCTTCGCTTGGGCAGGACGGCCGATCGCCTGACCACACCCCGTGCAGGTTCGACGCCTCGACCGAGCTTCTTGAGGAGTTGCTGTGCGCGTCGCGAATTCGTCCGTCGAAGGTCTTGAGCGTCGCGCTCGCTCCTTCGGAATTCTCAGCTCCTACCCTCCGACCCCGTGTGGCTTGGCGACGTTCAGTGCCGCGCTGGCGTCCGGATTGTCTGAGCACGACACCGACGTAGGACTCGTACGCGTCCTCGACACGGGAGGACAGACACCGCAGGGCGATCGCGTCATAGGCGAGCTGATCAACGGATCACCGTCCTCTGTGCTGGCGAGCACGGAGGCATTGAATCAATGCGATGTTGCGCTCGTGCAGCACGAATACGGCCTCTACGGGGGCACCGACGGGGACGAGGTTCTCGAGATCTTGGGCGCTCTCCGAGTGCCGTCCATCGTCATCGCCCACACCATTCTGACCCGACCGACTCCGCATCAGCGGTTTGTACTGAACAGCGTGGTGGCATTGGCCGATCAGGTCGTGGTCATGACAGAGGCTGCCCGTATTCGCCTCTGCGAGAACTTCGACGTGGATGCCTCCAAGGTGAAGACGATCTTCCACGGCGCCGCAATCCCCCGCTCGCGCGTGGCCCCGGATCGTGGTCGACCGGTCATTTTGACCTGGGGCCTCATTGGGCCGGGCAAGGGGATCGAACGGGTTATTGACGCCATGCGATCGCTCCACGATCTCCCGGCCAAGCCGCGCTATCTCGTCGCAGGCCAGACCCATCCCAAAGTCCTCGCTGCGCACGGAGAGTCATACCGTCGCGAACGCATCGAGCAAGCGAAGCGCCTCGGTATCTCTTCGTCCATCGTCTTCGACGCCGACTATCGCGACGTGGCTTCGCTCACAGGCCTGATTCAGTCGAGCAAGGTGGTCGCCTTGCCGTATGACTCCAGGGACCAGGTGACATCCGGCGTTCTCGTTGACGCCATTGCATGCGGACGCCCGGTAGTGGCAACGGCATTTCCTCACGCGGTCGAATTGCTCTCGAGCGGCGCCGGTATCGTCGTCGACCACGACGACCCCGATGCGATGGAAAGGGCGCTGAGGAGGGTCCTGACCAGGCCCGAGCTGGCCGCCAGCATGGCGGCTGAGGCCTCCCGCTTGGCACCTGGGCTTGGATGGTCAGTTGTCGCAGGCGAGTACGTGGATTTGGCCGATCGTCTTCTTTCGGAACGGCTGTCACTGGTGTGAACCCGCTTCTGGAAGCTCCAGAGCCGAAATTCGATCACCTCCTCTCCATGAGCGATCAGCGAGGCACTTTCGAGCACGCTCTTTTCAGCGAACCCAGAGCTGAGCACGGCTACTGCACAGACGACATGGCCCGCGTCCTCGTCGTGACGGCCCGCGAGGCAGACGGTGCACCGGCCGTGCGGGCCTTGGCGCTGCTGAGTGTGAACTTCCTCCAGGATGCGCTCGACGCTGAGGGCAAGTGCCGCAATCGGATGAACCGGGACGGAACATGGGAAGACTCCCCTGCACTGGACGATTGCTGGGGAAGGAGCATCTGGGGGTTGGGCACTGCCGCATTTCTCAGCGACGACCGCCTGATACGTGACCTGTCGACCGATGGGCTCGAGCGAGCGATGCGGCAGCGTTCACAATGGCCGAGAGCGATGGCGTTCGCTGCGCTCGGCGCTGCAGATGTACTCAACGCACACCCCGACAATATGCGCGCGCGAAGCCTCTTGTCCGACGCCGCCGACTCGATACTCGCGCCCGGCCAGTATCCGGGCTGGCCATGGCCCGAACCCCGGCTCACCTACGCGAAACGCGACGCTCCCCGAGGCGATGATTGCAGCCGGCACGGCTCTCGATCGTCCAGAACTCCTGCGGCGCGGGCTGGACCTCCTGGCCTGGCTGCTCACTCATGAAACCCGACGGGGG
This sequence comes from uncultured Acidimicrobiaceae bacterium, assembly GCA_963738135.1. Lineage (GTDB taxonomy): Bacteria > Actinomycetota > Acidimicrobiia > Acidimicrobiales > RAAP-2 > Bog-473. The sequence continues at coordinate 389,271 of CAVTVK010000002.1, read as the reverse complement.
CATCTCTCCGTCACCCCGGTCGGTGGAAGTGGACCCGAGGACCGCGGTCCGGGGTTCGACCAGCAACCGATTGAAGCGGCGGCGATTGCCGATGCGTGCGCCCGCGCGCTGGCCGTTGACGGTGATCGACGGTGGGCGGACGGGATCACCGCTGCCAGAGATTGGTTCCTCGGCAACAATGACGGCAACGTCGTCATGTGGGATCCCGCTACTGGCGGAGGGTTCGACGGTCTTCAGAGACGGGGCGCCAATCTGAATCAGGGAACGGAGTCGACCCTCGCATGCATCTCGACGATGCAGCAGGCCCGGAACGCCACCAGGGTCCTCCAATGACCTTGCTCGAGTCGAGCCTCGTTCGCCGCTCCCCCGTCCGCATGGCTCCCGATACGTCGCGGGTGGTCACTCGCCTCTTCGTCCCGGGACATGAGGGATTCGATGAGCAGGAGTCTCGATCGAATTCTGTCCTCCAGCGCGTTTTGGAGCTGCCCGAAGAAGAGGTGCAACGGAGTCTTGACGACATTTTGGCTCGGTTCAGTGAGCGACACCATGGGCTGAAGGAGACGTTTCTTCAACACGCCGACCAACTTGCCGATCGCCTCAACCCGGAACGGCAGCTGTCCCTCACCCGGCGCCTCCTCCTCGGCGCCACCTTTACGAGTGAATACGCCATTGAGGGTGCCGCCCTCTGTAATCCGAGCATGGTCATACACCCAGACCAGGTCGGCGTTACGGGTGGTGACGTCCGATTCGTCATGAGCGTCCGAGCCATCGGAGAGGGTCACAATTCCTCCATCGGCTTTCGGACGGGCACGATCAGTGCCTCCGCCGACGTTTCGTTTGATCCCGCTCCAACCTTTGCAACGAAGGGACGGCGTGACGAGATACGTCTGGACGCCGAGGCTTTCAGAGGAGAACTCCGACGGCTACGCGCCAGCGTCGACGACGCCGACTACGTCCTGCGTCATCTGGGACCTGAGTTCACCTCCGCTGAGCTGGAGGGGCGACTTGGCATTCTCGAGAATCACGTTGCCACTCGCAAGCAGGCGCGCCGGACCATCGGTCAGATTCGCAGGATCGCCGAGCGAAGTTACGGCGCCGTCTTCGACAGTGATACCCCGCTGAGCGAACGGGTCCTCCTGCCGGCGGTAAGTGCTGAATCGAGAGGCATGGAAGACGCCCGTTTCGTTCGGTTCCGCGATGAGGACGCCGGCGACACGTACTACGCCTCGTATACGGCTTACAACGGAACGGACATCGGTCAGCAATTGCTTGAAACGAGGGACTTCGTACACTTCACCTCTTCGCCGATGGTCGGCGCCGCAGCGGCCAACAAGGGTCTGGCTCTCTTCCCGCGGAAGATCGGTGGAAGATTCGCTGCCCTATCCCGATCTGACCGAGAATCGAACACCATCACCTATTCGGACAACCCGCACCGTTGGGAAGTAGGCCTGGCGTGCCAGGTGCCGAAGAGATCCTGGGACGTCGTCCAGCTCGGCAACTGTGGATCGCCGATCGAAACCGAAGCGGGGTGGCTGGTCCTTACCCACGGCGTCGGTCCGATGCGTACCTACAGCATCGGTGCCATCCTGCTGGATCTCGAAGACCCCACTCGAATCATCGGAGGTCTGGCCCAGCCCCTCCTCAGCCCGATTGGCGACGAGCAGGATGGCTACGTGCCCAATGTGGTCTATTCCTGCGGCGCCCTCCTGCATGCGGGTGCTCTGATCCTCCCCTACGGAATCGGCGACTCTGCGATCGGCGTGGCGGTTGTATCCATCGACGAGCTCCTTGGTGCTCTCAGCGCCAAGCCCGATTGACCGACATGTTCCGACTTGCGATTGGAGAGCACCATGCCTGACAGATCACCTCAGAAGCCTTCGGGAAAGAAGCCGGGAAAATCCCTCAAGGAGAAACGAGGGGCGAAGAAGGAGAAGAGGGACGAGAGAGACAAGAAGGCTGATCGCCTGGGCCTCGGGCGTTGAAGCGGCGTGCGCATTGCCATGCTCGCACCCATTTCGTGGCGGGTACCCCCGCGCCACTATGGACCGTGGGAGCTCTTTGCCTCGCTCTTGACCGAGGGGCTCGTCGCACGAGGCCACGATGTCACCCTCTTTGCCGCGGGTGATTCGGAAACGTCAGCTCGCCTGTGCAGCGTGATCCCCCGAGGCTGGTCGGAGGACCCCGACATCAATCCAAAGGTGGCCGAATGCCTTCATATTTCCGAGGTCTTCGAGCGGGCATCAGAGTTCGACGTGATCCACAACAGCTTTGACTTCTTACCCCTCACCTACTCTCGCTTGACCTCGACCCCAGTGATCACAACAATCCACGGGTTCTCTTCGCCGAGTATCGTTCCCGTCTACGCCAAATACAACCGTGGGACGTTCTACATCGCAATTAGCGACGCCGACCGTGATCCCTCCCTCAGTTATGTCGCCACCATTCATCACGGGATCGACATCGACTCATTCTCGTTCAATGGCGCTCCTGGCTCCTATTTGGCGTTCTTTGGGCGGATCCACCCCGACAAGGGCGTCGTCACCGCAATTGAAGTGGCGAAGGAGGCGGGTATTCCGCTTCGGATAGCAGGAATCATTCAAGACGAGAAGTATTTCGAGGACGAGGTCGTGCCACGACTTCAAGAGGGCACTGTTCAGTATCTAGGGCCGGTCAAAGCGGAGGATCGTTCGTCGTTCCTCGGTGGCGCCATCGCGCTCCTCCACCTGATCGACTTTGACGAACCGTTCGGACTCTCGGTCGTGGAGGCAATGACCTGCGGCACTCCCGTGATCGCCTTCAACCGAGGCTCCATGCCGGAACTCGTAGTCGAGGGCAGGACGGGTGCAGTCGTGACCGATTTCGAATCGGCGGTCGAGGCGGCCACGACGATCGGTCAACTCGATCGGGCGACCGTTCGATCCCTGACGATCCAGCGATTCAACAGTGGTCGCATGGTCGACGAGTACGTCGCCGCCTACAAGCATGTCGTCACCGAATCTCACCCGGTCTCAGTCTGAGCAGAACGTTCAGGTCCTCTCCGGTGACGCCGCCACCAATTCAATGAAGGGATAGGTGACATGACAGGAAATGCAGAGCCGCCAGCATGCGCACAATGCGGGGCTCGCCGCGTTGATGAGTACACGTACTACGGCTGTCCCGACGGGGCTTCAGGCCACGCCCATCGCCATTGGGTCTGCGCGACGTGTGATTTCGAATTCGTCACGGACTCCGAAACCAAAGAATCCGCGTTGCCGTAGAGCTTTTCGGATCCACACCCGCACTCGAAGAATGGCAACGGCAGACACAACGCGCCCCATGACTCGTGTCGCGGTCGCGGTTTCGAAGACAGCTCGCCTAACCCAGGAGCTTGGCTTCTGCGCCTCGAACTCCGCCTCGGTCAGTCCAGAGTCCTTGAGTGCGGCCAGTTGGGTCAGCTGCTCAATGGGATCGGGGGCGGCAGCCGCCGGCTCCGGCGCCGCAGCAGCCGGAGGAGCTTCTGCGGCAGCCCGTTGCGCCTGGGCAGCTTGCTTGTTCGCCATGTGACCACCGACAACGGCAGCGGTTCCAACCACTGCAGTCGTTCGAACCGCCGCCCTTGCGATGGGTCGTCTTCTCATCATGTGGAGACTCCTGTTCTTTGTGAGGTTCAGACCGCCGGCGGAAGATCCGCCAGCAGGGCGGCGATGATCTCGTGCGGCATGCGGGCACCCTCAAGCAGAATCCCGTTCGATCGACGCACGGCCTCGGCGAAGGGGGCCGCCCAGACGTCCTCCCAGATCAAGAGCGCAGCCGATGAGTTCGGTTCGAGAGCTGCCGCATGGCACGTCGCTGACTCGTTGACGATGTACCTTCTCTCTGATCCCTATTCGCCGGCCGGCGAGATGGGATGCTGTGCGCGTCCGACGGGCGGGACATCGGGCACCGCGGGTGCGGCGACTTCCGAAGGAGGCCCGCCGCCGATGCGTTTGCGGAAGATGTAGAGGCTCCACCCCTGGTACAGGAGGATCAGTGGGAAGAAGATGACCGCTACCACGGTCATCACCTTGAGCGAGTACGAGTTGCTGGCCGAGTTGGCCACCGTGAGGTTGTAGGCCGAGTTGGTGCTGGACACCATCACCCTCGGGAAGAGCTCGAAGAAGATGGACGCCACCACGCTCCCGATGGCTGTCGCAGCCGCCGCGAACGCCCAGCCTTCCGAGCGGGAGTCGGCCAGCAAGGCGCCGCCGCCGACCGCCACCAGCGCCAGCGCCTCAATGGGCCTGGGGACGAAGCCCGAGCTGATCCCGACATGGAGCCACGTCAGCCAGCCGAAGGTGATGACGACGGCCAGCCACCCGAGTCGACCCGACAGGCGAGCCACACGATCGTGCAGCGCCCCCACCGTTTTGAGCGTGAGGTAGGCGGCACCGACGAACAGGCACAGCACCGTCACGGTCAGTCCGGTATAGAGCCCGAAGGGAACCAGCAGGCCCCAGAAGCTGCCGGTGTAGTTGTGCGAGGAGTTGATGGGCAGCCCATGGAGGAGGTCGCCCAGGGCCGTGCCGAGCAGGAACGGAATGAGCGCGCTCCCGATGGTGAGCGACCACTTCCAGGCCGAGCGCCACCGCTGGTTGTCGATCTTGCGGCTGAACTCGAAGGAGACCCCCCGTCCGATGAGAGCCAGAAGGACGATCACCATCACCAGGTAGAGGGTGGAGAACATCGTGGCGTACCACGATGGGAAGGCGGCGAAGATCGCTGCCGCCGCCACGACCAGCCACACCTCGTTCCCGTCCCAGATGGGGCCGATGGAGTTGACGACGATGCGACGCTCCACATCGTCCTTCCCGACGAACGAGTGCAGCATCCCCACGCCGAAGTCGAACCCCTCCAAAATGAAGAACCCGACGAAGAAGACACCGACGATGATGAACCAGATGGTGTTGAGATGGACCATGTCGTCTCCTAGTAGATGAGGGCCGGAACCCGGTCGTCGTCGTGTTCGGCCTCGTCGTCGTGTTCGGCCTCGTCCTCGGTGCCGCTCCCGGCGTCGGGGCCGTCGTCGTCGCCGCTCTCCCCCGAGCCCGGTTCCAGCTCCTTGCGGCCGTAGTGGATCATCAGGTAGACGTCCGCCACCGCCAGCGCCAGGTACAGCAGCACGAAGACGCTCAGGCTGATCCAGATATCGGTCGACGTCACCGATGGCGAGGCGGCCTGGGACGTCTTCATCAGGCCTTGCACGATCCAGGGCTGTCGGCCGCTCTCTGTCAGCAGCCATCCGGCCGTGTTCATGAGGAAGGGGGCGATGGCGAACCACGGTGCGATCAACAAGAACCACTTGGCTTTGCCGAGCGTCTTGCGGCGGATGAGCCAGAGCCCCCACAAGGCGAACAGCGCGATGAGCGTGGCGATGTAGGCCATGACCCGCATGCCCCAGTACTGAATGAAGACGTTGGGGATGTAGTCGCCCGGCCCGTACTGCTTCACGTACTGGGCCTGCAGGTTGTTCATTCCCTGCACTTCGCCGTCGGGGTGGTTGGTGGCGAGGATCGACAGCAGGTCGGGGATCTCGATGATCTGGGTCGGGGTCTCGTCGTTCGGGCCGCCCCCGATCTGGAAGGCCGAGAACGCGCAGTGCGACGGACACGTGTTCCACAATGCCTCGGCGGCGGCGATCTTCATCGGCTGGTACTTGCCCTCGACCACACCCAGCTCGCTCCCGATGAACATGTTGAGGAACACGGCTGGAGCGAGGACGGCCACCGAGATGATGGCGGTCCGGCGGAAGGCGGAAACGGAATTTCCGCGCCGCATGTGCCAGGCGGAGAAGGCCAGCATGATGATGGCTCCGGTCACCAGCGACGCCAGGATCACGTGCGGGTAGGCCCACAGGAACACCGGATTGGTGAAGAGCGCCCAGATGTCGGTCAGCTGGGGTTGGTGCTGGGCGTTCATGACATAGCCCACCGGGTGCTGCATCCACGAATTGGCCGCCATGATGAACAGGGCCGACAGCATGGAGGCTCCCGCCACGAGCCAGATGCAGGTCAGGTGCAGCTTCTTCGAGAGGCGATCCCACCCGAAGATCCAGATGCCCAAGAAGGTCGACTCGAGGAAGAAGGCCGCCAGACCCTCCATGGCCAAAGGGCCGCCGAAGATGTTGCCGACGAAGCGCGAGTAGTTCGACCAGTTCATCCCGAATTCGAATTCCTGGACCAGCCCCGTCACCACACCGACGGCCACGTTGATCAGCAGCAGGGTTCCGAAGAACTTGGTGAGCCGCTTGAAGGTCGGATTGTCGTTCTTGTACCAACTCGTCTGCAGCAGGGCCACCAGGAAGGCCAGGCCGATGGTCACCGGGACGAACAGGAAGTGGTAGATGCTGGTGGTGGCGAACTGCCACCGGGCGAGGTCAGTGGTCATGCGGTGACACTCCCGTCGTTCAGGGCCACCTCGCGGTGGGCGGTCGTCGGTTGCAGCTGGCCATGGGGCACTGGTTCTTCGTGCGGCCGGGCGTAGCGCTCGGTCCTCATCTCCTCCCACCAGAGGTCGGAGTAGCGGCCCGCTTGGCCCAGGAGGTCGTCGTGGGTCCCCCGTTGGACCACCCGACCCTGCTCCATGACCAGGATCTCGTCGACGGACTCGAGCCCGGCCAGGCGGTGCGTGATGAGGACGAGTGAGCGGCCGTTGGTCACGTGCAAGAGATCGGTCGTGAGTGCGTCGGCGGCCGCTGGATCGAGATGCTCGGTCGGCTCGTCGAGCACGAGCACCGGGAAGTCGGCCAGCAGGGCTCGGGCCACGGCCAGGCGTTGGCGTTGCCCCCCCGAGAGGCGGGCCCCATGCGTCCCGACCTCGGTGGTCAGGCCCTTGGGAAGATCGCCGAGCCAGTCCGCCAGGCCGACCCTGTCGATGACGTCGTGCAGCTGGTCGTCGGTGGCGTCGCGCCTCCCGACCCGCAGATTGTCGGCCACCGTGGTGTCGAAGAGGTAAGCATCTTGGCCGACCAGGCCGACCACGGTGCGGAGATCGTCGCCGGAGAGCCGCCCCGTCGGGACGCCGGACAAGGTGATGGAGCCGGCCCGGCACGGCAAGAAGCCGACCAGGACAGCAGCCAGGGTCGACTTGCCCGCACCGCTCGGCCCGACGATCGCCACGCGCCGCCCTGGGGGAAGCGAGAGGTCCGCGTCATCGAGAGCGGGCGACACGGCATCCGCGTACCGGGCCCATGCCGACCGCACCTCCACGTCGTAGGGAGGAGCGGGGAGCGCGAGAGCCAGCTCGGGCTCGGAGACGGGCGCCGGGGTGTCGAAGATCTCGAAGACCCGCGCTGCGGCCTGCCGCACCCGCTGCAGGGCTTGGGTGGCGACCGGCAGACCAACCACCAATTCGAATGCGGCAAGGGGGATGAGCGTGATGACGGCCAATTCGGTCCCTCCGAGCCGACCCGACAACACGGCGGGGATGCCGACCATCAGACAACCCCAGCAGGCCAAACCGGCCAGGAGCGTCGTCAACGCCAGCCCGATGCCAGCGGTCCCGGCTGAGCTCGAAGCGATGGCGGTCAATTCCGCATCCTGGCTCCGAATGGTCCGGATCTGGGCGTCAGCGGCGCCGAAGGCAATCAGCTCCGCCGCGCCCTCGGTCAGGTCGACCATGGCCGCCCCGAGATCACCTCGCACGGCGGCGAACCGCATCTCGCGGCGCCGGGCCAAGAGCCCCGTGAGCCACGGCACGACGGTGCCCGCCAGCACCAGGGACACGGCCAGGACCGCCGCGGCGGTCGGAAGCATCCACCACAGCAGGACGACCGTCGAGATGCCCACGAGCAGGGCGATGCCGAAGGGGGGAACCACCCGGAGGACCAGGTCCTGCATGGAGTCGACGTCTTGGACCATGCGCGCCAACAGGTCACCACGCCGGAACGAGGGCAGACCCGAGGGGGCCAGCCGCTCGAGCCGCTGATAGACCCGCACACGCAGGTCGGCGAGCAGTCGGAAGGCGGCATCGTGGCCGACCAGGCGCTCCTCGTACCGCAGGAACCCACGGGACAATCCGAAGAACTGGACGGCCACGATGGCCACGGCCAGGGTGGCCTCGTTCGGATGCTGGGCCGCCTTGGAGATCAGCCAGGCTGCCGTGCCCAGGAGGCCGATGTCGGCCGCGATGGCGCCCGCGCCCAGGAGGGTCGCGACGACCACGCGGCGCGAAGCCGGACGCGCGACGCCCAGCGTCCGGCCCACCGGCGCGCGCTGGCCGGACCGGTCTCGCTCCGCCTCGCGGGGCGTCATGCCACGCTGTCCTGCACGGGCGCCGGCAGTCGGACCACCCGGTCGCTCACGGCCAAGAGGGAGGGGCGGTGGGCCGCCATCACGACGGTGCGACCGACCATGAGCCGACGCACGGCGGACAACACGCTTTCCTCGGTCGCGCCATCGAGATTCGCCGTGGGCTCGTCGAGGAGAAGGAGCGGTGCGTCCCGTAGAAACGCCCGCGCCAGGGCAACTCGCTGCCGCTCCCCCGCCGACAGCCCGGCGCCCTCGGCACCCAGCATGGTCGCGAGCCCCTCGGGCAGACGGGCCACGACGTCGTCGAGGCCGGCATCGGTTATGGCGGACCGAACTTCGTGGTCGCTGGCGTCGGGCCGGCCCAGTCGCACGTTGTCGGCGATGGAACGGGCAAAGAGGTGGGGACGTTGCGGGACCCAGGCCACGTGGGTCCGCCACGTGTCAGGTTCGAGTTCGGCCAGATCGATCCCGCCGACAGTGACCGAGCCACGCGAAGCAGGAATCAGGCAGAGGAGGACACCGAGAAGGCTGGACTTGCCACATCCGCTGGGACCCACGACGGCCACCACTTCCCCGGGCCCGACGGAGAGGGAGAAGTCGCGCAGGGCAGGGAGTGTGCGTTCCGGGTAGCAGACATCGAGCCGGTTGATGTGCAACATGGAGGTCGACGGGTCCGGAACGTCGTGACGGCACCCCCGCGTCGGGACCGGTCGGTCGAGCACCTCGAAGACGTCCTCGGCCGCTCTCATGCCTTCGGCGCTGGCGTGGTAGTTCGTCCCGAGGAGGCGGAGCGGAAGATATGCCTCGGGGGCGAGAATGAGGACGAACAGAGCGGTGGCGAAGCTCACATGTCCACCGAGCAGGCGCAGGCCGACAGCCACCGCGACGAGCGCCACAGAGAAGGTGGCCAGCAGCTCGAGAATGAGGGACGAGAGGAAGGCCACCCGCAAGGTGGCCATGGTGGCAGTGCGGTAGCGATCCGTGATGTCGCGGACCGCGGCAACCTGGGCCTTGGCTCGGCCGAACACCTTGAGGGTGGGGAGACCGGCCACGACGTCGAGGAAGTGGCCCGCCAGGCGCTGGAGCAGACGGGCCTGGCGCCGCATCCGGGCCTTCGTCGAGGCACCCACCAGCGCCATGAACAGCGGTATCAACGGCACCGTGACCGCAATGATCACCGCCGATATCCAGTCGGCCCCCGCCATCACGACGATGACGCTGACCGGGACGATCACGGCCAGGAACAGCTGTGGGAGATACCGGGAGAAGTAGCTGTCCAAGGCGTCGATGCCGCTGGTCGACAACACAACCAGACGGCCGGAGCGTTCTCGGTCGATGCCCGCGGGTCCGAGTTGGACGATCTGCTCGACGAGGGCCGTCCGCAGGTCCGATTTCGCCGCCGCCGAGGCGCGTTGCGCGGCGCGTTCTCCGAGCCAGGCGACCAGCGAGCGACCGAGGATGACCAGGGCGAGGAACACCACGAGCGTGCGAACGTGCGCCATTCCCTCGTGGTGGACGACGACATCGGAAATGGTGTTGGCGATCAGCCAGGCCTGGGCCAGCACCAGTCCGGCGGTCACCCCGCCGAGCACGACGGTCATGACGAGATAGCGGCGAGTTCCGCGTGCGTAGTGCAACAACCGCGGGTCGACGGGACCGGACCGACCGCGAGGGGCTACTGCGCCTTCTTCTCTTTCGCCCGGGGCCCCAGGCACAGGCCTCTCGGCGATGGTCATGTGACGGCCGAATCATCCATGGGCAAGTCGCGGCCCCGCGGCTCCTGCGCTGATGTGCCACGGATCTGGCCGCCGCGCCGGCGCCGCCCATCGAAGACCGTGGCGCCGATGGTGATGCCCGTCGTCGTCAGCATGGGGCCACGCACAGTTGCCTCCAGGAGCGTAGAGGATGTGTCTTGGAAATCGTATATGCCTGGGCTATTGGCGAACGAGTGCAATGCTGAGGCGATGCCATCAGTGCCGGAGCGTGCTTGGATGTTGGCACAGGTATCTGCCTGGACATTGACCAAAGATCTGACGGGCGGTACGGGCAGCCGTGGGTGCCGGGCGGTGGATGCTCAGCTGTGAGTGATATCGATGAGGGAGGACACCGCAGTGCTCGCTTACACCTACCCGCTGGCGGACCTCTTCGGGACGATGCTTGGCTTCTTCCGCCTCGTCATCTGGTTCTGGCTCCTTATTATCGTTCTCGGACATCTTCCGGAGCCTCGATCTGGGGGGAGGAGCCCAAGCCCTCTGGGTCATCTTCGTCGTCATCCTGCCGGTCCTCGGCCTCTTCGTCTACCTGATCGCAAGAGGCGGGAAGATGCACGAGCGTGCAGCGAAGCAGGCAGCCCAACAGCAAGAGGCCTTCGATGCATTCGTCAAAGAGACCGCCGGGCCGGGAGCCGATTCGACGGAGCAACTGGCCAAGCTGGCCGATCTCAAAGCTCAGGGCATCCTCACCAATGCAGAGTTCGAATCACAGAAGGCAAAGATCCTGGCCTGAAACCAGAACTTCACTGCGCGCAGTCGACCGGATCGCAAACGAAAGGACCGACATGGACTCCACAATTGACCCGTTAGTTCTCGTGCGCCCAGGAGATGGATCACCGCGGTCGGCGACAACAAGTAACCCGGACCGAGGACATCAGGTGCCGATGTGATTCTCGATCTCCTCCTCATCGGCCTCGTCATCACGCTCGAGCCGATTCCCCTTACTGCGTTCATTCTGATCCTCCTGGCCAAGGGCGGAACGCGAAAGGGTGCAGCTTTCATATTCGGATGGCTGCTCTCCTTGGCCATCGTGGTCGCGCTCACCGTCCTGGTCACGGGGAATAATCCCCCCAAGTCGAACACGGCTCCCTCACTGGCGGCCCTGGCCGTGAAGATCCTCATCGGCGTGGCCCTGGTGCTGATCGCGTTGCGACAGCGGCGCAGAATGGGCAAGCCCAGACCGCCGAAGAAGCCCCCGAAGTGGCAATCAGGCCTCGACAATATGTCGCCTTTGTACGCCATTGGCCTGGCACCACTCACCCAACCCTGGGGACTCGTCGCGGCGGGCGTTGCGGTGATCACCGGGGCCAAGCTCACATCGTGGGAGAGCTATGTTGCTCTGTTCCTGTTCTGCCTGGTCTCCACGGCGGTCTATATCGCTCTTGAGCTCTATGCCGGCTTCCGGCCGGAGCGGGCACAGGAATTTCTCGGCCGGATCAGAACGTGGATCGATACACATACGGACCAGGTGATCATCGTGGTTTCGCTGGTGCTCGGGCTCTGGCTGGTCGGCAAGAGCATCTATCTCATCGTCACGTGATGGCGGGACCGGACTCGCTGCGACGAGTGGACTTCGACAGTCGAAGTACTGGGAGTGGTGCCTTGGTCGACTGCTGGCGCTCCGAAATACACCTGGCACAGGACCGATGGCTGCATCGCTCCCAGTTGTGAGGGCCGAGCGATGCACTTCCACCGTCGCGCAACTGCCCGGCGCGTTTGGACTCGTGACGCCCATGCGTCTTCGACGAGCCCGACGAATGCCGGACGCATGGCCGCCCGTCATCGGTTGAGTCTCACCTGAGCCTCATAGAGCGGACGCCCACCACGAGACTGGGTCTCGAATCGAACACAAGCCAGATCGGGTCACGGTTGCAGCGCCTTTCCCGCCTGGTCTTACTGAGCCGCTTGGTTCATCAGCCGGTACCTGCTCCGACGTCGGGACCGGGCCTAACGGCGACTGCGCAGCGCCGAGGGGCCGCTCTCGGCCATCGAGAGGTTGGCGGCGGTGTTGATCAGGGCTACATGAGAGAAGGCCTGCGGGAAGTTCCCGAGCAGCCGACCGTTACCGTACTCCTCGGAGAGGAGACCGACGTCGTTGCAGAGCGCACAGAGCCGCTCGAACAAGTCCTTCGCCTCGTCGTGACGCCCGAGCAGTACGAGGTTGTCGGCCAGCCAGAAGCTCGTCATCAAGAAAGCGCCCTCGGTACCTCTCAGGCCGTCGACCTCTTCATCCGTGTCTGTCTGGTATCGACGGACGAAACCGTCGGTGACGAGCCCCTTCTGAACCGCCTCCACTGTGCCCACGATGCGCTGGTCGTCGGGTGGCAGGAAACCAACAGTTGCGAGCATGAGCAGACTCGCATCGAGCAGTTTCGAGCCGTAGTACTGGGTGAACGAGTTGAGCTCAGAGTCGAAGGCCTTGTCGCAGACCTCCGCGTGGATTTCGTCACGCAGTTGACGCCAATGGTCCATACGTCCCGTCGGCAAGATACCGTCCTCGGCCAACGTGACCGCGCGGTCGAAGGCCACCCAGGCCATGACCTTCGAATGGGTGAAGTGCCGCCGCGGCCCGCGGACCTCCCAGATCCCATTGTCGGGCTCGCGCCACACCTTCTCGAGGTGGTCGAGGATCGCCATCACCTGACCGGGCGAGACGTTCGATTCTTTGGGGATAGGACTGCGCCAGTAGGTGACGGCGGAGTCCAGGACCTCGCCGTAGACGTCGAGCTGGAGCTGGAGCACCGCTTGGTTGCCGATGCGGACGGGCGTTGATCCCTCGTAGCCCGAGAGGTGACCGAGTTCGAACTCGGGGAGCATCCGTTCGCCGTCGACGCCGTACATGATCTGCATCTCCCCCGGGGTACCTGCGACGGCGCGGCGGAGCCACTGCACCCACGCCGCCGCTTCGTCGGTGTACCCCGAGATCAAAAGAGCATGCAGGGTGAACGTCGAGTCCCGGAGCCAGGTATATCGGTAGTCCCAGTTACGCCTGCCCCCGATGGTCTCTGGGAGCGAGGTCGTCGCCGCTGCGCAGATGGCGCCGCTGGGCTCGTAGGTCAGGGCCTTCAAGGTGATGAGCGAGCGAACGACCAGGTCGCGCGAGTCACCGTTGTAGGTGCAGCGGCCGACCCACTTATGCCAGTAGTGCCGCGTGTGGTTGCGGGCGGCGAGGCTGTCGAGAGGGAGAGGGGCGTGGATCTCGGAGGGGAACCAGGTCAGCGAGAAGGAGCGGCGGATGTCGCCCGAGACGGAGAAGGAGGCGACTGTAGTGTTCTCCTTTCCGACGAGACGGACGGGGCTGTGCAGGCGGAGACCGTCACGGCCCGCGACAAGGACAAGGCCATCACCCGTAGCGGTAGCCCAAGGTGTGATGGCCCCGTACTCGTAACGCACGATCAATTCCATCTGCATCTCGACTGTGCCGGAACGAGCCTCGACGATGCGGTGGATCATCGAGTGGCCGTCGTACGGCGGCATGAAGTCGAACACCGCCACCGAACCCGTGGCAGTCTCGAAGATCGTCTCGAGAATCAAGGTCTCCGGTTCGTAGTGGCGGGTGACTTTGGTCACCTCGCCTTTCGGGGCGATCAGCCACCGCCCATTGCCCGCATCACCGAGCAGTGCCGCGAACGCGGCGGCGGAATCGATTCTCGGTGCGCACCACCAGTCGATGGATCCGGTGAGGTCGACAAGGGCGACGGTTTTCGTGTCGCCGATGATCGCGTAGTCCTCGATCATTGAGGGCATGGATCCTCCTCTGGACCTAATCCCGCGCCAGCGCGGCTATGGCTCGACTGAGAAGAAGCGATCAAATGCTGCTTGATTGCTGTAGAAGGATTCAATCCGCGAAATCCGATGTAGTCCCTCGTGTTCAGTCACCGTGACGAGAAAGATGACCCGGAAATCGTGCTGTTGGCCTTCCCGCTGAAGATGGATCTTCGCAAGCCCAGCGACATTGTCGACCCCGGCCATCCAGTCCTCCCATTTGAGGACATCAATTGGGTCTTCTGTGAGTCGGAGAAAGGTTGAAAGGTGGGCCGCGACAGCCTGAGCGCCTTGGAAGACGCCCGAGGGCGCGTGTGTGCCGGGTACAACGTCCACGACGTGAGGATCGAGGAGATCGCAGGCCGCTGAGACGTTGCCTCCAAAAAACTTCTGGAAGAAGTCCGCCGCCACTGTGACTCGGGAATCCTGCATGGTTCCAATCCCTCCACTCTAGGTTCGTGGCCCGTGCGATCGCCGTCTCGGATGATCACTTGTCGACGGCGCTGCGAGTGAGCTCCGCTGAACGGCCGGCACTGTTCCGATGGTTCTTCACCATCTCGCACAGACGCCAGTCTGGTCGACGCGAGCTGCGACGGCCAGAGCCCTTCGCCTGCCAGCGTGACGACCCATATTTCGCCCGTACCAGGTGTTGACCTCAGCCGGCGTCCTGGTCTAGGCACTTCGATTCTCGTCTCGAGCACCGGCTTCCGTGACCGCATCGGTGATGCCAGAGAGGACCGCGGCCTGGATCCCTGGATCGGTAAAAAGAGTTGCTACTGCACGCGTACCAACGCGGTCGGAGGACTCGGCGACGGCGGCGGCCACCAGTTCAGAGCGGCCAACGTCGATCCATGCAGGATGAATATAGGAAGACCGGGTGACGGAGGCAGTATCGCCCAGCAAAACCGCGGCAGCACCGACAGCGAGGCGCTCCCGCGACCTCGCGGATATGTCCGCTGGTGGTTCGGCTCCAGCAAGCACCGCAACTGCTGCAACCGTAGCGCCCCAAGTGCGGAATACCTTCGCGCTCGCCGGTGCTTGGGTATATGCGTGAAGGTAGGCGTTTACTGCTGCACTGGTCACGTGATGCGTTCCGTGTTCACCAGTCACCGCAAAGATCGGCTCCGCATCATTCCGAGCCGCACTTACCAGCGCGCCCACAACCTCGGCCGTCGCCTGATCGTGAACTGTAAAGGTGTGGGGAAGGTGCTCCTTACCGACAAAATGGAACGTGATGGTCGAACCGCGCGTCTCGACGTGGTTCCGCCGAAGCGTTGTCAGTCCGTAGGTGTGATTGTCTCGCGCGTACCGGTCATTGCCAACGCGAAGGAGTCCCCGCTCCAGGAGCCTGACCATAATCGCAGTCACGACACGGGCGTCCAACGGATCCTGGCGGTACCGAGCGATGTCGCGTCCAACCTGGATGCGCAGCGCCGGAATGGCGGCTGCGAACACCGTCATGCGGGCGAATTTGTAGTCGCTGGCAAGATGTCGGGCCGCAGGAGAGTATCGGTACTGGGTCCGACCGCGCTGGTCGACGCCTGTCGCCTGCACTCCCGCATTGGGGTCGCTGGAGGCCCACACGTCTACCCACGCTGGTGGAATCGCCAGCCGCTGCAATCGTTCGAGGACAACCGGGTCTTCCACAAGACCGCCTGCGTCGTCGAGCCACTTGTCAGGCCGTGCGGTGATTCGGTGGAGCCCGGGCGGCCGGAAAGCCCGGGGGTTTGGCAGCGTCCGACTGTGGGTGCCGCTTTTTGCGCCGGAGCGTTCGGGTCGGCTGCCATCCACCACGAGACTCTCAGCACTCAGGAGGTGAGAACGATCCGACCCCGACGCGCACCCGAGACAGAGTTGCGGCAGGCATCTCCAACATCGTAAACGCCGAACGTCTGATCGACCAGCGCATCGAGTCGACCTTCTGGAAGGGGAGCCCCGGGTTCCCGACCACAAAGCCGGAGTACAAGGATCCTCAGTCCTTTCCACCGTGAGCACAGCGATCGTCCATCTGGTCAGAGCAGCTGATCCAAGATCGCGGAGCCGAACACCAGTTTCTCATCTCCCAGGAGCGCTGACCTCGGCCAGACCGAAGGGGGTCGAGTCCCGGCGCGCTCGTGAGCCCCGAGTTGCCGTTGGTTCCCGCCTTTCGCCGGAGCCGATCGTCAAGGAGGTCACCGGGCGACCCTCCACCGCCTCAGCTTCCAGCATCGGAGACGGCTGAACCCAATCTCCCGGGTATGGGAAGCGGCGAGCTAAGTTCAGCGCGTATCGGTTTCTCTCCGACAGTGATCCTGGCGAGCAAATGAGCCAACTCGTACCCGGCACCAACTGGGCCGGGAACGTCGTCTTTAGCGCCGCGCGAGTACACAAACCCAAATCGGTTGACGGCCTTCGCCGGATTGTAGGTCGCGGCAGACAAATACGGGCTCTTGGCTGTGGCCACTCGTTCAACGGAGTCGCCGACACCACCGGTGAATTGGTGCTCTTGGACGATCTGCCCAATGTGTTCACCATCGATCGGGCTAACTCCACGGTCACGGTGGCTTCCGGCATGAGTTATACCGAGCTGGCCGAAGCGCTGTCTCGAGAGGGCTTCGCATTGTCGAATATGGCCTCGATCCCGGACATCTCAGTCGCCGGGGCATGTGCAACGGGTACCCATGGTTCGGGCGATGCGCACCGTGTTCTCGCCGACTCCGTCGCCGCGATGAAACTGGTCGATGCCGGCGGGGACGTGGTCGAGTTCCGGCGTGATCTCCACGAAGACAGTTACCTCGGTTCCGTGGTCGCGCTCGGTGCGCTTGGCATCGTGATCCAGGTGACCTTGGATATCGAGCCCGCGTACGAGATGTCGCAGCAGGTCATCGTCGGCGTGCCTCTCGAGGAGATTGTGGACGGGCTGGATGACGTGTTTGGCGCAGGCTACAGCGTGAGCGCATTCACCGACTGGGACGGCAGTCTGGCCAACGTGTGGGTGAAACGTCGAGTTGACCAACCCGAATTGAAGTTGCGCGTTGGCCGGCAAGCACCACATCCGGTCCATCCCGTGCCAGGCATGTCGCCGGATCTGTGTACCGACCAGATGGGGGTGGTCGGCCCTTGGCATGAGCGGTTGGCACACTTCCGCCCCAGGGCGACTCGGGGAGTGGGAAACGAGTTGCAGTCGGAACTCTTCCTGCCACGTCATGTTGCACAACGAGCCATCTCCGAACTTCGTGAGATCGGGAGCCTCATTGCGCCGGTCTTGCTCGTCAGCGAAATCCGCACGGTACGCGGCGATGACCTTTGGTTGAGCCCTGCCTACGGGCGGGACTCCGTGACATTTCATTTTACTTGGACCCGCAATGATTCGGCCGTGTCGGCTGCCCTAGCGGGTATTGAAGACCGGCTTCTGCCGCTCGATCCGCGGCCTCACTGGGGCAAACTTACGACGATGACCCCACGTAGGGTTATCTCCTCCTATGAACGTGCTCCCGATTTCGAACGGCTGATGATTGAGTGCGACCCCACCTTCAAGTTTCGCAACGACTTCGTAGATGGTCTCTTCCCGACACCTTGAGGCAGCTGTCGAGAGCGCAGTCGATCTCTGGGCTGGCCTCGACCATGGTTCGATAGCGCGTTTGCCAAGACCTTTGATGCCCTGCGCACCGTCATGTGTCAGCAGGTGCAAGCCGATGCGCCGCGGGAGCGTGCTACCGAGGCAGGGAAAGACCGGGACGGACCGGCAGCTCGGACAGGCCACGCAGCACGAGCCCGTCTCCGTGGGCCCAGTGCAGTCCGGCTCGGTCGCGGGCGAGGCGGAGCATCGGAAACCGTCGGATGAGCGATCCCAGCGCGAGCTGCGCCTCCAGACGAGCCAACGGGGCGCCGAGGCAGTGGTGGATCCCGTGCCCAAATGCCAGATGGCGCCCTTCTGCCCTTGCCACGTCGAGGCGTTCGGGGTCGGTGAAGCGACAGGCGTCGCGGTTGGCGGCGGCGAGGCAGACGATGATCTGGGCGCCGACAGGGATCGAGTGGCCGCCGATCTCGACCGGTTCCCTCGCGTAGCGAAAGGTCGAGTGGGGCACGGGGGCGTCGTATCGCAACAGCTCCTCCACGGCCGTCGGAATCCGATCCGGATCCTCACGCAGCGTTTCGAGCTGATCGGGGTCCCAGAGGAGGGCAACGACGGCGTTTCCGATGAGGGTCGTGGTCGTGTCGTGTCCGGCGACGATGAGCTGGAAGATGGTCGAGAGCAACTCCCGGTAGTCCAGTCGTTCGTCGCCGTCCCGAGCCGCAATCAGTCCGCTCACGAGATCGTCACCGGGCGCATCGTGCTTGTGGTCGACGAGGCGGCGCAGTTGCAAAACCACACCGTCGGATGCCTCTTTGGCTTTCGTGTAGTCAGCTGGCGTCAGGGTGGGAACCAGCATGGCCACGAGCCCGCGACCAAGCGAAGTGCGCTCGCCTTCGGGTACACCGAGCAGTTCGCAGATCACGGTGAAAGGGAGAGGAAAGGCAAATGCTGCAACCAGATCGACCGCGTCATCGGGGTCGCCATTGGCTAGAGCGTCGAGGAGGTCGTCCACGATGCTCTGTACTCGTGGTCGCAGACCCTCGACCCTGCGCAGGGAGAAGGCGGAGGACACGAGCCGACGCAACCGAGTGTGATCTGGCGGGTCCACGGCGAGCATGTGCCGAGAGAACTCGAGCCCAGGGAGGCCCTCGGCCACCACCCCATCGTGCTGGGCCAGCGCTGCCAGCATGTCCTTGGAGACCCGGGGATCATTGAGCACCAGCCGGGCCTCGTCGTGTCCCACCACGAGCCAGGCGTCGTGACCGTCAGCCAGGGTGACGTGATGTACCGGGCCCAGCCCACGGACCTCGGCGAAGAGTGGGAAGGGGTTGTCCCGGTCCGTCGTGCCCCACGCCTGGAGCGCCGATTCGACCCAGGCGCTGTGCTGACCCGCGGGGGTCGAGCTCGTCGGATCGCCGGCAGATGTCGTCATTGGACGAAACCCGAGCACAGAATGTGCAACCACGAGATCCTGCCGTTCTCGGTCTTGAAGTACGCCTGCTGTTCGATGACGTACTGGCCATCGGGCTGCTCCACCTCGAACCGGTAGCTGACCCGATGGACGGGCCCCACTTCGGCACAGTCCACCGCCAACACCCGGGTGACCGAACGTTCCGGCGAGAACCATGTGCCCAGGATCACGTCGTCGACGACCGCGTCGGCGTCGTCGCAGTGCCAGACCCTCCCGGGCGTCAGGGCACGAAAGCTCACCGTCGGCGCAAGCAGGTCTCTGAGGGTGTCGGCATCCTTGGTCGCCACCGTTCGAGCGAACCGCTCACCCAACTGAGTTGCCATCGTAAAACTCCCTTCTGTCCGCCTGAGTGGAACCGTCAATAGCTGAAGGTGGTGGCGCCATCGCCGATCCAGTCCCACAGCGGGACGGTTCCGCCCAACCTGGCGTTCGCCACAAGCGTCAGTTCGTCGAGTTTCCTGGCGTTGAAGCAGATCGGACAGACGAGCAATTCGCCCCCGGCCTCCTCCAGGCGCCACACCAGCTCCGGTATCGAAGGGCATCCTTCGCACGCCACACCCTGAGCAACACCCTCCGTGGCCAGACGCACGGCCTCCTTGGTTAAGAACATGAGAGTGGCCCGGCCGCTCTCGGCGGCGCCGACCGCCACGAGGAGCGCAACCGTTACCTTCTCCGGATCCTCGAGGCCGGTGGTCAGGCTTATCGCCGCCCGGCTCATCCGCCCAGCTCAGCGGTGGTCGGGTCGATGACGTGGCGGACGGTGAGGACGGCGTCGATAGGAAACCCACCACAGCGGCCGTGTTCCCGGACGAGTTCCTCGGAGGCGGCCACGTAGAAGCACATGAGCTTGTCGTCCGTGACATAGCTCTTCATCCACTGGATGTCGGGTCCGAGGTCGCGGAGCACTGTGTTGGACTCGTTGGCGATGGCCGCAAGAGCGGCGGTATCCATCTGACCGACACCCGAAACAGTGCGCTCGATGAGATATTTCGGCATTCCAATTCTCCGATCTGAACGACCTTGTTGGTTGCTCAGAATCCACGGTAAGGAACAGCCGGCCGGCTGTCTTGAGGTATTCACCCCATGTGCCGACGACTTGGCCGACGACTTGAAGGCTGCAACGGTACGATTCCGCCATGGGAGACTCGGGCACCCGGCTCTCGGACCTGTTGGTCTCGCTTTCTCTGGCCACCGACCTCGGTTTCGGGCAGCCGTCCGAACACATGTTGCGCTCCGCCCGGATCGGAATGCGCCTGGGGGGGCGGTTAGGCCTGGACACCAAGGAGTTGGCCACGCTCTTCGACGTCAGCATCCTGACCTACGTCGGCTGCCCGGTCTACGGCAACGAGGCGGCGCTTCTCTTCGGCGACGACATCGACTTTCGGGCGCACGCCCTCGAAGTCGATCTGGCCGGATTTCCCGCCATGGTTTTCATGCTTCGGCGGGCTGGTCATGGGACGTCGGCATTCAACCGGGCCCGCCAGGCTGCCGTGCTGATGGCCAGCGGGGGCCGCCAGATGGTCCAGCAGATGGCGGTGCACTGCTCGGCCGCGGGGGCGCTCGCCATCCGTCTGGGTCTCGGCGACGACGTGCAGGCCGGCGTCGAACAGGCCTATGCCCGGTGGGACGGTCGGGGGTTCCCCGACGACCTCTCCGGCACCGACGTGTCCTTGGCCGCACGCGTCTCGCATGTGGCCGAAGCATGCGAGGTGTTCCAGCGGGCGGCCGGCATGGAGGCCGCGCTCGACGTCGTCCGAGAGCGGAGCGGCACGCATTTCGACCCGGAAATCACCGAGCTGGTATCGAATGACCCCGGGCCATTGTTCGAGGATCTCGACAGAGACACTGTCGAGGAGGTCCTCGCCGCCGACCCGGTCGAACGAGGTCCATTGACCGACGACGAGCTGGACCAGGCGCTAGAGGCGATCGGAGACTTCTGCGACCTTCGTTGCTCTTTCTTCGCCGGACACGCTCGCGCCACGGCGGACCTGGTTCGTGGCGCCGCTGAGCTGATGCAGATGCCTGCAGCCGACGCCCGTCTGGCCTATCGAGCGGCACTCGTCCACGACGTTGGACGTTTCGGAGTGCCGGGATCGGTGTGGGGAAAGCCCGGACCGTTGACGCCCAACGAACAAGAGCGGGCCCGCCTGCACGTGTATTACGTGGAGCGGATCTTCAACCGACCCGAGCCGCTGCGTCGTATCGGCGTCCTGGCGGCCACCCACCACGAACGCATGGATGGCTCCGGCTATCACCGCAGCATCGGTGGGACGATGCTTTCGTCTCAGGCGCGGGTGCTGGCGGTCGCCGATGCATACAGCGCCATGATGCAACCACGTCCGTACCGGGGCCCGCTGACCGCGGCCGAGGCCGCCCGTGAACTCAAAGCGGACGTCACCGGAGGTCGACTCGATCCCACAGCCACCGACGCCGTATTGGCGGCCGCCGGGCACCGCGTCAACGTGGAGCGGGCTAGGGGTCCCGCCGGCTTGACGACTCGCGAGAGTGAAGTGCTGGCCCTCCTCGCCACAGGAATGCCCAACAAGAGCATCGCTCGCGAGTTGAGTATCAGCCCGAAGACGGTGAGCAATCACATCGAACGCGTCTATAGCAAGTTAGGGGTGTCGAATCGGACCGGCGCGGCGATGTACGCCATGCAGTACGGGATCGTGGGATGCAGCCCCGTATCGTCCGGGTGACGAATGCATCACACTGCGTCTGGCCTGCGCTTACCGCCGCACGCGCACGGCGCACGGCGCACCGGCTGGCACCAACCTCCTGCGATCTCCCGGAGCAGTTCTTGAAACAGTCGTGGTAGCGATGCGAAAGTCTGGAGTAGGCCAACTTCATCCCGCAGGATTGCATCCGATGAAGGCCTGATTCTCGTGCGGGACAGAACGCCAGTTCAGTCGCTCGAGCGCGCCGTTCGTGAACCAGAGCCTCTCCCCGCCTCGGGACTTCTCAGAGGGCCGATCCAGCAGGCGCCGCCACTGCCGATACCTCAGCACCGACGCTCGACACCTCAACGCCTCGTCTGACCGGCTCACTTCTAAGCCGACCTTCCAGTAATCTCGGGCGCATCGGCCCAGGGTCGTCAAGTTCTAGTTGGCCACGGTGACGGAGACGGCCGGGCTCGTCCCGCTTACCCCGCCCGAAGAAACCGCGACGCTTTGGAGCGCGTAGGTGCCGTTGGGCACACTCGTCGTGTTCCACTGGGCCAGCCAGCCATAGAGGGTGGGAGTGGCGGTGGCGATGACCTGTCCCGAGAGCGATCCTCCACTGAGCTCGTAGGTGAGACGGGTCACGTTGGCCGATGCCGAGGCGTCGAGCAGGGAGGAGATTCCCGAGAGGCTCGACCCAGAGCCGGGGATCAGCACCGTGGTGGTCGGCGGCGCATTGGCAACGGTGACCGTGACGGCCGGGCTTACGGCACTCACTCCTCCCTTTGCGGTCACTCCGCCTTGGTAAGTGGAGACGCTCTGGAGCGCGTACGTGCCGTTGGGCACGCTTGTCGTGTTCCACTGGGCCAGCCAGCCATAGAGGGTGGGAGTGGCGGTGGCGATGACCCGGTCCGAGAGTGATCCCCCACTGAGTTCGAACTGCACCGCATTCAGGCCCGGTGACGCCGTCGCGTCAAGAACGGTTGTGCCGGACAGGCTGGCATCCTTCGACGGCAACACGACGGCCGTCGCCGCAGGATACAAGTGGGACTCGAGGAACGCCGCAGTGGGGGCGAACTCGACGGAGACATAGCCGTTGGCATGTGCGCATCGGTTGTTGAGATCCAGTTGCACCGGAACGCCGATGTTGGTCAGATCGTTCGCCATCTCCTCGGCTTGGGAGGGAGGAACGATTTCGCAGCCCAGTTTGTAGTCTGTCGAGTTCGCGAGCAAAGTGGGAGGTTCTCCGGCTCCGACCAACGAGACCGCCGACGCCTCCTCGGCAGTCGACGCGCAGGTCGGATCGGTTGGATCCGAGCATCCAAGATAGTTCTCGACGTTTTGCAACTGCTTCGGGTCGACAGCGCCGCTGTCCCCGACAGTGAAGTCGTACCCTCCAGACCAGCCCACGTCGGCGAGCACTTGCGCCGAAGGATCGGTCTGATAGGCCTTCAACGCCGAGTACACGGCAAGCGTCGCGCCCGCAGACGTGCCGAATGACGCCAGTCGACTGGGGTCGACGTCGAACGAAGCGGCATGGCCGCGGACGAAGCTGATGGCCGCCATCACGTCCTGACTCTCCATGGGAAACCCCACCACCGTCGACGAATCAAGCCGGTAGTTGATCGAGAACGCCGCCATCCCAACAGCCGCCAGTCTGTTGCCGAGATTTGCCAGGTCCGATTTGTCTCCGCCCGTGAAACCTCCACCGTGGATCAGGATGACTCCCGGCGTCGCCTGCGTCACACCCGAGGGAAGGTAGGCATCGAACTCGTGGCTGGCACCGGCCGTACAGGATGTACCTGAGGGCTCGTAGCAGAGATTGGCTTCGATGGTGACGGCGCTAGAAGCTCCCGCAGTGGCGGTTCCCCCAGCTGACAGAGGCAATCCCAATCCCACGCATGTGAGCAGCAACGCAACGATGACAGGTCTCCTCAACACGGCGAACTCCTCCGAGATGCTCTCGTTCCGAAATCGGACTTGATTTATAGCCGCCGAATGTGAACGAAGTATGAGAGGTGCACGGCCAGGCGATTTATTGCAAGCCCCCCGCTTGTTCGCGAAACGGACTCAGGTCGAGCGGGGGGGGGTGTGGGGGCAACATCTGGCGCTGGCTTGGGACCCTCTCCTCCGGCCAACGCCACGTGGATCATGAGACGAAGTGTGCCAAGAGTGCCAAAAAAGCACACACCGAGCACGACGCTTCCGCCCGCCTACGGGGCCAGCTATCAACGTCTCGCGTGCCACAATCCTGCCATGGCTCTCCCCGAACGCTTCGATCCCGCCTACTACCTCATGCTCTACGGTGACGTGGCAGAAGCCGGTATGGACCCCATCGACCACTACTTGCGCTTCGGACGTTTCGAAGGACGGACCGGCGTTCCTCCTGCCGAGACGCATCCGCCCGAGCGGGAAATGCGCGAACGGTACGAATTCATGGTCAAAGCCTTCAGCGCCATTTCGGTCAACGGAATCAAAGGCGACTACCTCGAGTTCGGCGTCGGTTACGGAAAGACCATGTGGGCGGCATGGAGAGCCTCTCGGGCGGCGGGGCTAAGCCCACATCTGTGGGCATTCGACTCGTTCGAGGGGTTACCGGATCCAACGTCGGACATCGACGTGGATCATCCGTCTTGGCAGAAGGGACGCTACGCCGTCAAGCAAGAGCGATTTGCAACGAACCTAAGTTCGATGGGGTTGGCGGAGAACGACTTCACGGCGATACCAGGATTCTTCTCCGAATCTCTCGTCAGGGAGAGAAGGGATCAACTACCGAGCATGGTTGCAATGGCCTATGTCGACTGCGACATGTATTCGTCGACCGTCGAGGTCCTCGACTACCTGAGGGGCATAGTGACCACCGGGACGATTGTTGCCTTCGATGACTGGTTCTGTTGGTCACCGACCGGGCGATCAGGTGAACAAGTCGCACTGGAGGAGCTCATCGAGGCCGACCCCGAGCTCGAGTTCAATGCCTATCTTCCTATCGGGTGGCACGGGATGTCGTTCTTCGTAACTCGATCTTGATGCTCCGCCCCGCCCGGTGAACGGTGCACATCGCAGCCTTCGACCCCGCGTCAACGGTTGTCGTGGCGACTTGCGGTGCGACGACGCCTGAGCGGAGCTGCCGAGGCTAGGTGCACCTTGGCTGTCCCCGAAGACGCAGAGTGGAGTCGAGCGCTCTACTCTCCAGCCGACAGCAGGCCTGCTGAGTAAGAATAACGATCGCCCGCGGCGGCTGCGGTCCTAGTGCATCTCCGGTTGCGAACCGTCTACCCTGGCGCCAGGAAGCGGAATCCGGAGGAGGCGAGCCTTGGCGGACACCGAGACCATCACGGTCCTATTCACCGACCTGGTCGGTTCGACCGAGATCAGCTATGAGATCAGTCCGGACGCCGCGGACGAGCTGCTCCGGGCCCACTTCTCGGTGCTGCGTCAAGCCATTGCCGGCTCCGGAGGGATCGAGGTGAAGGGCCTCGGCGACGGGGTCATGGTCGTATTCCGCAGCACTTCTGCCGCCCTGTCGTGCGCCGTGTCGATGCAGCAAGCCGTCCACCGTGACAATGTCGGCGCTCTCCACCAGCTGGGGTTACGCGTAGGACTCAGCGGCGGAGAGGCGACAATGGAGTCGGGCGACTACTACGGCGACCCGGTAATAGAGGCAGCTCGGCTCTGTGCCTTTGCTGCGGCCGGTCAGATCCTGGCTGCGGACGCTGTCCGGGTGATGGGCGGGCGGCGCAGTCCTTACCTCTTCGAGCGGCTCGGCGCGGTCGAATTGAAAGGCCTTCCGGAGCCCGTGGAGGTCCTCGATGTCCGTTGGGAGCCGCTCGATGAAGCGCCGACCGAGACTGGTGTGCCGCTCCCGGCGCGCCTGACGCACGTGCCGCGCACCGGAGTCGTCGCCCGGGAGACCGAGGCTGCATGGCTGAACGACGCCTACAAGCAAGCGACGGCCGGAGAAGGGCGGGCCGTGGTCCTCGTGTCGGGTGACGCCGGTGTGGGGAAGACGACGGTGGTCGCCGAGGCCGCCCGGCATGCCGCCAATGAGGGCGCGTGCGTGCTCCTGGGACGTTGCCAGGAAGACGTCGAGCGCGCCATATGCACCCTTCGCGGAGGCGCTGCACCACTACGTGGCGCATGCGCCCGAACATGTGCTTCGTACTCACGTCGAGACCCATGGCGGCGATATCGCATCGATGGTCCCGTCGCTCGTTCAACGACTGGGGGAAGTTCCGGCACCGACCAGGACGGATCCCGATACGGAGCGTTATCTCCTCTACGGGGCGGTAGCCGGCCTTCTGACTGCCGCCTCCGCGCACCAACCAACCGTGTTGGTGCTCGACGACTTGCAATGGTCGGATAGTCAGAGCCTCCGACTCCTACGTCATGTCGTCACCACTGTTGAGCCGGCACGACTACTCGTGCTCGGGACGTTTCGGGACACCGAGCTCTCGCCTTCCAACCCGCTCCGCGATCTCCTCGGTGCCCTGCAACGAGAACCGAATATCAGCCGGATCGAGTTGAAGGGTTTCGACGACACGGGCGTGCTCGCATTTATGGAGGCTGCAGCCGGGCAACGCCTCGAGGACGCCGCCACTGATCTCGCCCACACGCTCTGCCTCGAGACCGAAGGCAACCCGTTTTTCGTCGGAGAGGTGTTGCGGAGTCTCATGGAGACCGGCGCCATCTACCAGGACGATCATGGTCGCTGGACGGCGGCAGGGGAAATGTCCGAGATGGTGCTCCCCAACAGCGTGCGAGAAGTCATCTCTGCCCGCGTCGGACGGCTCGGTAGACACGCAGGTCCGCTCCTTTCCATGGCAGCCGTCATCGGACGGGACTTCGACTTCGACCTGCTCGACTCCGTGACCGACCTCGGCCAGGATGAGGTGCTCGACGTACTCGACGGTGCGATTGACGCCGCCCTCATCCGCGAAGTTCCTGACGTCGTGGGGCATTACAGCTTCTCCCACGCTTTGACGCAGCACACGTTGTACCAAGGGCTGTCGAAGGTGCGGCGAACCCGGGCCCATCAGCGGGTGGCCGAGGCCATCGAGGCGACCGTCGGACGCGCGCCGGAGACGCGGGTGGGTGAACTGGCCCACCACTGGCTCGGCGCCAGCCAACCAGCCAACGCGACCAAGGCCATCGGCTACGCCCGGCAAGCAGGCGAGGCTGCCCTGGCCGCCCTGGCCCCCGATGACGCGGTCAGGTACTTCTCCCGGGCGCTCCACCTTGCTGAGCTGGCGCCAGAGGACGACCCCCTGGTCGGCTGTGACCTGCGTCTGGCCTTGGGCGAGGCACAACGCCAGGCCGGTCTGCCGGGCTCCCGGGAGACGTTCCTTGACGCCGCACACCGGGCCCAGGATCTCGATGCAACGGACCGCCTGGTGACCGCCGCACTGGGGAACAGCCGCGGCTTCTTTAGTTCGATCGGGGTCATCGATGCCGACAAGGTTGCTGTGTTGGAATCCGCCCTCGACGCGCTCAGCAATGACGACGGACGCGAGCGGGCGCTTCTCCTGGCCACGTTGTGCAGCGAACTCGCATTGGGGACGACGCTCGAGCGTCGCCAGGAATTGGCCGATGCCGCCAGGGCGATGGCGCGGCGGCTGGGGGATCCAGACACCATCATCCGCACCCTGAACTTGGTCTGCGACCCGCTCCAGGTACCCTCGACCCTCACCGAGCGGATGGTCGATGCAAAGGAAGCCCTGGAACTTTCGGAGCTCCTGGGGGACCCCGACCTGCTGTTCTGGACCGGCGCCTACAGCCGGTTGGCCGCAGTGCAAGCCGGTGACTTCGAGATGGCACGCCGGTGCCTCGCAACCATGCGCGCCGTGATAACGGGTCTCCGCCAGCCCACGATGATCTGGGTCACCCTCTTCAACGACGCCGCCGATGCGCTCTTGTCCGGGGATCCGGATCGAGCCGAACAGCTCGCCGCGGCTGCATTGGAGATCGGCACAGAGAGCGGACAGCCGGATGCCTTCGGCTTCTACGGGGCCGAGATGATCGGTGTCCGCCGCCAACAGGGACGCTACGGCGAGCTCGTCCCGATGATCGAACAAGTAGCGGCCGATAATCCAGCTCTGCCGGTGTTCCGTGCGACGCTGGCCGAAGGACACATGGAAGCCGGCAACGTCGAAACGGCTCACCAGATGCTCGAAGCTGCAGCCGCGGACCTCACCTCGTTGCCCTACGACGTCGTCTGGATCTTCGCGGTGGCTTCGTACGCCGACGTCGCTGCCGAACTGGACGCCGAGGTCCCTGCTCGCTTGCTCCTGGATCTACTCGCGCCTTTCGACGACCAGGTTCTCTTCATCGGGGCGACGGCCGGAAGTCCGGTCGCCTATTACTGCGGCAGCCTGGAGTCGGTGCTCGGGCGCTACAAAGAGGCCGAAATACACTTCGCCAAAGCAGCCGAGATCAATGCCAGAGGTCAGTTGGAGTTCGCTGCCGCAGTCACCCACCTGCAGTGGGGCCGCATGCTCTCGGCCCGCGGAGACCCGGGCGATCTCGAACGGGCCCGCGATCTCCTGGCCCAAGCCCGCGACACGGCCGTGAGCCGCGGCTACGCCAGCATCGCCCGGCGAGCCACGACAGCATTGTCGGAGTAGCCCTTGCGCTCGGGTTCGGCCACCCAGAAGGGAGCCCGCGGAGCGAATTCCGTGATGGATGTATGACGCAGAATCGCCGATCACTTGTCTCTAGGTACGTTCGACGATGCCTCCCACTCCGACGGCTCCGCAGAGACTGAGAACTCGACGCTGACCCAAGTCGATTTCGACCTCGCGGTTGTAACGAAAATCTCAGAGCGGATTCAGGTGATTCCAAGTTCCGACACCGCTTTCTGTTCGTCTCTACCCGACCATGCCCACTCGCGTGTGAAATCGCGATTAAGCCATCAATACCTCTTGCGCATCGTGGCGCAATTCGTGAAACTAGTTGCATCGCACGTGTAGTCAGGCGCTACGCGGTGCTGATATGAACCGGTTGGGGGTTGCGGGCTCTAAAGAGGAGCCAGACATGTTGCGGACCTTTAGTCGACAGCCCGCCGTTGACCACCTGAAGTCACTAGAACAATTCAGGGCATGTACCAAGGCGCAGCTCCGAGAGGTGGCGCGCCTGGCGGAGCGCGTCGAGATTGACAAGGGCGGAATAGTGGTGAGGGAGGGGCAGAGCGACAGAGAGCTCTTCCTTATCCTCGCTGGCACGGTCGAAGTCACTCAGGCCGGCCGACGGGTCAACGTACTCGGCCCCTGCGACTTCTTTGGCGAACTGGGAGCCTTGAACCGCGGCCCTCGCAGCGCCACTGTCACTGCGCTGTCGGATCTGGAATTGCTGGTCATCGGGCCGCGTGAGTTAACCGCAATGGCCCAGATCCCCGAATTTCGAAATGCCTTGTTGAAAAGAATGGCCAATCGATTGCGCATTGTGGACGCCCGACTTGCGGCTGTCGATGGACGAGAAGCATCCGGTGGTTCTGGCGAATCCCATCAGGACTGGCCATCTTTCACGAACATCACAAGGCCCATCACGAGCGAGGCGAACTAGGCCGGATCTCTCCACCCCACCATCAAGGCGGGCAGGGTGTCCTGTTCGATGCTGCTATGGGCTGTCAAGCCCATGTTTGTCGTGGGGTAGGAGGCTGAACACCACCACACAGCAAATCCGATCACACGCTTATGTCCCGGGGTGTTCGCAGCGGTCCATCGCGGTCCAAACCTTCGAGCAATTCCGCCAATCCTTCTGGAGCGATGTTCTCCGAGGAGGCCCTTATTTCGGTCGTCGTCCACCATCTGGGTTCACCTGGGACGGAGGAACTCTGACCGTCGCCATCTTCGCACCTAGGTGGATCGAATCGGTCACAGCGGATGAGATAGAACGTTTCATGTTGGCTGAACTCGCCTCCATCCCAAGAGAATGCGACCCGGCGATGCCACATCGCCTTTGGAGTGCCGATATGGGCGAGGTCGACACCGAGTTCCTCGGAGGTCTCTCGGTGCAAGGCCGCAAGCGGGATCTCGCCAGCTTCGATGCCGCCCCCAGGGGTAATCCACCAGCCTTGGCCTGAGCGTGGCTCGATGATGCGCATAAGGAAGACGGCGCCCGTGGCGTCGATGAACACGGCCCTGACCGCCTCACGTTCACTCACCTCGACGAGTCTGGCCGAGTCGTGTTGATGGTGTCTATGGGCATGAAGTCACCCCAGCCCCGCCCTAGCACTTGAGTGCCTGGGCTTGATAGACGCCCAGCTCCTAATCTCCTTGAACCAAAACTGGGCGACTGACATAGTGATGCGCGCCTCTCGATCGCACCGGTGCATTTATTCGCCTTCCGGAAAAGTCTGCCGATCGACTCACTTCTGCCCACCGTTCTGCCCCGCGGGGAGCCGGTGGGTTCACGATCGCCGACTTCGTCGAAAGGTGACGTTCCGACACCGATCATCCCATAGGCGTAGGAATGGCTCTAAGGGGCATCGAAAGGCGACCGCTAGGCTTCAGGCGTGGCGCCCGATAACCAATTCGCTGACCACAATTCCAGATCCGCCCACCGCCCGATCTGGTGACATCTTCTGAGGATCCAGATGTCCAAGCGCAAGTCCGAGACCCTGCGCGGAGACGAAGGCGGAGGCGGAGACTCAGTCGCCGGGGCAAACTCGTGCGCGCATTGATCGTGGTGCCGCTCGTCGTCGTGCTGTTATGGGCGACCGTTTCCTATTCCGTCTGGATGCTGCGGCCCACGAGCCTCTCATGGAGTGTGAATAGCGTTGAATGGGTAAGGTACAACGTTCCCTTCGGCATAGGTAACTGGGCCGCCGATCACGTCGAGCAGGTCTACTACAGCAACCAAGCGCCCAAAAAGGGCGGACCGCAGCTGAAGAGCCTGCCGAAGGTGGGGGCAAAGCACACCACGGCGCCAGCGACGACAGCGTGGCCTCCGGCGATCACTCCTATTTTCTCCAACCCGCTTCCCGGCGAGGGGGTCTGGCAACCGACCGGACCATCGGTCGATGGTGCTGCACCCGTTTTGGCAACGACGTATCGTCCTGACCCCAACTACCCACAGATCGTGGCCTATGTCGCCTGGTTCGACCACACACGTACCCAGATCGGCTATTACCCGGGCCGTTATGAGCCGCCGAATGCAGCCGTGCGAGGGCCCACGATGGTCCCATACAGCCAGCGTTCTCGTCTCCTTGCCACCTTCAACGGCGGCTTCACCTATGTCGACGGCAACAACGGGTCAGCCGATAACGGCCAAACGAACGAACCGCTGAAGGGCGGCAACGCGACGCTCATTGGATACACGGATGGTCGCGTCGACATCGTCAATTGGAGCGGAGGACCGAACCCAGGCCCGGGCGTCGCATGGGCGCGACAGAGCCTGGCTCCGATCGTCTGGAACAGTCAGCTGAATCCGACGTTGGACACTAATCCGGACAGCCCGCAGTGGGGATACACGCTCGGGGGAGTTACCCAAGTTTGGCGCACTGGCGTTGGCATCGATGCTCGAGGCAACCTCATTTACGTTGCCGCGAATTATCAGACAGTGGTCAGCATCGCGCAGATCCTTCAGCACGTCGGTGCGGTGCGGGCAATGGAGTTCGACATAAACCCTGAATGGCACACGCTCAACACGTACAACCCCCCAGGCCTCAACCCCACGATGGTTGGGCCCAACCCGAATCAGTCGCCTGACCGCTACCTCGTCCCCGATGACCGTGATTTCTTTGCGGTCTACCGACCGGTTCCCGGCCCGGTGACTGTCCCCTTCGGCTAAGGATCCTCTGCGCTTGACACGGATGGCTATATAGGTAGAGTTATTGCCGTGACTCGTTCACGAGGTCCATCTCCGCAGGTGATCAGAGTTCTCCTGGCACTGGCCGCCGATCCGGCGCAGTGGCGCTATGGCTATGACCTCGCTACAGAAGTCCACCTGAAATCTGGCTCGCTGTATCCGATCTTGATCCGGCTCGCCGAGCGTGAATTGCTCGAAACGTCCTGGGAGCCAGGGCCCCCCGGCCGGCCGCCCCGACACCTGTATCGGCTGACCCCGACGGGACGCGAGTACGTCTCGGCGCTCGACGCCGCGCGGGTCAAACGGCCGGTGCCACGCCGACGCTTGGGTTTGAGCGGGGCATAGTGCCGGCGGTCCTCGCGTTGCTATTGGTGGCCGCCGCAGGGGCGGTGCTGTGGAGGCGCGGGCGTCGACCTCTAGAGAGGCAGGCAGTGCGAGACGACGTGCCGCTCCGGTTGTTGCAATGGGCGGTCGGACTTCTACCCGCCGAGCAGGTCGAGTGGGGGTTGGCGATGCTCGGCGAGTTGGACCGGATCGAAGGTCGTTCGGGGCGGTGGCGCTTCGCTCTCGGATGCGTAGCAGGCGTCGTGCTGGTGCCGCCATGGGGGCCGGTCGCACCGATGGCAGCACTAGCAGCGGTTGGGCTGGGCAGCGCCGCCTGCTTCGGCTTTGGGTTCGTCCACTTTGGGCTGGGCGCCAACCCTTGGAACTGGGTGTTGTTGGTGATCCTGGCGATCCTCACGATGGGTTTGATCCTTGCCGGGAGCGTGTTATTGCGCCGCCCGAGTGTGGCTGGTCCGGGGCTGGTGGGTGGACTCTTCGTCGCGGCTGCGTGGTTGGCGTGTTCCCAGCTCACTTTTCTCGGCATCATCGACATCCGTTCCGTAGGTCGTTGGTCCATCCCCACATTGCTGCTCGTCGTCCCATTGATCGTGGGAGTCGGTGGAACATGGCGAAGCCGGAGCGCCTTGGCGGGCCGGCGCGTGGCTCGGCTGGCCGGCGTCAGTGCCGGGCTGGTCATGTTCTTTTTCTCGACGATCGCGGTGGTGGCGATCGACGGAGGACCGCTCGACCCGGGGACGGGGATTTCCCGGGGGGTAAGCGAGGCGTTCTCCAACATGGCGATGCTCTATCTGATAGGTCTTCCCCTGGCGACGGCAACGATCGGCTGGGCCGCCGCGACGGCCTTGACCCGATTGCGGTCGGTGGATCTCACTCGACAGGACAATGATTCGTCGAGCACGCCGAAGGCGGCGGAACGAGCTGCCTACGGAAGTCAGATGCGAAGCAGTGGTGGCTCGCTACTCCGCGCAGGAGTGGTTGTAGCGGTCCTCATGGCCGTCGCACTTTTCCTCCAAGCCAAATAGTTGAGGCTCCGACGGAGCTATCGGAAACACCGAGGCCCGGTTCGGGGACGCACAATGAAAGTGACCCAATCATACGTGCGGCTAGTCAGGCCTTCGACATCGTCGAGAGTTGGCATTCGGTGGACCTCGCTAGTTTCTCGGTCCCAGACGATCGAACCCATTCCACGAAAAAGCATGTCATAGGCGATGAAGCGACGCTGATCCGGCGACAGGGGACATGTCAGATGACCGAAGTAATCGGGCGGTGGGGCTCCCCACCCAAGAGGCAGAATATTGACCGCCATGCCCGACGCTCTGCCTCGTCCAATCAACCCGCCCGAGCGCTGCGAGGAATGCGGTTGGCTGGCGGCAAACGTCACCGCTGAGAATGCTGAGGTTGCAGTAAGCGATCTCGGGCCCGAGTACCGGGCTGCGCTTACCCACCTCCTTCCCGCTGATCCTGAGGACGTGCTTCGCCGACGACCGAGCGCCCATTCTTGGTCGGCTCTTGAATACACTGCCCATGTTCGGGACGTGATCGCTCTTTGGAGTGGGGCTCTCCACATGTTGCTCGCCGAGGACCGGCCAGTCCTCCCTCGTCCGGATCCGTCGATCGCCGACGAAGCGGCCGCGGCGGGGGGCTATAACGCCCTTGATCCCACCACCACAGCAGAGGAGCTGGTCGCTAACGCGAACCGCATGGCCCGGAAAGTCACCACCATCGACGCCGACCAGTGGGGTCGGGTGATCGTTTTGGGCGACGAGGAAATGACCGCCATCGCGGTCGTCCGCAAAGTCGTCGACGAAGAGACACACCACCTCCTGGACATCCATCGCTCACTCCGGCGGTCGGGGCATGCTCTCAACTACCGGGCTGCGCCGATCCGATAGAGAACCTGGCGACGATGCGGGCTGCCCTCGGGAGCCGAAGGGTGATCAAAGTCCTCCGACGGATCGCGGACCATACCGATTCGCTCCATAACCGCCTGTGACCTCGTATTGCGCGTTGAGGTGAAGGCCACGATCTCGTCGAGCCCTACCTCGTCGAACCCGAACACCACCGACGCGGCGGCGGCCTCGGTGACGTAGCCGTGTCCCCAGTGGTCCGGATGCAAGCGCCAGCCGGTCTCCACCGCCGGAGCGAGGGGTAGCGCCTTGTTCACACGGTGTAGCCCGACCATACCCACGAACGATCCACCACCGGTCACCTCGATGGCCCACAGACCCCAGCCCTCGCGGTCCATCTCTTCGAGTATTCGACCGACGAAGGCATCGCTCTCCTCCCGACTGAGCGAGTTGCCTAGCGACTCCACCACGAGCGGGTGAGCGTTCAGTTCGGCGAATGGGACCCGGTCTGCGTCGGAGAACGGTCGCAGGACTAACCGAGCAGTGTGGACAATAGGTCCCCATAGACTCATCGACGAACCAATAATCTGACGCCCGAGTCCACCGCCTGAAGTATGGCACCGTGCCCGGTACGGGGCACAAAGATCGGCAGAGTGACAAGCTGTTGACGTGGTGAAGCCGCCCCCTTCGTAGAAGACGAAGTCGGCCAGGATCACACCCGCCCCGGCCGTGGCTGTCTGCTGTGGGCCACGGTCGGGCTGTTGGTGCTCATCGGCCTGCCCTTGGGAATATGGCTGGGTACTCGGCCAGATTCACTGGGCAACCCCGACCCCGGTGGTCAAATCCTCACCACATTGAAGCCCGTTGCCGAAGCCATCCCGAGTGGGTCTGCAGTCATGTACCGGCACCTCGACGAACCGCTCGTGGACTCTTGCGATGGGAATCCCTCGACACGGGGCTGGAGCAGCGTCGTCGCACAAGTTGCTTTTCGCTCACCGTTGGCCGCGGAGTCCGTACTCGAAGATGTGGACTCACGTCTGAGTGCGGTGGGTTGGCGCTACACGGGTCGCGGGGTGGCGAACGGCCAACCGGAAGGCTATTGGAGTCGAGCGCTAGAGAACGGCTCAGCTGCTCACGCGAATCTCACAATCGAGCATGGTGGGCAAGGGTGGGAACTTGTTGCCGAGGCGCCACCAATAGGAAAACCGGTGAAGTGCTAGTGCATATCCGGCGATGGGGGGCACCCCAGTCAGACCTTGGGTGCAAGGAAGGTGACCTGGACACCACCGTTTGCCCAACGAACCCATCCACCGCTCGGGCACTGCGAGGCCGAAGTCAAATAGACATATATGCCGTAGTTGTGGACATGCTCAACCTCGATCTGGCCAGAGGTGCCACGCGTCCAGACGTAACCGCCGCCGGGACCCACGCGGACCTCCTTGACCGCGCTGCGGACTGGCAGCTGCGTAATCCGGTGTGTGAACCCCAGGTAGGGACCATGGGCCATGTTTTGGGCGACGGATATGACAAAGGGTAAGTCGTTGGTTTGGCTCGCCAGTGCAGGAAGACCATCCGTCGATGTGGTGGGTCCGACGCGAGCCGAGCCGGGACACTCGCGATAGGCATTGTTGTTTGCGATCAAGCCAACCAGCGAGGAAGCGGCCGCAGTTGAAGCGCCCTTTGACGGTTCTCCGCCGCTGCTCCAAGAGAAGCCTGCGTAGATACCCAACGCCAGAGCGACCACGAGCGCAATGACACAAGCCGTGAACCAGCGACGATGCCGCCTGTGACGCTTGGCCTCCTCTATCAGCGCGTGCGGGTCTTCGGCCTGGACCGTCGGCTCGGAATCGACGATGGTCATGTATCCACCTCTCGGACGATGGTGCTACCGTACTTAGCATCATGCTAGAGGTCAAGGTGCGCACCGAAGTCGAGGGGTTTGCCCTCTATGAGCAGGTCGCGGATGAGATTCGCCGTGCAATCGCTGACGGTGAGGCGAAGCCTGGCGAAAGGTTGCCCCCAGCAAAGGACCTTGCCGCCTCCTCGGCGTGAACGCGAACACCGTCTTTCGAGCCTTGCGATTGCTGCGCGACGAAGGCCTGTTGGAGTTCCGGCGAGGACGGGGTGTGACAGTCACCGGCACGGCACCAGAACGAGAAGCAGTCCTGTCACGAGCGCGAGACCTTCTGCGGTTCGCCCAACGCCAGGGATATCACCGAGAAGAACTGATTCGGATCATCGAGAACCTCTAGGTGCTTCCAGCTCAACGGTTCATGTGTGCCCCCTATCCCCATGGTGCCGGACGGTGTCACCTTCCCGACGTATTGGGGCAGGTGTCTTCGACAGCCCTGGGGAGTCCACCTGGAACGCGATCCAGGATCTGGACAGATCCTTGATGAGTAAGCAGGATGGACCCCATGGGTAACGCAGTGATGGTCCGTGTCCGCGGTCAGGCGGACGCCACGAGACGAGCGACGGCGTCGTCTCGGACAGAACTTTCTCGAACCTGAGGTCGCAGAGGCACTCGTTGCTGCGGCCTCGTTCCAGGCCAGTGACCTTGTCATCGAGATTGGGGCGGGACTGGGTAGTTGCACCTTTGCGTTGGCGTGCCAGGTCGATCAGGTCGTCGCCATTGAGGCGGATCGAGTTTTGGCCGGTCAACTCCGTCAAGCGGCGGAGCGCAACGGTGCGACCAATGTGAGAGTGCTGCACGCCAATGCACTCCGGTACCGGTTCGACAGAAGACCGTTCCGGGTTTTCGGATCGCTGCCCTTTGGAGCTACTACGGCAATCATGCGCCGACTCTTCGACAATCCTGACAGCGCCCTCGTGCGAGCCGACCTTGTGGTTCAGTGGGACGTGGCCCGAAAGCGTGCGGCCGCACCACCCACCACCCTGCTGTCAACTACTTGGGCACCCTGGTGGGAGTTCCATCTTGGGCAACGGATACCGGGCAACAGTTTCCGGCCCGTTCCCTCGGTAGATGCTGCAGTGCTGACGGTGACGCGGCGGAACCCTCCCTTGTTGCCGCTCGTACTGGCCGCTGGGTACAGCGAGTTCGTCCGCGAGGAATGGGGTGCAGTGAATCGACAAACCGGTCGGAAACGGAGTTAACCCTCGCCGCCTGATCCGGGTCGTCGCCATGGACGCCTCCGGCGCGGCGATGGGGGGCACCCTCCGATCCGCTCTGCATGCAAGTAATCAAAGCTGTTCACACCTCATCGACTGCAAGCAGCTTCCAAGCACCAGGAACCCCTTTGAGCTCGTGTTCGCCTCGGTCGACGAAGGCGATGACGGAACCTGCGACGAGATCGGCCACCGTTCGCGACACCAGCACCTCGCTGGCGTGAGCAGCAGCTGCGACTCTTGCCCCGATGTGCACTGCGATCCCCCCGATGTCGTCGTCACGGGCTTCGACCTCGCCAGTGTGGAGTCCAGCTCGAACCTCTATTCCTATGTCTCGGGCATGGTCGCGGATAGCCAGGGCGCACTCAATGGCCCGGCTAGGGCCGTCAAAGATGGCAAGAAAGCCGTCGCCGGTCGTCTTGACCTCTCGTCCTCGACAACGCTCCAGGTCGGCTCGGATCATTGCGTCATGCGCATCGAGAATCTCGCTCCAAGCCCGGTCACCGATCGCGCTTGCTAGTCGAGTGGAGTCGACGATGTCAGTGAAAAGCACGGTAGCCAGGAAAAGATTCACGGGCGGCGAGGGCCGGACCCCAGTTAGGAACTCCTGAACAATGGCGACAACAAGATCCGGGTTCTGAGTCTGGGGCGTGAGGTCAGTGCCAGGGATGTCAACAAATCTGGCGTTCGGAAAATGCTCAGTCAACTGTCGCACCGCCTCTACAGTCGGGCTCCGACGATCGCGTCTGTGGACGACCAGGGTCGGTACATGCACCGAAGGCAGTACGAAATCGGTGTTGACACACCAGGTTGCACGCGCCTGAGCGGCGATCGTGTGGGGAGTGGCGGTCGCCCGCATGTATTTAGCGAACCACTCACTCTGGATCGGGTCTTGAACGACGCTCGGCGCGATTACATCAACCCAATCGAGCGTTCCCCAGGCTTGCTCTTGCACCTCGGCAATGAAATCGATGTCTTCGGGAGAGATCCAGGTCCCCAACACGTTGAACAGCACCAACGCACTCACTCGCTCGGGATAGCTCGCGGCGAAAGTGATGGCCATGCCGCCCCCGTCTACCACAGCCATGAGTGCCGCCGATTGCGAGTCCGTTGCGTCGAGTACGACTTCGAGGTCGAGCGCCCACTCCTCCCACGTCGGAACCGCATTGCTCGGGAGACGGTCAGAGGCTCCCACGCCGCGCCGGTCGAAGATGATCAAACGAGCGAATGAAGCCAACTGTTCAAGAAATCGAGCACCTGACGGCTGTTCCCAACGCACGTCGACATGGCTCAAGGAACCGGTCAAATCTGCGGATCGGTAGTCCCCTCACCGACGACCTGGTACGCAATCTGACTCCCGTCGGGGGCAGTCGCATACTTGGTTCTCGGGCGAGCAATCACGCACCCATTCTGCCCAAGGGACGACCGCCACGCCCGTTGCCCAGCAGGACCTCATCCGGCTTCCCGGAGGACATGCGCTGGAATGAAAACCCTCGACGAGCTTCCTTGCGAACCTTGCCGGACAAATAGCCCGTAAGTGCCTGATTGAGACTTTGAGCAGACGTAACGGCTGATCCGTAGCGTTTAGAGGTCCTGACGGGCTGGCTCCCTTAAGTGCCTGCCGCCGGTCCAACCGGCTGGCTTTCTTACGAGATGCCACTCGTCTGGACCTTGACCGCGGAGTGGCTCAAAAGAGGAGTGTGTGCACCAGATCTAAATCAGGAGTGCCCTCGCGGTTGCCCATCAACCCAAAGGAGGTTGTGCTCATGTCGGTGATCATCGGGGTCGATCCCCACAAGGCGAGCCACACGGCCGTGGCCATTGGCGGTGACGAACGCGAAGTGGCCAAAGTCACGGTGTGTGCGACGTGTCAGCAGACGCCCAAGTTGTTGGCCTGGGCCGAGCCCTTCGCCGAGCGCACCTGGGCCATCGAGTCGGCCGGTGGGCTCGGATACCTGTTGGCCCAACAACTCGTTGATGCCGGAGAAGTCGTCCTCGACGTCCCACCCACCTTGGCCTCGAGGGTCCGGGTGCTCAGCACGGGGCGATCGGAGAAGAACGACCCCAACGACGCGTTCTCGGTCGCCGTCGCCGCCTTGCGCTCGAGAGGGCTTCGCACTGTCGAGCGGGCCGACCACACCGAGATCATGCGACTCCTCGCCAAGCGCAATCACGAATCCCGGGCCGGCTGCGGGCCAAGCTCATCTGCAGGCTCCACAACGCCCTGGCCGAGCTCTCACCCGGAGGAATTGCCAAGGAACTCTACGTTTCTGATGCCAATCGGCTTCTCGGCTCCTTCGAGCCGGCCACCCCCATCGAGCACAATGCGCCACCCAGCTCGCACTCGAGCTCGTTGATGACGTGGCTCGCCTCGATGCGCAGTTCAAAGAGTCGCATCGGCGAAATCCGCGTCGCCGTGCGGGCCTCGAAGACCTCGCTCACCGAGCTCTTCGGCGTCGGACCGATCCTCGCCTGCACGGGTGATTGGTTACAGCGGTGACCTCACTCGCTTCGCCAACCGTGACATCTACGCCGCCTATAAGGGCATCGCACCGGTCGAGTTCTCCTCGGGCGGCCGCGTCTTCCACCACGTTCTCACGGCGGGGTCCGCATCGGCTCAACAACGCCATCCCACATGGTGGCGGTCTGCCGAGATCCGTCAACCCCATTCCCAAGGCCGTGCTTACTTCGAGGCGCAAAGTCGGAGAGGGCAAGACCAAGGCGAGAAGCCCTACGGTCGCTCAAGCGCCAAGTCTCCAACGCCCTCTATCGCCAGTTGGTCATGGACTCCGTACACAGGGGGTCCGGGAGGACATTCGGGAACGACTCAGTAGCCAGCGCGGTCGGCTTTGCATCCCTGACAGCCGGCTCTTCGGCGAAGTCACCCCCGAACCACCGCAAAGCCTAGGCATCTGTCCCGTCTCGTGACGTGTCGATTCATCGCGCCTGAACGGAGGTGGATTTGCGGTCTTGACTCAAAGAGGATTCGTTAGGGGATAGCTATCGCCGGCCACGACGTGGGCGCTTCGACGGCGCGGCATGACGCCATGCTGACTCACTTCGTTCGGTTTGGGCTCGCTGAGGCGTCACGGCGAGCCTGACGGACCTGACTCGTAGACTTCCTGGCGTGTCGGATTACGAGTCGCTGGTGGAGCTGGCGGCGAAGGGGATGGCCGAACACGACAACTATCCGATGCCCCCGTCCGTCACTACACCCGAAGCGTTCTACGAGATCATGGCCAGCGCCGCTCTCGATGCCGTTGGCTTCCGGACACTCTTAGAGAGATTGGTGCAAGCAGAACGGGACCTCGAAACGATCCAGGCGAGGTCAAGACGCGCTGATGCCGACGCCAGGGGCGCCCGGCACCGGCGAGACTGACGGGGCCGGTGACCATTTCGGACAGTGGTCGCTTCGCGTCTCAATCGGTTCTCCCTCAGACATCATGACGATCTCGTCTCGGATCTGAGCGACGCTCGCCGCCCCGGAAGGGTTAAGTTCATCCTGCTCCAGGCCAAGTCACTGAATGCGGATCATCACCGCACGCTGGAGCGCATTCGGCTAACCGACCACCCGAGGATTTTCGGCGGACCTACGTCGTAGACTTCTTGGTGTGTCGGACTACGAGGCGCTGGTGGACCTAGCGGCGAAGGGGATGGCCGAGCGCGACAACCATCCGATGCCCCGGTCCGTCACCACGCCCGAAGCCTTCTACGAAGTCATGGCCCGCGCTGCGCTGGACGCAATCGGCCTTCAGGCACTCCTTGAAGAGTTAGCACGAGCAGATCAAGAACTAACAAATCCCGACGTGGGACCAAACCTTGTCGTCAACGCAGATGTCGCCACGATGCTCCCCGAAGAGCCGTCTGTCTCTCGCCAGTGCGTGCTGAGCGAGCCCCCGGCGACACGCATCGGCTATGAGAACGGCGTACCTGATGCACCGAGCCGACGTGAGCGAGGAGCGGGGAAGGCCGAGAACGCTCGCCTCCGGCGCAAGTGAAGGGCTACTGAACGACCGACCGTCCCAGGGGTGCCGTTAGGGGATAGTCCTATGCCCCGCCCCGCGCTGCATTCACCGCGAGGACTTCACTTCGCAAAGTTTCAACCGCCCCCACAAGCCCCGCTCCTCCCTCCGTGCGCTCGGAGACTCAATCGGTGAGCAGGTGTGGCCCAGTCCCGGCGAAGTGGGGCACCCACTTCAGGCCTTCCCGGACGCGACATGTAGGAATCGCGGCGTACACTCGCAACCAGAGGTGCTGAATCGGAAGAAGGTTCCGTGAAGAGACTGGCGAAGTTGTCGTGGCGGGCTCGGGGTCGTGCTGGAGCTACTTGCACCGCCGAAGTTGACCACCCGATTCGCGGCTATCGCATCGACCCAAAGTACCGGTCCAATCCTCTCGCGCTATCAGGACCCGAGGGATCACCCCCTACGGTGTCATGGATCTCCTTCGACGGGGACTCCTATTGGGTCCGGCTCTCAGCTGCGCAGGGCTGGCCACGTTCGATTCGGGTGACCCAAAGCGATGTGGACGGAGCGAGGATTAGCAAATCGGACTGATGACATCGGTCATCTGCACCCAAAATCAGAACAGCAGCATCGCTGACAGGTCTCACTGAACCGGCGATCGGGGACACCTCGTCAGAGGCTGTAGAGGTCCTTGACCCTCTGTCCGAAGGACTGGTCGGGTAGCCATGAGAGTGTTTCATGGCTTGCCTCGCTAACAAAAATCCTCGTCATCCACACAGAAGGCCGCATACAGGGGTTAGTTCCGTGTCTTCAGACTCCCAGCGAACCAATGCTTCGTCGTCCTGGAGCGCATCGTCTGAAATCGGAACCGGAGACGACGGCGGGGTCCGGTATGCCTTCCGGCGCACCCCCGCTTGGCGTAGGAGCCTGGCCCCTACTGGCGGCTTGGACGTTACCGAAGTCTCGTCTCGACCCCGCTGAGGGGGCTATCGCGTCCTAAAGGCCGTCAAAGAAACGATCGTGTGATTCGGGATCATCGGGCAAGTCCCAAAAATCGGTGATGCGTCCTTCGTCGTTGAACGAGAGGAGATGCACCTCATTGACGTCGAGGGTGGCACCATCGGGCCTACTGGCAGTCTCGTGAATGTTGACGACGGCGTGAAGGTCGTCTGCATATATGCCCGATATGTCGAGCTTTTGCGTTCCGCCTGTGACTTCGAACGTGCTGATGAGCACCGCAGTGATGTCCTCGACGCCCTTGTGATCCCCTCTGAGCGGACCCACGCCATTGAAATGGAATACGCCGTCAGGTGCCAAATCTTTGAGGGCAGTAGCCACATCGAGATTAGCGAACGCTTCGTAGGCGGCTCGCACCTTTTTTACATTGGGATGCTCTGGCATGGTGGGACTCCTTTGCCGCTGGGCATAGCCCTTCATATTCGCCGAGGGACTGTCAAATGCATAGCAGCAACGCAGCAGGACCGCTCAGAAGGCAAGGTGTGCGCTCAGACGATCCGTTGAGCGCACACCTCATTGCGGAATGTCCCGCCTTCAGGATCGCTCGCCCCCATGGTGCCGGACTGCCCGCCGTACCGGCGATATGGGATACCTAGCCCACTCGGTATCGGCACACTGAGCGTGGGGCGTCAGTCCTCCACAGCGAACAGTTTCCAGGACCCGGGCACCCCTTTGAGTTCATGCTCTCCACGATCTGCGAACTCGATTCCCGACCCCACAACCAGGTCCTTGACCGTGCCGGAGACGAGGACTTCTCCGGGAGCGGCTAGCGCTCCCACCCGTGCGGCGATGTGCATGGCCAGACCCCCGAGGTCATCACCTCGGACCTCGCACTCGCCCGTGTGCAACCCCATGCGTAGGTCGATCCCGAGCTTCCCGGTGGCTTCGCTAATGGCCAGGGCACAGCGGATCGCCCGGGCCGGGCCGTCGAACGAGATCACGAAGCCGTCCCCGGTGGTGTTGATCTCTCGCCCACGGAAGCGCCGGAGTTGCTCGCGACGGTTCGGTCATGGGCGTCGAGGAGCGATCGCCACTGCTGGTCGCCCAGCGATGCGGCTCGCGCCGTAGAGCCGACGATGTCGGTGAAGAGCACTGTTGTGAGGATGCGCTCCACCTCGACCGTGGGCCGCTCGCCCGTGAGGAATTCGGCGATATCCAGCATGGGGGCGGCGTCGTATGAGGTGTTTCCGCCTGGAAGCTCGATGAAGGTTGCTCCCTCTATGTGATCGGCGAGATAACGGCCCTGTGGCACCGATAGGAACGGTGATTCACTGACCTGGAGCACGAGGGTCGGAGCCTGGATCAGCGGCAGTGCATGGCGTACATCGAAGCTTCGCAGGATGTAGCTGTACTGAGCAGCCGCAGTGCGAGGTGTGGCCGACGAACGAACGATCTTCGAAACGAGGCGGACCCACTCTGCATCATCAGCCCTTCCCGGATCGAAGAGACGGGTCAATTCCGGGGTCCCATAGCCCTTCGCAAACGTCTCGACCACGGCGTCGACGAAGTCGGATGACGCTCCGATCGGATAGTCGTCCGCCTCTAGGTATCGAGCGGTCGTGTTGACGAGAATCAGGGCGCTCACCACTTCTGGGTGGCTAGCCGCAAAGAGGATAGCGATCGGCCCGGCATCCAACGTGGCCAGAATGGCGGTCCGTTTCGATCCCGCCGCTCCGAGCACAGCTTCGATATCCTCGGTCCACTCCTCCCAAGTCGGCATGGCGTTAAGCGGGACGCCGTCCGAGGCTCCCGTGCCCCGGCGATCAAAGAAGATCAGCCTGCTGAATGTCGCCAGGCCGTTGAGATACTCGGACTGCCCCGGTATTTCCCAACAATGTTCGATGTGACTCCCGAGGCCATAGCAATAGAGAAGATCGAGGGGGCCGTCGCCAACGACCTGATAGGCGACATCCGCGTCACCCACGGCGACATATCGGGTCTCGGGAGCTTCCATGACTGGCCGACAGTATGTCTCACGTCTTACCGATTCGGTCTCTCGTCGGCCGGACGTCCTTGCATTCCTGCAATGCCACTGGCTACTAAGTGGGACTTCCTTTGCCCGCGGACTGTCCCCGTTGTGCCGTTCAGCCACACGCCCAGGTCTGGCGATAGGGGATACCCCTAACGACCGAAGTGCCTCCCGCCTCAGGCAGTCCAGTCAACCAGAACGTCGGGGGGCGGGCTTTCGGGTGGAGCGCTCAGGTCGACGCCAGTCAGATCTTTGACTTGGCCAAGGAACCAGGTGCTGAACTCGTTGCCGGCGGTGGCGAGGTCCGTGAACGCTTTCTCGATGTCAGGAGCCTCGAACCACACCAGCATGAAGCTCCCCATCGGGGTCTCTTGCAGCGCCCAAGTCTCCCGAGTAACTCTCGATGTGGTCTGCAGCGCTTCGAACCCCTTCCGCCGCTCCCCCATGCATGCGGCGGCAAAGTCCCTGCCTGCTTGTTCTTTGCCGGGAAGAATCGGGAATGCGCCATTGAACACTGCCATTGGACTCTTCTCCCTTTCCGCCGCATTCTGCGACTCTCATTGCCTAACACGGATGGCGTTTGCGTGCTCCGTAGGGTGACGAACTCAGCTATCGAGACGAATGAATAAGGACTCCTGGGATTCAACCCAGGACGAGACACTCCCCGATGCGTCGGGTATCCCAGAGTGCCGAAGCGTCCGACCGTCCCGGCGTTGGAGGGCAGTGCCAAAGACTACGCAGGCTGATGTTCGGGCAGTCTGATCAGGAACCTGCCGGTTCTCTTAACCCTCAGTATCCGCGGGTGCAGAGACTCTCCCGGGCTCGGTGTCGTACCCAGAGACGCGACGAGGCCACGGGTATAGCGTTCGCTTTGCGGCCGAAATGGTGTCCGCAACAGGAAGGAGGGACTATGTACACACGTTTGATTACCTGGACAAATGCCACCAACATCGATGGGGGAATCGAGTACTTGCGTGACACAGCGCTCCCGATCATTCACCAGCAAAAGGGCTACCGGGGCCTGAGCGCAACCGTTGACCGATCGACGGGGAGGTTGCACATCCTTTCGATCTGGGAGAGCGAGGCGGACCGCGACGCAAGTGACGGCGCAATGAGCAAAGCGCGCGACGAAGCCACTGAAATCATCGGAGGAGCTATTCAAGTTGAGAGGCTTGAAGAGCTGGTGTCCGAGGTCGTGAAACCACTCGTGCCAGGGTCAGCACTCATGGTTTCGCCGTTCAGCATGAATCCGGCAACGATCGATGAGAATCTCAGCTTCTTCAAGAACGAGATTGTGCCCCAGATCAAGGCTGCCCCCGGGTTCTGCTCTCTGCGCAACATGGTCAACCGGGACACGGG
This sequence comes from uncultured Acidimicrobiaceae bacterium, assembly GCA_963738135.1. Classification (GTDB taxonomy): domain Bacteria; phylum Actinomycetota; class Acidimicrobiia; order Acidimicrobiales; family RAAP-2; genus Bog-473. The sequence continues at coordinate 344,351 of CAVTVK010000002.1, read as the reverse complement.
TGAGGGATACGTCGGAACTGTCTGGGCCGACAGGGCTGCCTTGGACAAGCAAGCCGAAGGAGCCGCCGCGGCGCGGCGCGAGGCGGCGAGCGTGCGCGGGATTACCTTCGGTGAAATCCGCTATCTGGAGCTCGTCCTGGTCGACTCTCCGTAGACGTCCCCGGCGGGGAACAGCTCCGCAAGGATGCGCATTGCGGGAGCTCCCGGTGGTTCACCTGATTCGTCTGCGTCTCGTGGGAGCGAAGTCGAAAGCTCGTACTGTCCCTGGGTAGCCCCGATGTGCCGTTAGGGGATAGGCGCCCCGCGCTTCATTCACCACGATCACTTCACTTCGCGAAAATTTCAACCGCCCCCACAAGCCCCGCTCCTCCCTCCGTGCGCCCCTCCGCCTCGTTTCTCGGGTGGGGGCCCTGCGCCCGTGCCGGCGCCGCTGGCGCTCGTCCTGGGTCGTCGGGCCCGGTCGGTCGGTGCCGACCGATCGGGGTCTGCGTGGCGGTTTCCCGTCGCCCCGTGCCCCGGCCCTTGCTTTCTCCCCAGGGACTTTCTTGGAGCGGAAGACGGGATTCGAACCCGCGACCCTCACCTTGGCAAGGTGATGCGCTACCACTGCGCCACTTCCGCGTAGGTGACCACATTACCTCGCCGCCAACGTGTCGAGAGGAGGGCAACGGGTTCTCGACCGGGTCAGGAAGAAACCGAGGTGATCCGCCCTGCCCAGGACCAGGCAACTCGATGGCTCGCTACATTGACGGGCATGCGCCAGGACGAGAACACCGCCATCCTGAGTCGCTCTTTCGGTGGAGTTGCGGCCGAGTACAACCGCCTCCGGTCCGGCCCTTCGGACGAAGCGCTCGACTGGCTCCTTCCCGCGGACGCCACCGACGTCCTCGAAATCGGAGCGGGCACGGGCCTCCTCACCCGACTGCTGGCCGAGCGAGTCGACCACGTGACTGCCGTGGAACCCGACGACCGCATGCGTGCCGTCCTGGCTGCGGCCGACCCGAGCGTCGAGGTGCGGGCCGGTCAAGCGGAGGCCATCCCCGCCGACGCCTCGTCCGTCGACGTGGTCATCGCGCAGTCGGCCTGGCACTGGGTCGACGAGTCACGCGCCATCCCCGAGGTCGCCAGGGTGCTGCGTCCTGGTGGGCGGCTCGCGCTCGTCTGGACCGGGCCGGACCGTTCGGTGGACTGGATGCGATCACTCTGGGCCGGCGGCATCATCTTCAGCCCAGAGGAGAAGACCGTCGAGGACGGTCGGCGCAAGCGGCGGCATCTGGTCAACGTGGACGTCGGCGACGAGAACCCCTTCCTCCAGTCGGAGACCAAGCTCTTTCACTGGACCCGGTCGATGACCAAGGCGGATCTGGTGGCGCTGTCGGCGACCTACAGCGCGGTCATCACCATGGACGAACCCACCCGCCGCGCGCATCTCGAAGCCATGGCGCGCTTCCTCGACGAGCACGAGACGTTCACCGGACTCACTCGTGTCGACGTTCCGATGCGCTCCTACTGCTGGCGGGCGACCAAGGCCTGAACAGGCGGGCTCGCGCCTCGTTGCTGCCTCTGTGAGGCAACCGCTCTCCAGCTGAACGTTCCCGTCGCGCCGTCTGTGCGTCGCCTCCGAGGATTTCTGTGCATCGTCATGCGTCCGTCGCGTGACTCCTCGGGCGTGCCTACGCCATTCTGCGGTTGCGCACAGGTCCGGGGCGCAGCGTGTGTGCAACCGGTTCGAACGGGCCGGCGTTCCACTCAAACGAAAGGGCAGAGCAATTATGCAGATCCGCCTCCGCAACGTACTGGCTGTCGGCGCACTCACGTCCGGCCTCGTGGCCGGCGGGGCGCTGGTCGCGAATGCGGCGACCACCTCCACCACGACTGGTAACTCGGGCACCAGCTCGAGCTCCTCGACCGGCACGCCGTCATCGAGCTCGAACACCGGCAGCACCGGCTCGGGCAACACGGGAACCGGCTCTTCGAGCTCATCATCCGGTTCGGGTTCGAGCTCCGGATCGAGCTCCAACTCCGGGTCCGGCTCGAGCAAGGACTGCCCGAACATGGGTAACGGATCGGGCTCGGGCTCCGGCACGGCCACACCACCGTCAGGATCGGGCGCACCGACCGGCGCCGGTGCCCCGCCGCCATCGGGTCCGAGCAGCGGGTCGTCGTCCGCCTCCTGACCCTCGCGCCGTTTCACGACGTCGTTCCGTCACCACCACAGCGAAAAGGGGGCGGTGTGGGCCGGACCACCCGACGGTCCACACCGCCCCCTCTCGGCGACGCGAAGCCGGCACCGCGACGAGCAGCGCTAGGCCGTCGCCCCCCGGGCATCGAGGGCGCAGGCCACCAGCTCGCCGAGGGCGTCGTCGACGTGCAGCGCCACCTCGTCGAGCTCCGGCAGGAGCCGACGGCAGGCGAGCAAGCCGAAGTAGACCCGCCCGAGATACGAGAACGCGGTCACATTGAGGCCGATTCCTTCGGCCATGGGGCCGACCGGGTACGTGGCCGCGACCCGGCTCCCGGCGAGGAACAGCGGCACGTCCGGGACCCGGACGCTCGACACCGTGACGTTGAACGGCGGCCGCATCTTGTCGAAGAGCCGGGTGCCGGCCATGGCGCGGGCCACCCGGGAGGCCAGCGCCGGCAGGGCGATCTGGGCCAGGTCGCCCAGCAGGCGGCCCCCGTGCAGCTTTTCCTGCTCCTTGGCCACCCGGGTCGACTCCGAGATGGCGTCGAGCCGGGCCACCGGATCATCGACGTCGCTGGCCAGCGAGACCAGCATGCCTGAGATCTGGTTGCCCAGGTCCTCTGACTCACCCTCGGCCCGCGTCGAGACCGGCACCATGGCCACCATGGACCCTTCGGCCACTTCCCCGCGGGCGTTCAGCAGGCGGCGCAGCCCACCCGACACGCAGGCCAGGATGACGTCGTTGACCGTGGCCTCGAATTCCCGGCTCACCAGCTTCACGTCCTCGAGCGGCACCGCCAGGCCGGCAAAACGCTTGCGGTTCGAGACGGCGCCGTTGAACGAGGTGCGAGGGGCGGCGAAGAACCCGGGGGGCGCCTGCTCGCCGCGGCCTGCCAGCTCACGGTTGTGCATGCCGAGATCAGCGACGGCCTCGACCCCGGCCTGCAACGCGTTGAGCGCCGATCCCGGCTGTCGGGCCAACGACGAGGCAGCATGACGCAACATCTGGGTGTTGGAGGGCAGAGGCTCGGGGTTCCACTCGGGGGGCAATGCCACGACGCGGGTGCGAGGCGTCAGGTCCAGGAATGCCGCCAGCACGGACGCGCCGCTCACCCCGTCGAGAATGGCGTGGTGCACCTTGGCCACCAGGGCCGTGCACTCCCCCTCCAGGCCCTCGACCACATGCATCTCCCAGAGCGGGCGGTCCGGGTCGAGCTGGCGGCTCATGACCCCGGCCACGAAGGCGTCGAGCTCGGACTTTCCCCCGGGCGAGGGCAGGCTCGCCCTGCTGAGGTGATCGTCGAGATCGAATTCCGGGTCGTCCACCCAGACCGGATGGTGCAGTCCGAACGGCACCCGGAGGGCTCGTTGCCGCAATGGGGGGATCAGGTGCAGGCGTTGCTGAATCACCCGGCGAATCTGCGCGTAGCGAGTGGACGGGGAGAACAGCGAGCGGGTGCCCTCGGGCGGGTCGAGCACGAGCGCCACCCCGACATGCATGGGGGTCGTGGGGGTCTCCAACGAGAGGAAGGCCGCATCCATGCCGACCAGTGACTGCATCACCCTGCCTTTCTTAGCGTCTCCCTGCCCGTCCGTCACGTGCCGGTGTGCCCGAAGCCGCCGCCGCCCCGTTGCGACTCCCCCAGCCCACCGTCACCCACGACTTGGAAGGCCGCCCGCTCCACCTTTATCAGGACCAGTTGCGCCACCCGGTCGCCCCGGCGGACGGTGTAGTCCTTCTCTGGATCGTGATTGACGAGGACCACCTGGACCTCGCCCCGGTAGCCGGAGTCGATCAGGCCGGGGGCGTTGAGGCAGGTGAGGCCGTGACGGGCCGCCAGGCCGCTCCGCGGCAGCACGAGGCCCGCGAACCCATCGGGGATGGCGAGGGCGAAGCCGGTGGGGACCACGGCGCGGCCGCCCCGGCAGGGCAACGCCACGTCGGTGGTGGCCACGAGATCGGCGCCGGCGTCGCCTTCGCGTGCGTAGCCCGGAACAGGCAGCTCACCGTCGAGTTGTTGCAAAGGCACGGGCAGCATCGCCGGACACTACAGGGAGCCGAGCCAGCTTCCCTCTTGCGCATCGACCGGTAGCATGCCCGCGCATGCTGGCCTGGATCGATCTCGAGATGACGGGGCTCGATCCGGCGCGCCACACCATCGTCGAGATCGCCTGCCTCGTGACCGACGACAACCTCGAGATCCTTCATGAGGGGCCCGACCTGGTGGTGCACGCCTCGCCCGAACAGCTGGCGAACATGGACGACTTCGTGCGCACCATGCACACCCGTTCGGGCCTCCTCAGTGCCATGGAGGAATCCACGCTGACCCTGGCCGATGCCGGTGCCCAGACCCTGGCCTTTCTCAAGTCGCACATTCCCGAGGCCCGCACGGTGCCTCTGGCCGGGAACTCCATCGGAACGGACCGGCGCTTCCTGGACGATCAGCTCCCCGCTATCGAGGACTTCCTCAACTACCGCTCGGTCGACGTCTCCACCATCAAGGAGCTCTGCCGGCGCTGGCTCCCCGAGGTCTACAAGGCGGCTCCCACGAAACTGGGGGGCCACCGGGCCCTGCAGGACATCCGAGAGTCAGTGGCGGAACTGGCCTACTACCGCGCTGCGATCTTCGACCACGCCCCCACGGGCAAGAAGGCAACGAGCGGGAAAGCCACGGGCGAAAACGTCACGAACGAGAACGTCACGGGCGAGAAGGTCACGGGCGAGAAGGAGGCTACGTGAGCACCACCGGCAAGGACGCTCCGTCGATGACCATCGCGGAGGCCAACGAGCAGCTCACCGCGCCGGGGCAGCTCTTCGAGATGGAGGAGCTCTCCATCCGCGGCGTGCCCACGCGGACCTGGAAGCACGCGCCGCCCTCTCTCCGGGCCATCATGGACATGTCACTGGGCCACGGCGACGCGGTCTTCCTCGTGTACGAGGACGAGCGGACGACCTTCGCCGAGCACTACCGCATCGCCTGCACGCTGGCGCACCGCCTGCGCGCCACCTTCGGGATCGAGCAGGGCGACCGGGTCGCCATCATCATGCGGAACCTGCCGGAGTGGGTCATGGCCTTCTGGGCGGCGGCGCTGGCGGGCGCCATCGTCGTCCCGCTCAACGCGTGGTGGAGCGGCGAGGAGCTGCGGTACGGGCTCGAGGACTCGGGCTCCAAGGTGGCCTTCGTCGACACGGAGCGGGCCGAGCGGATCCGCCCCTTTCTCGGTGGGCTGTCGGACCTCGGGGCGATGATCGTGGCCGACGAGCACCGCACCGAGCCCAAGGCGCCCCTGGCCGTCTACGAACCGCCGGGTGGCCGGGCACCGGTGCCCGAATGGCCGTTCCCCCTGGCGCTGGGCGCCGTGGACGAGGCCGCAGTGCCGCCGGACCTCGTCATCGATCCGGAGGACGACGCCACCATCTTCTACACGTCGGGCACCACCGGGCGTCCGAAGGGAGCGGTCGGCACCCACCGCAACATGGGCACCAATCTGATGAGCCTCTTCTTCATCAACACCCGCGGCGCCACCCGCTTCGGCTCCGCCCTCGTGCCGACCGGCGAGAAGACCCAAGCGGCCTTCCTTCTCTCGGTGCCGCTCTTCCACGCCACCGGATGCCACTCCGTCATGGTGTCCAACCTGGCGGCCGGCGGGAAGCTCGTGATGATGCACCACTTCGAGCCCGATCGTGCGCTCGAGTTGATCGAGCGGGAGAGGATCGGAACCTTCGGCGGCGTCCCGGCCATGGTCATGCAGGTGCTCGACTCGCCCAACTTCTCGAAGTACGACACCTCCTCCATCCGCGGCGTGTCCTACGGAGGTGCGCCGGCGCCGCCCGACCTCGTGCGGCGCATCCGCGCCGCCTGGCCCATCGGCCAGCCCTCGAACGGCTACGGCCTTACCGAGACGTCGTCGGTCACTTCAATGAACTCGGGAGGCGACTACGTGGCCAAGCCGGACAGCGTCGGTCCGCCAGTCCCGGTCTGCGACGTGGCGGTGGTGCCCGAGGACTTCGCCGGTGACGTGCCTGACGACACCATCCCCCGCGGGCCCGAGGTGCGCGGCGAGTTGTGGATCAAAGGGCCCAACGTGGTGCGCGGCTACTGGAACCGTCCCGAGGAGACCGCCAACACCTTCACCGAAGGCTGGTTGCACACGGGCGACGTGGCGCAGCTCGACGAGGAGAACTTCATCTACATCGTCGACCGGGCCAAGGACATGATCATCCGGGGCGGCGAGAACGTGTATTCGGTGCAGGTCGAGGCCGCCCTCTTCGAGCACCCGGCCGTCGCCGACTGCGCCGTGATCGGCGTGCCCCACCCGACGCTCGGCGAAGAGGTGGGAGCGGTTGTCGTGCTGCGCCCGGGCGCAAAGGTCACGGCGGACGAGCTCCAGCAGCACGTGAAGGCCCGGTTGGCGGGGTTCATGGTGCCCACGCACATCTGGTTCCGCGCCGAGCCCTTGCCGCGCAACCCGCAGGGCAAGGTGTTGAAACGAGAGCTCCGCGACGAGCTCGTCCCGCCGTCGAGCTGAGAGCCGCCCCCATTCAGGCCGAGTCGGGCGGCCGCCCCGTGATGCCGAGGAGACGGTCGAGCAACGGAGCACTCTCGGGGACGGGGACAGCGGCCGGGAAGACGCCGATGGCGCGCCATTCCTCGGCGTGGGGGCTGACCTCGTCCCAGACGCCCTGCACGAGCTCCTCCGGGAGGTCAGGGTCGACCCCGATCTCCCGGGCGATGTCGTGCGCCCGCAGGGCCCGGAAGGAAGTGATCTGCCAGAAGTACTCCCGCACCGAGTAGTCGCCGAACGACAGGTGCGCCACCGCGTCCAGATCCGTCACCGCCGCCGCCGCCGCACAGGCGCGGTCCACGATGGCCTCGAAGTTCGCCACGGGGTCCTGCCGCAGGAGATCCCCGTCGAACTTGTCCCGGCCCGCTTCCTCCATCGTCCTGCCGGCCAACATGTCGGGCACCCAGGCGTCGTCGTAGGCGTGGTAGTTCACCAGGGTCCTCAGCGAAGTCGGCTCCGGCCGACTGCCGGTGGCGAACGTGGGCGGCAGCACGACGTCCCATTGCCCGGGGCTGATCCGGGCCACCACGCGGGTCAGGGCCCGATCGGCCAGCTGGAAGGTGTCGGGTTCAGCCATCGGTCCACTCCTCGTCCACTTGGTCCACCGGGTCCACCGGGTGCACCGGGTCCACCGGGTCCCTTGGTCCACTTGGTCCCCGTGTCGCCGCTGCGATCGCACCACCATGGCGCGCCGGGCGCCATGGTCCCCCACCGGTGTGACAGACCTGCGGCCCCCCACCCGGCAGCGGCCCCGGACGCGAACGTGCCGGCCCCGAGGGCCGGCACGTTCCACAATCACGCCCGTGCAGCCGGGCGCACAGGTGTCCTCAGCGATTGGGCTGGGGCGTCACCCGCAGGTACGGCTTCAGGGCCTTCCAGCCCTTCGGGAAACGGCCCTTGGCGTCGTCGTCGCTCAGCGCCGGAACGATGATGACGTCCTCGCCGTCGGTCCAGTTGACCGGCGTGGCCACTGAGTAGTCGGCGGTCAGCTGCAGCGAGTCGAGGACGCGGAGGATCTCGTCGACGTTGCGGCCGGTCGAGGCCGGATAGGTCAGCGTCAGCTTGACCTTCTTGTCCGGGCCGATGATGAAGACGGAGCGCACCGTCAAGGTGTTGTCGGCGTTCGGGTGGATCATGTCGTAGAGGTCCGCCACCTTGCGGTCCTCGTCGCCGATCAGCGGGAAGGCGAGGGCGGACCCCTGTGTCTCCTGGATATCGCCGGCCCAGCCCTTGTGGGACTCGACCGAGTCGACCGACAGGCCGATCAGCTTGGCGTTGCGCTTGTCGAATTCGGGCTTGGCCTTGGAGAAGGCGCCGAGCTCGGTCGTGCAGACCGGCGTGAAGTCCTTGGGGTGTGAGAACAGGATCCCCCAGCTGTCACCCAACCACTCGTGGAAATTGATGGTGCCTTCGGTGGTGTCCGCCGTGAAGTCGGGGGCGGTGTCCCCGAGTCGTACTGCCATTGTGCTCCTCCTGAAATGGTGAAGGTCCGTAGATGCGGACTGTGACTTTACCGGCTGTCCCACCAATTGTCGACATGATTGGTCATATTTCCGCCCCCGGGGTCCGGCTGCGGAAAAAGGCCATCCACCTGGGCTCGAGCGCGACCTCGATGTGCGGACCCCCCGGTCCTCCGTGCGAGAATGCGTTCATGAGTCCCGACCCCGTGGTCGACGAGCCCACTTCGGGCACCTACCGGCCGTACCGGGACGACTCCCTCGTCGTCGAGCACGACGGCCCGGTGACGGTGGTCACGATCAACCGCCCCGAGCGCCGCAACGCCGTCGACAGCGTGTGCGCCGACCAGTTGCGCGAGGCCTTCCTTCGCTTCGACAGCGACGACGAGCGCTCGGTGGCCGTGCTCGTGGGAGCGGACGGGACGTTCTGCGCCGGAGCCGACCTCAAGGCGGTGGCCGAGGGGGACCGCCGGCCGATCCCCGACCAGGGCCCCGGGCCGATGGGGCCCACCCGGCTCACGCTGGGCAAGCCCGTCATCGCCGCCGTCGAGGGCTACGCCGTGGCCGGCGGCATCGAACTCGCACTCTGGTGCGATCTGCGTATTGCTGCCGAGGACGCCATCTTCGGGGTGTTCTGCCGCCGCTTCGGGGTGCCGCTGTGCGACCTCGGCACCGTCCGGCTCCCCCGGCTCATCGGACATGGGCGGGCCATGGACCTGATCCTGACCGGACGAGCGGTCTCGGCCCCCGAAGCGCTCACCATGGGCCTGGCCACCCGCGTCGTCGCCGCCGGGCGAGGCGCAGGCCGCCGCCGTCGCCTTGGCCCACCAGTTGGCCGCGCTGCCCCAGATCTGCCTGCGTTCGGACCGTTTGAGTGCGCTCGAGCAATGGGGGCTGACCGAGGAGGAAGCCGCACTCGGGGAGGCCCGACGCGGCCGCGACGTGGTGCGCAGCGGCGAGACGCTCGAGGGAGCGCTGCGCTTTGCGGGAGGTGCCGGCCGTCGTGGCACTGCGCTCGACTGACGACACCGTGAACGGACGCCAGCCTCCGGACCGTCCTACCGTCGCCGCCTTCGACTTCGACGGCACGCTGACCGACGGGAGCAGCGCCTTCCCCTTTTTGATCAGCCTGCGCGGCCTCTTGCCGGTCTTGCGCGCCACCCTGCGCCTCTCCCCCGCCCTCCTGCGCGCCGCCATCACCGGCGGCACCGCGGCCGACGAGGTCAAGGAGAAGCTCTTCATGCGCCTGCTCGGGGGCCTGGCAGTCGACGAGGTCGATCGCCGCTCGGCCGCCTTCGCCCACCGCCACCTGCAGCGCCATCTGCGCACCGACACCCACCAGCGGCTCGAGTGGCACCGCCGCCAGGGCCACTACACGGTCATCGTCTCGGCCTCACCCGAGTGCTACGTCAGCCCGGCCGGCGAGGAGCTCGGCGTGGACGGAGTGGTGGCCACCCGCCTGGCCGTCGGCGGCGGCGGACTGCTCACCGGTGGCTACGAGGGTAAGAACTGCCGGGGGGCCGAGAAGTACGCCCGGCTCGTCGTCCACCTCCGCTCGCGTGGCCTGCTGTCGAGCAACGGTGGCGAGCAGCCGGTGTTGTGGGTCTATGGCAACAGCCGCGGTGATCTGCGCCTGCTCAACGCGGCGGACCACGGTGTGGACGCCGGACGATTGGGACCGCTCGGCCGCTTGCGCCGGTTCCCGCGCCTCTCCGCGGTGAACGCAACCGCCGGTTGACCGGGTCAGCCCGGCGTGGCGGCGATGCCGACGGCATGGCCTGAGTAGCCGGGTACGGCCGTGGTGACGTCGCCGAAGTAGGGCGCGTCGCCGTAGGCGAAGGCCTGGCCGCTGGCGTTGACGGCGTCGAACCCTCCCCCGCTGAAGTCCGGGATGAGGCCCGTCATGGGGCTCTTCAATGTCCCGAGCCCCGGGGAGGCGGCCGAGAGCGCGACCGACGGCGCGTCGCCGAAGGCGTGGGGCGTGCCGTTTGCCTCGAGCATCCAGTAGCCGCCGCCGTCGGGAGAGGGCGCGACGCCGACAATCGGCGTGGGCGGTGGCGTGGAGCCGAGCGACCCGTGGAACCCGGCGTCGCCGAAGGCGAAGAGCCCGCCGTCGGACGCGATGAGCCAGTAGCCGCCGCCGTCGTGGGTGGGCACCATGCCGATGACCGGCTTGTTCAGGACGAGGCTGCCGGTACTGCCGTAGAACTGGGCGTTGCCGTAGGCGAAGATCCCGCCGTCGGAGGCCACCAGCCAGTAGCCGCCCCCGTCGGGGGTCGTTGCCATGCCCACCATGGGCTTGTTCAGTCGGATGCTCCCGGTGCTGCCGTGGAACGGCGCGTCGCCGAAGCTGAACACGCCACCGTCGCTCGCCACCTCCCAGTAGCCCGCCGCGTCGTGCGTCGAGGCCATGGCGACCACGGGCTGGTTGAGGCGCATGCCCCCGGTGCTCCCGTAGAACTGCGCGTTGCCGAAGCTGAAGACGCCGCCGTCCGACGCGTTGATCCAGTAGCCGCCGACCCCGCCGCTGTCCTGCCCGCCGGCCAAGCTCGCCCCGCCCGGCAGGCTGCCGAGCGTGGCGGGACCGTAGAAGTGGTTGACGATCTGACTGTACGTCCAGTTCCCCTCGCCGTTGTCCTGCCCGATGGCGTACCCGAGGGCGCCCCACTGACCCATGCCGATGCCGTGCCCCCAACCCTGCCCGATGATCGACACGGTGGTGCCCGCCTGGCCGGTGACGCTGAAGAGATCGGACTTCAGACCGAGGTCGACGTAGAACTCGGTGCCGGGAATGGTCATGCCGCTGGGTGCCCCGGTTCCGACGAGCGTGATCGTGTCCACCCGCCCATAGTTGATTCCGGCGGGATGGCCGGGATCGACCGTCGCGCCCCCGAACCCGGTGAACGTCCCGATCTGCGGCCACTTGGACTGGACGGTTGCAAAACTGACCGATGTGGACCAGGTGTGGTTGCTGTTGCCGCTGACGGCGTCGCCGTCGTCGGGCACCGCCGTGAAGGGCGACTGCTGATTGGCGCTCGACGTGTAGCCACCCGTCGAGGCGGAGTACTCGGTGGTGGCGATCTGTCCGCCCGGCATGATCATCACCTGGCCGGCGGTGTCGTTGGCCGCCGCGATGCTCGTCTGCGTCTCGTACTGGGTGCCGCGGTAGGTCTGGCAGGTCAGGTCACACGTGTCGGCATAGCCGCCGTAGCCGCCGAGATTGGCCAGGACGTAGGAACGCACGGCCACCGCCTGCGCCTCGAGCTCCTGGAAGCCCCAGTCCATCCCCTGCGGTCCGGCACCGCCGAGAGCGGCCCAGCTGGACGGCGACTCGCCGGGCACCGTGTCGGCCACGTACTGCTCGAGCGGCAGCGTGTTGACCGAGCGGGCCTGATTGGCCGAGTTGTACATCGCCGTGAACGTGCCGTGCACCGTGGGACTGCCGCTGGCCACACAGAGGGTGAGGAGCCCCCCGACGGGCGAGGCCGTGGGGTTCGTCTGACCCGTCACGACCGGGGCGCTCCACGGGCCGGAGCACCCGGCGCCGGTCTCGACGTTCCACGTGCCCCCGCCGGCCTGTTGGAACCGGACGGCCGCCGCGCTGGGCACGCCCGGCGAGGAGACGGCGCCGCCCGACCCGGCCACGATCACATCGAGGCCGTCGTTCTCGGTCATGTCGATGCGCACGTTGGTGGCGTCACCCGGCAGGGCATGCGACTGCGCGTGCGGCGCCAGCGCCGGCACGGACGCCCGGTCCGGCGCGTTGAGGTCGGCCGCCGCCGGGGAGGCCAGGCCGAGCAGCGCGGTGGGCACCACAAAGGCCAGCGTCAGGAAGAAGGCGCCGAACGCCTTGGAGGTGGAGCGGCGCGGCGGACAGGGGCGCGCCACAGCAGTTCGGACCAACACGATGCACCAAGGGTACCGGCGCGACCAGGGCAAATTGGTGCATGGGAGCGGCCATCGGGGTGCGCGACGCGCCGGTACACTGCACGGCCGTGCGGGTCGACCAGGTCATTCCGTCCCTCGCCAGCCGCGACGCAATCGGGGTGCACACGCTGCACTTGCGGGACGGATTGCGGTCCGCCGGCATCGACTCCGACATCTACTACGGCAGCTACACGCAGGACGTGCAGGCCGAGGGCAAGCCCGTGATCGAGCTCGGGCGAGCCGGTCGTGATCGCTGGCTGCTGTATCAAGCGTCCATCGGGAGCCCCGTCTTCGACATCCTCGCGGCGCGGACGGAGCCCAAGTTGGTGAACTATCACAACATCACGCCGGCCGACCTCCTGCGAGACTGGGAGCCCGCCGTGGCCTACGAGGTCGCGCTCGGGCGCACCCAGCTGGCTCGCCTGGCCCCGCAGAGCCGCTTCGCCGTCGCCGACTCCGCCTTCAACGAGTCCGAGCTGCGCACGCTCGGGTACGAGGGGACCGCCGTCGTCCCGCTGCTGATCGACATGCAGTCGAAGAGCGACGAGCCCGATCGCGAGCTGGCGCAGCTCCTGGCGCGCCGCAAGGAGCGAGAGGGCGGGGCGGACCTGCTCTACGTCGGGAAGATCTCGCCGCACAAGGCGCCGCACGATCTCGTCAAGATGCTCGACGTGCTCCGGCGCACCGACGACCCGGCCGCTCGACTGCATCTCGTCGGCTCGCCCCTCGGGGAGACCTACGAGCCGGCGCTGCGCGCCTTCATCGACGAGCTCGGGCTGCGCGATGTCGTCACCCTCCCCGGTTCGGTCAGCGGCGCGGAGCTCGAGGCCCACTTCCGGGCGGCCGACGTCTTCGTGATGGCCTCCGACCACGAGGGCTTCTGCGTGCCCCTGGCCGAAGCCATGGGCCACGGCGTCCCGATCGTCGCCTACGGCGTCGCCGCGGTGCCCGAGACCGTCGGGGGCGCCGGGCTCGTCCTGCCCGACAAGTCCGCCGTGCCGTTCGCCGCCGCCGTCGGGCGCGTGCTGCGCGACCAGCGCCTGCGGGACGTGCTGGCGGCGGCGGGGCGCGAGCGGGCGGCCAGATTCGATCTGCCGGCGTCCACCCGCCGCTTCGTCACGCTGGTACAACACGCCGTGGGCGCCACCTGATCCCTCGGGACGGCGCGTGCGGCTGGGTCGCCGCCGCTCAGGAGCCCGAACGGAGTGCGACGAGCAGGTCTGCGGCGCGGTCACCGGCCGATTCCAGACTCAGAGCAGCGATCCGGCGTCCCGCCGCAGCAGCGAAGGCGGCGCGCCGCTCCACGTCACCGACGACGAGGGCAATGGCCTGCGCCAGCGCATAGGGGTCAGTCGCGTCGACCAGCACGCCGGCGTCGCCCACCACTTCCGGCAGTGCGCCGGCGTGATTGGCCACGACGGGCAGGCTGCACAGCATCGCCTCCAGCACCGGCACGCCGAAGCCCTCGTGGCGGGAAGGCACCACCAGCACGTCGGACTCGGCCAGATGGGCCATCAGCGCATCGTCGCTCACCGGGCCGGCGAAGGTGACCGCATGGTGGAGACCCAGCTCGTCGACGAAGCGATGCAACGCGGCCGTGTACGAAGGGACGACCGGCCGGCCCACCACATGGAGCGTCGCCGCCGGATCACCGTGCGTCCGCGCCACGAGCAACGCCATCACCGCCAGCTCGATCGCCTTGTTCGGTGCGAGACGCCCGACGCTGACCCACCGTGCACCGTTGCGCCCCGGTGCCGGCGTCGCCGGTCGTGCGAGCCCCGCCGGCGCCATGGCGGCGGGAGGCACCACGGCGGTGCGCCCGAAGCCGGCCTGGCGCAACTCCGCCTCGTTGAACGAGGACACGGCCAGACCGAGCGCGGCGCGAGGAGCCAGCTCCCGTAGCTGTGTTTGCGCCAGGAGCTGGTGCCGCGCCATGCCGTTGTCCCAGGGGGCGTAGAACTCGGGCGGCGTCACGTTGTGGTAGTTCACGACCAGGCGTTCGCTGCGGGCGCCGAGCCACGGACCGATGGCCGAGGCAGTCGCGCATTGATAGACGAGCACGTCCCCGGCCTCGGCCTCATGGGCGTAACGCCCGAACGGGCGGGTCTCGGGCGCCGTCGCCGGGTCGTCCACCTCCACGTAGACGTGAGAGGGAATGCCACGCGCCACCAGGACATCGCGCAATCGCAACGTGTGCCGTCCGACCGCGTCGGCGCGGTGCAGCATCGGGACGAACTGGTGAATGCCGCTCACGGCGTGGTGGTGGGCCCGGCCAACGGGACGAGCAGGTCGACGAACCGGTCGGCGGCCGAACCGAGGTCGAGCGCGGCCAGGCGCCCTCGCCCCGCCGCGACGAGGTCGTTGCGCCGGGGTGCATCGAGCAGGAGCGCCTGTATGGCCGAGGCCAGCGCGTAGGGGTCCTTGTCGGAGACGAGCACCCCCGCACCGCCGAGGACCTCGGGCACCGCACCCTGATCGAATGCCACCACCGGCACCCCCGCCGCCATCGCCTCCACGACGGGCACGCAGAAGCCCTCGTGCTCGGACGTCACGACCAGCACGTCGGCGCTGGCGTAGGCCGATGCCACCACGGCATCGCTGGCATGGCCCGAGAATTGCACCGCGGACGCAAGGCCGAGCTCGGCCACGTAGCAGTGCAGCGCGGACACGTACGAATCGGTGGCCGGCTTGCCGATCAGCTGGAGGGTCGCCTCGGGATCGCCATGCGCGCGGGCGACGGCCAGCGCCGCGATGGTGCTCTCCAGCGCCTTGTTGGGCGAGACACGCCCGACCGCCAGCCAGCGCGCGCCACGCCGCAGCGCGACACCCGGCGGCGCCTCGCCGGTGGCCCCAGAGGTACCCGGGTCATTGAGGGCGGCCGACGGCGAGATCACATCCGTGCGCGCGAAGCCGGAGGCGGCCAGGTGTGCCTCGTTGTAGGCGGAGTCGGCCACGGCCAGCGCCGTGCGCGGGGCCAGCAGCCGCAGGTCGCCCTGGGCCCGCAGCTGCCCGAGAGCGAGGTGGTTGTCCCAGGGCGCCATCAGCTCGGGTGGCGTGACGTTGTGGTAGTTCACGACCAGGGTCTCCGACCGGCCGGCCAACCACGGCGCCATGGCCGAGGCGGTGGCGAACTGGTAGACGACCACGTCGCCCGCCTGGGCCCTGTCGGGGTACGACAGGACGGGCACCGTCTCGTCCGCCGTCTCGTCGTCCACGGTATCGACGAAGATCTCCGACCGAATGCCGCGCCGCCGTGTGGCCTCGCGCAGCCGCAGGGTGTGGCGGCCCACCGCATCACCTCGGTGCAGGACGGGGACGAAGTGGTGAATGCCGCTCACGAGGGGGCGACGGCCGACAGGACCGTGCGGTGGTCCTGTCCGGTCCCCTCGGGCAGCGGCGCCACCTCGACGAACCCCGCCCGCTGCAGGAGCAGCTCCCAGGTCGCCTCGTGCAGTGGGCGGCCGTCGATGAGGTCCCGGGCGGGCGCGTCGCGTGCGTCGACGGACGCCACGGGCTCGGTGACCACGACCAGCGGCGCCCCTCGACGCAGCGCGCGGCGGCTCTGGGCCAGCAGCGGGAGCAGGGCGTGCAAGGGAATGCGGTCGACCACACCACTCAACACGACGCCACCCGTCGAGGCCTCGGCACGGGAGGCCACGTGTTCCGATGCCTCGGCGATGGTCACGGAGCACCCGCGCTCAATGGCGCGCAGCGCCACGGCGCCCCGCGGCTCGACGCCGTGGGCCTCGACGTCGCGGTCATGCAGCGCGCGCAGCAGGTCACCGTCACCACAATCCGCATGGACGATGACGCCGCCGGGCGTCCGGGCCAGCAGGTGGGCCGCGACCGGATCCGTCAGCGCACCCATCTCGCGCGCCGGGACGAGCCAGGCCGGACCTTCCACCGGCCTGTCCTCCGCCGCCAGTCTCGCTTCGAGCGTCTCGACGCGCGCCGACAGGAAGCGGAACGCTTCCACGACATGCCCCATCGCCTCTTCGAGATCCGTCTTGTCGCCTGCCGGCGTCCGTCCGGCGCGTTCGCGGCGCGGGCGGAGACGGTCCAACGGACCGCTGCGGGGGACATCGTCCCGACCGGACGCCAGCGCGTCGGAGAGTGCCGACGCGCCAGGGTGGTACGGCCCGTAGCGATCGCCCAGGTGGGTGAAGGCCGCCAAGAAGTTCCAGGCGTCGCTGCCCTGAGGTGACAATCGCGTGAAGGCCTCGTGGAGCGCCGCCGCCGCCCGGGCCCGGTCCGCCGGGGCAGGGTTCGCGGTTTCGCCCAGATCACCAGGCTGATCGGCAGCGCCCGTTGAAGGAGGACCGGCGGACATGGCGCCCGATGCTACCGGCGATGCGCCCCTTTCATTCTGATGTCTGCCTTTTTTGACCCGCTCCAAACGAGTACCTTCGCACGATGCGGAGAGAATGCAGGGCAACGTGAACAGCACGCGCACTTTGGCGACCCGATGCCTTCTGGTGGGCGTCACCGTGACCGGAGCGAGCATCGCCCTCGTGGCCGAGACGCCGCAGAGCGTGTCGGGCGCTCCGGCTCCGCTGTCACTCACCGAAACGTGGAATGCCGGTGCGGGCACGATCCTCAACGACGCGCCGTGCGGGGTCGCCCAGGCTTCACCGGTGGCGTTCAACGACGGCGGCACCCCCGGGATCGAGGTCGGTGACCGCCAGGGCGCCATCTACGGCCTCAGCCTGCTGACCGGCGCGGTCCTCCCGGGCTGGGGCAGCGGGACGGGCAGCGCCGTGGGCTCGGGCCAGGGTTGCTTGAGCAATCCCTCCGGGGGGTTGCCGGCGACGGGCGTCAACGGCGTGGCGATCCCCGGGCGACCACCCGTCGACTCGACCGCCTCGGTCGGCGGCAACAACGAGCTGTACTTCGGTGCCGGGAACGCGGCCGCGCCGGTCGACGGCGGCTACTACGTGTACGCCCCGAACGGGACGGAGTCATGGAACCAGGTCGTCACCAATCCGCCCACTGACACCGCCCCTGACGGTGGCGTACAGGCGTCGCTGTCGATCGCCAACGGGGGATCGCTCGTCGAGGGCGGCTCGCTCGGCCAAATGACCTACGGGCTCAACGCGGCGAACGGCGTGCCGGCCGCGGGCTGGCCGCAGTTCTCCGCCGACAGCGTGTTCTCCACGGCGGCGGCGGGCGACTTCTACGGCACCGGCTCGGACGACTTCGCCGTCGGTGGCGCATCGTCGCAGGGTTTCGCACTCGGGACGCACTACTCCAACGGAGGCCACGTCCGGGTGTACAACGACCACGGCGGGATCGTTTGCAGCGCCAACACGAACGAGCAGGTCGACTCCTCCCCCGCCGTCGGCCCCATCCTCCCCGGCGGGGCCTACGGGATCGCCACCGGCACGGGCACCTTCTACCCGGGCGCCAGCGACGAGAACACCGTCAAGGTCTTCGACACCAAGTGCAACCAGGTGTGGAACGACACCCTCGACGGCTCGACGGGAGGCAGTCCCGCGCTGGCCGACGTGCAGGGCAATGGGCAGCTCGCCGCCGTCGAAGGCACCAGCAACGGCTCGGTGTACGCGCTCAATGCCGCCACGGGTGCCACCCTCTGGCGGACCACCGTGGGTGGTCCCGTCCTCGGCTCCGTGACGACGGCTGATCTCAACGGCAGCGGCGCGCAGGACGTGATCGTGCCGACCACGCACGGCCTGTTCATCCTCGACGGGCCCTCCGGCCTGCAGGTGGCCCACGTCGACGACGGTTCGGGCAACGGCGGCGTCGTGCCCTCGGGCGGTCAATGGGGTTTCCAGAACGCGGCGGTGGTCACGCCGGATGCCAACGGGTCCATCGGGATCACGGTGGCCGGGTACTTCCAGCCCAACGGCGCCAACTACGTGCAGGGCATCGTCCAGCACTTCGAGGTCGCCGGGTCCTCCTCGGCCAACGCCGTCAAGGCCGGCGGGTGGCCCCAATTCCATCACGATGCCGCGCTGACCGGCTTCGTCGGGGGCGGCAACGCACTGGGGACCTGCAACCGTCCGGCGGCGGCGCAGAACGGCTATCTGAGCGTGGCCTCCGACGGTGGGATCTTCGCCTTCGGGCAGGACTTCTGCGGGAGCACGGGAAGCATCAGCCTCAACAAGCCCGTGGTCGGCATGGCGGCCGTGCCGGGCCAAGGTGGCTACTGGCTGGTCGCGTCGGACGGAGGGGTGTTCTCCTACGGCAACTCCGGCTTCTACGGCTCGACCGGTTCCCTCAAGCTCAACGCACCCGTGACAGGCATGGCGGCCACCCCTGACGGCAGAGGGTACTGGTTGGTGGCCTCGGACGGCGGCATCTTCTCCTACGGCGATGCGCAGTTCTACGGTTCCGCCGCGTCCGTCCCCGGACAGAGCATCGTGGGGATGGCGGCGACGCCCGACGGCGGCGGGTACTGGGAGGTGAGCACGACCGGTCGGGTCTTCTCCTTCGGGGATGCCACCCCCGCCGGCGACATCCCCTCACTCGGCCTCCATCTGAACGGCTTCATCGTGGGCATCACGCCCGACCCGGTGACCGGCGGCTACTGGCTGGTGGGCTCGGACGGCGGCATCTTCGCTTTCGGGGCGCCCTTCTTCGGCTCCACCGGTTCCATCCATCTCAACCAGCCGGTGGTGGCGATGCAATCCACCGGTGACGGGCTGGGCTACTGGTTCGTGGCGTCGGACGGCGGCATCTTCAGCTACGGCGACGCGCCGTTCCGCGGCTCCATGGGCGGGCAGCACCTGAACAAGCCGATGGTCGGCATGGACGGCTTCTAGCCCAGGCCCGCGGGCGACACTCCCGGGTGCGCCCGCCTCCCTGTCGTAAGGTGACGGCCCATGTTCCGGCGACGCGACACCGAGCGCGGGCCCTCCGGCTCGCCCGCCCCGGCGACAACGGCTCCGCGCGGCCCGCTCCTTCCCTCCTACCCGCCACACGACTACCTCGGCCAGCTCGACCCGGCCTTTCAGGCCGCCGTGTCGAAGCGTCGTGAGGGCGCCGACCTCACCGATTTCGTCTGGTATCACGCCTTCGAGCTTCCCGACGGCACCGTGCTGCCCGGCGTGTGGGACCTGCGGGGCCAAGAGTCCGAATACCTCGGCGGTGTGGACCTCGCCGGCAAGCGTGTGCTGGAGCTCGGACCGGCCACCGGCTACCTGACGTTCACCATGGAGCGCATGGGCGCCGAGGTGGTCGCCTTCGAGGCCGGCTTCGACGTCCCCATCGACACCCTTCCCCTCAAGGGAGTGGACCAGCACGAGGAGCGATTGCGCGTCATGCAGGAGACCATCGACCGCAATCACGACGCCTGGTGGTACCTGCACCGCACTCTGGGCTCGTCGGCCAAGTTCGTGCAGGGGAACATCTACGACATGCCGGCCGACCTCGGGACATTCGACGTCACCGTGGTGGGTGCCATCCTGTTGCACCTGCGTGAGCCCTGGGGGGCGCTCTCGCAAGCGGCGCAGCGGACGACGGGGACGATGATCGTCACGGAGCCACTGCAGGACGACCTCGACCCGCCGCAGACCAACATCATGCGCTTCTCCCCCTCGGCCGAGCACCACCTCACCAACTGGTGGTCGATCTATCCCGGAGCCGTCATCTCCATGCTGGAGCGCCTCGGCTTCGGGCAGACCGAGACCACCATGCACTCCCAGCGCCACCACCTCGCACACGACATCGGCAGCAACGCCATCGCGCAGCCCATGTACACCGTCGTGGGTCGCCCGCTCTTCTGATCCGGGCCGGCCGTCGCCGGGCTCAGAACAGGCCGGGCGTGCCCCGTCCACGCTCCGCCACGGTCGCGAGGAACTGTTCGTAGCGCTCGATCAGCACGGGCCAGCGGAAGTGCCGGTCGACGAAGACCCGACCGCGGCTCCCGAGTTCGGCACGCAGCTCGGCGTCGGACACCAGCCGGTCGAGCACCGCCTCGAACTCCGGGTAGGACGTGAACCACAGTCCCCCTCCCGAGCGCTCGGAGTGTTCCCGGGTCGGCCCGCAGGAGCCGTTCACCAAGACGGGCAGGCGCTCGACCCAGGCCTCTATCACCACGAGGGAGAACGACTCGAGAGCCGACGGCGACACCGACACCAGGGCGTCGCGCATGATGTCCCACTTGTCGGGCTCGCTCACGGCGCCCGTCACGACTATGTCGGGATGGGGCGCGAGCTCGTAGGAGACCGGCCCCACCAACGCCAACGCCAGAGGCCCGGGATGCCGCTCTTTGTAGGTGGCGAAGTAGGAGGCGAGCATCTTGGAGCCCTTGTGCTCGTCCACGCGCCCGACGCTCACGATGTAGGGGCGGTCCCCCAGTCCCGCCAGCTCGCCGCCCGGGCGGCCGGTCGCCTCCGAGTCGCCCACGCCGAGGCCGAGCACGATCTGGGGGCGCTCCGCCACGTTGTACATCCGTTCGACGAGTGTCCGCTCCGACGCCGTGTAGAAGCAGAAGGCGTCGGCGTCCCCAAAGGTGCCTCGGAACACCGGCAGGTAGAGGGCCGGCTCGTCGTGGGCCGCCGGGTGGAACACGGCCGGCACCCGCACCTTGCCGATGGCCGCCACGGTCGGGTGGTACAGGTAGGGGGAAAAGGCCACGACGTCGGCGTCGGACTCCACGACGGCGTCGACGAGTCGCGGGGAGACGGGCCCGTTGTAGTCGACCCACCGCTCACCCTGCTCCCGGGTGGCCAGGCGGGGGGCGAGACGGACGGTTCCGTCGAGGCCGTAGAAGTCGGGCAGGCGGCCGTGCGCGGAGGGGTGCCGGTGGACGGTCACCCCGTTGATGGTGGTGGTACCCGGCTCGAGCTCATCGGCCCAGGTGATGGCGTCGAGCGCGCACGTCGTGTGCACCTCGGCCTCCCAGTCCGTCAGGGCGCGGAGGTGCTCGGCCAGTTGGCGCACCGCCGTCTCGGCGCCACCCATGATCTGGGGCCCGTAGCGAGGCGTGACGAACGCCACCTTTCTGCTCATGGTCGCCCCACCACCGTGGCGACGGCGTCGACGATGCGGACGCCCCCGTCGGCGGAGAGCTCGGCCGCACGACGCGTCCCGGCGGCCGTCAAGGTGGAGCGCAGGCGTTGGTCGGTGCAGACCCGGTGCACGGCCGCCGCAATGTAGGACGGGTCGGCCGCGGCCAGCACCAGCGCGGCGTCGGCCACCGTGTCGGACACCGCGCCGGCACCGCGGGTGACGACGGGCACGCCGGCCACCATGGCCTCCACGAGTGGGACGCCGAACCCCTCGTGGGCGGACAGCGAGAGATAGACGTCGGCGACATCGAAGTAGGCAGCCAGCGCGGCGTCCGACACCTCGCCAGGCAGTCGCACGGCGGCGGACAGGCCGAGATCGTGCACGAAGTCCTGCAGGGCCTTGGTGTACTCGAAGCTCGACGTGCCGCCGACCAG
The DNA here is from genome assembly GCA_963738135.1 of uncultured Acidimicrobiaceae bacterium. Taxonomy (GTDB): domain Bacteria; phylum Actinomycetota; class Acidimicrobiia; order Acidimicrobiales; family RAAP-2; genus Bog-473. The sequence continues at coordinate 322,809 of CAVTVK010000002.1, read as the reverse complement.
ATGGAGGCGCGCCTTCCCGTCGTAGAGCCGACGGAACGCCCACAGTGCCTTGACCAGCTCGTGCTGGGCCTTCGAGGGCACGATCCGCCCGACGAACAGCAGATCGGCGCCACCCTTCGCCCGGGCGCGGGCCAGCTCAGCCGCCACCCGGGCGTCCGGCGGCGCGGTGACGCGCCGGTAGTCCGCCAGCACGGGCACGACCGTGGTGCGCCGGCAACCCGACCGCCGCAACTCCTCCTCGCTGAACGGGCTCTTGGCCAACCCCAGCAGTGCCCGTGGAGCGAGCAGCGCCAATTCTTCCGCCGCCGCCGCTGCCCGCGTGACGCTCTGCGGCTCCCAGCCGGCGAAGAACTCCGGTCCGGTGAAGTTGTGGAAGTCCAGAATCAGCGGGAGCCCGTGCTCGGCCAGATAGCCGGCCACGGCCGAGGACGTCGTGAACTGGTAGATCGCTACGTCGCCTGCGGCGGCGTGCTCGGGATACATCCAGTGCTTGAACGCCTCGGACGCCAGGTCGTCGTGGATCGCCTCGGCGAAGATCTCGGAGCGCCACCCGGCGGCGCGCAACGCTTCGCGCAGCTTCAGCGCATGCGTCCCGGTGGCGTCGTGCGGGTTGAGCGTGGCGATGAACTGGTGCACGGCCACCGGCCCCCCGGCGGCGGCGCTCACCGTTCTGCGGGAGCGTACGGCGAGGTGATGGCGGACCGGAGCGCTATGACGAGGAAGTCGGCCCCGCCCGGACCCGAGTGGGCCACGGCGTCGTACCCGCTCCGCCCCAGAAGGCTGCACCACGCCTCGGGACGCAGCGGCCGGCCGGCGGCCAGGTCGGTCTCGGGCGGCGCGTCGGCTGCTTCCCAGGCCTGTCGGGTCACGGAATGGACGACGAGCGTGCCGCCCGGGGCCAGGCCGGTTCCGATCACGTCGAGCAATTGGCCGCGCTCGGCCGCGGCCATTCCCTCGACAGTGCTGCTCAGCACGATGGCGCCCAAGCCCGCAGCGGCCACCGCACGGAGGTGAGCCGCCACGCCCTCGCTGCGCAGGTCGAGCGGCCCGAGTTCGGCCTCGGCAATGACGTGGGCGCGGGGGTCGACGCCGTAGGCATCGCCGCCGGCCTCCACGACCCGGCGCACGAACCAGCCGTCGCCGCAGGCGGCGTGGAGGACGCGTCCGGGCGCCTTGGCCACGGCGGCGGTGGCGGGTTCGACCCACCAGGCGTCGCCGTGCTGCAGGGCGGGGAACTCGACCACGTCCGCTGCCGGCACACGCTGGCCGTCCACCTGGTGCTCGAGCGCCTGCAGGCGGTCATCCACGATGTGCAGGGCGCGGCTGACGGCGGAGGCCGACTGGCTCATCTGGTGCGTCAGCCACCCGACGTACCAGAGCAGGAGGGAACGCATGCCCTTCTTGACGACCGCACCCGCGGCCCGCTCGGATTCCACGGGCACCACGGGGTCGATGAACGTGGCGGCGTCGACCATGCGCAGCGCGTCGCCCAGGTCGCCACCGCGACCCGCAACCGGCGAGTGGGCCAGGAAGAGCTCGTCCAGCTCGCGCTCGAGCTTGGGCGGCAGGTCGCCCGAGATCCGCCGCAGCCGGACCTCCTCGGCAATCTCCGCCATGACCTGGGTCACGTACGCCTCGGGGTCTCCCGCGGGCATCTGGTGCGTGTCACTCATGGCGCGAGTCTGGCCCGAACCGGTTAGGCGAGCGCGGCAGACGAATCGACGTCGCTCTCGGTCGAGATGAGAGCTGCGTGCACGTCCATGCGCAGCGCGCCGGTCGTCTTGCCCGGGTTCATGACCGCGAAGGTCCCGGCCGACTCCTGCCAGTCGTAGAGAATGCCGTCCCGGCTCTGGATTCCCATGGCGAAGGTGAACGTGCCGTCGAGCAGGGGCATCTTGACGATCCCGAAGTGCATCACACTGACCCCGCGCGGGGCGTCGACCACCATGCCGATGATCGACGTGTCGGTGCGCGTCACCATGGTGTTGTCGGCGTCCCGGATCTCGAGTGAGAAGACGACATCGGGGGTGGGGTGGAGCGCTTCGAACTCGACCCGGATGGTGAGATCGTCACCCGTGCTCATGTAGGGGACGTTGTTGTCACCCGAGTAGATCCGGTGCACGGAGCGGAAGCGGACCGGTCGCGCGGTATCGGGCGAGTCCACGTCGATCGTCGTCGGCAAGGCAGGCACGGCCACCAGCGTGGGGTCGGCCACCGCCATGCCCGCGCCTTCCGCCATGAGTCCCTCACGGAAGATGCGCGTCGCCTCACCGGGCTCGCCCTCGCCCACCAGGCGACCGTGGCTCAGCACCGCGCCGCGGCCGCAGATGCTCCGCACGGTGTCGGCCGCGTGCGTCACCAGCAAAATGGTCCGGCCCTCCTTCTGGAACTCCTTGACCCGGCCGAGGCACTTGCGCTGGAAGCGCTCGTCCCCCACGGCCAGGACCTCGTCGACCACCAGGACATCGGGGTCCATGTTCACGGCGACCGCAAAACCGAGCCGCACGTACATACCGGACGAATAGAACTTGACCGGTCCGTCGATGAACTCCTCCAGCTCGGAGAAGTCCACGATGGCATCGAAGACCTTGTCCACGTCGCGCTTGGCCATCCCCATCAGGGAGCCGTTGAGGTAGATGTTCTCCCGGCCGGTCAGGTCCTGCTGAAAGCCGGCGCCCAGCTCCAACAAGCCGGCCAGCTTGCCCCGCACGGCTACCTCGCCGTGGGTGGGCTGCAGCACGCCACAGATGCACTTGAGCAGGGTCGACTTGCCCGAGCCGTTGCGGCCCAGGATGCCGAGGGTCTCCCCCTCACGGACGGTGAGGGAGACGTCGTCGAGGGCCCAGAAGTCCTCGGTGGACTTGCGCTTGCCCCCGTGGATCAGGCGCTCCTTGACCGTCTTGTACTGGCCGTGCGCCAGATGGAACCGCTTCGAGACGGCGCGCACGTCGACCGCGAAGTCACTCATGCGATCAGAGCTCCTCGGCGAAGTTGCCCTCGAGCCGCCCGAAGATGGCGAGGCCGACGAGGAAGAGGGCCAGCGCGAGGACGAGCACGATCCCGACGAGAACGGCGTACCAGAGGTACCCGTGCTGGGGCAGTATCGGGATGGACTTGCCGCCGACGATGTAACTCGTCTTGTTGTAGAGGCAACGCTGGAACGCCAGGACGAGGGGCGTCATCGGATTGGCCAGGTAGATCCAGGTCAGGCCACGCGGGCCCAGCTTGGCCTCGACGGTCTGGTACGAGTACACGATCGGGCAGGCCCAGAACCACGCCGTCAGAACGACCTCAATCAGGTGTTGCGTGTCGCGCAGGTACACGTTGATGGACGAGAGCAGCACGGCCAGGCCCGAAGCGAGGATGACCCCGGCGAGCAGGGCGACGATGAGCAGGGGGAAATAGGCCGGGTCCGGAGGAGCGCGCAGGACCACCATGAAGATGACCATGACGATCGACTGGAAGAAGAAGAAGACGCAGGCCGAGCCGACTGCGGCCAGCGCCAGGATCTCACGGGGAAAGGACACCTTCTTGACGATCCCCGCGTTGTTCACCACGACGCCCGTGCCGGTCAGGACCCCCAGTTGGAACAGGTTCCACAACAGAAGGCCGGCGAAGAGGTAGATGACGAAGTTCGGCATCTTGTTGTCCAGCAGGATGGAGAACACGAAGAAGTAGATGGCCAGCGTCATGGCCGGCGCGATCATGGACCACACGAGCCCCAGGACCGAGTTCTTGTACTTGACCTTGATTTCGGTCCGGACCAGGTAGATCAGGAGCTCGCGCGACAACCAGATCTCACGAAGCCGCTTGCGGACGCTGATGGTGGGCGTGACCACGCGGGTCACCGAGCCCCGTCGGGCCACGCTCCGGCTCACGCCGGCGGCCTCGGCCGCCACGGGAGAGCGGTCCGCCACGCGCACCTCGGCTTCGCCTTCGAGTCTCCGGTCTGCGTCCGACGACGAGGCCGGGACGTCGACGGCCACGTCTATTTGTTCCCCGCAGCCGCCGTCGCCGTCGAGCGGTCGATCACCTTGTCGATGAAGCCGTACTCGCACGCTTCGTCGGCGGTGAACCAGCGGTCGCGGTCCGAGTCCGTCTCAATCCGCTCCAGGGGTTGCCCGGTGTGGAAGGCGATGCGCTCCGCCATCATCCGCTTGAGGTAGATGATCTGCTCGGCCTGGATGGCGATGTCGGCCGCCTGGCCCTGCATCGACCCCGAGGGCTGGTGCATCAGGATGCGCGAGTGGGGCAGGGCGTAGCGCTTGCCGGGCGCACCGGCGCAGAGCAGGAACTGCCCCATGCTGGCCGCCAGCCCGACACAGATGGTCGAGACGTCGGGCCGGACGTACTGCATGGTGTCGTAGATGGCCAGGCCGTCGGTGACGGAGCCACCCGGCGAGTTGATGTAGAGCGAGATGTCCTTCTCGGGGTTCTCGGCCTCGAGGAGGACCAGCTGGGCGCAGACCAGGTTGGCGGTGGCCTGATCGATGGCGCTGCCGATGAAGACGATGCGCTCCTGCAGGAGCTGCTGGAAGACCCGGCCGCTGCCCTCGAGATCGGCCCCGGCGGCCGTGATGCGGGGGGTTTCAGATGCAGTGTTCATGGCCAGGAGGCTAGTGGGCGGAGGCGGCACCTGTAGGCACACCGCCGTACACTCCCTGTTCACCCGCATGGCGGGGCCGCTGCGGGCGTGGCGGAATTGGCAGACGCGCCGGGTTTAGGTCCCGGTCCCCGCAAGGGGGTGGAGGTTCGAGTCCTCTCGCCCGCACCCCAGTTCGCACCCCGGCCGACGACACCACACCCGGTAGCTTCGTCCGCGTGCCCCACCTCGTCGCCGCGCCCGACAAATTCCGGGGAACGGCAACCGCGGGGGAGGTGGCGGCGGCCATGGCGGGCGCCGCCCGCGCCGCAGGATGGACCGCAGACGAAGTGCCCATGTCTGACGGCGGCGAAGGGCTTCTCCTGGCGCTGGGCGGCACGCCGCGGACGACCGCGGTGACGGGCCCGCTCGGGGCCCGGGTCGAGGCCGAGTGGCGGCTTCTGCGGTCGCCCCACGGCGGAGCACCCGTCACCGCGGTCATCGAGATGTCCCGTGCCGCCGGTCGGGCCCTCCTGCCCCGGCCGCGCCAGGACGACCCCGTCCGCGCCACGACGGCGGGCGTGGGCCAGCTCCTCCTGGCGGCCCGGGACGCGGGAGCGCGCCGCATTGTGGTCGGTTGCGGCGGGTCGTCGACGACGGACGGCGGGCTCGGAGCGTTCGAGGCCGTGGGCTCCCCCGCCGCGTTGCACGGGATCGAGCTCGTCGTGGCCTGCGACGTGACGACCCGCTTCGGCGACGCCGCCATCGTGTTCGGCCCGCAGAAGGGCGCGACGCCCGCGCAAGTGGCAGAGCTCAGCCGGCGCCTCGTCGCCGTGGCTGCCCGCTACCGCGAGGAGACCGGCGTCGACGTCACCGACCTGGCGGGGGGCGGCGCCGCGGGCGGGCTCGCGGGCGGCCTGGTCGCCCTCGGTGCGCGCATCGAGCCCGGCTTCGGCTTCGTCGCCGGTCTGGTCGGGTTGGCCGACCGGCTGGACACGGCGGACCTCGCCGTCACCGGGGAGGGCCATCTCGATCCTCCGTCCTTCCACGGCAAGGTGCCCGGCGGCGTCCTCGAGCTCGCCCGCGCCCGGGGGGCCAACCGGAGGGCGCTGCCGGTCCTGTGCATCGCCGGCGGAGCCGACGCGTCGGTGCTGGCCTCGCCACCGCCCGGTCTCGACGTGGTCAGCCTGACGGCCCGGTTCGGCCGGGCCCGGGCGCGCAGTGAGACAGGCACGTTGATCGGCCTGGTCACCGCAGAGGCGGTGGCCCGGTTTTGCCCCTGAACGCGCCCATCGGCCACACTGCTGGCGCGCCGCGGCGGCCATCGGCCCCGCCGCCGGACCCTCCTCCTTCGAGGCGGCCGGCTGAGCGCGTTGACCGACACAGGGAGGCATCACCATGGGACTGCTCGACGGCAAGGTGGCGGTCGTCACCGGCGCGGGACGAGGGATCGGACGCGAAGAAGCACTCGTGCTCGCCGGTGAGGGCGCGCGGGTCATCGTCAACGACGTCGGCGCCGGGCTGCACGGCGAAGCGTCGAAGGACGCGCACCCGGCCGAGGAAGTCGTGGCGCTCATTAAGGAGCGCGGCGGTGAAGCCGCGGTCAACGGCGACGACATCAGCACGTGGGCCGGCGGCAAGAACGTCGTCGACCAGGCCATCGACACCTTCGGTTCCCTCGACGTCCTGGTGAACAACGCCGGCATCCTCCGGGACAAGATGTCGTTCAACATGGACGAGTCGGACTGGGACGACGTCATCCGCGTGCATCTCAAAGGCCACTTCGCCGCCACCCACCACGCCGCCGTCTACTGGCGCAATCGGGCCAAGTCGGGCCAGGACGTCACCGGTCGCATCATCAACACCTCCTCGGAGGCCGGCTTGTACGGCAACGCGGGACAGGCGAACTACGCGGCGGCCAAGGCAGGTATTGCAGCACTCACCTGGGTGGAGGCTCGCGAGCTCGGACGGTACGGTGTCACGTCCAACGCCATCGCACCGCGTGCCCGTACCCGGATGACCGAGACCATCTTCGGCGGCGACGGGATGAGCGCCGGCGAAGGCGGCTTCGACGCCTGGGACCCCCAGAACATCGCCAACGTGGCCGCCTTCCTGGCGGCGCCCGCGTCGGCCGACATCACGGGCCAGATCCTCGTCGTCTTCGGCGGCAACATCTACGCCATGAGCGCGTTCAAGGCCGTGGGCCAGGTCACGCGCGACGCCGCATGGTCTCCCGAGGAGTTGGTCGCCGCCAAGGGTGACCTCTTCAAGGGAATCAGCTCCGGGGTGCCCGACTTCAGCTTCATTTAGGCGCGCCGGACCGCGTCGGGCCACCGTCCGACGCCCGGCCCGGTGCCCGCAGCGAGCGCCGATGGACTCGACGGGGGGCCTGCTACCTTGCCCAGCGATGCAGGCGGCTCGCGTCCGGTCGTCTCGGTCCCGGCATGAGTGACGCCTCGGCGGTGCGCCCGACCGAGGCCGCCTTCGAAGGGGCCGTCCCCCCGCAGTCCGGGGATCGGGTCGCCCCCGGATGGCTCGTCACGGTCTCGGTGGCGGTCGTCTACCTCGCCCTGTCGCTCCTCGCCAACGGCAATGCCTGGCGTCACGGGATCGCGCACTCCATTCAGACGTCCGGCGGCAACGACGTGCCCGAGGAGATCTGGTTCCTCGCCCAGACCCCTTGGGTCCTGCTGCACGGCCACAACCCCTTCGTCAACGATTGGCTCAACGCGCCCGTCGGGGTCAACCTCATGGACAACACGACCATGCCGCTCCTCGGGGTGCTGGGGTTCCCGATCACCTTTCTGTTCGGCCCCATCGCGACGTACAACGTCCTGATCGACCTCGCGATCTTCGCCTCGGCACTGAGCTTCTTCGCCATGGCCCGTCGCTTCGTCACCTGGTGGCCGGCCGCGTTCGTCGGTGGGCTGCTGTACGGGTTCTCGCCCTTCACGGCGGCCACGGGGAACGACCACCTGTTCCTGTTGTTCCAGGCGGTGCCGCCGCTCATCATCCTGTTCGTGCACCGCTTCCTCCGGTCCCCGGCGACCTCTCCGCGGTGGGCCGGCTTCGCGGTCGGTCTCTGCTTCGTGGCGGAGTTCTACGTCTCGACCGAAGCGTTCGCGTCGCTGGTCCTGATGACAGGCTTCGCTCTCATTGTGGGCGCGGTGTTCGTGTGGCGCGGGAGTCTCGCGTTCGACCGCAAGCGGCTCGCCCAGATGGGCGGGTGCGCGGTGCTCGTCGTCGTCCTCGGCACGGGCTACGGGGCGTGGGTGGCGGTGGCCGGTCCCGGGCACATCACGGGAGCCGCACAACCGGCCAACGTCATCGCCGGCGAGTCCGTCGATCCCTTCGGGCTCCTCGTCCCCACACTCGATCAGCGTTTCACCTTCGGCCACGCAGCGCTCGGGGACTCGTTCGTCGCCGTGCGGGATCCCCAGGGGAACATCGTCGTCGAGTCACCGTCGGAGAACGGGTCCTACGTCGGCGTGCCCCTCCTGCTCGGTCTGGTGGTGGGCGCCATTGTGCTCCGACGCAAGCGGATCGCGTTGTTCAGCGCGCTCATGGGCGCTCTGGCGCTCGTCCTGTCCTTGGGTCCGCATCTGCACCTCGACGGGCATTTCACCCAGATCCCGCTCCCCTTCATTGTGCTGTCCCATCTGCCGCTCATCGAGAGCAGCGAGGCGGCGCGGTGGGAGACCTACTTCTGGCTCTTTGCGGCGCTGCTCCTGGCCCTGCTGCTCGATCGCGTCGTGCGAGCGGTCTCGTCGACGGGACGCGTCAGCTCCTGGGGCGGCAGCGTGGCCGGCGGGCTGCTGGCGGCCGTCCTGCTCCTCCCGCTCCTGCCGGCCTGGCCCTACACGGCCGCATCGGCCGACGTCCCGGCATGGTTCACCCAGGGCGCACGGTCGCTCCCGGCGGGCTCGAATGCCGTCATCTACCCGTTCGCCACCTCGGCCGACGACTCGGCGATGCTGTGGCAGGCCATGGCCAACCTTCAGTTCCGCATGCCGGGCGGGTTCGCCGTGATTCCAGGCCCCACGGGCACCAACACGTTCGGGGGACAGGCCACGCCGTTGCAGGGTGCGCTGGCCGGCTGCCAGGGGAGTGCAACCACCACGCCGGGCCTCTCGGCCATGGAGGTCCGGGCGCAACTGCACCGCTGGCAGACGAGGACCGTGGCCGTCGTGCCGACGGCGCCCGGCGCGGCCTGCGCCACCGCGCTCTTCACCCAGGCGCTCGGGCCGCCGCACCGTGTCGGCGGTGTGCTGCTCTGGCCCGATCTCACCTCGGCTTCCTGAGGGTCTCGATCTGCGGCAGCATGGCGGGATGGCACACGACCGCAGGTTTCGATTCGCCGTGCAACTCAGCAAGGCACCCGACGGCACCGCCCACTCCTGGGCCGAGCAGGCTCGCAAGGCCGAAGACCTGGGCTACAGCGCACTGCTCATGCCGGACCACTTCGGCGACCAACTCGCACCCGTGCCCGCCCTGGCAGCGGTGGCCGCGGCCACCACCACGCTCCGCATGGGATCACTGGTCTTCGGCAACGACTACCGCCACCCCTTCGTGCTGGCCAAGGAGGCGGCCACGCTCGACGTCCTCAGCGACGGCCGGTTCGAAATGAGCCTCGGTGCCGGGTGGATGCGCACGGACTACGACGACGCCGGTCTCACCTACGACCACCCGGCGGTACGCGTGGCCCGCTTCGAGGAGGCGGTGAAGGTGGTCCAGGGGCTGTTGCGCACCGACGGGCCGTTCAACTTCCACGGTGAGCACTACGAGGTGCTGGGGCATACGCTCACCCCGCGCCCGGTGCAGCGGCCCGGGCCCCCGCTGATCGTCGGCGGCGGCGGCAAGCGGGTCCTCTCCTTCGCCGCCCGCACCGCGGACATCGTCAGCATCAACGTCAACCTGCGCGACGGCACTGGTGGTGCGGAAACGGCCGCGGATGCCACGCCCGAACGGACCCGTACGAAGATCGGCTGGGTCAAGGAGGCGGCAGGCGACCGCTTCGCCGAGCTCGAGCTCAACTCCCTGATCGGCTTCGTCCTGGTGACCGACGACGCCCAGGGTCTGGCCGCGCAGATGGCGCCCGCCTTCGGCATCGACGCCGCCGACGCGCTGCACGTGCCCCTGGCCCTGGCGGGGACGCTCGACCAGATGGCCGAGGAGCTCGAGTGGCGCCGGGCCGAGTACGGGATCTCCTACTGGTCGATCGAGTCGGACGCCTGGGAGACGTTGGCGCCAGTCGTCGCCAAGCTGGCCGGCACCTGACCGGCACGGCGCTGCCACCACAGCGCCGGCCTCAGCCGGGCCGCGAACCCGTCGGCTCGCGCCGGTGCCGCGCGAAGAACGACAGAGCCAGGTTGGTGGCACTGATCGTCTCCGTCGTGTACATCGGTGAGGCGCTTCGGAGTGCCCCCGGCCAGGTGTGGCCGCCACCCAGCACCGTGTAGAGGATCACCTCGGCTCCGCCGGCGCACGACGGCCACACGGTGCGTTGGACGTCAGATCCGAGGCGCCGCAGGGTCGGAACGGAGCGGCAGCGGTCGAGCTGGGCCCAATCGCCCATGTTGAGGAGAGTGCCGCGCACCTTCACACCGGGCAACGAAAGGCCCATGGCACCGTTTTCGTAGGGCACCGCGGGGTCGGACGTGCCGTGGAAGGCGAGCAAGGGCTGCGGCGTCGCGCAACCCAGGCGAAACTCCACCGCGACCGTCGCAATGGCGGCCATCTGCCGTGGATGCGCGCACGACAGGAGGATCGTGAACGCCGCACCCTGGGAAAACCCCGCTGCGTAGACGCGGCCCAGGTCGACGCAGACCGAAGCCTGCACCCTTGCCATGACCGCCTCGACGTATCGGGCGTCCGAGCCTCGACCGCTCAGTTGCCACGTGTGTCCCGGCCCCTCCGGCGTGACGACCACGAATCCCCGTCTGGCGCCCCGGTCGGGGAGCTGCGTCAAGGTGGCCATCCCCAGAGCCGTGCTCCCGTAGCCCTGGAACTCCACGATCATCGGGAGGGCCCTCCCCCGCCCGGGGTGCGCAGGCAGGGCCAGACGGTAGTGGTACGACGATCCGTTCACCGTCATCGTCTGCAGACCGCCGGCGGGCGGCGGTGCGGCCTGGTGCGCCCGGCAGCCCGCAGAGCGAACAGGGGCGTGCGCCGTCGCCCGCACCACCGCACCCGACTCGCCATTCACACCGACCTCCGCGAGACCCGACAGGAGCAGGCCGGTCGCGACGATTGCGGCCCCCAACAGCCGCATGCGCGCGCACCAAGAGCCGCGGTGTGGGGCGGGCGCGGGCATCGTGAGCGTCCACCGTACGCGACGCGGCGCAACTGGCCTGGGCGGCGTTCGGCCGGCGCGCTACCGTACGACGCAGTGGCGAGCATGACGGTGGAGCCGACGGAGGACGACACGCTGCAGGCAGGCGCGTGACGATCGCCACCAGCGCGGGCTGGGAGGCCATCGGCACGGACCGGGAGCTGGCAGGTGCCCGCATCTTCACGGTGGACGTGCCGGCCATCGGACCCGAACGCCATCCTCCGCTGCTGGTGCTGCACGGCTTTCCCACCTCGTCGTTCGACTACGCCGCCGTCCTCGACGGCCTGCGCGCCGGCCGGCGGGTGCTCCTCTTCGACATGCTCGGATACGGCCTCTCGTCCAAGCCCGACCGCCACTACACGATGGCGCTCCAGGCCGACGTGGCGGCGGCCTTCGTGGCGGAGCGCGGTGTCGACCGGCTGGCACTGCTGACGCACGACATGGGCGACACCGTCGGCGGCGAGCTCCTCGCCCGCCGCGCTGAAGGCTCGTGGGCGGTCGACGTCACGCAGCGCGTGGTCACCAACGGCAGCATCTACATCGAGCAGGCGCACCTCTCCAACGGCCAGCAACTGTTGCTCGGGCTGCCCGACGAGCTGCTGTCGCCGGGCATCCCGATCGATGCCGTCTCCATCACCCAGAGTCTGCGCGACACGTTCAGCCCGTTGACGCCGCTCGTCCCGGCGGGCTGGCCTGAGGACCCCGTCCCGGCGGCGGCGGCACAGGTCGTGCATGACGACGGCCATCTGCTCCTTCCCCGACTGATCCGGTACATCGAGGAGCGCCGGGCCAACGAACGCCGTTTCACCGGTGCGATCGAGACCGACCCCTCGCCGTTGCATGTCGTGTGGGGCCTCGACGACCCCATCGCCGTCCCCTCCATGGTCGACACGCTGCTGGCGGCGCGACCCGATGCCACGGCGATCCGGCTCGAGGGGGTGGGCCACTACCCCATGATCGAGGCGCCCCGGCGCTATCTCGACGCCGTGCTGCCCGGGCTGGAGTGAAACAGGTCATCACAGAAGAATCCCCGGAGGGCTGCGTAACCTGACGGCGTGCCAGGGCGCCGTGGACTCTCGAACCGCTACGAGCTCCTGACCTGTGCCTGGTCCGGCCACGTGCTGGTGGGCCTGGACGCCGCCACGGTGGCACCCTCGGACGCGCTCGTGGTGCGCCAGGACGGGGACGCGCGCTGGCACCGCTGCCTCCGCTGCGACGACTGGGTGCTCCGGCCGGTGCCGGCGCACCCGGGGCGCGAGCGGGTCGAACAGCGCGACGAGATCCACCTGCCGTTGCGCGGTGCGGCGCTGCGTGACCGCTACATTCTGCGCCTCATTGCGGTCGACCGCGCCATCCACGTGGTGGTCCTGGGCGGCCTGGCCGTGGCGCTCTTCACCTTCGCCGCGCACGACCAGGCACTGCATCACGACTACCAGAACATCATGAACGATCTGGCCGGCGGGACTCCCGGTGCCTCCCAGGCGCGCGGACTCCTGGGCTATTTCGGGCGCGCCTTCCAGTATTCCCCGACGCATCTGCGGATCCTCGGGGTGGTCCTCCTGGCCTTCAGTGCGCTGGAGGCGGCCGAGATGGTCGGACTGTGGCTCAACAAGCGCTGGGCCGAGTACCTGACGTTCATCGCCACCACGGCTCTCGTCCCCTTCGAGATCTACGAGCTGACCAACGGCGTGAGCGTCTTCAAGATCATCGCCCTGATCATCAACCTCGCCGTGGTGATCTACCTGCTCCTGGCCAAGCGTCTCTTCGGGCTCCGGGGCGGACACGCCGCGGAGCACGCGCGGCGTGAGGCGTCGAGCGGCTGGGGAGCCATCGAACGGGCGACCTCCGGCGCGCCGGCCTGACGGCGGCCCTCAGGCCGGCGCCATCACCTTGAGCGAGCGCACCTCGGTGGGCAGGCTGGCGTAGAGGTCGGCCACCAGGTCGTCGCGCTGGGCCCGGCGCGACGGGTCGTCCCACAGGTTGTCGAACTGGTAGGGATCGGCGTCCACGTCGTAGAGCTCGCCGGTGGCGATGGCCACGCCGTCGGGGCCCGACTCCGACTGCTCGTACACGACCGGGCAGGGTTGGAGGACGGCGTCTCCCCAGACCTCCTCCAGCCCGTTGGGCTGCCCCGCGGTCGAGGGCTCGTAGACGGTGCACAACCAGCCGTCGCGGTAGACGGTCCGCAGGTGCATGCCGTACCCCGGGAACTGGCTGTCCCACTCGCACAGGGCACGCTCGCGCCCGGGCTCGCCGTCGGCCTGGGGCAGGCTCCGGCCCTGCATCCAAGGGGCAGGGTCGATGCCGGCGATGGCGCAGAAGGTCGGGGCCAGGTCGACCTGCCCCACCGGATCGTGCACCACCGCAGGGACGACGCCGGCGGACGGTGCCGGCCGCCACACGAAGGGCAGTCGCATCAGCGCGTCCGTGTGGTACGGCCCCTTGTAGAGGAGGCCGAAGTCACCCTGCATCTCGCCGTGGTCGGTCGTGAAGATGACGTCGGTGTCGGCCAACCAGCCCCGCTGCGTGATCGTCTGCAGGACGCGCCCGCAGGCCTCGTCGATCAGTTCGTTCATCACGTGCACCTTGGCGTTGATTTCGCGGATCTGGTCGTGCGTGAGACGTGAGGGCACGAAGGCGGCCGGCCCGCCCTCCATGTTGGAGAACGTGCCGTCCCAGAAGCCGAGCCAGTGGGGCGGCTTGCGGGCCAGCACGGCACGGACCGCCTCGTCCGAGCCGGGATGGCCGGGGGGCAGCTGGAGGTCCTGCCAGGGCACCCTGGGCAGCTCGGAGGCCGGCGGGTCCCACGGGTGGTGCGGATCGGGGAACGACATCCAGCAGAACCACGGCTCGTCGGGCCCGAGCGAGGACAGCCAGTCGACGGTCAGGTCGGCCACCCAGTCCGTGTGGTACCACTCCCGCGGGATGGGGTTGTTCTTCGTCTCTGGCGCCGCCGTGTCGCCGCCCGGCTCCGCCTGGAGCAGCCCGGCGAAGCTGTGCAGGTGCTCCGGGTGGTGCTTCTTGAGCCAGCGCCCGTAGTGGGCGATCGGGTGATCGCCCCAGGCCGCGGCGTGCATGGCCTGCTCGGACCGCTCGAAGCCGCGCCAGGGCCCGGTGTCGCCCCGGGCCACCCGTGCGTTCTCCTCGAACTGGTTCGTCGGGTCGAAGCCCGGCTCGAAGTGGGCCTTGCCCAACAGGGCTGTGCGGTAGCCGGCCGCGTCGTGGAGGTACTGCGCCACCGACGGCGCATCGATCGGCAGGGGAATGCCGTTGGCCACCACGCCGTGCGTACGCACGTACTGACCCGTGAGCATGGTCGACCGTGCCGGCATGCACACCGTGTTCTGGTTGTAGGCCCGCCGGTAGGTGATCCCCTCGGCCGCCAACCGGTCGACCACGGGGGTGCGGGCGACTGTGCCACCGTTGCAGCCGAGGCTGTCGTAGCGCTGCTGATCCGTGGTGATGAACAAGATGTTGCGGCGACGGGGGTTGGCCCCGAGCGCGGTCTCAAGCACGAAGGGATCCTTTCATTCGGCTCATTCGGCTCATTCGGCTCATTCGGCTCATTCGGCTCATTCGGCTCATTCGGCCCGCAGCATGCGGTGCAGATCGAGCTCGAGCTCTTCCATCAATTCGGAGAGCAGGCGCAGGCGTTCGGGCGCGCCGTCCGCCGCGAGGAGACGCTGCGCGTCGTACGCGCTGACGGGGGCGGCCGCGCACAGCTGCCAGGACGCGCGCTCGACATCCCCTCCCCCATCGAGTGCGAGGTCGGGAGCGAGTGGCGGCGCACCACCCTGCTCGGCCAGCAAGGCCCGGGCCCGACGGACCCGTTGCCCGGCGGCGCCCACCAACGGGGCGGCGTCTCCCGGTCTCGGCATCGACGCGGCATCGCGCACCAGGGCCACCGGATAGGGATCATCGGGCAGCCACTCCTCCACGGCGATGAGGGCCTCCCCCTCGATCTCGAGGACCCACCGCCCGTCGGGCAGCTCGGCCGACCGGGTGATGACGCCCCGCGTGCCGAGGCCGGAGCGCGTCTCGCCCCCACCGACCTCGGAGCCCCGCTCAATGAGCACGATGCCGAACCGGGCGTCGCCCGCCAGGCAGTCCCGCATCAGGTCCCGGTAACGGGGCTCGAAGACGTGCAGCGGCATCGACGCATAGGGGAACAGGACGGCGGACAGCGGAAACATCGGCAGGCGCGTCCCGGACATGCCCAACCATGGCACGGCCCGGCGCGTCGACGCACGACCGTGGGGTCCCCCGACGCGAGAAGGACCGGCCCTTTCGGCCGGTCCTCACTCGTTCTGATACTGCTTCTTATGTTCCTTGTAGTTAGTCGTACTTGTTGAGCAGTCCGTGGCTCTCGCCTGCGGCGCAGTGGGTGCGGGGGCCGCCTTGTCGGCCGGCCGGCACACGCACCGGCGCGAACGCGGCCTTCTTCATACGCCGGGCCTCACGCCAAGCGGAATGCTCTGCGGCGCCACCGAAACCGACATCGGTGGCGCATCCTCAACCCGGCGGATCGGCCTCCTCGGTCGAGCCTGTCGATTGCATCGGCAGCTCCTTTCCACTCGGGGCAAAGGCGGGTGCTCCGTCTGCCGCTCGCTTGCTTCAAGTATCCACCTGGCCCTCGGCCGTGTGAACCCCACGCGAACTGGGCATTCGCGAAGCCCCTGGTCGGGCGGTCACCCGTCACGCAAACTTCACATCGCCGTGATCTGGCGACGGGAAGCGGCCCCCTGCGGTGGCGCCGACGCGTTCACCTACGCTCTCGCGATGGCCCTGCCCACGCCCAAGGAGAACACGACCGCGGTCGTCACCGGAGCCTCCTCCGGCATCGGCGCCGCCATTGCACGCGAGCTGGCGCGGCGCGGCCACGGGCTGACGCTGGTGGCCCGGCGCGAGGACCGGTTGCTGGCACTGGCGGACAAGCTGACACGGGCCCACTCCGTGCGCGTGGAGGTGATTGCAGCCGACCTCACCGATGCCGGCTCTCGCGGCGAACTCCCGGCGCAGCTGGCGACGCGCGGCCTGACGCCCGACATCCTCGTCAACAACGCCGGCTTCACGACGATGGGCCCGGTCTTCACGGCCGACCGGTCCGCCGAGCTCTCCCTCGTGCGCATCAACGTCGAAGCGGTCGTCGATCTCTGCACGCTCTTCGTGCCGGGCATGGTCACCCGTCATCGAGGCGCCGTGCTCAACACAGCGTCGACCGCCGCCTTCCAGCCGCTGCCCGGACAGGCCGCCTACGGCGCGTCGAAGTCGTTCGTGCTGTCCTACGGTCGCGCCCTCGGGGCGGAGTTGCGCGACACCGGCGTCAGCGTCACCACACTGTGCCCGGGGCCGGTCGAGACGGGGTTCGCCGAAACGGCCGGTATGACCGACGAGGAGGCCGGCGAGTCGCTGCCCAAGTTCATGTGGGTTCCGGTGGACGACGTGGCCCGGGCCGCCGTTGAGGGGCTCGTCGCCGGTCGCGCCGTCGTGATCCCCGGCGCGGCGAACCGCGTCGGGGCGGGTCTGGCGCACCTGGTGCCCAAGGCCCTCCTGTTGCCGATCATGGCCAAGAACCACCCGGCCCTGAAGTCCGACCGCACGACCTGAGCCAGCGGCCGGTTGGAGGCGGGGACAGGAGGCGCGTGGCCGCCGCCAACGTCAGCGACGCTGCTGCCCGGCCACGCGCCCCCACTGCGAGAACGCCCCGACGGCACCGCTCTTGCGGCCGTTCCCGGCATCGTTCCCCGTGCACCATTCCCCGGTCATCCCCCCTCGGCTTGGGTCCGGCGCTCCACTAACCTCGTGACGTTGGCCCACCACACGTGCGGTCACGGAGAACGGGGAGTCATGGCACAACTGGTCTCGGAGCTGGAACTGCCCCTTCTCGACACGGACGGACTGGAGCGTCGGGAGGCGCTCGACGCCATTGCGGCCGCCCGTTCCGTGCACTGGCTCGCCCGTTTCGACATGGGCTACACCGTCACCAGGCAACAGGATGTCACGGCCATCCTGCGCGATCAGCGCTTCCACTCGGCGTTGTCCATGATTCAGCAGGCCCCCGAGCTCCAGGAATCCCTGGCCGCCGACCCACGCGGCGGACCGGGCGAGTCCATCTTGACCATGGAAGGCCCCGGGCACGCCCGCCTCCGGCGATTGGTGGCGCCGGCCTTCACCCCGGCTTCGGCCAACCGCCTCCGCCCCACCATGCAGCGAGTGGTGGGCGAGCTGGTCGACCGGGTCGTGGCGCAGGGCGAGTGCGAACTGGTGGCCGACGTCTGCGAGCCCTATCCCATCCCGATCATCTGCGAGCTGCTGGGCGCACCACCGGAGGACTGGAAGCTCTTCTCGGGCTGGGCCACCGACATCTTTCGGATCTTCAACAACAACCTGGCCGAAGACCTGCCCCTCATTGCACGGGCGGCCGAGGAGCTCACCGACTACGTCAGCGACATGATCACCGAACGCCGGGCCAGCCCCGCGACGATCTGCTGAGCGACCTCATCGCCATAGAGGAGGAGGGCGATCGCCTCTCCACCGACGAAATGGCCATGCTGGCGCAGGCGGTACTCATGGCGGGAACCGACACCACCCGCAATCAGCTCGCCTGCTCGGTGGCGCTCTTCACCGAATACCCGGACCAGTGGGCGCTGCTGTCCGAACGGCCGGAGCTGGCCGGCCGAGCCGTCGAGGAGTCGATGCGCTACCTGGGCGCCGTGCGGGGCACGGCGCGCTTCGCGTCAGAAGACGTCGTCTATCGCGACGTGCTGTTCCCGCAAGGCACCCTGGTGGTCACCTCGTTGGCCGGGGCCAACCGCGACCCCGATGCCTTCGACGATCCCGACGTCTTCGACATCACGCGCGAGCGCAGCACGGCGCAGATGACCTTCGGCTCGGGCATCCACTTCTGCATGGGGGCGGCATTGGCCCGGGCCGAGCTGCAGGAGGCACTGCCACTGCTGGCACGGCGCATGCCGGGACTGGCCCGCAACGGCGACGTGGAATGGAAGCCGTCGACGTTCGGCATCTGGGGCCCGGCGCGGTTGCCGCTGCGCTTCGAGACCGCCTGACCGCCTTCGGCTGGAACCGGCGGCCTGGCCTCGCCTTCGTCTCGAGGCTTCAGTCCCGCCACCCTGCGCCCACGGTGACCGGCGGCGGCGGAGCGGGTTCGGTCGCTCGCGGCGCGGCGGTGTTCCGCCGAGGAAGCCGCAGGCGTTTCGCCTCCTCGACCATGGCGCGCTGCGCCGACGGCGGCGGATCGTCACCCCCGTAGGCGCTGGCCTGTGCCGACGAGGCCAGCCGGCTGATGGTCGACGCGTCCGATCCGGACAGGGTGTCGAGCCGGGCGGCGTATTCCGTCAGGGTCTCGGCCGCCCGACGCGGATGGCCGGCCCGTCGCCCCAGGTGCTCCACGCGGCGCGCCACCTGCTCCGCCCACGATGCCGGCCGGGACCGGCGCCACCGCACGACGACGACGACCACGCCGGCCGTCACCAGCACCACCGCAACCGGCACGACGGGGATGCGCCGCAAGGCGGACGCGACATCGTGCAGTGCCGTCGTGCCGGGGTTGGGGGCTGCGAGTGGCACGGCCGCCGTCGGGTCGAAGTTCTGCCAGCCGTAGCCCGGGAACCACACCTGCACCCAGGCGTGGGCGTCGTTGGCGTGGACCTGGTAGAGGTCGGTGATCGGGTCAAAGCCCCCGGGCACGTAGCCGACCGCCTCGCGGGCGGGTATCCCGAGGGAGCGCAGCATCACCGCCAACGAGGTGGAGATCTGTTCGCAGAAGCCGATCCGGTTGCCGAAGAGGAATTCGTCCACGGTGTCGGCCCCCGCCGGGAGGGGCGGGATGTTCTGCGAGTAGTGCGTGTGCGCGCCGATCCAGTGGATGAGCGACTGCACCTTGTCGTACGTCGTGGTGTCGTGGGCGGTGACGGTGCTGGCCAAGGCGAGTGCGCGCGGGTACGCGTGGGGCAGCTGCACTTCCTGCCGCTCGGTGTCCGGTTCGAGGATGAACGGGCTGTCGTCTGCCCGCAGCTGCGCCGGGGTGGCCGTGCTCACCCGGGAATCGACCGTGTAGATGGATCCGGCGCCCAGGCCGAGAGGCGAGACGATGGTGCCGTCCCCGGCGACGTAGACCTTGCCGGCGGGGAACCACAATTGCTGGGCGCTCTCGGCGTGGAACACGAGGTTGGCCGTCGGGCTCGAGACGTAGAAGGTCTGGAGATCACTCTCCCCGAAGGGCACGCTCCCGAGCGAAATGGGCAGGCTGAAGGGCGAGCTCTCGCGCAACGGGCGCCGCGGCACGGCCTGTGACTCGGTCCAGCTCTGGCCCTGCCACGTGTCGAAGGTCTCCCCGACCCAGTACGAGGGGCGCTGCGCCCTCACCTGCATCACCAGGGTGTTGCCAAGGTTTCCCCGCAGGGCCGTGTTCAGGCTGCCGGCGAACCCGAGATAACCGCCCACGCGAATCCGACTTGTCGGGGTGCCGGCGTGGGACAACTGCGCGGCGACCCCGGAGTCGCCGGCCAGGGCCCCAGGGATCCCCACGGAGCCGCCGGCTCCGGCCCTTGCCATGAACGAGACGCGGGACGAGACGACGGGCGCCGGCAGCGCGAGGAAGACCGCGGCGGCGGCGGTCGACGATGCCAGCAGGGCCAGGACCAGACCGGTGGCGGAGAGACGGCCCCCACCGCTGGCCGAGGTCCACATTTCGGTCAGGCCCCACAGGCAGCAGCTGGCCCACGCCACGACGTAGAGGCCGAACCCGAGATCGATCGCCAGCGCGCCGCCCACCGCCATCAGGCCGGCCGACGCGCCGAGCGTGAAGAGGAGGTCGCGGCGCGTGGGGACGTGGAAGGAGTGGAGGACCAGGACGGCGACGAGCAGCACCGTCAAGGGATTGATGACCGACGTGATGCCGCCCACCGGCGCGGCGACCGCGTGGAAGAACCAGGCACAGGCGCCCACGGCGCCCAGGGCCACCAGGATCTTCACCCACCCCGGAGGCGCGGCCCGGGTGGCGTGCGAGAAAGCCGTGCCGGCCGAGACGAGCCCCATGGCGGCGATGGCCGGCGTCCAGGCGATCTCCTGCTGGGCGGCGCACGCCGCGATCGCCACCAGCACGGCACCCAGGCAGGCGAGCCGCAACCGGATCGAATCCTCGGGCACCCCGGGCTGGTTGGCCCGGCGGACTGCGTCCACGATGCTCACGACCCGAACGCACCGCCCGGGTCCGCCACCGCGCGGGCGAGACGACGTCCTGCGCTGCGGCGGTCGGCCACCGTCCCGACGACCGGGCCCGACGGTTCGGTCGTCCCGAGGAGGACCGGTGCACCGCTCTCGAGCAGGGCGACCACGGAACCGAGGGCGGCTTCCGCCACACGTTCGGCCGCGTCGGGGTCCTGGGGCAACTCCACGGTGATCGTCACGGGTTCGGCCGCCGGCTGCTCCAGCTCCCGCACCATCAACCGGCCGGTGTGCGCCGTCGAACGCCAATGGACGAGGCGCCGGCCGTCGCCCGGCATGTAGGGGCGGGCGCCGCGGGGCACACCCTGGTCGGACCGGGGTCGGTCGAGCATGTCACCGGTCCCCTCGTCCGGTCGTACGGGCACGGGCTGTGCCGGGCCGCAACGGGGCGATACGTGGAGCGCAGACGGCAGGGAGACCCGCACGCGCCGCTTCCACCACTGCAACGCGAACGGTGCGGCCGACGCAATGTCGAGCTCGACCCAGTGGTGAATGCCGCGACGGAGCGGCAGCAGAGTGACGGCCTCGTCGACAGGGCCGCGTCGCCCACGCGGCCCGACGAACGACTCCGGGCCGGTCGGCGTCACCGGGCGGACCCGTACCCGGCTGTTCGACACGACAGTGACCGGGACCGGGAAGCCTGCGACGCCGTCACCCGGTGCGCCGGCGATGGTGACGCGGGCACGCGTGACGACCACGAAGGGCCCGACGATCCCGATCAGGAGCGCACCGAAGACGAGATCCCCCAACACCTGGACCCATCCCGAGCCGGCGTTGTGGGCGACCAGCCACCACAGCCCGATGATGAGCAACGCCCCGGCGATCGGCGCCCAGGGACGGGCCGGTCGCGCCCAGCGGGTCACGGTCTGGGCGTCGGGGTGGTTTCGAGCAGGCGTCCGATCACCGCGGCCGACAAGTCGGCCCCGGCGTCGCCCTCGACGGTGAGGATGCGATGGGACAGGCAGGCGACAGCGACAGCCTTGACGTCGTCGGGAACCACGAAGGGCCGCGCGTTGAGCACCGCGTGCGCCTGCGCGGCGCGGATGAGCCAGATGGCGGCGCGGGGGCTGGCGCCGAGATGCACGCCGGGCGCCGTGCGACTGGCCCGGCACAGCTCCACTGCGTACACCGCCACCGCCTCGTGCACGGCGACGTTCTCGGTCGCTCGCTGAGCCCGACCCCATTCCTCGGGCGTGCAGACCGGTCGCAGATCGGCCAGGGCATAGGTGCCTCCGCCGTGGAGGGCCAGCCGCACCTCCTGCGAGGCATCCGGGTAGCCGATCGCCGTGGCGATGGCGAACCGGTCGAGCTGACTCTCGACCAGCGGGAAGGTGCCCCGCTGCGACTGCGGGTTCTGTGTGGCGATGACGAGATGCGGTTGGGGCAGCGGCCAGGACTGACCGTCCACGCTGACCTGGCGCTCCTCCATCGTCTCGAGGAGGGCCGATTGCGTGCGCGGTGGCGTGCGGTTGAGCTCGTCCACCAACACCACGTGCGCGAAGACGGGGCCGGGCCGGAAGTCCCAAGTCCCGGTGTCGGGCATGAAGACCGAGACGCCCGTGATGTCGGACGGGAGCAGGTCGGGGTGACCCTGGACCCGTGAGAGTTCGGCGCCCAGGGACGCGGCGAGCGTGCGGGCCAACACCGTCTTGCCCACTCCCGGCACGTCCTCGATGAGGAGGTGGCCACCTGACAGGGCGGCGACCGCGGCGGCACGCAAGACATCCTCATTGCCGAGGACGACCTGCTCGAGGTTGTGCACCAGCGCCTGGCCGAGGGCGACGGCGTGGTCCAGATCGCGCACGCGTTCGTCGACGACGCTCATCGGGTCACCGCCGTGCCGTGGGCCATGGGTGCCAAGACTACGGGGGTCGCATGACCCCGCGGTCCTCGGCCCCGACGTTCCGGGGCGTCGGATGCAGGCCTGACGCGCCAGAAGTGCCGCCGGATCGGGATCGAGATTCGTCGTCAGCCTCGTCGCCGTGGCCGGATCGGCGTCGCGGGTGAAGGTGGCAATTGTCCAAATGTTGACGAAAGCGCCGTCGCAGAAGCCAGCCCGCCGGGGCGTTACGGCAGTGCGGCCGTGGCCTCACCGACCAGCTTGTCCTCACCTTCTCCGTTGGACAGCGTCACGGTCATGTCCACCAGCTTCTTGCCGTCCTCTTCGCGCTTGGCGGTGACGACGATCCTCGAGGAGAGCACCTCGTCCGGCCACGTCTGGCGGGCGAAGCGGACCTGGTAGCGGGTGACGTTGCCGACGCCCACATAGTCCGTCAACGCGGTGCCGAGCAGGCCCATGGAGAACATGCCATGCCCGAACACGCTCGGTTGCCCGGCCTTCTGGGCCGCCACCTCGTCGTGGTGCATCGGGTTGAAGTCCCCCGACGCGCCCGCGTACTTGACCAGGTCCGTCCGGGTCAGCGTGTGCGTGATGGCCGGTGCCTCGTCCCCCACCTGTACGTCATCGAAGGACAGTTTCTTCTCACCCATCGTCTTCTCACCCATCGTCTCGACCTCCCTTCGTGTGCTCTGGGCTAGGCCCGGTGGATCAGGTTGAAGCGTGCCGTGACGACCGGCTCACCGGTCGACTCCTCGCGCCAGTTCGTCTCCGTGCAGACGAAGGTCATCGTCCGCCCCTTGGACTCCTTCTGGTAGGCGTCGGTGATGGTGCCGTCGCCGATGAGCACGTCGCCCACCTGAATGGGCCGGTGGTAGAGGAACTCCTGCTCGCCATGGAGGATCAGGCCCCCCTTGGCCATCAGCGGGCCCATGGCGGTCATCATCGGGTTGCCGGCAGGCACCTCCGTGGGCTGGATCTCGGCGAACTTGCCCGAGAACTCCATGGCGAACGGCCAGGTCGGCGGCGCAGGGATGTTGTCGAAGCCCGCCTGCCGGGCCGCTTCGGGGCTGTGGTAGATCGGGCTGGTGCTCAGCAGCGCGTCGGCGAAATGCTGCACCGGGCCCCGCTCCACGACCACCTTGGACGTGCCGGTCGGCTGCCCGATGATGCTCTTGAGCACCTCTGCTTGCGATGCGCCACCGTCTGCCACCTGTGCCTCCTGTCCTCACCGCCGTCGATCCCCGCCGTCGATCCCCGCCGCGCCGTCCTGGCGGGCACCCGTCCGGGCCGATGCAGCGCCAAAGGTAGCGGCGTCACCTCGGCGGCGCCCAATCCGCTGCCCATCCGCCCTCGATTCGGTTCCCCCGCCCCACGGGTCGGTACCATCGGCCGCCATGCCGGACTTCTTCGAGGTGGTGCACACCCAGCGGGCCGCCCGTTCGTTCCTCCCCGATGACGTCGACGACGCCACGGTGGCACGGATCCTCACTGCGGCGACCCACGCGCCCAGCGCGGAGAACAGCCAGCCCTTCGTGTTCGTCGTCGTGCGCGACGCCACCATCCGCGCCGCCATCGGCGCGCTCACCGCTCGCCTCTGGGAAGGGGGCGCCAAGGCGCTCGAAGAGCAGCGCCTCTCCCCCGCCTTCCTGCGCGACGTCGACCACGGGGCCACCGGCGGCGTCGCCGGTGCACCCGTGCTGGTGGTGGTCTGCGGCGATACTCGCCTGACCTACCCGAAGGCCATGGACGCCTCGGTCTTTCCGGCGGTGCAGAACCTGCTGTTGGCCGCCCACGCTCTGGGCCTCGGATCGACCCTCACCACGCTTCCCGTCCTCGGAGGCGACGAGCTGGCCACGGCGCTGGGCCTGCCGCCCGAGATCGTGCCGGTGGCCGTGATCCCACTGGGCCACCTGCCCCAGCCGCTGGGCCCTCCACGCCGGCAACCGCTGCCCGAGAAAGCCCATCTCAACCGCTACGGGACTCCGTTCCCGCCGGCCTGAACGCCGGCCGGCTTCCGAGACCCTTGGACCTGACACCCACGTCAGGTCCAAGGGTAGGGTGAGCCGGTGCAAGAGCATCACTACTACGTCGACATCGAAGCCAGCGTGGACGAGCTGTGGCAGCTCTTCTGGGCCCGCATCCCCCATACCGAGACGGGAGAGGTGACGATCGACATCCTCCACCCCGGCGACGCCATCGGCGAGGGCCTGATCCGCCACTGCACCTTCCGCGTGCCCCGCTACCTGCTGACCGGCGGCAAGGGGCAGTCCTGGGAGTGGCTCACCGAGGTGAAGCCCAACGTCTCGTGGAAGTACAACGCCGTCGGGCGCCCGCTGCTCTCCGAAGCCGAAGGCCACACCCGGCTGGAGGACATCGGCAACGGGACCACGAGGGTCCATTTCTCCGAGACCTACCACGCCTTCAACCCGCTGTTGCGGGCCCTGCTCGAGAAGCGCGTGCACGCCTTCATCTCCAAGGACAACGACCGGCTCATCAAGGATTCACTCACCATGGGCGTGGGCTACCTGCGCAAGGCCAAAGCCAAGGCCGGAGCGAAGGCGGCCGAACCGGCGCCGGCGCCGGCGCCCGGTTCCGGCCCGTCCGAACCGGCGTGACGGTCGTCGACCTCTGGGTCAACGCGCTGTCAGGCAAGGCCGCCGCGGCTTTCATGGGCCAGGCCGGGAACGAAGGCATCCCCGACTTGCTCGGGGGTGACCTCTCGTCCTCCTCCACGTTGCAGCATCTGCTCGTCACCATGGATGCGTGCGGCGTCGACATCGGCGTCGTCGCGGCCGGCATCGCGTCCGAGGAGACGGGCCGGCTGCTGCATGACGTGGCCGCTCACCCCGACCGCCTACGCGTCGCGCTGACCGTCGACCGGGCGGAGCGCCCGGTGCAGCAGGTGAAGCGCCTGCGCGCCCTGGCCGAGGACCCGGCCGTTGCGCTGGTGCGCGTCACGCCGCTGGTGGAGCAGTACCCGCTCAACGACAAGCTCTACTACCCCATTTACGCCACCTGCGCCGAGCTCGGCCTGCCGGTCTCGATCAACGTCGGCATCCCCGGCCCACGCGTCCGCTCGGCCTGCCAGCATCCCGAGCTCCTCGAGGACGTGCTCATCGACTTCAAAGGACTCACGGTGATCGGCGCCCATATGGGCCACCCCTACGAAGGCCTGCTGATGCAGTACATGCTCAAGTGGCCCGACCTCTATCTGTCCAACTCGGCCTACCTGGCCAAGTACATGGACCCCGCGCTCGTGTCCTTCATGGACTCCAAGCGCGGCCTGGGGCGGGTCCTCTTCGCGTCGGACCACCCCTTCCTCCCGATGGAGCGGGCAGTGGCCGCCGCCCGGGATCTGCCTCTCTCCGCTGCGGCGGCCGAGGCCTTCCTGGGCGGCACGGCGAGCCGCCTGCTGCAGCTCGGCTGACCCGGCGAGCCCCGGCTCACCCACCCCAACGAACCCCGCGTCACGCCGCAGCGCAGCCGGGTACGGTGCCGAGCATGGACCTGGGGCGCATCGGCGTGTGGTGGAGCGGCTCGTGGCGGGACCCCGACGATCCCGACCGCAGTGTCGCACCCGAGCTCGAATCCCTCGGCTACGGCGCCCTGTGGTCCTCGGGCGGCTTCGACCCCGGGCTGTCGCCGCGCTTCGAGAAGCTGCTGGCGTCCACCCGCGATGTTCCGGTGGCCAGCGGCATCGTGAGCGTCTGGGCCAGCGCGCCCGAGGACGTCGGGCCTGCCGCCGCCGCGCTGGAGCAGCGCTTCCCGGGCCGCTTCCTGCTCGGAATCGGGGCCAGCCACGCCGTCGCCGTCGCCGACTACTCCCGCCCTTATTCCAAGGTGGCGGCATACCTCGACGCGCTGGACGCGCTGCCCACGCCGGTGCCCCCACAACGGCGCGTCCTGGCCGCGTTGGGTCCCCGCATGCTCGAGCTGGCGGCGGCCCGGTCCGCCGGCGCGCATCCCTATTTCGTCCCGGTCGAGCACACCGCCCGGGCCCGGGCCATTCTCGGGCCCGGCCCGCTGTTGGCGCCCGAGGTGGCCGTCGTCCTCGAGACGGACCCGGCCCGGGCCAGGGAGTTGGCCCGCCGCTACGCCAGCACCTACCTCGGCCTGCCCAACTACACGCAGAACCTGCGCACCCTCGGATTCGGCGACGGGGACATCGAGGCCGGCGGCAGCGATCGGCTGATCGACGCCGTCATCCCGTGGGGTGACGCCGACGCGCTGGCCGCGGTGGTACGGGCGCACCACGACGCCGGAGCAGACCATGTCTGCCTGCAGGTCATCGCCGACCGCCAGGATTTCCCGCTCGACGAGCTACCGCGAGCTGGCAACCACGCTCTTCGCCGGCTGAGGCCCGTCGCCGAAGCCACTGACCGGTCAGTGGGGCGAGGGCACCGACCCCGCCAGCTGGTGCGTCGGCACGTTGATCCGGTTGAAGAAGTTGATCACGCCAATGGTCACCAGCAACGACGCCAATGCCAACTCGTCGTAGTGACGGGCGGCCTCGTCCCACACATCGTCGGGCACCGGGTCGGGGCGGTCGCTGAGGCGGGTGACGGACTCGGCCAATGCCAGTGCGGCGCGCTCGGCTTCCGTGAAGAAGGTCGTGTCGCGCCAGGCCGCCACGGCGTGGAGACGCTCATCGCTTTCACCGGCACCCGTCGCGCCCTTGGCGTGCATGTCGACACAGACGCCACAGCCGTTGATCTGGCTGGCGCGCAGCAGCACGAGTTCGACCGTCCGTTGCGGCACATCGCCCTTGGCCGCCGACGCCGCCAGGGCCAGTACGGCGTCCAGTGCTTCGGGGAGCAGCAGGACGGGGTTGTTCATACGGGGTGCCATTGCATCCTCCTTGGGTTCGTGAGTCTGCACGGTTGACCCACGAGTCCACCGAGATGTGACAGGTACCCCGGTTCAGGCGCTCCCCCGCCGTCGGGCCACCTCGGCCGCAAGCGCCCGGACGGCGCGGCCCCGGTGGGACACGGCGTCCTTCTCCTCCGGCCGCATCTCGGCGAAGGTGCGCCCGTCCCCGCCGTCGGGCACGAAGATCGGGTCGTAGCCGAATCCGTTCGTGCCGCGGCCTTCGGTGGCGATGGTGCCCGGGAGCACGCCCTCGGCCCACACTTCGGACCCATCCGGAAAGGCCACCAGTGCCACCGTCTTGAAGGAGGCTCGCCGAGCATCCCCGCCGTCCTCGCGGACGGCCAACTCGCGCAGCAGCTTGGCCACGTTGTCCGCATAGGTCGCGTTCTCGCCGGCGTAGCGGGCGGAATAGACCCCCGGGGCTCCCCCCAGGGCGTCCACCTCCAGCCCGGTGTCGTCGGCGACCGCCGCCGTCCCCGTCGCCGCCACCAGCGCACGCGCCTTCAGGCGGGCGTTGCCGACGAGCGTGTCGGCGTCCTCCACCACCTCGGGGACGTCGTCGGGGCGCGGCAACAGCTCCACCGGCAGAGCTGCCGACAGCACGGCGACGATCTCCTTGACCTTGTCGGGGTTGGCCGACGCCAGCACGAGCCGCAGCGCCCCGGTCCCTCCTGGCCCGGTCCCATCGGGCCCGTTCATCGCTGCGGTGGTGCCTCCGCCAGCACGGCCGCCTGCAGCCCGGTCAGCTCCTGAATGCCACCCTCGGCGAGACCCAGCAGCGTGTCCAGCTCGCCCCGGGTGAACGCCATGCCCTCGGCCGTGCCCTGCACTTCCACGAAGCGTCCGGCGCCGGTCATGACGACATTCATGTCGACCTCGGCCCGGGAGTCCTCGACGTAGGGCAGATCGAGCATCGGCACCCCGTCGATGATGCCGACCGAGACCGCGGCAACCGAGTCCGTCAGCGGGTGCGTGCTGATCGTTCCCGCCTGCACCAGGCGCGTGCAGGCGTCGTGCAACGCGACGTAGGCGCCGCAGATTGATGCGGTGCGGGTGCCCCCGTCAGCCTGCAGCGCGTCGCAGTCGACGGTGATCTGCACCTCCCCCAGCGTCACCAGATCACACACCGCCCGCAGAGAGCGGGCGATCAGCCGCTGGATCTCCTGGGTCCGCCCGGACTGCTTGCCCTTGGCCGCCTCCCGGGACGCCCGCTCGGGCGTCGAGCCCGGCAGCATCGAGTACTCGGCGGTGACCCAGCCGCGACCGGTGCCCCGCATCCAGGGCGGCACCCTCTCCTCGACCGATGCCGTGCAGAGCACCTTGGTCTGCCCGAACGTCACCAACACCGACCCCGGGGACATCACCGTGTAGTCGCGATCGAAACGCACGGGCCGCAGTTGGTCGACGGCGCGCCCGTCTTGCCGCGCCGTGCGGGGATCCCCGCTCACCTCTTGTCCACCCACTGCACTCCTTCCGTTTCGCGCCTGCGCTCAGCCACGTTCTGCCTCGTCACGACGAACACCGTAGGCGACTCGGTTGCCGTGTTCGACCGGCGCGTCCACACGACGCGGAGACTTGTTGGAGGGCCCGCCCCCAACCGGCGAACTGGGATCCACCTACCAAAGACGCTCGACGTTCGACGCAGCGGCGACGAGTTCTGCTGCTTCGACCGTGACTGAGGTCACAGGAGCGCCCTTTTCTGGCCATCCGACGTCGAAAGTGAGCGGTCCAGCAGGTGGCAGCGGCGACAACCAGAGGTCCATTCTCCAATCATGCGATCCCCCGGACCCGCTGGCGTAGCGGAGGATGACATCTCCTGGTTGTGGGTCCAGCAGACGGGGCGGCCCCACCCTTCCAACGCGACCGTCAGCGAACGTGACTCCAATGTGCGGACCACCAGGTGTCCCAGGAAACGGCCCCATGGGATCGAAGACAGTGAGCGGTCAAGAACAACGACCCAGGAAACCCAGCCGCCAGCTGAGTTCATGGGCGGAGACGCATCCGGAATGAACGGCCTGGAGGTTTCGTCGTTCACTTGGCTACGGTAATCCTCGGCACCACTGTTCGTCCCCCCCATCCCCGGCGAACAGAGACACCCTCAAGGAAATCGGCTGGATAACCGCCAACCGCCGGATGGTGGTTTCCGTTGCTCCGAAGTGGGGCCGCTGGAGTCGACATGCCCGCCCTGAGATAATCCATCGATGGCCGACATACGAGTCCTGCCTTGCGACGAAGGCGTCGCAACAATCATCTTGGACCGACCACACAAGAAGAACGCGCTCTCCATCGCGCTCCGAGAAGAGATGATCGATGCGCTTGAACGCCTTCGTTCAGACGATTCCGTCAGCTGCGTCATGGTGACGGGTCAAGGTGACACCTTCAGCGCTGGCTTCGATCTGAGCGAATTTGCCGTGGACGATCGCGCCTTTCAGGCGCAGTTGTGGGATTCCAGCGACAGGTTCCATCACGCGTTGCTCCGATTTCCCCTTCCGGTAATCGCCGCTGTGAACGGTCCGGCGCTGGCCGGTGGGTTCGACCTGGCCGTCCTTTGTGACTTGCGTATTGCTTCGAGTACGGCCCGGTTCGGCCACCCCGAGCGTTCCTTCGGCGACGTGGTGTACGGACCGCTGCACGACCTGGTTGGCGGTGCGGTCGCCCGGGACCTCTGCCTCACAGGTCGCACGGTTGATGCGAACGAAGCCCGCGAACTCGGACTCGTGTCACGCGTTGTTGCCCCGACCGAGTTGCTGTCGGTTGCAGGCGAGGTGGCAAGAACCGTCGCCGCCTTCCCTCGAGAGCTCTCAATGCGCATGAAGGCAAAGATCGTTGCCCGCATGTCAATCGACTCGAAGACCAAAACGCTGGATCTTTGAAGCGACCGCGTGGGCCGGCCGCCCGCCGTCCGGCGTACGGGGGCATTGAGCTGGGTCGCTCGCACAATCAACGGCGACGCACGTTCATTGCGTTCTTGTTCGAAGGTCTCGTCATTTGGGCGCCGGTATGTTTTCATGACGACTCCTACGCGAGCACTGAGGAGGTGCACATGAAAATCCATTCGAGCCGTCCGATGCTGAAGCTGTGCGCCGATGCCGCCGCGGATCGTCGCGCCCTGCTGGGCTAGAACCAGTATCGAGCTCGATAGCGTGGCGCCAACGGCGCCCTCACTGCTCCGGCGTTGTATCGCCGAGCCCAACTGATACCTGCCGTCACTACTTCATTTCTCTTTGTCCCCAGGAGCACAGATGCACCCCGAACTGCTACGCGCCCTCGCGAGGGCGAGACATGAGGATCTCCTCACCAAGCACCAGACCCGAGAGCAGCCAAGGGTGCGACGCGACGCCCACTCTCTGCGATTCGCTCGTTCCCGTCAGCGGCTGGGCTCAATCCTCATTTGGACAGGCGCACGCCTGATCGGTGACCAGCGGGCGGCTCTGGAGCTTGCTCAGAAATAGTCCAGCAAGCGGCCCAGGCTCACGCGAGCGACTTGCGGTGTCCTCGAGGGATCAACGCAACGGACTCGGCGAACGCGTGAGGGCACCCTTGACGCCATCGCCCCGAACGACGCCACGATCCTGAGCCAGAGCCTTTGAATCTGAAACCCCGCTTCAATGAGCGATTGCTCGAATTACCTACGTGTCAGTTGCCGTGGGCGAAGGCCTCCGGATAGGAGTGGGGTGAGATCTCCAGCGCGGCGTCGACGTCGCGGTACGTCTTGAACTCGATCACGTTCCCGCTCGGGTCGGCGATCTTGCCCTTGGTCTGCTCGGTGGGCGTACCCTCCTCATCGGTCGACACCGGCACCAGCCACTCGACGCCATGCGAGTCCAAGCGGGAGATCACGGTGTCGAAGTCGTCTCGTCCCAGCGTGACGCCGAAGTGGCGCGAGCCCCCCGCGGCCAGTTCGGTCACCTCGTCCGGACGGTCCTGCAAAGTGAGCTGCATGCCGAAGAACCACACGTCGCTGAACCCGGTCCGGGTCCGGGCCGACTGGCACCCGAGCGTGTGTACGTAGAAGTCACGCGCCTCGTCGATGTCACGCACGGGAATCGAGAGATGGAGGATGGGCTGCACGGTCCAAGCCTACGGCCGCGCCACGCCCTCGTCCCGGGCGTCAGGCGCGACCTGCGGCGAAGAGGACGCAACGGGCCATGGTGAGCGGCTTGTGCCGTTCCCCGGGCGAACCGGCGAAGTCGCGGCACGACGGCAAGGAGATCCCCTTCGTGGCCGGCGCGAGCCCCTCGCCCGGGTGCAGCTTCCAGACCCAGGCACCCTGCTCGTAGACGGGTTCCACACCCAACGCAGCGGTAAAGAACCCGGAGGCGTAGACCGGGTCACGGCTCGCGCCGGCGATGACGACCTGGTCCACCTGCCAGGCCCGCAGGGCGTTCCGCACGGTCGCCAGCTGGGCCGATGTCCCCGATGGCAGCGGCCGACCGGCGATGGTCAGGCCGGTCAGGATCCGTCGGGCCGACCCGGGGGGGCCAGAACCGATCGGCCCTCCTGTCGCATCGGGGGTCTTGAGGGCGGCGCCAGCCAACCGGAAGCGCATGCCTTGCAGGGCCTGCCACAGCATGGGTTGCGACGAACCCGACACGGCGAAGGGAACCGTGAGCACCACGGGGCCGTCCCCTGGCCCCGATGCGATGGACCGCAACGCGGGCGGTGTGCGGACCGGCACCACCCGCAGCGGTGCGCCGAAGGTCACGAAGACCGGCACGAGCGCCACGACGGCGACGGCGACGGTGGCTGCGGCGGTGACTGCACCACGGTGACCGGACAGTGAGGTGATGGACCGCCAGGACGTTCGGTGCAGCTCGTCGAGGCCGACGGCGAGCAGGAAGGCCAGGAACAGTGTGAGAAGCGGGGCCAACTGATCCGGCAGGATCTCCTTCAGGATCGGCCACGTCGACAGGGCGCGCCACGGCAGCCACGGGTGTCCGAGCCATGCCGGCCCGCTGATCAGGTAGCCCCCGAGCGCCAACCAGAACGTGGCGGCCGCCAGGAGAAGGAGCAACCAGGTGAGTGGCCGGCGCCGCCCGACGACGACGGCGCCCACGGTCGCCAGGGCCACGCCCCAGCCCACGAAGTCGGGCGGCGGCCCGCTGCGCCCGAGATACCCGCCGAAGCGGATGTACGCGTTGGCCCGCGCCCCGTACGCCCCCGGTACGAGAAGACCCGAGAGCGGAACCCCGGAAATCGGTGCCAGCGCGAACAACATGCCGGACACTGCCTGGGGGCCGGCCAGCCCGAACCACGTGGGATACGCGAGCACCACCAGCGTCACCCCGGCGGCGAGGCCCAACGAGGGCAGCGCGTGGCCGGCCCGCGGCCGGAGTTGGCGCCAGCCCACGGCCATGACGGCCAGCACTCCGACAGCACCGAGGAGCATGCACATCACCAGGATCTCCGGCGAAATGAAGAATTGCACCACCAAAAGGGCGGCGAGAAGGAGGCCGTCGCGACGGACCGAGTGCTCCTGCCGGATCAGGATCTCGTGCAGCATGGTGAAGAGGAACGGCGGGATCACCAGCACCGTGACCGACACGTGGCCGAAGACGAGCGACGTGACGATGGCCGACGAGTAGCCGAACACCAGTCCCGCCGGGATGGCTCCCGCCTTCCAACCGACGAGCGGGCGGACGGCGGCGAAGCAGGCCCAGGCGCTGACCGCCGGGGCCAGGGTCAGGGCGACGTTGGTGGCGCTGACAGGACCGAAGAGCCACGTGACGGGAGCCAGCACGAGGCCGACCAGCGGACCCGACGTGTTGGAGAGCAGGTTGGCGCCGTGCGGGACG
Organism: uncultured Acidimicrobiaceae bacterium; assembly: GCA_963738135.1. GTDB lineage: Bacteria > Actinomycetota > Acidimicrobiia > Acidimicrobiales > RAAP-2 > Bog-473. The sequence goes on along the minus strand of CAVTVK010000002.1, from coordinate 290,146 downwards.
TTCACCACGCCCGAGAAGAAGATGCTGTGCAGATGCGTGACGGCCCAAGGGGGCCAGGCCATGAACCAGGCCTCCTGTGCCGGATCGCCGCATCCGCACGTGAGTGACGTCGAAGGGTGGCCGGACCAGACGTGCCACCACAAGACGATGGCGGGCACCGTGAAGCACGCGAGTGCCACGACGTGAAAGCCGACGGTGCGCAGAACTCGCACCGCGCCGCCGGAGCCGGAACCGGAGCCGGCCAGCGGGTCGGACGGCTCCGCTTGCCCCGTCCCGGCAGGCTCCTCGGTCTCGCCCGGAATGGCGTCGTGCGCTGGGTGCGTCGACACCTCCATCCCACTCGTCACTGGCGGCGAGCGTACTGCCGCGCCGCCCTTCCGCACGGGTGCGGGCGGCGCCGGTTCCTATGATCGAAGCCGTGCCCGAGAACCGCCGCTGCATCGTGGTCGGCGCGGGACTGCTCGGTCTGTCCAGCGCGTGGGCCCTCTCCCGGCGGGGCTGGAACGTGATCGTCCTGGAGGCGGCTGGGACACCGGGTCACGAGCGCGCCGGCTCAAAGGGCGACGCGCGCATCTTCCGCCTCGGCTACCCCGATCGCCGTGACGTCGAGATGGCCGTCCTCGCCCGCGCCCGTTGGCACGACCTCGAGGTCGTGACAGGTCGCCGACTGCTCCACGTCACCGGCCAGGTGACGCTGGGCGATGACGCAACGGTCAAGGCGGTCGCCGACGCGTTGACGGCCGCCGGTGCACCCGTCGAAGGGCTCTCGGCCGCCGAAGCGGCACGGCGTTTTCCCGGCATTGCGGCGGCGGGAACGGTGCTCGTCGAACCGGACTCGGGCGTCCTGGCCGCCGACGCCTGTCTCCTCGCACTCCAGCAGCGCCGGCAATTTCGAGCTGCGCCTCGGCGCTGCGGTGACCGCACTTCGCCAATCGCCCGGCGCCGTCAGCATCGCGGTCGCCGACGGCACCAGGCTCGAGGCTGACGTCGTCGTCGTCTGCGCCGGCCCGGCGTCGCTGGGACTCCTGGGCGTGACCACGGAGGCGGCGGCGGCACCGTCGCTCCCCCAGGTGGCCTACTTCGCCGGACGAGACGCCACCGACCTTCCACCCGTCTTCATCGAATGGGGCGACGACATGCTCTACGGCTTGCCGGTTCCCGACGGTGGCCCCCACGCCGGCACCTACAAGGTGTCGCAGCACATGCCGGGCCCGACCCTCCGGTCGTTCGATCCGGCGGACCCGGCTCCGCTCGCCGGCAACGACGCGGTACTGGTGGCACAGCTCACCGGCGGAGTGGCGCGCCTCCTCCCCTCGCTCGACCCGAGCCCCGTGGCCACGGAGCGCTGTGTCTACGACAACTCCGCGGACACCGGCTTCATCCTCGACCGGATCGGGCGGATCGTTGTCGGGTGCGGCACCAGCGGGCACGCCTTCAAATTCGGGCCGTTGCTCGGCGAACTGCTGGCGGACCTGGCCGAAGAGCGGAGCTCGTCGATCGACGTGGAGCGCTTCCGCCTGCACGGGACCCGCACTGCGGCCGGCAGGGACGGGACACCGACACCCTCCCGGTAGGTTGCGCACGTGCCGCGCTATGTCGCCCTACTCCGAAGCGTCAATGTGGCCGGCCACGGGCGCCTCGCCATGGACGAGCTGCGCGCCTCCTTCGACGCCCTCGGCTACACGGACGTCACGACGTACATCCAGACGGGGAACGTCCTGTTCTCGACGGGATCGCGCAGCGAAGCCGGGATCGCGGGCGCCATCGAGGAGCGCCTGGCCGAGGACTTCGGCGATTCGCCCGCGGTGCTCGTGCGGAGTGTGACGGACCTGCGACGAGTCGGCGCTTCCAGCCCCTACGCCAAGGCGGGTGCCGACCCGGCGCGCCACCACGTGACGTTCCTGGCGACGACGCCGTCGAAAAAGGCGCTCGACGCGCTGAGCCTGCCGCCCAGCGGCCGTGACGAGCTCGTCGTCGACGGCAAGGAGGTCTACGTCCATACACCGGATGGCTATGGCAACTCCAAGTACACCGGGACCTTCCTGGAACGGCGGCTCGGCGTGGTCAGCACCACCCGAAACTGGAACACGGTGACGAAGCTCTGTGAACTGGCGAAACGGTGATGTCGATCTCACGGCGGCGCACAGAGCCACCTCGCCGCACTGGTCTACATGCCGTAGACGCTGCGGATCACCTCGGCGATCGTTGTGGTGTCTTCGTACACGAGGTTGAGCGCCTCGTCGCGCAGCGAGCGCATGCCCTGCTTCTGCGCCTGCCGCCGCAGCTCGTCCTGCGTGGCCCAGCCCACAATGAGCCGCTTGATCTCCGGTGTCATCTGGAGCAGCTCGTAGACGCCGATCCGATCGAGGTAGCCGGTCTGCCCGCAGTAGTTGCAGCCTGAGCCGACGTAGAACTCCGACTTCGGCTCGCCCCCGCTCTCCTCGTAGAAGGTGAGTTCTTCCTGAGTGGGCGTGTAGGAGGTCTTGCAGGACGGGCAGATGCGGCGCACCAGACGCTGACCGACCACGGCAATGACGGACGAGGCGATGAGGAACGACTCGATTCCCATGTCGAGGAAACGGTGGAGCGCCGAGACCGAGTCGGTCCCGTGCAAGGACGAGAGGACGAAGTGTCCAGTGAGGGCGGACTGCACGGCGATGCGGGCGGTCTCGACGTCACGGATCTCGCCGACGAGGATCACGTCTGGGTCCTGGCGCAGAATCGACTTCAACCCACTGGCGAAGGTCAGGCCGGCCTGCTCGTTCGTCTGGATCTGGTTGATTTTCGGGAAGACGAACTCGACCGGGTCCTCAATCGTCATGACGTTGCGGGCGCGGTCGCTGACCTCGGTGAGGGTGGCGTAGAGCGTGGTCGTCTTGCCGCTTCCCGTCGGGCCGGCGCACAGCACCATGCCGAAGGGAGCCCGTACCACCTGGGAGTAGGTCTCGTGGGTGTCGGTCGGCATGCCCAGGTCGTTGAGGCGCAGCACCGAGCGGTTCTTGTCAAGGATCCGCATCACGACCTTCTCGCCCCAAATGGTGGCAACAGTCGCCACACGGACGTCGGTGTCCTTCCCATCGATGACAGTGGTGAACTGGCCGTCCTGGGAGCGCCGCTTCTCCACGATGTTGATATCAGCCAAGATCTTGATCCGGCTGACCAGCCCGATGCCTATGGCGCTTGGGAGTTCGAGCACGTCCTTGAGCGCACCGTCGATGCGGAAGCGCACGTAGATGACATCCTGCGACGGTTCAATGTGCACGTCGGATGCCCGGTCACGGACTGCCTGGGTCAAGATGTTGTCGACGACCTGCACGACTGGCGCGTTCTCAGCGACGACCGTCGGCCCCCCCGCCTCGACGACGGGACGCTTGCGGATGGTCTCCACCGCTTCGAAGGCCTGCACGAGCTTGCCCACGCTGTCGATGGCCTGGTAGCTGCGGTCGACCGCCCAACGAATGTCGGTCATGGGCGCCAACGAGAGCCTGACCGATTTGCCACTGATGTCGGCCAACAGGAAGCGCAGATCGTCGCTCGGCTGGGCCACGGCGACGTGGAGCCCGTCGTCGTCGACGCGGAGCGGTATGACGAGGTGCTCGCGGGCGATCTCCGCCGGGACCAGCGCCAACGCCTGCGGCGTCGGTGTGTCACGTCGCAGGTCAGTGACCGGCATGCCGAAGAAGTCCGCCAACGCGTTCGCCAGACCGCGCTCGTCGAGGGCGCCGATGTCGACCAGAACCTCGCCGAGTCGCTTTCCGGAGTCGGCCTGGGCAGTCAGTGCGGCGGCGACCTGGGACTCCGTCACAACGCCACGTGACACCAGCACCTGTCCCAGTCGACCCCTGGTGGGGGTCGTGTCGACCGGAGGCGCCTCGAACTCCACCACTGGCTTCTCACCAGCGCCGGTCCCGGAGAAGGGGCCCAGCTCCGTGGCCCCCTCACGCTCGAGCGTGAGCGTGTCACCGGTGGGTTCCGATGGGCTGTCTTCCTTACGTCGAATTCTCATAGTGGTCGCGCCGGGTTCCAGGCCGCGGCGTGTGCGCCGGTTCCGCCCGCTCTCCTTGTGCCTCCATTGTCGGCGGGAACCCGCTCGCGCTTGAGCGGAGGAACGGGCGTACCGGAGGGCGAACCGTGCCTGGAACCAGTAGGCCCGCGGCCGTCCCGCGAGACCATGCGCGGTTCCGGTGCGGAGCCTTGGAGGGCGTCAAGCAGGCGCGGGAGGAAGAGGTCCTTCGGCCCGCCCTGCGGCACGAGGCGATCCGCAGACCGGCCGCCGTTCATGTCGAGGGCTGGCTTCGACCGAACCAGGCCACGACCCATGCGCGTGATGGGCGATATCGCGATCAGGAGCTGTCGCCGTCCCCCAAGTCAAGGGCGGTGCGAGGTCGGGCAAAGGTGTCTCGAAGGGCACGAGTGGTTTGCGGTCGGGAACGCTCTCGGGGAAGGACCTGGCCGCCGGTCCCTCCTCACGGGCGCGAGCGAAATCTTTGCCGGAGCGCTCCGCCGACGTGCCATCGGAAGATTGTGTGTCCATGGCGGCGCCGCAGATATGAACGCCCAGCACGTGGCGCCGGGTCGACTGCGCTCCTCTGGCTGGAGTCATCGGTTGCACGGCTCTCGTGCTTGAGCCCGGAGTTCGCAGGGAGCCAGGACCGGCACCGACCCGTCGGACCCCCTAGAAGTAGATGATCTCCTTGGCCCGCTCGGTGACCTCGTCGAGATCGCCCGTCCAGGCTCCGGTGGAGAGGTACTTCCAGCCGCCGTCGGCGGACACCACGACAATGGAGGCGAGCTCCCCCTCGGGGAGCGACGCCGCGCACTTGACCGCGCCGGCCAGGGCCGCCCCAGTCGAGATACCGGCGAAGATCCCCACCTCGGTCAAGCGCCGCGTCCACTCGATCGACTCCCGAGGCCGCACGACGGTCTTGCGGTCCAGCAGCTCCGCACCTCCGAGGTTCTCGAAGATGGGTGGTATGTAGCCGTCGTCGAGATTCCGCAGCCCGTCCACCATCTCCCCCGCCGGAGGCTCGACAGCCCAGATCTGCACCGCATCGCCCAGCTTCTCCCGCAAGAAGCGCCCGACCCCGAGCAGGGTCCCCGACGTGCCGAGCCCCGCCACGAAATGCGTGATGCCGGGGCAGTCCCGCAGGATCTCTGGACCCGTGCCTTCGTAGTGCGCCTTGGGATTGGCGGGGTTGCCGTACTGGTAGAGGAAGACCCACTCGGGGTGCTCCTGGGCCAGGGCGCGTGCCATGCGCACCGCTCCGTTGGACCCCTCGCTGCCCGGGGACTCGATGATCTCGGCGCCCCACAGTTCCAGCAGCTGGCGGCGCTCGACGGAGACATTGGTCGGCATGACGACCTTGAGCGTGTAGCCCTTGACCTTGCAGACCATGGCGAGGCCGATTCCGGTGTTGCCCGAGGTGGGCTCCATGAGGATCTGGTCGGGTTTGCCCGGCACCAGCACGCCGGACCGCTCGGCATCCTCGACGAGCGACAGGGCCACCCGGTCCTTCACCGAGCCCCCCGGGTTCTGCCCCTCGAGCTTCATGAAGATGCTCGCCGCGGGATTCGGGCTGAGCGCGCTGATGTCGATCAGAGGGGTGTTGCCGACGAGGTCGAGGACAGTGGGATACAAGGCCATACCGGTGCGCTCGGACAGCCTCAGCCCCCGGCCACGGCCGGAAGGATGGACACTTCGGCCCCGTCCGCCACAGGCGTGTCCAGGCCCTGCAGGTACCGCACGTCATCGTCGTCGACGTAGATGTTCACGAACTTGTGCAGGGTGCCCTCGTCAGTGAGGACCTGGCCCGCCATGCCCGGGTACTCGGCGACGAGCTTGGAGAGGACCTCGCCGATGGTGGCGCCGTCCACGCTGACAACGGAAGAACCTCCCGCTTGGTTACGCAGGACGGTCGGTAGGCGGACTTCGACGGCCACAGGGCCTCCTCGCTGAGGGTCGGACGACGCGCCGGCCACCTCGAGGGCTGGCCGAGCTGATTGTTGACTGATTCGGTAACGATTCTACAAGGCGCAGGGTCCGGGCCCCCTACCCGGCCACATCCAGACCGGGAACCTCGAGGCCCGGCACCTCGACCGCCTCCTCGGCGATGGCACCCTCGCGGATCAGGTAGCTCCGCACGACCGGCTGGGTGTCCCGCAACGAGACGAGCACGTAGTGCCAGCCGGGATCGGTCGCCTGCGCCACGTCGGTCGGCGAGGGGTAGGCGTCGGTGTGGGTGTGCGAGTGGAACACGCCCATGATGTCGGCGCCCAGGTCCTGGGCTGCCCGGTCGACCCGCAGCATGTCCCTGGGGTCGATCTCGTAGACCATGGCCGAGGCGGCCGCGTTGGCGGTGACGAAGAGGTGGGTCGCCTCGTCCCCCCCATAGGGCCCGACCAGGAGGCCGCATGCCTCGTCGGGCAGACCGGCCAGACAGTGGGCCACCATCTCCATGTAGATGGCTCGGGTCAGGCGAAGCACGTCTGAAGGGTACCCTCGTACCCCTCATGGCCAGGGCGAAGAAGCAGATCGCCAAGCGGGCGGCCGCCCGCGAGGACCGCAGCGGCGACCGCACCGTCGCCACCAACCGGCGCGCCCGCCGCGAGTACGAATTCCTCGAGACGTTCGAGGCCGGCATCGTCTTGCAGGGCTCCGAGGTCAAGTCGCTCCGCGAGGGCAAGGCCCAGCTCAGCGAGGCCTACGCCCGGGTGGACGACGGAGAGCTCTGGCTCTTCCAGCTTCATATCCCACCGTGGACATTTGCCACGGGATTCGGCGCCCACGACCCCGACCGGAAGCGCAAGCTGCTGCTCCACCGCTCCGAGATCGACGAGCTGATGGGCAAGACCCAGCAGCAGTCGTTGACCCTGATTCCGGCCTCGCTGTACTTCAAGGATGGCAAGGCGAAGGTGCAGCTCGCGCTGGCCAAGGGGCGCCGGCTCTACGACAAGCGCAACGTGATCATGGCCCGGGACGCCGAACGCGAGGCTGCCCGGGCCTCCAAGGAAATGGGGCGATGGAACGGCGAGTAGAGCTGTCGGTGGACCTGTAGGCCCGAGTGGCCCCCACCCCGTACAATGGAGGTTCTGATCAGGTTGATCAGTGGAGTCCCACACATGGGGGTGATTGGTTTCGACTTCGGTCGTCAAGATAGGAGAAGCGAGCCGTGGTCTCCGGAACCACGTTAAAGAGCCGGAACCAAAAACAAACGCCGAGCCTCAGCTCGCGATCGCTGCTTAAGTAGCGACGTCCGCCCGGTCCCCGCCCTACGGATCGGTATACGGGCGTCATTCAGTAGGGCTTACTCAATGGCTCACACCAACTGATCATTGAGGACACTTCGTTGGTTACGGGGTGGCACTGCCGCCGGCAGAAGTGCCACCCCCGACAATCTGATGCCGGCTGCGCTCGGAGAAGGCCTATTGCGGCTCCGGAGGACGCGGGTTCGATTCCCGCCACCTCCAAGGGGGCATGTTCATGAAAGAGCACGTCGAGTGTTCATGAAAGTGCCCCGTTGGAGGTGGCGACGAGTTCACTACTCGTCCGCCATCCCATGAATGACGAAACCGCCGGCCAAAGGGCCGGCGGTTTCTCGTTGACGCCTCTCTTTCGGTCCCCCTCGGGCGCGACAGTGTGCGGCACTTCGCCAGGCGAATGAAGGACCTATAGACGGGGGGCGGCGGGTGGTGCCTGTGGTCTCTCTTCGACTATCTGGGCCCAGGTCCCGAGACGACGCTTCTTTCTAGGAGAAGTATTGGTGGTGACGTCTTGGACCGATACGCCGTCCTCGAGGCCGTGCTTGGCCCGAAACGATCGGATCCGATCAAGGTTGAATGCCGCAAGCGTGAAGCCAAGCAGGACCGATGTTTTCACCCGCCCGAAGACTCGGAAGAATCCCCGGCTCAGGTCGACGAAGGAACCCTTGAGCGCAGCGTTCACAGATTCGACGACCTGACGCCTCCCCATAGAGATCCGCCAGGCTGTCGTGCCGTAGGGAATGCGTTGCGCCAGAGGTAGCTCTACCGGTGCGGCCGAAAGGATCCCGGAGCAGCAGCTCGTGGTCCTTTCGCGAAGGGGCACAAGGGGGGAGTTCCGAGAAGCCCGCATCGTCTTGGGGACCTGACGGCTTCGCAGTAACCCAGCACAGAAAGGACAGCGCCAGCGCGTCACCCCATCGGCGTCGGGACCGGCATGGCGGACCAGCCGCCATCGAGCTCGTTGATTGAATTTCGCTTCATAGTCGACCTTCTCGGCTTCCGACGCGCCCCGTGGTGGAGCTGGCAGGTCACGCAGTCCTTCGGGCAGATGGGAAGAGAACAGCTGGCCGTCGATCAAGAGGGCGTCACCCGAGAACGGCCTGCTCCCCCGCTGGTGCGTCACTGGTTGGAAGGTCTCGACGATGCCGACCTGGGCCAACGGCACCGACGTGGATCCAGGCTTGCAGAGAGAGTATCCCGGGTCCCAGACGACCTCTTCGATCTGCTGTCCGCCAGCTTTGGCCGAGATGAGCGTGTCGACCACCGATCGGCCCCTGTGTGTTCCAGCTGGCGCAAGGTTGCACGTCGTGATTAGCCCCGGGACCTCGGGGCCCAAGGTGGTGCGATCGATGTGATTCGTCCATCGCACATCGCGGGTCTGCACCGCCAAGTGGAGTTCGTAACCGATATACGGACCGGCAGGGCGGCTGTTCGTGGCCGATCGGTGGCCCGCTCGGGCGTCGGGGTCGGCGGTGTAGCGCTTTCGACCATCGGGACCGATTCCGAGCACCTTTGCTCGACGATGTGCGCCCTTCGCAACTTTAGGAACGCCAATCCTCTCTTGGGTCTCTGTCGCCTCCCCGTCGAGGTCCACGGTGACGGCCTCCCCGTGCAGGGCGCCCCAGGTCTCGACGTCGGTGCCATCGACGGCGAGCGAGCCGCTGACCAGGTATTTGGGCGGAATGGCTGCTCGGACGAGCTGGTTGGCGAACCACTCTTCGTGCAATCCCGCCTCCCCCGAGTCCAGGACTTCACACAGCCGAACGAAGAGCCGCTCCACTCGGTTATACGCCTCGTCGGGGTCCCAGTCGGTGATTTCGAGGCTGCGCCTCTGCGCCTCCGTCATCGCGTTGAGAGTTCGAGCCACCTCCACCAGGTGGGCCTGATGGTGTCGACGCAGAGCGTTGAGCTGACACGCCACCAGCAGCCCGAGGAGGCTGAGGTGGCGCGGTCTCCCTATCCCCGAATCAATCAGAGGGGCGACGGCGTCCACAACGCCCGAGCGGATGATCACCTGGCGAGCGATGTTCAGTTCAGATCCACTGGTTGGACGACCCCCACTCAGAGCCAGTGGCGCACGGGTCACTGGCTCGCTCCACGCAACATCTGTAGGGAGTCCCGCTCTTCCATCGGCGGGACGTTGGCCAGAAGATCAGAGAGAACCGTGATCCCCTGAAGGCCTGCGGCAGAAGCCAACTCAGGCAACCGCGTGCCCAGCGATCAAGTGGGACAGGAGCCAGGTCGAACGCAGACGAGCGCAGGAGAGCTTGGGATGTCCAGGTGGCAGGACCAACGAAGCCGTCAGTGCACTGGCTCGATTGCGAGACGTCGAGTAACCGCCCACGAGATATTCGCCACGGGCCGTCGCCGCCAAGTCCAAAACTGTGGCTTCCCATCGAGCCAGCACGGGCGCCAGTCGCGCCGCGGGATCTCCGACGCGAATCAGAACAACTGCATCGACGAGTACGTCATCGGCTCTGACTCGCGTGCACCAACGGCCGTCGAGACCCGCTCCAGCGCCCAACGCGAGAAGGGCCTCAGCCGCCCTGCGCAGTCCAACAGTGGCTTGTTGGCAAGCATCACTGGACAGGAGTATGAGCTCTTCAGCAGTGTACGGGACGGCCACATGGCGTCTGCTGACAGACGCCGTACGTGGCTCCCACGGTGCTTCGCGCGTCAGCAGCGGTCCTATGCGACGGAGAACTGCTCGGTAGGAGGACCGGGAAGCATCCGAGCCACGCATGTCTGTGACGAAGCGCTCGACAGTGTCTGGGTCGAAGATCACTTCCTGGTCAAGCCCAATGCCCTCCCCCTCGGCCCAGAGTCCGATCTGGGCGAGTACACGCAGAGTCCGCGTAGCGCTGGCCCAGCCTTCGAGGGGTAGCGCCGAGGTGCAGGCGAGAACGAACGGCCGTATCGCCACCCAAAGGTGCTCGTCAATCGCCTGAGGGCGATAGGACGAAACGCGAAGCGCGATCTCCTCATTGGCACCCCAATCCGGGGCGAGTCTCGTACCCTTGAGCACGTCAGGACCTCCAACACAGGTCATGGCCGGGCCCGGGGGTGTTAGCGCACCGCCCGGGCCACCTATTGTCTAAGTGCAAGTGTATTGTGAATATTGCATCTAAGCAAGGGTTTTCTTAGACTTACTTTTGGTGCCCGAGGATCTCGTCAGCGTGACCGAGATTGCGGAGATCTTGCGGATCTCTCGTCAACGGGTGAACCAATTGATCAAGTCGTACAACGACTTCCCAGCTCCTGAGGCGGAATTGGCAATAGGTCGCGTATGGCGGCGCCATGAAATTGAGCGGTGGGACAGCAACCATCCTCGTCGACCGGGCCGACCGTCCGGACCTAAATAGCTCCAAATCCCGTAACTGGCAGGGACTGCTGCACGATTCGGTGACAACTGACCTGTGGTGCCGAGAGGTCTGGAACGTGTCCGGCCGGCCGTTGACTCGTCCGGCGGAGGACTGGTTTCGAGGATCGGGTTGGACCTCGCAATCACGGGGTTCCAGGTAGCGAGGTGTTGCCTCAGCGCGCTCAGAACGCGTCACCGTCCCGCCGGCGCACTGGGGCAGCCTTGGACCTGCCCGGAGCCCGGACGCTGCGAGCGGTCCAGGTGGAGGCGGGAATCAACCCGTGGGTCAACCCTTGGGCCGACGATCCGGGGCGCTCCTGGGCGGACACTGAGGGTATGACCATTACTGATTACGTCCTCAACATCGCCCTGATCAGCCTCGTTGTGCTTCAGATCCGAGGCCACAACATCACCCGCGCCCGCCTGTTGTTCCCAGTTGTGATGACTATCTGGGCCTGCTCTCAGTTCCTGCACGCCATGCCCACCGCTGGCAACGACCTGGTTCTTGTGACCACGCTCGCCCTGGTCGGCGGCACCCTCGGTGCGCTGGCGGGGATGACCACGGGCATCTCCCGCCTGAGTGAAGGCGCCTTCGCCAAGGCGGGCGTGATCGCAGCCTTCTTGTGGGTGGTCGGTGTCGGCGCCCGCATGACGTTTGCCATCTGGGTGACCCATGGCGGCCAGGCTTCGGTCGCCCACTTCAGCGCTGCGCACCACGTCACCTCCGGCTCCGCCTGGACGGCTGCTTTCGTCCTCATGGCCCTGGCCGAGGTGGTCAGCCGGACCGGCGTGCTCTACCTCAAGACACGGCGAATCGGCGCCGTGATTCCCCGCGGGGGCCTCCGTCGCAGCCCGGCCGTGGCCTGAGCCGAGATCGTCCGAGACCACGAGACCGGTTGGGTGAGGTACCAGCGCGATCATGTCGGGCATGGAGCTGGCAGACAGACTCCGATTGGCCTGGGGCAGCCGGTCGAGCCGGATGCTCACCGTCGCCCGGTTGGGCGCCCTCGCTGGTGTGCTGTGGGGCATCGCCCACCAAGTCCAGCGTGGCGCTTCTGGGGCGGGCGTCGCGGTGCCACTGCTCGCAGTGACCGCCTCGCTGGGCTGGATGGGGTGGATGGCGTGCCGCCGCTTCAAGGCCCCGTCGGCAGCAACGTGGGGATGCCTGGTCGTGCTGGCTGTTTCGGGCGGAGCCCTCAGCGGGTATGCGCCCTTCTCCGTCACCTTCGTGGCGGTTGGAGCGCTCGGCGCCGGCATCGCGTTCGACACGGCACCAGCTGCCGCAGTGGGTGCTCTCGGTGTGGCCGCTGCGGCCGTCTCGGTGCTGGCCCTTGGCGCCGCCTCGGAGGGCGAGATCATCGCCGAGGGCGCACTCGCGGCAGCCGCAGGGCTCATGGCGGGAGCAAGCCGTCGTCAATACCTGGCGCGGGCGCACCAGGCCGAACAACTCCTCGCCGAGCGTGTGCGTGCCGACGCCGAACGGGACAAGGCGGCTGCGCTCGCGGAACGCAACCGCCTTGGCCGCGAGCTCCATGATGTTCTGGCCCATTCCCTCGGCGCTCTCTCCGTTGAACTCGGTGCGGCCGACGCAGTCTTGGAGCAGGGAGACGACCCCGAACGCGCTCGGGAACTGGTCCGGCAAGCCCGGAGCCTCGCCGTCCGGGGCCTGGAGGAGACGCGGCAAGCGGTCCATGTGTTGCGAGACGAGCCGGTCGAACTCACTGAGCAGCTGGCGTCGTTAGCTGCCCACGAATGCGCCGAACTGACGGTCGAGGGGAACGCTCGGTCCATGGGTGCAGAGGCCGGACTCGCCCTCTACCGCGCCGCCCAGGAGGCGTTGACGAACGCCCGGAAACACGCCCCCGGTGCGCAGGTGACGATTCGACTCAACTTCGAGGAGGAACGAGTCACTCTGCTCGTGGCCAACGATCAGGAAGCGGGGAGCGCGGACGAGCTCCGAGACACGGGGGGCGGGTTCGGGCTACAAGGCATGCGCGAGCGGGTCGAACTGCTGGGGGGCGAGGTCGACGCAGGGCCAAACCCGGACGGTTGGAGCGTCCACGTGGCGGTCCCTGCGTGAAGGTCCTGATCGTGGACGATCAGACCGTCGTTCGGGAGGGTCTGACGACCCTGCTCGGCACCCTGCCCGGAATCGAGGTCGTGGCCGCTGCCGCCGACGGCGAGGAAGCACTCGCCTGCGTCGAGGAGTGGGCGCCCGATGTGGTCCTCATGGACCTGCGGATGCCCAGAGTGGACGGGGTCGAGGCGACACGGCGTATTCGCGCCGCGTACCCCGCGACCCAGGTGGTGGTCCTGACCACCTATGCCGACGACGACTCGATCTTCGGGGCATTGCGCGCCGGTGCGATCGGCTATCTCACCAAGGATGCGGGGCGGAGCGAGATTAGGCGTGCGCTGGAAGCGGCCGGCAGCGGGCAGGCCCTGCTGGACTCAGAGGTCCAGGCTCGACTCGTCGAAGTGGCCGTCACCCCCTCGTCTCCGGGCAATGTGCATGCTCTGCCTGACGGGCTGACGGAACGAGAAGGCGAGGTGCTTCGACTCATCGCGGCCGGTCGATCCAACGCCCAGATTGCTGAGGAGCTTTTCGTGAGCGAAGCCACTGTGAAGACGCATGTGAACCACATCTTCTCGAAGACGGAGAGTCGTGATCGAGCACAGGCGGTCGCATACGCCCATCGGCGCGGACTTGTATAGAGCGGCGGGACGCATGGCCAACGGTGCGCTCGCCAGAAGGTGGGGGCGCTGTTCTCCGGGTGCCATCGTTGTGCCGCCAGGTGGCCGAAGTCCGGCGAAGAAGGTGGAGGGGCCCGACTGATTGACAGACACCTGACATTTTCGACGGCTAGTCGTGGTCGGCGAGGGGATTACTCGGTCTCAAGGGTGGCATGGGCGCAGGGAGCCCCACATCGTCGTCGAAACGGCTGGCGTGGGTCACGATCGTCAGTCTGGCGCCCGAAGATGCCCGATGACACCCAAACAGTCCACCCTGCGCCGCAACTGGACGTGTGGATGAATTGGATGAATTCTCCATCATGTAGCCATCCGATATGGGCGACTGGGACCGCTTCAGCCATAGGTTTCTATGCCCGGTCTCGGTCGACGACACCCATGCCAACGTACAATGGCGCCGCTATGAGCTACGCAGTGGACTTCGTCAATGTCTCCGCCATCGGCCTTGAGTCGTCGCCGGTGGCGGCTGCGCTGGCTGGCTTGCGCGCGCACGAGGCTCGGTACTTCAAGAACAAGTACGACCACGTGTTCACCGTCGAACCGGCTACCAAAGCCAAGAAGACCATCGATTGGGTGCATCGCATCCTCAAAGAGGAGCGCGACATCGTTGTCGATTCGTCTCCGCTTGAGGCAGCGAACCTCGAGGTCGAGAACATCCGGTGGCCCTACGTGTTCTACCAGAACGGGCTCTCAATCAACGTTGCCTACACGCTCGACGACCCCAAGAAGCGAGCGGTCGGGTTCAAGCTCTCCGAGGGGATGGAGGTCCCCGCCGAGCTTGGCGCGTTCAAATTCGCGCGACAGAGGTCGAAGCTAGCCGGGACGATCCGCGGCTCGTATTTCGTGATCAAGGGCGAATACTGAGCCCAACTGCTTCGGATCCGATGGCACATCGCCCCGACCGCAGCGACCTGCGAGGCCTTTAGCCGTCAGCTGACTGCCCCCAAACGTCGGGATTGGGTGCCACCGTGGGATACCCAACAGCAGGACTCACGCCCGCTCGGAGGAGATGCTCCAATCGCTCGGAGGAGATGCTCCAATCGCTCGGAGCCCGTACCGCATCTTGTCGACCTTGGAACGCGAAGAATCTCCTTGGAATAGGCACGGTTAGCCTGGGCCCATGCCGGGGTACGAAGACATTCGATCTCGCCACCTGACTGTGGCAGAGGGTTTGCTAGCGCAACACCTAGAGCGCCTCTCTTGGTCCCGGGCCGATCTGACCGCCGAGCAGCGCAATGCACTTCGTGACCTGCTTGGCGTGGCATCCACTCAATCGAACTGGCATCGGGAGCGATTAGCCGCCATCGACCTCAAGAAGGTGACCGTCGAGGACATCGAGACCCTGCCCGTGATGACCAAGTCGGATCTCATGAGCAACTTCGACGACATCGTCACCGACCAAAGACTTAGCCGGGCGGTGTGCGAGAACCACCTCGAGCGTCTCGACGGCGATGCGTACCTCTTCGACGAGTTCCATGTGGTCGCGTCGGGCGGCGCGAGTGGCCAGCGTGGGCTGTTCGTCTACGGCTGGAAGGCGTGGGCGATCTGCTACACGTCCGTCGTTCGGTTCCAGATCCGAGATTGGTACAACGATCCGGAACTCGCCGACGTTCCACGAGTGGCAGCCGTCGTCGCTGCGGCCAACGCGACGCACATCTCCGGAGCGCTGGGCCGCACCTTCTCGGGAGCGGGGACAACGCGCCATTTCCTACCCGTCACCCTGCCGCTCGACGACATCGTTGCGGGACTCAACCAGCTACAACCCACGATCCTCCAGGGTTACAGCTCGGTGCTCCATCGGCTTGCTCTGGAAGCACGCCGCGGGCGGTTGCGCATCCGACCCCGCCGTATCAACCCCATCTCCGAACCGCTCCTGCCGGAGACGCGAGCACTACTGCACGAGGTGTGGGGTGTCCCGATCCTCAACGGCTACGGAATGTCAGAAGGCCTGTTCGTCGGAGCGTGCACGCACGGCATCCACCTTCCAGACGACTTGTGCCTCGTCGAGCTTGTCGACAGCAGCGGACGAGCCGTGGCACCTGGCCAACCAAGTGAGCGCATCCTCTTCACGAACCTCTACAACCCTGTTCTCCCGCTGATCCGCTTTGAGGTCACCGACGAAGTGGCCGTCGTGCCGGGGACGTGCCCTTGCGGTTCGGCACTCCGACGTGTCCGCGACCCGCAAGGCCGCCTGGATGACACCTTCATTTACCCGGACGGTATCACCGTGCATCCCCATGTCTTCAGAGATGTTCTCGGACAGCATCCGATGATGGTCGAGTATCAGGTGTCGCAGACCTTGCAGGGTGCCGACATCACCATCGTCGCCGAAGGACCGATCGACGAGACCGCCCTGGCTCGCCGGGTAGCAGCCACCTTGGAAGGCGTCGGCCTGGGACGACCCGTGGTCTCCGTGGAAATCGTCGCCGCGATCGACCGCCAGCGCAGCGGTAAGCTCAAGCGCTTCGTTCCCGCGAGCCGACGCTCCCAGCAAGCTCGCTGACTCGCACGAAAACTCCACCGGATCACACCGTCCCGTATAAGGCGCCGACGCTGAGGCAGAACCTCATCCTCGTGAACGCGCAGTAGCGTTCCCTGCCCTGCACTGCGCTGCGCTGCAATGCTCCGTTCCGAGACGTGTCATCCTAAAGCGGCGCTTCCGAGAAGCGAATGACTGCCACTTGTGAGTTGTCGCCGAGTCGAGTGGTACGTACGGATGCGCGACGCGCTGAGCTCGAGGGGCCCCAAACGCACTTCCCCGGATCGACGCGCCACCGCGTCCCCGATCGCCGGGACGGCGACACCTTCGTCGCCCGGCTGTAGCCTGCTGGGATCACCATGGTCGGGATACTGGAAGACTTATTGATATGGCTACGTTCGTGCTTGTTCACGGTGGTTGGAGTGGCGCTCATTGCTGGCGGGAGGTTCGTCGGCTGCTGGCGGCCGAGGGTCATGAGGTCTTCACGCCGAGTTTGACGGGGATCGGCGAGCGAGTCCACCTCGTGAGTCCGCAGGTCGATCTCACGACCCACGTTCATGACGTCGTCAATCTCATGCTGTTCGAGGACCTCGGTGACGTCGTCCTGGTCGGGTACTCATACGGCGGCGCGGTCGTGACGGCGGCCCTGGCACACATCTCCGATCGCTGGTTCGCGAACTCGTCTACCTCGACGCGTTCGTGCCTGGGAACGGCGAGACCGTCACCGGCCTGTCCGGTCGAGAGCGCCGGGCGACCATAGCGGTCGGCGACGAGTGGCTGGTCCCGCCACCCGAACGCGACTACGACGACCCCAATGAAGCCGCCTGGCAGTCCTCTCGCCGAGTGCCGCACCCGGTTCGATGCTTCACCGAGTCCATCTATCTGGCGAAGCCGATCGAGGACTACACGTTCGGGCTCTCCTACATCAAGGCGACAGCCGACTCACGCGAGGCGCCGGGGGGCGCCGCGTTCTGGGATGCCGCCGATTACGCAAGGGAGTCCGATCGCTGGCGCTACCACGAGATCGGTACGAACCACATGGTCGCCAGCAACCGACCAGAGGAGCTCGCGAAGTTGCTGGCAGCGATCAGCAACGCGTCTACCTCGTAGGCCGGCCCGAGTTCGGGCGACCTAGTTGCTGTACCCCAAAACGCCGGCCCCGGTGCGGGCGGGCGTAACCGGCCAGAGTTCATCACGTTCCCGGCCACTCCGGGCGAATCTCTCACATCTCCTGGTGATGGACCTCGCAGGTCGTATCTAACTCCTCTAGAGCCGAAGTAAACAGGTCTCTACACCTATATAGACGATGCTGGCTCGGCGAAAGCGAAGTGCCGAGCAAGAGCCTCCCTCTCCGTCTTAAGGAGACGACGAAGCATTTTGATGGGGCCAACGTCATCCCAGTGGGAGGTCGTCCAGGCCGGAGTTTGATCCTTCTACCTCGTGCCGGCCCGTCCGGACATGCGCATCGTGGTGCTGAGAAGCAGGTTCTTGGGCCAACCCGAACTCAGTCGGATCATGGTCGAGGAAGACGCCCAGATCCCGGGTGGAGTTGACCCGCTTCGATAGACACGGGTTTATGGGATTCAGGCCACCACGAGGGCGGCTTCGTAGTCAAGCGGGCTGAGATGGCCGAGGCCGGCTTGGGCCCGTTCTCGGTTGTAGAAGATTTCGATGTAGTCGAAGAGGGCGCTGCGCAGTCGTGCTCGGTTCATGTAGAGCAAGGGTCCGTGGATCCAGCTCAGCTCGCGCTTGAGCGTGGCCCAGAAGGTCTCCATGGCCGTGTTGTCGTCGCAGTCGCCGGTGGATCCATAGGAAGGCACGAGGACGAGCTCGTGCAATCGGTTGGTGAAGTCGAGTGATGTGTATTGGCATCCCTTGTCGCTGTGATGCAGCGGCGGGATCGCCGGGTCCCGCCGGGCCACTGCCATCGACACGGCCTCAATCACCAACTCTGAGGTCTGACAGGTGCCCAGACGGGCGGACATCGGGAAGTGGGCGACGGGGCGGGGTCGGTCGAGAGACGGGCGACGGCAGGTTGCTTGCAAAACCCGCCGCACGCCCGTCACCGGGATGTCTACTCCATCCGCCGGGAATCGGTCCGAGATATCACCCGATTGGGTAAAACCAGACGCTGCAATAATCTACGCGGGGATCACCAACAGGCGGGGGTCTGTTGGCGTTGGCGGCGCCGGGCTTGCGTTGGTAGTCACCTGCACTCCGTAAGTCCGGCGCTCGCCCAACGTGAGCCGGCGGGAAAAGCCTTCTGAGAGACGGTCCGTATTTAGGCGGGTCAGTGACGCTCAACTCTCCAGCGGGGACTGGTGGATCTGGGGTGTCGGGCTGGAGGGGAAGAGCTGACTCGTAAACCCCTGATTCGCCACCCCTGCGGTGACGCGCAGGCCACCAGCAGAAGCATTGTGAGTCGGCCCAGCCCTCAGTGTGTGGAAGGGCTGGGCCAACTCATTGGGAACGTCCTCAGGGATCCCGCATTGGGACGAAGCTGTCCGACGACGACCGCCGCGGGAAGGACGCTCCCGGCGACAGATTGTCAGATGTCGAATCCGGTTGCGTCACACGATCGGGTGATTCCGATCTTTACGGGGTCCAGATGTTTCGTCGAATATCGCCGCGGTATTGGGTACGCATGACACTCACCGATGATCCTGCCGACCTCCCAGACTCAGAACCTGGCGACATCCCCGAGCGCCTCGCGCCGGTCGAAGTACCCGAGCCAGCTGTGGAGGACACTCCTGAGCGCGGATAAGAGAGGGTCAGGCGTCCGAATGCGCGGTCCTTCAGCGTGCAAGGGGATCGGGTATCGGAGAGGGAGGGTTTGGCTCCGGTTCAGGCTCGATGGGAGTCGGCTCTTGGGGGATAGTCACCTCTCGGAGATACCCGCCCGGATGTCCGCGAAACGGCCTTATGCCGATGCCAGCGTCGCTCGCGAACCTCTCTGCTCCAGGCCGTTCCATCCGCGCTTCCGGACTGTGGCGCTCTGGCGCCGGGGCCCTGGCGACCAGGCGCAACCGGCACCGAGCAGAAGGCGGTGCGCCGCTCATTCGTGGTGGTCCCCCAGTTCGATGCGGCCTTCCATCCGGCAGCCCACCGAATCATCATCATCGGACGTCCTCGCACCGCTGCGTAAGGGCAGAAGGAGAAACCGCCACGATACGAGAAGAAATGTCAAGGCTGTTCTCGAGAGAGGAACGGCAACGCCGGCTGCTCGCTCGTCTGCTCCTTGCGTTGGCACTGTCGGTTGTGGTTTTCGCCGCCGGTGCCATCCTCACATGGGTATTTGAGAGTGGACAGAAAGGCGGGGATATTCACGGATTCGGAGATGCGACGTTCTTCTCGATCGTGCAAATGCTGACCAGTTCGTCGCAGATCAAAAACCCGCTGACGGTGGCTGGCAGTATCGTCGATGTCGGCCTCGAGGTGTGGGCCGTCTTCGTCGTCACGATAGTCGCGGGTAGCTTCGCCACTTTCTTTAGTTCAGGTGACAAGAGTTAGGCGCGGGTACCGGTTGAGCGCGCTTTCGCTCCCTCCTTTGGGCGATCGGCTGGCTCACGGGCGGCGGGGCCGCTGGGAAGAACAAGTTCTACAGGTGGGTGAAGCTTCTGAGCTCCTGCACCCGTTTACATCCAGAGCGGACGCGGGTGAGGCCCAGGGCATGACGACAACTGACCCATCGAAGCCAGCGGAAGAGCTTCAGCCGAACGGACAACCCCAACCCGAGTCGCCAGACGACGCTCCGGGGGCGATCCGTGAACCGTCGCCAGCCGATGGTGGACCGCCCCGGTAGCCACAATCCCGGCGACCAAGCCGGAGCAAAGCCTCATCCCAGCGCCGCGACGCAAAGGCGGCATCTGGTCGCGGTCAGTGTCTCCGCGAAAGGACAATCGTCAGTCTCACCCTCGATCTGTTTGCCGCAGGCGGCCGAAACCGGCCGGGTACCCGCATTGTCGACCGCGACGGCGTGCACGGCAAACGGTTGGTCTCTGCCGCTCTGGGCCCACGAGAGGTACGCCGTCCTCATCTCGAAGACTTATGCCCCTCTTTGCGGCCGAAGAACTCACCCGAAGGGGTGGTTACTAGGCCGCACCTGAGGGCCTGGGTCGGACGGAAGCGCTTTGGGTGGCGGGGTTGTGAACGACATCCTCGCCGAATCGCTCGATGCAGGTCTCGCAGCGGCGGTCTTCGGGCGTCTCGCTCAAGGGGCGTCGTTCACTGCCCTGTGACAGAAACAGGCTGCACCAGGTCAGCGCACGCTCGGCGTCGATGATGTGCCAGCGAGACCTCTCCACTCGCATCCGGATCAGGATTCCCTCGGGATCGATCTCGACGTAAGGAGCAGCCATACCTCACCCATACCCTGAAACCGGCCTTTCTTTCCCACCGCCGGCGCCGACGGAAGTCCCTCAGTCCCGTCAGCCCGTCCACGTGGTCCAGACAGGCCCACACGACCAACCAGCGGTCGCCTGAGGGGGCGCACCAGATTGGTCGGCCGGTTGCGTTTGCCGTGCAACCGTGAGGGAAGGGTGTAAGCGTGGACGCCCAGCATGACCTCTCAGTCGAGCCGGGCTTCCTGTCCGGCCGCTATGTGGCGCGCTGTAGTTGCGGTTGGTTCTCTACTTCGAAGGCGAGCCCATCGCTAGCTCGGCTTGTCTGGGAGAGGCACCGCGACCGAATCTCAGCAGAGGCGCCCGCTTAGCGGCGTGGGTCACCTAGCCGCGATTCAGCCCGCACCAAAGGGACTGAATCGGCCACCACCTCCCGCCTGATCGCCCCTCGCCAAGGGCATCCCGCTCCGGTGACGCCGTGAGCCTGCCGCGTGAGCCATCGCTTCTATCGGTGGTAGCTGCCCTTTGAAGAAAGGTTTCTGTCTTAACTAACGGCCCCCGCCCGAAGGCGGTGGCCGTTACGCGCCAGGACTGTCAAATGAGGCTCCCCGGGAGTTGGGCCCGGCGGTTGTAACCCTTCACTCATCCCAGGTCGGATTCGTCACCTCACGTCGAAAGACCAAACGATTCGCGGAGCCGGCGCCGTCGCCAGCAATCACAGTTACGAGGTCCCAGCCCTCTCCGCTCTCCTCGTTGAGGTGCTGAATGAGTGAGCCCGCGTCGGGACTCATCTCCTCCAACCTGTACTCCCATTGCGAGGCCATTCCCTCAGGGTAAATCGCTTAGTTCTCGCTGTAGTCACCCAAACGGGTGGTTCTGGTTTTTGAGTTCCAGGTGACCTAGACGTCATCAGACGCCGGCCCGGCCGTGCAATCGCGACGCGGCTCAAAGAGGGTGCGCGGCCCACCCAACCCTTTCCACTGCTGGGATTGGGCCGCGAGCAGGCTGAAGCACCACTACGTGGCGTACCCAGACAAGCGGAGGCGGCAACGGCTATGGGGCTCTCGCGCAAGCACCCGGCTTGAATCGGGCGACCAGGCGGACTCAGCGAGGCTCGGCGGGTTGTGCGGGATTAGTCAATCGGCAGTTGGGTGAGCTTGGCCAGCGGTAGATCCACTCCCCGAGCGACTCGGCCCCTGCCATCGGGCGGGGGCCGTTTCGCGCCCCGGGAGTTTTAAGTGAACCACCCGATCGAGTGATTGTCGAGTTCACTCCGACGGTAGACAATCCCTGACGGGGGGAACGGCGTACGAGGGAACTGCTGTTACCCCGCCGCTGTAACCGGCCCAACCATCGCACATTGGGTTGGGCCGGTACGCGTGGTTCACCACTCCGAGTTCCCGCCGTCGGGCGGCTACACCCGAACTGAATGCGAACCTGCTGCATTGGTGCCACCGACTTCGTCATCTCTGGCTTTGACGTGGGAAAACGACCTCTTGGAGGAGAAGTTGGATGGTGGCCGCAATTGGAACGGCAAGCAGCGCGCCGATGATGCCCAGGAGCGAGCCGCCAATCAACGTGGCGATGATGGTGAGCCCCGGCGTCACCTTCACAGTGTGCTTCATGACACGCGGGTTCAACAGGTAGTCCTCGAGGAACCGGTAGGCGATGTAGAAGCAAGCGGTGGCGATCCCGATGGGAAGACCCTTGGAAAGCGCTACCAGGGACACGATGACGCCGGCGATGGTGGAACCAACCATGGGGATGAGATCGAACACTCCCACCACGAGGGCCAACAGGAGCGCATAAGGGACTCCGAATATGACAAGCCAGATGTAAGTGCCAACAGCCGAGACCAAGGAGGTCAAGAGGTTGCCGAGCATGAACCCGCCGACCCGCACGAATACCTCATCGGTGAGCAGGCCCACTCGCTCGCGTCGGCTGCGCGCGATCAGCGACAACCACAAGCGCTTCACTCCCGGAAGGGCGATAAGGAAGTAGAGGGTGAGAGACACGACGCTGACGGTGGCCACGCCGACAGACAGAAGAATCCGGCCGGCACCGAGGACGCCGCCAGCCACGGGGAGCTTCAACTTTCTTTTGCCATCCACATAACCGGTGAGATGGAGCTTGTGGGTCAATCGCCCAGCCCAGCCCCGACCGGCGATGAGGTTTGCCTTGTAATGGGGGTAGTTGGTGATCAGCACATTGAACTCATGGACGATCGGGGGGACGACCACGACGATGAAGGAGACGACCACAAGCAAGAACCCGAAAGTCACGATGCCGACGGCGACTCCACGGGGAATCGACTTGGACAGAAGGAACTCGATGATCGGGTTGAGCCCGATGGCGATGAAGAGTGCCACTCCGACGATGACCAGGACGCTGGTGACGTCCGACAAGGCGCGAAACAACAGGTAGGCCACGCCGACACCCAACGCCCCCGTGAAACCAATGAAGAAGGGATTTCGCCTGTCGAGGGGTCGGCCGAGCGTTCCGAGTGACTCGTCGGTCTCGCTCAGCTCACGCTCGACGGCGGGGGGGAGAATGAGGACGTCGGGTCCCTGAATGCCAACGTCGCTCGCCGCGGCGTGCCCAGTCGTGCGATCGCCAGCGTTGCCGCTTAGTAGGTCTGCTCTTTCCGTTGTGCTCACGAAGAACGAATCTCTAGAGCCGCCGGAGGCGGGCATCGAAGAAAGAGAAGACGCCGAAAGACAGGAGACCGAGCGCAATGGCACCGATGGCAAGCGCCCCGAAGGGGTGATGGACAAGGGTTCGTAATGTCTGGTCAACGCTCTTCGCTTGAGTGGGGTTCGACGTCGCCGCTGCTGCGACGAGATAGACCCCGAACAGGGCGATGAGGGACCCTCGGGCCAAATCTCCAAAGCCACCCAGAATCTTGATTGCCGTTTGCCCCGGACGAGAGATGCGCTCTAACGCAAGGTTCTTGTCGTAGCGGTGGAAGAGGCCCCAGACCGCCAGCCCCACGCCCGCTGCCACGAAGCCCGCCCCTGCCACCTCGATTAGCACCGCCCCCCGAACCAACCCATGATCTTCGCCACCCAGGGCTCTGGATTGCTCGAAGCGCCACCGCTCGTCGAATGTCCAGCAAGGAGCTCCACGGCCCGGACGCAAAGGACCGCATAGATGACCCCGACGGCGAGCGATGACATGCGCTTCACGGCTCCGTTCGCGCCGGTGCAGGCGTCGAAGACCCGCCACGCTGCGTAGCAGGCAAGTCCGATCACCAGGACGACAAGGAGAAACTTCCCTCCGGTGCGGGCCTCCAGCTCTTGCAGAGCGCCGGTACTGCTTGTCTGAGTGGGTGCACTCCCGTGGCGGGCGATGTCGAAGGCGAGATAGGCGAGAAGGATGTAGATGACACCCCTCGACGCGATTCCGATTCTTCCGGCCGAGCGCACCCAACCGCGCGCCTCGTGCTTGGCGACGAACCGCTCCGATCGTGTGTCAGTTGTGACACTCGGAGACGTCATGAGCCGAAGAACCGGACTCGCGCAGCGCGGTAAGGATACCGAGTGGCCGGTGAAGACTTCGGCTGCTCGAACTGAGGAGCAGACATTCGGCCAAACCCCCGGACAACATCACAAATCAAACCGGCCCCCGATCTCGATAGCTGTAAATAGGTCTTCCCATTACAAGCGCCTTAAAACGGGTTGCACTCCGTCCCACATCGGGTCCCGTGTCTTCTGAACCGAGGGCGCGCGCACTCGCGGCGGGACGCGAAACGGCCCCCCGGAGGGGACCGTTTCAAGGCTTTGACTCTTCACAAAGGCACTACCACCGATAAAAGCGGTGGCTGCCGGCGCCCTCACCCCGACCTATGGCAAATCCAACCAACCACAGAACGAGGAGCACCGCGGCCGCTATCCACAACAAATGGACTGCGAATCCAGCTCCGAAAAGGACTAATACCAGAAGCAACGCCAGAATCAATACCATTGCTTTTCCCTCCTTACTGATGAAACCTCTGAACGCGAGGCTCGCTTTTCCTAGTAGGTCGAATCGACCCGACGTACAACGTTTCCCTGGTTATCGTCTACGACGGTCCGCCTCCGTCGCGTGTTCGCCGCCACCATGACAATGACTGAAACAACGGCGCCGACAACGCCGACAAGCATCAAGATCCAGCCGACCTTGTTCACGTTGAATCCATGCTGGTATGGCGCCGTAACCGCCCAATCGAGAACCGCCCCTACAGCGAAAACAACGATACTTACAGCGAGTCCACCTGCCCCAATCATGGCTACCTCCCTTGTGCTTGCAACAACCGTCTACCCCTCGAAAACGGCGTTGAAACCATTTCTTTTTGGGTGACGATGTTCGGTTTGACTTCGGTCGCAAAGCCGCACCCACACGCAGGAAGAAGCCTCCAACGACCTCGGAATCGGGCACCAGTCCCGCCCGACGCGGATCAAGGCTCCCCAGTCGGGGGGGAGCCGCTCACGCACACCCGCCATCGTGAGTGACTAGTGCGCACGCCTAATACCCAGCGGCGGCGGTTCCAATCAGGTTGTCGGCGCGACAAGCCTTAAGCAAGGCTGTGCCAGCTGCGAAGGCTGCGGGACGGATCGCGGCCGAGCTGTGCACTCCATTTCCACCCGTACCCGACACTCGTGCGCGGGGAACGAATCAACCATGCTGTGGTGGACTTCCTCCGGAGCGGTCTCACCGCCAGCATGGTCATCCCTGACTCCACAGACGCGGCCCTCGAGACGTTCGGGTCGTGGGCTGGCGGCCCGCCGCTCGGGAACAGTGTCGGCTCAGCGAGCGCATATCGACGGTCGACCGAGGCGCGCAATGACCCTGATGGGCCTTGGCTGGTCTGGTCCGAAAGGGTGATTCGCTGGCCCCTCGGGTTGCGGTTTCAGAACCCTGGGTATCGCAAACGGCAGAGCACGAGGACGCCCTCAGAGAGGAACAATCGATGGCGGTTGACGAAATCGAGACAGCGGCGCCAGCGGATGCGCCGATCGGAGAATTACTGACCCGGCTCTCGGACGACACGGTCCGCCTCGTCCGAGACGAGATCCGTCTGGCTCGCGCCGAGATGACCCAGAAGGCCAAAGCTGCAGGCGTGGGTGCTGGTCTCTTCGGCGCGGCGGGGGTGTTCGCCGTCTACGGGTTCGGGGCCTTGGTCGCGGCGGCGGTTATCGGTCTTGATGGTCCTAAGGGCCGCCGCTCTCATCGTGGCCGGCGGGCTGTTTGTCCTGGCGTGCACCGCCGCCTTGATGGGGAAGCAAGAGTTCGGGAGGGCGGGACCGCCGCTACCGACCGAAGCTGTTCAAACCACAAAAGACGACGTCACGAACTCAAGCGAGGTCTGCACACATGAGTACCAGGGAAGATCCCGATTCCGTTGAGCCTGATTCCTTTGAGCCTGAATCCGTGGATGCGGTCAGATCAGACATCGATGCGACGCGGACCGAGTTGGTAGAGACCGTCACCGAGCTCTCGGACCGCCTGAATCCGACGAAGCGGGAGGCGGCTGTCAGCCAAAGCGGGAGCGACAATGCCAAGGACGTCGTCGAGCATGGTGGCGCAGTGACCAAGGACACGGCGGCGAAGGCTCAAGATGTGGCCAAGTCGGGTGTCAGACGCGGCCGCCAGCTCAGTGACGGCCGAGAATCGCAGTTGATCGGGGCCGTAGTACTTCTGGTGGGGCTGGTGCTCGTGTGGCGTCTGTGGAGACGTCACCGATGATCAAGCTCTTTTACAAGCCCTGGGGCATGTTCGCCGGCATGATCGGTGGCGCTCTGGCCGGAGCGCTCTTCAAGCGGGTCTGGAAGCTGCTCAGCGGTGGGGAAGCGGTGCCAACGGCGACCGATCGCAGTCGTGGATGGATCGAAGTCGTCCTGGCAGCTGGGCTCGAAGGAGCGGTCTTCGGGGCGGTCAAGGCCTTCGTCGACCGTGGCGGTGCTGCCAGCTTAGAGAAGGCGACAGGCTCGTGGCCGGGCAAGGAATCTGATGCCGTCTGAGGGGGCCACAACGGCAAGACCCGCCGAGCAGTCCGCGGCGGTCGACGTCCCGAGCGAGCTGTCCGGCCCTTCGAAAAAGGCGGTTGTCCAGCGCGCCGCCAAGGAGTTCAGAAACGACAATCTGACCACCCTCGCCGCCGCACTGACCTACTACGCCGTGTTGTCCGTGGTGCCCGGACTGATCGTCTTGATCTCTGTCGTCGGATTGGTCGGCCACAACCTGGCCAGTCGAGTCACCTCCCAGGTCGAGTCGCTCGTGCCAGGGTCCAGCGCCGCCTTCGTACATTCGCTGATCAGCCAGGCGCAGCACCACAAAGGCGGAGCTGGAATCACCGCCATCGTCGGACTCGTGATCGCGCTGTGGTCGACCTCGAGCTACGTCAACGCCTTTCGGCAGGCGTCAAACATCATCTACGGGATCGGCGAGGGCCGGCCGATCTGGAAGACCATTCCGCTCCGTCTCGGCGTGACCCTCGTAGCGGTCGTCGTGCTGGTCGTGAGTGCTGTCATCGTCGTGGTGAGCGGACCGGTGGCGAACCAGGTTGGCAACGCCGTTGGCGCCGGCCGGGCGGCGGTCGTGGTCTGGGACGTCGCCAAGTGGCCGGTACTCCTCATCCTCGTCTCTGTCCTGCTCGCCGTCTTGTTCTGGGCTAGTCCCAATGCCAAGCAGGGGAGCATCCGATGGATCAGCCCCGGAGGCATCATCGCCACCCTTCTTTGGCTGGCAGTTTCGGCCCTTTTCGCCCTCTATGTGACGAACTTCTCCTCTTACCAAAAGACGTACGGATCCTTGGCGGGGGTCGTGGTCTTCTTGGTCTGGTTGTGGTTGACCAACGTGGCCCTCCTGCTTGGTGCCGAGGTGAACGCGGAGTTCGAACACGCCCGAGCGATTGCCGACGGCTTGCCCGAAGACGTTCGTCCTTTTGCCGAACCGCGCGATACCCGCAAGCTCGACGAAAGCGACCGCCAAGCAGTCGAGAAGGCTCAGGCGGCCCGTCGCTCCTGAGGGACGAAGGAAACAACCATATGGAGACTTCTTCCTGGTTCTCTGACGACGAAAGAGGTAGGCCACCGTGAACCGACTCAGTGCGATGCGAACCAGATTCACCGACGCGGCAGAGGGTGCCGACCAACTCGACGCCGCAATCAGCCGAGTTCGCACAGTGGCGCAACACTTCGTCAAGCCAGCGGGTTTTCGCCGATTTCTCAGCGGCACCGACCTTGGCCATCCGATGCATCCAGTCCTGGTCCAACTCCCGATCGGCCTGTGGACAAGCGCCTGGGTGTTGGACCTCATGGGTCTGGGCAAGACGAGAGCGGCGCGGAGCTTGGTCGGCCTGGGCGTGCTGAGCGCCTTTCCGGCGATCGCGAGCGGCGTGTCCGACTGGGTCGACACCGACGAGGCTGAAGCCCGGGTCGGGGCCGTCCATGCGACGACCAACTCTGTTGCAATGGTTTGTTTTTCTGTCTCGTGGTTCCGGCGCAGAGGGGGCCACCACAGCGGTGTGTTCTGGTCGATGCTGGGGGCCACCTTCGCCACTGCGGGTGGGTTCCTCGGCGGACACCTGGCCTATTCCCTCGGGGTCGGTGTCGATACCAATGCCTTCGACACCGGGCCCGACGAATGGACTGCCGTACGAGGCAACGTGCCGACCGAAGAGCTCGTCGCCCGCACCGTCGAAGGAGTTCGGGTGATGGTGGCGACAAACCAGGAGGGTCGATTCGCTCTGGCTGACCGCTGCAGCCACAGGGGCGGACCGCTGTCCGAAGGAAGCATCGAAGAGGGCTGTGTGACGTGCCCTTGGCACGGAAGCCAATTTGAACTGGTCAGCGGTGTCCCGACGCGGGGTCCGGCGTCCATCCCTCAGCCCGTCTACGAAAACCGTGTCGTGGGGGACAAGTTCGAGCTGCGTCGGAGAGAGAGGCGGGCGCTCCGGCGCCGCGCCGTGTGAGCGCCCAGCTTCCCGCACAAATCGAGTCCAGTCTGAAGTGCTCCGGGCGGACCACACCCTCACATTTGCGGGCCCGGGCGACAGTTGCCGATTCTGGGCGATGGTTTGCGAAAGAGGGCGGGGAGGTAGCGCAGCATGAGTGCCGACCACGTCACATGCGTCAGAATCGGCACGAGAAGACCGCCCGAAGCGCGACGCTGCGCTGCGAACACGCTTCCCATTACTCCGGCCGCAAGGACTAGGGCTGGATTGCGGGTGGCGCAGGTCGAGAGCATGTAGACGGCTGTCGAGGCGGCTATCGGGTGGAGGGAACCAAGCGCAGTGAACAAGGACCCGCGAAAGAAGACCTCTTCGGCGACACCGTTCGCGAGCGTCGTCGCCAGTACCCACGAGTCTGAGCCGCGCTCGGCGTAATTCAGGACTGAAACGAGCGCTTCGTTCAAGACCGGAATGTGACGGGCGACGACAACAGCACCAAAGAAGGCGCCGAACGCGGCGGCGCCGGTGAGAACTGGAACCGCCACCAGACTTTCCCAAGAGCGTTGTTCGCCTCGCAACGAACTCCAGCGGAGCGGCTCAACGGCCAGACCACCCAGCAACCAGGTTCCAGCGACAGAGAACGTCAGGGCATAGAACTCACGTGACGCGGGTCTGGTGGAGAGCGAGGCGCCGAGGAGTGCTGTCCCGGTCAGCGCCACGGCAGCCGCCAGGCCCCGACGCCGACGCGGACGCGGACGGGTCGACTTGTCGCACCGGCAGGCCGTTCGAAGCGCACTTACCGCTTGCCGTGATGACGCCAGGGCCGATATGAGAGAGGCGGAAGAGCCATCCGAGCTGGCCTTCGTCACCTTCGCCGGCTCAACTTCTCCGCGCTTTCGCTCGCTCGCCGAGGGCGGCGAGCACCGCTGCGTCGTAGTCCATGGGTTCGAAAGGCACGAGGGAACGAATGCTGTCATTTCGCACGACCACTTCGTTGGTCATGGAGTCGACCAGGCGACGGCCGGTCGCCACATCGACGTCAGTGACCAACGCGAGCCACCGCGATGACAGTGACGGACTCAGCAGTGGGACCGGCACCACCAGCAGAGGTCGGCCTTCGATAGCGGCCACTCGACGGAGCAGCTGCACGTACTCCAACACGTCCGGCCCCCCAATATCGAATACTCGCCCCGTCGTCTCCGGTGTCTCGAGCACCCCCACGAGGTAACGAATCACGTCGGCGACGGCGATCGGCTGGGTCTTCGTGTGCACCCATCGGGGCGTGATCATGGCAGGCAGGTGCTCGACGAGCTGACGCGTCATCTCCCAAGAAATGCCGCCATCGCCGACGATGATCCCTGCCCGCAGCACCGTCACGGGAACGCCGCCCTCGCCCAGCAGAGTCTCCACCTCGCGACGGCTGCGCAGATGCTCCGAGAGGTCGTCGTCCGTGTCGCCCAACCCACCCAGATAGATGATCCGGCTGACCCCGGCTTCGCCGGCGGCACTGCCGAACGCCGTGGCTGCCTCGGCGTCGGCACGCGCGAAGTCCTTCTGTCCCAGCCGATGCACCAGGTAATACGCCGCGTCACAGCCCTGCAAGGCGCCGACGAGCGATCCGGGATCTACGACGTCTCCCCTGACCGGCTCGCCGGCACCGCCGTAGCCCCCCGGACGACGTGTCATGGCCAGGACCTCGTGCCCTGCCTGGGCCAAAGCCGGGCACAGCTTTTGACCGACGAATCCCGTCGATCCGGCCACGAGGACTTTCATCTGGTCTCTGCGTTCACGTCGTCTGCTCGAATCGTCGGTTGTCTGTCACTACCCGAATTCGGATCCCCGAAGCAGGTTCCTCCAGGAAGCCCACGCTCTTTTTGAGAGTTGCCGACGGCGACCCCTGGACGCCACTCGCTCGATGCGTCAGTTCTGCCCCGGAGGGGTAGAAGTCCTTCATGACCAATGCCTCCTCGCAGAGCGCCTCGGATGGATCAGTGTCACAAGAAGAGACCCCGAGTCCGACCGAGGCGGTGCCGGCGTCGAACCCTGGCCTGGTGGGCGACGCGTTACAACACGCATCGCCCGGTGACGACCTGGCGACGGCGGCCGAAGAGGGGTCGATTTCGGCGGGCGAAGCGGGACGTGCGGCGGACGTCGACGACTCATCGACGAGCCAATCGGATGTGGAAGTCATCATCGGGGAGATCCCGGACGCCCACGACATTTCGGTCATGCGATGGACCGCGCGCTGTAGCGATCCCGAGCACGATCTGCTCGGCTCCTTCGACTCAGAGCAGGAGGCACGTGACGCCAAGGAGGAACACCTGGCGGCGCAGCACTGACGCCTTGCAGCACTGACGCGTTGCAGACGAACACCCCCTGCCGCGCACCCTCGTGAACGTCTAGGGTGGAGAACGATCCTTCCTCCAACCTCCATGAAGGTCGTCAGGGTCTCGTAGAGGTGCAGATCCGAACCGCAGATGTTGGTGCTCGCAATCCGTACGATGGCATCCGCGGGTTCTTGGATAGTCGGGTCCGGGACTGAATCGACGCTCACGCGTCGCTTCGCCTGCCAGGTGACTGCGTTCATGGGCGCTCTTTCGGCGTCTCTCCCATCGATATTGATTGCAGAGTCGCCGGTCTCGATCCGGCCCGGAACCTTCAGTGGTCCTCGGCCATGGCCGCCCTTTTCACGGCAACGGCGTCCGCCACACCGACACGTGGTCGGTGCTGCGTGCGTCGAACCGGTGGCCGTGCCAGTCGGCCCAGCGGCCTTCGAGGCTCAACCCACTCAGGCGAGCCATGAGGTCCAGTTCGCTCGGCCAGGCGTAGCGATGCACGAGTGGAAAGGTCCGCGTGTGCCCGGTTCCGTCGATGACGATCTGTGTGGTCGACAGCAGCTGGCGGGCCGCATCGTGATCCTCTATGACCAGTCCGGCGAAACCGCGACCCAGGCGCCTCGCCTTTAGGCCCAACGCATCTCCCCGTGGCGGATCGGGAACCCAGGCCTCAATGACGAAGCGCCCGCCGGGAATCAGATGCCGGGCTGCATTCTCGAAACATTCGATCTGGCTCTGCTGGGAGCCCATGGCGTAAATCGTATTGACCAAGAGCACGACGACGTCGAACTTGCCCTCTGCGACGGTGGTTGCAAAATCTCCACACAGGGTCGTGACCTTGTCCCCGCCCGACTTCTCCTTGAGGATCTTCAACATCTCCGCTGAGCCGTCGACACCCCAGACATCGAGGCCTCTTTCGGCCAGCGGGAGCGCGATGCGGCCAGTGCCAACGCCGAATTCGAGGATCCTGCCGCGGTCCGCCAGTCGAGCCAACTGGTCGACTGCGCCCTCGGTGTCGAAGACGTCTCCATAAATGGCGTCGTACTCATCAGCCAGCAGCGCTCCGTATGCCGCTTCGTCGTGGAATTCGTCCGTCATGGCGTCCATAGGGAGGTCCGGTTGTTCCTCCAAGCGGAGACGACATGGTCAGCGAAGATCCGTTCGACGAGCTCGACAGCCCTGGCACCAAAGAGGACTGCCCCGGCCTGGTCCGGCTCAGCCTCGAGCAGACCGCCGACCAGGTCGTTGACGGCGATGTACTGGTGGTCCTCGTCCGCTTCGACGTGCACGTCGTAGAACCGCCGACCGCGCTGCGGCACCCCGAGCGACTCGAGCCACGCGCTGTACCGAGCCATCGGACCCACCGAATTCATCTCAAAACTCGCCAGATGCCCGACCAGAGCACCACGGAGGCGGCGATGGAGACCGAACATCGAGATGAGGTTCGTCGTGGCCAACGTGACCGCAGGCAGACGATCGAGGTATGCGCCATAGATGGGGTTGAGGCCGAGGGCCGTCATGGCATCGGCGAAGAGCGACGAGTGCATCGACGCCGCCGTTCCTCCGCCGTATTCGTCAGACTGAATCGTCACGATTGCAGCCTTGGCCCGCCCCTTTAGGCGAGGAATCGCCCAGGTGTGCGGGTCTGCTTCCTTGAGCTGATAGCCGGACCGGTGCACAGCGATCTCCCGCGCATGGAGCCTGGTCCCCTGCTGCTGCAGCCAGCTCGATAAAGAGAACCCGTTGCCCCGGGTCAGTTGCCACAAGACATCCGACACCTCAGCGGGAGCGACGCGGCTCTCGTCCGGAAGCGCCACGTGCAAACTCTGTTCGAACGCCCGCTCCAGCTCGCTGCGGATCTTGAGAAGATCGGGATTCCACTCCCAGTCGTCGCTCACGCCGGAGAACCCTTGATAATGGAGCTCGTAACAGCAGTAGAGCGCCAACTGAAAGTCCTCGTCGGTGAGGATGTCGTCGGTGCGGACGCGCGGAGCGCTGAAGCCTCCGGTCGGGTCCGAAAGTGCCCTGATCACCGCATGGCTGATCGGACCTCGCGGTGACGGGAGCTGCGGCCTGCCATCGAAAGCGTCCCGAGATAACGACTGCTCCTGCGGCGGTGCGGGGATGGCACCCGCGAGCGGCGCACACAGAATCTTTTGCGCCGCGTCCATGAGATCCGAATTTCCTTGCATCGCGACGCTCACGTCGATTGCGCACCTTTGCTCACGTTGTGGCCACCGTCTCTCTCAGTCGTCCTGCGGAGGATTTCCGCCTCAGACCAGGAACTGGAGACGCTCGCGTGACGAGCCCAACGACGAACTACCCGATGCGATGGGATGCAAACTCACCCGATCGGGTGAGTGAGAACCCAGGCGCGCGTGCGGACTTCCACTGGCTCTCGCTGCCAGCGGTTCATGACTAGTCCCGCAGGGTAAGGCAGCGACGTGCGTGGACATCGGAACCAGCATGGACATCGGAAGCAGAGTGCCGAAGCGGCCCGCCACGACGTGAGGCACGAGGAACCCAAAGACAGCGGCTCAGTTGCCTCCGACCCGCATGGAGAAGGTGCTGGCCAGCCCACGGGCGAAGCGCGGGCTGCGGCGAACCGGGAAGAAGAACCCCCAGCGTGACCGACCATCTCCGCCCCGGTGTTCTTTTCGATGTCGACGGGACGCTGTGTGACACCAACTACCTGCACGCACTTGCCTGGTCGCGGGCGCTCAGGGAGTCCGGAGAATGGGCACCGATGAATGCCATTCACCGACTGATCGGCATGGGCGGAGATCAGCTCGTCCTCGAACTCATCGGTCACGACAGCCCCGAAGCGACGGCGCGGCGGCCTCTGCGCTACCAGGAAATGGCCTGCGATGTCCTCGCCTTTCCCCGTGCCGCCGAGGCCCTGCGAGAGGTCCACAGACGAGGATTGGTCGTGGTGCTTGCCACTTCGGCGCCCGACGATGAGCTGATCACATTGCGCAACGCGCTCGACGCCGACGATGCCATTGACGGTCAGACCTCCGCCGATGATGTCGAACGCTCCAAGCCTGACCCTGAAGTCTTCCTCCGCGCTATGGAGCGGTTTTCCATCGATCCTCGTCGTGCCCTGGCTGTCGGTGACAGCGTGTGGGATGTGAAGGCAGCACGTGCTGCTGGAATCGGCTGCGTCGGCGTGGAGTCCGGTGGCTTCAGCCGCTACGAGCTGAGTGAAGCCGGCGCGCGCCAGGTGTACCGCGACGTTGGCGAAATGGTCGACCAGTTCCAGACCGGGCCTCTCGCCCAGCTCTGCCTCTAGAAAACGGAGGCTGCAGCAGGGACTCGGCCGGCATCGAGGACGTCCACTCACCCGAAAGGATGGAAATGTGGCAAGCAGAAACTGCTTCGCCATCTTGGAAGACGCCGGCATTCCACTCGACGGCGATGGGATGGTAGGCAGGGAGGCCGGAAAAGCCTTCACCGACCAACTCGTTCGGATCGGACTCCACAGGGCGTGGGCCCGAGCTGAGGCGGTCATGGCTTCTTCCGGGCTCCCGGCCTGACCGGCGGGGGCAGTCCCTCACTGGCATAACCCCAAAGGACCATTCGGGACCCCTCGCTTCCCGGGCGCCCCTCCACATCCCATGAAAGGGATACGAAGGGGTTCGAACACTTATGTGAGTCAGCTCTGGTGGGAGCGTTGTTCGGCCTCGTGGGCCTCAGCCTCGGCGCGAGCCTTCTCAGCTTCTGCTTCCTTGGCGGCCACATCTCGCTCAGCTTCCGCCTTGTCCTGCTGCGCTCTTCCCTCGCGACGCAATTCGTCCTTGCCGGCAATCGCCCCTGCTGCTTCCTTGGCCTTGCCCTTCACGTCTTCGACGATGCCCTTTGCTCCAGCTTCGGGACCGGTGTCCTTGTTCTCGCTCATTTACATTCTCCTGTTCGTCTTCTCTCCGGTATGCATGCCCAAAGAACCACCAAAGCAAAAGGGCATCGCGAGACGGGGCATACAGCAGGTTCCGCCAGGACTTGTGGTCGAATGGGTCCCCATCAAACCGTTGGTTCTCGATCGATCTCAAGTGATTATCGGGGAGTGGGATGCTGCAGATTGCCTCGGGCGCCCTAGTCAGGCCGACAAATAGCTGGAGATCGCCCCCGAGGACGACGCCCTCGAGCTCGTAAACAAGGTGAACATTCCAGGGAGGGGACGAGTCCACCGTTTCCATTACGAAGGGGACGAGTTGACATCCATACCGCGCGTCCCTTTCGGCCACGACTCAACGAGTTTGTCGCCGGCCACAAAACCGGGGTCGTCGAAGAGCCAACAGATCTGACGACATCAACAAGTCCCTCATCGTCAGCATCGTATAAATCAATTATCAAGATCTACGGTGGCCGCCAGCTCGTCGTGTCCCATCTTCGAACGTCCGGGAATGTCTTGCTTGCTTGCCTTCTTGCGTAAGTCGGAGGTTGATTCTTCAATCTTTTCTCCAAGCGACGGCCCGCCGAGACTCACCCTCTTCTCGTCGAACTCCTGCCCGAGCTTTTCTCGGCGCGGCGCATCAGTCGAAGACCGGACCGATGGGAATAGTTCGTCTTCCTCCTCGTCGACGTGGTGTTCCACGCTCTCAATGAGGACAGTCATCTTGGCGACCCACGGGTCGCTGCTCGGCTTCAGATCTTGGATCTCACCGATCAGGACCTTGGCTACATGGTGCTCCTCGTAACCTTCGTCGACATCATCTTTTATCTCGTTCGTGCGCTTCTTGACTGCCTGGTAAAAGACACTCTCCTCGGCCGCCATGTGGACATTCAGCTCGCGAATTATGGCGTCAGCGAGCCGGGAAGCTTCGTTAGTGTCGTCGGCCTCATCGGCATCCTTGTACCGCGAGATGAGGCCGCGAACACGATTGTGATCGGCGACGAGTAGATCAATCACATCCACGTTGTTGATTCTCCTTCTTGAGTGTCCGACTTGGTAGTTCCCTTTTCGGGCCTGAGACTTCAACCCCCAGCGATCACTGGGGTCCATCAAACGTCAATGAGCGACATCCGGCGTGCGGGACCTCGGATGAGTTGACGGATTCTGCGCTTGAAATCCTCCTGCCCCCGCCTCGACCAGCCCGATTCGCGTGAAGAACTGGTATCGCCCTCGTTGGGCCGGCGGAAGACGTCCTCTTCGAAGCGACCGACGCACGTCCCGCAGCGGCGGTCCGACGGAGTCTCGCTCAAGAGGCGAGTGGCACTGCCCTGTGACAAGAACAGCCCGCACCAGGTCAGCTCTCTTTCGGTGTCGACGATGTGCCACCGGGAGGTGTCCACGCGCATCCTGATCAATATGGCCATAGGGTCCATGTCGACGTACGGACTGCTCACTCCCGTGTCAGTGCCCTACTCTGTGAGCGCCAAACTCTCGGCACGAATGAAGGCGGGGTCGGTGCTCATGGGGGCATGATTGGGGCGACACGGGTTAAATACGCGATCATGACAACTGACGGAAGAACTGCCGGATCGACTGCCGGATCGACTACACCCGATGACGTCGACAAAGAGGCGACGGATCCACCCGTGTACCGCGAAGCGGCGACCCCTGAGGAGATCGAAGAAGCGCAGAAGCGGGACGACAAGAAGTCGAGGGCTAACTGCCTCGAGGTTCCCGCAATCCGACCCCGCCCTCGATGTGATGGCAGAAGAGGGCTCTCGAGTCGTCCCGGCTTCTTAGACGCCCAACCGTGATCGGAGCTCCCGCTCGTAGAAGCGGAAGAATCCCTCCTGGTCGGGACCGATTTGGTTGATGTACACCTCGTCGAATCCTGCGTCGAGGTACTTCTTGATGGCCCCGACATGCTTCTCGGGGTCCGGGCCGCAGGCGATCTGCTCGGCCACCATGTCCTCGGTCACGTTTGCAGCGGCCGCTTCGAAGTGGGATGGCAGCGACAATTCCTGGGCGAGCTGACCCTCGACGCCTTCGGTCGGCCACAGCTCGTGGGCCCGCTTGCGAGCCACCTGCTCGTCCTCGTCCCAACAGACCTTGAGCGCGGCGATGGCACGGCCCCTCCCACCGTTCTTCTTGCGGTACCGCTCCAGCATTTCTTTGTCGGGCTGCACGGTCACGAAGCCGTCGCCGATGCGGGCGGCCACGTCCGTCGCGTCGGGTCCGAAAGCCGAGACCAGGATCGGGGGTGGCGAGTCGGGCAGAGAGTAGATGCGGGCATTCTCGACGGTGTAGTAGCGGCCGTGATGGGTCACCAGCCCACCCTGCCAGAGCTTGCGGATGACCTCGACGGCCTCTTCGAGCTGTCGAGCCTGGTTTCGACCGGGGGCCAGCGATGTCCCAGGATGTGCTCGTTGAGGGCCTCGCCCGAGCCGATTCCGAAGACGAAGCGGCCATTGAGTAGGTGCTGCGAGGTGGCGGCGGCCTGGGCCAGGATCGCCGGGTGGATCCGGACGGTGGGGCACGTGACGCCCGTGGTGACCTTGTGCGACGTCGTGGCGCTGATGGCGCCGATGACACTCCAGACGAACGGGCTCTCACCCTGGCGGTCGATCCACGGGTGGAAGTGGTCCGAAATGAAGAGGGAATGCATGCCCGCTTTCCTCAGCCAGCTTGGCCTGAGCCACGAGTGCGGCCGGCCCATGCTCCTCGCTCGATAGAAATGCTCCAATTTCGGCCATACGAACCTCCCGCAGTGTCTTTCGGTGTCTTGCCCGACTTCGGTGGCGGCAAACCGGACGTCGGGCGGCAAACGCCCGTCGCGAGGCCGAGGGACGTCGCGACTGCCGAGCAATCGGGTTTTCGTCAGGCGCGGCGCGGGTAGCTGCTCACCGTGAGCGTCGTCATCGGGACTTCTGGATGGCAGTACGCCGATTGGCGTGGTCGCCTGTATCCCCGGAACCTGGCCCAGAAGGACTGGCTGACGTACTACTCGGACCGTTTTCAATCGGTGGAGGTCAACAACGTCTTCTACCGTCTGCCAGAGAAGGACACCTTCGAACGGTGGGCCGCTCTTACGCCTGAGGACTTCGTGTTCAGCCTCAAGGCGAGTCGCTATCTCACCCATGTGCTGCGACTGAGCAAACCGACGGAGCCGGTGCGGCGGCTTCTCAGCCACTCAAGCGGCTTGGGACACAAGGTCGGACCGATCCTGTTGCAACTTCCGGCCAACTTCCGTGCCGACCCCGTTCGTCTGGCGTCCACCCTCAAGACCTTCCCGGCGGGCGTGCGAGTGGCCTTCGAACCGCGCCATGAGTCGTGGTACACGGACGAGGTCGCGGACATTTTGCAGCAGAACCGAGCAACGTTCTGCCTCACTGACACCCCACAGCGGAAGTCCCCGCGTTGGCGTACCGCCGATTGGGGCTATCTGCGGCTGCACGAGGGCCGGGCACACCCGGCTCCCTGCTATGGACGGACTGCCCTCGCCAACTGGGCCGGGCGCCTCGCTGATCTGTGGAGCCCGGACGAAGACGTGTACGTCTACTTCAACAATGACCACGGAGGCTGTGCCGTACGCGACGCGCACCGCTTCGCCCTCGCTGCCGAGCACGCGGGACGTCACCCGACCCGAGTCCCGACGAGCCGAGAAGCATCGTTGACCACGGAACCGGCCTTGTCTTGATTGAACCGAACTGGGTGGGGACTGCCGGTCAGTGCCGAGGCGTCCCTGCCTTCCGGGCGACAGAGCGCCGCCGCACTACGGGCGGCGGCCTGCAGAGCCGTGTCCCGCATGCGAGTGGCCTCGTTCATTCACTGGCTGAGCGTTGAGGACATTTCTAAAACGCGCAGCCCCCGAGCACTCGACGCGTGGGCTCTGAGTGCTGCGCGCAGAAGCACCCGTTCGGGTGAAAGAGCAGGGGCACCTGCGGCCGATTCGACCCATAGGAGGCGTGGCATTTGCGATGAAGAGCCATCGACCGGGTCCTCACAGTCGAAACCTCCCTCGCCTGGGTCCCACATGGAGCGATCGAGTCCAGGTTTGCCGTCCATCTCGGCAAGGGTAGTAACCACGGAATGCTCGGAATCCGAAAACTACTTGTCGGGACGGCGGTTGCCCTCATCGTCGGCGCCGGTCTGGCCGCTTGCGGAACGGGTGGTCCCGGTAACTCCTCACATCAGCCGAATAGCTGCGTCGGACGCCCCGGAGGCCCGTGCACACCCTCGGCGGGCGGAAGCGGTAAAAGTGGAAGAATCAATAAGAACGGAACGATCAACAGCGGCTCAACCGGTAACAGCGGAACAACCAGCAATACCAACAACAGTGGCGCCATCGTCAAGTGACTGGTAGTCGTTGGTCGTTGTAACTGATACATGAGCAGGACTACCCACCGGGTCAGAGCAACCCCCGAGAGGTTAGGTCGAAGTCATGCTGAGCGGACTGACTGTGGGACGCTCTCGTGGGCGCATCAGAATACGACGACCGTCCTATTGCACTGATTTCTCTCTGTTGGCCAGACTCGTGTCTGTCTGAACCCCCGCACCCGTCCCCTCGGCTCCGCTTATTCAACGGGCTGGAGACGGCTACATGAATCCGTCGCCGGATTGGAGAATCCCGCTGGCAAAGGTGAATCTCCTTCGCCTCTCGGCGCAGGTGGAGTGTTCCTAACGAGCAACGGGTTCGGGTTCGGGAACGGCGAAGGCGGATTCGGTTCGGGCTGAGGTTCGATAGGTGGTGGCACCCCATTCAACTGCCGCTCTTCGCTCGACACGAGCAGACACTTCCCTCTTCCGCGTATCGAGCGAGAACGCTCCTGGGCTCGCGGTCGAAACGTTATTTGAAAATCACCCGATCGGTGGGTTTGAACGAAATCCCTGGGGTAACTCATCATTTTGTCCACACCAGGAGGAGAGTTATGACGACCACACACGGAAATGGTTCAGGCTCGGGGAGTCTTAGTTCGACCAGCGAGGCCGCCAAACAACAGGGCTCGGCGGTGGCTTCCACCGTAAAGGAACAGGCCGCCGAGACGACGCAGGTGGCCCACCAAGGTGGTCAGCAAGTTGCGACCGAGGCCAAGGAACAGCTCACCCGGCTCACGGACCAGGCCCAGCGCGAGTTTCATCGAGTGATCGAACAAGCTCAGCAAGAGCTCGGCGGACGGGCGTCAGAGCAGACCGATAGAGCAGCGACTGAACTCCGCAGTTTGGCCGGCGAGTTTCGTGCGCTTGCCGAAGGGCGCATCAACGATGCTCCACGGGCTGTTGAATGGCTCGACCGGACTGCCCACCAAGCGAACCAGTATGCAGACCGTCTCGAGCAGCGCGGCTTCGTCGGCCTCGTCGACGACTTGAGCCGATTCGCCCGCCGTCGCCCGGGCGCATTTCTGGTCGGCGCCATCGTTGCGGGATTTGCGACCGGTCGGCTGGCCAGGGGCGCTCAGAAAGCGAATAACGGGGAGGCGCCTGACCCAGCGGCGACGCTCCACAATGGCGCCGCCCAGGACGCCCCCTCCATCGGTAGCGCCCCCGTGCCGGGTTCCACCCCCGTGCCCGAGTTCATCGGTGGTATGTCGGAATCGGGGTCACTCTGATGGCGATTTCGGTTGATACCCAAGGCGGGTCGCCTGCCCTCGGCGATGACGCCGAGAAATCCCTCGGTCAGCTCATGGGCGACGTTGTCGCTGAAATGGGAACCTTGGTGCGCCAGGAGATTGCTCTGGCGAAGGTCGAAACAAAAGAGGAAATCGGAAAGACAGGGAAAGCGGCCGGCCTGTTCGGTGGAGCGGCGCTCGCCGGACACATGGCCCTCCTGTTCCTGTCCCTTGCGCTGGCCTGGCTTCTCAGTCAGGTGATGAATCGCGCGCTGGCCTTCGCCGTCGTTGGCGTGCTCTACGCACTGGGTAGCGGTCTTTTGGCCCTCCGAGGCCGACAGCAGGCCCGTTCGATCAGTCCTATGCCTGAGCAAACCGTCGAAACACTAAAGGAGGATGTCCAGTGGGCCAAAGCACAGAGGAATTGAGGCGCGAGATTGCCGATACGCGGGAGCGAACTGGGAACAACAGTCGACGCGATCAGCGACCGCGTCAGTCCCAGCCGGGTCGTGGAACGCCGTAAGCAGAAGCTCACGGCGGGACTAACCGCAGCCAGGGACTCGATCATGGGAAGCGCCGCTGATGTGCAGGCCTCGGTCAAGGCCGCCGGCGAGGCGGGACATCAGCTTCCAGATGCTGCGGCGAAAAAGACGCAAGGTGCTCCATTGGTCGCGGGATCCATGGCGTTCGGCCTGGGTTTTTTGGCTGCCGCGATCTTCCCGGGCTCCGACACGGAGGCCCAACTGGCGGGCAAAGCGCAGGAGATCGCGAGCCTGCAGTCGAGGAGCTCAAGCAGTCCGGTCAAGAGGCGATGGGTGCCCTCAGAGAGCCCGTACGTGACAGTGCTCAGCACCTCGAAGAGGCGGCGGAGTCCAGCGTCGAGGAGGTCCGAGGGACAGCTCAGGATGCCGTCGACCAAACAAAGGACGCCGCGAGCCATGCCGGCGGAGAGGTCAGCAACCAGGCGAAGGAGTCGGCAGGGAACGTCCGAGATCTTTAGAAGTCCCCGGAACCCGTTTCGTAAACAGCTGCATAGTCACTTTAGGCAAGGAGCACAGAAATGAAGCAGATCGATATTGTGAAGAAGGGCGACCGCTGGGTCGCGGAGAGTCACCGAGGAGTCATCGCCCAAGATAAGACCAAGCAGGCTGCAATACGACGAGCTGCCACTTCTGCCAAGGCCGACAAGCAGTCTGTGAGTGTGAGAATTCACAAGGCCAACGGCAGAATTCAAGAGGAGCGAACGTATCCAAAGAAGTAGGTCGCCCACGCTCGATGAATTCCTCTGCCGATTGATGCAGGTTGCAACAGGGAACCACTGTGTGCTTGGTATCCATCAAGTCCGGGTATTTAGCTTCCTGAGCGGAACAGAGGAGGTTTCATGTCAACTGTTGACAAGGCCAAGAACAAGGCCCAGGAAGCGAAGGGCCACGTGAAGTACGCCGCTGGGAAGGCCACGAAAGATCGGTCTTTGCAGGCGGAGGGGAAAGGTGACAAGGCATCCGGCAACTTGAAGCAGGCCGGCGAAAAGGTTAAGGACGCTTTCAAGAAGTAGAGCTCTCGCTACTCGCCGAGGCGGTTAGCGATTTCATCGAGGATCGTGTCCTATTCGGGACCTGCAGGAGGGAACCATCATGCTCATAGTCTTGCTAGCTCTTTTGGTATTAATTCTATTCGGCGCAGGATTCGCGGTTCACCTGTTGTGGATCGCTGCCGTCGTACTGGCCATCGTGTGGGTCGCGAGTTTCGCGCTCAGCCGAGGTTCGCGCCGGGGGTCCCTTCGTCGGTAAGTCTTGACCTCATAGGGCCTATGCGTGTTGGCGCCGACACTAGTCCGAGGGACACGGCCTGACTCGCCACCAAGTGCCGTCGTTCCTCGGGTTATACCAACACGCCGTCCATGTGGGCGGCTCGAGACACCGGGTTGCCGGCCTTTTCAGTCGTGCGCCAGAGCAATCGAAGATTTCCCTGAATTGACCGCGGCTTGGCCGAGATCGACACGCGGGTCCTGCGCGACCTCGTCCGTTCCGTCGTTCGGACTAACTCTGACGTGCATCCGCACCTTCTTGAGCAGAACTGCCTGCTTTCCAACCTTCAAGCCGCTGCGAATCACGTCGCCAAAGACAAGGAACTCGGGCACTTCCAGTTCGGTGACTCCACGCATTGCCTCGTCTTCGGAGCAGGAGTGATTGGCGAATTCGCAATAGCCGCGATCCCCCAACCTCCACGACCCCGACGCCCCGCTCGTGTTTGTCCGCTCCCGCCTGGCCAACGTGGAACAAAGGCCTCAGCGCCCCTTAGCTTCGACTAGCCACATTCACAGCAGGCCGATAACCC
The DNA here is from genome assembly GCA_963738135.1 of uncultured Acidimicrobiaceae bacterium. Taxonomy (GTDB): domain Bacteria; phylum Actinomycetota; class Acidimicrobiia; order Acidimicrobiales; family RAAP-2; genus Bog-473. Next base: position 247,854 of record CAVTVK010000002.1, on the reverse strand, counting down.
CATTGGCACTGGGCAGGGTACGACGGGCTCCTGATTCCCTATACCGATGCCCGGCGCCGATCCCGCCGCTCCTTGGCTGTGTAGCCCACCCAGATGCCCTTTAGACCAGCGTCCGCCATAGCGGCGGAATAGCATTCCTAGCGCACAGGACAGCCGGCACACATTGCTCTGGCGACCCTCAAGGTCGCTGGATCATCAGAGAAGAACAAAACCAGCGCCGTTGCCCCGACAGGCCGCCCGAATATGCCACGAGGGCCGCCGTAGGAGCACGTCGAGCGACGGCAAGCTCCCGTGGTCTGGTGCGGCCATCAACCACCGAGCCACTGGCTCGTTCATGGGACAGAGTCAGACCGGGGTGTTGTCGGGCACGTGGTCATAGCCGGCTCTTTGCCCGTTTCGAAGACTCCTCATGCCAACATCTTTCGAAGGACAGTTAGGGCCGTGGCGTCTAGCCCTTCGGATGTGGTGTCGAGCTCACCAAGGCGTTCGTTACTGCCTGATTTCCCTTTTCATCGGTGTTGAGACAAACGTTTGACCGGAAACTGCGCGCGCCCTAGGTGAGCTCAGGGCTGTCTGGGGACCGGTCGAAGTCGTCTGGTGTTCGAGGCTGGTGGACAGGGTTCAAACCGAACTGGCTCGTGCGTTTGGCCCGCTTCCTCGTGGGCAGAAGAACTTTGAAGCGAATCGACAGAGACAGGGGGAAGTCAATGGTGCAGGTGGACGAAGTGAGAGGTTGGATTGACCGAACCGTCCTGGATTCGTCCGGCCACAAGGTCGGGACCGTTTCCCAGATCTTCGTGGATGACGCGACGAATCATCCCGAATGGGCCACCGTCAATACCGGCCTCTTTGGAAGGCGGGTGTCCTTTGTCCCTCTTGAAGGGGTAACAGAGGATGGCGACGATCTTGTCATTCCTTGGGACCGGGAGCAGGTAAAAACCGCCCCGCAGGTAGACGACGATGGCGATGGTCACCTCGCGCCCGAAGAGGAAGTGCAGCTCTACCGGCATTACGCCAAGGCACAACGTCTGGCAGCCGACACTGAGGAAAACGACCGAGGAGCGCCAACAGTCACCCATCGGGCCTCTGACCGCGAGAGCGAGCAGGACGAGGCGAATTCGGAATCTCCGGGGAGGGGGCAGGCCCGGCTCAGGAAGTACGTGGTGACAGAGGAAGTGCACCCCGTCTCACGAGTGCTGTTGGACGACTCCCCGGCCGACGAGGCCCAAGAGCAACCGAACGACCGGTAGCCATTACTGATTGACCACTTCAGAGATCACCCTTGTGAACCCAATGATCGGAGAGAACCCATGATCATCGTCGGACTTGTATTGATAGTTGCGGGAGCAGCTTTCGGGATTGATGTAGCGATGAAGAATCGCTTCACCGTGGGAGACATAGAAATCTTCGGTAGCACCCTTGGAATACATCATGCCGAACAGATCTTTCTCCTCGGCGCCATAACAGGCGCCGTGATTCTTTTTGGGCTCGCGCTGCTGATTGGAGGGATCGTTCGTAGTCGAACAAAGAACATTGCCCACCGGCGCCAGCCTCGCCGCGACGTGGAAACCGATCAGCGCGCTGCGGATCTCCACGCTGGGAACCAGGACGCGAGTCCAGCGGAAGAGGAACCCTCCCGTACTTCCCGAGAGAATGTGGATGGGGCGAACGCGGTGGATTCCAGGGAAAGCGGCGCAGGAGTGACCCGGGTTTCGCCCGGCGTAGGCGGCTCAACTGCGCTTGACCCAAACGCCCACGAGGATCGGGTCCATCGCGGGTAAGTCGGGCACACGGCGGCGACATAGTTAGCGGTCTTTCGAGCCCGGTCAAATGACTGCCGCATACCCTGCCTAATCCTGCGTTCTCGGTTACCCGTTAGAACACACTTAGTCCACACGCAACGAAGGTGCACTGTCCAGGTGCGACGTCCGAGACCAGTTTCGACCGGTGACCTAGATCGGCTTGGCTGGAGACGTCCGTGTCAGCCCGGTTGGCCAGCAAGCCGGGACGCACTGGAAGACTGGCTCGCCGGCCCTCAGTCAACGGACCGAGACAAAGGGCCAGGACATCGAACAGCTCCCGGCGGTTTTGGACTTCCAGCGCCCGATCGCCTTCCGTCTCGCTCGAGCTGGGGTTTTCAATCTGAAAAGGAATTGGGTGGAGGTTCGGGAGCCCCATCGCGCCGTACGGCCGAAGCCTCCCCGCATCTTGGCCGTCATGCGCCTGGAGCGAGAGAGATAGGCGTTGACGCGGGGAGTCCCGAATTGTGTTTTCCCGATCTCCGATCAAATCCGCGTCAGTCGCCAAGCAGCGGGTCGCCCTGTCGTTACTTGCCGGTCAGCCCAAAAGACTTGCCACGATATTTACGCGAGCGCCACGATCACTGCACCGAACAAATAGGACATCAGGGCGTGCGATGGGGCGATTCTGCGAATCGATTTCGTCGTCAGATCGGTGTCAGAGACCTGAAATGTCATTCCGATCGCAAACGCCAAGTAAGCAAAGTCGAGGTAGGCAGGAGGGTCCTTCTCGTTGAAATCAACTCCGCCTTCCGGATTCTGATAATGCGACCTGGTGTATCGCAGCGTGAATACCGTGTGGATGGTCGACCACGACAAGACGACGCTGACAATGCCGACGGTGATGAGATAGGCCTTCGTGCCGCCGAGACTGCCCTGCCTTGACCAGAACCCCCCCCGGCAGCGAGAGGCGCTACTCCGGCGACAAGAATAATTGCTTCCGCAATCCGCTGGCTGGCGTCCTCCACGTTGGCGTGGCGCTTCGTTCCTGCCGCATCCAAACCACCGATGGTTTTCCAGGTCCAAGGCAAGTAACAGATGGCCGCAGCATCCCAGCCCACAAGGGGTTCGCGGCCTGCCACACAATGACCAGGGCGCCAACAAACCCTGCGACCGCGCCCAGCAGGGCAGCAACCGAGCAGCGGAATCCTACTGTGTCCATAGCTTCCGACCTCGGCGAAAATGTTTGCTCATTTCACGTGAAGGGTAGCGTGCGAAGCAGATCTTCTAAAAGGAGTTGTTCTATCCCCGCCGGCGGTCGACTCATTGAGATTCGGCGGCCTTTATCGCCAATGGACTTCGACACGACAAGTGTGATCTCCCGGATGTAGACGCATAGGTGGACGAATATTTCTTTTGGGCCGCTGCTCGCAAGGATGGTCGTATGCCAACGAATCAGGTCGTGGTCGTCACGGGGGCGAGCGGAGGAATTGGACGTGCTGTGGCACGATCATTCAGCGCCCGCGGCTGCTCCGTAGCGCTGCTTTCGCGGGGGCGAAAGGGCTAAATGGAGCTGCAGAGGACGTCCGGTTGGCTGGGGGCCATCCCCTACCAATTCAGACCGACGTCGCCGATTCGAGACAGGTACAAGCAGCGGCGGACAGGATTGAAGGTGAGATAGGCCCAATCGACGTCTGGGTCAACGTGGCATTCACATTTGATCTTGCCCCCTTCGATCAAATCCAACCCGACGAATACAAAAGGGTTACCGATGTCAGCTATCTGGGGTACGTCTACGGCACGATGGCCGCTCTGAAGTACATGAAGGCCCGTGATCGTGGCACGATCGTGCAGGTCGGGTCCGCCTTGGCTTATCGGGGTATTCCGCTGCAAAGTGCTTACTGCGGAGCGAAGCACGCCATCCAGGGCTTCCACGAGGCGTTGCGATGCGAGTTGCTCCACGAGAAGAGCAACGTCCAGCGTGACGATGGTCCAGATGCCTGCCGTGAACGCACCGCAGTTCTCGTGGGTTTTATCGCGCCTTCCACGCCATGCCCAGCCGTGCCACCGATCTATCAGCCGAAATTGCTGCCACGGAGTGCTCTTCGCTGCTGATCACCCACGGCAACACGAATACTGGGTGGGTGCATCAACGATGGCCACGCTGGCTGCCAATGCGATTGTGCCAGGTGTGCTGGACCGATATCTGGGCAGAACCGGATTTTCGGCCCAACAGACCACAGAGCCGCAGAGTGCAGATGCACCAGTTAATCTTTGGAGCCCGGCCGATGGAAACGAAGGGAAGGATTACGGCTCACATGGCATCTTCGATAACAAATCCCATGAGGATGACCCCCAGCTCTGGCTATCCCACCATCACAAAGTAATCGGCGGGAGCCTCATCTCTCTGGCCGCAGCACTCGCACTATTGATCAGGCGCCGACGATGAACGCAAAGCGTACATTCGGGATCGGCCCGGGAATTTGCGGAGTCCTCCAGATGGCGTTTCCCGATGCCATTACCGGGCCAATCACGGGACAAGAACCGCGCCCACCGACCTGGTTGGTACGCGTGCTTGGTGCTCGACTGCTCGGACAAGGCTGTTGGCTGACGGCCTGCCCATCCCGCCACGTACTTGCTTGGGGCACAGCCGCTGATGCACTACACGGATCGACGATGCTCGTCGCCACGGTCTCCGAGCAGCCATACCGTCGAAGTGCGCTTTGCGCAGCGGCGGCGGCGGCGATATCGATTGCGATCAGTACAGCCATTCGACGATGACGACCAGAACGGCGCCGGACTTTCCGCCCCACGTGTTTCGCGAGTACGCCGTGCTCGCCGATGGTGAAAAGCGGGGCTCTTATCGGGCCGAGGGGTGACATCAGTTGGATGTGTGTGCCGAGTTGGGATAGCCCCTCATTGTTCTCCTCCCTTATCGGTGGGACCGGGACTTACGCAGTCACCCCCACGCGTCGCTTCGTTTGGGGGGGATATTACGAGTCTGGATCTTTGATCTGGCGAAGCCGGTGGGTCACCGACAACGGCATTGTCGAGTGTCGAGAGGCCCTCTCTTTTCCGGGAGATCCTTGCCCGCGCAATAGTGCTTCGACGGGTCATTGCGACAGAAGGAGATGCCCATGTTCGGGTGCATCTCGAAGCCAGAGCGGACTATGACAATGATCCCCTGATCCGAGATTGAACGAGACAACGGGATCTGGACTGCTCGAAGTGGGTCCAGTCATCTTCGTTGGCAAGGGGCATCTGCTGCCCACCCCGAGTTCGATCGGGACTCGCCGACCCTTGTTTATGGACTTAAACGTGCCTGCCGGGGAGTACCACGACCTCGTTCTCGAGGTTGTCGCAGGTCAGTTGCCCCGAGAGCCAGTCGTGGCGCAGGAAGCATGGAGCGCCACCGAAGCGGCCTGGAATGACGCTGTTCCCCAACTGTCGGACTGCATCAGCCCCTCGGATGCTCGACATAGCTACACGGTCTTGCGGGGGCTCACGGCTTCGACTGGAGGGATGGTAGCTGCAGCCACCACGGTCTGCCCGAGCGGAGCGAAGCAGGAAGAAATTATGACTATCGCTACGTGTGGATCCGAGACCAGTGTTACGCCGGTCATGCCATGGCCGCCATAGGAGACACTCTTCTGCTTGGGGATGCAATTCGTTTCGTAACCGGCCGGTTGCTCGAACACGGAAGCCAGCTCGCACCCGCCTACACGGTTGCGGGAGAACAGGTTCCCGATCAGAGAAACCTCGATTTGCCAGGATACCCGGGCGGCTTTGACAGGGTGGGTAACTGGGTCAATAGGCAGTTCCAGTTGGACGCCTTTGGCGAAGCTCTGTTGCTTCTAGCCGACGCCAGCCGAAACGACCTCTTGGACCGGGACGGACTACGGGCCGGAGAATTGGCCGCCGCCGCAATCGCGGAGCGGTGGACTGACCCCGACGCGGGCATCTGGGAGATCGACAATCAACCGTGGACCCATAGCCGCCTCACTGCGTCCGCAGGACTTCGCTCCGTACTGTGCAGCGCTGCCCCTCGGGCTGCAAAACGCGGAGTGGCTTGTATCCTCGCAGACCGAATCGTGGCTGATACGGCGGCTCACGCAACCCATCCCTCAGGTCGCTGGCAACGCTCTCCGCAAGATCCGGGGCTCGACGCTGCTCTGCTCTTACCCGCTTTACGTGGTGCAATCCCGGCCAATGACCCTCGCACCGTGGCTACCCTCACCACGTACAGCGATACTCTCACCATTGATGGCTATGCCTATCGGTTCAGGCACAATGATGAACCGTTAGGCCACGTCGAAGGCTCATTCACGTTGTGTGGTTTCTTGATGGCGCTCGCCAGTAATCAACAAGGTGACCGAATCCGTGCCGAGGGTTGGTGGGAACGAACAAGGGCGTCGGCGGGCCCTCCCCTTTTGTACTCGGAGGAATACGACACGGACGAGCGACAGATGAGGGGAAACCTGCCACAGGCGTTCGTTCATGCCCTGCTGATCGAGGTAGCAGCGACACTTGGCGAGGCATAGCCACGGTCCGGTCCGGTATGGCGGATGCTCGTTCCTTTCTAGGAGAGCGACGGCGTCGATCCTTCTGCGTCACGCTGCGAATGGCAGTTCTGATCACCGTCTAAACAAGGTTCATAGAATCTAAAATTTCGAGGTCGAAGGTCTGAAGAGATCCACTGTCAGATCTCGCTGACTCTGTGGTGGTGCGATTGGCAAGTGCGCTGCCTGGGTGAATGGAAACTCACTCTGTCCCTCTCACGGAGTGCCGAAAAGGGAGCCTTCAGTTCGGAACATTGCGCTTGTTGGTGTCGGTTCAATGTGCTGTTTCGTGAGCAACGCCCGTGGGTAAGGAGGGCGTGGGTCTGACCCGACAAATCGGACCTCTTCAAGTTGATGCCCGGCTGAATCTCGAAGGAGCTGAGTTCCAGGCGGGCCGGTTCGTCAACGCGACAGGAGCAGTCAGGAGATCGAATGCTCGGTGCCCCCCGCCAAGGTCGGGACAATGAACATCGATTCCCTGCTGCGTTGGCCATTGTCATTGGCGCTGCGCTCTACGCAGCCCTGCCGAGCAGCCTCACTTTGGGAAGTCGGTTCGTAATACCCTGCTTGGAACTGGTGCTCCTGCTGCCGGTGTTGGCATACAACCCGCGCCGATTTACGCGCCAGACAACGTGGTCGAGAGTGTTGTCCCTCGCGCTTGTTGGGGTTATAGGCCTCGCCAATCTGTTCTCGCTGGTCCTGTTGATCCGCGCTGATCCAGGGAGCGGACAACGACAGCCATAAGCTCTTGTTGGCTGCGCTTCAAGTCTGGCTGACCAATATCATCGTCTTCGGTCTGGCTTATTGGGAACTTGACCGAGGTGGGCCGGTCAAACGTGCCACGCTGCGCGGGCCGAGCTACCGCCGGCCGACTTTCGGTTTCGCAGGATGAGGACGCAGACACGGTCGCTGAAGTGGCTGCCTCGGCATCCGAACACGTTGACTGGGCGCCCGTTCTTGTCGACTACCTCTATGTATCGCTGACAAACAGCTCGGCCTTCAGTCCGACCGACACGATGCCCCTGTCCAGCCGAGTCAAACTTCTCATGGGCATCCAAGCCAGTTCCGCACTCATCGTCTCCCTGCTTGTCATAGCGAGAGCCGTCGGGGGCCTCAAGTAAGGCCGGCACTGCGGGACTGTTGACTCCCGTAGAGAGTGCTACGAATGAAGGATCATTACTGGCCAACAGGCCAAATAATGGAACGAAGGTCGAGGTCGTCATGTTCGAGCCCGAAGTAGCATGACAACCCCCCCGAGCGTCCCTGGGCAGCCGACGTCCGATGATTCCACGGCCAGCCGGGGGTCCGCGAGCCAACCGCTACTTTCTGTTCGAGTTCAGCGGGGTGATGGTCGGCTCATGATCAACCTTGAGGGCGAGCTTGATTTGTTAACCGCGCCCAGCTCTCACGGTAAAGAGGGGGCATGTTTTGGGTTCGTTGTTGTTTAGTCGGTGGGTTTTGTTCTTGTTGTGGGGGAATATGGTGTAGACGGGGGATGTCGTTGGGGGGGGGTGTTCGGGGGTGAGATCGCGGGGAGGCGGGGAGGGTGGAGGGGGGTTTGTTTTCCCGTCTCCGACTTGGGCCTGAGGCCCAAGGACGGGAATACGCGAGAGCCAGGTTTAGCCCGAGAATGGCGCGCTCGGACCCGCGGATACCACGAACCATGTCGATTTGCCGACGGCGCCCGGGCGGTTCACGACGCCCCATGACTCAGCGAGCAGGTCAACGATCTGCAATCCGCGGCCACCTTCGGCGCTAGTCCCGCTATTGAGGAGTCGTGGAGTGCCCGAACCAAAGTCACGCACTTCGACACGGACTGCGGTATCGCTGAGGCGCTCCACAGTCACGTCGAATCGTGCGCCAGAATGCCGAACCGCATTCGTGGCCAGCTCGGACACCATGAGCTGCACCTCAGGAAGGCGACGGAGACCGAGTTGCTCGACGCATTCGGCAATGAACCGACGAGCGTTCCTGACTGATGCAGGTTCACAGGCAAATAACTCTGAGCGTGCCAACAGAGGTGTGGTCCCCGCCCTCTCCACTGTCGAGCGCTCCGGACGTGGCCGGACGCTGAGGGCAAGCACGGCAACGTCGTCGGCCGGAACATAACTTCCAATCATGGTGTCCATCAACTGGGCACAGAGCCGATCAGGAGTTTCATCGTGGACAGCCGCTCGAAGTCGTTCGAGCCCGTCAGTAATGAGTTCGCCTCGTCGCTCGACGAGCCCATCGGTGTAGAGGACCAGCGTCGAACCATCTCGGAGTGAACTGCTTACAGTTATGGGTTCCAACTCGGACAGCACCCCAAGGGGAGCAGAGGGCGCGCAGGTCAATAGCTGTCCTTCGTCGCCTGGGTGAATCAGGATCGGGGGCAGATGGCCGGCGGAACAAAAACGGAACTCGTCGAAAGGCGGCGTGAGCACGCCGCAGATGACGGTGGCCATCGCGCCAGGCTCAAAAAGTTGCAACTTTCGATTGGCGGCGCGCAGCACGTCTTCGGGTGACATACGGAGCAGGGCGTATGCCCGCAAGGTGCTGCGAAGACGTCCCATGATGATGGCGGGTTGGAGGCCATGACCGACCACGTCTCCCACCATGACCCAGACGTCGCCAGTGGGGAGTTCGAAGGCGTCGTACCAGTCTCCCCCGATGTCACCTCGTTCTGCGGGAACGTATCGACTGGCGAAATCGATCTGCGGGTGTGCGAGCGGTCGGGTGGGCAACAGACTTCGCTGCAGTACTCCGGCCGCCCGACGCTCAGCGGCGGCTATGCCGGACTGAGCTGCCGCCGCCAGCTTGTCGGCGGCAAGCTCCAAGAGCATGACGTCGTCGTCGTCGAACGCCTCAGGCGCAAATGAGCCCACATGGAGGACGCCGATGAGCGTGCCTCCTGCGACCATTGGCACTCCAAGCATCGACTGAATGCCCTTTTCCCACAAAATCGGGTTGGCGACGGTGGTCGAGTCGACCCTGTTGAGGACAATGGGACGACGATCGGCCGCAACACGGCCGGCAAAGCCCGCCCCGACCGGAATGCGGACGCCCTGGCGTACCTCCTCCTCCAGGCCACGTGCCGCTCGCGCCACGAGCTGGTTGGCCGCAGCGTCGTGCAAAAGGACCGCAGCGGTATCGCTACGGAGAAGGTCCAGGACCCGGTCGAGGAGCAAAGGGAGCAGTTCGTCGAGGTCCAGGGAGGCCAACGACCCATCGCTGATCAGTTTGATGTCGCGAAGCTGGTGCTCCTCGCGAGGATGCCGAAGGACGTTGACAGGCCCAACGAGCTGCTCGGGCATGGATCGCTCGCCGATCGGCCCCGACTCACTGACCACGGCAAGATCAGGCATCCCCCTTCGTCGAGCACGGATATCGGATACCCAGTTGCCGGGTTATTAACCGCGGTTGCAGGGGCGCTCGGCGGGGTGGAATCACCTCGATTTTCGGGGCCTGTCTCTCCTGTCACGGAATCGAGCTCTTTTCGCACTGTCGATGACGGTAGCGGGGCCGGTGTCCTTCGTCTGTAGCGAAACTCTTTGCCCCGTGGACTTCCCGGGGCGTGCCTCCAGCGTCTGGACCGCAAGAGCCAAAAGCCAGGAGCGCGGCGATCAGGAGCGAGTGCGAGCGGGGCCCTCCAGGCCGGAGCTCCGATTACGAGTCACCGGCCCGACGGGTCAGTTGGTCCTCGACGCTTCGTTTGGCTTCATGCTCCACGGGTAGAGCGCAACCGGAGGTACGGAGTTGCTAGTGAGCGAAGGCGAGGTGCCACAGGACGGACCGTCGATCTCAGACCGCTGCTCTGTTGCTGGAGTTCGTGGCGCCGCGTCGGCCGAAGGCGGCACTGCCCTTGCGCAGTCATTCGAGCGGGCCTGCGAGACAGTCGGGGATTGGCCATTGCCGGGTCACGGCAAGACGGAACTCCGGTATGAACTACTGGCCACCTGGGCCTTCAAAGACGTAGTTCTGGGTCGCTTGATCGAGGCCCACGCCGACGCGATCGGGATCCTCTACGAGCTTGATGCCGCACCTGACCTGTTGCCGAACTCTGGCCCCACCCGGCGGTGGGCTGTGTGGGCGGCGGGCCCGCCCCATAGCGTGTCTGCGTCCTGTCGCTCCGGGGAGTGGACGTTTCGGGGGGAAACGCTGGTGCTCGGCAGCAGGGCTGGTGACGCATGCCTTGGTGGATGCGGCAGCTGATGATGGGCAACGCCTCTTTGCCATCGACCTCTCCGTTCCCGGAGTCACGATCGCACCTGCAGACTGGGTTGGCGCTGGCATGCGTCGAGCGAACACGCGTCGGGTCGAGTTCCTCGATGTGCCCGGTTTTCCCGTCGGAAAGCCTGGCCAGTACCTCTCACGGCCCGGGTTCTGGGCCGGTGCGATTGGTGTCGCCGCGTGCTGGCATGGAGGCGCCGCGGCGGTCGCAGAGCCTTTCCGCTCTGCCTCCAACACGGATCGCGATATTCACACCCTCGTCCACCTGGGGGCAATCTACGCAGCGCTTTTGCAGAACCGGTCGATGCTCCGCGAAGCAGCCCGGTATATCGATTCCCAGCCGGCATCTGATCATGCCGTCCTCGCCCGCTGTGTTCGCACGACCGTCGAAAGGAATGCCGCGTCGGTAATCGACCGCGTCGGCCGAGCCCTCGGACCCAGACCCCTCGCCTTTGACGGGCGACATAGCCAGGCCGTGGACGATTTGGCGGTTTACATTCGTCAGGACCACGCCGAGCGTGACCTCGAGCAGCTTGGCCGCGATCTCATGGAGGGGGGAATGTCGTGGCCGCTCTGAGGTGCTACTTGCTGGACGAGCCCCGAGTGTCGAACCCCATTGTCGAGGGGAGAACCGTGCGCGCCATCCATCCGCTGCCCAGGTTCTCGGCTCGGGCTTGCGCTCCGGTCTGGGATCCCGAGTCGGCTGTTGTTCATCGGGACCCTCGAACGGCCCGGGGTCTTCGTGACACTGCTGCGTTCCTACTTCGAGGACCTCTACGGAAAGGCACCTGACCCGTGGGAGTACCGATCCCGCCCGTACGAGATTCGTAAGCGGGCGGTGACGGTGGCCTGCCTTCCCGAGGCTCACTATGCCTCTGCCTTTGAGCCCGGCTGCTCGATCGGGGTGCTGACGTCAGACCTTGCGACACGCTGCGACGGGCTTCTCGCAATGGACGTCTCATCGATCGCCTTGGACTATGCAGCCAAAACCAAGCTAGACCACGTCGAGCTACGCCAAGGTGAGATGCCGAAGGACTGGCCAGCCGGCTCGTACGACCTCGTCGTCCTCTCCGAGCTCGGCTACTACCTCGACGCGGCCGATTGCCTGCGACTTGGAGACCGTGCAGCCGCTTCGGCGAACGATCTGATCGCTGTGCATTGGCGACATCCCGTTGCCGAATATCCGCTCGCGGGAGACGAGGTACATCGCATTCTGTCGGTCGCCGGCACCCGGGCAGGCATGACACACCTGATCGAACATCAAGAGAATGATTTTAGGCTCGACGTCTGGAGCCACGACTCCCGCTCGGTCGCGCTCCGTACGGGCGTCCCCCATCAGACGTCGGCCGACGAATGAGGGCAACGATACGCCGAGTCGGTGTCGTCGTGCCCGCACACAACGAGGAGCATGTCGTGCGTCGCTGTCTCGCGGCAATCGGATCTGCAGTACAGCAGATATCTGTGCCGGTGAGCGCATTGGTGGTGCTGGATGATTGTCACGATCGAACATCGCATATCTGCCGCTCGTTCCCGGTTGACGTGCTCGAGGTGCAAGCGCGTTCGGTCGGCGTGGCCCGCCATGCGGGGATCTGTAGGCTGCTCTCGGGGGTGATGGACTCCGAGTCCATCTGGATTGCCAACACCGATGCAGACTCCGTGGTACCGCCGATGTGGCTGCGCGACCAGCTGGGGTTGGCCGCGTCCGGCGCCGATGTGGTGGTGGGAACAGTCGGTCTGACTGACAATGAAGATGGGATTCGTAGGCGGTTTGAGGATCTGTACGGGGCCGGTTTCAAGGGGCGTGGCGAACATACTCACGTGCACGGTGCCAACTTTGGGATCCGCGCCAGCTCATATCTCAGGGTCGGCGGGTTCCCACCTTTAGCGCTGCACGAGGATCGGTCCCTCCTCGCGCGGCTGGCGACATCGGATATCGCAATCGTACGTTCCTCCCAGATCCGAGTAGACACAAGCGCACGCCTCAGGGGTCGCTGCGAGGGGGGCTTCGCATCGACGCTACGCGGCCGGTCCCTGGCCACGTAGTCCGGGTCTCTGGGTCTTTCCCCAGGACATCCCCGAGGTGAACTTGGTCGGACTGGGTCAAAGTCTGCGTTCTACAACACCAGCGAGAATGATCGATCCCGACGATCCCATCCCTCCAACGGCCCTGAGCCGGATCTCTGCTTTCGGATGATTCAATCCGACAGTTGCACGTCAGGCACCCTTTTGAAGTGTGTGCACCCTTTTTCGCGTATGAATTGAACCGACAGATCGAGTCACGGGGGCGGGCAATCCCGCTCCCACGTCATCTTAAGGAGTCCGGGTGAGTCTTGCGATCAGGCCAGAAGAGGTGGAACCGATCGTCGGCGGCCTCATGGGAGGGATCGACGTCGACGGAGGACCGACTGACGAACAGCTCAAGGTCCTCCGCTCGCTGCTCTCGAACCTGTGGAAGCGGCCTGATCTGAGGCTGAATGAAATCGCACCCCTCAGTCCACGCGACACCGTCACGGCGTTGCAGCGTCCCGAAGTCCGACTTCCCTTCTGCGAGTTGCTCATGAGCCTCGAACTTTGTCGTCATCCACAGTCCCTCAAGCAAGTCGAGAGGGTGGAGGCATACGTGTCTGCGATGGGACCCAGCGACATCGAAATCGAAACGACTCGAGAAACGCTAGAACGAGGTGCGGACGAGACATCGAAGGATCTTGAGCGCTCCTACGCGGGTATCCTCACCGAGATCTCCGAAGTCTCCCTTCGGGATCACTACCTGAGGTTGGATGAGCCAGATCACGAGTTGGCAGAACGCCTGCGCGCGCTACATGATCTCCCCGAGGGCACACTGGGTCATAGTTTCGTCGAGTTCTACCGTCGGAACGGCTTCACCCTGCCCGGAGACGACGTGCACCTGCCGGCTCATTATGTGAATCACGACATGAATCACGTGATCACCGGGTACGAGCCGACAGGTCCGGGTGAGATGGCCCGCTCAGGGTTCCTGTGGGCGGCCAATGGCAGTCGACGAAACTGGCTGGAGCTGCTCCTCACCCTGTCGGTTCACGAAACCGGAGTCCTCAACCACGGAGACATTCGTGCCAAGGTGGCAACCATGGATCGCCACGGAGCCCCCGAGCTGTTCGGCGAAGGTCTGGCACGGGGGGGCCTATGCAGCGTGGACCTGAGCCAGGTGGATCACTTAGCAATCGCTGAATGGCCGCTCGAAGAGGTCCGACGACGGTTCAATGTGATTCCACTGGCGCACCCTGTTGTGTGACCCGGGCGATCCGGACCCGCGGGCGAGACCCTGGACGACCTCCGGGTCAAGGTCAACAGCCTCTCGTCCCTCGCGTTGCACGCCCCGTCGACAACGTCGCCCGCAGGCGGGGTGCTGCTGCAGGATCACCCACGGTCCCGCGGCAGACCACACCCCTGCAACCAGCCTGTAGGGGGCCATTTATTCATCGCCGTGATCCACAGCAGCGGGTACGGGCCACCGCGGTGAATGAGGCTCCACCGGTAGCGGTCGCCCAGTCGTTCCACATAGACATTGGTCTGGACCCTCAGCTCCACCGCCGCCGCTTCGCAGCGGTCCGCTGAGCTGAAGGCGTGGAGCCGACCACACCTGGCGACGGCACGTCCGCTGTCGATCATGCGAAGCTTCTTCCGGATGCTTCGGACCGGGTCCGGCACCCGCAAGGTCCGGTTGTTGGACCCTTCAAGTTCGGCCGACAGCGTCATGCCAGCAATGACCTCACAAAGTTCGGTCGAGCTCGTTCAGCCGGTCGAGCGCCCTATCCGCACTTGTATTCGCGGTCTCTGGCGCAATTGGCCTCAGGATCCAGCCTCCAGCCGCGTCCCACCTCGGCCTGCCGTTGACCGGGCGTAGGACTGTCGTCCAGAAATGTTACCCGCGGGCCCTGCGGCGCAGGGGCACGTCCCCAGGGGTTATCCCACGCAGCTTCGAGAAGCAAAAGCCCGCAACCTTGGTCGGTCGTGCGCCCGATTGCGTCCCGCAGTCCTTGACCGGTCTGCTTATTCTCATCGCCGGTGAAGTAGCGAGTGGACTGTCCTCTAGTCGCAACCACGTGGTCAAACCGTTCACGCGCTGCGACGATCGCTGCACGAATCTCATCCGCGTTCCACAGAACGCGTTGTCGCTTCCGTCGCGTCTGCCACTGACTCCAGCTCAGTATCAGTGAGAGGCCAGCGACGACCAGTGGCAGCGTTGCGATTCCGAATGCCCAACTCACCGGCTCTGAGGGTTCGAACGGGCTGTGCGAGTTGGGTGGACCGACTGGGTATCACGCGCCGGCCTACAGGCTCTATCGAGACGCCGCCACCGGGGGTGGGGCGGTTCGGCCTGACTCCTTGCCTGCCGCCGGGGGTTGGGCCGCGCGAGCAGCGTGACCGTTGCGGGACCGTTGTGCAAAATCAAGCCAATTGGCCCGGTTCCATTCGCTGGCGGACTGGGCAGTCTCAAGGCGCCACCGTCTGAGGAGATCAGGCGGAGCGGTGGCCGGCCCCAACCCTCCCGACTGGGGGTTGGGCCGCGAGCGGGCACGAGGCTCGCCTGCGTTGTGCGGGATTGGTCAAATACCTGATGGGTATTTGAGAGCCAGCGGTTATCACTCGCCCCGCTACGCAGCAGCCCCTGGCTTTCGGCTAGGGGCTGTTTCGCGGCAGATCAACCCCGCGTATCACGCGCTCGACCCTCGACCTCGGCAAGATGCCGCCACATGCGAACCGCATCGCCAGCGATTCAATGGGGATGAAGGTGGTGGCCGGCCCTAAACCTCCGACGGGAGGTTGGGCCGCGACTGTGCGCATGCGAGAATCGATCAGGTGATTGGGACAACGGCTGCCGGGTATTAGCTCAGCGCACCCAGTCAGTCACGATGGCGGGTGTGCGTGAGCGGCTCTCCCCCGCGACTGGAGAGCCTTGCTCCGCGGGGCGCTGCGGCGCCCAGTCCATGGGCGTTGTGGCCATTTTCTTCGCACGGGTGGCCGCTTCGCGGCCCCGGCAGCTCATTGGTATCGCGCTCACGACGTCGCCACAGGCGGACGCGCCCTTCCACCGCTTTTACTGGGGTGAGGTGGTGGGCCCGTCCCGTAGCTAGCCGCCGGGGTTTGGGCCGCGAGCACAGTGCGTCTACTGCATGGACCGGCTGTCAGGCAGTGGCATACCTCGAACGCCGGTCGCCATCTCTGGCTAGGTGATTTTTCCTGATCATCCTGGCCTTTGCTCGGAGAGGACCGGCGTGCCTATCCCGATCGGGGGTCCGGTATCGCTGCGCTGACATTCGTGGCAGCGGACCATCCATTGGCCGCCAGGACATTGTGAAACAACCGGGTGATGGACTACTCGCCGCACTGGCCCTCCTTCGTCACCCATCCGACGGCCAAAGGCTAAGGAAAACGGGGGTGGAGACGGTAGGGGCCTTTCGGCCCCTGCGAGCAGCTACCGGGGCGGCCCACCATCAGCTGGCGAAGGTTCAGGGATCGCCCCCGGAGCGTCGTCTGGCGACTCGGGTTGGGGTCCTCCGTTCGGCTGAGGGTTTTCGGGTGGCGTCGCTGGGTCGGTTGGCGTCATGCGTAGGCCATACCGCGCCCGCTCAGGATGTAAACGATTCTCCTGACCACCCCGAGGGCCTGACGGGATTCAGGGAGGTTCGGCCGGCGGTGCTAACCCCTCACTGATCCCAGGTCGGATTCGTCACCTCACGTCGGAGGACCAGTCGATTCTTTGAGCTGGCGCCGTCGGCAGCTATCACAGTCACGAGGTCCCAGCCCTCTGCGCTCTCATCGTTGAGGTGCTGAACGACTGTGCCTGCGTCGGGACTCATCTCCTCCAACCGGTACTCCCATTGCGAGGCCATCCCCTGACGGTAAGCCCCTATGCGCTTGAGGTAGTCACCCGAACGGGTGGTTTTGAGGTCTAGAGATGTGGGATGAGTATCACCACTCAACACTGCACTTCTACTAGAGGTCACTACACGCGGGCCGTGCATCGCCATGCGGCTCAGGGGGGGGTGCGTGACCGGCCCAATCCTTTCCCGACTGTTGGGGTTGGGCCGCCGGCATTGTGTGTCTACCTTCGGCCGGTGGACCGAATGCCGGACTCTTAAAAACCAAACCATCGCGACGCTCCCAGGTATCACACGCCTCACCGGGCACCTCTTTTAGACGCCGCCATCAATAACGGGCGCGGAACTCGCCCGCTATGTGGGGGGCGGCCTCAAAAGCCAACTGCGAACCTGGGGTTGGGCCGCGAACAGAGCCGAGGTCGGGTGCTCCACTCACAGACCTAAGCGCTGATCTAGGTATCACACGCTGCACGGGCGACCTCTCTTTACGCCATCACGCGTGGGGCTGGGCCTGTTTTAGGTCTGATTCCGGCGGGTAGAAAATGCGGCGAATCCAAGCACCGGGCATCGGCCGGATTCTTGGCGACGGTCCCTCGGGCCTCAGATGCCACCCCGAGGGACCGCTTCGCGTCTGCGGTTGATCCGATCGAATGATTTCCTGTGGGCACACTGGGCCAAATGTTCAATGAAGGCGACGAGGCATTCAACCGCGCATGGTGTCCTCACGAACGGGTATATCGCGATGCGCACCCGCTCGGACGAGGGGGTGCGCGTTGAGCGGCTCCCCTGCGAGGGTGGGGAGCTTGCTCCACGTTGGGCTTCAGCGGTTCGCCTCTTGCGACCGCTTCAAGAAACAAACCGCAGGGCATACTCGCTCTTGTTTTGGGCATGGACGCAATGCACCTACGTCAGTCACGAGGCCGCGGTCCGCGTGAGCGGCTCTCCTCGGAGGGCCTTGCTCCGCGTCCGCATTTCTGAAGCGCTTGGCCATATCGCACGCGGCACGGCGGAACACCGCTGGGACACAGTGTCTCGGTCGAATATTCGTTTCCTTTACCTCGCAGCGGGTAGTGAGCAAGTGAAGAACAACTCCCCGGATCAAAGGCGCTCCGGGGAGTTGTTCGCGTCTGGCGGATGGCACGCGAGCCCAGGCGAGCTTGCTTTGCGTTCAGTGTTTCCCATGTATCCCTCCACAACACATGTTTCCAAGGGTTTGATTGCCAAATACGACGGGTACACCCATTGCACAGTAAAGGGAGGTATCAAATGGTTGGAGCAGGTGGACTCGTTGTAAGCATTATTGCTTTTGCGGTCGGGGCCGTCTTGGATTGGGCCATTACGGTGCAGTCGAACCAGCACGGTTTCAACATAAACAAGGTTGGCTGGATTCTGATGGTCGTCGGTGTTGTCGGCGCCGTGTTGTCGGTCATTGTCATGCTGCTGGGGAACAGTCGCCGTAGCCGAACCGTCGTTGACGATGGGGATGGGAACGTAGTCCGTCGAGTTGATTCGATGTATTAGTCAGGTCAGTGACTCCTTGACATCAGAGGGTTTCTGCAAGCATCTTTAGGAGGTCATTTCGATGGTTTTGGTACTCGCCTTGCTTCTGGTCTTGATTCTGTTCGGTGCTGGATTCGCCGTCCATCTTTTGTGGATTGCGGCGGCGATTTTCCTCGTCCTTTGGATCGTCGGATTCGCAATCGGCCGGGGTGAGGGGGCTGGGAGCCACCGCTTCTATCGGTGGTAGTTGCCCTTGAGACAGGGCTCACGCAACGACAAGCGGGGGTCCGACTGGGACCGTTCCGAGAAATAACCACCCGATCGGGTGATTTCCCCCGTCTAATCCGCGGTGGTCATACTTCGAATCACCTCAGGTTTCAGTCGCGACATTGAGATGCGTTGAGCGGAAGGGAACCCCCTCTGTCAGTTAGCGTCGTGGCCCTCGTCCCGAGCGGGGGCTGCTTCGCGCCGAAGGCAATCGTGAGTATGGACCGCTCTTGATTCGGGCATATAGATGAGGCCACCGCCTCTATCCCTCCGGTGGTGTGCGCAATCGGCCCCCTTGCCGGGAAGCGGGGGGCCGATTCGCGTCAGGGAGGCGGTCGGTTCTCCTTGACCATCGGCCGGCGCTGTCGCCAAAATATTTGTCGGGGAGGGGTCCACCCGGTGTTGACATGCCAGTCTCTCCTGGGTGGCCCGCTTCCCATTGCCAGGGTTTGTACTCATGAACAAGTATCAGATGCTTGCGGCTCCAATCTCCGACGGTCGACCTCCCCCAAGGTGCCGCCGCCTCACCCCGCGACGAAGCAGGCAAGCGACGCCTGCGTGGATCCCGATTCAGCTCCCGAACTGAAGCGTGAAGCGCCGACCGGATCGAGTCTCACCGCTGCCCCGCTGACTGCTTGCTCTCCAAGCTGCTCAGGCGCCAACGGACCGCCTCGAGCCAACGCGTTGCCCGGTGCCGGCGACCCATCCGTACGGACGGTTTGCTACCCAAGGGGCGAATGTGTCGGTCGCCACGAAAGGCGATTGCGTGTCCGTAGGTCGGGTATAGCTGTTCACCAACCGATGAGTTAAAAGGAGGAAACTATGGTTGATATCTGGACTTATCGCATCGACGTATTTCCGACTGACCAGTCCACGCACCGACCAGACATTGCCGGCTTTGCGGTTCAAACGCTTGATGGCCACAAGATCGGCACGATCGACGAGGCCACCAACGAGGTGGGTGACTCCTGCATTGTCGTGGACACGGGATTTTGGATCTTCGGCAAGAAGCGCATGATTCCCGCCGGAACCATCCAATCGATCGACGTGGAAAATCGGGAAGTACGAGTCGCGGTGAACCAAGATGACGTGAAGGAAGCTCCCGACTTTGACCAGGTGCGCAAAGAGGATCAGGCGTATCGCGGCGAAGTCGGCAAGTTTTACGAGCAGCGCCAGGCGGACACCGCATCCGGTGCGTCGGAGCGTCAGTAGCGTCGCCGGCCGTCCCAAGAAGCAGAAACTCGACCAAGACTGAATCCACAATGAAAAGGAGCGGTACCAATGACACAAATCGACGTTGTGAAGAAGGGCGACCGATGGGTTGCTGAAGGCAAGTCGGGAGTCATCGCGAAAGATAAGACGAAGGACGTCACAGTAAGGAAGGCCGCCGCTTACGCGAAGACTGGCAAAAGATCTGTCAGTGTCAGAATTCACAAGGCGAACGGTAGAATTCAAGAGGAGCGGACTTACGCAAAGAAGTAGCGCACCAGTGAGTCGGTAATCGGGCCATGAATATGGTGAGACAACAGCCCCGCCCTTTCGGGCGGGGCTGTTGTGCTCCCTGGATGGCGAGAAACGATAGATCGTTCGGGCGACCGAAAGCATCACTTGTCCATCCCGGCCGAGAACTTGAATGGAGCTGAGACGGCCAGTCCGCCGGCCATTTCAGCCCGGCGGTGGTAGTACTCGAGGGTGTGCGGGTGCCGCGGTGCCGAAGGGCGAGCTCGAGCGCCATATCGAGTTGATCCACTGGCAACGGCCCGTCGCGGAACTTGAGGCGGCCAATGAGGTACGCCCAGTGCGGATCCCAGTGGAGGCGCTGACGTTCCGCTTTGGACGTGGCCTCGATTGTGTCGAGGAAGATTGCCACCCTAGGGCTCGTCATCGCCGGCGCAGGAAGACGAGGGGAAACTTGGCCGGGACGCGCGCTGCCCCCATTTGATTGAGGTACGTCCCGGCCAAGATCTGGTTGGACCTCATCGTTGGCGACCTTTGAGTTTGAGGCCGATGCCCCGAGCTTCAAAGGTCGTCATCCGGCCCGCTTCATTTGAGAGAATCCGTAGATGGCGGTCCCGAGATACCGGGCGGGCCGCCGCCAAACGCAGGGCGCGCGCCCGGTACGGCGCAAGCTGAGTGCGGGCGTCAGCCTAGAGAACAGCGCGCGCTGGTGCCTCGCGTCGGGCACAAGAGGATGTTCACGGAGCTGGCCGGCGCTCCACTTGACGACAAGAGATTCGTCCAGCATGGCCTCGGTGGCCGCCCGAGTCACTGACGGCGAACCTCGGGTACTGCGTGCGGCCTTGGCTTCGGCTGGGGCTGCTGGCTGAGCGTAGCGATTGCCTCGAGTAGACGTTGGGTAGGGCTTTGATGCGAAGTCAAAGAACGGCTTCGCTCAGGAGGCATCGTTGGAAGCCGAGCCGACCGAGTTCGCCATAGAGGTGCAACCGACCCCTGAGGGCGTAGTCGTCGCCATTGCCGGTGAGCTCGACGTGGCCAACGCCCCATTCCTTCGGGAACGGCTCGTTGAGGCAGTGCGAGAGTCACCGCCCAAGGTGCTTGTCGACCTCTCCAAAGTAGGCTTCCTCGACTCGAGCGCCATCGGCCTGCTGGTCTCGATACGACGACGTGTTGCAGACTTCGGCGGTCACTTCTCCGTACGCTGCGGGCCCGACAGCCACCTGGCTTTGGGGCGGCGGGGCCTCCTCGACCACCTCAACGTCGATTTCGCCGGGTAGCTCTGCCCACTCGTCTCAGAAGTCACCCGATCGGGTGAACCTCCACCCCAGGATTGACTGCTTGCACGGCCATTGCGACAATGTAGGCGTCGGTCCGCCGACTTGGCCCTAGACCCCGGCCAAAAAGTATGTGTGTGGGGTTGCTTACCTTCAGTCGGATCACGATCAGGAGGCGGGTGACTTGGCTACGCAGATTGATCAAGCGTCCGATCAGCAGGACGCTCTGATGGTGACTGTTCGCGAGACGTCGACATTGACCGTTGTGGAGCTGGTGGGCGAGCTCGACCTCGCCACAGCGGGGAACTTCCGCGAGAGATTGGTGCTCCTCGATCTCGACGAGGGGATCAATCTGGTGATCGACGTCCGGGGCTTGGACTTCCTGGGCTCCACCGGCATTGGCGTGATGGTGGCCGCTTGCAAGCGGGTCCGAGCCTCTGGAGGAAGGTTCGCAGTGTCATGTGACAATGGCATAGCGCGTCGGACCCTCGAAATCGCGGGCCTGGTGGACTTCTTGGAACTCAATAATGGCGAGACGCCGCATCCGAACCAGCGAGCAACCTCTTACGACGACAACTGACCTTCACCCGGTCGGGTGATAGTCACAGCCGAGGCGAGCTGGGTAACGTCGGCCTCCACCCGTTGCCGACCCGTGGGCGGACGGCCCCCCCGGCTCCCGGTTTTGTCCGGGGGCTGCCGCCCTTCACAGATGTTCACAGATCACCCCATCGAGTGATAACCCAGGATCGCTCAGGTGGGTAGAGAATCCCAGGGCGGGCGGCTGGCGGGTGGGGGAACCCAGCTGCCGCCCGCTTCTGGCGGCAAGACGAATTCTCGCGCGGTAATCACCCGATCGGGTAACGCAACCGGATTCGACATTTGGCAATCTGTCGTCGGAGCGGCCCCGCCGGCGGTCGTCGTCGGACATACGTCGGCCCTCGGCGGGAATCATCCTCCGCCGTTCCAACGAACCGCCCAAGCCGTCGCACATTGAGGTTGGGCTGGTTTGCGTGGTTCGTCACTTCGATGATCCCGCACTCCGGGGAATCAGTCCTAAGGAACTTGGCGCCCATATCGAATCCTCTTTGAGTCAAGACCCCTTTCCAGTACATCGGGGCGCGACGAATCAATCCGGCACAGACGGGCATGACGGAATAGGATTTCTCTGGGTTCGGGAGTGACTTCGCCGAAGAGCCGGTCGCGCAGGGTGAAGAGCCGGTCACGCTGGCACGGAGTCGTCCCTGAGTGTCCTCCCGGACCTCTTATCGAGCGTCGAGAACCAGCTGGCGATACACCGCGTTGGAGATCTGGCGTTTGAGGGACCGGAGCGCTTCCTTCTTGGTCTTGCCCTCAGCACCTTGTGCTCGAAGTAGATGCGTCCCTCGGTGCCGGGGTTGCGGATCTGAGTCACCGCCGCCATGTGCAAGGTGTTGTTCAGCCGGCGACTCCCTCGCATGGAGAGTCGATGCACTGTGCGCCCACCAGAGGAGAACTCGATCGGCGCCGTGCCGTTGTAAGAGGCGTAGGTGTCCCGGTTGGCAAAGCGAGCGATGTCACCGGAGTATCCGATCAGCGCTGCGCCATGGACGGGCCCCACTCCATAGACGTCGGTCACCGAGGTCGCTGCGGCCTTGACGGCCAGGCGGATCCGCCGATGCGACTCCTTGGTCTGGGCATCGAGTCGGCGAACGTCGTCGAGCAGCTCGAGGATCAGGTCGACGCGCATCTGCTGGACCGGTGACTCTGGATGCACCTTCGCCAAGAGATCGTCGGCGTCAGAAACGTAGAGTTCCTTGGAAATTCCGCCGGGAGCGACCTCGGAGAAGAGCGAGTGCAGCCGTCAGACCACCCGCGCTCGCTGACGGCCCAGATCCCAGTTCCGCTTTGGGAGGAGTCGGAGGACCTCGGCGTGATCCGCCGGCACGACCTGGCGAAGCGCCGGGGCCCGCAGGGCGGCAATGGCGATCGAGTTGGGATCGTTCTTGTTCGACCGCTTGGCGGCCAACACCCGGATACGCGCCGCCAAGGTGGCCGGTACATCGAGGACGTCCTCCCCTCGGGCCACCAACTGCTGGGCCAACAGGTAACCCATGCCGCCCACTGACTCGATGGCCCAAGTGCGCTTCTCGAATGGCTCGGCCCAGCACAAGAGCTGCTCGACCTGGCGGCTCGTCGCTCGGACCTTGACACTGGCGATCTGGTCCTCGTCCCGACTGATGGCCACCGCGGTGTGCGATGCCTTGTGCGGGTCGACCCCGATCATCACATTCATGATTACCTCCTTGGTTCGGTGGAAACCACGGGGGCACTCCTGCTTGTGGACTGTTCGTGCTCGATCCTCTTTTGAGCCACACCGTGGCGAAGCCCGAGCGGGAGACCTTTCGTTAATAGGCCAACTGGCACAGGCCAGCGGCAGGCACCGCAGACTGTGCACCATCTGTTGGAGCCACGTCGTCCCGCACTTGGCATACGACGCGATGATCACGTCCGAGGGGCGCGGGACGAACCTGAGTCCGGCGGTGAAGCCCGCCTCGGACACCAGCCGGCTCATCTTCACTTGCAACTCCGCGGGCGTCGTCGCACGCCGTTCAGCCACCGTCATCTTGTCGTCACAGTTCGATTCACGACGACATCATGCCTCGCCGAGATCGTTGTGAGAGTGCTGCACGCCGATGCACTCCGGTACCGGTTCGACAGAAGACCGTTCCGGGTTTTCGGATCGCTGCCCTTTGGAGCTACTACGCCAATCATGCGCCGACTCTTCGACAATCCTGACAGCGCCCTCGTGCGAGCCGACCTTGTGGTTCAGTGGGACGTGGCCCGAAAGCGTGCGGCCGCACCACCCACCACCCTGCTGTCAACTACTTGGGCACCCTGGTGGGAGTTCCATCTTGGGCAACGGATACCGGGCAACAGTTTCCGGCCCGTTCCCTCGGTAGATGCCGCAGTGCTGACGGTGACACGGCGGAACCCTCCCTTGTTGCCGCTCGTACTGGCCGCTGGGTACAGCGAGTTCGTCCGCGAGGAATGGGGTGCAGTGAATCGACAAACCGGTCCGAAACGGAGTTAACCCTCGCCGCCTGATCCGGGTCGTCTCCATGGACGCCTCCGTCCCGGCGATGGGGGGCAGGTCCGCGGTGACGATCTGACACACTTTAGAAATGTCATTCCACAGGCTGAATCCCCGCCAACGCGTCGTCATAGTGACTGGGATCGCGTTTGCCCTGTACTGGCTTGGGCGGTGGATCATCTCTGCCGGAAGCACCAACGGATGGGTCGCTTTACGCACCACTGAGCGGGGCGTCGTCCGGCGCTCCGTTCCTTCTGACGCACCCATGGGCACAGCTCTTGATTTGGTTGGGGCTGGTGGCTCGTCTGGATAGTGGCCTCGCTGCTTATCTTTCGAGATGGGAAGAGGCCCGATGAGGAGTCGGAGCGTCCTAGCTGACCTGCGCGCTTAACCGGCGTTCGGGGGCCGGGTGAGGGCCAACTACTAAATCTCTTCGCGTGTCACATCGAGGTTGCGAAAGGTTGGAGGCCCGTCGCAAACCTTCGCAAGTTGCGCCGCGAACTCCGCCGTCTCAGGACGATTCGAGTTCTCCATGGCGGCCTCGTAGGACGGAAATTCCACAATCGAGAAGTAGGTGCGATCGTTGTCTCGATCGCGGCCCTGCATCGCCCTGCTCGACGTTCGAGTGCCCTCAGTTTTGGCCAGCCAATCATCGAGGGTGCGGTTGAAGGCGTCAATGTCGCCAGTCTTGAACTCGATGAGTTGTACGAATTTCATGCCCATACCTCCAATGTGGACTTATCCCACGTGAGCGGAGCATAACGAGCGTGCCCCAGTGGTGCTTGAGCGACTTCTGCGGACTCAAGACGGCCACCCAGATCTCCGCACAATGGGCCGGGGCGGGAACGAGCCTTTCGGTCTGGTGCCGAATCGCCCCACCCTCCCGGCGTATGGGGGCACCTTGGCCGTCGCCGTTCACGTTGACACATGGGAACGGTCGGACGAGGATGGTACGTAAGGGGAATCGGAGGCACGTTGATGCGTGCACGCTTTTCAGTAGCCGCTCTTATGATCGTCGTCGGCCTGTGTTTTTCGATCCCCATCGCTGCCGGTGCGGCCGGAACGCCACAGACGGGTTCGCCAGTCGGCCTCGCCGACCTGGCTGGTTCGTTCTCGGGCACGGATACAACCACCAATACCTTCCTTTGCGATGTCGACACTTCCCTACAAAACGTCTTCAACGCCGCCTACCCTGGGAGCGCGGCCGTCGGTGTCATCAATCTTCATATCCAAGGGTGCAGCAATTTTGGCATCGTGCCCGTGCCCCCGCCCCCCCCATATGACTACGCTGGGACTTTCACTGTCACGACGAGCGTTGGGACCCTTGCCGGAAATGCCGGTGGACGCCAAGTCCCAGACGGGGGCTTTGAGCTCGCACTCAGCGTTCAGTCAGGAACCGGCGCCTTCGCGATGACCACAGGCACGCTCAGCGTGAGCATGCAGGTGACTTCGGGAAACCCCGCAACGGTCAACGGGTCGGTCAGCGTCGCGAGCACCTCCGTGGTTCTGCCATCGAACGGCGCCACCGTGTCGGGTAAGCAGGCCCTCGACGCCATCGCCTCACCCGCGACGAACGAGGTGCAGTACGAGCTCACCGGGGGAAGCCTCAACGGAAAGGTGATCGCCACCGCCACGCCGACCCTTTTCGGCTGGCTGGCGATCTGGGACACCACGACCGTGCCCAACGGCACCTACACGCTTCAAAGCGTCGCCTCCTATTTCGTTTTCAATGGCGGCACCACCATGAGTCCTGGCATCACGATCACCGTCAACAACCCTCCCGCCACGAGCGTCCTCGTCCCTTCAAACGGGACGACGCTGTCCGGATCGACCTACCTCGATGCCTCGGCAACGAACACGACCAGCGTCGGGTTCGTGCTCTTCGGCGGCAGCTACGGCTATTCCGGCCAGCTGTTGTGTACAGCCACGCCAACGCTCTACGGATGGCTCTGCGCCTGGAATACCACCACGGTTCCCAACGGCTCCTACGTCTTGTTGTCACTGGCCATCAACTCAGCTGGATTCGCATTCAGTTCTGGCGTCAGCATTACTGTGACGAACTGACCGCACCCTCCCCTCTTCAACAATCCGGGGACCACTCGGCTCGCGGCGCTGCTGATTGCAACGCCTGAGTTCGGCGTGTCCCGTCGACCCAATGTTGGCTCGTTGGTTCATCTTGCTTTCTGTGGGTGAGTTGTGGGCACTTATCCACACGCCCATATGTGCCGGTATGGGGCAGTGCACGCAGGTTCGTCGGGTGTCGAGATCCGCCTAGAATGACGCTGTAACCCATCCAGAGCAGTCGAGAGTTCCGGCTCACTGACACTGCGCCAACCGGCCTCGTTGAGGCATCGGTGGTCCTGCCGGATTCGATGAGGAGGTCACCGTCAATGCCCTCGAAGGCAATCGCGTCCCTGGACGCCTGGCTAGCCCGTGCCGAACAGGTACTGGCGGAGCAGCGAGAACACGCCATATCCCCGTCTTTGGGGCTATGACCGGACCACGGCCGTGAGGAATGGGCCATCCCCCTGGCGGCTTTCGCCGAAGGCCTGGGGGGCCTTTTGGAGTCATTGTCCGTCCGCCCTGGACGTTGGATCCTCGATCGCGGAATCGGTTAGTCATCCCCACCTCTTCTGGCAGGCGCTGGCCTTCGAGGACGGCTCATTGGTAACAGAAACCGTTTCGAACCACTACTTGCCCGATGAGCATCATTGGACGCAGCACGCAAGAGGAACAATTACTCGCGTTGGGATGGGAATGGCATGTGAAGCCGTACCTCACGAACTGGATCAATGTTCAGGCCACGACCACTCCTGACGTCGCCTCGGTTGCGAGCCAGGCGCTTGGCACACTGAGGGAGCTCTTCGGGGTGGGCGACGACGACGACGACGTGTTGATCAAGATGTTCTCAAGCTCGATTCGGGGCGACACACCGACATCACCGGAGTACTCGACGGAACGGATGCGTGACGACTGATTTGGCGACGGAGCCGAAGTGTCAGACGGAGTGCCGCAGGCGACCCGGCTGATCGCGACAGCAGCCAGAAGAAGGGCTATTGAGGCTCTCTCTTCCGACGTCAAGAAAGAGTTGACACCTGAGATGACCCAAGGTGATTCGCCCAGATGGGGAAAGGGCCCGCACCCGATCAAACGCCCTGTCCTCGCGACCGCACCAGTCCACCGGTCCGGGGACCTTGTGTGCTTCCCTGTCCAGTACGGAATGGCCAATGCGATTCCGGCTTCAGATCTGATGATTCCAAAGGAGCCGTTTCAAGAGATGACGACATGACCGACACAACGACAAGTCCCCAGAACACCAACTCAAAGGGCGAAACGCACCTGGGAGGCGACAAGGATCAGGTCCTCCAGGAACCCACATCGACGCTCTCTCGAACCCTGAAGCGATGTGGGCCCAATACCGCCGCCGGCAAGAACGCCGTCTCCAAGAACGCAATTACCCACGGAATCACCTCGCTCAGTCCGGTGGCCGGGGGCGAGGATGCTGCCGAGTGGGCCGAGTTCAAAAAGAGCTGGCACGACTGCTTCAAGCCCGTGGGGTTGCCCGAAGAGGAGCTCGTGGACCATTTGGCCATCACAGCTTGGCGTAGACGCCGGGTCATTCGCCGCGAGGTTGCTCTGATCGATTCTCGATACGAGGCCATCGATGAAGGTGTTCAATCTATCGCTCACTCGTACATCAAGACAATCGCTGAACAGGGATTAGAAAGCGCTGGCTGTGATGTGTCTGCCGGCGTTGAACTGCTAGAGATCCTCGATGTCCTCGATGCCGACACCCAGCTCGATCCCGAGGGTGCCAATTCGGCTCTGGGAGTGCTGCACTTCTCCGGCCCGCTGAACCTCAAAGAGCTTCCCGAAGACCAAGAGGTGCCATTTACAGGCACAGCGGGTTCCTTTCGAGACTGGATTTCGGCGCATGCTGCGGCCGAGGAAACCGACTACCCGGCCGTCCTGCAAGGTACGTTGCAGATTGCCGAGAGGATCCTGAGCAGGCAGGCTCAGCGCCGCGAAGCGATGGCAAAGAATCGACTGGCGCGTGAGCGGGCGGCCGTGATGCCCTCGGTCCAGGAAATGGACAGCTTGGTGCGCCATGAGGCTCACCTGGACCGTAGCTTTTCGAGGGCGCTGTCCCAGTTGGAGCTGCTCCAGCGGATGCGTAGCGGTGAGCGGTTGCCCGCTCCGGACCGAGTTGAGGTGACAGTTCACTGAAATTGCAAAACAAACTCAGAATCAAGAGCGAATAAGACTCAGGTGACCACGTTGTTCTTGAGGCAAGAGTGAGTGCCGTTGGCGACATCATGACCACGCAGTTGTGGAGACTCCCCCGCCCAACCTGTGGAGGTCTCCAACTATCCCCCACGTTCACCCTGGCCAGCGACTTTCATGAACATCCCAAGGGCTCTCACGCGAGATCGTGAGGGTCGTTGGAGGTGCACCCAAGTCCCCGTACTGCTGGAGAATGGCGTGTGCCCATTCAACGGCATCGATGACGCGGATACCTGACGGCTAGGGGCTCATCCAGAGCTCGAGGTTCTCGGGCCGACTGTCATCCCAACGCCGATTCGATGATGAGCGGTTCACCATCGCGCAAGTGTCTTCCGAGCAGATCCTTTGCCAGTCTCCATAAGCGCTGACTTGACATGTTTGGAGCGACCACACTCGCAACGTCTCTGGCGCGTCGCGATGGGCACCGAACGTGATGACTCGAGTCCGAAAGACGCGCTCACACTCTCGGTATCGACGGCACGGCATGTGACAAAGGTAACGAGAGGCTGTCCAGGGTTTTATTCGGCTGCCGGTTCCCACGATTGGTCAGTTGCCTTCTCGAACGCCGTGCGCAACGACGGTACGCGGACAGGGACCGACGAGCAGCTTTCGTCTCGTTTCTAAGCCAATCAGGTATTGAGGCGCAGCCGGACTGGCGCTGATCAGGGAGATCGTGCCGCCAGCCCGTCACCGATGACAGCGCTGAAACTCAGTGCGTCAAATCTGGGCAACCCGGGGCCGGGCGGGTCCGATCGTCGGAGTTGTTACTTCATTGTGAAACTTTGGGCGCCGACAGCCGCCACGGCTGTGGCGAGGCTAACCTTCGCTTTCCACCACGCCAGCGCGGCCTGAGCCGCCGGAGAACCTCCTTGTCTTCCCTCGTAACAGCACCGCCCGTCGCACTCGCCCTGCCGCGGCCGCGCCCAGTAGCGCTGTCCTTCCAAAGCGTCACCCACCGCTATGGATCTCGGGTTGCCCTTGACCGGTTGGACTTGGACGTGCCCCGGGGAGAGGTGCTTGCACTGCTCGGACCCAACGGGGCCGGCAAGTCGACCACCATCTCGGCGCTGCTCGGTCTCGTCCGACCCCAGGAGGGCTCCGTCGAGGTTCTCGGAGGCGATCCACGCCAGTCGGTGGCGGCCGGGCGAGTAGGTGCCATGCTCCAGGCTGGCTCGGGCATCGGCCTCCCCCCCGGCGTCCGCGTCGACGAGGCGCTGCGACTGGTCCGGCGGCTGTACCGCCGGCCAGCACCGCGTGACCAGATCGTCGAACGAGCGAATATCGGTGCGCTCCTACGCCAAAGGACCGACCGCCTCTCGGGCGGCCAGGCCCAGCGGGTCCGCTTCGCAATCGCGATTGCAGGCGATCCCGAGGTCGTATTCCTCGACGAGCCGACCTCCGCAATGGACGTGGAGTCCCGCCAGGGATTCTGGCGAATGATGCGTTCGTTCGGGGACGAAGGTCGCACAGTGCTCTTCGCTACCCACCATTTGGCGGAGGCCGATGAAATTGCCGACCGCGTCGTCGTACTCAACCACGGCAAGGTCGTGGCAGACGGTCCCGGCGCCACTCTGAAGGCCGCAGTGGCCACCCGACGGCTCCGATTCGTCCTCGACCGACCGGACCGTGCAGATTTCTCTGACCTCGAAGGCGTCACGGAGGTCGAGGTCCGCGGCACCTGCGTCTCGATTGACGCCCTGGATGCTGACGCCACTGTCCGCGATCTGGTCCGTCGTGGCGTCCCGTTCTGTGACCTGGAGGTGACCGGGGCCGGGCTCGAGCAGGCCTTCGTGACATTGACCGGGTGCCGAGCCGTCGAGGCAGCCCTTCCCACCTTTCCTGACGGAGCTCAGTCCGCGGCCACTCTCGCTCGAGACGAGTCGTGACCGATCTTTCGATTTCCTCCCCGAACCTGCCGGATCGTCAGAGAAGGCGCAGCTCAGAGGACCCCGGACTGCATGACAGCTGGCGCAGCCGCCTTAGACCACTTCTGGCTTTCGGCAGCTTCGAGGTCGGGCGGCTGTTGCGGAGCTGGAAGTTTCTCGCCATCACAATCGGCTTCCCGGTGATTTTCTACATGCTCTTCCTTGGCGACCATACGGCAGGCAAAGTGGTCGACGGCACGGTGCCTTGGCGCACCTACCTGATGGTCTCGATGTGCTCTTTCGGCGCGTTGGTGGCCGCTCTCAACGCCGGGGGTACTCGGCTCTCGATGGAACGAGCATCTGGATGGGCCCGCCAGCTTCGCATCACCCCGATTCCCGCCTGGTCATATGTCGGCACCAAGATTGTCGCCAGCATGCTCGTGGTGCTTCCGGTGATCGTCTTGGTGGAGGCGGTCGGTGCAGGTTTCGGTGACGTCAGATTGGCTGCCACAACATGGATGGAACTGACCGTCTTGCTTTGGGCCACGTCCCTCCCATTTGCCGTCCTCGGAGTCTTCATCGGCTTCCTGGTGACGACCGAGGCCGCGTTCCCTGTCGTCACCGGACTCATGTTCGTCCTCGGATACTTCGGTGGGCTCTTCACTCCGGTCGACCAAATGCCCGGCTCGCTCCAGTTCGTTGCCCACCTCATACCGAGCTCCCACCAGGTCTCGCTGGCCGTAGCCTCGCTCGACGGCCACACCCTGGCTCTCACCCATTGGCTGGTCTTGGCCGGTTGTGTAGCGGTCCTTGGTTTGGCCATCGTCTGGAAGCATCGGGTCGAAGAGGCCCGGGGCCTCGCCTGACGAAGTCCTCTCTCCAACGTCGCTCTTAGGGGTCAACCTCCGATGAGCGGGAGATCTCAGAAGCGACGACTTTCGGCCGTCAAGCGATTTCACTATCGGGCTCGAGCAGATTCCGGGCGCCACGAAAACCACACAACCAGCACAGAAAAGAACCGAAATTGCGGTCTTTGGCGGCCAATCCCGGTGAGTGAGGGATATGAGGTCTTGCCTATTCAGAGCGAATAAACAACGCTCACGTCGAGTTTTGCATCCGCACTGGGCCTGATCGATTCCCCCCTCCGACGTCCCCGACTGCAAACACCTTCCGAGAGATCCACTGGTACGAGAATGTGCTCGAAGACATAGGGGCAATTCGTGGCACCGTTCGGGGTCAGGTCGAGCGAACACTGAGTCAAGGGCTCGTCGTGGGGCCATCGCCGCAAAGATCCGGTCGTGGTTATCATGCCCGCAGGTGTCTTTGCGTCAGTGTCTAGATTCAGCGGAGACGACGGGGAGGAACGATGCGAACTGCGATTGCTTCGGTAGGTTCGACATTGCTGGTCTTGGCGTTGGCATTACTACTGGGACCGTGCGGCTTTGTGGCGGGTGCCGGAGCGGTGACGCCCCCCACGACGTACTACCTGGCACTCGGTGATTCGCTCTCGACCGGTGGCGGTGCGACTGCCGGTCACTCATATGTCGACGACGTCTACGGAACTGAGAAGTCACGGTTTCCCGGACTTCAACTCGCGAACCTCGGCTGCGCAGGAGACTCAACCACAGAAATGATTCATGGCGGTAACTGCACCAACTACATGGCTGGGAACCAGCTTGGGGATGCCGAAGCGTTTCTCGCTTCCCATGTGGGGGGCGTGAAGTTCGTGACCATCGATGTCGGAGGGGACGACATTAATGGATGCGCCCCGAATGGCGTCATCAACAGCACGTGCGTCCAAAAGGGACTGCAAGCGGTTGCAACGAATATGCAGACCATCTTGGGGGGGCTGCGAGCGGCGGGCGGCAACGTACCCATCGTCGGCATGGTGTACTACGACCCCTGGTTGGCCTTCTACCTCAAGGGCCCCAGTGGGCAACAGGCGGCTACAGCATCACTCGGACTACTGCACCAGCTCAACTCTGAACTCCGCGCTGCCTACAAGCAGTATCAAGCCCGTATCGCTCCGGTGCAAAAGGACTTTGACACCTGGGACATGGCCCTCACCGGCTCGTTCAACAACCAGACTCTGCCCCAGGACGTGGCCAACATCTGCAACTGGACCCATATGTGCGACCCGACGAGCCCCAGCAACCACACCAACGACACCGGCCACGCGGTGCTTGCCACTGCATTCGAGACCCGACTGAAGCTTGTCCGCTGACCAGTCGTTGTCGCACCCTCTCACGACCAATCCCATATATCGCCGGTGACGTGAGACAGTTCGGCTCATCGGGCAGCGTCCGAATGGTTCAGGATCCGTTGCCGGATTCGCCAGATACGACCCCATGGATTTCGATAGGCTCACCCGGTAGCTCATCGAAGGTCAGGTAGTGACCCCAGCCCATGTGGTCGTAGTAGAGCTGCATCGCTTCGTCGTGGCTCTCCGCTTCGACAGCCCACGTGAGCTTCATGTTGAGCTCATGGGCCAACATCGCTCTTGACCTCTCGTACTCGTCAGTCGCCCCGAGCAGCATGGTCTCTGTCCCGTTCTCATCGGACGCCTGCCATAGCTCGAATCGCATGATTTCATTCTGAATCAGCCGTTGACTTTCCGCCTGGGCAGAAAGTCCTACGGCCCTGGGACCGGACTGCACCATTGTGCGCCGGGTCGTGGAAACCTTCCGGGGCGGCTCGTGCTCCCAATGCGGGTTGCCCCGATGTTTCCGATGTCTGCATACCTGGACATACCCTGGACAAATGATTTGGGCCCATCGCGAGCTCAAGGGCTGGGACGAATCTCGACCTCGCCGGCTTGGGGGGTGGCCCTTCAGAAGTGAGTGGCGAGATAGCGATTCGCGGACGGATAAGCGTCCAAAGCATCCGCGCCACCGCAAACCGAGGGTTGCCCGCTCGTGCCCCTACGGGCACCTTGAACTGGAGCATGAAAGCGACATCGGAGGGTTCATCGGCCGAAACTTCGGGAGGTTCCGAACGGTGTCTCATGGCGAAAATCTGTCCGTCGGTCGAGCGTAACTAATCGCTTCTTCCCCCTTGTCGTCGCCACGGCTGATGATCCCAAGGGGGCCGAGCCAGTCGAACAGCTTTGCGCTAGGTGCCCTACTCAGAGCGACCCGCGTCTCGCCGTCGAGGATGATCCTTGACCCTGGATTCTGGGCTGGCGATGTGGCAAGTTCCTATGAGGGTGGCAGACGCGTGAGACAGAGGTGAGAATGCCACGCACGAGCAGCAGTATTGTCCGTCGGGTCGGAATGGCCGGGCTCCTAACCATGGCGATTCTGGTGGTAGCGGGGTGCGGATCGGGATCGGGATCAGGATCGGGCGGACCAACCGCATCGCTCCCGATCGCGAGCTCCACCAGTGAACCCATCGCCAGCACCACCACGACCAGCACAGCGACCTCGGAGTCCTCGGCCATCGCGGAGCCTTCGACGACGACCACGAGCAGGCCACCGAGGACCACGACGAGCAGGCCACCGAGGAGCACCACGACCGAAGTTTCGACGACCACGACGGCACCGCCTGAGACGACCACGGGCACGGTGAATCCCTCCGAGGAGACTTCCGCTCCCTGGGGATGGATCATCGCTGTACTGCTCGTTGGGGCCGTTGCTGCCGGGTTGATCATCTTGTTGAACCGAAGGAGCCGGCAACGAGTTCTACGAGCTTGGTGCCAGCGGACTACGGGGGCACTCGAGGCAGCCCTCCTCGTCCAGCGGCTCCTCCCGACGGCCGGCGGCGATAGCTCCCCCACAGCCCACTGGGAAGCAGTGCGGACTCGGGTCGCTGAGGCCGCAAGCTCACTCGAGCGCGCCGCAGCGGAGGCACCGACGAGCGAGACACGCCGGGCGGCAACCAGTTGCGCAGATGCGTTGCGGGCCGCGGTATTTGCAGTGGACGCAGACCGCCTCATGCGAGAAGGCGGCCGCTCGCCAACGGCAAGTCAGCTAGCGGACGCCGATGTCGCTATTCGGCAAAGTTCGGTGGCCGTGCAAGGGTCGCTGGAGGGGCTCGGCGCACTAATCGACCGTCCGCATCCGCCTGATGCGGCCTAGCAAGCCTCCAGCCTAGTGAACCCGCGGAACACTGAACAGATCTAGCCAAGGATCCGCCGCCCCTTGGCAAGCAAGCAACCCGGTTGTCCAAGCCGACGCCTCGGTCAAAGACTTTGGCCCGCGTCAGCCAGGTCTTCCGTCAACTTGATTGCCCTCACGACCCGTTACGGCCTGTCGACGTCCAACGGCCTTACGCAGGTCCGTGACCACAAACAACAGCGCGGCCGAACCGATGCAGATGAGCGCCGGATAGTGACACCCGTCGCGGCGAAGTGGGGCAGCTGGAGTCGACATACTGCGCCCTGAGATAATCCATTGATGGCCGACATACGAGTCCTCCCCTACGACGAAGCGGTCGAGCCCCTGCCACCGTTGTGCTGCAGGTTGGCACTCCGTCCCGGCGTTTCGGGCCACCCTAAGTCGCAACCACGAACCGCGGGACTCAGGTTGCCTGAAACGGCTTGCCAGTACCAGTGCTGCAGAGAAGGCGGAGGCTCTCCAGGTAGTAGCCCCAGTTGAAGTTGTACGTCCCGTAGTAGTCATCGGCGAGTTCCACTGCGTAGTCCTGCCAAAAGCGCACCCGTGTTCGTCCAGCGTCGTTTGGGGCAAGCTCGAACCGGAATATGCTGTCTTGCCATGGCTCGTGGCCGTCTGCGCAACGCCAAGTGAGGCTCGTCGCCTCCGTGGATGCAACGACCTCCATCACCGGATTGAAATCACCTGCGAATGTCCACCGAACGAGAGTGCCAACGAGGGCATTGGGCGCATCGACCTTGGTACTCCACCAACCCGCCATCCGATCCTCGCGCGTGAGGGCAGTCCACACCGAGTCAATTGGGGCGTCGACATCTACTAAGTGGTGGATAGTCTTCACTGCCCTCCAGTCTCTAACCAGGTGAATTGGTCGTCAAGCGGCGAGCCTGCCTCACCGTGCCGGCGAACGGGGGCAGTCTTGTCCTAGATCAGTCAAGGCCAGGCCGAGCACCGATGAAGTCGATCAGTCTCGGTGATCATTGCCGCAACCCGCCCGCGACCAGGACCATGTTCCTTGTCGCTGGGGTTCATCGACAGACGCGGTAGCGGATATGGGTGGCCTCAGGCGTGTCGATCACCCGGACGATCTCCAGCTCGACACACGATCGCAACACGTCAAACAACCGGAGCCCCTGCCCGAACAGCACCGGGATCTGGTGGACTTGTATTTCGTCCAGCACGCCGGCCTCGAGCGCCCGCTGCGCTGTGTACGCGCCATGCACCAGTACGTCCCGGTCCCCGGCAACGGCCTTCGCTTTGGCCAAGGCACTTACAATTCCATCCGTCACGTACGTCACCAACGGATAGTTGAGCGCCGGGGCAGGCGGCGGCCGATGGCTGACCACCACGATCGGCACATCGTGATGATTGCCTTTGTAGTGATCGACCTGCTCTACGGTATTGCGACCGGTGAGGACAGCACCGGTCGCCGAGTATTCGTCTAGCGATTCTTGGGCTGTCTCCGACGAATCCATCCAATCGTGCAGCCGCGAAAACCCGTCGCCGCCGGGGTTGCCTGGTCCGTCGTTCGGACCCGCGATGTACCCGTCGAGTGACATCGACATGAAGAGCACTGCTCCAGACACTCCGACCTCCTGAGGTCTCAATCAAATCTCGTCTAGCTTGCTTTGGACCTTGCGCGGCGGCATTTTCGTCGGCCGGCCGGCCCAGACTGCTTTCTGACCGAATCGGTGTATTGAAGAAAAGCGCCAATTAGCCAATTACCAGTCCCACGAGTTTGGTTCCAGCGGGGACGCGATCGACCAATGGCCACCCCGGTCTATCTGAGTGGGTGTCTGCCCGATGAATCTCTTCAGTGAGCGGATGAAGTGAGCTTGGTCGGCATAGCCGAGCCGAAGGGCCACGTCGTGGGGCGACACACCGTTCCCGATCGCCTCGACGGCCTTCTCGGCCCGAGCGATCTGCCTGACCGTGCTGCGAGTGACCCCGGTCGCCCGGGCCACGCGACGCTGGAGTGTGCGGGGGGAGACTCCGTCGACGTCGTTTTGAAACGACTCGGCAACGACCGAGTCCCGCACGATCAGGCCCTGACGGACCAGCCGATCGACGAACACGTCGGCGTTGTCCGGAGAAGGTATCTCCCAACGGGAGCCGTCGAGCCAGACCGAGCTCGGCGTTGCAGCGGGCAACGTTACCGCCCGGTCGACTAGGAGACCGAGGGGAACGGCTGGCATAAACGTCCCGAGACTGAACACAATTCCGAAGAACTCGACGCCCACGGGGATCGAGGTCACCGTTGCCCGTGTCTCAGGGCCCCGGAGAGTGAGCCGAGTGACGTCGTTTCGGGTCGTGACCACCATGTGCCAGCGGCTCACCGCAATCGACATGAAGGCCGCCTCGGGCTCGCTGTGGCTCCTCCAAGCCTTCTCGACGAACTCGGACTCCGAGCCCCACTCGTCGATGACAAACAGCTCCGCCGCTCGCTTGATGGATCGCCGTTCGGGTGCCATCGGAGTCGATACCGCGAACATGCTGTCCGCGTCGAGGTTCTTATCACCTTCCTGTGCCACCACGTCCTCCATCATGCCCTTCACGCGCGACGGTTCAATAACCCGACCAGATCGATGGCTCGGCGCGGGTCCTGGCGACGTGCGACAGCGTAGGAACCTCTTCGCCGTGCCGAAAGGTGTCACCACCCCGGCGCACGGGAGCAGTCCGTCATGAAGGTCTGGCACTCTTGACAGATGGCGGAGGGACCGATGCGCCACGCTTGGGAGGACTGGGTCTGGGACGAGACCGTGTTCGAGGGCACTGCCGCCTACTACAGGCAGGGTCGTAAACCGTACGCCCCGGCCCTGGCCGACGCTCTCGCCGAGCACCTCCACCTCGATGGTCGCGGGCGCCTCCTCGACGTCGGTTGCGGGCCTGGCACTGTCGCTTTGTTCTTTGCCCACCTCTTCGAGGGTGTCTCTGGACTCGACCCAGATCCGGGGATGCTGGCCGAGGCCAAGCGCGCTGCCGCAAAGGAAGAAATCCAGAATGCCGACTGGTTCCAGATGCGAGCAGAGGAACTCCCCGGGCCCCTCGGCACCTTCCGAGTTATCAGCTTCGGCCAATCTTTCCACTGGATGGACCGACCCCGGGTGGCCGCAGCCGTCCGACAGATGCTCAATGCCAGTGGCGCAGTCGTCCAAGTGGACCTGTGGCACACGAATCCACCAGGCCAGACGCCGTCGAGCGGGCCATACCCACCAATCCCCGAGGCAGCTATAGATGAGCTGCGGCGTCGCTGGCTTGGTCCTGACCGCCGTGCTGGACAAGGATTCCGCAACACCTCGCCTGATGGGGAGGACGCTGTCTTCCAGGCTGCGGGGTTCTCGCGCGAGGAGGTCGTAGTCGTCTCGGACGACCGGGTCTTGGAGCGCTCGGTCGAGGACGTTGTGGCCTGGGTTCTCTCTACCTCATCAACCGCACCTCACCTTTTCGGAGATCGCCTGGAGGACTTCATCCGGGATCTTCGTGGCGTCTTGCTCGATGTGTCTCCCGAAGGTCGCTTCAGCGTGGAGTTAGCCGACAACCGGTTGCGCTTTCGCAGGCCGAGCTGAACTTGTCCCGGCTTTCCCACCGTCCCGGCGGACTGAGGCGGTCTGGCAGCTGAAATCGCTCAGGAAACCTCGGTGAAAGACGAGGTACGGATCAGGCTGCCGCCGCGCGGGTCGGGCGAAATGCGTCTAGGTCCGACCGACAAGGCAGAACTCGATTCCTTCTGGATCCGCCATCACAGCAACATTCCATTCTTCAAATCTGTGTTGATCTAGAACCATCCCGCCGAGTTGCTCGACGAACGCGATTGAAGTGGAGAGGTCATCGACCCAAAAGTCCAAGTGAGCTCGAGTCTTCCCGGATTTCGCCTCTCGTACTGGTTGCAGATTGAGAACCGGGCCACCGACAGTCGGCGCCAGTTGATACCAACCATCGATCCGTTGCTTGTTGGCGGGAGCCCCAAGAAGGGTGCTCCAAAAGGCCGCACGCTCCGTATCCGAATAGTCGATCGTCACTTCTGCCCAGGCGATCGCGGGACGTGCGGTGGGTCCTTTTCCTTCTGTCACACCCTCGACGTTACTAAAGCACCCGTGAGACACCTCTCCGACCAACCATCTGCTTTCGTCCTCCAACCGCCTACTCCGACTATCCCCGAGTGCCGATATGGAACAGCCTGAGTGATCGAATTGAGAGCCGGCTGCGGAGTGGCATCGCTCCAGACATTGGGAGCGATGAATCGCGTCACGCGACACAAAAAGATACAAGAGCACCGAAAGCCACGAGATTGCGGTTCATTCCAAATGAACTCGAATTTCGGTTCCTCAGCGCTGGGATTTCGGGCCGCCAGGTTGGTCAAGGTGAAGTCGAAAGTGTAGAGAGGTACGCCTCAGGATGCCCCACTCGTGCTGCACATGACGTGCGTTCGACCCGGGACTTGACCTTCGAATCGTAGAGGCCGTTTGGTCGCTACGTACTCGGTGGCGTAGCCGTGCATCCGACACACGGCCCGAGTCCGTTGAAGTAGGCCGGAAGGCTCGGCGAGTCCGTAGGGGGGTTGGTCGGGAGCAGGACCGCAGCTCGCGGCGCCTGGGTGAAGTCGAAATCGTTGACCATGTTGCCCAGCACCTTCTCGTCCTCACGGACGTCGGGCCGCGGATCGGGCCGCTTGTCCGTCTTGGGGTTGAGTCTGGACCCACCCAAGAAATCGTCCTCGATGAACTTCAGGTAGGCATCGCTCGAGAGGGTCTGGTGATCGATATATCCCGACTTCGCGTACGGCGAGATGACCATGGCGGGGACCCGCAGTCCGTAGCCGTTCTGGTCGACCGGCGGCGGCACGACGTTGTCGTAGAAGCCGCCCCAGTCGTCCCACTGCAAGAAGATGGCGGTCGAGTCCCAGTCGGGGCTCTTCATGGCTGCGTTGATGACAGCGGTGACATAGGCCTGGCCCTGATGCACGCTGGCGGGTGGGTGCTCGCTGTCGGCCTGTGATGGAGTGACCCACATCACAGACGGCAGGGTTCCCTTCTTGGCATCGGAGAAGTAGTTGTTCAGCGGCTGGATGTTGCGGATCTGGTGGTCCTTCTGGACGTCCTCGAAGATTGGGAGCGGGTTCCAGATACCCGGGGTGAGATAGCTCTGTGCCACCGGTGGGCAGGCCACCGCCGCGTCGTTGTCACAGTCGGGCTGGTCGCCCGTCTGCACGTAGTAGGCCCAGGGGACGTGCTTGTTGTACAGCAGCCAGGTGAGGTCGGTCCACGCGTTCGTGACGTCTGCCGTACCGGTGTCGATGGCCTGGTCCACGTACTTCTGCATCTGGGCCGGCGTGTAGGGACCCTTGATCTCGTTCACGCAACTCGACGGAGCCGGGCTCGAACACTGCGCCGACCAGCCCGACACCAGGTAGAGGTGGTCGGGCAACGACCACGACGCGACGGGTTCGAACATGTGGTCATCGAGAGCAAAGTCCTTGGCGTAAGTCCAGTAGTTCGGGATCTCCGCCGCCGTGTGGTAGCCCATCACGTCGGGTGTCGCCGAGTTCGAGCACGCGGGGTTGTCGACCGTGCTTGCTCCGCACCCTTTCTTGCCCTTGGCCGCCTGGGTGATGAATCCGTCCATCTTCCCGCCGTTGACGTCGACGCGCGCACTACCTTCGTTGTGCGGTCCGCCTCCGTTGACGTCAGCTGTGTCGTGGTAGGGCGCTTGGCACCCGCCGGTCGGGATGGGCACGCACACTGTCGGCACGCCCTTCTTGCTCGGAATGCCGTCGGCGCCCGGGTAGGTGCCGAAGTAGCTGTCGAACGAGCGGTTCTCCTGCTCGATGACGATGATGTGCTTGATCTTGTGGATGCCGGCTGCCACCTCGTAGTGACCCGTCGACCCACCGCTCACCCGTCTCGGGGGAGGCAGCCGGCTGCGAGGGCGAGCTGCTGCAGGCGCTGAGCGCCAATGCCAGGACAGCGACGCAGCCCGAGGCCATGGCGAAGTGCGGCGCGCCGCCGCAGTGATCTCGTGCGTCGCTTCATGATTGTCTTCCTTTCGCAAAAGACGGAAGGTGGAGGGAATTGCGCAGCGACGTTGCCACCCACGCCGTGCCGTCTGCGGGGTAGAAGTTGCAGTCATAGCCGCCGTAGAAGATCTGGCCTTCAGCGAACGGTGAGGGCACGATGCTCCTGATAGAGACGAAGGCCTGCCCAGAGCGGATGGGTTTCGATACCGGCGCCGAGGGTTTCACCGTGGGCCCGCTGAGGCAGCGCAACGCGTAGGTCGGCGATTGACTCTGACCGGTCCGCACGGCGAAGCAGGCGCTTGCGTTGAAGTGCACCACGCCCGAAGCGATGGGTCCACACTTCTGCGTCGTTGGGCAGACCCCGTGGTAGCCCCACTCGAACCCGAACACCTGCCGGTCGACGCCTCCGATCCTCATGGACTGGAAGTCACCGTTGTTGTAGGCGGCAATCACGTAGGCGATCGAGCCTCGTCCTGTGGTCGGGATGATCGTTCCCTGAGTCGCCAACATCTGGCGGATCGCAGGGACGGGTTGGAACTCGAGCGTCTGCACCAGCCCGTCGGAGACCGAACCCGGACTCGGGCCCGCTTTGGTATCGAGTTGGCCTCGCGGCAGATCGTCGAAGCGGTACACTTTGCCGTTGCCCTCCGTCGAGATGAGCAGCGACGCTGACCCCTCATGGTCTGACACACGTGATGCCCCGGAGCCCACTGTTGTGCGGTCCCACCGGTGGCGCTCGGTAGACCGGGACCCAGCGAGGGATACCGGAGGCCAGGGCGCCGTCGTTACGCCGATAGAGCGTCGTGTTGATGGTGGCGTACAGGGCCCCGCCACAATCGGCGAAGCCCGTCACCTTCTGCGTGACCGCACCCGGCGACCCTGGCGGGGCCACCGTGAGTTCGGGCTTGGGACTGAACACCAAGGTGTGGCGAGCTGGTGACCAGACTCCCTGAATGACTCCCGTCGGGCGAACTCCGGCATAGACGGACCAAACCCCACTCGCCTCGTGTGCCCCGAACGCACGAACGTCGGCGCCTCGCCGGGAGTACGTACGAATTGCGAAGGGAGAAGGAGTTGGCGCCGTCGAGCAACCACTGGATCCTCGACCGCCCGGCGACGATCGCCTGCGTGACGAGGAGGGAATGGCCCGGCCCGAGACCTTGATCGCTCGGAATCGAGAAGGAGTCCAACGCCTGGACCCGAAGGGACTGCGTCTGCTCGAAGACCGTCCATGGACTGGTCTTCGACTTCTTGACCAAGACCTGTCCTGACGCCGAAGGGCCTGGGTACTCCCACTGGCCTGTTGCGGCGAAGAGGCGGCCCGCGTGGGCGCACGAGTGCCTCAGTCTCGGTGTCGTGTGCCACCGGGGACTTGGCGTCGGTGGTCGAGCCGTTGGCGCTGTGCCGCCACGGTGTTCGACGCATCGAGACGTCGAGCCCCCGTCACCCCTGACGCTGTTGCCGTCGCCGCGCCCGCCAGCGACACGCTCAGTGTCAGGACCACCGCCACTCCCAGGGCGCGGGCAACCGCCCATTCGCAGCGGTGCTGCGTCACGAGGGCCGCTTCTTCAGACCGGCCAGATCGGAACGCCGCTCGACCCGGGAAGCCGTGGTGCCCGTGCGCGCGCATGTCCGCAGTATCGGGCGCGCTGAGCAAACTGTCAACTAAGTTCACAGTTTGCTAACATCTCTCTCGTGGTCCCTGCCGTCAACAGATCGAGTGTTGAGTCGACATCAGTGGGACTCGGTGCGGCGCTCAGGCGCGCCTGGCTCGGCTACCAGCTTCGGTTGGACCGAGCGATGGCCGACGCGGGGTTCGGCGAACGCAGGTTCCCCGACGGCCGCGTGTTGCGACTGTGCTCAGACGAAGCTGGATCGACCATCTCGGCCATCGGACGGGAGCTCGGCATCACCAGACAGGGCGCCAGCAAAGTCGTGGCAGAACTCCGTGAACGTGGCTACGTCGCGGTAGCCGATTCGACGACCAGCAAGAGGGAGAAGTCGGTTGTGCTGACACCTCTTGGGGTCGACTATCTGGAGCACCAGCGCGCAGCGGCCAGGGCGATCGAAGACGAATTACGGGCCGAACTCGGGGACGCGACATTCAATGCGCTGGGTGCATTGTTCGTCGCATTGGATGCTGGGGAAGGTTTGCGCCTTCGCGCGTACCTGCGTCGTTCGTCCAGCATTTAGCAAGCGCCTCTATGCGCCGTGAGGTTTTGTCGAATGCAACTCGCATCCGCCACCCACTTGGATTGCTAGGAGAAACCTACTTGGTGACCCAATTGAGCGGCTGATCCGGATTGGGATCGTATCGACACGACGCTCCGGTGCGGACCGAATCGCGTAAGAGTCGGGCAAGTCCAGAATCGTGGCGGTCGATCTGGGTGATGGCAGCGGCAATCGCTTTACGCACTGCGATTCGCGCCCGCTCGGCAGATCCGCCCCCTCGCCGACTACGGCCTCCGAGACCCACCGCCCCACGGAGCTGTCGCAGGATGGCGTCGCGCTCGATCGATAGTTCCTCAGCACCGGCCTGGTCACCCCTCACGTCGGCTGCGGCCAGTTCGGCGTCGATGCCCCTCAGTCGGCGCCGGAAGTCGCTCAGCGCTGTTGCATCGAGGGCCTCACCCGTATCGGCTTGATCGAGCGTGATTCCGGGGTGACCTGCGGCCGCATCGGACAGGGCCAGCGCGGCGACTTGGGTACCGGGTCGCTCGAGGAGATAGCGAAGGTAGTGCAGCCCTCTTAGGTCGGCCAATTCGAAGGTCGCACCCTCAGACCCGACGCACCATCGGCCAGTGTCTTTTCGGCGCATCCAAACGGAGCGCGAAGGTGTTGTCCACGAGGCTCGCGACTGCGATCCTTCGAGCTCTCGCTTCCACCAGTCAGCGCCGATCCGGCGATACGCACTCTCGGCTGCCTGTCGCCACCTCTCAGCATTGTCGTCATCGAGAACGTGCCTGGCGCGGTAGATGTAGTCGTCGACCACGCCGTGGAATGACACCGCGCCGGCGTTGAGCACACTTCTGCCTGCGTAGGGCACAAGCGCTTTCACTCCCTCCCGAGCGATATCACCGAGCTCCACTGCGGCGGCTACACCCACGGCGAGGGCAACAACGAGCAAGAAGTCGACATCTCGGGCAATGCCATCCACGCCGTTGGCCATCAACTGGGTGACCACTGATGCCGCCCGGTCGGGCTGACCTGCGGCGAGCCACAGGTCGGCAGCCACCACCGACACCGAGGGAATTCCCTCGGCCGCACCGAACTCCTCGTGAGCAGCGGCTTCGTCGACAAGCGCAACGCGATCGCCTGCCACGAGCGCTCGCATCGCACCGAGCTCGTGGAGGACGGCCTCGACGTCGGGCTCGGCCAACTCGATGCCAATAGCAGCGGTCCGGGTCATTAGCTGCTCGGCGCCGGCCAGGTCGTCCGTCGCGAGCGCATGCATGGCTCGGCGGGAAGCGGCATAAAAACCGGTCCGAGCCGAACCAGACTCTTGGACCACCGAGTCAAGAGCCCGTAGCTGGCGATGCACGGCGACCATGTCCAGGCATTCCCATGCCGTGGTGAGGCGCCATAGGTGCGCGGAAAGGCGTAGCTCTGGGTCGATCAGGTGGGCTGCCACGTCATCGAGTTCGGCCGCCAGGCTCACCCTCTCGCTGAAGTCGTCCGGGCCCCAGTGGGCGAGCAAGACGGCGTCGAGCGCGTCGGCTGCTGCTTCGGGCGTGCCCACCTCGGCGGCCAGACGTCGGGCGTCTTGCGCAAAACGCACGGCCCGGCGCGCATCGCCTCCATAGACCCACGACCGAGCCAGCGCCGCCGCCAGCCGAGAGCGCGTCGACAATGAGTTCGTCGCCCCGTATGCCTCGTACAACATGGCGGGGATCTGCCCCGGAAACACCCCGAAGCGCTGACTGGTGGGCATGGCAAGAGCTGAAGCG
The DNA here is from genome assembly GCA_963738135.1 of uncultured Acidimicrobiaceae bacterium. Taxonomy (GTDB): domain Bacteria; phylum Actinomycetota; class Acidimicrobiia; order Acidimicrobiales; family RAAP-2; genus Bog-473. The sequence goes on along the minus strand of CAVTVK010000002.1, from coordinate 203,699 downwards.
GCCATGGCTTCGGCATCCCCAGCTCGTTGGGCTGCTTTAAAAGCGTCGACGAGAGCGCTCCGCAGGGCGTCGACATCACCCGCGGCGCGAGCCGCCGAAGCCGCGGCAAGGTGTTCGGCGGTATCCGCAGATGCTCCTGTGGGTGCTGTTCCGTCCACCGTCCGCATGATATGGCCTGCGGCGGGTGAGCTACGGGCGCAGAAGTTCGACCTGCTCGCGATGCCGGGCGACCAGAGCGCGGTCCCAGTCACCGGTGCAGTAGACGGAGACTTGCGAGATGGACCCGTCGACCACGTCCGCCCGGAACATCTCCCGGCAGTACCACGCCTCCCCGTCTTGATCCCACTCCTCCTCCACCTCGAGGACGAACCCGGTTGCGGTGGCGTCGAAACGGGATCGTGGCACCCGACCGCGACTGGGATGACCAGCTTTGCGGCCAGCGACGATGTCGTCGATCCCTTGGAACTGCAGGCGCCATTGCGGCATCGTGAAGTCGCAGAAGGCGTCGGCCGTGAAGAGGCCTGCGGGGGGAACGCCCGTCTCGAGGAAGGTAGTGAACTTGGCAGCGAGTTCGCGGCCGAGGTCCTTGTCAGTCGTGGTCATGGATGTCCTCCGTTTCTTCGGGTTGGCTCGTTCGCCTAAGTCTGAAGGCGTGACACCCAAGAGTCACATTGTGACGTTGGGGCCCGAATCTTCATGGCGAGCTGGTCGAACGACCTGCGAGACGACTGAGTTGCGCCAAACAACTGCTCGAAAATCGAGGTACATCTCGAAGAAATCGAGGTTCATCTCGAGTTCAGCCGGCTCACGCCGCCAACGGCACCTCGGCCGTCGTTGTTCCCACCATTTGGAGGCATTGCCTTCTTGATAGCCACGGTCGTGTCTGCCCCCGTCGAACAGCACGGCGCCACTGGTCGACCACACCGAGAGTCTTTTCACCCTGGTCACCGCCGTCGCTTCCTCCATCTCCCCGCTTCGCCAGGCTCGTGTTTGAGAGACTTCGTTCATGCAATTGGTCGCGGCAGACGGACTCGGTGTGGAGGTGGCGCTCGACGGCGCAGTGAAGATCGGACTGAATGGGGAGGACTGGTTCGGACCGGGGCGGCCATCGCTGCCTCCGATGGTCGGCGAGGTCGTCACGGTTATCGACCAACTGGGAACTGCCAGATCAATCACAGTTGCCGAAGGTGACGTGCGCTGCTCAGTCCGATCCTACGTAGAGCGCCCTCTAATCGTGCTCCGCTGCGAGGCGACCACCGACCTCTTCGACATCGCGACCGGCGTGTTCGATCGACCCTCGCTTGCATGGCCAACCTTCACCCCCAGCGAACGTGCTGAAGGTGAGACACCGAAAGGAATGCGCGCCCTTGTCTTCCAGCACAGCGAGTTCGGGCTTCCGAGCAATGCCGGCCCTTCGCTCGACGGCTGGTTCCTCCTCCCCCATCGACCTCCCACAGGTTGGCCACTGCTTCTCACCCGAGAGGACGGCCGGACGCTTCTTGTCGCACCCCTCGACGCGTTCCACGAGCAGACGATCGGTCTGAATGGCGGAACGTTACGGTGCGGCTGGCACGGCGACCTGGAAGCCGTTCCAGCCGGCTTCACGACCAACCTCGCCGTGCTCGCGGCCGACGGCCCTCGCGCAGCACTCGACGCCTGGGGCCGGATGCTGCTCGACGCCGCCGGTACGGTACGCCCGGGGCGATGGCCCGACGCCGTTGGTTCGCGCCCCTCCTACTGGACCGACAACGGCTCGGCCTATTGGTACAAGACCGAGCCTGGATACGACGTCGCTGGATCGATCGTCGCGGCCGTCGATGCCTTGCAGGCGAATGGTGTTCCGATCGGGGCGGTGCAACTGGACTCGTGGTTCTACCCGCACGCCGAGTTGCGCCCGTTCGACACCGAGGCCTGGGTCGTACCCCCGAGCGCACTCACGGCGTGGGATGTGCGGCCTGACGCCCTCCTCGAAGGCATCGCGGCTCTGCGGGAGCGACTCCACAACCTGCCGCTCGTCGCCCACATTCGCCATCTCTCCGCGCTGGCCCCGATTGCCTCGGAGACCCCGACGTGGGTCGACGGCGACTACGCCGCTCCAAGCACCTCCGAAGCCTATGAGCGGTGGCTCGACCAATGCGTCGCTTGGGGCGTCGAGACCTTCGAGCACGACTGGCTCGTCGAGGTTTTCTTCGGCGTGCGAGAGATGCGGTCCGAGCCCGGACGGGCAACGAAATGGCAAGAGGGCATCGACACCGCCGCCCGCGACCGCGGCATCACCCTCCAATGGTGCATGGGCACGCCCGCTGACTTCGCTCAGACCACGACGCTCACACAGGTCACATCCGTGAGAACCAGTGGCGACCACGGCTACATCGCGTCTGCCGGCCAGCTCTGGGCGTGGTTCTGCACGACCAACAGCCTGGCTCGCAGCCTCCACCTCATGCCGTTCAAGGACGTGTTCCGTGCCGACCCCGAGGTCGCTGGCAAAAACGGCGAACCCGAGGCGCTGCTGTCCGCCCTCTCCACTGGGCCGGTTGGGCTCGGCGACCGGGTCGGGCGCATGGATCCTGCATTGGCGCTCCGGACATGCCGCGCCGACGGGCTCCTCATAAAGCCTCATACTGCGATCGCTGCGACCGACGAGTCGTTGTTGTCCGGGCCGGCCTTCACATCGACGCTGCTCGTGGCCGAGTGCACCTCAGAGCACCCTGCCGGCCGGTGGATCTACGTCGTGGCGATGCACGCCAACCCTGGCGACGATCCGATCTCGGGTGAGATCCGAGTCGAGTCGCTGTCTCGATCTGAGGTCGGTGCCGGGGTTCAACCGGGTCGCGGGGACTTGCTTCCGGCCGATTACGTGGCGTGGGACTGGCGGAATGGGACGGCGACGCGGCTAGAACCCGACGCCACGATCCCCGTGTCGCTCGGCCGGGAAGGCTGGACCTTCCACGTGACTGCGCCGGTACTCCGTTCTGGTCTGGCGGTGATTGGCGACGTCACAAAATTCGTGACCGCCGGCGACGCCCGCATCGAGGTGTCCGAGACGTCGACTGGTGTGCGACTCGTCGTGAAGGGACCCGGGGAGACGGTCACCGTCACGGGTTGGGCCGAGCGCGCACCCACCTCGCCCCATGCGCTCGTGGCACACGACCCGTCGACGGGCGTGTGGACCGCCGCCATCGATGTTCCGAGTAGCGGCTGGGCAACCCTTGTCGTCGACGCCTGACCCTCCGGCGCAGAAGGTCGGCGCCAGGGCTGATCTCAGTGGAGATCGGTCCCCACGAAGTCGGCCTCGGTGAATTCTCTGGGCTCGACGAGCACCAGCCAGTTACCAGAGTTGTCGCGCATGAGCGCTTCAACTCCGTAGGGCCGTTCCTGGGGTTCTTGGATGAAGACGACCCCCTTGGCTTTCAGCTCGTTGTAGGTCTTGCGACAGTCATCCACGTGCAAACCGACTCCAGGTAGACCGCCCTCGGCTTGGGCTCGGGTCAATGCCGCGATGAGGTCGTCTGAGAGCGGTCCACTCGGAGTGGTCAGATGCAGATCGAGCTCCGGCTGACTCACGTGACCCACGGTGACCCATCGGAAGTCCTCACCGAGTCGAATATCGTCGCGCGCTTCGAACCCTAAGATCTCGGTGTAGAAGGCAAGGGCTTCGTCGAGGTCCGTGACCCAGACGCTTACGAGAGAGACATTTGTGATCATGGTGCCATGGTAGGAGCAGGTATTAGCTGGTGGCTTCTCCCAGATTGCGATCTTTTCGCTCCAGGTACCCGCTCATAAACAGATAGCAACCCGGTATTCGAGGTGCCTTGCCTCCGTACCGTTGCTGGAACGCACTCGGCGACTCACCGACGATCTGTCTGAATCGGCTGCTGAACGAACCGAGGCTGCTGAAGCCGACGGCGAAGCAGACCTCCGTGACCGTGAGGTTCGTCGATCGGAGTAGATCCTGCGCCCGTCCAATCCTGCGTTCGGAGATGTGAGCTGCTGGCGTTCTCCCGTAGGTGGCTGTAAAGAGTCGGTGAAAGTGAAACTTGGAGAGCGCCGCCACTGACGCCAAGTGGTCCAGAGTGAGCGGCGCGGCAAAGTGTCGATCGGCGTGGTCTCGCGCCCGGCGAAGCTGGATCAGTGCATGATTGGGCACTCTCGTTGTTTGCACGGACACAGAATAGATCGATCGTGTTCACGAGTCTTCTCTTCGGGGCGCCACGGTTGGTCCGGTTGCCTCAAGAGAGGTGTGCGACACCCAGGCCCACTACCGGTGCCCCGTTTCGGAAGATCTGACGCAGCCGATCGGTTCCATCGGTTCCATCGGTTCCATCAGTTCCATCGGTTCCAGAGACGACAGTCAGCAGGTGATGGGATTGTTCACTATCGCGTCCCGGACGTTCGGCTGCGCCACCCACGCGTGGAGCGCGGCGATCTCAGCCAGGAAGATCTTCCGTCGCTTGGTGTTCTGAACCGGGCCGAGCTTACTGAACTCGATGATGGCGAGCACCACCTGCCGGCACATCGCCTGCAAGGACGCGTTGGGCTCGAGCAGCTCCATCAACTCAGGGGGAACCGCGGCCAGTGTCTGTCCCGCAGCCGTGAGCTGCCTCTTGTTGAAGGGAGGCTGCGATCGTACGTCGGAAATCACTCGGCCGAGGTCGATCAGCTGTTGGACGTCGAGCGGGGGCGTCGTCACTGGCTGCCGGCTGGCCACGACGGACCTCATGGATGCCTTCACTGCGGCGAGAACGCCAGCGGCATCCGAAGAAACCGGGGCCCAACCGCTGATGACGCCGATCATCGGATTGTTGTTCCCGCCGAGCTCGGAGATGGAGGTGGTCTTGTAAGGCACGACCGGGTGCCCTGCGTACCAGGCCAACGTGGCCTCGACCAGACTGCCCTCGTCCGGGACCCGGCCGTCGATGTTGAGCACAGTGCACTGGCAGCCCACGACGACCTGGAAGACGTCGAGAGCCGCCACAGTGCGGGTCACCCAGACAATGCAGCGATCAAGGACCAGGGGCTCCAGCATCTTGCCCCCGTGGAGCGACGGATCATTGAGGAGCTGCATCACGTTCGCGACCTCGATCCCGTTGTTCTGCGGTACATGGCATTCAAAGCCGCCCGCTTCGAGGGCGGTCGCCAACGCCTGCTGCTCCATTTTGTCGCCGGCGCTGAACATGGGACCGGAGAGGTAGACCCTCGTCGGTTGTTGAGCTGTCGTCATCGTGCCGCCTCCTTCTTGAAGGTGATCGGTGCTTGGTATTGGTGCAGTCAGAGCGTCCGGCGTCATGGATCCTGGGCTGTGAGGGCGAGCAGAGCTCGCGAGTGGTCACGGGTCCCGTGGCCGCCCTCAATCTGCTTGAGCAGAGCACCGACCGATTCCAACGCCTTCGGCGCGAAGGTGGCGAGGTCGCACGCCGCGCGCAGTGCCAGGCTGGTCAGCCCCCGAGCTTCTGCCGTGTCGACCGCTCTGCCAAGGAGTGCGACCGTGTCGGCGACTGACATCCCCGATTCGCGCGCGGCGAGCGCCTCGAGGCGTAGCAGCTCGGCATCGAGGAAATGCTGATCCAGTGCGTCGGCCATCGCGAGGCCGGCCCGGGCCGCTTCCCGCGCGGACCCGGCGTCCCCCGTGGCCAGGTGCGCCTCCGCGAGCAAGACGAACGCGATAGGGGCGCCGCCGGCCTGCCCCCCGCCCGCAGAGAGCACGTTCATACCGGCTTCGATTTCCGCGAGTCCTGAGGAGTCGGCGATCTCGATGGCGCGGAGAGCACCGCCAAGGATGTGCCCGAACCCGAGGGGCAGCTGGAGGCTCAGCCGCGCGCCTTCGCTCGACAATATTTCGGCCTCGCGACGCGCCTGCTCCCTCTCGCCGCGGAGGTGGTGCACCAGGCCCTTGAAGAGGCGCGCCAGGAGTTCACTGATCGGCGAGGCCAGTGTGTGTCCAAGCTGCACGGCGGCCTCGTTGAGTGCAATGCCCTCGTCCGGGCAGCCGGTGAACCATGCTGCCGCGCCGGCCACGCTGTAAGCGATGACGCCCTGGTCCGTGCCGAACCCGTAAGTGACGGTGTGGAAGTCCTCCGGTCGATACAGCGCGATTGCCCGGCGTGCGTGTTGCAGTGAAAGCGGAACCTCTCCGAGAAAGAGGTGGTTGAGGGCGAGGGTGCAGTGGCCGCGCAGCTGTCCCGCCCGCAACTCGTGGCTATCGGCGACTCGGAGGATCTCCTCGGCGATATCCGCCGAGCGCCTGCAATTGCCGGCCTGGTTCCAGTACGTCGCCACCCCGTTGAGCGCGGAGGTCAGCTCGTCCACGGCCCGGAGCTCGCGGGCTAGATCTTGGGCGCGGGACCAGACCGGCAGGGTGTCGGCTGAAGCCCAGCCATGGGCGCCGAACATGGCGTTGCCCAGGTCGATCTGCAGGCGGAGCTCATCCCTGGGAGCCAACCCTCCGAGGCTGTCGGCGACCTCGAGCGCTCGGTGGAAGTGGCGCGTCGCCTCCGAGAATGCCGCATCTGCCGCCGCCCGGGTGCCGGCGCGCTCGAACCAGGCGATGGCCTCGGGGTCACGGGCCTCAGCAAGGTGGTGCGCGAGGAGCCACGGTTGCGTGTCGAGCAGCGCGCCGTGCTGCTCGGAGAGGATGCCTCCGATCCGGGCGTGCACGGCCCGGCGCTGCCGCTGCAGCATGGATTCGTGTGCGGCCTCCTGGAGCAGCGCGTGCCGGAATTTATGCCGATCCCCTGGAAGCCGGACCAGGACATCCGACGCCACCAATTGGTCGAGCTGGTCCTTGCAGTTGACGCCTTCGTCCACGAGCTGCCCGAGGACGGCGTCGTCGAATATCCGTCCGATCGCAGACGACCTCTGGAGCAGGAGCTGGAGCGAGGGGTCGAGCCGGTCCAGCCAGGCGGTCAGGATCCCCTGCAGCGTCGACGGGACAACGTGGCCCGGAGAATCGACCATCGTGGCCGCCAGCTGCTCGGCGTAGAGCGCCAGGCCGTCGGCGCGTTGGACAATCTCGGCCACCGCCAGTGCCGAGAGTCGACCCTCCGTGGCGGCGCCCACGAGGGTCGACATGTCGTCGTCCATGAGCGGGGGAAGGTCGATTCTCCGCACCGTCGCGCGGTTCATCCACTGCTGGTCTGCGTCAGGGCGGGCCGTGCACAGCACGAACAACGGCCTCCGTCCGGCGGCGAGCCCATCGACCAGCCGCTCGATAAGTTCGCCCGTGGAGGGATCGGCCCAGTGGGCGTCCTCAACGTGGAGGACGGCCGGACCTCTCTCGGCGAGACCCAGCGCCCACCGCACCGCGGCACCAAGGCCGGCGGCGCGCCGTTCTTCGGGCGGCACGCCCGCCGCGCTTCCGAAGGCTGGAAGGTGCGCCGCGAGCGGACCGAAAGGTTCTTCGCGGGCGAGCGGGGAGCACTGGACCGTGAGCCACGACGCACGGGCGGCGTCGCCGTGCTGCAGCTCGTAGGCCAGCCGTGACTTCCCAACGCCGGCTTCGCCTTCGAGGACGACGACTTGCCCTTGGCCTGCCACCACCTCGGCCCAGAGTTCGTGCAGCGCGTCGAGTGGCTCCCGTCGGTCGACGAGTTCGTAGACACGTTCCACGTCGGGACCTGGCACGGGATCCTGGCCGACGACCACCAGCACCTCGAAGTCGCTGCCCACCCCCCTCAGCTCGGGATGACCGAGGCTCTTGAAGATCCATCGGTCGCGCAGGGTGCGGCTCGTCACGTCGCTGACCACCACGGCGTCCGTTGGTGCCTCGTGCTGAAGCCGGGCCGCCACGTTTCCGATGTCGCCGAACACCGACGTGTCCACCCGGCCGCTCCGTCCCAGTTTGCCTACGACCGCAAGGCCGGAGTGGGCGCCGATCCGCAAGGAGAGCCGGACGCCGTAGATCTCCGTGAGGTAGTCGTTGAGGACCTCGAGCTCGTCGAGAAGGTCGAAGGCGGCGAGCACGGCCAGGTCGGCGTCGCGCTCGTGCGACGTGGGCCAACCGAAGACGGCCAGGAGGCCGTCACCCGCGTAACTCGCCAAGTGGCCGCCGCGACGCTCGACCACCTCACCGCAGAGGTTCTGGTAACGGAGCATCATGTCCCCGTAGTCCTCGGGGTCGAGCTGGCGTGAGAGTTCCGTCGACCCTACGACGTCCGTGAACGTGACAGTCAGCCAGCGCCGCTGCCCCTCGTCGGCCGCAGCACCGTAGGGCGGCACGCGGGTCCCGCAATGAGGGCACAGGTGGGAGGCGATGTCGAGCGTCGACCCGCAGGAACTGCACGATGGCGTCCCGCCCGCGTGGCTCCGCCCAGCTTTCACCGCGTCTTTGCTCAACCCTGGTTCACCCGTGCCGCGTTGATCACGGTGCGCCTCCGCCGGTCGAGCCTAGTCAGGGCAGTCCCTTTCCGCTACCGTCGTTGCGAAGCACGGGGCTCCAGTTGAGAAGGGCGGCCGTCATGACTCAAGCCGAGGCGCCGACCGACGGTGGCGTGGCCATCGTGCTGTCGGGCGCGGGAGCCCGGGGCGCCTACGAAGCCGGTGCGCTCTCGGTGCTGCTGCCGTTCTTGAAAGGCGATGATCGTCCTCGCATGGTGTTGGGCACGAGCGTGGGAGCCCTCAATGCCGCCCTGTTGGCCTCCTACCTCCACGAGGGCGTGGACGTCGCTGCCGCAGCTCTGCTCGAGGGGTGGCGTCAGATCACGCCGGAAAGCGTCTTCGCCACACCGCGGCGGAGCGTGCTGCGGCGGGCACAGCGTCGGAGGCGCCGGCCGGTCGGCGTGGCACCGGGGCTCCTCGACACTGACCCTTTGCTGGTGACCCTCGGCAAACTGCTGCCAGACGAGCACTTCGGTTCAGCCGTGGCGCAGGGGACCTTGGAGGCGGTCGCCGTGGTGGCCAGCTCGTGTGCGAGCGGCGACGCCGTGGTCTTCCTCGAAACAACCCGTCTGGTCCCGGATTCGGGCCCGGGCGTCGCCTACGTGCCCGCCCGACTCGGGCCTGAACATCTCATGGCATCGTCGGCCTTCCCGCTGGCCTTTCCGGCGTGGCGGGTAGATGGTGCCGGTGAGGGCTGGTACATCGACGGCGGGATCCATCTCAACACTCCTCTCAAGCCCGCCATCGATCTCGGCGCCGAGCGCATCCTCGCCATTGGAGCCACACCGTTTGACATCGGCCAGAAACAGGGGCGGGCGAAGCCCCCGAATGTCATGGATGGCAGTGGCCAGATCCTTCACGCCCTGCTGGCCGACTCACTTCGGACCGACCTGGCGGCGCTCGTGCGAAGCAACGTCCTCATCAACGCTGAAATCGGCGGCCCGTCGGCAACCGGCGGCACCCCTCAGACCGGGCACTCGGGACACCGGGTGGTCCGGTACTGCGCCCTCAACCCGTCCGACGACGGCCTCAGCTCCGTCGCTGCGCAAACCTGGCCTTCAGGGCTGTTCCCATTCGTCCGGTCCCTCGGCGGCTACAGGGCGCTGGGACCGCTCACCGCGCAGCACGAGCAGCCAGGACAATTCCTGAGCTATCTCTGCTTCGCCTCGGAATTCATCGCTGCGGCGATCACGTCGGGGGTAACCGACGCCGAACGACTGATCGAACGCTCGAATCGGATCCCCTGGGCGACTTCATAGGTACTTCGCGGCCTCGAGGCAGTGGCGGGGCGACGATGCGGACCCTCGGACTGACTCTTGGGACACGACACCCACCATCCGAGAGATGCACGGCATACGCCAACGCGCTGGAAAAGGAAATGAACCGTTTGGCATCTTCCGCCGTAAGGACTTTGTATGTGGGGCGCGTCCAGGAGACTGTTCAGGAGACCGTGTCTGCCCAAGGACGCATGTCCACTGCGAGCACATGCGGACTCAGCTGCCCCGAACTCGATCCTCTCCTGACATGCCGCGCCGGCCGGTCATCAACTACCGACACAGCTATGAGTTCCCGCTGCGTCCAGAGGGAATCTGGAACGCCCTCGAGCAGGTGGATCAGTTCGCCCTTTGGTGGCCCTGGCTAGAGGAATTTCGACTTGAGGGTGATTCTCTGGTCGCTGGCGCTGTTCTATCCGGCGTGGTTTCTCCGCCGTTGCCGTATCGGATGCATGTCGAAATCGAGCTGACGCGGTGTGAGAAGCCCGGCATGATCGAAGCGCTTGTCCATCGCGACCTCGAGGGGGAAGCGAGCATCGAGCTTTGTTCCCGCGGAGCCGGCACGCACGTCGATGTCGCGTGGACGGTCGAGATGATGCAGCGTCCGATGCGCGTGGCCGATCGTATGGCGCATCCCGTGCTGCAACGGGGGCATGACCACGTTGTAGAGAACACAGTGTCGGAGTTCCGACGGCGCCTAGCGAGACTCGGTTAGCCCGGAGGTCATCCCAGTGACGTCTTGAACCACGTGCCGGTTGAACCACCTGCTTGTCGTACCGTGGGCCGTTGTCGCTCGCCCAAACTGCGTCACCGCGTTCGCCACTGAACGATGTCGATTGAACGGTGCACCATCGAGGAGTTCGTTCCAGAAAACGGCCCAGCCGCCGGAAAGCGCATCGCTGCGCCCTGCCGCGATCAGAAGCCGGGCGATCGCTGCGGTTGCACGGGGCCGTCCGACCAGTCCCGCGTGCATTGCGGCAGCGATCTGATGGTACGGGAGGTGTTCCACGGCAAGCCTGGACCGATAGCGTTGGGCTGCGTGACTGGGCTCGCTGAGGATCGCTCCAGCCGCAGCACGACCGCTGGTCATGGCCTGGGAGATCCCCTCCCCCTGCATCGGGTTGACGAGACCGGCAGCGTCGCCGATCAGAAGGACCCGCCCTCTCGCCGGCGTCGTCCCGACCATCCCCATTTTGAGCCAGCCACCGAGGCGGCGTTGCGGTACCAGGGGGGCCGCGTCGTCAAGAAGACCAAGGCCACGCAGATGCTGGAGGAAATCGGCCAGTGCCCGAACCGCGTGGGCTCCTGCCTTGCGATCTGACCGGGTCCCGACGCCGAGCCCGATGTTGGCGCCGCCGTGCTGGCCAGGAAAGACCCAGCCGTATCCGGGGAAGGCGCGCCAAGGCGTCGGCTCCCACAAGACGATGGCCGGGAGATCGACCACCTGTGGGAGGTAGGAACGCACGGCAAAACCCCACAGGACAGCGTTTGAATCGACCAGACCGGCAGCCGCCGCCACTTCGCTCGTGGCCCCGTCGGCGCCTATCACGAAGTCGGCGTACAGCGACTCACCGGTGCTGAGCTTGTAGCCAACGGTTCGTCCCCGCTCCTCCAGCGGTTCCTGCGCTCGCCCGACGAAAGGCGTGGCCCCTGCATCGCACGCGGCGGCGTGGAGCATGGCGTCGAACTCCGTCCGGGCGACCGCAGTGCCGTGTCCGGGATACGTCAGACCATCGGCACTCGGGAGTCGCACCCGGCGCCCGGTAGGACCAACCACCAGCATGTCCCCTACGTCCCGCCCGATCGGCGGAGCGAGTTCGAGATCGCTCAGCACCTGCAGCGCTCGGGGCCCGACCACGTCGCCGCACGCCTTGTCCCGCGGAAAGGCCGATTTGTCGACCAAGGCGACGTTCACCCCGCCCCGGGCGAGCACGAGAGAGGCGATGCTGCCCGCTGGTCCGCCCCCGACGACGAGCACGTCAAAACGGGACATGCTCACCCAGCTCCCTCCACCTGCTCGGATCTACAGTGACATTCTCTCACCCCTGGAGGAACGCATGCCGACGGACAGCGCTGGAGACCGGAACCGCTTCGCGGAGCAGTTGTTCTCGCCCCTCCCGAAGCGTTACGACCAGTTGGCCGAGGTCCTCTCCATGGGCCAGAACGGGAGATGGCGACGGGCCATGGTCGACCACATCGTTCCCGCCACGCCGGCCCTGATTCTGGACGTGGCATCGGGGACCGCCGGGGTCGCCCTACAGCTCGCGACGCGCACCTCGTCTGAGGTCGTCGGCGTGGATCTGACCCGGAACATGCTTGCTCGGGGACAGGAGAACGTGGCCAAAGCCGGAATGAGCCAACGAATCGGCCTCGTTGCTGGTCGAGCCGAGCAATTGCCGTTTCCCGATGGAACGTTCGACGCGCTCGACTTTCACATATCTGCTTCGCTACGTCGACGATCCCCAGGCCACGCTTGGCGAGTTGGCCCGGGTCGTGAAACCAGGTGGTGCGGTCGCCAGTCTCGAGTTCCTCCTGCCACCAAGCCGATTCTGGCGATTCTGGTGGTGGCTCTACACCCGGATCGCCCTCCCCCTGGGCGGCTGGATCACCGGAGGCCGGGAATGGCTTCGCGTAGGACGATTCCTCGGCCCCAATATCTCTCGGCACTACCGAAGGTACCCCTTGTCGTGGACGGAGCAGGCGTGGCGGAAAGCGGGCTTCGAGAACGTCGGCGTCCGCGTGATGAGTCTCGGCGGTGGCCTGGTCATGTGGGGAACGCGCAGGCGTGACTGAAGAGCCTCCCCCAGACGCCAGGGATGTGGAGCGATCTGATCCCGCGCTCGGAGCATCAGAGGCCGGGGGCTCCAGAGAGGAACGACCGGCCTTCTACGCGGCCCGAGCCGGGGGGTGGCGCGATTGGTGGACCCTGCTCCATCCTCCTTACACCGCGTGGCATTTGGCCTACGTCGTCATCGGCGCCTGCCTTGCGCCAACCGTCAATGCGACGCGGTTGGTAGCCACGCTGTTGGCCTTCTTCTTCGCAGTGGGGCTGGCGGCCCACTCGCTCGACGAACTGAACGGCCGCCCCCTCGGAACCCACATCCCGGCTTGGGCCCTCGTGGTCGTCACGGTGGTCGGTCTGGCCGCGGCGGTTGCTCTCGGCATTGCCGGCGTATTCCGTGTCGGTTGGACCCTGATCCCCTTCTTGGTGGTGGGGCCCCTGCTTGTCGTCGCCTACAACTTCGAGCTATTTGGCGGTGTGATCCACAACGACGCGGGCTTCGCCTTGGCGTGGGGGAGTTTCCCGGTACTGGTCGCCTACGTGGCCCAGACCGATCGTCTGGCGGTCAGTGCGGTGGTCGCTGCGGTGGCGGCCTTCGCGCTTTCGGCCGCGCAGCGCCAACTGAGTACCCGGGCGCGACTCATCCGCCGACGCAGCACGGCGGTGGAAGGTCAGATCACGCTGGCGAACGGCGACACAATGCCGATCGACGACCGAATGCTGTTGGCTCCCCTGGAGCGAGCCCTCCTTGCCATGTCGTGGGCTGTGGTCCTGCTTGCCGCGGCCCTCGCGATCGCACGCCTCGGCTAGTTGCAGGACTCCAGCTGCTGGGTGAGACCCACCCTGACGGATCGGCCCAGGTTTTCGGCTCCGCTTCGCGGCTGAGGGAGTTGGCTCAGTAGTCAATTGCTCCGTGGGACGGCTACTCCGTGGGACGACTATTTGGTGGGACGACTGCTTGGTGGGACGACTACTTGACAGTCCGAATCACGAAACGAATTTCTAATGGCTCCTCGCGCCACAAAGAGGACGCGAAGAGCCAGCGCAGGCACAGATTTGGTCACACACCCGATACTTCCGGGAACAGGTAGTCACCCTCTTTTCCCTGGTAAGCGGCGTCATTTCGGCACGGCCTTCACTATGAATTGAGACCGTTGATCAGCGGAGTTGCTCTGAGCGGCGTACAACCTCACCGCTACGACAACGTACAAGCACTTTTTGCTCAACAGACGAGGCCAACGGGCCGACAATCGAAGGGCCTGCGTTGTTGCGCGTAATCGTGCTCGACACCCGGCTCCGAGTGGTTCGATCCACTGAATCGAGAGACACGCCTGAATTCTCGACGATCGGCAGACGATGTTCAGGTAGTCAGCGAGGAAGTGCACGATGTCTGGTAGCCGCAAGCAACGAGTACGGCGTTTGTTCGCCCTGGGCGGGGCCCTGTGCATCCCCTTGGCGGGGCTCGCTTGGTCTTCTTCAGCGTCCGCGGCAACGCTCCCGGTCTCGATCTCGGTGGACTCATCCGTCAATCCTTCGGTGTTCGGCCAGGATGTCACCTATACCGCCACATTGACGACCTCAGACTCGGGAAACCTTGACCTCGGCGATGCGATGGAGTTCCAGGACAACGGGGGCGACATCGTCAACTGCAGCTCGCAGAAGTTGGTGGATCTCGGGGCAGGGACGTACGCGTCGACCTGTGACGAGCCGACGAACTCCCTTTCGATTGGCGACCACGCCATTCAGGCCATTTTCAACGGTGACTCGACCTACTTCCCGGATGCCGAGTCGCTCCCAACTCAGACGGTCGATCAGGCTGACACGACCACGACGATCACGTCTCCGTCACCCGGGACCTCGATCACCTATGGCAACGAGTCACAGCTCTCCTTCAACATGACGGTCACGGGCGTGCCCGGAGGCGCCAACCAATCGCCCTCCGGTCAGGTCAATGTGTATGACGGCACGCCGGGGCCGGACACCTACCTGTGTACGGCCTTCGTCAATGGAGGAGGCGGTAATCCGTCGAATGGAAACTGCTTCATCAACGACACCACCTTGGTCGCCGGCCCTTATGTCATCACCGCGGTGTACGCGGGCGACAATAATTACACCGGATCCTCATCCGCGCCCCAGGACCTCACAGTCGATCCTGTGACCACTCAAATGCAGGTATTCCCCGTTCCTGGCTATGCACTCTACGGCGCGGAAAGCGGCAACTTCTTCATTGTGGGCGTCGGTGGCAACAGCAACAACGGCCGCGCCAACGGTTCGATCTCTATCACCGCCAACGGCGTGAACCTCGTGGCCCCCGGATCGTGTCAGGCGAACAATGATGGCGCGAATCCCTGCTTTATCGACTCCGCCACCGCGCTACCCGCGTCAACCACTCCGTACACGGTCACGGCGAGCTATCCCGGTGACGCCAACTTCCTACCGACGTCGACGACCGTCCCGCTGTCGATCTTTCCGGCGACCAGTTCGGTCGTCCTCGCCGTGTCACCCGCGTCGACTTCTTCTGGCAACGAGGGCTCGGTCGCGATCTCGGCGACCGTCACCTCCGGAACCACAGGTTCTCCGACCGGATCGGTGACGGTGCAAGACGGAGGCGATGCCGTGTGCACCATTGCTCTCAGACCGGCAACAGCGAACACCGCATCGGGGTCCTGTCCGGCGCTCGGCGCCACCCAACTTCCCCCCGGCAGATATGCGCTGACTGCCAACTACCCCGGTGACGGGAACTTCCAGTCTTCGGTGTCGTCTGCACGGAGCCTTGCCGTCACCAACCGGGCCACCCAGGGATACTGGGAGGTGGCATCGGATGGCGGCATCTTCTCGTTCGGAACCGCGCACTTCTTCGGGTCGACGGGCGGCTTGCACCTGAACGCCCCGATCGTCGGGATCGCCTCGACGCCGGATGGCGGAGGCTACTGGCTCGTCGCCAAGGATGGCGGGGTGTTCGCCTTCGGCGACGCCCACTTCCACGGCTCCATGGGCGGGTTGCACCTGAACGCCCCGATCGTCGGGATCACTTCGACGCAAGATGGCGCGGGCTATTGGCTCGTCGCCGAGGATGGCGGGGTGTTCGCCTTCGGCGACGCCCACTTCCACGGCTCCATGGGCGGCGGTCCGCTCAATGAGCCGATCGTAGGCATTGCCTCCAGTCCGTCGACGGGTGGCTACTGGGAGGTGGCGAGCGACGGGGGAATCTTTGCCTTTGGCGCTCCGTTCCTAGGCTCCGCCGGGAGCCTTCGCCTGGCCGCACCCGTCGTCGGAATGGCGTCTCTCGGCAGCGGCGGCGGCTACTGGGAGGTCGCATCCGATGGCGGTGTCTTTGCCCTAGGCGACGCTCCGGCTCTCGGCTCCATGGGAGGCCAAGTCTTGAACAGGCCGATCGAGGGCCTGGCCGCAACGCCGAGCGGTGACGGGTACAGGTTGGTGGCATCTGACGGCGGCATCTTTGCCTTCGGCGACGCGGGAATTCGACGGTTCCATGGGGGGCGTCCCGCTCAACTCACCTGTCGTCGGGATCGCCAGCGCCCCGTAGAAACGCAAGTGGACCTCCCTGCAATGACGTACCGGGACTCCATTGCTAATGACCTGCTCGACTGACTCGATCTGCACGCGCGCCTTCCGCGATTCCCCGACCTTGGCGGCACCAGAACCCCTGGGGCCTCCCGCTCGGCGGCGCCTCCAGCCGGGATGCAGCCGCCCTTTTCGGCTTTCGTCAAGACCTCCGAACGAATGGTCTGACCTGCCGTCTTCCGCCGACTGTGTTGACCAGTCCCCAAACGGCATCGGCATGGGAAACTGTCCGGCATGCCGACCTTTCATCATGCAAACTTGGGAATCCCACCCGATCTCGCCGACGCTGAGGCCGACTTTCTCGTCCGCATCCTCGGCTATCGACGACTCGAACCCCCGAAGGCCGCGTCCGACTTCGGCGCCCGCTGGTTCGAGGCGGACGACGGGACGCAGGTGCACCTGAGCCTGGACCCTGCTCACACTCCTGCAGCAATGGCCCACACCGCTTTAGAAGTCGGCAACGAATCCGCTGCGATCGAGACGCGCCTGACCGACGCCGGCGTTCGATTCAGAGTCGCCGAGTTCGACGGCAACCGGATCCTTCTCTGCAAGGACCCGGCCGGGAACCGTTGGGAGCTGCGCACCTGACCAAAGACTCACCCTTCGACGGCGTGACCGCCCACGGAACGACGCATGGCGGCATGCAACCGATTGGGTGTGAGCACGCCGAGGTAGCGGTCGCCGTCGACGACGGGTATCCAACGCACGTCGTGCTGCAGCATCTCGCCGAAGGCGGCCCGCAGGGAGGTGCCTACCGGAACCTGGACGTCGAAAGGCACGAGGTTGTCTTCGACGGACCCCGTCAGGCTCGGATTGAGGTCGACCCAGCCGTGCAGGTGCGCCTGCTCGTCCACCACGACCGCCCACCGGCTGTCCGCGCCGCCGACAGCCGCCCGGACGTCGAGCATCGACTGATCGGGAGTGACCTGCGGAGGATGAAAGAGATCGTCGGGCTCGATACACGTGACCGCCAGGCGTCGGACGCCGCGGTCGACGCCCACGAAGTCGGCCACGAAGGCCGTGGCCGGTCGTCCGAGCACTTCGCTCGGGGTGTCGTACTGTTCCAGAACGCCGCCCTTGGACAGGACAGCGATTCTGTCCCCCAACTTCGTGGCTTCCTCGATGTCGTGCGTGACGAACACGATCGTCTTCTGCAACTCCGCCTGTAGGTCGATGAACTGCTGCTGCAACCGTTGCCTGGTGATGGGGTCGACGGCCGCGAAGGGCTCGTCCATGAGGAGCACCGGGGGGTCCCCGCCGAGAGCCCGCGCCACACCGACTCGCTGACGCTCACCACCAGAGAGCTCGTGCGGGAACCGCCGCCCGTATTCGTCGGGATTTAAGCCGACCAGGTCGAGCAATTCCGTCACGCGGGTGTCCACCCGGGCTCGATCCCACCCGAGCAGGCGCGGCACGGTCGCCACGTTGTCCGCTACGCGCCGGTGTGGAAAGAGGCCACCTTGTTGGATCACGTAGCCGATGCTCCGTCGGAGCTCGACCGGATCGATCTTCAAGACGTCGGTCCCGTCGATCAGGATCCGACCGCCCGACGGCTCGATGAGCCGGTTGATCATGCGCAGTGTGGTGGTCTTGCCACACCCTGAGGGGCCGACGAGGACACAGAGCTCACCGTCCGGGATCGTGAGGCTCAGTTCCGCCACGGCAACCGAATCGGCGCTGTAGCGCTTCGTCACCCGATCGAGTGTGATCACCGCAAGGAAGGTTATCCACGACGTACCCGGGTATCGTCGGTGGATGCTGGCAGCTGCTGCCAACCCCTTCTTCCGCTGGAGCTACGTCACGAGCCAGTGGAGCCAGATTCAGGCCGATCTGGTGCAGCACATTGAGCTGAGTCTCATTGCGGTTGCCATCGGCACCGCCATATCGATCCCGTTGGCGGTGCTGGCCTGGCGCTACCGCATCATCAAGACCCCGGTCTTCGGCTTCGCCAGCGCCCTGTACATCATCCCCTCGCTCGCCCTGTTCGCCATTCTCGGGCCCATCACCGGCTTCGTCGCCTCCTATCCGACCGCGGAGATCGCGCTGGTGGGGTACACGCTGCTCATCCTCATCTGGAACACGGTCGCCGGTCTGGATGCCGTGCCCGCCGACGCCCGTGAGGCGGCCACTGCGTTGGGCTATTCGAAAACGGCGGCGCTGGTCCGGGTCGACCTCCCCCTGGCCCTGCCGTACATCTTCGCCGGGCTCCGCGTGGCCACCGCCACCGTCATCGGGCTGGTGACCGTCACGGCGCTCATCGGGCTCGGGGGGTTGGGCCAGCAGATCACCTACGGCTTCAACATCGCCTACAACACGCCCATCATCGTCGGCCTCGTCCTCTCGGTCGCCCTCGCTGCCGTCGCCGACTTCCTCCTGGTCGGGGCCGAGCGACTCCTCGTTCCCTGGGGACGCTCCCGTCGGGCGCAGGGGGTCGGCTGAAGTGTCGTTCCTCGCCCATGTGTTCGGCTGGTTCACGACCGAGGCGAATTGGACCGGCCCACAGGGCATCCCGACGTTGTTCTGGAACCAGCTCCAGCTGTCAGTAGCCGTCGTACTGACAGCGATCGGCATCGGCGGTGGCCTGGGCGTCGTCCTCGGCCACACCGGACGTGGCGGCCTCGTCGCCATCAACGCCGCCAACTCCTTCCGGGCCGTGCCCACGCTGGCGCTGCTCACGCTCCTCGCCATCCAACCCGCAATCTCGCTCAAATGGAGTGGCTTCCTCGCCTCGTGGTTGGCCTTGACCGCCCTCGCCATACCCCCGATCCTCACGAACACCTATGTCGGCATGCGGGAGGTCGATGCCGACGTGCGCGACGCCGCAAAAGCAATGGGGCTCACCGGCGGCCAGGTCCTGCGGACCGTGGAAGCGCCCCTGGCCGTTCCGTTCGTCATGGCGGGGATACGAACCGCCTCCATCGAGGTGGTGGCCACCTCGACCCTGGCCGCCTACGTCAGCTACGCCGATCTCGGCACCCTCGTGATCTCGGGCCTGAACACAAACGACACGGTCGTGGCCTTCAGCGGCGCCCTCCTGGTGGCCGCGATGGCGGGGCTGGTCACCCTGGGCCTCAGTCTCCTGACCAGGGCGCTCACGCCGCTGCCCCTGAGGCGAAGGCTGCGTCGGAGCTTGCTGGGCCCAGCGGCGACCGGCCTGCCTGCAACCTAACTTGCTATTGTCGATGGAATAAGTCAGGATTACGGATCCCCGACGGGCTGGTTACAGTCCTGACACGAAGTCTGGCGCTACTCCAACAATGAAAAAGGTGGTCTCCATGCGTCTCACCCGCTCGCTCACCGCCGGCATCCTGACGGCCCTTGCCGCCGCACTCGCTCTTCCGGCTGTCTCCGCCGGGGCCTCGACGAGAGCGTCGAGCAAGCCGACCATCATCATCGGTTCGACCAACTTCGAGGAGCAGGCGATCGTCTCCAACATCTGGGCCGACGTCCTGCAGAAGGCGGGCTACTCGGTGAAGGTCGAGCCCGCTCTGGGCACCCGCGCCATCGTCGTGCCCGCCATCGAGAAGGGACAGATCGACCTGGAGCCAGACTACGCCGCCTCGCTCCTCGGCTTCCTGCACGGCGGGAACCCCCAGGCGGCGGGCAACACCATCAACACCGCCATCCCGGCCGACCAGAAGGCGCTCGCCAGCTACGGCGTGACCGTCCTGCCGGCCTCCAAGGCGCTCGACACGAACATCTTCGCCGTGACCAAGAGCACGGCGAGCAAGGACCACCTGACCACCATCTCGAGCCTCAAGCCCTACGCGTCGAAGCTCACCCTGGGCGGTCCGCCGGAGTGCCCGACGTTCGCCGGCTGCCAGCCCGGCCTCAAGAAGGTGTACGGCCTCAACTTTGCCGGGTTCAAGTCCCTCGACGAGGCCGGCCCGCTCAGCGTGGCCGCCCTCAAGAACGGCGAGGTGCAGGTGGTGGAGCTCTTCTCCAGCGACGGCAACGTCGTCTCGAACAACTTCGTGGCTCTGACCGACAACAAGCACCTGGAAGGCGCCGACTACATCGTCCCCGTCATCCGCAAGTCGGTGAACACCCCCGGGGTGGCGAAGGTCCTGAACGCCATCGACGCCAAGCTCACCACCGACGCCATCTCCAAGCTCAATCTCGACGTGACCGCCAAGCAGGAGCAGCCGGCGGACGTGGCCCAGGCCTGGGTGAAGTCCGTCCACGGCTGAGCCCAGAGCGGTGGCTGACAGCGCCCGGCGGCGGCATCAGCGGTCGGCGGGGCTGCCTTGCGTCGGCTCCAAGGTGGGCGCCGGGACCGTCATGGCAGGGGCCTCGGTCCCGCCGTCGATTTCGAAGACCTTCCCGGTGACCCAGGATGACGCGTCGGAGGCCAGGTAGAGCACGGCGCAGGCGATGTCCTCCGGCTCGCCCGGACGGCCCATCGGCGTCCCGTCGAGGAACTGCCGGCGCAGATTGTCGTCGGTCAGCACGATGTCGAGCGAGCGGGTGGCCACCCCGCCCACGTCGATGGCGTTGATCCGCACCCGCGGAGCCAGCTCGGGCGCAATGTTGCGGGTCAGCCGATTCAGCGCTGCCTTGGCCGCGC
The DNA here is from genome assembly GCA_963738135.1 of uncultured Acidimicrobiaceae bacterium. Lineage (GTDB taxonomy): Bacteria > Actinomycetota > Acidimicrobiia > Acidimicrobiales > RAAP-2 > Bog-473. The sequence continues at coordinate 183,118 of CAVTVK010000002.1, read as the reverse complement.
CGTAGGCCACGAACATCGTCTGGGTCATGCTGGCCGAGCGTGACGATATGTTGACGACGGCACCGCCGCCGACGGTGTCGACCATCTGCCGCGCGGCCAGCTTGATCAGCGTCAGGGGCGCCGTCACGTTGAAGGCGAAGGTCCGGGCCATGAAGCCTTCGCTCGTGTCCATGGCCGCCCGGGGCATGGCGCCGCCGGCGTTGTTGACCAGAATGTCGAGTCGGCCGAGGTCCTCCACCGTCCGCGTCACCAGCAGCTCACACGCGACGGCGTCGGTGACGTCGGTCGGCACCACGAGAGCCCGGCGACCCCGGGCGCGGACCTGCGACGCCACCTCCTCGAGATCGGACTCGGTGCGGGCGGCCAACGCGACATCCGCACCGGCTTCGGCGAACCCGATGGCGATTCCCCGCCCGATCCCCAATCCCGCGCCGGTGACGATCGCCACCTTCCCGGCGACGGAAAAACGGTCGAGGATCATGCCGGAGTGGAGGACGACGATGTCCGCCGCGCCCGATGCACGCCCGGAGCGGCGCGGCCGGCTACCAAAGGCATTTCGAGATAGGTGAGCAATCCCGGCTCGGCCCGGCAGACGTACGGCAGGGCGTTGACGCAGTGCATGGCCGTGGCCACGACGCCGGGGTTGCGGACGAGGCCCTCCTCCACCGTCTTGGGGTGCAATTTCTTGAAGGTGGTGAGGCAGTTGGGATCGCCCGTGATCTCGACCTCGAAGCGCTCGCCGTCGGGCCCGAAGGTCCAGGCCGGATCGAGATGCTCCTCCCCCATCAGCCAGTTGACGGTGGCCGTCACCACCGGCACGCCGTCCACGGTGGCCTCCCACGTGAAGCGCTGCGCCGCCACCTTTCCCGGCTCGATCGGGCCGATCGGCGAGTCGATGGGCGCGGCGGCCACCGCCATCTCGTGCGTGGTCTGCAGCTGCGCGTCGATGTCGAAACCCATTTCGTCGGCGACCATGAAGATCGATTGGCGGAAGCCGCCACCGAGCGCGTCGATCATGACGCTGGCCCGGGCCTCCTCGGGGGTCTTGCCGAACAGCATCCAGTCCCGGACCACATCGGGAGCGCCGTAGGTGCGGATATCGGAGTACTCCTCCGCCCGTACGTGGGTCACCGAGCCCGACAGAGCCGAGATCATGAGGGGGAAGCGCTCAGTGATCCCGCCGGGGTTGATGCCGGTGCCGTGCAACGTCACGCCGGCCTTCTTGGCAATGGCATCGAACTTCTCGCGCTCGTCGGGCGGCGGATAGAACCAACCCAACGGGCTCACCACGTTCTTGCCGGACTCGAGAATGGCGGTCACCACGGCCGGATCGGCGAAGATCGGGCTGTAGAGCACACAGTCGGCCTCAGCGGCCAGGAGTGCGTCGACGTCGTTGGTCGCGGGCACGCCCAGGTCCTCCCGGCCCAGCAACGCGCCGAGGTCCATCCCCTCCTTGCCCGGGCTGTGCACCCAGGCACCGGCCAACTCGAGCTCGGGATGCGCCAGGACCCCCTCCATGGCGGCGCGCCCCACGCCTCCGGTGGCCCACTGGATTACGCGATAGCTCACGGACGTCGTCCTTTGCTCGTCGGATCGGAACCGGTGGGAATGATGCCACCTGGGCCGAGAATGCACCCGCGTGGCGCCGGCTCCGACGGGCCGGAAGGGAGGTCAGCCGACCGGCGTGAACTCCACCTGCAACCGCTGGAGTCCGCGCAGGATGTACGTCGGCGCGTACTCGTAGCGCCGATCGCCGGCCGGTCCGTGCGCCGACTCGGCAATCCGGATGTCGTCGAGGCGTGCCAAGAGGCGCTCGATGCTGATACGAGCCTCGGCGCGGGCCAGTGGGCCTCCGGGGCAGGCGTGAGGCCCCCGCCCGAAGGCCAGGTGCTCGCGGGCGTTCGGCCTGTCCACGCGGAACTCGTCCGGAACGTCGAAGTGACGGGGGTCGCGGCCGGCCGCACCGTTCAACACCATGACCGTCGTGCCGGCCGGGATGTCGACGCCGCCGACAGTGCTCGCCGTACGGGAGAGCCGGAAGTCGCCCTTCACGGGGCTCTCCATCCGCAGGCACTCCTCCACGAAGTCAGGGATCCGCGCCGCGTCGTCGCGCAAGAGCTGCTGGAGGTCCCGGCGCTCACCGAGAATCTGCAGCGCCGCTGCCAGCAGCCGCACGGTCGTCTCCTGGCCGGCCGAGAAGACGTTCGCGGCCACCCGGACCACGTCGATGACCTCGGGCATCGAGCCGTCGGGGAAGGTGGCCGTGGCCAGCCCGGTGAGCACGTCGTCGCGAGGTGTGCGACGGCGGTCCTCCACATACGTCGTCAACTGGTCGTAGAGGAACTCCAGCGGCGAATGCCCGAGCTCGCCCTTCCCGGTGCTGCCGAGCGCCTGGCTCGGTTGGCGGCTGCCCTGCAGCTCTTCACGGAACCACTCGTGGTCCGACTCGGGTACGCCCAACAGATCGGCGATGACGTACAACGTGAAGGGCCCGGCATAGTCGCGGATGAATTCGCACTCGCCCCGTGCCACGAATTCGTCGATCTGGCGGTCCGCCCGGCGCCACATGAACTCCTCGTTCTCCCGCAGGCGCTTGGGCGTGAGGAGCCGCATGAGCATGCCGCGGTGAGCCTTGTGCTTCGGCGGGTCCATCGTCGTGATCTGGTCGCTGAAGGGCAGCTCGTCTCGGTGCGCCTCGATGAGCTCGCTGACGTCGTCGCCCTGGAGGGCCACGGGGAAGCCCGGGAACGGACCGGTGACCGCATTGCAGGACGAAAAGGTCGCGGTGTCCGTGTAGACCGACACCGCCTCTTGGTAACCCGTGACCATGACGACGTCGTGATGAGGTTCGCGGAGCACCGGGCACTGCTCCCGGAGATGGACGAAGTACGGGTACGGATCGACGACCAGCTCCCGACCCCGAAAGAAGTCAATGTCGTCATAGTCGCCCATCGGCACTCCTCCCCCGCTGCCCAACGCCGCCGTCCGACGTGAGAATGTGGTTCTCGGAGGAAGAGAGTATCGCCCCCGGATCGGGCGAAGTCCCGGCGGCGGGTCGCCACGCGACGGCATGCGGTGGCGGCGGGAGGTCAGCCCCCGGGCGTGTGGTGCGCCACCAGCTCGATCCACGTCACGCTCGATGGCGGCCCTTCGACGCCGCCCTCGACGAGCGCGGCACCCAGGCGATTCTCCATGAACCGGGCCTGGTGCTCCGGCGTGTCCCAGATCTCGGTGACCACCAGGTGGCCGTCCTCGTTGAGCCCCGCCGCGTGCACCTGCAGCCCGTCGGGCCAGTCTCCCTGACCCGTCGCCGGGTCGATGCCCAGCGCGGCATTGACCGCCTCGTACTCCTTCGTCGTGACACCTTCGAACTCGAGGATCAACTGCGCGGGCATGGCATGCCTCCAATGTCGGATGAAGCCTGGACGGCCATTATGCCCGCGGCGACCTCTGTGTCACCTGGGGAATCTCACGGACCTTCCTCAGCGCCCCCCGACAGGACGCCGAGGAGCACCTCGGCCGCTGAGTGCTCGACGTCCTTGGTGGCAGTGAACAGGACGACCCCACCCGTGTCGGCCAGCGTGCGGAGTTTCGTCACACCGTCCCTGGCCGGCGGCCGGCCCAGCTCCTCCCGGTAGCGACGGGCGAACTCCTCGAACTTCGTCGGGTCGTGCCCGTACCAGCGTCGGAGTTGCGTGCTCGGCGCCACGTCCTTTTCCCATTCGTCGAACGGGGCGGCGGCCTTGGCGATCCCTCGTGGCCACAGGCGATCGACCAGGACGCCGGGCGGTCCCCCGCCGCGGTCGGCGTCGTAGACCCGGCGGAGCTCGAGCCGTGCGCGCCCCTGCCCGGTCACCCCGCCGCGTCCCTGTAGGGCGCCAGGTCGATGCCCGGGTAACGGGCGGCCACCCCATCCAGCGTCTCCTCGGACCAATAGGGGTCGCCCGGTCGAGGAAAGCCGAAGAGGTCGCGCTCACGGACACCGCACTGCGGCATGAAGCGCGCCCAGCGTTCGGGCGACGACCTGGGCCACGCCATCTTCCCGCCCCAGGTCGTGCCCCGCACCTGGAAGTCGACCAGGATCGAGAAGCGCGAGTGGTCGGGGCCGGTGATGTCGGAGCCGCGGTGCAGGATCTCGGTCCGGTAGACGAGGAGGCTCCCGGCCGGCCCCGTGCAGGCCACCTCGGCGTCAGCCAACGACCCGAACGGCAGGTACAACGGCGTGTACGGCACGTCCTTGCCTTCCTCGTACGGCACGATGTGCGTGGGCCCGTCCTCCTCGGTGACGTCGGACAGGTAGATGAAGGTCGTCAACTGCTGGTAGCGGGGTTCGGGCCGCGGCACGACCAGGCTGTGGCTCCCGTAGTCACGGTGCAGTGGCTGGTCATAGTTGACGGCACCGGCGTACTTGGCCCAGAGCTCCACCTTGTAGAGATGGAGGTCAGTCGTCTGCAGGTAGCGCTCGGCGACGTCTACCAGATCGGGGTGCACGGCCAGGCGGTTGAGATCCCACGAGCGATACGGAAACTCCTCCACACCGGCGAACTGACTCGCCCCGTAGCGGGCAAATGCCTCGCGGTCGGCGAAGTAATCCTGCGGGCGAGGGAAGTGCAGCCAGAGCGCTTCACGGGCCGCGGCCAGCTCCTCGTCGCTCAAGAACCCCTCCACGAGCGAGAAGCCTCGCTCGCGCACCTCGGCGAGGGTGGCGTCGGAGACCCGCATCACCAGCACCTTATGCCAGCCGCCCCCGAGATCCTCTCTACGTCGCGCCTACGCTCACGACATGCGCGCGGTGATGTTCGACATGGCTGACCCCGAGTTCCCCGCTTCCCTCACGGAGATCCCCGAACCCGGACTCCCAGGACCGTCCTGGGCACGCGTCGCGGTCACGACGGGCGGCATCTGCGGCAGCGATCTCCATCTGTTCGCACACAACACGGGGCCATCGCCCACGCTGGTGACCATGGGGACCTTTCCGTTCGTCCTCGGCCACGAGACGGCCGGGCGAGTGGTCGAGGCAGGACCGAATTGCTCGGTGGCCGTCGGGACGAGAGTCGTCATCGACCCGTGCATCCCCTGTCTCCCACGGGGCATCGACCCGCCGTGCGCCAACTGCGCGCGTGGGTGGACGTCGTCGTGCCTCAACCTCGACAGCGGCATCATCAGCTCGGGCCGGACCCTGGGCTATACGCAGGATCTCGGGGGCGGTTGGGCGGACAGCGTCGTGGCACACGACTCCATGCTCCACCCCCTTTCGGACTCCATTGCGGACCGCGGGGCCAGCCTCTACGAGCCGGTCTCCATTGCCTGCCACGGCCTGCTGCGTGCCATGCCGGTCGACGGCGAGCCGGTGCTGATCGTGGGAGCGGGGATCATCGGGCTGGCGTCCCTCGCCGCGCTGCGCGGGCTCTTCCCGAATTGTCCGGTCACCGTCCTGGCCCGACACCCGCACCAGGCCGACGCGGCGAAGGCCTGTGGGGCGGATCACGTCGTGATCAGCGAGGCCGACAACGGGCACTGGGAAGAGCTGGCCTCGCTGAGCGGCTCCCGTGTCGTCGGCTTCAAACGCCACCAGATGCTGATGGGCGGCTTCCCGTTTGTCATCGAGGCCGTGGGATCACCAGGTTCGGTCACCGAAGCCCTGCGTGCCGTGGCCCACCGCGGCAGCGTGCTCCTGCTCGGGGCTGCAGGGATCAGCGAGGTGGACCTGACGCCGATCTGGTACAAGGAAGCCGCACTGATCGGCTCCATCGACCACACGATGGATGCGCACGCGGCCCCGGGTCTCGCCGGGGCTCCGGAACGGCACTCGGTGGACCGGGCGCTCGACGTGCTCGCCGCCGGACTGCTGCCGGATTCGGTCGTGGTGACCCACGAGTTCGGGCTTGAGGCATACCGGGAAGCCATCGGCGCCGCCATCGACCGCAACGCCTCCCATGCGATCAAGGTGGTGTTCCGGCCCTGACGCCGCGCTGAGGGCCGAGGGCCTCAGCCGCCGAGAGAAAGATGCTGGTAGACGAAAGGTCCCTCGGGGTCGTTCCACCACTGGCCGCCGGGCTGGATTTCGGTGGTGTGGCCCTCGCCCGCCTGGTCCACGTAGTCACACGTGTCCCCCGCCTGGTGGTAGTCGGTACAGGTCTCGTAGGCGTAGGGTCCGGGCGCGCTGGCGGCGTCGGTCTCGTAGTGGAGCATGAGGATCGGCGCCTCGTGACCAGTGAGGTGGAGCAGGCCGGCCTCCAGTCCCGGCGTGAGGTACGCACCGGTGGACACGGCGGCGGCCACCGACGCCGAGTAGCTGGCGTAGGGGCTCGTCGACGGGTGCGTGTCGGGCGCAGCCGAGAGTCCGAGGGCGATCGCCCCTCCGGCCGAGTCGCCCGCTGCCGCGATGCGGGTGGTGTCGATGTCGTAGGTCGCGGCGTTGGCCCGCAACCACCGCACCGATTCCTGCGCGTCCGCGATGGCCTCGGCCGCGGCATTCAGCTGGTCCTGCTCGGTGTGCGGGCCGTTGAGGTTCGGGTCGAGGCGGTAGTCGATGGCGATGACGGCGTAGCCCCGTTCCATCCAATCCTCGGCCACGCCGGCGTAGTCGCTGCGGCTCCCGCCCACGAAGGCCCCCCCGTGGATCACCACGACGGCCGGGTGCGGCGCCGCCGAGGCGGGCGGCACGTACAGGTCGAGCAGCAGGGCATCGGTCGCGCCCGTGAGGTCGACGGCGCTGCCGTACTGGATTCCGTCCGTGATGGTGCCGGCGCCGAGCGGGTACTGCGGCGTCACGTAGAGACCTGTCGCCGGCATGGTCGGCCGCTCGCGCAGCACCATGGTCTCGTACAGGTAGCCATCCGGGCACGTCGCCTCGCCCACTCCCTCGTCCACCCAGCCCGGAGTGGTGAGTTCGGGGTCGTGTTGCCACTGGGCCCAGACGGCACTCGTCGCCGCGACGTTGCGCTGGACGCCGTCGGTGATGGTCGGATCGAGCAGGGCCCGGCCAACGAGTTCATGGATCTCGTACGTGCCCTCTGCGTAGCCCGCAACGGGCGAGGGGGAGGGAAGCACCGTCCCACTCGCACACATGGCCTGCGAATGAGCACGGGCGGCGGTGGTCAGGGCGTTTTGTCACCGGGACCGCGGGCACCCCCGCCGCGGTGCGGGCCGCATTGACTGAATTCGTGATCTGTGGCTCACACGCCGCCAGCAGGAAGCACCCCGCCACGGCCGCCAAGACACCAAACCATTTCCGGTTCTTCATCACACCCCCAACGCAGGCGGCGCTACCCCTGCGTCCGGGTGGCCCGCGATTCCGGCGCTGTTCCTATCACCTCCTCGCAACGGAACTCTGGACCATGCCTTCGGACCACGTCCTCGAACCGGCCGCATGTCGTGGTCACAGCGGTCTCGAGGGGCCCTTCGGCTCTGGTCCGCGCCTTTAGGTTCCTGCGACCATGTCGGTGTGCGGCACAGCGTTCGACCCAGGGGTCCCCGTCCAGAGCGCGCAACGGGTCCTCAGCAGAGCCGCCGGCGGCAGTGTCCCGGACAGGGCGGGAAATGGGACTTTCGGCCCAGTAGGCATCACGAAGCCAGGGCGTTCCACTAGCGATGGCGTGGCACGCAGGGTCGAACATGTCACAGCGGGGCCGAGTCATGGACCGTGCAACGTTGTACCTCTGCCGTCAGGGTCCGGAGTGGGTCGTGGTCATCGAATCAGCGCAGATCACCGGCGCCGTGCGGTTCCACCACGCGGGCGGCGACACCTACGAGGCCCGCTCCGAGCTGCTCTCGAGCGCGCGTCGTGCCTGCCCCGATGCCGTGATCATGAGCGCCGACGGCGCAATGATGTCCGCTGACTTCGAATGGCGTCTGGATGTGCTGGCCATCGAAGCGCGGCCGGGGGATCTCGGGGCAGCACTGCATCGCGCGCTCTTCGTCACGTTCACCCATGTGGCCAGTGGCGCTCGAGAGTCGGGTCGCCGTCGCTGCGACCGGGGACTCCACCAATCCTTCACGGGACGGCCCCGCACGTTCTGAGACCTGATGCGCCCGACTGCGCCCGATGCACGGCGGCGGCGGCGCTCAGGATGTTCCGAGCGGCGGGTCACCCTTGACACTCGTCCGGTACATCTCGCGGCGCACACCCGCGTAGTCGTTCAATGCGTTGTGCATGGTGCAGCGGTTGTCCCAGATGGCAAGTGTCCTCTCCGACCAGCGCAAACGGCACGTGAAGTTCTCGTTGATGCTGTGCCGGTACAGGTGGGCAAGCAGGCTCGCCGACTCGTCCTTCGTCCAACCGGCGAAGCGGACGGTGTACACGGGGTTGACGTAGAGCGCCCGCCTGCCCGTCACCGGGTGGACCGTCACAACGGGATGGACCTGTTCGGCGTAGGCCTGCGCCGACGGTGCGATGGCCATTGAGGTGAGATCCTTGACCTGATCGAGCAAACCCCCCGTCCCGTAGGCCAGGCCGGCCGAGTGGACGGCCCGCAGGCCGTCGAGCGTCGACTTCAGCCCGTGCGAGAGGGCTTCGTACGCGAGGTACTGGTTCGACCAGATGGTGTCGCCCCCGTAGGCGGGCACGTCCCAGGCGTGCAGGAGCGTGTAGGCCGGGGGCGCCGGCAGATAGCTCAAATCGCTGTGCCAGGCATTGGCGAAGTTCAGGGCGTCGTCGGCCTCCTTGATCACGCGGATCACGTAGGGCCTGTCTTCGAGCGGGTCGACGAACGGCGTTACGTCGCGGCCACCCAGCATGTCGGTCACCCGCTCGAGATCGTCCAACTCGAGCGCCTGCTCGGGCAGGAAGACCACGAGGTAGGCGGCCAAGGCCTGGCGCAACCCGTCCAACTCGGCGACGTCGGACACTCGGGCCAGATCGAGACCGGTGACCGTCGCGCCGAGCGCTCCCGCCACCGGTTCGACCGTGAGGGATGTACGTCCGGTCGTCGTCACCGCGTCCGCATGTTCACGCAAGTCCGAGAAGCTCGGCTCCATTGCGCCAGAAGAAGCGCTCGCGGGTCGACTCGTCAAAGCCCGCCACGGCATCGCCGAACGCCTCGAACGGCCGCTTGCCACCCTCCGGATGCGGATAGTCGGTGGAGAACATGAAGAGCTCCGGCCCGCACTGCTCGAGCAACCACGCCGTGTCCTCGAAGGGGAACGGGGTGAAGCGCACCTGGCGACGCAGGTATTCCGAGGGCAGGAGGGTCAGCTCGCGCAGGTCCGGCTCGAATTTGGAGAACGAGCGCAGCGCGTGGTCGACGTTGCGCAGGAGGCCGGGCACCCAGCTCGCTCCGAGCTCGATGGCGGCCCCCCGCAGTCCCTCATGACGCTCGAACACCCCGTCGAGCGCCATACAGGCCAGAAAGCGCTCCGGCGAGTGGTGCAGAACCGGGAAGTCCTTGGACCGCAGGTTCTCACCACCACCGAGCCAGTCTTTCGGTCGGGGACGGCCGTTGTTGTGGAACGCCTTCGGGAGGAGCTTCCCGCCGCCGACGTGGAGCACGAACGGCACGCCCGCTTCGGCCAGACGGGCCCAGATCGGCTCGACGTCGAGGTGGGTGGGCGAGAAGTCACCTGGCGCGTCGGACGGGACCCACATGGCCGCGATGCCCATGTCGAGTGCGTGCTCGAGTGCTACCAGAGCCCGCTCCGGGTCGTTGAGCGGCAGGTAGCCCACAGCCTTAAGTCTCGGGTCCGTGGAGCAGAAGGCGCGCATGGCTCGGTTCAGTGCCTCGGTCCCCCCGTAGAGCACCTCCGGATCCCTGCTCCGGGCGAAATGGCCCAGCGCGAACGTCGGGAAGACGAGCTGGGCATCGATCGCCAAGGCATCGAGCACCCGGGAGCGCACCTCGGCGTCGAGGGCTCCCGGCGCCATCCAGCCCTTCGGGCCCTTCAGCACCTCGGGCCCAATGTCCAAGTGGCGGTGGCTCTCCCAGAGTTCGGGCAGCTTCGCCATCAGCTCGGCCGCGCCGGCTCCCGCCCCCTCGAAGCCGAGCGAACCGAGTCGGTCACGGACTCCCTCCTCGGCATAGGCGCAGAGCCACTCGGGTGTCTCCATAAGGTGGCTGTCGGCGTCGAAGATCGCAGTTTCCATGGGGCCCCCAATGGTGCGTGTACTCGACCGAAAGCGTAGACCCGTAGGCGCATCCAGAGCTCCGAAGGTTTCGCACCGGCAGGCCGCAATGGGAACTTCCTGCAGGCCGACGCCGGTTTTCGCCGGTGTCCCACGCGCACAGACAACATTTATCCGGGTCATAACTTTCTCTGACCTGGCATACAGACCTGCCGGGTCAAATGCATGTCGTGGAGAGCCCGGGCCGCCCGAGCTCAGACGGAGGACCGAAGACATGACCGAGGACCAGAACGACAAGACGACCGAGGGGCCTGTGAACGACCCGGCTCCGGAGACCGCTCCGGCCGCCGCCGCGCAAGAGACCACCCCTGGGGCCACGAGCGAGGCCGCCATCCCGATGCCGGCCGCGTCGCCCCCGGCCGCAGAGCAACCTCTTCCGCTCCCCGAGCAACCGGTGACCCCCCCGACGGGTGTGACGCCAGAAGCCACGCCTCCGACCAACCCCACACCGCCCCAGGGCACGTACGCCATGGGAGCCCTGGCCGGCAACCCGATGCTCGGCGACGCCCAGTCGTCGTCGTTCGGCGGTCCCCCGCCCACCGACCCCGGCGCACCGATGTGGTCGACGCCCCCGGCCCCGGCGGGAAACACCCATCACCGCGTCCGCAACGGCCTGTTGGCGGGTGCCGCCGCATTGGCCGTCCTCGGTGCCGGCATCGGCATCGGCCACGCCACGTCGAACAACGGAAGCAGCACGCAGGCCCTCAGCCCGACGTCGGGCGGCTCGCGCCTGCCGTCGAACTCCGGGGGCTCGAACCCCTTCGGAGGCTCCGGCTCGTCGAACAGCCCGTTCGGCAACGGCTCGCCCTTTGGGAATGGCGGACCCTTCGGCAACTCCGGGAGCGGCAACTCCGGCAGCGGCAACTCCGGATCTTCGAACTCCTCGGGCCCGAGCGACGTGAACGCGATCGCCTCGAAGATCGACCCCGGTCTCGTCGACATCAATACGACGCTTGGCTACCAGCAGGAGCAAGCCGCAGGAACCGGCATCGTGATCTCCTCCAACGGAGTGATCCTGACCAACAATCACGTCATTAACGGCGCCACGAGCATCAGCGTCACCGACATCGGCAACCACAAGACCTACACCGCCAGCGTCGTCGGTTACGACCGCACGAAGGACATTGCGGTACTCCAGCTTCACAACGCCTCCGGCCTGCAGACGGCGACACTCGGCAACTCGTCAAACGTCTCCGTCGGCCAGGACGTCGTGGGCGTTGGCAACGCCGGCGGCACCGGCGGCACGCCCAGCGCCGCCGGTGGCACCGTGACGGCGCTCAACCAGTCGATTACCGCCAGCGACGAGGGCGACGGCACATCGGAGCAACTCACCGGGTTGATCCAGACCAACGCCGACATCCAACCCGGCGACTCGGGCGGCGCGCTGGTCGACACCTCGGGCAACGTGATCGGAATCGACACGGCCGCCTCGGCCGGCTTCTCCTTCCAGTCCAACGACCAGTCGTCGGGCAACCAGGGCTACGCCATCCCGATCAACGCCGCGCTCTCCCTCGCCAGGGCGATCGAGGCAGGGTCGGGCTCGTCCACCATTCACATTGGTCAGACCGCCTTCCTCGGCGTCGAGATCAACGCCAGCAACAGCAGCTCGAGCGACGGTGGCAACAGTGACGGCGGCGGCTTCGGTGGCTTCTTCGGGGGCAACTCGGGCAACACCGGATCGACGGCATCCGGGGCCTCGGTGGCCAGCGTGGTCACGAACGGGCCGGCCCAGACGGCCGGCCTGGCCGAGGGCGACGTCATCACCTCGCTGGGCGGCAAGACGATCAACACGGCCAACGACCTCACCAGCGCCATGAGCGCCTACCACCCTGGCGACAAGGTGAGCATCGGCTGGACCGACGGATCCGGGCAGACTCACACGGCCACGGTGCAGCTCTCCTCCGGGCCCCCGCAGTAAGTCCGAGGGCCAGTGACCGGATCGCCAAGACCGGTCGCTGGCCCGAGGATTCAGTGCTGCAGCAGCCGGACCACCGCGATCAGTACGGCGAGCACGGCGGCGCTGAGCACGCAGATCAATCCCCAGCCCACGCTGACGCCGGCGCTCGCAGTAGGCGGGAGCTGCGAGATCTTCTGCACCACGCGGAACATGTCGAAGACCGCGAAGACTGTCGTCACCGCGGCGATGAGGGTGACGAGGATCGCCAGCCGGATCTCCTCGGACGTCATCTCGAAGCACGCGAAAATGACGAGGAGTATCCCGCCGATGAACGTCACCCAGCCGTTGATACCAATAAGGGTCGAGATCGCGGGATCGATGCCATTGATCGACACGTGAAAGTTGACGAAGCTCACTCCCCCGCTCACATGCACCCATGGGCCAACTGATCCGTACATGAGAGCAACACCGCAGATCAAGAGCAGCAGGACGCCCACATTGACAGTGAAACCTGTCGCTTTGGACCTGGCGGGCGCCAGGGCGACATAGGGATTGGCCGGCGATCGGGGTCCGGTTCGTTGCGGGTTGGCGTCCACTATCGCCTCTTCGGGGGCGTCGCCCGCCACGAGCCAAACCTGGTCGGTGGTCCACCGCCTTGTGGCCGTCCAGTCCTGACCGTCCCAATAGGTCTGGTCGTTCGGGTTGGCGCGACCCGGGTACCAGCCGGGCGCCCTCGGACTTCCTCCCGTCCGGTCGGGAGCCACGTCGGGATCGGATACTCCGGGCTGCGCGTCCCCGGGCTCATCTTCCGCCATCCTCATCACCTCCGACGAGTTCCTGCCGTGTCCGAGCGGGTTCAGGACGGTAGCTTGGCCTCTATGACGCTGAAGGAAGTGGATCCCGATGCAGCGCTGACCGACGCCGAGCTCACGACGCTGGCTTTGGCCGCCGACCCCGATATGCCCATAGACGAAGGGGCGGTGCCCATCGGGATCCACCTGGCGCAGTTGGGCTCGGCGCTGCCGCTCTGGTACATGCCGCCGGCCGTGCGCCAGGGTGGTCGGCGCTGGAAGGCGCCCTTCGTGATCGCCGTGGTCTCAGCCTTCCTGCTCATCGATCTCATGGGACTCTGCAATACCTATGGAGTCCTCAGCTGGGCCTAGCCGGCGCGGCTCGGACCCAAGTCTCCGAATCTGAACCCAGATCGAGCGGGCGGTGCGTGGGTCCGGAAGTTCAGGGCTTGCCGGCCGCAATCCAGCCCTTGATTCGTGCATCACTGATCCGTCGAGCCGTCGGCATGTTCGCCCACGCTCGAAAGCGCGCCTTCTCGTCCACGTCGAGCTCGGAATAGAGCGACTGCGTAGGAGCTGGACCATTCGACCGTGGCGCTCGAGCACGGTTCGTAAGTCTTCCCCTCTCGACGTACGGCTTGAAAGCTTCACGAAGCCTCGCGGCGTTGCCGGCACTCAGATCCACTTCGTAGGACGTGCCGTCCAGGGCAAACTGAACCGTCTCATCGGCGTCCCCCCCATCGAGGTCGTCAGTCAGCTTGACTATCACGGTCTTGGCCATGCGCAAATGGTGGCAGAGCAGTAGGCGGCCGACAAAGTCGGCTTGGTAAAGGGGCAGAGGACAGGGCCGGTATGCGGGCTGCCCACCGTCTCCCCGTTGGGGACGAATGAAGCCAGACACGGCTCCTGATTGCCCGGATGAGCCCTTGAATCAGGCAAATACGGCAAAGAGTGGAAATTGACGCATAAAGTTCAGTGGTCCCGACGCGCCGGATTCGACTCCTTTTCCCCCTCCGTCGAATTCACGACGCGTCGGGGCCACAGCGCAACTGAACAGGGTGGCTCCCGTCTCCCGTCTCCAGTCTCCCGTCTCAGCAGCCAGAATGGTCGCGTGCCACGTCGGAAAAAAGCACGGAATGGCCGAAGGCGCCAGTCAGGCGATGGCAACCCGATCTCGGGTCTTGGATCACATTGGCGCGCTGACGGTCTCCCGAAGGCCGGCTACTCGAGTCAAAGCGACGCGTTGACCGCCGCCCTCGTGCGCAGGCAGGAATCGGGCGTCGAGCTCAACGTCTATTGCTGCGACATCTGTTCGGCCTGGCACATGGGTAACCCACGGCGCGAGCACTCGTAGCAACGGACGCAGCCTCGATGCACCCCAGGGATCTGTACCCGAGGCGCGAGCGGGATCGGGAAGAGACGAGCCAACAGGTGTCGGCCGTGAGTTTGGCTCAGTCCTCCAGCCGCCAACCGCTAGTTTTCGTCGATGTCACCGAAATGACCTGGTGTGGAGTGCGCCCCGGGAACGGATACGCCTCCAGCATCATCTGATCGGCGCATGGGCGAGTCGTTCAAGCTTGACAACAGCGGGACAATATTGCCCTCGAACGAAACTTAAGCCTCATTTCCCAATACGGCCAGTCGACAATTCCAGGTGAGAAACCAGGCGAGGCTCTGGCCGGCCGCCGTGTCTACGACGAGGGGTAGTTCAGGACATGAAACTCTCCGAAATGTTCGCCGACCACGAAGAGCTGACATTCGAGGAGCGACGCGCTGAGGTTGTGGCCATCGTCAGGTCAGCCACAGACCTCGCGGGCGCCGATCACGGACTTCGTAGCATCTTTCATGGTTATGAGTGCGGCTGGCGACGAACCGGCGTTCAATGCGGCCTTTGACGAACTGATGGCCCGGATCAACGAGACCACGTCGCAATACCTGCAGACCATCTGATCTAAAGGTAAGAACCACAGAGTTCTCAAGGTTCCACGCAAGTTGGATCATGCCGACGAGCCCTTCGCAGAAACGGGTCTTGGGTTCGCTTTCGTAGAAGGACGACATGCAGCGGGAGGCGCCACGGGCGAGTTAGGTATTCCAATCGCGGCCAGATCTCGGTGCGGCCCGCGACGGGCGACCCGGGGCTGGCGTGGATCAGAGGTGGCCCAAGGTCAGAGTCTGGCCGGATAGGGTTCGCATCCATGTTGCCGGGGCAGGCGGGGTAATCATGCATCCCCTCGGCCTGCTTATCGGACTGTGCGCCCTCTTTGGTCTGCGGCGGTGGGTTCGTTCCTCAATGTCGTGATCTACCGGGTACCCCGGCACGAGTCCGTCGTATCTCCGCCCTCGGCGTGCCCAACCTGTGGGACACAGATCACCGCCCGGGACAACATCCCGGTCGTCTCGTGGGTGTTGTTGCGGGGCCGATGCCGAACCTGTCGATCAACCATCTCGTGGCAGTACCCGGCAGTTGAGCTGGCCGCCGCCACGCTGTAACGGCGACCGCCACACATTAAGGGTGCGTCCCCCAACTGCCTGCGTATCTTGTGCTCTTCGCCGGACTCCTGGCGCTTTCCTGGATCGACGTGGAGAAGCTCTTGTTGCCAAAGGCGATCGTCTGGCCGTTGCTTGCACTGGTCGCATCTCTGTTGCTTTTGGCGTCAGCTGCCACCGGGCAGTGGCACGACTTCTTGGTCGCTGCCGTGTGCGCCGCCGGCTGGTTCGTGTTGTTCTTCGTCCTGAACTTCATCAGCCCACGCATTCTGGGCTTCGGCGATGTACGGCTGGCGCCTGTCCTGGGACTTGGCCTGGGATGGCTGGGTGTGCGCTACGTGATCCTAGGGTTCTTCGCAGCCAACCTCATCGGTGCCGCGATCGGCATCGCTCTGATTGCTGCAAAGCAGATCCAACGCCAGGAACAGATCCCGTACGGAGTGTTCCTCGCCCTCGGTACCGCGGTCGCCGTGTTTGCCGGACCCGAACTATTGCGGCCGTTCGCGCAGTACGAACTCTGAAACTCTCACACCTCCGAACGCCCCACACCCGAATACCCCGAAGTGCCGATCGCTTTTCCTCTATCCGACTTCGGCAACTCGTCGGACGATGGAGCCGACACTCCGAGCGTTCTCATGGCTGAACAGAGCGGAGACGCTGCCAGCCAGATGCCACTCGCCACGAGGATTATCTGCCACAGCCAGAGTGGCAAGAGGTTACGCAGTGGAATGGTGTTCCACGGTGGCCACTGAGCAATACACACGACCACCAGAATGAGGGGAATCACCAGATACCAGCGGACCCTCTTCCGTGTCGCGTCGATCACGATCAACGCCAGCACGATCACGGCGAACGCGATGGGAACCGTCAGGTCGAATTGCAATCCCCACGATCGGGCATTGAAGTCCAGCCCCCATCGCAGGAGGGGGAACACCACGGTGACCAGGGCGATCCATACAACGGCTCCCCGGTAAGTGCCCAGCGATCACGTCGAGAAGGATCAGCGACACGGCAAGCGCCATGAAGTAGTACCCGAAGAGATTCTGCTCGAAGACCAGCCGGAGACTCAGCGAGGTGGCGACGAAGGATGATAACGGGATGGGATCGAGTGCAGCTGGCCCGAGCCGATGCAGCACGTACCAGGCAAGAACAAACGACACGCCAAGCGGGGCGACACGTGACACCGCGACCAGGAACGCTCCGTGAGAATGGAGCCCCCAGAGCACCGTGCCTCCGTACGACCGAAAGTTCCCAGATCCGATCAGGACCGCGTTCAACGCCCGCCCCGACGTCGCAGCAATGAATACGACATCGATGATCGCGGCAGAGGCGATGGCGGTGACCAACACCTTCGCCCGTGCAGTGCGGGGGACTATCACCACCAGCGGAACGAGAATGAGCAAGGCGAACTGCTGCGACGTTACAGCAAGGCCGAACAACGCTCCGGCCCACCACCACGAGCCGCGTCGGACGCACGCCAGACCACCCAGACCGAGTCCCATTGCGAGGAGGTCTTGCGGATGAAGCTCCCCAATGAAGGGCATCCAGGAGATCGGGGTGCATGCGATGACTGTCAGCGCGAGAGCTTCCCTGATTGTCCGCCCGCGGCCACAACTTCGTAACAGCGCGACGGCTCCTCCGAGGAGCGCCAGCCAACTTGCGTAGGCGATCGCGAGCGTGGGCACCTGGGCGAGTGAGTCGCCCGCCCACCGATACATGGCAAGATACGCGCCCGAACAATGTGGTCCGAGAGCAGCCTGTGAAGGAAATGGGACGGAATGTCCGATCCCTGCCAGGGCCACGATCCCTCCAGACACGAGGGGCCACAATGGAGCGATGTACGGCCCGGGCTGGTAGTTGGGAAGGAGATGCACTGATGAGGCGGGGGGATACGCGCAAGCCAGATTCCCGTGAGCGATCGACCAGGTCGAGTAGATCCACTCGTTGGAGTCATAGACGGTCGGTCCGCCAAGCAGGGCGATGATCCCGACGAAGATTGTGGTTGCCGCAAACCAGCCGACGAACAACCACGTGCCGGAAAGCGGTCGGTCAAGCCACGAACTGCTTGGGTACACCAAGCAATTGGAAGCTTCGGAAGAAGGGGCGGAAATACGCATGATGGCGAAAAGTGAGAATCAAGCGTCTCGGATTAGTGCACCGACGTGAGTGACACGAACGACCATATAGACCGGAGCCGCGCCATGCCAGCATCCAAGAAGTTTTATCGGACGATTTCCATTCGCAGTCCCAACTCATCCCATTCCGGATCCTCGGGGATGCGCGTGGCGGCTTTGGCAAAGATCCGCCGAGCGGTCCATAAGAAGGCGGCCACATCGAGCAGGTGAGAGTACGGTACCCGAGGTATCTTGGCGTCGAAGACTCGCTCGCCTCCTGGTATTTTTTTTGCGAGCAGTGCACGACGTTCCTCTTGCCCTCGCGATGATCGCTTGGACCAGCGAAGAGGAGTGTCTTCGTTCAATTGGAAAAAGCTCAGTTCCGAAGTGACCTCGTAGACCCGTCGCTGGTGGTACGGGGCCATCTCTGCGGCCACCTCGCGATAGCGCGGGAGAAGTTTCCGTGTGACGGCGTTCAGTCCTTCCGCAGATTGGTCAAGACCTTCCTCCACCTGCGGACGAATGGGGGGACTCTGAATGGCCGAGCCCCGGCGACCCAGTAGTCCGCGGGCCTCTCGGTCACAAGTGCGGCCACCGGTTCGAAGTTCCTCGAGATAGCCGATCGGCGCATTCAGAGCGAGGACCTCGAACGCGGGTCGCTGGTCAATCACCTCCACAAATGTCTCGATTACCCGCGGCTCCTCTGGGGCAAAAGTCGTGCCATGCAGCTTCGCCGCTGCGACCAACCAACCGGTGGCGCAAGGCTTGACGCCGGCAACAACCTTGTAGGGGAGGTCAGGCCCTCGCCGGGAGGGGCCGTCAGGCGTCAAGCCGAACTCGCAGCCGCAACCGGCTGCGATTGAACGGTCTCGCTCGCCATTTGTGCCACCTTCTTGAGTGCCCGATCGAGCTCCTTCGGATGGACGGACACCTCGAGCGCATCATCGTAGGTGATGAGTCCCGCCTGGATAAGGCCAGCAAGACTCAGCTCGAGCGTCTGCATTCCTTCGCCGAGGTTCGTCGTCATGATATTCAGGAGCTGGTTGGACTTTCCTTCCCGGATCAAGTTTCGAACCGGGTGATTGGCGATGAGAACCTCGAATGCAGCAACGCGACCGCCGCCAATCCTCGGGACGAGTCGCTGGGCGATGATCGCTCCGAGAGAGGCGGAAAGTTGAACTCGGATCTGGTCCTGCCTCCAGTCGGGGAAGACATCAATAATCCTGTCAACCGCCTGGGCTGCATCGTTCGTGTGCAGTGTCGCGAAGACTAAATGGCCTGTCTCGGCCATCGTCAACGCAACCTGGATGGACTCCGTATCGCGCATCTCACCAAGGAGCATGACGTCGGGGTCTTCGCGCAAAGCCGAACGCAGTGCACGGTCGAAGGATGGGCTGTCGAGCCCTACTTCCCGCTGGGTCACCGCCGACATCTTGTGATTGTGCAGATATTCAATCGGGTCCTCGATGGTCAGGATGTGCAGCGATCGGGTGTCGTTGATTTTGTCAATGATGGAGGCGAGGGTCGTGGACTTCCCGGATCCGGTCGGCCCCGTTACCAACACGAGACCACGAGGCAGAGTCGCCAGCCAATCCGCCACAGGCGGTAGCCCAAGTTCACCGAATGAAGGGATCTTGGTGGGAATCATTCGGACAGCCAATGCTGTCTGTCCCTTTTGTGTGAACGCGCTGGCCCGGAGTCGTGCCTTGTCCTGCCAAGAGAACGAGAAGTCTACGTCCAAGTTCTCCTCAAAGGTACGTACCTGCGACGGGTCCAGCAACGAGCGGACGACAAGATCGACTTCCTCGCCGCTCATCTCACCCGCTCCATTTATCGCGCACAACTTTCCGTCCACTCGAAGACGCGGTGCAGAGCCTCCGGTGAGCAAGAGGTCGGAACCCCCCTCGTCCCACAGCTTCCGGAGCCAGGGAGAAATACTTTCCATATCAATTGTCTTCATCGATCCACCTTCTCGCTATTCCCTCGGGTGGAAATCGAATGCCCGACCCTGCGGGCCGGGCATTCGATTTCACACTTTTTGCCGTTGCCGGCAATCAACCTCCTACGTGACGGCGTTGCAGGGGTTGGTAGCGCTGTCGTAGTTGGTGCCCCCGACGTCCACCTGACCAGCAGTCGTGGTGTCCAACGTGATCGTGTAGTGAGTGCTGCTCGGCCACTCACGCAGGTAAGGACCACCATTCGCGGTGCTCGTCAGCTGCGTCGAAGTCGTTGGGAACGTGTTGGTGGGGTTGTTGGGGTTCGCCTTGTAGGCCTCGACCGCAACCTCGACGCTCTTGGCGTCCGAGTTGCAAGCAGCCTTAGCGCTGTTCCCAGTCACGCCGCCAAGGGCGAAGATGACTGTCGCAGCGAGGATGCCGAGGACAACGATAACGATGAGGAGCTCGATGAGGGTGAAGCCCTTTTCCTTAAGGCTTCCCTCTTGCCACTCCCTACTCATGCGGTATTGCTTGAACACGGCTGTTTGCCGCCTTTCATGATTGGGATCCCTTCGCGGGATCATGCTTCGCCAATATCGCCAATGTGTTGCTTACCCTCTTCCAAATAGCCAAATAGATGAGGGTGCTTAAGGGTACCTTGAGGGTGTACCAATTGCAAGCCTTCTTGTGCGTCCGTTGAGCCTCTGACCAGGAAGTTCAGGCCTGCAACCAGTAAGCCACCGACCTGCCCCATTGTTCTCTTTTTGATACTCAGTTTGTCCACTATTTTCCACGGCCAAAGGGGTCGCGATTGATAGGGTCCAACACAATTGGCGCGGTCGAGATCTGATCGGCCTGCTCCACGACTACAACGGTGAATCGATCACCGCTGTGTGCTGAACCCACGACGAATTCTCCACTCCACGACCCCCCAGGCCCCCGATCCCGCGTCGCAGCCCGATCAGCAGCGGTGACGGAACAAACTGGACGCCTTACTTGAAGGTCCAGTTATTTATGGTCATTGTCGTGCCGCATGTGGCCGACGTCGCTGGGGTGCAGGGGGTCGACTTCGCAAAAAAGTTCGAGCTGGAGTAATCGCCGAAGGTCACCATCACCGTCAGGTAGGGATTCGCCTGTGAGCACGTACCGGCAAGCCGAGCACTGTCGGAGCACGCCGTCAGCGTTACGACACGAGTGGCGGCGCTGGTCGAGTTGAAGACCGTGCTGCACCAGACGTCAATAGTGACGCTGCTGCTGGCATTCGGGATCGGAATGGGCGAGAACGAGTTCGTACAGGCACTGGAGTTGTAACGAACAGCCTGCATCTGTACCTGCATGGCACTGCCTGCTGCGTAGTCGAGGGTGCGGTTCTGTTGGAACTGCGCGACGTTCTTGATGTCGTTGCCGCCCCACCCGAGCAGCGCAGTGACGATGGCACCTGCGGCCACAAGAAAGACCAGCGCCAAGATGAGAACCGCACCGCGTTCGTCACGTTGTCTGCTCACCATGGATGCTCTCTTCCCGCGGCCGCGCTTAGTTCGGACCAAGCGCGTGCCTGTCGGCTTGATTGGCCTAACCATTCGTGAAGCTTCCGCTTGCGGAGGTGGCCGTTCCACCGTCCGGGTTGGTGATGGTGAAGGACCCGTTGGCCCCATTGCCACCGCTCCCCTGGACGGTCACCGTTATCTGCGATGACGAAAGGTAGGTGAAGGATAGGACGGTGGCGGAGCCATTCCCCGTCACAGTCAAGCCATTGACGAATCCCGTACCCATCAAGGTGAAGGTCTTCGTTCCGTTGTGACCCGGGTTCACCGGGTTGGACGTTGTCGGCGAAGTTATCGTCGGCGCTGATTGCGCACTGACAACGAGCGTGAACGTCTGAGTTACGGTTCCCGCGCTGTTGGTTGCGGTGAACGTAATGCCATAGGAGAAGGGCACCACGGAGTTCGTCCCCGACAGCGTGCCGGTGTTGTTCCCGTTATCGTGGAAAGTCACTCCGGGCGGCAACGCGGAGGCCGTGATCGCGGGAGTCGGTGCGCCGGTCGTCTGGACCGTGAAGTTGAACGCCGTGTGGAACGGCTCGGTTGCGCTGTTCCCACTGGTAAAGGTCGGAGCCGATGCTGCGGTAACGACCAGCGTGAATGCTTGCGATGTCGTCCCCGCGCTGTTTGTCGCGGTGAATGTGATGGCGTAGGAACCGGACGCCACGCTATTGAGACCCGTAAGGGTGCCGTTCCCGCCGCCGTTGTCGACGAACGTCACAGCTGCGGGCAGCCCTGTTGCTGACAGCGCAGGTTTCGGGGTCCCGGTTGCCGTCACCGCAAAGGTGAACCCGGCGCCCGGCGGCACGGTATCGCTGGGGGCGCTGGTAATTACCGGAGCTGCGCTGACGACCAGGGTAAACGTTTGCGTTGCCGTGCCCACGACATTGGTCGCGGTGAACGTGATCGTGTAGGTACCGACGGCCACGCCGTTGGTACCGGCCAGGGTGCCGTTCCCCCCGCCGTTGTCGACGAACGTGACACCCGTGGGCAGCCCCGTGGCTGCAAGGCTTGGCGCTGGCCCACCCGTGGACGTCACTGCGAAGTTGAACTGATTCCCCGACAACTCGTTCACAGAGTTCGCGCTGGTGAAGGTCGGAGCCGGCGATGAATAGGCCGGATCGGAGACGGCGAACTGGAGGCTCGCCGTTGCGCCGTGCCCGGTCACTTGGGCCGTGAGCAGCTGCGGCTCGGGAGGGATGGTCGCGGTACATGACGCATTCCAAACGGCAGGGGTGCCACCCCAGTACTTGACTGCCACGATGCTCGCGGTATAGCCGTTCTGTGGTGGAGTCGTCAGGGACGAATAGGTGCTCGCGGTGGCGCAGTCCGTGAATTGCGGCGTTGTCGTCGGCGGCTGTGGTTGCAGAGACAGCTGGTGGGTCGCCGTCTCAACGAAGGACTTGAGCACCGTGTCGATGCTGGCCAGGCTCCGGTGCTCCGCAGATGCGGACAGCGATGTGCTGAAGCCGCTGAGGAGGGCGACCGCAGTCAAACCGATCACCGTCATGGCGATCAGGAGTTCCACCAAGGTATCGCCCGACTCGGATCGATCACGCCACAATGATCGTGTGCGGCGTTGTCTCGGCGGCTGCGCTTGGTCGTCCGGGTTCACCAACGGGGGCGGCCTCATGGCTATCCGGTGATCTGAATCGTCGTGCCGCCGGAAGGCGAGGACAGGGTGTAGGTAATCAAGAAGAAGGCAGAGAAGGGCACGTTCCCGCTGAACTGGACGCATGCGACGGCACCACAACTCGGGCTCGAGTCGTATACCCCGCCGAATCCGGTAATGGAGGCTCGAATTGGCGATCGTCAGCGGGCTGGAGCTCGCATCCCAGAGAGCGATTCCGTCATAGAGACTGGACCCGGCAATTGGCGTCGAGGTGTTCCCGGAGAAGCTGGCCGGTCCCGCCTCAACGTAGAACAACACGCCTTGATCGTTGTTCGCAGAAATCGTCGAGCCGTTGCCGATCGACAGCGCGTTCGCCGGGGGACTGCTCGAGTCTCCGAAGATGTACGTCGCCGGCCCGAACGTGACGTTGGTGGCTCCACTCGTGGTCAGCCCTCCTCGGAACCAGTAAGTGACCTGGCCGACGGAAGACCCACCCAGGAAGGTAACTTTCTCGCTGTTGTGGATCGACACGGGCTGATTGAAGACAATGACGTTCGGGTTGGGTGCCGTCGATGGGTCAAAGGTAATAACGGCGGTGTTGTCGCTGAGTGGACTCGGCGATGCTGAGTACAGACCGGTACTGCACGTGTAGGGACCCGAACCCGAACACGATCCGGCTCCCAGCCCGCTGGTCGACGGGTTGCTGGGCGGAGCGAGCGACGTGAATGGGTTCGGGATCCCTCCGGGCACATAGGTTTCCGAGGTGGGAGCGACCGCGCCCCCGCCGGCGCTCACCGAATTCATATTGGGATTGGCGGTATTGATCGTCGCCTTCAAGGTCCCGCTCCTCGGCATCGATATCGACCCCGCACAAGGAGATGCCACACCCATCGCTCCGTTCCAGCTCGGCGCGGATCCGACCTCGATGGTGGTCGTTCCGCCGATCGTCAGGTCGGGCGGGTTCGCGGGACACGTTCCCGTGTTGCCGAGAAGCTCTAGGGGCAAGATAGGAGTCACTGGCGCACCCGCCCCGGAACTCGGAGCGGCTACCAATCGAGGTGTCGCCGACAAGTTGTAGATGTAGTTCGTCGGCGGCTCCGATATCGAGAGGTTGACGGCCGTAATACCCTGTGCCGCAACCCACCCGCTGGCGGCCGCAGTCTGCACGGAAGCCGGGGTTATCGCCACCTGCTGGCTGCTCGGCACGTTGTGTGAGATCGCCGCAGAGGACTTCACGGTCGGCCCGTTGCACACCTTTCTGAACAGGGTGTCGTTCGACCCAACTGCCTGCGGGACCAGCTCGTAGGAAATGACGTTCGACGTCGAAGTGGGCGCCGCGTCGTCTGGACTCACACTGAACAGCAGTGTCCCGCTCCCGCACTTCGGGGTGGCGCTCTGGGATGTGGTGATCCATTGTGAACCCTGGACATCCGCCACGAAGTTTGCCGAGACGACTTGCGCGTCGCCTGAACCGGTCAAGCTGTTCGAGACCGTCGTCTGATTTTTCAACACAGCGAGCAGCGCGACAGAGATAGCCCCGACGATGAGCGGCATGATGGCAACCACCACGAGCAGCTCAATAAGAGTGAACCCCGTCTCGCCACCTCTGGTTCGGCGCCGGATCACTGCACGTGTACCTGGTTGTAGATCCCGTACATCGCCGACACGAGAGCCACGGCGACAAAGCCGACTATGAGACCCATGAAGATGATGACCGCCGGTTCGAACAGGCTCGTGAAGCGTTTGACACGGATATCAACCTCACGGTTGTAGTAAGTGGCCGCCAGTTCGAGTTGCTCATCGAGCGTGCCGGTCTCCTCGCCTACCCGGAACATCTGACGGGCGGCACCGGGAAAGAGCCCGGTGCGAGCAAGTGGCACTGACAGGCCCTGTCCCTCCATCATCTCCTCGCGGACCTGATCGAGCCCGTTCTTGTAGACCGCGTTGTTCGATGCAATGGACGTCACGGCCATTGCCTCAGGCAGCGCTACCCCGGCATGGATCATCGACGAAAGGATCCGGCAGATCCGCTCCATGATGACGGCCTCCACCATTGAACCCATCACCGGAAGCTTCAGGGTCACCGAGTCGAGCCAAGCCCGCCCCCTGCCCCATCTGCGCAACGCCATGAAAGCGACGATTACCAAGACGATCCCGCCGATCAGCGCAAACCACCAACTCGAGACGAAGTTGGACACCGCAAGCATCATCCTCGTTGGCAACGGAAGCGTGGCGTGGAAAGAGTCGAAAAAGGTCTTGAAACGCGGCAGCACGAATGTCGCAAGGATGACCACGGTTACGATGGCCATCACGAAGACAACGGCCGGATAGATCAGCGCACTTGTGATCTTCCCTCGTGCATCGATGTCGCGCTCGATGTAGCTGGCCAGTTGCTCCAGGACGACGTCGAGGGTCCCGGTCAGCTCGGCTGACCCGAGTATTCCGACGTAGTAATCAGGGAACGCCTCCGGGTGGGCGGCAGCCGCCGAAGCGAAGGTGTCTCCTGCCTGCAGCCGGTCGATCATGTCCAGGAGGGTGGCCTTCAGAAGCTTGTCGGTCGTCTCCTCTGAGATGACTTCCAGAGCCTCCATGATTGGGATTCCCGCCTTTACAAAGACGGAGAGCTGGCGCGAGAAGTGCATGATGTCCTTGCGGGACACCTTCTTCTTCGTAACTTCGAATTGGAGGACGTTCTTCTTCTGGGTGACCTGGACGGACTCGTACCCGCGATCGAGCAGCGCGAGGTGGGCGGCTCCCCGCGACGGCGCCTGCTCTACTCCGGAGATCGACTCTCCCGCGTCGTTGACCGCCTTATACCTGAACTTCTCCATCATCGACCGCCTAGCGAAGCGGATCGCCACCGCCTCATAGAGCCCCCTACAGAGCGTAGATACTTCGAATTACTTCGGAAACCGTGGTGATATCTTGAGCGACAAGGTTGATGGCCTCTTCGCGGAGGGTACGCATGCCTTGCTTCTGAGCGAGGCGGCGCAATTCGTCCTGGGTCGCCCATCCGACAATCAAACGCTTGATCTCGGGGGTCATTTGGAGCAGCTCATAGACACCGATGCGGTCCTGGTATCCGGTATTCCCACAGAAATTGCAGCCGGCCCCGTGATAAAAGTCCTGCTTGGCGGGGCCGCCACTCTCCTCGTAGAAGCTGAGTTCCTGTCCACTGGGCGTATAGAGCGTCTTGCAGGACGGGCAGATACGTCGTACCAGACGCTGGCCGACGATGGCCAGCACCGATGAGGCGATGAGAAACGACTCGATTCCCATGTCCAAGAAGCGATGGAGGGCTGAGACCGAGTCGGTGGCGTGGAGCGAGGAAAGGACAAAGTGCCCGGTCAGGGCCGATTGAACGGCGATCCGGGCTGTCTCGACATCGCGGATTTCGCCAACGAGGATCACGTCAGGGTCCTGGCGCAGGATCGATTTGAGCCCAGTGGCAAAGGTAAGTCCCGCCTGCTCATTTGTCTGAATCTGGTTAATGGAGGGAAAGATGAACTCCACTGGGTCCTCGATCGTCATGACGTTGCGTGACGGATCGCTTACCTCGGTGAGGGTCGCGTACAGAGTGGTGGTCTTGCCACTTCCGGTCGGGCCGGCACAGAGCACCATGCCGAAGGGAGCCCGAGTAAGCCTGGAGTAGATCTCGTGCGTATCGGCAGGCATGCCCAAGTCGCCGAGACGCAACACGGACCGGTTCTTGTCGAGGATTCGCAGCACGCACTTCTCACCCCAGATCGTGGCCGCAGTGGCCACCCTCACATCGGTGCTGAGGCCGTCGATCTCGGTCGTCAGCTGACCGTCCTGAGGCCGACGACGTTCGACAATGTTCATGCCCGCCATGATTTTGATCCGGCTCACCAACCCGAGCCCCATGCTCGACGGCAGGAGCAGAACCTCTTTCAGCGCTCCGTCGATGCGGAACCGAACACGAACCACGTCCTGCGACGGCTCTATGTGCACGTCCGAAGCACGGTCCCGCTTTGCCTGAGTGAGTATCCGGGCGACAACCTGCACGACGGGTGCGTCGTCGTCGACGACCTCGGCCTCATCGGTCTCGACGTCCCTCTTTCGGGCGGTTTCGACCGCCTCGAAGGCCTGTACCAGCCTGTCTACCCCGCCGATGGCCCGGTAGCTGCTGTCGATGGCCCATCGGATATCCGACTCCGGTGCCAGCACGAAGTCGACCGAGTACTCGCTCACTTGAGCAAGTACGGCTCGCAACTCCTCGGTGGGCCGGTCAGCGACGGCGACGTGGAGCTTCTCCTTCGCCCAGCGCCAGTGGCACCACCAAATAGCGCCTCGTGACATCCTCGGGCACAAGCGCAACTGCCTCCGGCTCTGGATTGTCCCGTCGGAGATCGACGACCGGCATGCTGTGGACAATCCCCAACACACCAACGAGATCTCTCTCTCCCAGGACACCCATCTCAACGAGGACGCCCCCTAAGGTCGCCCCTGACTCCTCCTGGACAATCAGTCCTTGGGCGATTTGCGAATCGTTCGCCAACCCGCGTTCGATCAGAAGTTGGACTAAGCGCGACTCACTGGCGTCATCGAGCATGCCCTCCGGGCCCGGGCCCTGACTGGGATCAGTCGAAGCAGCGTGACGTCCCCGGCGCGACCTTCTCGTGCCGTTCCCTGACTGAACATTGCCGTTCGACTCTTCTTTGGCTGGCAGAACAGAACTCTCAGCGGAGAGGGCGCGCGCTCGCTCACCGGCAAGTTTTTCTTTCCGTCCGATTTTCATGTTCGTGCCGCGAATGAGAGAGGTCCGCCCGCCATTTTGCATACTTTACTTTTCTGGTGAAGCCTCGGACACCGCACCTCCCACCAAATCCCTCGGGCCGAAGCAGGCACCCGTCGTCTACCCACCCTTGGATGTCGAATCTCGGGCACCGATGCGGTGCATCGGCATCGCGGTCCCGAGTGCCTCGCAGAGACGGTCGAACTGGCGCTCGCTGTTGCTCGGAGACAATGGTTCCAGGCGTCTGCCCCTGCGCGCGATCTACCCCTTGAAACAATTTTCACACTATTCGCGCGACACGGACCAAAAGCGTTGTCCGCGGATCGTTGACTGGGCGAAATGGTGCCAATCCGCATCAATGGTTGGGGGCCGCGGTTCATCGCTGCGAACTCTCCGAGGTGCAAATCAGCCGCCTCGTGCGGAGTGGACGAAGGTCGATGCTCTGTCGCAGTCCGGGATGTGCGGAGAGGATCCTTTGGCGTCGAAGCGCCGCGTCCGCCGAGTGCCGACGAACCTCGGCAAAAAGTGGTCCAGCGGCGAGGACGATTCCAAACGGGACGAGACAGATCTGGAGCACCCAGGTCGGTGGGTGGTAGGCAAGAAAGTTGGACTCGTCCCACGAAATGAGCGCGCCGCCAATCAACGTAACCCATACGATCAGCGTCCAACCTGGCCCGGTCCGGGTCATTTGACGGACGATGACAAATGCCGCAAACAGGATGACAGCGCAGGGAATGAGATCCCGTAGCACTGGTTCCCAAGGCCTTGGTAGGAGGTCGAGCGCTGTCGACCCGAGGAGGTAGACCATCGACACGGTCGCCAGCCATGCAATAAGCGAACTTCGAATGCGTCCACGGATCACGTCGAGGAGGAGGAGTGAGACGCTCAGGGCCATGAAGTAGTACCCGAACAACTGCTGTTCGAAGATCAGACGGAGACTCAGCGACACCGCCACGAGTGCGACGAGCACTGGCGGCTCGAGCGCGGCTGAACCCATGCGTCGAGTCGTCCACCACGCAACGGCCAATGAGAGTCCGACAGGGAGGACTCGTGACAAGAGGAGCAGGCTCGTCCCGTGAAGGCCGAGCTCCCAGACGACCGTCCCCCCGATGCCGCCTGTGTTGCCGCTCCCGAGAAGGATGGCTTGTATCGCTCCCCCCGACCTGGTGACCACGAAGGGACCGGCAACGAGGGCCAATGTGCACGATGCACCCACTAAGTAGGCCAGTCTCTTGCTCGCTGGCACGAGGACCAGGAGCGGTGCTGCGATGAGGAGTGCGAATTGCTGCGACAGGACGGCGAGTGTCGCAAGCGCTCCAGCGGCCACCCAGGCTTTGCGCCGCGCCGCAGCAAGGGCTGTGAGCCCCAAGCCCATGGCAATGAGATCCTCGGGATGAAACGACGCCTCGATACACATCCAGCAAGTCGGAAGAAAGGCCGCGAGGAGCAGAGTGGTTGGCTCCCACCTGGTTCGTCCACGGCCACTGGCACGGAGAAAGGTGATAATTCCGACCATGAGAACACCCCAACCGACGTATGCGACCTTGTAGGTGCCGTCGAGCCCTCCAGACTTCACCGACCACGAATTGATGGAGCGGAAAGCTGTCTGGCAGTGCGGACCCATAGCTGCGCTCGAGGGAAACGGAACGGCGCTCCCGACGTGATTGGCGGCTGCGATTCCCCCCGAGAGGAGCGGGTAGAACGGGGCGATCATCCGGAAGTTCGACGGAAAGGCGCAGGACAGTTGCCCGTGCGCAATAGCCCACGTAGAGAAGGCCGACTGATAGGTGTCATTCAACGCAGGGCCACCGAAGAACGCAACCAGCCCGATGAAGACCGATGTGGCAAGACACCACCCCAAGACGCACGACCGTCCAGAGAGCGGCCGACTGAGCCACACAGCCATCAACGAATCCCTCGCTAGGAGGTCGGCCGGATCCGAAGCCGACGGCGTAGCAGGGCTGCAGCACTGTTCCCGCCCCGATATGCCCAGCTCATTCCGAAGCGACACCGCCAAGGTCTCCGGTAAACGGTATTGCACAATACTCAGAGCATTCCGGGCATTGAGAAGTACCTAAAACGGCGAAACCTCTTTCTGTGACTGACGAGTCAATTGACCTTCCCGAGCGGGGCGAGTCAATCCCCTGGGTCGCGTATCACTCGACAACCCTCGGCGCATCATGGGGAACGCTACCGCCCGATGACGGTGACCAAGGTGGTCCAACGCGCCGGCACTGGGCACGGGTGACGGGGCGCCACTTCCCTCACCGCTGACGCCACTCCTACGCCACGAGCCTGCTGCGCCGCGGCGTGGACATCCATGTCGTCCAGAGGCTCAGGAGTCACTCCAACCTCGCCACGACGCGCTTCCTGCACCTGTGCGTCGCCGACCTCTCCGACGCCGTGGGCAAGGCGTTCCCTGCTGCGAGTAGTGCCACTTCCCCACCCACATCTCGTGGTAGGCGTCGAAGAGCGCTTCGACGGCGTGCGTCTGCCGGAGTCGGCTTGGTGTCGACGCCCATCTCGTCGGGGCATGAGCGGAGCCGCCTGAGCGACCAGCTCCTCGGTCCCTTCAGGTGCGTGGGCGGCGACGAACGCCCCGACGAGGTCGAACCAATCGGCCCAGTCCTCGGTCGCCGCACTGGGCGTCATGGAGCCTTCCATCAGAGCGCTGGCGTAGTAACGGAGGCGCTTGACAACCTCGGGGCGCAACTCGTCGTCCTCGTCGAGGTAGTCGAGGAGGCGTTCGTCGATGGAGTCGAGGTAGGTGACGAGGACTCGCTCACCCTCCTGCGCATAAGCACGCCGCCGAGTCCACGACGCCCAAGATGGCGACGAAGGGCAGCGTTCCCCGGTGGGAGTCCGAGGCGCTCTCAACACGCTGATGTGGGCGTGCGGGTCATGACCTTGCATCGAGGGTGCAAGGTAATGCAGTTCGTGCGGGCATGGTTGGGTCGGGCGCGATCGACACTGGCGTCACGTCACTTGAGCCAGATTCGAACAACTGCCACACAACAAAACTTCGTCGCGTGATCACAACACCAAAACCACAAACGCACGAGTCAATGAAGGTGCCAGGGAAAATGCGGGTTTGCGTGCGCTGACGCGGCGTCGCAAATGCGTTATGCCGCCGTTGCCCTTGCGGTGCAAAACGGTTGACGGCGGGTTCCACAAATGTTTTCCTGTCGCCTATTGGCGAACTGAGTGGTTTGGCGACCACTCATCTAGATCAGGCGATAGGCGTTTCATGGACTTGGCGGTTCCTCTCTGTGGCGGGTTGCGTTTCGACGCCCCACGGGTCCCCCATGCCCGCGCTCTGATCTCTGGAACCGAACCGTCGCTCGTTGACGACGCGTCAGGCGCGACACGGTTCGGGCAGATGTTGCGGCACCGGATGACGGAAGAATTTCCAAGTCATTGCGGGCCGCACAAACGGGAGCTCGATCTCGGGTTCCTGGCAACAAGCGGGAACCCCTCCAATGGGTTCTTTGCGTAGGGCGACCTGTGATCCCCCGCAGGCGCTGCACAAGTGACGCCTGTGACTCAGGCGCCCTAATCAACTAACCCATCAGACAAAGGAGAACAATGAAGCGATTCATGAACAAAAAGGTGGCCACCATCGGCCTCGCCGCAGGGCTCGCCCTCGGTGCGGCTGGGGCGGCCTTCGCCTACTTCAACACGACAGGTGCGGGTGACGGGTCGGCGGCGACAGGCAGTGCCACGGCGCTGGTCATCACTCAGACGAACCCAGGTGTGGGCGCTCTCGTGCCCGGCGGTCCTGCTGCGACCATCAACTTGTCGATCCACAACACATCCGCCAGCGCCCAGACTCTTGGCGCAGTCACGGTGACCGTCACCAGCGTCACCTCTGGCACCCTTACGGCAGCTGACAGCCTGGGAACGTTCCCGAAACCTGCGCTACCTCGATGTACTCGACCACGCCGTCGGCAGTGGTGGGAACGATTGCCGCTGGCGCTACGGCGACCACCACGGCCACCGTTCAGTTGAACGAGGACACGAAGAACCAGGACAACTGCCAGGCCGCCAACGGTGGTGGCGCGCTCACGCTGCACTTCGCGGCGTAAGCAACCGAGCCTGATGGAGCGGTGGGCCACGGTCCACTTCTCCACCTAGTTCGACCGGTCGGAAGGCCGGGCCACGGAGACCTCCGTGGCCCGGCCAACCACCGGGTGAGGCCAGCGAGGGACTCCAGGAAAGGGCGGATCCTGAGGTCACTCGGTGGGCTTGCCCATCAGATTGAGATTGAGGAGTAAATGAAGCCAGAGCGGTTCAAGAGGACGAAGTCGGTGGCGGCTGGTACAGCCCTCGCGCTCGTCGTCGCCGCCCTCGTGATTGGCCTCTCCTCGCTAGTGCTCGGTCCCCGGTCCGCCTCCCCCCAGCAGCCCGGCTTCGATCTGACCTCGAACCCGTCGAGTTTCACCATTTCGAGCGCCATCTATGCCTCACCGGCGTGCAGTGGCGTCCCAGCGGTTCTCTACCCGGGCACGACCCGCTGTGCGGTCTTCAGCGTCCACAACCTGCTCAACGTGCCCATCACGGTCCAGAGCATCACCAGCGCCCTCGATTCGAGCTTTCCGGCTCCGCCCGCCAACTGTGCGCCCCCGACCTATTTCACGCTCCCCAGCTTTAGTGGATCGGCCACCGTCGGGGCAGGGGCGACGACCGCCCTGCCGGGGGTCACCATCAAGCTTCTCGACAGCGGCGACACGCAGGACGCCTGCGAGAACTACATCTACCACTTCACCTACACCGGCAGCGCCCAGTACACCGATTCGACGAGCACCACGCTGACGTCGACGCCCAACCCGTCCACCCCGGGCCAGTCGGTCACCTTCACGGCCAACGTGACTGCGGCGAACCCGAGCACCGATGCCAGCCCACCGAGTGGCACGGTCAGCTTCTACAAGTGCACCTCCGCAACGGTGTGCCCCAATAGCTCAACCAACCTGCTCGGGACCGGGACCATCTCGGGCGGAGTGGCCAGCTTCTCCACGACGTCGCTGGCGGTCGGGACCACCTACGTTGAGGCCGTCTACCCGGCGTCGGGCACCGACTTCACCGCCAGCACCTCCAACGTGGTGATCCAGACGGTGAACTCGGGGTCGATCGCGACCACCTCGGTGCTGACCTCGGCACCGAACCCGTCCACCGTGGGCGCCTTGGTCACCTTCACCAACACCGTCTCGGCGGCCTCGGGCACGCCGACCGGCACTGTGACCTTCTACAGCTGCACCACCAACGCCTGCTCGACCAAGACCTCGCTCGGGACCGGGACCCTCGCTTCGGGCAAGGCCACTTTGAGCACCACGGCACTGTCGGTCGGCACCTCCTACGTCGAGGCAATCTACGGGGCCTCGGGCAGCTACCTCGGCTCCACCTCCAACGTGCTGACTCAGGTGGACAACGCCCTTTCGACCACCTCGGTGCTCACCTCGACACCCAACCCCTCGACCTTCGGCTCCTCGGTCACCTTCACCGACACCGTCTCGGCGACCTCGGGCACGCCGACGGGCACCGTGACCTTCTACAGCTGCACCAACAACGCCTGCTCGACCAAGACCTCGCTCGGCTCTGGGTCGCTCAGTGCGGGCAAGGCGACCCTGGCGACCTCTGCCCTCCCGGTGGGCACCACCTACGTCGAGGCGATCTACGCGGCCTCGGGGAACCTCCTGGGCTCGACCTCCAACGTGGTGGCCCAGGTGGTCAACGCGCTCTCGACCACCTCGGTCCTCACCGCCACGCCCAACCCCTCGACCTTCGGCTCCTCGGTCACCTTCACCGACACTGTCTCGGCGACCTCGGGCACGCCGAGCGGCTCGGTGACCTTCTACAGCTGCACCTCGAACACCTGTGGCACGAAGACCTCACTCGGCACCCAGAGCCTCGCCTCAGGCAAGGCCACTCTGACGACCTCCGCTCTCCCCGTGGGCACCACCTACATCGAGGCGATCTACGCGGCGTCGGGTAACTACGGCGGCTCGACGTCCAATGTGGTGGCCCAGGTGGTCAACGCGCTCTCGACCACCTCGGTCCTCACCGCCACGCCCAACCCGTCGAGCTTCGGTTCCTCGGTCACGTTCACCGACAAAGTCTCGGCCACCTCGGGCACGCCGGGCGGCTCGGTGACCTTCTACAGCTGCACCACGAACGCCTGCTCGACCAAGACCTCGCTCGGGACGGGGACGCTCAGCGCGGGCAAGGCCACTCTGACCACCTCTGCTCTCCCGGTGGGCACCACCTACGTCGAGGCGATCTACGCGGCGTCGGACAACTACGGCGGCTCGACTTCCAACGTGGTGGCCCAGGTAGTCAACGCCATCTCGACAACGACGGTTCTCGCCTCGTCGCCTGACCCCTCGGCGCTTGGCCAGTCAGTGACATTGACGGCCACCGTTACCAAGTCCTCGGGTACTGGGACCCCCACCGGCACGGTCACCTTCCATTTGGGCAGCCCGACCGGGACCGTGGTGGGCACCGGGACTCTCAACTCGGGCGGCCAGGCGAGCGCTACCACCAGCTCGCTCCCGGCGGGCAGCGAGAATCTCTACGCCGTCTACGCAGGTGACACCCACTTCTCTGGTTCGACGTCGCACGTCCAGATCCAGGTAGTCATCGCTCTCCCGGCGAAGTGCACCGGGTCGTTCCCCAACTTCTTCTACGGAGACCCCCACTTCCCCTTCATCAATGGCACCAACCAAGGCGACTTCGTCTACGCCGTTGGCGGGGACTACTTCATCAACGGCTTCAACGGCAACGACTGCCTGGTCGCCGGTGACGGGAACAACCTCATCACCGATGGGAATGGGAACGACGTGGTCAGCGCGGGCAATGGCGACAACCTGATTGCGGTCGGCAACGGCACCGACTCGGTGACGACAGGGAACGGGACCAACGAGATCACAGCGGGGAACGGGACTGACAACCTCAGCACCGGCAACGGCTCACACAACGAGATCCTGGTGGGCAGCGGCAACGACACGATCAGCGTCGGAACCGGAACCAACAACACCATCACGCTTGGCTCGGGCATCGACACGGTGACGCTGGCGTCGCCGAGCGTGCTCAGCCCGACCCACGACACCATCTACGGCGGGGCGAACGCCGAGACCATCTACCTCGGCGCAGGCTCCAATAACGCCTACTACGGGGTCAAGGGCAAGGCCAACACCTGCCACTTGCCCAAGCCCCCTGCCTCGTGGCACGGGACCGTGGCCGACTATTACCACGACACCGTCACCAACTGCACGGTGGTGACCCCATGAGCCGGACCAAGCGGGGCGTCATCGTGACAATCCCCACCGACCAAATGGTCCCCGCCGACCTGGTTCAACAGCTCCCCTTGGGTGATCCCCAGACGCTATGGATGAGCCCAAACGCCTCGGCCAACGGTGGCATCGCTTCAAGCGAGGACGAGGGGCACGACTACTGGGCGCGGGCCACCGGCCGCCAAAATCCACCTCGGCTGCTGGGCGCAACTGCCTCGGTGATCCGCATAGAGAAGACCAACGGCACGTCAGGGACCACTGGCGCAAAGGACTCCGCCGACGACGAGAACGACGGCTACTGGGCCCGTGCCCGGGGAGTGGCCCCTCGCCATCCGAGCCCCTCTGGGCGTCCCGTCCCGCCGCCCCAGCCCGCGGCGCTTTCGCTGGTCCCCCCGCCGGTCACCAAGGACCTTGAGTCAGAGTCCGCGCCGGTGAGCACTCCGATGCCAGCCGCCACGGAGATCGAAACCACCACTCGTGGGACCCATGTGCGCAAGGTCGACCGCATTGTCGCTCCGGTCCTCGGGGCCCATGTCAAGGCCGAAGACCCCTTGGCCGACGCGGCCTGGCATACCCGTCTGGCCGAGGACGAAATGCTCAACACCACGGTCAGCGGTGCGCACGTGAAAGCCGACGATCCTCTTGTGAGCGAGGTCCAGGCGGCCCATGCGCTGGGTGCGGTGGCTCCGCTCGACGAGCCCCTTGCTCCCCAGGGGACTGAGGCTGCCCCAGAGCCTGAGGTCTTCATGGTCGGGCCATCCGAGGTCGACAGCTCTGAGGCCGCGACTTTGCAGGCTGCCGAGGACTCAGCCGGCGACGTGCTCGACAGGCCACGACGTCGGCGCTGGCACTTGGTCCCCGTCGCCGGCGCGGCGGCGGCGCTGGCTGCGGGTCTTGGTGGCGGCGGTGCCTACGCCTACTTCACGAGTCACGGGTCGGGGACGGGTCACGCGGCGACCGGAAGCGCGCAAGGGACCACGGTCACAGCGGTCGCGTCACCGACGGCAGACGCGAACCTCTACCCAGGTGGATTGAGCGTTGCGGTCAACTTCACAGTCAACAATCCGAATCCCTACGCGGTGTCATTCACCGGGTGGAGCGGAGCATCCATTGCCACCGTGACTCCCGTCGGGAGCAACACCTGCCTTCCGGGCGATTTCCAAATCGCATCTGGTGCTACTTCGGGCACCTTCAGCCCGGCGCTCAGCGTTCCCTCAGGCTCACCTGGTGTGAGCGGGACGGCGAACGGCGTCATGCAACTGAAGACCACCGCCCAGAACGGGTGCCAGGGGTCGACGGTCACCGTCACCCTGACGCTCACCGGTGGCAAATCGTCATGAATCAGGGACGCCACACGCAGGCTCGGACAACCAAGAAGGGGATTCGTCAGCTTGTTACCCCCATGGTCCTCTTGGTGTGCGGGTTCCTCGTCGCGTCCTCGGGTGCTGCCTTCGCCTACTGGTCGGCGACCGCCTCTGGCAGTGCGAGCGCCAAGGCCACATCCCTCAGCACTCCGGGCACCGGCACCGCCGGGAGTCCCACAACGTCGACTCTTGCAGTTTCCTGGGGGGCGTCCTCTGGCCTTCCTGCTGGGGGCGGATATGTAGTCCTTCGATCCACGACGAGCGGTTCTGGGTTTGCCCCCGTTGGCAGTGGCACCTGCTCGGGCACCATCGCGACGACCTCATGTACGGATTCGGGACTTACGGCCAATACGCCCTATTTCTACGAAGTTGAGGCCGTCGTCCGCAACTGGCTGAGTTCACCGAATACCCAGTTCTCTGGGACGACTTCGGGTATTGCTCCGTCGTTCACGAGCGGCAACAGCACCACCTTCACGGCGGGGACGGCTGGGTCCTTCCCCGTCACGACTAGCGGCGCACCGGCCGTGAACTCCATCACCAATGCCAGCAACGGCACCTGCACCATCAGCAGCTATCCGACGGGCGTGGCCTTCAACCACACGAGCGGCGCCTCGACAGCCTCGATCACCAGCACGACAGCTTCACCGGCGGGCAGCTACACCTTCTGCCTCACCGCCTCCAGCGGCGTCAGCCCGAATGCAACTCAGACCTTCACGCTTATCATCCTCGGTCCAGTAAACAAGCTCGTCCTGGCAGCGCAGAACACGACAACGACGGCTGGGGTCGCAGATAATCTGACCATCACGGCCGAGGACTCCGGAGGCAACACCGTGCCTACTTACACCGGGCTGAAGAACCTGACCTTCACTGGGGCCAACGTGGCTCCGAACGGTACGACGCACCCGACGGTAACGAACTCCTCTGGGACAGCGGTCAACTTCGGAAACACCACGGCGATCACCTTTACGAACGGTCTCGCCCAGGTCAGCGGTTCGAACAACGGGGTCATGACCCTCTTCATGGCCGAGACCGCCTTGATCAAGGTCAGCGATGGCACGATCAGCAACGGGATCGGGCTGTCGGTGACGGTCGTCGCGGCGGGACCGGCCTCCCTGACCCTGGCGAACTGCGTAGTGGGATCCTCGCATGTGTGCAGCGGGAGCTTTGCTCTCGGCAACGGTGGAAACTTGGTAGCCAACGTTCAGGCCCTCGACACATGGGGCAATGGTGCGACGATAAGTACCGCCATCAACATGTCGGTCGCCAGTGCCAGTCCCAGCAACTACACCATCACGGCTGGCTCGACGCTCACCATCAATGGCACGGCCACGCCGCCGAACCAGAGCACCACCACGTTCACCGTTCAAAAGAACGGCAATGCGAACAACAACACAACGATCACCGTTCACGTCACATCGCTTCCGTCGCTGCCTGACCTCACCTTCACGGTCACGAAGTAGGTCGGCTGAGATCTACCTGTCGGACCAGATTCGGTCAGGATTGGGATTCGTGAGCGAGTTCCTCATCACCTACCTGCACTCCATCGACGAACGGCTCCTCGACTACCTCGACGAGGACGACGAACTGCGCCACGAGGTCGTCAAGCGCCTCCGCTATTACGCCAGCGCTCTGCTGGAAGTTTCCATCACGCCAGGTGCGACAGCAGAGGACGGGGCTGACTGGTTCGACCTGGTCGGAGCCTTCGGAGGAACTGATCCCGTGGACCCTCGCCGCGTGGCTCCCCCGCCGCAGGGTCGGCAACGAGTCCGTTTCGATCCGTACTGAGACCGATGACCGTAGAGTCGGCCAACGCAGGCGCCGGGCGCGTGCTGAGATCGGGACTGGTGGCGCGCCCAGCCGACCGATCGTCAGGAGCACAAATCCCTGCGAGGATGACGTCCGTGGGAACGGACGACAACATCGATCCGGCTGAGGTCATCACCCCCGAAGATTCCACCGAAGAACATTCCGGAGAAGCAGCCTCGGAGGGCTTCGACCGCTGGCGCAAGGAGTCACCGATCGGGGGGATCGGCACAGGTATCGCCCGTGGACTGCACGCCGTCTTTGCGCCTCCCGCTGACGAAGTTGTGATCATGGCGGCGGTCCCGGGCGAGCCACCCGACGCCGATCAGCGCATGCGTGTGATCCTCGATCCCGACGACCCGACCAAGTCGGTGGCGATCATGCCCGAGGGCACGGCCGATCCTGAATCTGACAAGACACCAGGTGGAACAGGGGACTCGTGAGCCGCAGCGGGGCCACGTAAGCACCCCGGTTCGTTGACTCACTGGCTAGCCGGACGTAGCATCCGGGGTATCGGACAAGATGTCCGATCCATCAGAGGAGCTGTCAAACCATGAGCACCCTGGCGGGCGTTGCCCCGATCGACCTCTCCGACTCCCGGTCGTATGTGGCCGGCGTCCCCCACGCCTTCCTGGCCCACCTGCGCCGCCAGGACCCCGTGCACTGGCAGGACGAGCCGGGAGGGCCCGGCTTCTGGGCCGTCACCCGCTACGAGGACTGCGTCACGGTCAACCGGGACTACGAGCGCTTCAGCTCCGCCGCCCAGGGCACCATGCCCTTCGAGATGGGCGCCGACGAGATCGCGCAGCAGAGCCTGATGATGCTCAACATGGACCCTCCTCTCCACACCCGCTACCGGCGGCTCGTGAACAAGGGGTTCACGCCCCGCATGGTGCGCGACCTCGAGGAGAGCATCCACCGCGCCACCGACGCCATCATCGACGAGGTGATCGAGAGAGGTCACGCCGACTTCGTCACGGAGATCTCGGCCGAGCTCCCCCTGCAGGTCATCGCCGAGCTGCTCGGCGTGCCGCAGGAGGACCGTCACCGCATGTTCGAGTGGTCCAACCGCATGGTCGGCAACGAGGATCCCGAGTACCAGGAGCAGCAGGAGCTGGCCCTGACGTCCGCCATGGAGCTCTACGCCTACGCCTCCGAGCTGTTCGCCAAGAAGCGGATCGACCCCCACGCCGACCTCATGAGTGCGCTGACCACCGTCGAGATCGAGGGGGAACGCCTCAGCGACATGGAGCTCGAGCTCTTCTTCCTGCTGCTGACCGTCGCCGGCAACGAGACCACGCGCAACCTCATGTCCGGCGCCATGCACGCCTTCTTCCAGTACCCGGACCAGTGGCAGCGCCTGCTGGCCGACCGCAGCCTGCTGCCCAGCGCCGTCGACGAGATGCTGCGCTTCGTCACCCCGGTCATGAACTTCCGCCGCACCGCCATGGTGGACACCGAGCTCAGTGGGACCAAGATCGCGGCCGGGGACAAGGTCGTCTTCTTCCATGCCTCGGCCAACCGCGACGAGGACGTCTTCACCGACCCCGACACCTTCGACATCGGCCGCGATCCCAACCCGCACATCGCCTTCGGCGGGGGTGGCCCCCACTTCTGCCTGGGGACCAACCTGGCCCGCATGGAGATCCGGGTCATGTACGAGCACCTGCTCGACCGCATGCCCGACATTCGCCAGGACGGCGAGGTGCAGCGCCTACAGTCCCAGTTCATCAATGGCGTCAAGCACATTCCCGTGGCGTTCACCCCGTCCGCTCGCGTCGGCTCCTGAGCCGCCCGGCACCTGAGGCGGGCGAGGTAGCGGTGGCACGGCGCGCCCCCGACGCGCTCAAAGAGGTCATCCGTGACTTCCGGCGCGAACAGCTCATCGAGACGGCGCGCCGGCTCTTCGGCGACCGCGGCACCACCGACGTGTCGATGGACGAGATCGCGTCCGAGGCCGGCGTCGCCCGCTCCACCGTGTACGTCTACTTCGCCAACCGCGATGATCTGCTGCGCGCCTGTGTGCAGTCGATGTACGACCAGTTGCAGGACACCATCGCAGTCGTGGCGGACGACGCCGCCCCGCCGATCGAGCGGCTGCGCCGGCTCATCCTGGGAATGCTCGAGCGCGTCGACGACAGCCCGGCCTTCTTCCGCCTCGCCATGGCCACGCAGTCGACGACGACCGCCGCCGGCTCGGAGGCCGTGGGCGGCGCGCTCATGATGATCGGGCTCGACATGATCCGCGTGTTGGAGGACCTCGTGGTGGCCGGCGTCGCGACCGGCGACTTCCGGGCGGACCTGGTTCCCGACCGGGCCGTGGTGCTCATGGGCCAGCAGATCTACGGCGCCCTGTCGGTCCGGGCCGGTGAGCCCGCTCCGATCCCGGCCACGGAGGCCGCGGACGAGATGTGTTCCTTCGTGTGCCGAGGACTGGGGGCCTGACGTGCAGTTCGACCTGTGGATGCCGACCGCGAGCCCGATGACGACGGCGCCCCTGCTCGACGCCGTGGCCGCCGGCGCCGAGGAGCGCGGCATCGGGACCATCTGGGTGGGCGAGCACGTCGTACTCTTCGAGCAGTACGACAGCAGCTACCCCTACGCCGACGACGGCAAGATCCCGGCCCCGCCGGGCAGCGGCCTGCTCGAGCCGATGGTGACACTGACCTACCTGGCGGCGCGCACCACCACGGTCCGGCTCGGCACGGCCATGCTGCTCCTCCCCCAGCGCAACCCCGTCTACACCGCCAAGGAGGTCAGCACGCTCGACTGGCTCTCGGGCGGCCGGGTCGACCTCGGCATCGGCGTGGGCTGGCTCAAGGAGGAGTTCGACGTGCTCAACGTGCCCTGGGGGCAACGGGGCCGGCGGACCGACGAGTACCTCCAGGTGCTGCGCACGCTCTGGCTCGACGAGACGTCCGCCTTCCAGGGCGACGTCTACGACCTGCCGCCCTGCGAGATGTACCCCAAGCCGGTGCAGCAACCTCCACCGGTCCACATCGGCGGCGAGACGCCGGCCGCGCTGCGCCGGGCGGCGCGCCACGGGCAGGGCTGGCACACCTTCAACCGTTCACCGGACGAGCTGGCGGCGGGCCTGGCCCTCTTGGACGACGAGCTCGAAAAAGTCGGGCGTCGCCGCTCCGAGCTGCGCATCACGGTGTGCCCCTACTTCAACCAACTGACGCCCGAGTGGGTCGAGGGCTATGCCGAGGCCGGCGCCGACGCCGTGGCCGCCCTCTTCTTCGCCTTCACACCCGAGGACGTGGCCCGGGCCTTCGACGATCTCGAGGCCTGCCGGGAGGCCGCGGCCCGCGCCGGCGGCTGAGCCGACGCTCGGCCGGCCCCGAACCCGGCGGGCGCGCCCGTAGGCTCGACCCGTGGCGACTGATCCGGCGACGACCCCCCTCCCCGACACCGGCTCGTCCACCGACACCGACTCGTCCACCGACACCGACTCGTCCACCGACACCGAGTCCTCCGGCACCGATTCCCCTGAGAGCGGGTCCTCCTCCGACTTGGCCCTCGGCACGTTCAGCACCGACGGCCCCTGGGTCGTCGAGCCCGACGGGCTGACCTGGCGCCGCGGGCTGACCGGCGTGCGGTCGCGGGTCACCGCGTCGCTCCCCCGGCTGACCAGCCGGCGCACCCTGCCCCCGGTGCGGCGCCTGGGGACGACGCTGCGTCACGTCGGCCCCGCCCTGGCCCTCTGGTACGTCAATGAGCGCCGCCGCGGCGGCACCGAGTCGGTGGCCGGCATCTCGCGGCGGCTGCGGGTGGCGGCCGAGCAGCTCGGTCCGACCTACATCAAGCTGGGTCAGATCGTCGCCTCGGGGGACGGCGTGTTCCCGGCCGAGCTGGTGGCCGAGTTCAAGTGGTGCCGCGACCAGGTCACGCCCGAGCCCTGGCCGGTCGTCGAGCAGGTGCTGGTCGAGGAGCTCGGTGGCCCGCTCTCCGCCACCTTCGCCTCGGTCGAACGCACCCCCCTGGCCGCCGCCTCCATTGCCCAGGTGCACGCCGCCACCCTGTTGGACGGGACCCCGGTCGTGATCAAGGTGCAACGCCCCACGGTGTCGGACCGCGTGCGCCAGGACCTCGCCGTCATGGCGTGGCTGGCGCCGCTCCTGGTGGGCCGGATCCCGGTCGCCGCGCTGGCCAACCCGCCCGCCCTGGTGGAGCTCTTCGCCGAGACCATCGTCGAGGAGCTCGACTTCCGGTTGGAGGCCGAGAACATGCTCGATGTCGCCGCCACCTTTGCCGCGCTCGACCAGCGCGACTTCGTGGTGCCCCGGCCCCACCCGACACTCGTGACGCGCCGCATGCTCGTGATGGAGCGGCTCGACGGCTTCCACTTCGGTGACGTCGAAGGCATGCGGGCCGCCGGCATCGACACGGAGGCCGTCGTGCGGGCCGGCATGATCGGCTTCCTGGAGGGAGCGCTGTTCTACGGCATCTTCCACGGAGACCTCCACGGGGGGAATCTCTTCGTCCTGCCCTCGGGCAAGACCGCACTGCTCGACTTCGGCATCACCGGCCGGCTGACCGAGGCCAAGCGCCTGGCCCTGCTGGCCCTGGTGGTCGGCGCCTCCAACGCCGACATCCCGGCCCAGGTGGCCGCCCTGCGCGACCTCGGTGCCTTCCCCGGTGAGCTCGACGTGCAGCACGTCATCGACGTCCTCGGGCTGGACCGGCCCGCCGTGGACCCGACGGCGCTGAGCGCGGACGAGCTGGTGGCCGAGATGCAGCGCTCCATCAAGACGCTGCTCGGGATCGGCGCCCGCCTCCCCAAGGAGCTCATGCTCTTCGTGAAGAACATGATGTTCCTCGACGGCGCCATCGCCACGCTGGCTCCGGATCTGGACCTCTTCGCCGAGATCGAAGCCATCGCGCTGCTCTTCGCCGCCAAGCACGGCGAACGGATCATGGCCCAGCTCGGCCTCGAGCAGGCGGACAGCTGGGCGCCGGACATGACCGGGATCAAGGCGGGCTTCGGCCTCGATGAGTCGACCGAAGGCCTGACCCACCGCGAGATCCAGGCCCGCCGCGCCCAGGTCCGCCAGAAGTTCGACGGCCGCGACGGCCGCGGCGGCCGCGGTGGCCCCCGCCGGAAGCGGCGCGCCCCCAAGTAGCCGCGCCCTCGAGAAATGGGGACAGCCGGCGGCGCTACTTCGGCCGGAAGTGCACGAAGACGCGGCCGAAGTTGTGCGAGTCCTTCTCGACCCGGTGGTACATGGCCTTGATGTCCTTGCGGTCGAGAAAGCGCAGCACCCGCTTCTTCAGCTGCCCGCTGCCCTTGC
Source organism: uncultured Acidimicrobiaceae bacterium (assembly GCA_963738135.1). Lineage (GTDB taxonomy): Bacteria > Actinomycetota > Acidimicrobiia > Acidimicrobiales > RAAP-2 > Bog-473. Next base: position 140,116 of record CAVTVK010000002.1, on the reverse strand, counting down.
CCGGGATGATCTCGACCAGCTTGGCCTTCTTGGCCACCGCCTCGTCCATGACGTTCTGCAGCGCCCGGTCGATGTCGCCGCCGCGGTTGTAGATGTCGTGCAGGTCGAGAGTGAGCTTCATGCCCGACGCGCCGCCATGGCCGCACCATAGGGTCCGGCGGGCGGATCCCGGCCCCCGGCACGGCTCGATGCGAAGCTGAGGGGGTGAGCACGATCAAGGCACTGCGCCGCGACGACCGGGAGGAATGGATGGCCCTGTGGGCCGGCTATCTGGCGTTTTACCGGGCCAGGCTGCCCGAGGCCACCTCCCGGGCCAGCTTCGACCGCCTCTGCGCCGGTGACGACGGCATGTTCGGCCTGCTGGCCCTCGACGACGACGCCGGAAGCGCCATCGGGATGGCCAACTGCGTCGTGCATGCCTCGACCTGGTCCCGGCAGCCCAAGTGCTACCTCGAGGACCTCTTCGTGGCACCGGCGGCCCGGGGACTCGACGTCGGACGCGCCCTGCTCCAGGCGGTCAAGGCGGCCGGCACCGAGCGGGGAGCGGACCAGGTCTACTGGCACACCCAGCAGTACAACGGCCGGGCCCGCTCCCTCTACGACCAGGTCGCACGGCCCACGTCGTTCGTCGTCTACGAGATGTAGCCGGGACTGCCGCAGGATCGGGTGCGTCACTATTGGGCGCCCGTCACAGTTTGGGCGCCCGTCACAGCGGTTCCGTAGGGTGTCCCCCATGGCCCCCGCCCCCCCTCGGATCCCGGCTCCCTCGCGGGCCGGCCGGTAGGGTTCGGACAGACCTCCCATGCCGCCTCGCCGTCGCACCGCGACATCCAATTTCGGCGTCGGGCGCCGCGAGTCGCACGTGGCGGACGCCTTCTACGCCCGCTTCGAAGCGCCCGAGCTGAGCGCCGACGAGCACGTGCAGCCGCACGAGCCCGGTGTCTCGTGCCTGTGCGGCGATGCCCGACGGATGGACGCGGTGGCGGACGACTCCGTGGCCCTCGTCGTCACGTCGCCCCCCTACTTCGCCGGCAAGCAGTACGAGGAAGAGCTCGACCGCGAGGGGGTCCCCGGCTCCTACATCGAGTACCTGGCGCTGCTCCGCGACGTCTTCGCCGAGTGCAAGCGCGTGCTCGAGCCCGGCGGCCGCATTGCGGTGAACGTGGCCAACCTCGGCCGCAAGCCGTACCGCAGCCTGGCCGCCGACATCATGACCATCCTGCAGGACGACCTCCACCTCCTGCCCCGGGGCGAGATCGTGTGGCAGAAGGGCGAAGGGGCCAGCGGCTCTTGCGCCTGGGGCTCGTTCCGGTCGGCCGCCAACCCGGTGCTGCGCGACGTGACCGAGCGCGTCATCGTGGCCAGCAAGGGCCGCTTCGGGCGGGCGCGCAGCCCGAAGGAACGTCGCCGCGAGGGACTGCCCCACGAGAGCAGCGTCGGGGCCGACGACTTCATGGCACTGACGCTCGACGTGTGGGACATCCCGCCCGAGAGCGCCGTGCGGGTGCGACACCCCGCACCCTTCCCCGTGGAGCTGCCCCAGCGGCTGATGGAGCTCTACACCTATCGCGGTGATCTCGTCGTCGATCCGTTCGCCGGATCCGGGTCCACGCTCGTGGCGGCGCTGCGCTGCGGACGCGACGCCGTCGGCTACGACCTGGACCCCGCCTACGTCGAACTGTCCCGCTCCCGCCTGGCCGACGAGGCACGCGCTGGCGCGGGTGGCTCCGGTGGCGCCACGAGCGGCCCTGCCGGCGCGGCGAGCGACGGAGCCTCCGCCACCACCGTGGCCCGGGCCGCCCTCGAAGCCGCCGGCTTCGCCGACGTGCGGCCCAACCGCCGTCTGCGCGGGCTGGGCCTGGCCGTCGACTTCACCGGGACCGATGCCAGGGGTCGGACGTGGTACTTCGACGTCGCCGGCCCGAACTCGGCCTATCGCGGCGGCATGGCCCGCTCCGAGACGGTGTGGCGGGCCCTCGGCCGGGCCCACGTGATGGCCGCCAGCAACCACACGCCCTTCGTCGTGCTCACGACCCAGTTGCCCCGGTCCGGCACCGAGTCCGACCGCGCGCTGCGGGCGCCCGGACCGGGAGGGATCTTCGACGCGGTGGACCTCCTGTCGGCCGAGGCCCGGAAGCGGCTCGGGGCATACGCCGGCGGGCGCTGCGGCTCTCCCCGGGTTGGATTCTGGTCCGCCGCCGACGTGGCACCGGGCGTCGTCTGATCGTGGGGACCGTCGTCGCCTGCGCGGTCGTGCGCGACGATCCACCGCGCGTGTTCGTGGCCGAGGATCTCGACACCCTGAACTGGGTGCTGGCCAACCAGCTGGTGGCCAAGACGCCTGGGCGGGACCTGCCACCGGGCGAGCGTGCCGCACTGCGCCAAGCGCTGCGCGAGGAGCGCTGGGGCGACGCCGTGTTCGCCTTCATCGCCCGCACGGGGACCGCTGTCGACGTGTACGAGAGCACCGAGTTCCATGTCGCCGCGGAGTCCGCCGTGGGACCATTGGAGTTGCAGCTCACTCCCCTCTTCGCCGAATAGGCACTGCGGTCGACGAACCGCAGTCCGGCTGGCCCGAGTGGGAAGATGCGGGCATGCCGAGCGACCGGACCACGGTGACCGAAATCGGCACGGGTCTCGGCATGCTGGGGCTGGACGGCATCGACGAGGCACTGCACTCGCACACGGCCGTGATGCACAGCTTGTCGCCGGAGATGTGGGAACGCCTGGAACAGCTCCGCGCCGGCGGTGCCTACGACGCCGAGTTCCACGCGGCCTGGGCCAACGGCCAGGCCTTCCTCAGCGCCGGCGACGGGCTGCGCGGACGCCTGCCCCAGGTCGTCGAGTGGAAGGGCACCGGGCGCGCACCGGGCGACGAGGTGGCGCCCATCGACCTCCGTGTCGACCACGTGTACCTGGTGAGCTGCAAGTACCTGTCCAAGATCCTCTTCAACGTGTCTCCGACCAGTGTCTTCGACTCGCTCCTCTTCGGCGGGCCGACCCGGGGGGCTCGAGCGGCGCGGGAGGTCCTGCCCGGCGGTGGTGACTGGTACGCCGACGTGGCACCCGCCGAGTACCAGGCTCTCTACGAGTGCGTCCGACGTGCCGCACGCCGCGACCTGGCGGCGGCCTCCACGTCGCCCTCGATCCAACCGGACCGACCCGGCCTCCCGCTCGCAGTGGTGGCGCTGCCGGGGCTGGATGCCCCGACTCCCCCGGTGATGCCGACGGCCGACACGCCTCGAGCTGCCGCCGGTGCCGACCGAATTGCACGATCTGCCGGATCGCGCCATCGACCTGACCGCGCCGCAGCGCGAGGCGCTGGGGCACTGGCTCCGCTCAGGCTGGCCGCCGGGCGCCAAGGAGCTCTACACCGCGCTGTCAGGCACTGTCGCCCGCGCGTCGGCCCGCCGCTGGGAGGCGGCGATGGACGCTCGGGGCGGGACCGGTGAGACCATGCTCTGGCGCCTGCTGCGCATCGGGAGTGCGCCCTACTTCGTGCTGGGCTCCTCGTCCGACCGCTCGCTGCGGCTCCGAATCGCCACCTCGTGGGACTGGCGCCAGCAGTTCCAGCTGATCGCCATCACCATGGAGGGCCAACCAGGCGGCCAACCCAGGGTCGGTTGGGAGGCCCTCGTACGAGACCGGGCCTCCCACGAGATGCACGCCGTGGTGGGGCACATCGAGGTGCGCTGGAGCCATGGGCGGTTCGGCGGGCTGCCGGAGGCCAAGGGCTACCTCGACACCCCACATCACCTCGTTCCCGGGTATTTCACCCTGCGATGAGGCCGTTCGACCCGGCAGCCTTTACTCCGCCGCTGCGAGTACCCGAACTGGCGTCCCCGCCTGTCGTCCTCCGGCCGTACGTCATCTCCGACCTGGCCATGGTGCGCCAGGCGTCCTCCGATCCGCTGATCCCGTCGATCTCGTCCGTGCCGCGGACGTACACGGACGACGCCGGGCGGGCTTTCATCGAGCGCCAGCACGCACGTGATGCGGAGGGCGACGGCTACTCGTTCGTCATCGCGCCCGAGACCGAGCCCACCATGGGCATCGGGTCGATCGGACTCTGGCTGCAGGAGATCGAGAGCGGGCGCGCCTCCATCGGTTACTGGCTCGTCGCCGATGCGCGTGGCCGGGGACTGGCCGCCTCCGCCCTGCGGGGCGTGGTCTCGTTTGCGTTCGGCGAGCTGTCGATCCCACGCTTGCATCTGTTCGTCGAGCCCTGGAACGTCGCCTCGGCACGCACGGCCGAGGCCGCGGGCTTCCGCCGCGAGGCAACGCTCCGGGGATGGGAGCGCATCGACGGCGAGCAGCACGACGCCGAATGCTTCGCCCTGCTGTACTCCGAGTGGGTGTACCTGGCCTGAGGGCGCGCACGAGGGCGACCTCTGCGAGACTGCCCCGGTGTTCGGGCACGATCATCAGGACGAGCAGATCGCCGAACGCATCGATCACCTCATGACCGCCGTCTTCCTCGCTGACGACGACGAGCGCATGGAGGCCTTGGTGCGGCACGTGGCGCGCGACATGGTGTACGTGAGCCCCGAGGCGGTCTTCGAGGGCCCGGAAGGCCTGAGCGACGCCTTCGCCCGGTACCGGAAGGAGGGCTGGTGGCAGACCGGTTTGCGGCGCACCAGCCCGGTCGATCTCCACCACGGCTACTTCCGCTTTTCATGGGAACGGGTCGAGCGCGGCGCCACGGTGATGGCGGGCTTGAGCTTCGGCAGTCTCGACGAGGCGGGCGCCATCTGCCGGGTGGTCACGTTCGAGGGATTGGTGCCCGGACAGTCCCAGGGCCGATCATGAGTGTCCGAGAAACGGGGAGGGACCGCTGATGCTGGTGCTGGTGGAGGTCGATGACCGGGTGGCCACGGTCACCCTGAACCGTCCGGAATCACGCAACGCCATTTCGGCCGAGCTCCATGCGCAGCTCGATGAGGCGGTCACGAGCCTCGACGCGCGGGACGATGTCGGCTGCATCGTCCTGACCGGGGCGGATCCGGCCTTCTGCGCCGGCATGGATCTCAAATCACTGGCCACCGAGTTGCGCGAGGTGCAGAAGGAGCGACAGCGGGGACCGGCGCAGCGCTCCGGCATGATGCCTCCCCATGACACGCCGGTCATCGGCGCCATCAACGGACCGACGGTGACGGGCGGGCTCGAACTCGCCATGTGCTGTGACTTCCTCATTGCCTCGGATCGGGCGCGCTTCGCCGACACCCACGCCCGGGTCGGTGTCATGCCGGGTGGCGGCATGACGATACGGCTGCCCCAGCTCGTCGGGATCGACCGCGCCCGGCGCATGAGCCTGACCGGTGACTACATCGACGCGGAGACCGCCCGCGACTGGGGCCTCGTCGTCGAGGTCGTTCCCCATGAGGCGCTGCTCCCACGAGCTCGCGAAGTGGCGGCGACCGTCGCCTCCATTCCTTCGGACTACCTGACCGAGCTCCGGCGCGGTTACGACGAGATCGGTGCGCTCAGCGGCCGTGAGGCCTTCAAGGCCGAGGCGAGGTGGTCGCGCGACTGGATGGCGGAGCGTTTCGACCAGTCGCGCCTCACCACCGAGCGCGAGAAGATCGTCGCCCGGGGCCGCCAACAGACCACGGGACTCGACGGCTCCCCCGGGTGAGGGTCTACGCGGGCATGGACCCGCGGCTCAGCCTGCCCGACGCCATCGCCCACGCGCAGAGGGTCGAGCGCCTGGGCTACGACGGGTTGCACGTGGCCGAGACCGTGCACGATTCGATGGCGGTGGCGCTGCTCGTCGCCGAGCACACGGAACGGATCATCGTCCGCACCAGCGTGACCCTCGCCTTTGCCCGCAGCCCGACCCTCCTCGCCTATGCGGCCTGGGACATCGCCAAGCTCAGCGACGGGCGCTTCGAGCTCGGCCTCGGCACGCAGATCCGGCAGAACATGGAGGATCGCTACGCCGTGCCATTCGGCGAGGACCCGGTCGGCCGGCTGGGCGACTACGTCGGTGCGGTGCGGGCCGCCTTCGCGTCCTTCGCCTCCGGTGCCGCGCCCGACTACGAGAGCCCGCACTACCGCGTCACCCGGATGCAGCCCTACTTCAACCCGGGGCCGGACGCCACGACCGAGCCGCCGCCGATCTATCTCGGAGGGGTGCAGCGGAAGGCGTGCACACTGGCCGGGGCGGTTGCCGACGGTTTCGTCAGCCACCCGACCAACTCGAATCCGCGCTACCTGCAGGAGACCTGCCTCCCAGCCCTGGCCGAAGGGGCGCGTGGGGCGCGACGGGACCTGGCCCGGGCCGGGTTCGAGACGGTCATCGGGACGTCGGTCATCACCGGGGCCACTCCCGACGCGGTCATGGTCGAACGGGAGCGTCAGCGGCGTCTGCTGGCCTTCTTGTATTCGACGCCGGCCTATGCCCCCACGTTGGAGCTGTACGGGTGGACCGAGCTCGGGCCCCGCCTCCGGGATCTCGTCCGGCACGACCGTTGGGACGACTTGGCAGACGTCCTCTCCGACGAGGTGCTCGACACCCTGGTCCCGTGCGGCACCTTCGATGAGCTGCCCGCTCTACTGCGCCACCGCTTCCACGGCCTGGGCCAGGGCATCGTGGTGTCGCCTCCACCCGATGCGGGCGACGACCATGCCTTCCGGTCGGTCGTGGCCTCGCTGCGGGAGGATTGAGCGATCCTGCCTCAGCGGGGCATCGGGAAGATGAGCTCCTCGGCCGCCATCGCCTCGATGGCGGCCCGGCGCCCGTCCTCGCCCATCGGTATGTAGCGCTCGGCAGAGGCCACGACGCGGGGCAGCAGAGCGATGTCCCCCGGCGTGCAGAAGGCGTGCACGCCGGGCGTGGAGAGGGCAAAGTGGATGCCGCGGTCGAGTTCGTCGTCGCTGGCCTGCGGTTCGTACCACGAGTCGGCCCAGCGGGCCGAGGTGGCGTCGCTCCCGGCCACCGCGTCGGCCAACGGGCGACGGTCGGCCCACGGACGTCGCGCCGCCGCCTTGATCACCATGACGCCCACGTCGCGTGCAGTGCACAGGGCGAGGAGCTCCTCGGCCGGCTCGCGGTACTCGGGGCGGGACCACAGCGCGGGATAGACCGGAAACATCACGGTGTCGAGGTCGAAGCGGCGCAGTGCCTCGAGATGGGCCCGCGGCACCTCGATGTCGTGCCCGGTGATCCCGGCGAACCGGGTGTGGCCGGCCTCGCGCAGTGCGAGGATGCGCTCGAGCGCCGGCGAGCGACGATCGAGCTCGGCCAGCGACGTCACCGCATGGGCCTGATAGAGGTCGAGCACATCAGCGTTGAGCAAGCGGCGGGTCGTGTCGAACTGATCGGTCACGCCGTCCGGGTTGGCCCGCAGCGTCTTGCCCGCGATGAAGAGCTCCGCTCGGTGTGCCGCCAGATGCGGGCCCACGACCGACTCGGCTGCTCCGTACTGGGGTGCGATGTCGAGGTGGTTCACACCGTGGTCCAGGGCTACCTGCAGCCATTCCCCTGCCTCTTCGACGCTGGCGGCCCAGCACGCGGCGCCGCCCAACACGGCCACGCTGCTCTCGTGACCCGTCCGACCGAGTCGGCGCCGCTCCATTGGCCGGCCCGCTAGCCCTTGAGCTGCAAGACGCTGAAGACGGCGCCGACGTTGTCGGCGAGGACGGCGAATCGCCCGGGCTCGATGTCGGTCGGCCCCATGAACAGACTGGCGCCGAGTCCCTGCGCCTTCTTCACGGTGTCGTCGGTATCGGCCACTGCGAAGTACACACCCCACGACGGTGGCATGTCCGCCGGCATCTCGGGCGACTTCTGCATCATGCCGCCGACCGATCTCCCACTGACCTTCCACTCCGTGTACGCCGGCGGTCCTCCCGGAGGGCCCTGCTCCTCGGCGCCCCAGCCGAACACGGCTCCGTAGAAGTCCTTCGAGGCACCGAGGTCCGTCGTGATCAGCTCGCTCCAGCAGTACGTGCCGGGCTCGTTGGCCACCTGTGCACCAGTGTGCTGGCCGGGCTGCCAGAGTCCGATGACGGCGCCGACGGGGTCGGCGAAGACGGCCATCCTGCCCGCGTCCATGACATCCATCGGGGGGACGAAGACCGTGCCGCCATTGGCGGCGACCTTGGCCACCGTGTCATCGGCACTCTCCACGTTGACGTAGGTCATCCACACAGGTGGCATGCCGGGATTCATCAGCGGACCGAGGCCCGCGACGGTCTTCCCGCCCAGGTCGCAGACGGAATAGCCACCGGCTTCCGGCGGCCCTTCAGGGCAGTTCCAACCAAAGAGCGCTCCGTAGAACTCCCTCGACTTGGCCAAATCGGTACTGCCCAGGTCAACCCAGGACGGAACTCCATCTTCGTAGCGCTCGTACTCCACAGTGCCTCCTCAGCTTCGGCATGCCCCGACCGTTCGACGGTACCCGATCGATGTCTCACCCGCACGAGCCGGGGATGAGAAGATCACTGAAATGTCACAGAGTCCCTCGGCCGCGTGAGTCCCAACCCGATCGGCAGCAGGGTGGATCAGCTGGCCCAGTCGCTGGCCGAGCACATCGTGCCGCTGATCGTCGACGCCATCGACATCGACGCCCTCCTCGACAAGGTGGACGTCGAGAAGATCATCGAGCGGGTCGACGTCGAGAAGATCGTCGAACGTGTGGATGTGCAGCAGATCATCGAGCGTGTCGACGTGCAGCAGATCATCGAACGCGTCGACATCAATGCAATCGTCAACCAGATCGACATCGACTCCCTGGTGGAGCAGACCGAACTGGGCTCGATCATCGCCCGGTCGACGACGGGGGTCCTGACCGAGGTCCTCGACGTCATCCGGGCGCAAGGCGTCGGACTGGACGACTTCATCCTCCGCTGGGGCAACCGGCTCCTCGGTCGGCGGAAGAAGGTCGCAGACTGGCCCCTCGGCCCACCCCTCCTCGTGGCGCCCAAGGCGATCGGGCCGTCGTGACCACCGTGTCCGTCCCCTCGGCTGCGCTCACTGTCGGGCGTCAGGGGACCTACGCCGGCGCGATCAGCCGACTCGCCGCTTTCGCCGCTGATGTCGGAGCCTCGTGGGGGATCTACAATCTCGGCGTGGCGTTGCTCAACGCTGCGCTCAAGCTGGTGACCGGCCATTCCTTCACGTTGAGCAACCACCAGCTGGCGGCGTTCATCGTGTTGACGCTCTGGGAGTTCCTCTACTTCACCTACCAGTGGGCGGTGAGCGGAAAGACGCTCGGGATGGCGATCCTCGGACTGCAGGTGGTGACCTCGCAGGGCGCACCGATCAGCGGACGCCAGGCCGTCTTCCGGACCGTGGGTCTCGGTATCACCCTTTTCCTCACGCTTGGCCTCGGGTTCCTCGGCATCATCTACCAGCGCGAGCGGCGAGCCCTCAACGACTTCATCGCCGGCACGGCGGTCGTGTACGACTGGGATGCCCGGGCGGCCCGCCTGCGGTGGATCGCCCGCAAAGAGGGACCAAAGGCCGACATGGCATCGTCCACGCAGCACGGCTCATAGACGAGGCGCCCCTCGGGTCAGACGACGCGTGCAGCCGATGACCGGGGCTTGGTCCGAGGTCGGCGGGTCCTACGATGCCGCGCATGCCCTTCACCGAGATCACCCGGCCCCACCCTCACGTCGCCGTCGTCACGCTCAACCGGCCGGAGCGGATGAACGCCATGGCCTTCGACGTCATGATCCCCTTCCGCGACGCCCTCCGCGAGATCGGCAGCGACAACGAGGTTCGGATTGTCATCATCACCGGCGCGGGACGCGGGTTCTGCTCGGGAGCGGACCACGAGAACCCCGGCACCATGCCCAACATGGACGAGTTGACCCTGCCGACCATCGCCTTGCGATCCATGGAGCTGCTGGACGACGTCATCTCGACCATCCGTCGGCTCCACCAGCCGGTCATCGCCGCCGTCAACGGGGCGGCCATCGGCGGAGGCTTCTGCCTCGCACTGGCGGCCGACATCAGAATCGCCTCGGACGAGGCCTATTTCCGGGCGGCGGGCATCAACAACGGCCTGACGGCGGCCGAACTCGGACTGAGCTTCCTCCTGCCACGGTCGGTCGGGCACTCGAGGGCCGCCGAGATCATGTTCACGGGCCGCGACGTCGACGCACTCGAGGCGGACCGGATCGGATTGGTGTCACGCGTGGTGCCGCAGTCCGAGTTGCTGCCGTCCTGCTTCGAACTGGCCGACCGGATCAACGGCTGGAGCCGTCCCGGCGTCGAGCTGACCAAGCGCCAACTGTGGAACAGCCTCGACGCCAGCAGCCTGCAGTCCCATATGGACGCCGAGGGCACCGCGCAGCTCTTCGTCCGCATCACGACACGCAACTTCGAGGAGTCGGTGACTGCCCGCAAGGAGGGTCGCACACCGGACTTCAAGGACTGATGACGCGGGTGATCAAGGTGCGTTGACGAGTGAGTTGGCCGCCATCTCGAGATAGTCGCGAAGCTCCTGGGCGTCGGCGGCCGTCAGACGCGAGCCCGACTCCAGTTCGAGCAGCGCAGTCAGCATGTGTCGCAACCAGGCGTCTCGCTCCGCCGGCCCGATGACGAAGGGGACGTGGCGCATGCGGAGACGGGGGTGGCCCCGCTCCTCGCCGTACGTCGTGGGGCCGCCCCAATATTGCATCAGAAACGAGCGCGAGATGGCGTGACGACTCGGTGAGGTCGTCGGGGTACAGCGGGCGCAACAAAGGGTCGCCGGCGACGCCGAGGTAGAAACGGTCGACCAAATCGAAGAAGAACGCCTCGCCGCCCACCCGCTCGTAGAGTGCGTCCACGACATTGAGAGTAGAGGCTTTAGACTGTCACCCGATTCGCGGCCGTAGTTCAATGGTAGAACCTCAGCCTTCCAAGCTGATGATGCCAGTTCGATCCTGGTCGGCCGCTCTCTTCAGACTTTGCGGGCTACTTCGGTTGTGGACGACTTCCCGGTTTGTTTGTCCTCGTTGTCATCCCGCGAATATCCCGCGACGACCTTCGGTTGGGCGGCGCCGGGGTGCGCAGCCTCTTCCAACTCGAGTCCCACTTATCCCTGGGATCCGGAACGGATCGCCCGGAAACAGCCATGGATAAGGTCGTTCACTGCGCCCACATTTTGCATATGGCGTAGACGGACCAGAGTTCGAACTCCGATTCGGGCACTACGTGGTAGATCTTGGTGAGGACTGATTCCCTCCACCGCCGAACGACCTCTGGTTCAAAGCCCCCAAAGAGAAGATGAGACCGCCATGACTTCTGAGATTCCTTCCACCTCCCTTGAACTCCGCTCACTGGTCACCGAGCAAGGAGCGTTGGAACTCTCGTTGAGCGACGTCCCGGTGCCGGTTCCTCGACCCGGCCAAGTCCTCATTCGCGTCGAGGCAGCACCGATCAATCCGTCCGACCTGGGACTGTTGTTCGCCGGCGCGGACATGAGTGCAGCAACAGTCGAGGGAACCCCTGAGCGCCCCGTCGTGACGGCTCCCCTCTCCGACGGCGCACTCCGGGCTCTGGCGGCCCGCGTCGGACGATCGCTGCCGGTCGGCAACGAAGCAGCGGGCACCGTCGTGGCCGCCGGCGATTCTCCTGAAGCACAGGCGCTCTTAGGGCGGACCGTCTCGGTCGCCGGCGGTGCGATGTACACCCAGTACAGAGTCGGCGAAGCAGCAGCGTGCCTCGTCCTGCCGGAAGGCACGCCGGCGAGGACGGGAGCGTCAGCCTTTGTCAATCCGCTCACCGCGCTCGGGATGATCGAGACGATGCGCCGGGAGGGTCACAGCGGTCTCGTCCACACAGCAGCAGCGTCGAACCTCGGTCAGATGCTGGTCAAGCTCTGCCTCGAAGAGGACGTGCCACTGGTCAACATCGTGCGCAGGCCCGAGCAAGCGGAGCTCCTGCGATCCATCGGCGCCATCCATGTCTGTGACTCCAGCGCATCGTCGTTCAAGCGTGATCTCAGAGACGCTGTCTCCGCCACGTCGGCCACGCTTGCCTTCGACGCCACCGGTGGTGGGAATCTCGCCGGTCAGATCCTCAGCGCCATGGAAGCGGCCGCCTCCCGGTCCGCCACGGAGTACTCGAGGTACGGGTCGACCGTTCGCAAGCAGGTGTACATCTATGGCGGCCTCGATCCGAGCCCGACCATCCTGACCAGGACGTTCGGCTTCGCGTGGAACGTAGGCGGATGGTTGCTCACGCCGTTTCTTCAGAGCGTCGGCCCCGAGCGGTTCGCTCAGCTCCGCCAGACCGTGGCGGCGGGACTGACGAACACGTTCGCCAGCAGCTACTCGAGCGAGATCTCACTCGCCCAGATCCTCGAGCCCAGCGTGTTCTCTCAGTGCCTCAAGCAGTCCACGGGAGAAAAGGTGCTCGTGAATCCTCAGCTCGACCGTGCGGGAGGCTGAGCAATGGTACGAAGAGTCGCAGATGGCGAGTCCAGCGAGGTCACCGACACGCCACCCGTACTCGGCAGACGTGATGTCGCGGTGCTTCCTCGATTGGAGGCTCGACCGTTGCGGACTGGTTCCCGGCCGCCAGCGTCTTCAGGTCGCCGCGTTGGAGCACCAAGGCGGCAACGACGGCTCCGATGACGAAGATCAAGGCGGACCACAAGAACGCCGTCGCGTAGCTATGGAGCAGGGCGGCCCGGACATTGGCAGGGGTCGGCGCCCGACCGACCAGATACGCCGTAGCCGCACTCGCGGCCAGCGTGTTGAGCAAAGCGGTTCCGATCGATCCTCCCACCTGTTGGGCCGTGTTGAGCGTGGCCGAGCCCACGCCGGCATCTTGCGGCGCCAGCCCGAGAGTGCCGGTGCTAAAGGAGGGCGCGACGCTCAGCCCGAAGCCGACACCCAACACGAGGAGATACGGGAGCACGTGGCTGACGTAGGACGAGTGCAGTCCCACCAAATGCAGCCCGAAGAGTGCCGCAGCTGAGATCAACAGCCCGACGGGCACGATTGGTTTGGGTCCGAACCGCGGTAAGAGGACGCGGTTGGACACCTGGGCCATTGTGGCCAAGGCAGCGACCAGAGGCAGGAATGCGATCCCCGTCTTGACCGGGCTGTAACCGAGCGTGCCCTGGAGGTAGTAGGTCAAGAACAGGAAGACGCCAAAGATCCCGATGCTGGCGAAGAGCATCACCAAGAGAGAGCCGCCGCGCGTCCGGTTGCGCACGACGCGTGGTGGAAGAAGGGGGAACCTCGCCCTGGTCTCGAAGACGGCGAAGACGGCAAGGAGGAGCACACCTGCGACGAGGAAACCGATGGTGTACGGGTTGCTCCACGACGTCGTCTCGGCGTGGGAGAAACCGAAGACGAGCGAGAACAACCCGCTGGCCACCAAGAAGAGGCCCGGCAGGTCCAACGGATCGTGGTCGGCGCCCTCGTCGTTTTTCAACCAGAGCAGGGCGCCCGTGATGGCGATCACTGCGAACACGAGGTTGACGAACAGCGTCCAGCGCCACGAGGCGTACGAGGTGAGGATGCCGCCGAGGAGGAGTCCGAGTGCCCCGCCGGCCCCGGCTATGGCGCCGTAGACCCCAAAGGCCCGCCCACGCTCATCCGGGTCGGTGAACGTGGTCGTCAAGAGGGCCAACACCGAAGGGGCGAGCAGGGCCCCAAACGCGCCTTGGACCGTACGGGCAATGACAAGCATGGCGAAATTGACCGAAAAGCCACCGATGGCTGAGGCCGCTGCGAAGCCAACCAGTCCGGTGATGAGCGCCCGCTTACGCCCGACAATGTCCCCGATGCGTCCGCCGAGAAGGAGCAAGCTGCCGAAGGCAAGCGAGTAAGCGGTGACGATCCATTGGCGGTCGGCATTGGAGAAATGCAGGTCGTGCTGCGCGGTCGGGAGGGCGATGTTGACGATGGTGCTGTCCAGGATGACCATCAGTTGCGCGATCCCCAACACGGCGAGAATCCACCAACGACGGTCGTAGTTGGCCTCGTCGACCGAGATCCCAGGACCACCTGCGTGCTCCATCGTCATCAAAGTGGTCACCGGATGCTCCATCTCTGCACGGAAAGCGCTCCCTCGGACTTCTCGCTGGCTCTGAAGGATGAAACCTCGACGACCATGGTCCACGGAAACGGATCTCGACGCAACCAGCAAACCCGTAGCATCGGCCGGCTGGATCAGTGACTCTCGTGAACCTTCCTCTCGCTGCACGCGTCACCTGGTTTCGACCCGGCATCGAGGGTGTCGAGTTCGGCCATGTCGGCATCCGAGAGTGTGACTCGGGAGCGCCATGTCATGGATCCGTGCTGGCGATTCTGCGTGCGCTCCGACGCGACAGGACAGCCACAGCCCAAGAGATGTTGAAAAAGGCCACTCCAACGATGAACAACAACGCCCGGAGCGGTCTCGGCAGCGAACAGAGCAGCGGAGACGCAGAGTAGGACACCCAGGCCGCCCCGATAGCGTCCGACATCGATGAGGGTGCCGGATCAATGCTTGTCGGAGCTGCGGGAGCGGGGCTATCTCGTCTTCGAGGGCTTCCTCGGGAGAAACGAGCTAGAGCTGGCCCAGAAGGCGCTTTGGCTGCACTACCCCAGGCCCGAGGAGTACTTCTCTGACCCGACCGCTCACGCCTTTCTGACAACGAGCCAGTTCGCAGGCATCATCGGAGGACCATGGCGATCCTGGGACCTGAACCGCCTGGCTTTTCATCCTGACCTCCTCGATCTGGCGGAGCGCTTCTTGGACTCGGACGACCTACGTCTCTACGAAGCCGAGCTGTGGGCCAAGTACGCCGGGGCCGTGGACTACGACCAGAGCCACCACCGCGACTTTGGCAACCACACCCTGGTCGTCCCCGAGAGGTCCGCCCCCGCCACCCAGATGACGAGCTTGATCCTCCTTTCGGACGTCGCCGAGGAGGATGGACCCACAAAGGTCGTCCCGCTGTCCGTTGGGGAGAGCGTTCCCTACTGGCCGAGCTCCCTCATCGATGGGGGCACTGACTTGGCCAAGACCTACCTTCCAGCCGGGACTTTCGCCGAGGAGGAGATTTCGGTTACGGGGCCAGCGGGGACTCTGTTCTCCTACCGGCCCGACATACTGCATCGTGGGTCGCGTATGACCGGCGTGCGCTCAGCCCGATTCACGATGTCCGCTCACTTCGACGTTTGGGGGCGACGTTGGACCGGAAGAGTCGCTTGGCCCGCTAGTGCACTCGGCCCCAACTGGTGCGAGCTGATCGAGAGGGCGACACCCCGGGAGCGCTCGGTCTTTGGGTTCCCCGCACCCGGCGATCCGTACTGGGACGAGCAGACCTTGGCCGATACCCAGGCGCGTTACCCGCGGTCCGACTTGACGCCCTATCGCTGAGGGCTGCCGATCAGGGCCGCTCCGTTGAGCACTGGAGCCCTCAGCACTCGCCCACTAACCGCGTTGTCACTATTCGGGCGGAGTGCCCCGATCCGGCAGGTCAGCGGCATATCGACAGTACGAGCTGATGGAAAGCGTGACCCAAGCGCGTTGTGGGATGACCTTGTGGCGTTGCTCCTCAAGAGCGTGTCACGTTGTCAATGATGATGAGGAGCGCCCGATTGAGAGTCTGGCGCTCGTCGCTCGTCAAGCCGCTCGAGAGGCGTGCCTCCAACTCCTGGACCTGACTGCTCACGGCACTCCGTTTCTTGGTGCCGGTGCGGGTCAGGTACGCGTTGAGGATGCGGGCATTCGTGGGGTTCGGGCGACGTTCGACCAGGCCGGTCGACTCGAGCTGCTTCAGCACTTCATTCATGGATTGCGGGGTCACGAACGCCCGCCGGGCGAGGTCGGCATTGGCCAGGCCTGGCGTTTCGGCCAGGAAGGACAGGACAACATACTGGGGGATGCCGAGGCCGTGTGCGGAAACGATCTCCTCGAGGCGGACGTGAAGGGCGGCTTGTGCTCGTTTGATGAGGTAGCCGGACATCTCCTCGGTCCTCGGTTCCTGTTCGTCAATGGCTCCCATCGGGTTCCTTTACTTATCAGGTACCCTGATATAAGGTTATCAGGCGACCTGATACTAACAGGAGGGACCATGGAAACCATCGGACCAAGCTTCATCGCCGTACAGGTGAGTGACCTCGAGACTTCGGCCCGCTTCTACACCGAGGAGTTGGGACTCGTTCGCGTGGCACAGAGACCACTCGGGGCGGTCGTGTTTGCCACTACACCTATCCCGTTCGCCCTCCGTGTGCCCTCAGTGGACCTCTCGGAAGTCGAACATCTGGGCTGGGGCGTCGCGCTCTGGCTCAAGGCGGACGATCCAAGCGCCCTTCACGCCAAGCGGGCCGAGGATGGCGTCGCCATCGTTACGCCCCCCTTCGAGGGTCCGTTCGGACTGACCTTCGCATTCGAGGATCCCGATGGCTACATCATCACGATCCATGGCTGATCGGGTCGGAGGTATCTCGCATGCGAGTGGGGGAACATTTGAGGTCGGGTACACGGGTCCGTTCTCCTTGGCGGCGAGCATCCGATTCCTCGAAGGTTTCACGCCTGCCGGGCACGAAAGTTCCCCTTCGAACCACCTCGATCTCGCCTTCTGTGCTGGACCGCTGTGGCACCCCGTCGCCGTCCGAGTGACGGAACGCGCCGGAAAGGTGCTTGCGTCTTTCGTAGGAGATGTCAGTCCCGAAGCCGTCGCATCCAACGCCGCTCGTATTCTCTCGCTCGACGTCGATGCACGGGAGTTCCCCAACGTCGGTCAGCGAGACGACGTTGTGGCGGGACTCCAAGCGAAGTACCCGGGCCTGCGCCCAGTCTGCTTCTGGACTCCGTACGAAGCAGCTTGTTGGGCGGTCATCGGGCACCGGATCCGCATGACCCAGGCCGCCGCCGTCAAGGCGAAGATGGCACAGCAGCTCGGGCACGCGATTGTGCTCGATGGAACAACGCTGTTCTCCTTTCCTTCCCCGCAGCGACTGGTCGATCTCGAGGGATTTCCCGGACTCTCCGGTCGCAAGCCTGAGTGGCTACGCGGGATCGCTCGAGCTGCACTCGATGGCAGGCTCGATCCAGAGGCGCTGCGGGCGCTCCCGCGCTCCGAGGCAATCGACCGACTCAAGGAACTCGGCGGGATCGGCGACTTCTCCGCGGAGTTGATCCTCCTGAGGGGCGCCGGCGACCCTGACTGGGCGCCACGCCACGAGCCACGACTCATCAGCGCCATGAAGTTGGCATACGACCGTGCCCATTTCGACGACGACGAAGTCGTTGTCATCACTTCAGGCTGGGCGCCCTATAGAACGTGGGTCTCGTTGCTCCTGCGGGCCAACCTAGAGGACTCGACTCACGAGATCTCGGGCACTCGTCGCCCAGCAGCCCGCGGAGAGGCCAGCTCAAGGGGTAGCCCTGTCCGCTAGGTGCCCCACAATGCGCGAGCGCCATCGCTGTTGTAGGTGCCCCACTTCGCCGCGTCGGCACCGCTCATGGACCATCGCCCTTGCCGTCGACATCTCCTTACGACGTGGTTCGGTCAACTGACATATCCACCGTCCCGTCAGCATTGAGGACGTGGCTCAGGATCGGATGGACGAGGGACGAGCCGGAGGACCGCCAATCTGGGGCATGATTCTGATTCAACACGACCGTCGAACGAGGTCACCGATGGGTTGCCAGACGATTCCTTTCAGACTGCCATGGGGGCCTCACTGACATGGACCCACAGGTGAACCAAGTTATTCCACGAAGACTGGGCGAATTCGGGCTCTCAGAGGCGATCGAACGCCTGCGCCCTCGACTCGAAAACGAACCGCTTGAGCCAACAGGCGCCGGATATCTCGTACCGTTCGGTGAGTGTCTCCACTGGATCCACACTCTGTATGAGGTGGCCGAAGACCGAATGTTCGGGGGGCTACCCCGGCAGGAGCGAAGGCAGCACTTTGAGGACTACAACTCTGGTACTACCGAAGGTCAAATTCTAGAGGTGTGGTCTGGGCCAGAGCCACTCTCGCCAACGAGCTGCTGAGCACAGCTCCCGGATCTCCGATCTGGGTAATGGTGAGCTCTGACAAGCGCCCGGCGGATGAGCGGCGAGTGGCGTACGAACAACTCGTCGTGGGTCGCGCGGCAATTGAGCCACTCGAGATCATCCTGCCCTATCTCGTCGGACTACCGTAGTCGCCACTGTTCACTGCGCCCAGTGCCGACGTTCTGGGGCACGCCAGCCGCGGCGCCAAAACAGATCTTCGCCAGTCGACGAGGGCGATTCGCGAGCGCTGTCGACGACACCGGTACCGTGACGTTCACTGACTCTTCAGACCTGGTCTGCGCTGGGCTCGGCTGACAACCGCGGCGGGGACATGACGATCGCACCGACAGCGAGTCCGATCAGAGGCGATCCGGCTCGGTCCCGGTGCCGGCGATGACCGGGAAATACCTCAGGCCAGGGACTGCGGGTGTCGATAAATCAGTTCGTGCGCCTTGTTGCGGCTAGCCCCAGTGTGACGCCGTCAGAGCGTCCAATCGCGACCGTCGAGCTACATCGCCACCAGGTCAGCCAGCGAGACCGGAAGTTCCGTGGGAATGCAGCTTCTTGAGGGGCAGCGAGGAACAGACCTGAACGAGTCTCCAGAGGATGGAGCGCTCCGCCGAGAGACCAGGCCGCAATGGGAGCTATTTGCTGCCGTCTTCTTCCTCACAACGGCCGTCTTCGCAATCTCACCCGTCATCACGAACTATGACTCGTTCGCAACGTTCCCGACGGCTGTCAGCATCGTCAATCGTCACACGCTGTCACTCGATGCGTATCTTCATGTGCGGGTCCTGACCCAGAGCTACACAGTGAGCCACGCACACGGCCACCTTGTGACCTCCTATCCGTGGGCCGTCGGACTCTTTGCGATTCCCGCCGTCATCGTTATCGATCTGTTCCATGCCCTTGGGGGTCCCTCAGCCGACTCGATCGTCGCCGACAATTCCCAAGTTCAGGATTTGGTTCAGCTGTTCAGCGCCTCGATCGTGACGGGGCTGGCCTGCGCCACCTTGGCGCTCCTTGCCTACAGACGCTTGGGGGGGCCGGCTGAGAAGCGCCGCAACTGGGCACTCCTCTGTGGGCTGGCGTTCGCCTTTGCAACCAGTGCCTGGTCCACAGCGTCGCGTGCACTCTGGCAGCATGGACCGTCGATCCTGTTCCTGGCGATCGCTCTTGTGGCTCTTGACCACGTCTTCCCACGCAACCCCGACGAACAAAAGCCTCGGCTCGATTCGATCTGGCCGCCCTTTCTCGCGGGGGTGTGCATAGCCGGTGCCGTGACGATGCGACCGACCAACGCGGTTGCTCTGGCGCTCGTCACCATTGTGGTCTTCTCGAAAGCGCACAGACGGATTGCGGCCATCTACGCCATCGGTGTCGCGGCTGTCTTCGTTCCATGGACACTGGTCACGTATCACTACTACGGAACCCTGCTGCAGCCATACGATCAGGCAAGCAAGCTTGGGCTCCCGTCGACCTTCTTCGAGTCCGTGGCGGCGCAGTTGATCAGTCCGTCGCGAGGGCTCTTCATCTTCAGCCCGATTGTTCTGGTGGCCCTGGCGGGCTTGGCAATCGCCAAGAGGCGGAGGATGATCACGCCACTCGAGGCTCTCAGCGCCGCAGCAATCCCTTGCTACCTCGTCGCGATAGCGCTTTTTCCCGTCTGGTGGGCTGGGACCAGCTTCGGACCGAGGTTCATGACGGAGACGCTGCCCTTTTTTTTCGTTCTTGCCATTCCCTTTGTCGACTGGATCATGGCTTGGCGAGCTCAAAGGCCGGTGAGACGCCCATTGATCTACCGAACTGCCATCATTTGTTCGGTCGTGGCTTTGGCGTTCAGCGTGCTCGTCAATGCGCAGGGCGGTTTGTTGCGTTCGTCCATCTGCTGGAATCTGAAGACCCCTACCGTTGCAAGCGTGGACAGCGACCCTGCCCGCGTGTGGTCATTGAGCAACCCTCAGTTTGTATTCGGGCTGCAGGCCATACGGTCCGAGGGTCTACACGCAGCCGTTACCCGTTGCCCAGCGGGAACGCCACTTCCTTAAACATTCAGCCACCAAAACGTGGCCAGAGGAACGCCCCGGTTCGCCTGCGCGCTGCGGATTGAACGTGGCCAGGTCCGCTTGATCACTCCAACGTCCGTCGATCAGAGGTGCAATGCACCGGAAGACGCCGAGGGGATGAACAGCCGGCCATCGGAGACCGCAGGGGGTAGCTGCTGTACACCCAATCCATTGGCAATGATCCCAGCCTCAACCCCGGACGCGATGTTGACCGCATCCGTGATGGCCCCGTTGTCGTACCAGAGCACGCCGTTCGCCACGATGTGGCCACTGCCCGAACCCTTCCACATCGCATCTGGCGTAAGGGCCAACGTGGAGCCCGTCGCTACATTGAGCGCCAGGGCGAGCGTCTGAGACCCGTTGTACTCGGTCACGTAGGCGACCCCGTTCACCCCGGCCGGGGGGTCCACGGCCGTGTCTGAGGCGAGCGATTCCGTCCACATCCTTGCACCGCTGGCGGCGTCCAGTCGACGGGAAGGTGGGATGGTTGGCGCATTTGGAGGCAAGGGTCGTTGTCACGAAGCCAGACCAGTCGCCCGCCAGAAATATGGACCAGTCCGGCGGACTCTCACTACTCTTTCGACCATGCCTTCGGACCTTGCCCTCAAAGCCATGAATCGCATTCATCGGGTATTGCTCGGCGCTTCGGGAGGTCGGATCGGCTGGCACTTCTCCGGAATGCCTGTCATCGAGCTGACGACGACCGGCAGGAAAAGCGGCCAGGCGCGCACGACCATGCTCACCTCGCCGTACCAGGAGGATTCGACCATTGTTGTCGTGGCCTCCCGAGGTGGTGATGACACCAACCCCGCATGGTTCCTCAACCTCAGGGACGATTCGAGGGTGACGGTCAAGTTGGGCCCCAACCCCGCTGAGTCGATGATCGCTGAGGTTGCCGATGCCAACGAGCGGGCGCGGATCTGGCCGATCATCGCCAGCAAGCACCGCAACTACGCCGGGTATCAGCGCAAGACGGACCGAGAGATTCCGCTCGTATTGCTCCGACCGGCGGGGGCTGATGCAGCCGCCACTGGCTAGGCCCCCAAGGCCTACGATCCGGCAAGCGAAGAGAAGGGGGGCGCCGCCGTCGAGGGTGTGCTTGGGGATCGTCGCCACCACGTCTGGGTCGTCGACATGGAGCTGACAACCTGAAGGGGATCGGACTTTGCCTGTCGGGCGCCGACTGAGTCATGTGGCCCCGCCCCAGGCGGTCGGGACGGGGCCACATCTCACCCCCACACCCCATAGGGCATTGGCGATCACGCCCATGGCGTCGGTGAGTTTGGTATCTGGGAATCGGCTCATCAAGTCGCATATGCAACCCTTGCGACATATCCTGGGCCAGGGGTCGCACACCGCGACGACCAAGCCCGCAGACCTCCCGACGGCAAGTCGGATCGGATTCGGCCGTCCACAGGAGACCTGAAATCACTGGCCGTCGTCTCGAACGTGCACCAAACTTGCTTGTCGTCGCCACTCGGTTGACCCCACATGGGAGTGCCAGCATGTATGCCGTCATCGGTCGGGTGAAGATCAAGACAGGTTCTTCGACGAAACGCTTGCGATGATCGGCCATTCTGGAGAACCGATGCTGCGGGACGTATGCGAGGTCGCTGGCGAGGCATGAGTTGGAGAACTCGGAGATCATGCCCAGTACGCGAAAAGAGGAAGGGCGTCTGCGAACGCCGGGAGGACGCTACACGTCCACCGGCCTGGTCAGACCCCCTGATCAGGGGACACCTAAATTTCGATCATGCCTGATCTGAAGCCCCCTCGTCTTGTCGCCGATGAACGCGAGACGCTTCAAGCCCTTATCCAATACCAACGCGACTCGTTCGTCCGGAAAGTCTCGGGCGTGGACGAAGACGATGCCAGGAAGCAGGTCGTAGGAAGTGACACGACTCTCCTATGGCTTGTGAAGCACATGGCCCGAGCGGAAGCCCTGTGGATACTTCGCCGCTTTGCTGGACAAGAGTTGGAGCTCCCACCCGAACTGGTCAATTCGGATGACACAGTCGAATCGGCAGTCTTCACGTACAAGGAAGTCTGGAGTGAGGCCGATGCCGTGATCGAGTCCACTCCGAGTCTCGATCAGCTGTGTCAAGCCGTGGGCGACGAAGCGCCAGCAAACCTTCGGTGGGTGCTCATGCATCTCCTCGAGGAGACGGCCAGACACGCCGGTCATGCCGACATCTTGCGGGAGCTGATCGATGGAGCGACTGGGCGCTGAGAGAGGGCGACAAGGGTTCGACGAGATCAACCCTCGACACCGGGCTCGTCGAACAACAGGATCTCCTCCTCGTCCGGAGGTTGAAAGATCGTTTCCCACGCTTCAAAGTGAGCCCGTGTCATGGGCGCTGCCGTCCACTCGCCCGACGCATTGCGACGTTCTGCTCGCTCGACTAACTCATCCAAGGGCGCGTTGAGGTAACGCAATTCGACCCTCACTCCCAAAGCTCGCGCTCCGAGTCGTTTCTCATCCCGTTCGACTCGCGCCCAGTGGCCCCACTCCAAAATCACACTCTGCCCTCGGGCGAGGAGATCCTGAGAAAGAAGCCACAGCTGCTGTTCGAGACGCACTCGAAAGTCTTCATCCCACAAGTCGGCGCCCAGTTGAGTCGCCCACTCGTCTTTATCGAGCCTGATGGCCTGGATTTTGGGTGCGAGTTCACGAGCGAGTGAGGACTTGCCAGAGGCTGGAAGTCCACAGATCAGCACAAGCCGCGTCGATGGCTTCGCCATGCACAATTTCTAACATGGGTCGAAGAGATTTTGCCTGCCCCGGCCCGCCGGAACGGGGTCATGATTGGGCATGGAAATTCGAAGAGCCGCGACTGCCGAGGCGGATTCTCTGGCCGCTCTGTGGCTCCGATCAAGAACAGATTCCGTTCCGTCGATTCCTCCAACCGTTCATGCCGATGAGGAGGTTCGCCGCTGGTTCGAGGAGGTTGTCCTACCGTCCTCTGAGGTCTGGGTCGTAGGTGGTGAGGGTGAAGTCATAGCTCTGATGGTGCTGATACACGAATGGATCGATCAGCTCTATGTCGATCCGGACTCGACTGGGGAGAGGCATCGGCACGTCCCTACTCGAACATGCGAAGAGTCTTCATCCAATCGGGCTGAAACTCTGGACGTTTCAGAGCAATCTCGGTGCCAGACGTTTCTATGAGGCGCACGGGTTCTTCCCCATTGCCAGCACCACGGGCGAAAACGAAGAGCACGCACCCGACGTTTGTTACGAGTGGCGGCCTGCCCCAACTGCAGTCCAGGGAGATCGTCCCAGCACGGCGGGTCGGTGACGCCGTTTCAAGAGTTCAAGCAACGATTCCGTGGGAAATGGAATGGCCACGCTGTTACGGGGAATGAAGAGGACGTAACGAGTAGTCCGAGACGCCGTTCACAGCACCCCGAGAGTGAAGCGAGGATTGAGATGTCCGACAAACTGACATGCTGCTTGTGGTTCGATCATGGCGAGGCCCGCAAGGCAGCCGAATTCTACGTGACGACCTTTCCAGACAGCCACGTTGACGCGGTCCACCTGGCCCCGTCGGAATACCCCGACGGAGCAGCCGGGAACGAGCTCACGGTCGAATTCACCGTGCTCGGCCAATCATTCGTGGGTCTCAACGGCGGACCGAACTTCACTCCGAACGAGGCCGTCAGCCTGATGGTGCTGACCGACGACCAGGCCGAGACCGACCGGTATTGGAACGCGATCGTCGAGAACGGTGGGGAGGAGAGCGCGTGTGGCTGGTGTAGGGACCGGTGGGGATTCTCCTGGCAAATCACGCCTCGAGCCTTGCTGGCGGCCATGAACGGCGGCGACGGGGCCGCAGCAAAGCGGGCTATGGATGCGATGATGACGATGACGAAGATCGACATAGCCGCGATCGAGTCCGCTGCCAGAGGTTGAACGCGGGGCCTTCGGGCTGGCGCACCATATTCGTACTCCTGTTTGCAGACTGTCGGTGCTCGATCATCCTCGAGCCACTCCCTGGCGAAGTCCGAGCGGAAGGCTCGTCGCACGAAAGCCGGTGGCTGATGCCGACGGCAGGCACTTTTGAGCCAGGCACACGAAGACCTCTCGATGCGACGAATCGACTGCAACACCTTTCATGAGTCTCAAACAGGCACTGCGAGAGCAGGCCGCGGTTGCGTCGTGGACACGTCATGATGGTCGTGTGGGTGCACGACTTCACGGACGTCGGTGGCGGCTCGGCGTGGGTGGCTTCCTGATCCTCGTCCTGGTCTGTGGCCTCGGCGGCGTCGCTGATGCCAGAGGTTCTTTAGGTGTTGTCGGCACACCGACGCACCCTCAGATGCTCGCTTGTTTTGAGGAAGCGACGCAGTTCACCGGCATCCTGCCTCCCGCAGGGCCACATGACATCGGATTCGGGGCTGGGTATTTTCCTCAGGCGCGCCGCCTTGCGGACATGGATCCGCCGAACTCGGGCAGAGACGCTCAACTCACCGGGTACAAGCTCCCTCCGGTTGTCAATCCGGGAGCGACGGTGACCATGACGATCGCCCCCGGCAGCGCCTCGCACTGCCCCTTGACCCTTGAGGTGGCGGCTGCAGACACTCGTAGCTGGCTCGAGCGCACCTCAAGCCGCTTCGTCGGACGACTCGAGTGGACTGCCGACCTCGGCCAGAATCCGCTGGCTCATGGCCAGGATGGTCCCGAAGGTCAACCATTGACTCGGCTCGTCTCGCCAGCGCACCTGGGTCTGGGCTACGGCCTCGCCTAACGTCTCGCCCGCAACCCGAAGCGCATTGCTGAGTCGCTGCTGGTCGGCAGACTCCCCGGGAGACGCGACCCATCTCGCAAAAGCCTCAATTGCAGATGCGGTGGAAACGAGCATGGCGCCAACGGCAGGCATCGGACGAGCATCGGGTGCCCCGTCCACCAGAGCCCGGGCGATCGACCGTGTCTGAATGGCTACGAGCTCACCAATTCGCAACCCCTCGTCCGCCCGCTCGAGTACGCGACGTTGTCGACGTGCCCGCGCGTTCCACCGGGCAGTGAGCTGATGCCCCTCGTGGATCCGCTTCGCGACGGCTGTGGTCTGGACGAGGACGAGTCCGTCCCTCCGCCATTCCTGGGCCTGTTGGAGGGTCCATGCCGAACTGATCGCCGACCCGATACTCGTGAGGAGGTCGCGAGATTGACGTAGCGGTGCCAGAGCATCAGAGACGACGCGCCCCGGTGCTGGCGCCGAAGGACTCGCGAGCACAGCCAGGACGGCGATGGCGGAGCCGATCAATGTGTCCACCACCCGCCGCCCTCCGTAGCCCGGGGTGGCGCTGCCGACTGCGAAGACGAGGAGGGCGCTCACAGGGACCTGCACTACGCCTTGAGGGCCGAGACGGGCGCTCCAGCCGAGAAGCAGGCCCGCGAAGATGATGATGGTGATGCTCCATCCACTCGGGGTGAAGAAATGGCTCACTACGAGAGCCGCTGCAACCCCCAGGACCACACCGACGACCCGTTGGAATGCTCGTGAGAGCGAGTCGTAGACGGTCGGTTGGACAATAAGGAGCACGGCGAGCGGCGCGAGGTACGGTAACCCGTTCGGATAGACGGCAAGCGCGACTGCCCACGCAATCCCCGCGCCCACCGCCACCTTGGCTGCTTGGAAAAGCTGAGTGCGGCTGACCAGTGCTGGCACGAAAGTTCCGGGCCCGAAACTTCCACGCATGGTGCGCCATCTGCTCTCGACCTTGCGCTGAGCCTGTCGAACCATCGTCAGCACCGCTATCTCTATCGGGTATGGGGTGAAGCTCTGAACTCGCTGGCCGTCGATGAGAACGAGTCTGCCAAGATTCCCGGATGTTGGCGACAACGCCAAAAAGGTCCCGCCTGAGCGCAATCGCCGTGTCCAAGAAGGCCCGATCAAATCCCAACGATTGAAAGCGACGCCCAGAAACACTTCGCCCCCTGCGCACGGCCCGGTGGAGGGAGGGCACTGAACTCCGACGTCAACGACGCCGTCCGTCCTAGGGCCTGGTCGAAGTCGTTGACGCGCAAGGAGAAGTCGACACGGGCCACTTGGCCTCCAATGGATGCCTGGAAGAGAAGGACATCCGGACAGGTGTGACCGTTGTCGTCACGCTCGGATCACGCTGCTGGCCTGGCTGCTCCATCATGCCGGGTGGTTGGAATCGTCGACGAACAGATTCGATGCGGATTCGCCTGGTATCGGACGTTCCCGGGCGGCCGGTGGCAACTATCTTCGGTCGAGGTCAGTTCGGAGGCATCATCATGGCCAAGCTCATCTACATTGCGAACACTTCACTCGACGGTTACTCCGAGGATCGGGACGGAGGCGTCGATTTTGGCACCCCTGATCAGGAGTACTTCAGTTTCATCAACGACCTTGAGCGCCCCGTCGGCACCTATCTCTATGGACGCCGCATGTATGAAGCGATGACCTACTGGGAGACCGCACCAACCGCCGACCAGCCGTCCTGGGTGGTGGACTTCATCAACATCTGGCGAAGGGCCGACAAAATCGTGTTTTCGAAGACCCTGGCATCGGCATCAAGCGCGAGAACCACCCTTGAGCGGGAGTTCAACGTCGAGACGATTCGGCGGATGAAGGCTGGGGCAACCCACGACCTCACAGTCGGCGGAGCTGATCTCGCTGCCCAGGCGTTTGGGGCGGGCCTGGTGGACGAGTGCCACTTGTTCTTCTGGCCAATCGTGCTTGGAGGCGGCAAACGCGCGCTCCCCGAGCACGCGCGGGTCGACCTTCAACTGCTGAATGAGCGGCGCTCTCGCAGCGGAGTCGCCCACCTTCACTACCGCATCACCCAGTGAGCACCTGGTTTGTGGGACACGACAGAGTGAGGACTCAGGAGTATCGTCGAACGGCGATGTCAACCCGAAAGGCCTCATCCCTTTGACCACAGGCAGCACACCAGACGCGTGGCCGTGGCCCGATGACCTGGACGCCATGATTGCTGCGCCGGGGTTCCACACGGTCCTGTACGAGGACGATCGGGTCAGAGTTCTCGATGGACGTGTACCGGCTGGTGCCACGGTGCCCGTGCACACCCACCGGTGGGGTGGCGTTCTCTACATTCTTGCGACCAGCGACTTCGTCCGCCGAGATCCCGACGGAAATGTGCTCGCCGATACCAGATCGTCGAAATCTACGCCGATCTTCGGCACCGCCGTCTGGGGCGCGCCGCTGACGCCACATTCTCTAGAGAACGTAGGGAGCGAGGAGTTCCGCACCCTCACCGTGGAGATGAAGGACGGGAATTGGAACCAACCACCTCCGTGAGTCTCGGCGAAAGTTGGAGCACTCGAGTTCCGCATTGACCGAGACGTCGTACTCCCGTGCCGTCACAACCTCGTCGCGCGCCGCCCGTCTCCGACTGCTCCGCAGGTCGTGCGGGCCGATTCTCGCGTTGTTATTCCGAAAGGCCCAGACGTTCGTCTCCAATGGGTGCAATTCAGCGCCAGCCAAGCTCCGGCGCAAGATCGCTCAGGACCGAATCGAGGACGTGGGCGCAGTAGTCGACACCAAGCTGATTCGGGATAGTGAGCAATAGGGTGTCGGCGGCGGCGATCGCTTCATCCCGCTTCAGTTGCTCGATGAGCGTCTCGGGTTCAGCGGCGTAGGTCTTGCCGAAGCGCGCGATGCCGCCGTCGATGAACCCAACCTGGTCCTGCGAGTCACCTTCGCCTCCGAAATACGTGCGGTCGAGATCATTGGTGATGGGGAAGATGCTGCGGCTCACCGAGACACGTGGTTCGCGGGCGTGGCCGGCCTCGGCCCAGGCCTTGCGGAATCGTTCGATCTGCTCGGCCTGTAGTTGATGGAACGGCACACCGGTGTCCTCGCTGAGAAGAGTCGAGCTCATGAGGTTCATCCCCTGCTCGGCGGTCCACTCGGCGGTCTTCCGTGTCCCGGCACCCCACCAGATCCGTTCGCGCAGACCGTCGGAGTGCGGCTCGACCCGCAGCAGACCGGGTGGGTTGGGGAACATCGGTCGCGGATTCGGCTCGGCAAAGCCGTCGCCATTGAGGACCTCGAGAAAAACCCGAGTGTGCTCTCGAGCCATGTCGGCCTGGTCGGCACCCTCAGCCGGTAGGTAGCCAAAGTAGCGGTAGCCCTCGATGACCTGCTCGGGCGATCCCCGACTGATGCCGAGCTGCAGGCGCCCGCCCGAGATGAGGTCGGCCGAGCCCGCATCCTCGGCCATGTAGAGCGGGTTCTCGTACCGCATATCGATCACGGCGGTCCCGACCTCGATCGTGCTGGTCTTGGAGCCCACGGCCGCAAGCAGCGGAAAGGGCGACGAAAGCTGATTGGCGAAGTGGTGCACACGAAAGTACGCACCGTCCGCACCAAGCTCCTCGGCGGCAACTGCGAGATCGATGGATTGCAACAGGGCATCCGACGCCGAGCGGGTCTGCGACTGGGCCGAGGGCGTCCAGTGACCGAAAGACAAGAATCCGATGCTCTTCATGATGTCTGCAACAACTCGATGGTCACCATTGTTCCTCGTCAACAACGAATGACCGGCGTCATGTCACCTTGCGCCGGAGACCTGGCGCGGTTTGGCGCGACCTCTGCCGGCTCGCCGGCATGCCAAGGAGATCCACGGTTCGACTCCTCCGGATGGCCCCCGCAGGTCCTGTCGGAAGAGCTTGCTCTTGCTCCCCGCCGTCTCACTCCGACCGTCTCACGCCGCCATCAACGATCTGCCTGGCCTCTCGAGCTTCGTCGAGGGAGGGGCGGGACAGGGAGCGAGCTATTCGTCGTCGTCCGACAGGAGCTCGGGATCATCGAGCAACACGCCCGCCTCAGCTGCTTCCGTCTCGTCGAGCGGAACCTGATCTTCCTCTTGCTCGTCGTCGAAGTCGGTCTCATTGTCCAGCGGAGCGATCTCGGCTGCATCCTCCGGCTCGAGTGGATCTGGTTCCTCAATGCTCGGAATGTCGTCTGGACCCTGGGCTCGGCGCTTCGCCATCTCTTCACCTCTCTCATTGTCTGACTCGTGCTCTCCCGATGGGTGCGACGCGTTGTGGGCTGGCACCTGGGCGAGGACATCGGAGGGGCATCGGTATCTGCGCTTCGCATTCTGACCGATCGAAGGTCTGACCGGAGGACTCCCGCGGCACGCCTGCCCTCGGCCGCTCGATGCATCCCTCATGACTCTGGTTCCCCGGGAACGGGCAGATGAATCACTTCAGGACGGGCCGGAACAGCCGATAATTTCCTTCGTGAGCGTGGGCTCGCTTGAACCGGACCGGGCCACACCCGGAGTGGCGGCCGCGCCGGAACAGACCAGCCGGACGACCGCCTTCGTCCGCGCTGCCGTGATGGGAGCCGGTGGCTCCGCCCTCCTGGCGCTGGCGAGCGACCTTCCGGCCTCGCCGTACGGTCCTCATGCTGGGCGAGTCTGGCCCTTTGCGGCTTCGGGTCCCGCTCCGAACTGGGAGGGGCCTGTTCTTCCGACATGGGCGGGGCCGGCCAACAGCGGTCCAGGAGTGGGGTCGGGGCACGTGTTGCTCCTGGGCCTCGCCGTCGTCGGCCTCCTGCTCCTGGGGCTTGCCTGGCTCAGCCTCTGGCGCACGGTGCGGACAGAGACGAGACCCGCGTGGCGCGGCGTGGCATGGGTCGTCGCCGCTTGGACCGTCCCGTTGTTGCTGGCTGCTCCCTTCGCAAGCCAGGACGTCTGGGTCTATGTGGCCCAAGGGAAGCTCTTGGTGTCGGGTTTCGGCGCGGCGAGCCCGATCCATCTGCTCGGTCGCCACTCAATTTGGGTAGCCGCCGTCGATCCGAAGTACCTCACCGGCCCCTCGATCTATGGGCCCGGCGCGGTCGACATCTCCGCACTGCTCGCAAAAGGATCGGGTGGACATCCCTGGATCGCCGCCGAGGGCTGGCGGCTCACGGTGGTGGCGAGCCTGGTGCTGTGCGCCTGGGGGGTCGCTCGAGCGGCCTCGGCGCGGGGCATCAACCCGGCCGAAGCGGTGGTGGCGGGGGTGGCGAACCCAGCCGTGCTCGTCGTCTTCGTTGCGGGCATTCACAACGATGCCGTCATGATCAGCCTCGTCGCGGCCGGCGTCGCCCTGGCTGTCACGAAGAGACCGTGGTGGGCGCTGTGCCTCGCCGCGCTGGCCCTCACCGTCAAGGCGCCCGCGGCGCTCGCGGTGCTGGCGATCGCCTGGTGGTGCTGGCAGGGCTCCTGGCGTCGTCGCGCCATGTACCTGATGGGAGGGCTGGGCCTGACCCTCACCTGGCTGATCTTGGGCGGCCTCGTCAGTGGCGGCGGCGGCTTCAGCTGGTTGCGGTCCGCCTCCAAGGCCACCGTGGCCAGTTCCTTCTCACTCTTGCACCTGGCGGGCTCTACGTCATCGAGCCTCGCCAACCTCGTCCAACTGGCCGCCATCATCGGAGCCGTTGGGATCGTCCTGGTGCTCCCACGACGAGCGAGCTGGATCGGCGCCCTCGCTGTGGCCTTCGGCGTCATGGCTGTCTGTGCGACCAACCCACAGCCTTGGTACGTGGTGTGGGCGCTTCCCCTTCTGGCGTGCACCGGCTGCGATCCCCGACTCCGTCGCGCCGGCATCTGCGTCTTGTGCGCAATGGTCACTTGGAGCGTGTTGCCCTTCGGCAACCTCATCTGGTTCGCCGGTATCGCCGCGCTCACATGGATCTTCGCCCGTTGGGAACATGGACGACAAGCGCTCGACGCGCCTGCCGTGTCCCTCGCCATCGCTGCCGGCGAGACGCGCTGATCAAAGGGGTCCGCTCGGCGCACCTGTCGCGCTCCATGGGAAGGTGAGCATGGAAGCCGCATCGTCTCGACGTCACCTCGAGCGGCCCGACGCCGGTCACAGTTCCGGCCCATCCCCTGGCAGCCGGATGCTCCCTATGATCGGCGCCACTCCGACAAGGGGGGACTATGACGACCGAGACCGAGACGGCCTTCACCGAGCTGCTGGAAACCGTCGGGACGACGCACGCACGCATGGTGGAGCAGTTGGCCGACGACCCCGACACACTTCTGGAAGCACACAAGTGGGTGCTGTCGATCCTGCAGGTGGCGGCAGAGGTGAACATCTGGGCGGACAAGGCACGACCCCGTTTCATCGAGATCGTGGGCCCGTACAAGAAGTGGGGCGGTGACAACTCCGACGCCTTCTACTGCTATGCGCCAATCGATCCGAACCGCACCTACCGGGTGAGGCTCGATCCGGGCGATGCCGTCTATATGTCCCTGACGGTCTACGGCGGCCCCGACGACGGGCGTTACTCCACCCGCATCGTCGGGTCGGCCAACAGCCAGGGCGCGGAGCGCGATCCCGACGGGGCCATCCACATCGTCATCTCACCGAACGACCCGGGCGAGCCCGGTGTCGCCTGGATACGCCTCGAGCCCGATGCGGTGGCGGCTATCACCCGGGACTATCTCGACGATCCCCGGGAAGGTCGACGCGCCGCCTGGCACATCGAAGCCGATGACCCGCCCGAGACCTACCGACAGGACGACGCAGACCTGGCGCGGCGCATCCGGGCCGCCACGACATGGGTCCGCGAGCAGGCCGGCATCGTGCCCATTCCGCTCGGCACCCCCAACGCCATCGACCCGCCCTATCCGGTGCCCACCGCGACCTTCGGGTGGGCGGCCGGCGATGCGGCCTACGCCATGGGCGCCTTCGAATTGGCCGACGACGAAGCTCTGGTCATCCGCGGGCGGTCTCCCGAATGCGTCTTCTGGAACATGTGCCTCTGGAACCGCCTGCTCCACACCTACAACTACGACTACGAGCGCGTGACCATCAACGGCGCCGAAATCCAGTACGAGTCCGACGGATCGTGGATCATCGTCGTGGCGGCCCAGCGTCCGACGCACCCCAACTGGGTCTCCACCGAAGGGCACCGATCGGGGCGCATCTGGTTCCGCTGGTTCCTGCCCGTCGCGACGCCGGAGCAGCCCCAGGTGGAGGTCCTCCCGGTGGACACGGTATGAGTGAGCGTCCGGCCGCCGTCCGCATCGACGACCTGGCCGAGCCCCGCTACGGCGAGGACGTGCGGGCCATCCTCGACTTCATGGAGGAGGCCGGGTCGCAGCTGACCCTCGATCCCGCCGACCTCATGACAACCGCACGAACGGAGACAGGACTGGAGAACTTCGGCAACGACGACTTCGTCGAGCGCCTGCACCTCCTCTGCTCCGCCATGCGGGACGAGGGTGGCTTCAACGGCGCCGGCATGCTGCAACAGCGGGTCTTCATCCTCGGTTTGTTGAAGAACCGGCTCCTCATTGAGGACCTGATCGAGCGGCACCCCGAGATCCTCAGCGAGAGGATCGTCGCTCCGATCATCATCTGCGGACTGCCCCGGACCGGTACCACCCATCTGCACAACCTCATGTCCGCCGACCCTGCCCTCCGTTCGCTCCCCTACTGGGAGAGCCTCGAGCCCGTCCTGGCGGCAGGCGAGATCCCGCAGGCCGGCGCCCCGGACCCCCGGCTGGACCGCACGGAGATGGCACTGGGCTTCCTCAACACAGCGTTGCCGTACTTCAATCGGATGCACGAGATGACGGTCGAGCACACCCACGAGGAGATACAGCTTCTGGCCATCGACTTCTCGACCATGCTCTTCGAAACCACCGCCCCCATGCCAACCTGGCGCGACGCGTACCTGGCCCGCGATCAGCGCCCGAGCTACAACTACCTCCTGAGAGTGCTGAAGGTACTGCAGTGGCTCCGCGGGGGGACCCGCTGGGTGCTCAAGACCCCGCAACACCTCGAGCAGTTCCCCGCTCTGGCGGACACGTTCCCCGACGCCACGTTCGTCGTCACCCACCGCGACCCGGTGTCGGTCACCACCTCGATGGTCACGATGATCGCCTACACGGCCCGGCTCACCCGTGATCGGGTCGATGTCGAGGGTATGGGCGCCTATTGGGCTGACCGCCTCGAACGCATGCTGCGCCGTTGCGCCGAGGAGCGCGACGCCCTGCCGGGTGACCGGACGATCGACGTGCACTTCGACGAGTTCATGGCCGACGACCTCGCCATGGTGGCGCGGGTCTACGACCTGGCCGGCCAGTCCCTGGACCGACGCGCCACGGACGCAATGGCCTCTTTCATGGCGACCCATCCCAGGGGCCGCCATGGTGCGGTGATCTACGACCTCGCCCAGTTCGGCCTGGACGGCGCCGAACGGCGCCGGGCCCTGGCGTTCTACACCGAGCGGTTCGGCGTGACCCCCGAGTCCTGAGTCACTCCATCGGTCGGGTGCCGATGCCCGTCGGGTCCCGGCCGGCCAGGACCCAGCCGACGAGCGTGGCGGCGACCGGCATGGCGATCAGGATGAGGAACAGGTTGCTCCACGGGACGTGATCGATGACGTCCGACAAGCCACCCTCCTGCCCGTTCGAGCGGAACCAGCCGAACAGCCCGACATAGGCGGCCACGATCCCCAGCAGCGCGCCCAGGAAGGCCAGCCCGCCGGCGGTGACCGCCGTCAGGCTGCGTCGGGTGCGCGAACTGGCACCGGCGGCGGTGAGCGTCCGCAACTCGGCCGCCGTCTCGCTGCGGATGAGGCCCACGCTCATGGCGAGAATGCCGAGGGCGAGCGCGATGCCGAACACGGTGGCCCAGTTCACGATCTCGGCCGAGCTCGGTGCGTCGTTCTTCGATTCGACGCTCAGGTCGTTGGTGGCGGCCGTCGACGTTGGCGTGCATGATCTGGACTGCGTTGATCGGGCCGTTGGCCTGGAGCATCCAGCCCCCCAGGCTGTTCTGGTCCGCCAGGCGCAGCCGATGCAACGCGCTTTCGGTGATGAGGGTGTTCGGGGCCGACGTGCCGGTGGGCAGCTGGCCCTCCTCTTGGACCACCGGGTGGGCGACGCACGAGCCGGGAGAGCATGCGTTCGTGTTGCCCGGACCGGGGCCGCCGTTCCCGCCCGGCCCAGAGCCGGGCCCGACCAGGACGTCGCCGCCCTTGCCGCCGCCGCCGTAGGTCAACTGCACGCCCGAGCCCGAGAGCCCGGTGCGCGAGCTGAGAATGTCGACGTTGGAAGGGATGGACCTCGGGTCGATGCCGTAGGCCCGTAACAGCGCCGGCGTCGCCACGTAGATGGGGCCGCTCCACTGGCGCCCGTCCCCACTGGGGTTCTGCAAGCCCACCGGCGTGTTGACGAGCTCGATGACGTGGGTGGCGTCGACCAAAGCGGCGATGGACGAGACCGTCGCCTCCTGCGACTGCACGCTCGGCGGCGCCGGTGCGGTCTGGGGACTGCTCTGTCCGGGGCTGAAGAGTGGCGCCCCGGCTGGCGGCGGGCTGTAGACGTTGAGCTGGTTCGCGGCCAGGTTCGGCCCGACGTAGTCGAAGACGTTCGAGTACCGGGCGACGGCGACGGCACAGATGATCACCGCGATCAGCACGCCGACGCTGATGGCCGAGAGGGCCGAGCCCGACCGGGCTCGGTAGCGCGCCATGTCGCGCAGGGGCAGGCGGATGGCGATGGGAGACCGTCCTCCCGCCCGGGCCAGCAGGACCAGGAAGAACGGCGCCACGAGGATGATCCCCGCCACCAGCGCGATGAACCCGGGAATCAACCAGATCACGCCGCTCCCCTGGTGCCCCGCGCCCGAGAGGGAGAAGAAGACGAACCCCACCACGAGTGCGATGACGCCCGGAACGAACGAGCGGTGTATCTGACGGGGTGGCGCGGGGCGCCCGGCCAAGGCGGCCACGACAGGGACGCGGGTGATGGCGCGGGCCGGGTAGCTGGCGGCGAAGAAGGTGGCGATGACGGCGAGCACCATTGCCGGCACGATCACGTTCCATGGCACGGCGAACGTCGGAATGAGGTGGTGCGCGCTCTGCTCGTTGTGCGGGCGGTAGGCGACCCACGCCGCAAAGCCCAGTGCGAGGCCGACGACGGCGCCCACCGCGCCGACGATGACGCCATTGGCCTCAAGGACGAGCCGGACATTGCGGTCGGTCGCCCCCATCGACTCGAGCATCCCGAGGGCGCGCATGCGGCGTTGGGCCAGCACGGTGAAGCCGCCGATCGACACCAGGGCGATAAGGAGCATGCCGACCGTCGCCAATGCCAGCACGATGGTGTCGGGATTGATCGCGTTGGCGTTGCCGTTCTGGCTCGGCGTCGTGACGTTGGACCCGATCCGGCCGGGGTCGACGCCTGGCGCATCGAAGAGGACGTTCACCTGGGTCGGGTTCGCCACCTGTCCGGGCGGGACCAGGGCGAACTCGTCGAGCAGGCTCTGGGGGTTCTGCACAATGCCGACGACGGTCTTGCCGCCCTGCGGCCAGATGTCACCGACGGCGAGGTTGAGCTCGGACGCCAGCCCGGGGGTGACGGCGATCTGATCGGACCCAGTCGGGTAGCTCCCCGAGAGCAGCTGCAGCATGGGGCCGCCGTAGGGCCCGTGGGGGTCCTGGGACCGCAGCTGGTACGTCCCGCTGGAGCCGGGAATGTTGAACGTCTCGTTCTCAATGACCTGGACCCTGCCGAAGCGGTGTTCGAGCGCGGCGATCTGCGCCTCCACGTGGGGGAGGCTCACCGACGGCGCCTTGCCGGTGGGAGCCGAGAGGTTGAAGGTCGCGAGGTCGTCGGCCCTGCCGAAGCCCGCGTTGGCGGCCGGTGGCGTGTTGACCGCCACCGCGGCGCCGACGACGACGGCAGCCACCGCCACAATGATGAGGATGAGGATGAGCAACTGTTGCCGCCACTCGCGGCGGAACAGGCGCCAGGCCCAGCGGACCATGGCCCGGCGGGCCGGGATGCCACCGGTGCTCGGCGCAGGGACCGATCCGGTGGCGGTCCGCTCGAGGACGCCGACGCTCATTGGTTCCGGACGTCCGCCAGGAACGTCTCCGGGCTCGCGATCGGCAGCGTCTGGTCAACGATGCGGCCGTCGCGCAGGAAGATCACGCGGTCGGCCCACGACGCCAGCTGCGCGTCGTGGGTCACCACGACGGCCGCCAGGCCCCGGTGACACGCCGCGAGGATCAGCCGCATCACACCCTCGGCGTTGGTCGAGTCGAGCGCGCCGGAGGGCTCGTCGGCCAGGAGGAGCTGGCGGCCCCCCACCACGGCGCGGGCGATGGCGACCCGTTGGCGCTCGCCTCCGGACAGTTGGTCGGGATAGTGCGATGCCCGATCGGTCAGCCCGAAGTCTTCGAGGGACTCGAGGGCCACCGCCTGCGCCTTGCGGGCGGCCACGCCGTCGAGCTCGAGCGGCAGGGAGACGTTCTCCACCGCACTGAGCCCGGCCAGCAGGTTGTAGTCCTGGAAGACGTACCCGATGGACTGCCGGCGCAGCTGCGCCTTGCCGTTGCGCGAGAGTGTGGAGAGCGCACGGCCGCCGATGGAGACTTCGCCGCGGGTGGCGTCCTCCAGGCTGCCGGCGATGGTCAACAGCGTGCTCTTGCCCGACCCGCTGGCGCCCATGACCGCCACCAGGGATCCGGCCTCCACGGACAGGTCGACATGCTGCAGAGCCAGGACCTCGGTGGCTCCCTCCCCGTAGACCTTGGAGATATCGCGTAGCTCGAGGTAGCTCATTCGGGGGCTCCTACCCTGCGCCGTGCCTTGGGGAGGGGGAACGACGGTGCGGCCGGCGCATCTTCGCCCGCCGCCGCTCTCTTCAGACGGCCGTCGGCCGTGTCCAACCACCGGACCAGCGAGTCCAGGCGGAACAGCTCGGCGTCGACGACCAGGGCGAAGTTGAGATCGAGGCGCGCTTCGTCCTCCTTGAGGTGCGTCCACTGCTGCATGAGCTCCACCAAATAGCGTCGGTGGAGCTGGACCACCTCGTGGACGTCGACACCCGGCAGCCCCAAGGCCACCAGCACCTTGATCACCAACTCGTCACGGGGCGGAGACGAGAAGTCCGGCGGGGTGCGCAGCCACTGGGCCAGCTCGTCCGCTCCCTCCCGGGTGATTTGGAACCCCTTCTGCGAGCCTTCTTCGCTGGACCCGTCGGACTCGACCAGGCCGTCACGCTCGAGTCGCTGCAGCGTCGTGTACACCTGCCCGACGTTCAGCGGCCACACCTCGCCCGTCCTCGACTCGAACTCCTGTCGTAGCTGGAGCCCGTACTTCGGTCCCTCGCTCAGGAGGGCCAACAGGGCGTGGCGGACGCTCATGGACGTTCCATTCGAAGTAGCATACTGAGTATCCTACTCTGAAGGACCCTCCGGAGCAAGGGGCCTTGATCTGCGTGTTCGGCCTGGGCAGCCGAAGTCCGCGGCCCCCGGAAGCCTAAGTCGCCGGCAGGGGATCGCCCGTCTCGAGGAGCGTCTTGAGGCTCGACAGCACGGCGGGCCAACCCTCGGAGATGCCCGCCAACACCTGGCTCCCCGGGGCAAACCCGTCATGGGTGACGGTCAGCCTGGTCACTGCCGGGTCCCTCTGTTCGATGTCGAAGGCGACCTTCGAGCGTGGCTCGGCCCGCCACGCCGCTGCGGTCTCGTCGGAGAGGCCGACGAGCGCTGCCCATTCCGGCGTGAAGGAGTGCCATGTGTACGAGAGCCGGACGGGGGGGTCGGCCTCGAGGATGACCTGCTCGGGGTCGCGCACCACCAGACCCACGTCCTCGTGGACCAGGTCCCACGTCGACCCCTTGGTCCAGTCCGACGGAAACGACTTGCCGCCCAGCGTTGCGTGCCGCCAGTAGCGCCTGGTGCAGGAGGGGTCGGTCAATCCCTGCCATACCTGCCCAGGCGTCGCCTCGATATAGATGCAGTACGTGAACCCCGTGCCGGCGCCCATGTGGCCTCCTCCTGGCGATGCCGTTCGGCTAGGCCGCGGGCAGCGCCGAACCGGTCTCGAGCAGTGTCTTCAGGCTGGCGATGACAGCCGGCCACCCGCCGCGGACACCGTCCAGCACGGCGCTCCCGGGCGTGAAGCCGTCGTGGACGACGGTCAGCTTCACCACTCCCTCCCCTGCTTCTTCGATGTCGAATGCGACCTTGGAGCGCGGCTCCGCCCGAAAGACGGCGGCCGTCGGCTCGTCGACGCCGTGCGCGGCGGCCCACTCGGGCGTGAACGTGTGCCAGGTGTAGGAGAGGCGCCGATAGGGATCGGCCTCGAGGATCACCTGCTCGGGGTCACTGACCGTCAGCCCAACCTTCTCGTAGGCCACGTCGTAGCGGGATCCCTTGCCCCAGTCCGTGCGGTACGCGACGCCGCCCGCGGCCGGGTGGCGCCAGTACCGCTCCGTGAAGACCGGATCGGTCAACCCCTGCCAGACGCGTTGCGGCGTGGCGTTGATGTAGGTCGTGTAGACGAAGGTTGTCTGATCGCTTTTCTGGTTCATTGGTGTGGCCTCCAGTGCCGTCTTGAGATCGGCGAGGGCCTCGGCCCGCGCCCGGTCGTAGTGGTGGATCCAGCGGTCGGCGATGTCGTTGATGGGGGCGGCGTTCAGGAAGTGCAGCTTCTCCCTCCCTCGACGCGAGGTGGCCACGAGGCCGGCCTCCTCCAGGACGTCGAGGTGCTTGGAAACCGACTGCCGTGTCATGCCCATGTCCGCGCAGAGCTCGCTGAGCGTGAGCCCGTTTCGGTCGTTGAGCCTGTCGAGCAGCCGGCGCCGGGCCGGGTCGCTCAGAGCCCGGAAGACCGCATCCATCTCGCGCATCGCATCTTCCACTCCATATCATGCAGCCATTTGGTTGCATGACTCTACATAAGCAGCCATTTGGTTGCCTGTCAAGGGTGGAGTCGGTTGGGAGGGGCTGCGAGGCCCCCGGGGAGGTGCACCGGGTGGGTCAGCGCCACCCGGTGATCGGCTAGAGCGCGGCGAGCACTTCCTCGGCCGAGCTGACCTGCATTCCCGGGCCGGGCTCGACGGCGATCCAGCTCACGACGCCGTCGTCGAGGATGGCTGCAAAACGCTGGATGCGCGACCCGAGACCGAAGCCGCTGCCGTCCATGGTGAGGCCCATGGCCTCGGCCAGTTCGCCGTTGCCGTCAGCGAGCATGACGACGGCGTCGCCCACGTTCTGGTCCTGCGCCCACGCACCCATCACGAAGGGGTCGTTGACCGACACGCACACCACCTTGTCGGCGCCCTTGGCCCGCAGCTCTTCCGCACGCAGCACGAAACCGGGAAGGTGGTGGTCCGAGCAGGTGGGGGTGAAGGCGCCCGGGACCCCGAAGAGGACGACCTTGCCCTTTCCCAGGACCTCGCTCGACGTGGTCGCCTGGGGTCCCTTGTCGCCGAATGTGAAGACCTTCACGTCGGGCACCCGGTCCCCCGTTGCGATCGTCATTTCTGCCTCCTTCTGTGGTCCTGGGCTCGTTGCGGCCCAGGTTGCCATAGGTGATCGACGGCCCCCCAATCCCCGCCACCCTCAAACGGTCACGAAGTTGTAACCTGCGGCGCGACAGAGCCGTACGCAGTGGGGATCGAGACCCTGGGGGGTTTTTGCGATGACGCAGTCCTTTGATCGTCGGTCGTTCATGGCCGGTGGACTCGCACTGGGCGCCGGAGCAGCGATGCTCGGCGGACTCGAAGGCGAGGCCGGTGCCGCCCAGACCAACGGGCCCGGGAAGAACGGGATCTCGAAATCGAGACCGGTGAAGGGCGGATCGCTCACCTTCGGCATCGATACCGAGGAGAGCGGCTTCGACCCCTCAACGGCGCGCTGGGACGAGGGCGGGTTCCTCTACGGCCGCAGCGTCATGGACCCCATCGCCATCGTGAACGCCACGGGAGGGGTCGAGCCGTACCTCGCGCAGTCGATCACGTCGAACGAGGACTTCACCTCGTTCACGATCACCCTGCGCCCCGGGATCGTGTTCCACGACGGCACGCCCCTCGACGCCAACGCGCTGCACCTCAACATCGAGAAGAGCGCGACTTCGATCCTGACGGGACCCGCCTTCGCCGACCAGATCGTCTCCGCCTCCGTGACGGGGCCGCTGGCGGTCACCATCGCCATGAAGACCTCGTGGGCGCCGTTCCCCTACTACCTGGCCCAGGCGCAGACCGGCTACCTGGCGGCGCCGGCGATGCTGAACAGTTCCACTGGGACCTCACATCCGATCGGGACCGGGCCCTTCGTCTTCCAGGACTGGGTTCCGAACAGCCACATGACGGCCACCAGGAATCCCCACTACTGGCGGAAGGGCTTGCCCTACCTCAACTCCATCACCTTCAAGCCCATCATCGATCCCAACGCCCGGGCCGACGCGCTCCAGACGGGCCAGGTCGACATCATGCACACCAACTCGCCCAGCAGCCTGCTGCAGTTCCGGGGCAACGACAAGTGGGCGTACTACGACAACAGCGGGCAGGTGGTGGGCCAGCCCACGGCGCAGTGCATCATGTTGAACACGTCAACGGCCCCGTTCAACAACAAGACGCTGCGGACGGCCATGGCCATGTGCATCAACCAGGTCCAGTTCTCCAAGGTGATCCTCAAGGGCGTCAACGACCCGCTGAACGGACTGTTCATTCCGGGCAGCGAGTACTACACCAAGACCTCGTATCCGAAATACAACCCGACACAGGCGGCCAAGCTGGTGAAGCAGGTGCAGCAGCAGACGGGAAAACCGGTCACCTTCGACCTCAACTCCACCAGCAACTCGGACGTGATACGGGCGGCCCAATTCCTCCAGCAGGCCTTCCAGCAGGCCGGTATGAAGGTGAACATCAACATCATCGCCCAGTCCACGCTGATCAACAACGCGCTGGCCGGCACGTACCAGGCCACCCTCTGGCGGCAGTTCGGTGCCGTCGACCCCGACCTGAACTACGTGTGGTGGAGCACCCAGACCACGTCGCCGCCGCTGGCGCTGAACATGGCCCGCAACAGCGACCCCCGCATTCAGACCGCCCTGCTGGCCGGCCGGACCACCAACGACAAGGCGGACCGCGTCAAGGCCTACCAGCAGGTCAACCAGTACCTGGCCCAGGACGTCCCCTACCTCTGGCTGGCCCGGGACACCTGGGCCGTCGTGGCCAACCCGAAGGTGCAGAACTTCGCCAACCCGACCACGCTGCAGCACTCGAAGGCCGTCGCCTTCGACGAGGGCGTGCTCTGGCCGACACAGATCTGGATGAAGTAAGGGTTCGCTTAGCGCATCTCCACGTCGTCGAGGTACTCCTCGCGCCAATGCGTGAAGTGCTCCTCGGGCAGACGCAGGCAGTAGGTCGGGCGCAGCGCCTCCACGAAACCCCGTTCGTGGCTGACCGCCACGATGGTGCCGGGCCAGGCGCCGAGCATGGCGCCGACGGCCGCGATGGACGAGGGGTCGAGATTGTTGGTCGGCTCGTCGAGCAGCAACAGGTTGGCCTCCCCCGCCGACAGCATGGCCAGCCCGAGCTTGGCCCGCTCACCTCCCGAGAGCGTGCCCGGCAACTGGTCGGCCGCTTTGGACGGCAGCCCGAACGAGCCCAGCAGGGCGCGGCGGTCGCGCTCGGCCTTGAGCACGGCGTCGCTGACGTTGTCGAGCGCGCGGCGATCGGGGTCGATCTGCTCGTGCTCCTGGGCGAAGTACCCGAGTTCGACGTTGGCCCCGAACTCGATCACGCCGTTGGACGGTTCCTGCTCGCCGGCCAGGCAGCGCAACAGTGAGGACTTCCCGGCACCGTTGCGGCCGATGATCACGATGTGGTCGCCCCGCCCGGCGTGGAACGTCACCTCGGACACGACTTCGTTGCTGCCGTAGCGGATGCCCACTTTGGCCACCTCGAGCGGGACGGCGCCGGAGCGAGGTGGCGTCGGGAGCGAGAACTTGCTGGCCCGGTCGCGCTTCTCGACCTGGGTCCGACCCGCCTCCATGCGCTCGACCCGTCGATCCAGCTGTTTGGCCTTACGCGCCCGCTTCTCGGTGCTCGCCCGCATGGAGTCGGCCAGCGACGAGAGGCGCTTGATCTCGCGCGCCTCGAGCTCGGAGGAGCGCTCGCGCTGGGACTGGTCGGCCTCGCGCAGCGCCTCGAACTTGGAGTAGTTCCCCTTCCACTCAGTCAGGTGCTGGTTCGCGATGTTGAGCACCTTGGTGATCGACTGGTCGAGCAGCTTCAAGTCGTGGCTGACGACGAGGAGGGCGCCGTTGAAGCGGGCCAGCTCGTCGAGCAGCCAGCGCTTGGCGGACCGGTCGAGGTGATTCGTCGGCTCGTCGAGGATCATCAGGTCGGGCTCCTGGAAGAGCACGCGCATGAGGTCGACGCGGCGCCGTTGGCCGCCGGAGAGCGAGTCGATGTCCTCCAAGAGGAGCTCCTGGCGCAGTCCGAGGCCGTCGGCCAGGCGGGCCATCACCGACTCGGCCTCGTAGCCACCGTTGGACTGGAACTGCTCCTGCAGGTCCGTGAACAGCTCGATGTTCTCCTCGGTGGGATCGTCTGCCATGGCACCGCGGGAGGTGCCCAAGGCGTCGTCGAGGACGTCGAGGCCGCGGGCGGAGAGGATGTGGGAGAAGCCGGTCGGCTCGAGCCCGAGACCTCCCGGCACCGGTGCCTGCGGCAGGTAGCCGAAGGACCCGAGGAGACGGACGTTGCCCCGGTGCCGCAGCTGGGGCGAGGTCTCCCCCACCAACACGGAGATGAAGGACGATTTCCCGGTCCCGTTGCGCCCCACCAGGCCGACCTTTTCGCCCGCGCCGACCACGAACGACGCGTCCGACAGCAGGGTACGGTCGCCGATCTCGATGGTGAGGGCTGATCCGACGATCACACCTCATTGTACGGGCGAGAACCTCCACTCGATACACTCCGAAAATGCCTGCTCTCGACCGCAAATGGTGGACCCTGATCGCCGTCTGCACGGCGACCTTCATGCTCCTTCTCGACATCACGGTCGTGAACGTGGCGCTGCCGGACATCCAGCAGTCGCTGCACGCGAGCTTCTCTGACCTGCAATGGGTCGTGGACGCCTACTCGCTGACCCTGGCCGCCTTCCTGCTGACCGCAGGGGTGGCGGGCGACATCTACGGCCGGCGCAAGATCTTCGCCGTCGGGTTGATCGTCTTCTCGCTGGCCTCGCTGGTCTGCGGCCTCTCCACCACGCCCCTCATGCTCAACCTGGCCCGCGCCGTCCAGGGCGTCGGGGGGGCCATCATGTTCGCCACCTCGCTGGCGCTGATCGCCGCCGCCTTCACGGGGCGCGACCGCGGGACCGCCTTCGGCGTCTACGGCGCAGTGATCGGCGGCGCCGTCGCCATCGGGCCACTGATCGGTGGCGCC
This sequence comes from uncultured Acidimicrobiaceae bacterium, assembly GCA_963738135.1. Classification (GTDB taxonomy): domain Bacteria; phylum Actinomycetota; class Acidimicrobiia; order Acidimicrobiales; family RAAP-2; genus Bog-473. Next base: position 96,905 of record CAVTVK010000002.1, on the reverse strand, counting down.
ATCACGAGCGGCATCGGCTGGCGCTGGATCTTCTTCGTGAACGTGCCCATCGGCGCCATTGCGGTCATCATCACCTTCACCCAGATCGCCAAGTCGGAGGACCTGCGGGCGCGCAAGATCGACTGGGTGGGCTTCGTCACCTTCTCGGTGAGCCTCTTCCTGCTCGTGTTCGCGCTGGTGCGCGGCAACGACTTCGGCTGGGGCAGCGGCACCACCATTACCTTGCTCGTGGCCGCGGGCGTCCTGATGGTGGGCTTCTTCGTCAACGAACGCTTTGCGGCAGACCCGATGTTGGATCTCGGCCTGTTCAAGATCCCGGCCTTCGTGGGCCTTTCGACGGTGGCCTTCACGCTGGCCGCGTCGATCTTCGCCATGTTCCTCTACCTGACCCTCTACATCCAGGACAACCTGGGCTACGGCCCGTTCGCTGCCGGCATCCGCTTCCTGCCCATGACCCTGGTCATCTTCTTCACTTCCTTCTTCGCCGGGCGGCTGACGGTGCGCGTGCAGTCGCGGTACCTGTTGGGCATCGGGATGCTCTTCGTCACGGGCGGACTCCTGCTCATGGCGACGACCCATCCGAACTCGACCTGGACCGTGCTGCTGCCCGGTTTCATCGTGAGCGGCTTCGGGGTCGGGATCGTCAACCCGGTCCTGGCTTCGGGCGCCGTCTCCGTCGTCCAGCCGCAGCGCAGTGGCATGGCCTCCGGTGCCAACAACACCTTTCGACAAGTGGGCATCGCCACCGGCATCGCCGTTCTCGGCGCGGTGTTCCAGAGCCAGATCGTGGCGCACACCACTGCCGCGCTGGCGAAGTCGCCCTTCGGACCCGAGGTGCTGCGCCGGGGCGGGGCCCAACTCCAGGGAGCCATGTCGTCGGGCGAGGTCCGCCAGGCAGCGACCGCCATCCCGATCGCCGGCGCCCGCAACGCGCTGCTCCAGGCCTACCACTCGGGCTTCTCGGTGACGCTGAACCACCTCATGGAGATCGGTGCGGTGGTGGCTCTGGTGGGTGCCGTCTGCGGCTTCGCGCTGGTCCACCAGCGCGATTTCGTGGTCCCCACCGGGGCGCCGACCGGGCCTCCGCAGGCAGGCGGCCAGGGCGAGTCGGGTCCGGCGGATGACGCCGTACCCGCCGTTCATGCCTGAGCCGTTCACGCTCGAAGGGTCCTTCGTCCGACTGGAGCCGCTGACCGAGGCCCAGATTCCCGCTCTCGTCGCGGCGGCCGCGCTGGACCGCAGCACATTCCAGTGGACCTACACGCCCGACGGGGTGGAGCAGATGACCGAGTACGTGCGCGATGCGCTGGCCAAGGTGGCGTCAGGGGCGCACGTGGCCTTCGCCACGATGCGGCGGGGAGCCGGGCCGGACGGGTCCGACCTGGTCGTCGGCGCCACCCGCTTCTGCGAGATGGCCTACTGGCAGTGGCCCCCCGGTGCCGTGCACCAGCGCCACGGGGTGCCCGACGTCGTCGACATCGGCTTCACGTGGCTGGCCGGGCCGGCACAACGCACGCACGTCAACACCGAGGCCAAGTTGTTGATGCTGACCCATGCCTTCGAGGTCTGGGAGGTCCACCGGGTCGCGCTGCAGACCGACGTTCGCAACAAGAGGTCGTGGGCCGCCATTGAGCGCATCGGCGGCCAGCTCGACGGCATCATGCGGGCGGATCGGCCGGGCGCCGACGACACCGTGCGGACCTCGGCCCGCTTCTCCATCGTGGCCGCCGAGTGGCCCGCGGTGAAGGAGCGTCTGATGGCGCGCCTGACCTGACTCGGAGGAAGGCCGGGTCAGCTGGTGCCGACGAAGTGGCGCGTGAGCTCGTTGGCGTAGTGGAGGCCCAGGGTCTCCCCGTGCTCGGCCAGCCAGACCGACACGGCCGTCGAGCCGGTGGCGGGACCGTCGGTGTCGGCCAGGCCGGCGGCCATGGCCCGGTATTCCTCGGTGGTGAGCAGCACATCGCGCAGCACGAGCCCGAGCGCACGGGCGAAGAGAGGCATGGCGGACCCCGGAACGTGCACGAGGCGGGCGCGACTCCCGACGACCTCTCGGATGGTCCCGACCAGTTCGTTGAAGGTCGGCCGCTCCGGACCGACGGCTTCGGTCACGCTGTCCTGTGGCTCGACCGCCTTGGCCAGGCAGAGGTGCGCCAGGTCGTCGACATGGATGCCCCGGATCCGATAGTCCCCGCTCCCGCCGATGGCGAAGACCGGCAGCCGGCGGAGGAGCCAGGCGATGTTGTTCAGGAGCACCCCGTCGCCGCCGAACAGGACGGCGGGCCGCACGATGGCGTAGGAGACGTCGCATTCGGCCAACGCGCGCTCCACCAGCGCCTTGCCCCGGAAGTACGGGAAGGGCGAGGTGCTGCTGGGATGGGTGATGCTCACGTGCACGATCCGCCGGACGCCCGCCCGCCTGGCCGCGTGGAACAACGCCCGCGAGTTGGCCACCGCCCGCTCGTGGTCGACGGTCCCGTGGGGGAAGCGCACCCAATAGGTGTTGTAGAGCGTCGTCGCTCCGGAGAGCGATGCCACCAGGCCCAGGTGATCGTCGAAGTCGAGCGGGTGGACGTCGACGGGCGACCCGGCCGGGGCGCGACCCGGGTGCCCCGTGAGGGTGCGCACCTGCCGGCCCTCCTGCAGCAACGCCCGAGCCAGGGACGGCGCCCGAGTAGCTGAAGGCACCGGTGACCACGTCGAGGCCGGAATCGGTCGCGTGTCGTCGGGACCCGGCTCCCGAGGGGGCGGCCCCGGTCATGGTTGCCCCGTCGGCGTCGGCGTCGGCGCCGGCACCGGCGGGGCGAGGGCCTCCAGGAGTGCGGCCAGGTTTTTGGCGTGGCCGAAGAGCGCGAGCGCCCTCGCACGATCGCCCTCGAGCTGCGTCAGCATCTCGAGCCCGAGGTAGAGGGCCACGATGGCGTACGCCACGTCACCGGGCGGCAGGACCGACTCCAGCGGGGGGCCGAGCGTGGTGGTCACCGCCTGCTCGGCGAACGCGAACCAGGGGCCGAGGCGAGCGGAGACCTCGGGGCCCAGACCCGGGGTCGAGGACGCACCGGCGATCATCTCCACGAGGACGGCCACGTAGCCGGCGTCGAGATCCTCCCGGAAGATGGCCGTGGCCACGTCGACGAGCTCGGTGGGCGAACGCACCTCGTCGACTGCCGCCCCGTACTGCACCATGCGGCGTTCGCTCACCGAGTCGAGCGCGGCCAACAGGAGGTTGGCCACCGATCCGAAGTGGTAGAAGATCAGCCCCTGGTTCAGGCCGGCCCGCTCGGCGATCGCTCGTGCGCTCGACCCGGCGTACCCCTCGGCCTTGAGCGTCTCGATGGCGCCATCGATCAGCTTCGTGCGCGTGCCGGACGACCGGGAGGAGTCCCTGCCCACCACGCTGCTCGTCGTTCCCGACTTGGCCATGTGCGACCCCTCACTTTGAGTGAATGCTCAAAGCATACACACAAGTCCCGGGGGCGACCCCAGTCGCTCCGGGGACACCGCATTTCGCCTGCAGGGCGCGTCGTTCGACTGGGAGGGAGGCGACCGTCGGCAGCGGCCCGACCGCGAGGTCGGAGGGGTGCTGCCCCGACGGCCCCGTCTGCCGGGGATCCAGTCAGGGCGTCGGGAGAATTTCAGGCCCGGCTCAGTGAGGCCGAGATCTTGCGCAAGTGCAGCGCGTGGACGGCGGCCTCCGCCTCGTCCTTCGGACGCACTGCGGCCACGGCCTTGCCCGTTCTGTGGATGCGCCAGGCCAGCTTGTCGGCCCGCTCCACCGTGTGCCCGAAGATCTCCACGAAGGCCTGGATCACCGTCTGAAAGGTGGTGACGTCGTCGTTCCACACGATGACCGCCCAGAGATCCTCGAACGCGAAGAACGCCTCGATGTCCTCGTCGACCACGTCGGTCGTGTTGGGTTCGAGTGTCCGGGGCAATGGATCTCCGAGGGCGGATGGGCCTGTCTGCAGGCCGGAATTTCGGCCCGTGGAAGTGTAGTCCTGCGGGGTAGCGTGCGGAGATGCGAGCCACCGTCCTCGAAGGACCGCGCAGCGTCAAGGTCGAGAACGTCCCCGATCCCGTCCTCCCCGGTCCCGACGGCGTCATCGTGACGGTCGAGCGCACCGCCATCTGCGGTTCCGACCTCCACCTCTATCACGATGCGCCGACAGGGAGCGGCATCCGGCTCGGCCACGAGGCCATCGGCACGGTGGCCGAAGTCGGGCCACACGTCCACAGCCTGAGGGCCGGTGACCGCGTGCTCGTCTCGGGCGTGATCGGCTGCGGCCTCTGCACCGCCTGCCTGGCGGGCCAGCCCAACGTCTGCCTGAACGACAGGGCCACCGCCTTCGGGACGGTGCCCGACCTCCCAGGGGGGCAAGCCGAGGCGATGGCGGTGCCGTTCGCCGACCTCTTCGCCCTCCCGATCCCCGAGGGCGTCGCCGACGAGGAGGCCGTGCTCCTCACCGACATCCTCCCCACGGGCTACCTGGGCGCGCTGCGGGCGGACATCAGGCCGGGCGCCACCGTGGTCGTCGTGGGGCTGGGCCCGGTCGGGATCATGGCCCTGCGCTGCGCGTCCCTCTTCGGGCCGGCGCGCATCCTGGCCGTGGACGTCGTGCCCGAACGACTGGCGCGGGCCGAGCGCCTCGGGGCCGAGCCGATCGATGCCCGCGATGCTCCCGGGTCGCTGCAGGTGCTCGAAGCAACCGGCGGCCGGGGCGCCGAGAGCGTGATCGAGGCGGTCGGCGCCGATGCCACGGTCCTCGACGCCGTGTCCTGCGCCGCCGCCGGCGGGACGGTCTCGGTGGTCGGCGTCAACCTCACCATGGACCTCCCCTTTCCGATGGGGATCGTCTTCTTGAAGAGCCTGACCCTGCGCGCCGTGTTCGCACCCGTTCCCGGGACCTGGCGCTCGCTCGTCCCGCTCCTGCAGTCGGGCCGCCTGGCGGGTCTGGGAGAGACGTTCACGCACCGGATGGACCTGAGCCAGGCCCCCGAGGCCTACGAGTTGTTCGACTCGCGGGCCGACGGCGTCTTGAAGGTCTTGTTGGCCGCGAACACCTGAGCCCCGTCCGGCTCGTCCGGCGTCCGGTTGAGCACGAGGGGGAACCGGGCCAGGCCGAGCGCGGGACGGGCAATGAACCAGGGCGCGGGCGGCGGCACGATGATCACGGTCAGCGCATCGACGATGGGTTCGTAGTTGACCCGCCAACCCTGGAAGTGGCGCCAGGCGTCGTCCGCCGAACGCTCGGCCGGGAAGTTCACGGACTCGAGCCGGCGGAAACCTTCGTCGAACTCCTGGCGCGACAGGCGCATACTCGCGGTCGGGAGCGGGTCGTCGTCGTAGGGGATGCGCAAGGCGCGGGCCATGGAGCGCAGGCACTTGATGCCCATGGAGAGGCACAGGCGAGCCTGGCGCGGCGTCTGCGCCGGACTCACCGCGTGGTACAGCGCCGCCGAGTCCATCATGGCCACCAGGGCCACGAGCCAACTACGGGTCGGCACCGGCGAACGGAACCAGAGCAACCCGGGATAGTTGGCGTGACTCTCCGAGACCGCGGCGGCCCAGCGCTCCCAGTCCGAGTAGAGCGGCGGCAGCTCGTCCATGGTGTCCAGCCAGTGGTGGCGGGCCAGGATCTCCGGGCCCCAGGCCGGATCCCCGCCTCGGGCCTCCAGAAGGGTCACCTCTGTCTCACGGGTCGAGAACTGGGTGTACAGCGTCGGCAGATAGGCGATCTCGAGCGCCACCACCAGCAGGCCGATGCCGGAGGCGATGACCTCCACCGCCCGTGGGCCGGCCTGGCCCGACGACACGATGCCGAGTGTGAAGACCGACGACCCCGATATCCCGAGTGCCGTGGCGAAGTCCACCCCCGCCGCCTCCCACTCGATCAACGCCACGCCGAGGACGATGAAGCAGAGCCAGAGCACGAAGAGGAGGACCATGGCCGCCGGCCCGACGAAGGACAGGGCCCGGTCGCGCGCCTCGTAGTTCGGGAGCTTGGGGGCAATACGACGCGCCGATCCGCCGAGCACCCGGGCCAGCATGCGCATGGCCGGCGACGACGTCACCCGCGGCACGACGAGCGCCGTGAACACGCTCCAGGTAGTCGCGAGCACGAGGGCGATGCCCGCGATCAGCGCGATCATGCGGGCGGCCGACTCCACGCCGTCATCCTGCCAGATGCCCGGGCGGGATCCGCCCGGCACCCGTCAGCGCGCTGCGAGCCTCGACGCGGCCGGGCCCTGCGTCACCAGCGCCGCGGGCACCTCGACCGTGCGGGAACGCAGCAGCTCGCCCAGGCCCTTGGCCTGGGTGTCGAGGCGGAGGTTCGAGGCGACACCCCAGCCGAGGAGACCGTGCACGACGAAGTTCACGGCCCGGAGGTTCGGCAGCGGGTACCGGCTCACCGAATACTCCCCGACTTCGGGGAGCAACGTCTTGAGCAGTGCGACGGAGAGCTCGTGCTGGAGCCACGCCGCCACGGCGTCGTCGTCGGCCCAGACGCCGAGGTTGGCATCGCCCCCCTTGTCCCCCGACCGGGCGCCGACGAGAGCCCACAACGGGACCGCCACCATGTCCACATCGCCCCCGTCGGGCGGATCCGGGTGCGTCGCCGCCGCCACTGTCGCCGTCGCCGACGGCGCTTCGGGAGCGGCACCGCCGTCGAAGGTGGTGAGCGGCGTGGCGAGCACCAGTTGGCCCTCGCACTCGATGTGCGGTGTCACCGCGGCGCTACTGACCGTCGTCGGCCAATAGCGGGCCACGCCCTGCGCGCCCGACGGAGCGGACGTGAAGAAGGTGCCGGGATAGCTCGACAGGCTGGTCTCGACGACGGCGCCCGAGAAGGCCCGGCCGACCGTCTGCTCGTCGTCGCCCCGCACGGCCAGACGCAGGTAGGCCAGGCCACCACCCGTCAGGTCGCCCGAGAGGTCTTCCGCCGTGTCGGCGAAGGCGCCGCGCCCGCCGGGAACGCCGTCCCACACCGTCTCCGCGGCGAAGCGGGCCTTCTCGGCCACCTGGGCGCCCGTCAAGGCCAGCGTCATGGAATTGCGCCAGCCGGCGTCGAGGTTGGCGGTGACCTTCAGCGTGGCGGGGGGTGGCTCACCCCGCACCGGCGCGATGCGCACCCGGTCGGTCCCTTCCTGCGCCAGCTCGATCGTGTCGAAGCGCGCCACGGCATCGGGGCTGAGGTAGCGCGGGCCGCCGATCTCGTAGAGGAGCTGGGCCGTGACCGTCCCGACGGTGACCATGCCACCGGTGCCGGGGTGCTTGGTGATCACCGACGACCCGTCCGCCCGCAGCTCGGCCAGCGGGAAGCCGATGTGGGCCCGGCCCGGCACCTCCTCGAAGAAGGCGTAGTTCCCGCCGCAGCACTGGGCGCCGCACTCAATGACGTGCCCCGCCACCACCGCGCCGGCAATGGCGTCGAGGTCGTCGTCCGACCAACCGAACGCGTGCAGTGCCGGGCCGACCACCAGCGCAGCATCGGTCACGCGGCCGGTCACGACGATCTGCGCGCCGGCGGCGAGCGCATCGGCGATCGGACGCGCCCGCAGGTAGGCGTTCGCTGTCACGACGGAGGCGTTGGCCGGCAGCACCTCGCCCGTGTCGAGGTTGACGAATTTCTCACCCTGCGCTTGCAGTCTGCCCAACTGGGGCGTGATGTCGTCCCCCGAGACCGAGGCCACGCGAGGGTCGAGGCCCTGTCGCCGGGCCAGCTCGCGCACGGCGTCCGCCAACGCCGCCGGCTGCAGGCCGCCGGCGTTCGAGACCACGGTGATGCCCCGCTCCATGCAGGTCGGGAGCACCTCCTCGAGCTCACGCAGGAACGTGCGGGCGTAGCCGCCGCTGCGCTGCCGCGTCTTGTGGAGGATGTACATCGTCAACTCGGCCAGCCAGTCGCCGGTCAACACGTCGAGCGGTCCGCCGTCGACCATCTCGCGGGCGGCGCCGGTGCGGTCGCCGAAGAACCCGCTGCAGTTCCCGATCCGCAGGACGTCGGGTGTGCTCATTCCGGCTCCACCGTCACCAGCAGGTCGTGCACGTCGACCTGCTGGCCGGGCGCGCAGTGCACGTGGGACACCCTCCCTGCACCGTTGGCCCGCAACGTGTGCTCCATCTTCATCGCCTCGAGCACCACCAGCCCCTCACCCTCGGCCACCACGTCGCCCTCCGCCACCAGGACCTTGGACACTGCTCCGGGCAGTGGGGCGCGACACTCGCCGGCCACGCCCCCGCGTGCGTCGGCGTCGTCCTCGGAGTGCAGAGCGAAACTCGATTGGCCCTCGGGCCCGTTGACGTCGGCCCGGTGGGCGGACAGCCGCACCCGGTAGCGACGGCGCAGCCCGTCCGCGGTCAGGTCGACGTTCTCGCCGTCGACACGCGTCGTGCCGACGATGCACCACTCGCCGTCGACGAGCACGCGGACCGCCTCGCCCGGCACGGACGCCCGCACCTCCATCGTCCCGACGACGTCGGTGAGCTGGTCGGCGTGCAGCGGGTGGCCGACGTTGCGCCAACCGGCGGCCGGAACGGGCACGAGACTGCGCGACGCCCGCTCGCTCGTCAGGCAGGAGGCGGCCGCGGCGGCGTGGCGTCGCCGTGTCTCGTCGGAGAGCGCCGCGTCGCGCAGGTCGGGTCGGCCGTCGAGGTAGTGCACGTCCGCCAGGCCGTCCCGGAAGGCCGGGTCGTCCAGCACCGCGCCGAGCAGCTCCCGGTTCGTCTCGAGGCCGTCCAGCTCGAGCGCACGCAGCGCCCGCGACAGGCGGGCGACGGCGCCGGCCCGGTCCCGGCCGTGGGCCATGAGCTTCGCCACCAGCGAATCGTAGGCGGGGCTCACGACGCTCCCCGACTCGATGGCACGGTCGATGCGGAGCCCAGGCCCCTCCGGCCACCGCACCCACGTCGCGATCCCGGGCGTCGGCCGGTAGTCCTCGCGTGGCCGTTCGGCGCAGAGGCGGACTTCGACGGCATGGCCGCTCGCCGCCACCTCCGACTGGGTCAGCGGCAGCGGCTGTCCGTCCGCCACCGCCAGCTGTAGGCCGACGAGGTCGAGGCCGGTGATCAGCTCGGTCACCCCGTGCTCCACCTGCAGGCGGGTGTTCATTTCGAGGAAGTAGAAGCCGGTGGCGTCGACCAGGTACTCGACCGTGCCCACCCCCACGTAGGAGGCCGCCCGGGCCACGGCCACGGCGGCGTCCCACATCTGCCGCCGGGTCGCCTCGGGCACGAGGACCGCGGGCGCCTCTTCGACCACCTTCTGATGCCGGCGCTGCACCGAGCACTCCCGGTCCAGCAGGTGCAGGACCGTGCCGTGGCTGTCCCCGACCACCTGCACCTCGACGTGGCGGGGGGCCTCGAGATACCGCTCCAGGAAGACGTCGTCCGACCCGAACGCAGCCGCCGCTTCGCGTTGGGCCGCGGCCACGGCATCGACCAGCTGGCCCGGCGTGCCGACGAGACGCATGCCGCGCCCGCCGCCGCCGGCGGAGGCCTTGACCAGGAGGGGGTACCCGACGGCATCGGCGGCGGCCTGCAGTCCGGCCTCGTCGGCCCCCGCGGCCACCACCGCGCTCGGCAGGATCGGCACGCCGGCGGCGGCCACCAGCTCCTTGGCCCGCGCCTTGTGGCCCATGACGCGCATGGCTTCGGGCGAGGGCCCGACCCACGTGAGGCCCACGGCCGCACAGGCTTCGGGGAGGGCGGGGTTCTCGGACAGGAAGCCGTACCCGGGATGCAACGAATCCGCCCCCGCCAGTGCGGCCGCCTCCACGAGGGCGGCGGCCGACAGGTACGTCTCGGCCAGCGACGTGCCGGGCAGATGGACCGCCGCATCGGCCTCACCCACGTAGGGGCTGGCGGCGTCGTCGGTGGCGTAGACGGCAACGGCCTCCAGGCCGGCGTCGTGCGCGCCGCGGATGAGCCGGCGGGCGATCTCGCCCCGGTTGGCCACCAGAAGACGACGAAGCATCAGTGCCGCACCACGCCGAAGATCGCCGTGCCGCGCACCGCCGCCGAGTGCACCGCCGTCAAGGCGACGGCGAGGACGGTGCGGGTGTCGCGCGGATCGATGATCCCGTCGTCCCAGAGACGGCCCGTGGCGTACTGCGCCGTCGACTCCTCCTCGATCTGGTTCTCGGTGGCCTGGCGCAGCTCCTCGTCGGCGGCCTCGTCGAACGGGCGGCCGGCGGCGGCGGCGGCGTTGCGCCGCACAATGGAGAGCACGCCGGCCAGTTGCTTGGGGCCCATGACGGCGATGCGGTGGTTGGGCCAGGTGAAGACGAAGCGCGGGTCGTACGCCCGCCCCGCCATGGCGTAGTTGCCCGCCCCGTAACTGGCGCCCACCATGAGGGTGAGATGGGGCACGGTCGAGTTCGACACCGCGTTGATCAGCTTGGCCCCGTCCTTGATGATGCCGCCCTGCTCGTACCGCGTCCCGACCATGAAGCCGGTGATGTTCTGCACGAACAGGATCGGCGTGTCGGTGCGGTTGCAGAGGGCGATGAACTGGGCGCCCTTCTGCGCCTCGGGAGAGAACAGGATGCCGTTGTTGGCCACCACGCCCACGGGGTACCCGCCGATCGACGCCCACCCGCACACCAGCTGCGCGCCGTAGAGCGTCTTGAACTCCTCGAAGCGGGAGCCGTCGACGACCCGCGCCAGAATCTCGCGCACGTCGAAGGGCACGCGCACGTCCACCGACGCGATCCCGAGCAGCTCCTCGGCCGGGTACCGCGGCTCGTCGGCGGGCCCCACCGGCGCGGGGCCGAGGCGCGACCAGTGCAGGTGCGCCACGATGCCCCGGGCGGCGCGGATCGCCTCGGGCTCGTCTCGGGCCAGGTAGTCACACAGGCCCGAGATCTCCGCGTGCATCCGGGCCCCCCCGAGCTCCTCCTCGTCGGCGTCCTCCCCGATCGCCATCTTGACGAGCGGCGGCCCGCCCAGGAAGACCCGCGCCCGGCCCTCGACCATGACCGTGTAGTCGCTCATGCCGGGGAGGTAGGCGCCACCGGCGGTCGACGACCCGAACACGACGCAGACGGTGGGAATGCCCTGCGCCGACAGCTGGGTCAGGCGGCGGAACTGCTCGCCCCCCGGGACGAAGACATCCGCCTGGCGGGGCAGGTCCGCCCCGCCGGACTCCACCAGGAGCAGCAGCGGGAGGCGGTTCTCCTCCGCCACGTCCATGGCGCGCAGGAGCTTGCCGATCGTCGTCGGGCTCGTCGTCCCGCCGCGCACCGTCGGGTCGTTGGCGATGACGAGGCACTGGGTGCCCGCCACCTCGGCGAGCGCCACCACGACCCCGCCGCCGAGCGGGTCACCCGTGTGCAGCCCGGCCAAAGGGCTGAGCTCGAGCACCGGCGTACCGGGATCCACCAGAGCCTCGAGGCGCTCGCGCACCAGCATCTTGCCGCGCGACCCGGTGCCGCTCCACGTACTGGGCGCCGCCGCCGGCCAGCACGTGCTCGTGCAGCGCCTCCACCTGGTCGAGGAGCGCGCCCATGGCGGCGGCGTTGTCGCGGAACTCGTCGCCCGTGACGACCAGGCGCGACCGGAGAGCTGTGCTCATGTCGTCGTGTCCCACGCGGGACGGCGCTTCTGCAAGAACGCGTCCATCCCCTCCGCCGCCTCCGCGCCGGCGAAGAGCTCGGCCGACGTCGCCGCGGCGGCGCTCAGCCCCTCGGCCCACCCCGACGCGGGCAGCGACCGGAGCAAGGCCTTCGTCGCCCGCACGGCGCCCGGTGCGGCCTGGCGCAGGGCGTGTGTCTGGGCGGCCACCCACTCGTCGCGGGCGGCGTCGTCCGGTGTCACCGCCGTGAGCAGGCCGGCCTGGGCCGCCTCGGCCGCGCCGAAACGTTCGCCCGTGAGCGCGGCACGGGCGAGGAAGCGACGGTCCATCACACGCAGCGCCGGCACCAGAATCATGGCCGGGGCGACGCCGACCCGGACCTCGGTGAACGCGAAGGTGCTCGCGTCCGCCGCCACCGCCATGTCGGCGGCGGCAATGAGCCCGAGGCCACCCGCCCGCGCGTGACCGTTGACGCGGACGATGACCGGCACCGGACTCTCGACGATGGACGTGAGGATGGCCGGCATTCGGCTGGGTGCGGCCGTGCCGCGCTCGGAGAGATCGGCACCCGAGCAGAACACCGTCCCCGCTCCCGTCAGCACCACGGCGCGCACGTCCGGGTCCGTGGTGGCGTCCTGCAACGCCTGCTCCAACTGTGCCAGCAGGGCGGCCGAGAGCGCGTTGCGGTTGGCCGGCGAATCGAGCGTCACCGTCCGGATGCCGTCGTGATGCTGCACGCCGACCATCACGTCCGTCACGGGTGCGCAGTGTAGGGGGGTACCCGGACATCGGCCGAAAAAGCCCCGGTGCTATCGTTCGTCGGTGATCGAGAGCGACGAGCACCAGCTCTTCCGCAAGACGCTCCGGGCCCTCTTCGAGCGGGAGATCGAGCCCCACGTGGACGAGTGGGAGGCCGCCCGCACCTTCCCCGCCCACGAGCTCTTCCCCAAGCTGGCGGCCGTCGGGCTGCTCGGCCTCGAGTACGACGAGGCCTACGGCGGCATGGGGGCCGACCACACGTACACGCTCATCGCCGGCGAGGAGATGGGGCGCATCAGCTGCGGCGGCGTCCCCATGGCCATGGCGGTGCAGATGTCGATGGCGACGCCCGCACTGGCGCGCTACGGCTCGCACGAGTTGAAGCAGCGGTATCTCGCGCCGGCCGTCCGCGGCGAGGTCGTCACCTCCATTGCGGTGACCGAGCCCGATGCCGGCAGCGACGTCGCCGGCATCCGGACCCGCGCCGTGCGCGACGGGGACGAGTGGGTCGTCAACGGCACCAAGCTCTTCATCACCAACGGCACGCAGGCCGACTGGCTCTGCCTGCTGGCGCGCACCTCCGACGATCCCGGCGCCCGCGGCATGTCGCTCATCGTGGTGCCGACCGACCTCCCCGGCGTGGCGGTGTCGCGCAAGCTCGAGAAGCTCGGCATGTGGTCGAGCGACACGGCGGAGCTGTCGTTCTCCGACGTGCGCGTGCCCGTCGCCAACACCATCGGCGACATCGGGCGCGGCTTCCAACAGCAGATGGTGCAATTCCAGGCCGAGCGGCTCATCACCTTCTACAAGCAGGTGGGCTCCATTGAGCTGGCCCTCGAGCGCACGAAGGCGTATCTGCGCGAGCGCCGGGCCTTCGGCGCGCCCCTGCTGGCCAACCAGCACCTGCAGTTCGTCCTGGCCGAGCTGTCGGCCCGCCACGACGTGCTCAAGCAGTACGCCCGCACCAACGCCGACGCCGTGCTGCGCGGCGAGGACGCCACCCGGTTCGCCACCATCGGCAAGCTGCTCGGCTCGCGCCTCCAGCGCGAGGTGGCCGACATGGCGGTGCAGTTCCACGGCGGCATGGGGTACATGGACGAGAACTGGACCTCGCGCTACTTCCGCGACACCCGCCTCGACTCCATCGGCGCCGGCGCCGACGAGATCATGCTGCGCATTCTGGCGCGCCTGGACGGTTATTCGGCCGACTGATCAGGTGTGCCGGAAGACAGCCTGCCCGCCCCCGCTGGCGATGAGCCGGCGCTGCTTCGACCACACCCGGCCCGTCCACGACAGCAGGCCCCCCTGCGCCACCGGCGAGTGGGCGTCGAGGAGCAGCCAGTCCGACGAGTCCCCGGGATACTGGAACGACGCGTAGAGGTCCAGGCTCGGCGCGATGTACGGGGGCTCGAGATACATGTGCGGCCGCGACCCGGCCGGCCAGCTCCCCACGTCGAGCACGATGAGCGAGCGCGCCGCGTCCACCCAGGGATCGGCGAAGGTGGCGGTGGGACGGGGCCGCACCCATTGGCGCCACGTCGGCGGGAGCGGACCGGGCGGCGGCCACTCCGTCGACCACTCGAGCAGCCGCTGGTCGAAGTTGTCCCAGAACGGCATGACGGTCCGGTCCTCGTCGGGCACCACGTCCGCCCACGTCGGCAACCCGTCGGGGTCCGGGACGTCGGGCGGGTCGACGTCCTCGTGCTCCAGGCCCTCGACCGCGCCGACCGACCACACCATGGCCTCCAGCACCGGCCGGCCCGCCTGGCTCATCTCCACCCGCTGGGCCAGCACGGTGCGTCCCGCCCGCAACGGGGTCACCACCAGATCGACCGGTGCGAAGGACGCCACGGAGAGGTAGTGGCAGAAGAAGCTGGCCGGTCGCGCCAGGGGGCTCTCCGCCCCGGCCGCCCGCAACGCGAGCGCCGCCACGTACCCCCCGCAAGGCCCCCAGATCTCCCAGTCGGCGTGCACCATGGCGGTGAAGCGGCCGTCACCGGCGGGCTCGACGGCCGTCTGCCGCTCGATGTCACCCACCGGACCGCACCTGCTCCCAGCGTTCCCGGGCGAGCTCCATGACGGCGATCTCCTCGCCGCGGTTCCCCGTCGTCGTGAGGTGGGGCGTGAAGCCGAGCCGCTCCATGACCCGCCCCGACGACGCGTTCTCCGGCTCGTAGATGCTGACGATGCGGGTGAGGCCGCCAGCCGTGAACCCGAACTCCAGCGCGGCGGCACCGGCCTCTGTCGCCAGACCGAGACCCCGCCAGCCCGGCGCCAGGCGCCATCCCACCTCGACGGCCGGCAGGATCTCGGGCAGGAAGTGCGGCACGGCGAGGCCCGCCCATCCGATCATCGCCCCGCTGGCCCGGTCGATCAGCGCCTCGATCCCGAAGCCGTCACTGTCGTAGCGCGCCACCACCCGTTGGAGGAACTGCGCGGACTCGTCCTTCGACATGCCCGACCGGAGCGGGTACCACCAGAACGATTCCTCGGCATGGATGGGCGCCAGCTCAGCCAGGTCGGCCAGGACGAAGGGACGCAGGACCAGGCGCGGCGTGGTCAGCGTCGGGATACCGGGACCGTCCACCCTGGCGCCGCTCCGTCGCTCCGTCGCCCCGTCGCTCAGTCGATCAGCCGAGCGGGAGCCCGGGCGCGTCGGCCAGCGAGGGATCGTGGCCCGGCCGGGCCGTCGCCGCGTAGAGCTGGTCCGGCCGGAACGACCGCACGGCACGGTCGCCCGTCCGCCCGCCGACCACCTCGACCCAGACCTCGCCAGTCACGTCGTTGGTGACATGGGCCACGAACTCCCAGGACGCGCCGCGCAGGCGCGTTCCCTCCACGTGAACGGGATCGCCCGGGTCGCAGCCCCGCCCAACGGGTGGTGCGGCGCAGATCAGCCATGGAGAGCAGCGAGGACACCGGGGGCCATCACGTCATTTCTACCCGCTCCGGGGGGATGGGCCGGCGCGTCGCTGCCCCGTCGTATCCTGACGCCATGGCGCTCGACCTTCCACGGACGCTCAGCCCGTCCAAAGTCGCCGCCTTCACCAATTGCCCGCTGGCCTTCCGCTACTCGCAGATCGAGCATCGCCCCGAGCCGCCGTCCCCCCATGCGGTCAAGGGAACCCTGGTGCACGCCGCACTCGAGGGTCTCTTCTGGCGCCACTCCCCCGGGGCCCGTACGCCCGCGGCCGCTCAGGCCGAGCTCGACCGCTGCTGGGACGA
Source organism: uncultured Acidimicrobiaceae bacterium (assembly GCA_963738135.1). Taxonomy (GTDB): domain Bacteria; phylum Actinomycetota; class Acidimicrobiia; order Acidimicrobiales; family RAAP-2; genus Bog-473. Next base: position 81,351 of record CAVTVK010000002.1, on the reverse strand, counting down.
GCTGCAGGACGACGACGAGTACGTGGAGCTCGCACTCGGACCAGAGGAGGCGGACGCCTTCCTGGCCGACGCCCGCACGCTCGTCGACAACTACTTCCGCCTCGAAGACCCCAACGAGGCGCGGGCGGTGGGCATCGAGCTGGGCGTGGAGACCGTGGTCGACGGCATGCGTCTGCGCGGCATCATCGACCGCCTGGACGTGACGGCAGACGGCAGCCTCATCGTCGTCGACTACAAGACGGGGCGGGCCCCGTCGGAGCGCTTCGAACGCGGCAGCATGGGTGGGGTCCAGACCTACGCGCTGCTGTGCGAGAGCCTGCTCGGGCGCGCCCCGGCCGAGGTGCGGCTCCTCTACTTGCGTCAGCCCGTCGCCATTTCGTCGCTGGCCTCGGAGCAGACCATCCGCGGCCAGCGCCGGCGGGCCGTGGCCGTGTGGTCGGCCATCGAGCGGGCCTGCGACAGAGAGGACTTCCGACCCCACGTCAGCCCGCTGTGCAACCACTGCCACTTCAAGACGTCCTGCCCCGCCTTCGCCGCGTGACGAGACCGCAGTGAGCACCATCGACGAGGCGGTCGACGCCGCCTTCGAACCGCTCCGGGGCCGCCCCGAGATCGACCGGGTCGCCGCGGTCGTGTCCAACCTGGCCGACTACGGATTCGTCTGGGTCCTGCTGGCCGGCCTCAAGGCGCGCCGGGGTGGCGCCGGCCGGCGGCGCGCCGTGGTGGGGCTGGCCGCGGCCGGGTTCTCCTCCATGCTGGTGAGCCGGGCCGTGAAGGCCGCGGTCGAGCGCCAGCGACCCGATGACCACCTCGACGCGAACGTGCGCGCCCCCTCGAGCAGCAGCTTCCCGAGCGGCCACACGCTCGCCGCCTTCTGCACTGCGTTCGTCCTGCCCGACTCCGACGCGGGGAGGGTCGCCACGGTCGGGTTCGCCACCGCGGTGGCGGCCAGCCGGGTCCATTTGCGGGCCCACCACCCCACCGACGTCATCGGGGGTGCGGTGATCGGCTCGGTCCTCGGCCTGGGCCTGCGCCCCATCGTCGACCTCGTGGCGCCCGGCAACAAGGGACGGCGAGGCAGACGCCGCCGCGGCGGCCGGGGAATGCGGCAGTCCGCGGTCGTGTTGTACCAAACATGAAGCCCTTCGCCGTCACCTGGGACTACCGCTGCCCGTTCGCCCGCAATGCCCATGAGCATCTGGCGGCGGCGTTGGCCGACGGTGCCGACTGGGACGTGACGTTCCTGCCCTTTTCGTTGAGCCAGGCCCACGTCCCGGAGGGTGGTGCACCCGTGTGGGACGACCCGGACAAGGCCGCGGATCTGCTGGCGCTCGCCGCCGGCGTCGTGGTGCGCGACCAGTACCCCGACAAGTTCCTCGACGCGCACGTTGCGCTGTTCACCGCCCGCCACGACGAGGGCCTCGACCTCCGGAAGGCGGACGTCGTCTCCTCGGTGCTCGAGGGCGTGGGGGTACCTGGCGACAAGGTGGTGGCCGAGGTCGCAGCGGGCGCTCCCGTGCAGGAGATCCGCCAGGCCCACGAACGTGCGGTCGGCGCGCTCGAGGTGTTCGGCGTCCCGACCTTCATTGTGGACGACCGGGCCGTCTTCGTCCGCCTCATGAGCCGCCCGGACGGTGACGCCGCGCTGGCGCGCCGCACGATTCAGGGCGTGCTCGACCTCTTCGACACCATGCCCGATCTCAACGAGTTCAAGTACACGACCCTGTCCCGCTGAGCCGTCAGGATCGGGCGATCTCGCTGAGCAGCGCCAAGCCGCGGGCACGTTCGGCGGCATCGCCGACGATCGCCCCCACGAAGTCGGTAGCCCCGGCGTCGGCCAGCCTCACGATCGACGCAGCGACCGTCTCCTCGTCGCCGATGAACCCGATGTCCGCCGCTGCCGCAGCCCCCTCCTTGTCCAGCATCGCCTTGTAGGAGGGCAGGTTCGGATAGATCGCGAAGGCCTCGTTGATGCGCTCCTTGGCCGCGTCCTGATCGTTGGTCACCGCGATCGGCAGGGACACCACGACCCGAGGCGCCGGCCGGCCTGCCGCCTCGGCCGCCGCGGTGATGGTGGGCGCGATGTGACCGCCGATGGTGGCGGTGCCCGTCATCCAGGTCACGGTGCCGTCGGCGACCCGCCCGGCCAGCTTGAGCATCGTGTCACCCAGGGCGGCCACCAGGACGGGCGGCGCCTCCACGTCGGCGATGTCGAGCGGGGCGAAGGCATTGGTGGTCACGCGCTCGCCCTCGCAGTGGACGGTCTCCCCCCGGAGCAGGGGCATGAGTGACGTCAGGTACTCCCGCATGTAGCTGGCGGGGCGCTCGAAGCTCATGCCCCACATGCCCTCGACGACCACCTGATGCGACAGGCCGATGCCCAGCAGGAGGCGGTTGTCCGTCGCCATCTGCACCGTCAGGGCCTGCTGGGCCAGCATCATCGGATGGCGCGGGTACACCGGGACCACTCCGGTGCCCAGGCCGATGCCGGGCACCTGCGAACCGGCCACGGCCAGCAGCGTCAGCGCATCGGGCCCGAAGATCTGCGAGGCGAAGGCGTGGTCGAGCCCGGCTTCCCGGTAGCGCTGCAACAGCGACACGACGTCGGCGAGCGGCTTGTCCGTCTCAATCATGCTCCCGATGCGCAGCGGCTTGGCCATGTCCCTGGTGCTCCTCGCGTAGTCTGCCGGTTGTGTCCGCCCCACTGTCTAGGCGAATCCCCGCACGGGGGCGAGCGACCTGAGCACCCACCCGATCGGGTTCGTCGGCGCTGGCCAGCTGGCCCGCATGGCCGGTGAGGCGGCCAGTGCGCTGGGCCTCTCCATGGCGGTCCTGGCCGAGCGCCCCGACGATGCCGCCTGCGACGTGGCGGCCGAGGTGGTCCTCGGGTCCCCCTTCGTGGCCGCCGATCTCCGCGCGATCGCGGACCGCTGCGATGTCCTGACCTTCGACCACGAGCAGGTCGACCTCGAGCTGGTGGCCGACCTGGCGGCGCAGGGCGCCGTCGTCCGGCCCGGCGCCGCGACGCTGGAGCTCGCCGTCGACAAGGCCCGCATGCGCACCGTGCTCGACGAGGCGGGCGTGCCCGTCCCCGCCTACCTCGTCGTGGAGGAGGGCCCCGCCGCGCTCGACGCCGTCGAGGGCTTCGCCGCCGTGCACGGCTGGCCCGTCATGGTGAAGGCGGCTCGGGGCGGGTACGACGGCAAGGGTGTGTGGCCCGTCGCCGATCGAGCGGCGGCCGCGACCGTTCTCGACGGCGTTACTGGACAGGTCGTCGTCGAAGAGCTGCTCCCCCTCGACGCCGAGCTGGCCGTCATGGTGGCCCGTCGCCCGTCGGGCGCCTCGGCGGCCTGGCCGGCGGTGGAGACGGCCCAGGTGGGTGGGGTCTGCCGGGAGGTGCTCGTGCCGGGACGGCTGCACGCCGACGTCCTCGAGGCCGCCTCGGCCCTCGGCCAGAAGGTGGCCGAGATCGCCGGCGGCACCGGCGTCATGGCCGTGGAGCTCTTCTGGTCGGGGGGCCGGCTGGTGGTCAACGAGGTGGCGACCCGACCACACAACTCGGGGCACTGGACCATGGAGGGCGCGGTCACGTCGCAATTCGAGAACCATGTGCGGGCCGTGCTCGACCTTCCGCTCGGGTCCACCGCGCCCCAGCACCCCCAGGTGGCCAGCGTCAACATCTTCGGTGGCCCGGAAGGGGCCGATCCCGCCGCGCTGCTCGCCCGCGGCCTGGCCGTGGAGGGCGCCCACGTCCACCTCTATGGCAAGAGCGCCCGGCCGGGACGCAAACTGGGGCACGTGACGGTGTGCGGCGACGACGACGAGGTGGTGCGGCAGCGGGCATGGTCGGCCGCCCTGGCGCTCGGGTCCCCGGCGCCCGACGGCATCGACCTCCCGGCCGGGGTGTGCCGGTGACCGACCCGACGCCACTGGTCGCCGTGGTCATGGGGAGCTCCTCGGACCTCCCCGTCATGCAGGGCGCGGTCGACGTGCTCGACGAGTTCGGCGTGGCTCACGAGGTGCGCGTCGTCTCTGCGCACCGCACCCCGCGCGACATGGTCGCCTACGGGCAGGAGGCCGCCGGGCGCGGGCTCAAGGTCCTGATCGCCGGGGCCGGAGGGGCCGCCCATCTGCCGGGCATGCTGGCGTCGGTCACCACGCTCCCCGTCATCGGCGTCCCGGTGGCACTCTCCCAGCTCGACGGCCTCGACAGCCTGCTGTCCATCGTGCAGATGCCCAAGGGGGTCCCGGTGGCGACCATGGCGGTCAACGGCGCCCGCAACGGCGGCCTGCTGGCCGTGCGCATCCTGGCCCAGGCCGATGCGGGTCTCACGTCCCGCATGGCGACCTTCCAGGAGCAGATCGCGGCCGACGCGCGCGCGCAGGACGCCGCCGTGTCAGAGGCCGCGACGGCGACGGTCACAGCCGGAGAGGCGACCCCGGGTGGCTGAGCCCAACCTGGCCCAGCGTCTCGGCTACGACGGCGAGGCCAAGCTGGTCATCATCAACGCCGACGATCTCGGGTCGTGCCACTCGGCCAACGTCGGGGTCTTCGAGTGCCTGGCCACGGGCACGGTCACCAGCGCCACGCTGATGGTGCCCTGTCCCTGGGCCCGCGAGGCGAGCAGCCGCTACCGCGGCGAGGACGTCGGCGTGCACCTCACCGTCAACGCCGAGTACGAGCTCTACCGCTGGGGGCCGATCACCTACGCGCCGTCGCTCCTCGGTGGCGACGGGGGCTTCCCCCGCACCATGGAGGACGTCTGGGACCACGCCGACCTCGACGAGGTCCGGCGGGAATGCCGGGCCCAGATCGAGCGGGCCATTCTGTGGGGCTTCGACGTCAGCCATCTCGATGCGCACATGGGGACCCTGCAGTTGCGGCCCGAGTTCTTCGACGTCTACCTCGAGCTCGCCCTCGAGTTCGGCCTGCCCCTCCGGATGGTCAGCGCCAGCATGGAGCGTTACCTGGGTTTCCCGGCCCGCGCCGTGGCGGCCGGGGAGGGCGCCGTCTTCACCGACCACTTGCGAATGGTGCCGGGCGTCGGATCCCGACGGATGTTCGAGCGCGACGTCGCCACGCTGCGTCCTGGCGTGACCGAGCTGCACCTCCACCCCGCGGTCGACAGCGCGGAGTTGCGCTCGTTGGCCACCGACGACTGGGAAGCAAGGGTCGACGACCATCGGATCATCTGCGACGAAGACTGGGTCCGCGGCGCGCTCGATCAGGCCGGCGCCACCCTGATCGGCTACCGGCCGTTGCGCGCCCTGGCCCGCGCCGGAGGCTGATGAACGCTTCGACCTCGGCGACGATCCACGGCGTCTCGATCCTCTCGAAACAGGGCAAGCCACCGGCCGACGTCTTCGACCTCGCGCTCTCGCCCGAAGGGATCGCGATCCAGCGCCCGGGGCGCAGCGACCAGCACATGTCCTGGGAACGGATTGCGCAGTGGGAGATAGAGGAGCGCCCGGACTGCGTCGTGCTGACCCTGCGCGGCGGCGGCTCGGTCACCCCGCTGATGGTGCAGGGATGGACCGTCGAGGACCTCGAGACGGTGATGCGGGAGACGACCGGCGGCGGTGCGGGACCGGCCACGGTCGTTGCGGACGAGGCCCCGGCGCCGCGCGCCGCTCGCCGTCACGCCGCCCGACGACAACGGCGCAGCTTCTGGAAGCCACTCGTGACGGTGGCGCTGCTCGGCCTCGTGGTCGCCGCGGTCGTCCTGGTGCTGTTGCAGAGCGCCGGCGTCATCAGTTGGAGCTTCCTGGGCCCCGTCGCCTAATCGCCGGCGCGCACTCCGGCGAAGAGGTCGTCCTCGGTCACGTCGGTCGGGCCCACGCGGCTCTGGGCCAGGCGGAACTCGTCGACGGGATGGATGTCCTGCATCACCTCCGGCGGCAGGCCGAACCAGAACTTCGAAGTGGGGTCGACCTGTGTGGCATGCGCCTTCAACGCCTCGGCTCGCACGTGGGTGTAGCCCGTCACGTCGATGGTGGTCGTGAACGGCTCGGTGCGGGTCATGCGGGTCAGCCACTTGTCGTCGAAGGGCGACTCGAGGCCGAGCTCCACGAACTTCTCGTGGATCTGGCGGAAGCGCTCGCCCGACCACACCGAGTAGTAGAGCTTGGCCGGGGTGAACGGCGGTCCGGCGTCCGGGAAGCGGTCCGGATCGCCGGCGGAGTCGAAAGCCAGAACAGAAATCTCGTGCACCCGCAGGTGGTCCGGGTGCGGGTACTCGGTCTGGTCGTCGCCGTAGGTGATGAGCACCTGGGGCCGCTCCCGGCGGATGACCGCCACCAGGCGGCCGACCGCCTCGTCGAGCGGGGCCTGGGCGAAGGAGTCGGGGCGGGCGTTCGCCTCGGTGTCGGGCATCCCCGAGTCCCGGTAGCCGAGCAGCACCGTCTCGTCGTACCCGATGATGTCCGTGGAGGCCTTGAGCTCGGCCATCCGGACCCGGCCTATGTCGGCCCGGACCTCGGGGGTGTCCATGGCCGGGTTGAGGATGTCGCCCTCCTCACCCCCGGTGCAGCACACGAGCACGGTGTGCACGCCCTCGGCGTGGTAGCGGGCCACCGTGGGCGCCCCCTTGGAGGCCTCGTCGTCGGGGTGCGCGTGGACGCTCAGCAGGCAAAGTCGTTCGGGCACAGGGTGACCTTAGCGGCGTGCCTGGGCTGGACCGCCCGGTGTCCCCCCTCCCCTTCTGGGCCTTATGCTCGGTGTTCATGGCAGGCACGTTCAGTCGGATCCGCGACATCTTCCGGTCCAAGGCCAACAAGGCCCTGGACAAGATGGAGGACCCGCGCGACACCCTGGACCTCTCCTACGAGAAGCAGCTCGAACAGCTGCAGAAGGTGCGGCGGGGCGTGGCGGACATTGCGACGGCCCGCAAGCGGATCGAGCTGCAGGCCCAAGGGTTGCAGAAGCAAGCCGACAAATTGCAGGGCCAGGCCAAGGCTGCGCTCGGACAGGGCAACGAGGACCTGGCCCGCGAGGCGTTGTCGCGCCGGGCGGCGCTCGGCGAGCAGCTGGCCGAGCTGAAGACCCAGCACGACCAGATCAGCGACCAGGAGCAGAAGCTCGTGCAGACCTCGCAGGAGCTCCAGATCCGGGTCGAGCGTTTCCGCACCCAGAAGGAGACGATGAAGGCCTCCTACACGGCGGCCGAGGCGCAGACGAAGGTGGGCGAGGCGGTGTCGGGGATCTCGGATTCCACGCGCAACGCCGGGGCCACCATGCAGCGGGCCCAGGACAAGATCGCCAGCATGCAGGCGCGGGCCGGCGCCATCGACGAGCTGCTGGCGTCGGGCGCGCTCGACGACCTGTCCCATCCGGTCGACGACATCCAGAAGGAGCTCGACAAGGTGTCGTCCACCTCGCAGGTCGACAACGAACTGGCGGCGTTGAAGGCCGAGCTGGGCACCGGCGATGGCGCGGCCGGAGCAGGTGCCGATGCCGCGGCCGCGCTGCCGTCTGCGGAGCAGGCGGGAACAGGAGGCGAGGCCTGATGGCCATCTCACGCAACATTCCAGCTGACCGGGGCCTGACCTCCCGGATGTTCCTGACGGGCTTCCTGCTCGTCCTGCTCTACGGGCTGGTGGTCGGCGTCCTGATCGCGGTGGGCCTGTCCTACGCCATCGTGCTGATCATCGCGTTCGCCCTGATCTTCTGCCAGTACTGGTTCAGCGCCAAGATCGCCATGTACGCCATGCACGCCAAGGAGGTGACGCCCGAGCAGGCTCCCGAGCTGCACGGCGTGGTCGACCGCCTGTGCGCCCTGGCCGACATGCCCAAGCCGAAGGTGGGCATCGCCACCACCGACATCCCGAACGCCTTCGCCACCGGCCGCAGCCCCAAGTCGTCCGTCGTCTGCGTGACCACGGGCCTGCTGCGCCGTCTCGACGAGCCCGAGGTGGAGGCCGTGCTCTCGCACGAACTCTCCCACGTGGCCCACCGCGACGTGGCCGTCATGACGATCGCCAGCGGACTCGGGATGATCGCCGGGCTGCTGACCCGGGTGCTGTTCTACTCCGAGATCTTCGGCGGCGGCCGGAGCAACAACAACAACCAGAACCAGGCCGGCATCGAGATGATCGTGCTGCTCGTGTCGGTCGTGGTGTACTTCGTCAGCTTCCTACTGACCATGGCCCTGTCTCGCTACAGGGAGCTGGCGGCCGACCGATCTGGCGCGCTGCTCATCGGCCGGCCCTCGCTGTTGGCCTCGGCCCTGGTGAAGATCACCGGGGAGATGGGGCGCATCCCGACCAAGGACCTGCGCGCCGCCGAGCCGTTCAACGCCTTCTTCTTCACCCCGGCGGTGGCCAGCGGCACCCAGCAGGGCTCCGGCGGCGGCTTCAACTTCGGCGACCTCTTCCGGACGCACCCGACGCTCGAGAAGCGCTTGGCCCAGCTGGACTCGCTGGAGCGCCAGCTCGGTCAGGCCGGCCCTGCCGGCACGGCCAACGGCTGAGCCCGACCTCTTCACCTCCCGGTGGGCATCCTCGACACCATCCTCGGCCGCTCCAAACCGGTCCGGGCCAACCTCGATGCACTGTTCGCGCTACCGACGGCCGCCCTCACACTGCAGAGTGCCGGAGGCCTGGTGACCTCGGGTCACGCAGGGGTGTGCTGGAAGCCTCCCCCGGGCCAGGCGGCGGCCGATGCCCAGAAGGAGATCGCCGAGCTGGTGGGCGACGGCTTCGGCTACGCCCAGGACGCCTTCGACTACGGCTGGCTGCTCCTCGACGACCCTGACCTCGACGACCTGGTGACGAAGATCCACATGGCCAACTCGACGCTGCAGGAAAACGGCTGGGGGCCCCAGCTGCTCTGCTCGGCGTTCGGCTTCGTGCCGGGCGCCGATGCGGCCAGCGACGCCCGGCCCTTCCGGCTCGTCTACCTCTTCAAGCGCGGCACCTTCTATCCGTTCGCACCGGTCGACGCCGGGAAGGAGCGGCGCGACACGGAGCTCGAGCTGCGCATACGCACCATGGTGGGCGCCGACCTGCCGGTGGAAGCGGATCTGTCCCGCTGGTTCCCTCTCTGGGACATGCCGGTGGCCTGACCCGACGGTTTCGGTTTTGTCACCCGGAGTTCGCGGAGGCGTTCGGGCGGACCGCTGAGGCGTGCAGACTGCAGACTGCTGGATGCGGATGGTGCGAAGACCAAGAGCCGAGGAGATGGACTGACGTGGCTGAGACCCTTGACCGGATGATCGCGCTGGAGGGCGCGGTCAACTTTCGCGACCTGGGCGGCTACGCGGCCGGCGACGGCATGCGGACGCGTTGGCGCACGCTCTTCCGGGCCGACGGCCTGGGCGACCTGACGGGGACCGACCTCGCCGTGCTGCGCCAGCTCGGCATCCGGACGGTCATCGACCTGCGTTCCGGTTCGGAGCTGGAGCGGGGGCGCTTCGACGTCGCCGCCCACGCGGTGGCGTTCCATCACTTTCCCTTCATCGACGAGCTCCCCGATGCCCAGGACTTCGACCGCCGCCCGGGCCTGCTCGGCACGCAGTACCTGGAGATCGTCCGCGATGCCGGCAGCCAGATTCTTGCCGCCCTCGACGTCCTCGCCGCGCCCGGCGCGTTGCCGGCGGTGTTCCACTGCACCGCCGGAAAGGACCGCACGGGCGTCCTCTCGGCTGTCGTGCTCTCGCTGTTGGGGGTGGACGAGCCGACGGTGGTCGCGGACTACGCGCTCAGCGGCGCGGCCATGCTGCGGTTGCGGGCCAAGCTGATCGCGAAATACCCCGAGGGCCGGGAGACGCTCGAGAACATCGACGAGGTCTTCTCGGCCGATCCGGCGCAGATGGAGCAGCTCCTCGATCACGTACAGGAGCAGTACGGGTCGGTCGGCGCCTACATCGAGGGCCTGGGCGCGGGACCGGGACTGGTCCAGAGCCTGCGGGCGGCGCTGCTCGAGCCGATGGGATAGCCGGCGCGGCGGCGCCGGACAGCATGCGCCGGGCGACGTCAGACGTCAGTCGTCAGTCCGGATGTCCGGCCGCAACCGGTCCACCACCCCGGCCAGGGCCAGGTCGAGGAGCGTGATGCCACCCGAGTCATGCGTCATGAGCACGAGGCGCACGGTGTTCCAGCGGATGTCGATGTCGGGGTGGTGGTTCGCCGCCTCAGCGGCGGCGCCGATGGCGTTGACGAACTCGAGGGCGGCGCCGAAGTCGTGCAGTTTCACGGTCGTCACCAGCGCGGCGCCCTCACGGGTCCAGTGCAGCTGCTGCTCGTCGATCTGGCGGTCGACGTCGGCCTCGGTGAGCACTGGCTCCCTCACGGGTGGGTCATCTCTTCGGGGCGCACGGCGGCGTCGAACTCCTCCCCCGTGAGCAACTCCAGCTCGAGTGCGGCCTCCCGCAGGGTCTTGCGCTCCTTGTGCGCCTTCTTGGCCACCTTCGCCGCATTGTCGTAGCCGATGATCGGATTGAGCGCCGTCACCAACATGAGCGAGCTGCGGAGGTGCTGGTCGATCTGCTCGTAGTCGGGCTGCAGCCCCTCGACGCAGAACTCGCGGAAGCCCCGACAGGCGTCCGTCATCAGGGCGACCGACTGCAGCACGTTGTAGGCGATGACGGGCTTGCACACGTTGAGCTCGAGGTTGCCGCGGCTGCCGGCGGTCGCCACCGCCATGTCGTTCCCCAGCACCTGGATCCCGACCATGATCATCGCCTCGCTCTGGGTCGGGTTCACCTTGCCCGGCATGATGGACGAGCCCGGCTCGTTCTCCGGAAGCGCGAGCTCACCCAGCCCGCTCCGGGGGCCCGAGCCAAGCCACCTGATGTCGTCGGCGATCTTCATCAACGAGACGGCCAACGTACGCAGGGCGCCGTGGGTGAAGACCAGGGCATCGTGCGCGGCGAGCGCGGCGAACTTGTTGGGCGCGGTCACGAACGGCAGTCCGGTGGCGTCGGCGATCTGGCGCGCCACCCGATCGCCGAACTCGGGGTGCGTGTTCAGTCCCGTGCCCACGGCCGTACCGCCGGCGGCCAGCTCGTAGAGGCCGGGCAGCGTCTGCTCGATCCGCTCGATGTCCGCCGTGAGCTGCGCAACGTAGCCCGAGAATTCCTGGCCCAGAGTGAGCGGCACAGCGTCCATGAGGTGGGTGCGCCCGATTTTGGTGATGTCCTCGAACTCGGTGGCCCGGACCTGGAGCGCGTCGCGGAGCGCCGCCACCGAGCGCAACAGGCGGAACACGATCTCCTCCGCCACCGCGATGTGCATGGCGGTGGGGAACGTGTCGTTGGAGGACTGCGACATGTTGACGTGATCGTTGGGATGGACGGGCGTCTTGGACCCCATGACCCCGCCGCTGAGCTCGATCGCCCGGTTGGAGATGACCTCGTTGGCGTTCATGTTGGTCTGCGTGCCGCTCCCCGTCTGCCAGACGCGCAGTGGGAACTGGTCGTCGAGGTCACCCTTGGCCACCTCGCCCGCCGCTTGTTCGATGAGCCCGGCGAGCACCTCGTCGAGCTTGCCGAGATCACGGTTGACCGCGGCCGACGCGCTCTTGAGGATGCCGAATGCCCTGATCAGGGACTTGGGCATGGTCTCGATCCCGATGTCGAAATGATGCAGTGAGCGCTGGGTCTGGGCACCCCAGTAGCGGTCGGCGGGGACCTCGATCTCCCCCATGCTGTCGCTTTCGATGCGAGTGTTCGTCACGGGCGCCAGCTTAGGACCGGCGCCGGAACCCACCAGCTAGCGGGGCTCGCCACCCTCGTGCCGCAGGTACCGCTCCGGTGCGGCGGCACCGTCGAGCAGCCGGATGGCGGCCTCTCGGGTCGGGACGCCGAGCTTGCGCAATATGGACGAGACGTGACTGCGGACCGTGGTCGGCGAGACGAACAGACGCTCCGAGATCTCGGCGGTGCCGGCACCCTTGCGCATCAGCTCCAGCACATCCCATTCACGCCCGGTGAGCCGGGCCGCCTGGCCGTCGGGCACAGCGACCCGGCGGTGCTCGCGATCGCGGAACTCGTCGACCAGCCGGGCCACCAGGGTCCCGGGCAACGTGGCCTCGCCCGCCAGCACGCGCTGGAGCGCGTCGCCGATTGTGGCTTCGTCCAGTCCCTTGAGCAGATACCCGGACGCACCTGCCCGCAGCGCGTCGAAGAGGTCCTCGTCCTGGCGCGACACGGTCAGCATGACCACCGAGGTGTTGGGCAGGGCCCCGCTGATCTGCGTGGCGGCGGCGATGCCGTTGCCCGGCATGTTGATGTCGAGCAGGCAGACGTCCGGACGCTCCCGCTTGGCCCCCTCGACGGCGCCGGCGGCGTCAGCTGCTTCCACGCACACGTGGAAGTCCCCGGTGCGCTCCAGCGCGTTGCGTACCAGGGCGCGGGTCCGGGCGTGGTCGTCGGCCAGCAGGACGGTGATGGGGGCGTCGCTCATCGGAAGGCCACCGCGACGCGGGTGCCGTGCTCGGGCATGGAGTCGACGCTCAGCACGGCTCCCACCGAGGCCGCCCGCTCCTGCATGCTCTGGAGCCCGAAGCCTCCACCCCCCTCTTCCTGCCCCGGGTCGAACCCGCAGCCGTCGTCCTCGATCACGAGCCGAAGCGTGTCGTCGCGCTCGAGGCGAACCTGGATGTGCTCCGAGGCGCCGTGAGCAGCGGCGTTGGTGATGGCTTCCCGCACGATGCGCAGGAGGTTCTCCGTGACCTCGCCTGGCACCTCGACCCCGTCGACCAGCTGGAGATCCCAGGCCAGGCCGAGACGCGACCCCAGGTCCTCGACCGTCTGGGAGATGGCGGCATCGAGCGACTGCGGCTGCGAGACGGAGAGCACGGTGATGGCGCGTCGGGCCTCGTCCAGCGCCCGATCGGCGGCGCCGGCGAGGGCGCGGGCATCGCTCGACGTCGAGGGGTCGGCCGCGGCACCGCGGGTCTTGCTGGCGATGAAGGCGAGCTCGTGCGCCAGCCCGTCGTGCAACTCGCGGGCGATCCGCCGCCGCTCCTCCACCGTGGCCTGCTCCTCCAAGGTGCGATGGGCAGCCCAGTTGGAGAGGGCCAGCTCCAAGAAGTGGCCCAGGGCGACACAGCGGTCGACGCACTCCTTCGGGAAGGAAGCGCCTCCAGTTGCGATGGCCAGGACGCCGTGTAGCTCCCCGTCCGGGCACACGGGGACCCAGGCGCCGTAGGTGATGCCGGAGGCCTCGAACACCGCCTGCAGGGCCGGCCCGGCGTGGTCGCGGTCGAGCAACGCGGTGACGGGCTTGCGTGACGCTACGGCCTCCCGCAGACCGGGATGCTCGCCGACCGGCCACCGTCCCCTGACGTTCGTTCCCGCGTCGTCGAATTGCGCGTCGACGATGACCATGCCGTCCTCGATCCGGAAATACGACGAACGAAGGATCTCCGACCCACGCGGTGCCGCGATGCCCATGGCAAGCTGCGCGCCCAGCTCCGTGATCTGCGGCGGTTCGGACAGCTGGACCAATTGCCGGACGGCGGCGTTGAGCGCCTCCTCGTGCTGGAGCAGTCGTTCGGTGTGCGCATTCGACTCGACGAGTCGACCGCGCAGCAGTTGGATGGCGACGGAGAGCATGGCGCCGATGGCGCCGGTGAGGAAGAGCCGGCGGAGCAGCGCTGCGGTGTCGAGGGAGTGCGGCGACGAGGCGATCGTCGTCGCCAGGATCGCCGCCACGAAGAGGACGACGGAGACGGCCGATTCCCAACCCTTGCCGTAGAGCGCCACGCCGACCACCGGCATGAGGAGCAGCACGCCGAGACCGCTGCCCATGCCGCCCGACGACACCATGAGAAGGGCGACCGATGCCGTGTAGAGGGCCGATCCGACGACGAAGGTCCGCGGCGGCATGCCCCGGCGGACCACGATGAGCGTGATAATCGCGATCAGCAGCAGGGTGCTGGCCAGAAAGGCCCTGGCATTCGTGGGTCCGGGTGGCCAGACGACGCTGAGCTGTCCCGCCACGGCCACGATGGCAAAGGGCAGGTAGCTGGTCAGGCGGTCGTGCAGATCGGGGGACGGCACCCTCACGGTATCGGCGCAATTCTGCGCCGGCTGAGGGTCTTTCGTCGTGAAAAACCCCTATGGGACCAGCGGCGCAACAGAACCGCCCAATTGCTGTTGACGACTTCTCTTGGGCGCCGTCCCGACGGGTGTCCAAATGCCTCAACGTTCCTCAAGACGGCTCTGGGCACCTCCGAACCCACAGTGGATCACGAAGCACAGAACCGTCCCCCGAGGCGGAGAGAGGACGGAGATCGTGGAGGGAATGACAGCAAGGGCGACCCGCTGGTCACGCCGTACGAAGGTCGTGTCGGCCGTGTGCGGGTGCCTGCTGGTGGCAGCCGGGGCCTACGCGGCGACCAACTGGGTCGTGGGGCTGAACGCCGGCTCCTCCGGTGAGGGTCAGTCCGCGACCATCGCCAATCTCAGCATCACCGCCGTGGCCTCGCCGGCCCCCGGAAATGTGCTGTTCCCGGGGGGCACCGGTGACGTGGTGGTCACCATCGCCAACACGAACCCGTATCCGGTGAGCATCTCTGCGGTGAACCTGCCGACAAACACCACCCAGGCGGGGGGCTTCACGACGAGCGCGCTCACCACGGCACAGACCGGCTGTAGCACCTCGACCAGTGGAGTCTCCTGGAACTTCGCCACTGCGACGAGCGGCAGCTCGCACACCTTGACGACTGCACTGACGGTCGGGGCAAGCGGAGCATCCAACAACCCGCTAGTGGTGACGCTCACCAACGACGCCCTCATGTCGTCAACCTCACCGGCAGCGTGTGCCAACACATTCTTCTCCATGCCCTCATTGACCGGTATCACGGCCACCGGTGGCGCAGCCACGTCGACGACGAGCCCGGCCACCGGCGGCTGGACCAGCTAGCCCGTCCTGTCCTCCTCGCCCTGGTGGGAACCGAGCGACGACGAGGGGAGCCCATGCATGCGACGTGGCGCTCCTCTCGTCGTTGCCGGTATCGCCGCCGTCCTGAGCCTTCTCGTTTCGACGAGCACGGCCTGGGCGGCGGGAAACTGGACGGTCAAGGTGGCCACGGTGAATTCCGGGGAGGCGAAGACTCAGGCCCTGCCGGCCGCACCAACGGCGACGTCCGCCTGCGTCGCACCTGTCACCGGCAAGAAGGTCACGGTCACCTGGGGTGCCATCACGCACGCCTCGGGTTACGGGGTTTACCAATCGAACACGACGGCGACCGGGACGTACACCTTGCAGACGACGGTGACTGTCACAACGTGGACGAGCGCCGCGCTCGCCACCGGCAACTACTGGTACGAGGTGGTGGCCAACATTGGGTCCAACTGGACCAGCGCGAAATCGGCGGCGACGGCGCAGCGCACCATCAGCTTTTCGGCCTGCTCGTAGCCCTCGAGGGTGGTGAGAACCGAGACAGCTAGCCCGGCGGGTGATCGTCGGGACAGGCGCCTGGCGGGTCGTTGAAGTCCGGGTCCGTGGTCCACGCCGCCTGTGACCAGTTCCCCGTCGCGGGCGCCAGCCGCAACACCGACGTCATGTCCGCCAGGAGGGCAGCGGCGTAACGGGCGCTGCCCTCGGGACAAAGATGCACGTTGTCGAGCTTGCGCACACGTAACCAGGCGGTGCTCGGCGCGTGCGGGTCGTCCTCGGGCGGCAGCCACGCCGAGTACTTCCCGTCCCGCAGGATGGAGTCGGCCAGGGGGAAGTACATGACCCGGCCCGGGAACTGCGCGGCCATCTTCTCGGCGATGTCGTTCCACGCCGTCACGCCGGCCCGACGCTGTCGGTTGTAGGTCGCCTGGTCGGCCGGATTGGGTGCTGCGATGTTCCCCGATTGAGGGAACTCGGTGAAGATGACGCCCTCCACGCCGTTGCCGGGCGCCAACATGGTGGCGACGGCGCGGTGCAGCAGGTCCGCGTACCGCAACGGCTGGTGCAGGGCGTTGGGTGTGGTCGGCCCGTCCTGGTCCCAGCTCCACGAGGCCACGATCAGCTGGGCGCCGGTCTGGCGAATGAGGTTGGGAATGGAAGTGGGCCAGCTGGTCGCCGTGGTGAGCCCGAAGCCGTCGATGGTGCGAGTGGCGACCGTGGCCTCGCCGGTGGCCTGGAGCGACGCCGTAATGCCATAGGACGCATCGTGCATGACGGAATCGCCCAGGATCATGACCCGCAGCGGATCGGCAGGCGACGGCGCCGGCGCCAGGTGGATCGCCTGCTGGCCCGCGTACCCACCGGCACCAGGCACTGAGTGCACGGAACCCGATGGGGCGAGATGCGACGTGCCGACGACCTGGGAAGGATCGGCCACGGCGGGAATGGTGGCGACGACGATGACCACGGCGGTGATGACGCCGGCGACCGGACCGAGCCACACGCGGAGGCCGCCCCGCAGCTTGGCCAGGCGGATCGGCCGCTCCACGACGTAGTAGCTCGCCGTCGAGAGGAGCAGCGTGACGGCAATGCGCACGAGGTTCAGCGGCCAGGTCGACAAGCCCGTCCGGGCGCCGTTCAGGTAGACGATCACCGGCCAGTGCCACAGGTAGACGCCGTAGGAAATCGTGCCCA
Organism: uncultured Acidimicrobiaceae bacterium; assembly: GCA_963738135.1. Taxonomy (GTDB): domain Bacteria; phylum Actinomycetota; class Acidimicrobiia; order Acidimicrobiales; family RAAP-2; genus Bog-473. Next base: position 64,812 of record CAVTVK010000002.1, on the reverse strand, counting down.
CGAAGTGCAGCGGCTTCCAGGCCAGGCCGCGGGCGAACCGGCCGGGCTCCACCAGGCGCGCGTCGGCCACCACCAACGCGGCGAGGGCGGCGCAGAGAAGGAAGCCGCCCTCGAACATGAAATCGGTGGGCAAACCACCGGACGTCCCGGCACGCACCCAGAACACGCCGAGGACCACGGCCGCCGCCGGGCCGACCCAGTGAAGCGTCCGGCGGGCCGGCGCTTCCGGCTGGTGGCGAGACGCGGCCAGGAAGGCGATGGTGGCGCCTGCCATGAGGTCGAACAACCGCGTGTCCGTGCCGTAGTAGATGCGCGAGGGATCGACTCCGGGGTGGAACAGCACCGCCATGAGCACCGACGAGCCCACGCCGAGCGCCACGGTGACGGTCACGCCCACCCGGCGCCACCCGCGACGTCCGTAACGGAGCAGCACCAGCAGCAACAAGGGCCAGACGAGATAGAACTGCTCTTCGATCGCGAGCGACCATGTGTGCTGCAGCGGCGACGGGGCTGAGAACTGGGCGAAGTAGGACTGGTGGGCGTAGATCAAGTGCCAGTTGTTCACATAGAGCAACGTGGCGATGGCGTCGCCCCGCAGGCCTGACAGGTCGATCAGACCGTTGGCACCGGGTCCACCGAAGACGGCGTTGCAGATGAGGTAGAGCGCGAGTGCCGCCACGACGAGGAAGAGCGCCGGCAGCAGGCGCCGGGCGCGGCGTCCCCAGAACGCGGCCAGGTTCACCCGCCCCGTGCCGACCCACTCCTCCAGCAAGAGCGTCGTGATCAGGAATCCGGAGAGGACGAAGAACAGGTCGACCCCGAGGTAGCCGCCCTTGGCCCACCCGATCTGCAGGTGGTACGCCACCACGCCGATGACGGCGACGCCACGGAGGCCGTTGAGGGCGGGGAGATGCCGCCCGGTGACGGCGGTCGTGGCTGACGTCGTGCTGCTTCGCTCACGGACGAGGGTGGCGTCCGTCACACGAACTCCAACCGACAAGCGACGGGGCTTCCGGAAATGGACCGGAGGAGCATGTCGGCGACGTCGAGGACGGAGGCCGGCAGGAAGTCCCCTGCCGTGAGGTCGAAGGCGATGAGAGGGCTCTGTCCCCCCGCAGGCCGGGCCCGGCTGGCGGGAGCACGGACCGGGAAGATCGGACCCGCGCTCACCAGCTCCCCGGCGCTCCACAGCGCACGACAGAGGGCGACTGCCTCGGCGAGTGACTCTCCGAAGGGTGGGGCGAAGCAGAGCACGCTCCGTCCGCCGCAAACGAGGTCGAGGCTGGCGACGTCCCGAGCGAGCATGGCGGGATGGCGCCCGGCCGGACCCAGCCCGATCCGCACACCCAAGAGCACGTCCGGCACCCAGGAGCTGAGACCGGCGGCCAGGACGATCGGGTCGCCCACAGGCCCTTCGCTCAGGAAGACCGCGGCTGCGCCCTGTCCCGCCGCCTGGGTCGCCTCCGCACGCAACCCGGCCGCGTCCGCGGCCTGGAGGAACCGTCCTTCCACGGCGAGGCAGGTTAGGGCGCCAGGGGGTCCCCAACCGTGTCAGGTGGGGTTGGGCTCAGGTCCGCTCCCACCATCCTCCGGCATCCCGGGCCAGACCCGCCTGGGCGAGTCGCTCGAGCCCACCGCAGAGCTCGGCCAGGTCGAGCCCCGTCACCCGGACCAGCTCGTCCAGGGAGACGGGATCGGAGGTCAGGGCGTCATAGATGTCGCGATCCTGACCCGGCGATGACAGGGGCGAGAGGGGCGACGACGGCGACCGGTCGTCGCCGTTCGCCGGCGGGACGGCGACGGAGGCGCCCGTGAGGGCGAGAGCGACCAGGATGTCGCCGGTCGAGCAGACGGGGAACGCACCGTCGGCGAGAAGCGCATTCGTGCCCTCGGACGTGGCGCTGCGGATGGAGCCCGGCACCGCCCCGACTGAGACCCCTCGATCCATCGCCGCGTCGACAGTGTGCCGCGACCCACCATGGTGACGGCTCTCCACCACGACCACGACGTCGCTCAGCGCAGCCAGGAGGCGGTTGCGGACTGGAAAGCGCCACTTCTCCGTGGGCACCCCCGCCGGGGACTCGGAGACGATCACGCCCGACTCGGCGACCCGCTCCCACAGCCGCTCGTGTCGCCGCGGATAGGCATGATCGAGGCCGCCGGCCACGACGCCGATCGGCGGCGCGCCGGCGCCGCAGGCGCCCTCATGCGCCGCACCGTCGATCCCGAGGGCCAGACCCGAGACCACGCTGACACCGGCGGCGGCGAGGTCGGCGCCGAATTGCGCGGCCACGCCGATGCCGTAGCGCGTCGGCGCCCGGGTGCCGACGAGCGCCACGGTCGGCGCCTCGGCGAGTGCGGACGGATCCCCCAAGCAGAACAACAGCGCGGGGGCCTGCGGGTCGTCGGCCAGGCGCGCCGGGTACGACGGCTGCCCGGCGAGGAGCACCCGGATACCGAGGGCGGTCTGTCGCTGCCAGACCCGCTCCACCTCCCGCACGGATACGCCGGTGGCGCGCTCCCAGGCGAGTGAGGGCGGGTCCGCCGCCAACAGCCTGCGCAAACGGGCGGGACCCATGGACGGCTGCGACGCCAGGGCAACGGCGTACGCCTCCTGGGGAAGGTCGGCTGCTCCTCCGACGCTCATGCCACCATCACGGTCCGGCCGGCCCGCAACGACAACGCTTCGGATGCGTGCGCGAACGAGACGGCCTCCGCACCGGCGAGCGCGGCCACGGTGCGCGCGACGCGGGTGACCTTGTGCAGCCCACGGGCGCTGAGGGCGCCGGCGCGTAGCTTGGCCGCCAGGAGATCGGCGGCGTCGGGATGAAGCTCGGGTTCGTCCTCCCGACGGGCCACGGCAGCACGGGCGTCGGCCACGCGCCGGGCGACCACCGCCGAAGGCTCTCCCGGCACGCCGGAGAGGAGCTCGTCCGGGTCCGGGCGGCTGAGCGGCACGACCAGGTCGAAGCGGTCCAGGAGGGGTGCGGAGAGACGTCGCCGGTACCGGGCGCGGGCGACCGCGCTGCAGGTGCACGCGCCTTCGAAGACGCCCTCGCCGCACGGACAGGGGTTCATGGCGGCAACGAGAAGGAAGGCCGCCGGAAAGGTGACGGTGCCGCCGGCGCGGCTGACCCGGATGACCCCCTCTTCGAGCGGCTGGCGCAGTGCCTCCAGTGCGGCCACCGGGAACTCGCCGAGCTCATCGAGGAAGAGGACACCGTTGGTGGCCAGGCTCACCTCGCCGGGCCGCAATGACCAGCTGCCACCTCCGATCACGGAGACGATGGACGCCTGGTGGTGCGGCGCACGAAATGGGGGCCTCTCGAGCAACTCGCCGTCGGGCAGCGCGCAGCCGGCGGCCGAGTGAATCCGTGTCACTGTGAGTGCTTCGGCGGACGTCAGCGGCGGCAACACACCTACCAGTCGTTCAGCCAGCATTGTCTTGCCCGACCCGGGCGGTCCGATCATCAAGAGGTGGTGGCCCCCGGCCGCTGCGACCTCGATCGCCCTGCGGCCCAGTGCCTGGCCACGGACGTCGGACAGGTCCGGAGCGGCTGCGACCGGCGCGGTGGCACTCGGAGGCGGGACAACGGGCCAGTCCGCCTCGCCGCGCAGGATGCCCACGAGCTCGCCCAGGGACGCCGCACCTCGAACCTCGACCCCGCGCACCAACGCGGCCTCCCGGACGTCACAGAGTGGGACGACCATGCCCAGCGGGGCCACCGCGTCGGCCAGGGCGATCATGCCGGGGACATGGCGCAGCGAGCCATTGAGCCCGAGCTCTCCGCAGAACGCGAGACCAGCGGCGGAGGTCGGGTTCAGTTCCCCGGCGGCCACGAGCAGCCCGACTGCGATGGGGAGATCGAGGCCGGCACCGCCCTTCCGTACGCCGGATGGTGCCAGGTTGATCGTGATGCGGCGGAGGGGCCAGCTCAGGCCGCTGGAGAGGATCGCGGCACGGACCCGGTCCCGGGCCTCACGGACCGAGGCGTCGGGAAGGCCGACGATGGTGAAGCCGGGAAGCCCGTTCGAGATGTGGACCTCGACGGAGACGGGAGAACCCACGGCACCGTGCAGCGTGGCTGACGCGATGGAGGCGAGCACGGCGGAGAAAGGTCGGGCCTCTCAGCCGTTGTGGCTTCAGACCATCCGCTCCCATTGGCCGAAGCACAAAGCGAGTCGGAGTCCTTGACTAGTTCGAGACTGTGATGGAGATCGGTGGACTCGTCCCGCTCACCCCGCCGCCGTAGGAGGCCACGCTCTGGAGCGAATAGGTCCCATTGGGCACCGTGGTCGTGTTCCACTGGGCCAGCCAGCCGTAGTAGGTGGCGGTCCCGGTGCCGATCACCTGGTCGGTGAGGTTCGAGGGGCCGCCGCTCACCTCGTAGGTGACCTTCGTCACGTTGGCCGAGGCGTTGGCGTCAAGGATGGCCGCAGTCCCCGACTGGGCGGTCCCGCTCGAGGGGATGAGCACCGTGGTGGTTGGTGCGGCGTTGGCCACCGTGACGCTGATCGGCGCACTCGAGCCGGCCAACCCGTGGGAGTCGGTGGCGACGCTCTGCAGCAAATAGGTCCCGTTGGGCACCGTGGTCGTGTTCCACTGCGCCAGCCAGCCGTAGTAGCCCTGACCAGTATCGGCCATGTCCGTTCGAGCCGACAACCCCGGTCCGCCGCGCCCCACGAAGAGCACTGATTCGCCCCATGTGACCACGAGTCGCCCTGGCTCCACCACCCATGTGCCAACCCCCAAGTCAAGGTCGCCCACCCCGTCGCATGGTACGTCAACCGGACTGAGGTTGCATTTGGGGGCAAGGCTTGATCGGGCGAAATGCAGTCCGATGGACAGGCGGTGGTCGTCCCTGTCCCGCTCATGCGTACGACCGCATCGAGACGCAGGGCGCGCACGTGCGGCCGCCGGAACATCGAACCAGCGGGATGCGCAGAGTCAAGACCGACGTCGCGGCTCGACGACGTATCTTCGTGTCGTGAGCGAAGACATCTGGGCCGGATTGGTCGACAAGTTCGCCGATGGGGCCTACGCCTCGGTGAAGGGGCTCGTGCGAACCTACGTGATGCACCAGCAGTTGCTGGAGCATCTCCCACCACCTCCCGCTCCGGTGCTCGATGTCGGTGGTGGCGCGGGCCACCAGTCGTTCCCGCTGGCGCAAGCCGGATACGACGTGACCCTCCTCGATTCGTCACCGGCAATGCTCGACAAGGCGAGGGAGCGGCTCCAGCGGCTGCCGGCTGAGGCACAGCACCGGGTGGAGTTCGTGCAGGCCGACGGTACGGACGCGGAGGAGGCGGTCGAGGGCCGGCGCTTCGACGCCGTGTTGTGCCACGGCGTGCTCGGGTACCTCGGGCACCCGGAGCCACTGGTCCGCCAGCTCTGCCGGTGCGCCGCCGACGGCGGCCTGGTCTCGATCATGACCGGCAACGCACACGCGGCGGCGGTGCGCCCTGCATTGGAACGACGCTGGGACGACGCGCTGGCCTCGTTCGACTCCAGAACCGAAGTCGGCGTGCTCGGGGTACCGGGCCGGGCCGACACGGTGGAGGAGCTCAGCGAGCTGCTCCAGAGCCATGACGTGGAGCCATTGCGCTGGTACGGCGTCTGGTTGTTCGTCGACTGGCTCGAATTCAGTGGGGTCGAGTTGGATCCGAGTGATTCCAAGCAGGTGGAAGCCACGGCGGCGGTCGAGCTCGAAGCCAGCCGACGAGATCCGTACCGCGGGCTCAGCCGTGTGTTTCATCTCGTGGGGCGCAAAGTCCCGAGCTGAGGGGTACGACACCGCAGGGGTCTGGGGGAATACCACCGTCGCGGCAGGCCCAGCCCGTAGGCTCGTGCCATGGGACAAGGCGATGTGCCGACGTCGCGGGGCGGCCCCCTCCGCCGGCGCAAGGAGAAACGGCAGCTCGAGCATCTCGCGTCGTCCTCACCACCCGATGGGGCGGCCCGAACATCCGCGGCGCACGTCAAAGTCATTGGGGATCAGCCACCGACGGAGGCGGACGAGGTAGAGGTCGAGAAGTCGGAACCGGACACGCCGACCACGTGCGAGCCGCAGGCGCGTCCCAGCGGCTTTCATGTACGGGCAGTGCCGATCGACCAGCCAATCGGCGACTGAGGCGGTGGGCGGTTGTCCGGTTGTCGGCGATCGCGTGCCGACCGCCCGGGTCGGGCTACGTCGGGATGACCGCAGTGCGGGCGTAGACGAGCGTCGTCAGCCGGCCGCTGGAGCGGTCGGAGAGTTCCACCTGAATCGGCGCATCGGGACCCTCCCCTAAGAGCGTGCACTCTGACCGGACGGGGCCGTCTCCGGTCTGGGCCAGGTAGCGCAGGTCGAGCTCGGTCACGACGGCGGGGATGCCGAATTGGGTGGACACGAGCTCCTCGGCGGCCGCCTCGGCGAAGAGTGCCACCATGGCGCCCTGCAGGGTGCCGGCGGTATTGCGCACTGCTGGCGTCACCGGCATCTCGAGCACCCCCCTCATCGGATCGAGCACGACGATGCCCGCTTGCTCCCGCAGGGGGCCGGACAACGTGCGAGATCCATCGAACATCGTCGAGAGGTTCCCCGGTGATGCTTGGGGCTTCACGGGATCCGTTGGCCGGCGTTCCACCCGGACGAATCCGATGGCGCCGGTTGCCACCGGAGCCCCCTCGTCAGTCACGAGATCGACCACCGCGGTCGCGGATCGACGACCCCGCCGCAGAATCGTGCTCTCGGTCGAGAGAAACGCGGGCGCAGGCAGTGGCCGCATCCGCACCGACATGTCCGAGGTCAGGGTCCAGGCGTCGGGATCGTCGTCGAGGACGACCCCGGCCACCACGTCGATCATGAAGGCGATCACGCTCGCCCTGAGCGCGCCATGGCGCAGCACCTCTGGTCGGGGCCGCAGGGTCAGGAGGAATTCTCCGTCTCGCACCTCCGCCACCACCCCGAGGCTGGAAGGAAGAGACAGGCTGTCGTCGAGCAGGTCGGTCATACGTGGCCCGGGACGCTATCGGGAGGCCCGCCGTCGCCACCAGTTCGCGAATGCTGGCAAGGTGGCCACCGTGGACCCGATTGACGTCACCGAATTCGAGGCGCTCGTCGCTGATGCGCTCGAAGAGATCCCTCAGGAGTTGCGCAAGGAGATGGAGAACGTGGCCATCATCATCGACGACGAAAGTCCCCCAGGTGGGTTGTACGGGCTGTACGAGGGAATTCCGCTGACCAAACGCGGCACCTACGCCGGGGTCCGTCCCGATCAGATCACGCTCTTCCTCGCCACGATCTGTCAGTCGGCCCGTACGCTCGACGACCTCGCCCAGCGGGTCCGCGTCACCGTGCTGCACGAGGTCGGCCACCACTTCGGCCTCGAAGAGGCACGGCTCCGCGAGCTCGGCTGGGCCTGAGTTCCCCGCGGTCGAGAGGTACTCAATTCCCCTGTGGCGGCAGCTCCCCGTTGGACGGACGCGCCGGCGTGGCGACGGGAGGCGTGGCGCCGTTCGTGGTGGCGGACCCGAGATCCTCGTTGCGCAGTGTCGAGAGAAGCACCTCGGCCGCGCCCATCAGGCTCGTCGCCTCGTACGGCACGACGACCTTCGCGTTGTCCGACGCCGCAATGTCCTGGAGAGCCTTGAGCTGCAGCACGGCCAACGTGCGCGGGTTGATGGTGGCGGTGTCGATGGAGGTGAGGCGCGATGCCTCTCCTTCGCCGCGCAATTCGAGCGCCTTCTTCTCGCCCTCGGCCTGCAGCTCCAACACCTTCATTTCCGCCTCGGCACGCAGGATGGCCGACTGCTTGGCGCCCTCAGCCTCGAGCACGGCGGCCTGCTTGCGACCGCCGGCGGAGTTGACCGCCGCGGTCTGCTCTCCCTCGGACTTCAGGATCAGGGCGCGCTTGTGCTGCTCCGCTTCCTTCTGCTCGGACATGGCCTGGACCACGTTCAACGGTGGGGTGATGTCGAGGATCTCTATCCGGTTCAGGCGCACCCCCCACTTGGCCGTGGCGTCGGCCATGTGGTCCTGCATGCGGCTGTTGATCGTCTCGCGCTCGCTGAGGGCCTGGTCCAGTGACAGCTCGCCGAAGACCGCCCGCAGGGCGGTGCGGGAGAGTTGGTCCACGGCCAGCTGGAAGTCGTTGATCTCGAACAGCGCCGACTTGACGTCGATCACCTGGCAGAAGATCGTCGCACTCACCTGCAACGACACGTTGTCCTTGGTGATCACGGCCTGCTGGTCACCCGTCATGGGGAACTCCCGCACGTCGACCTTCTCCATCTTGTCGATGAAGGGAATCAGGATCCGCATGCCCGGTTGGTCGACCGACTTGAACTCACCCAGTCGCTTGACGACGCCGACGCTCCCCTGCTGGACGATCTTCACGAAGCGCGAGAGGAACAGGGCGCCGAGCCCCACTCCGGCCAGAACAGCGATGATGACAATCCCCAACACTTCTCCGGCCGATGCAAACATAGGGGTACCTCTCTACTGTCTAATAGCTGTCGGCGGCGTAGACGACGAGCAACCCTCGCTCGACGTCGGCGACGACGACGTCGGTCCCGATGGGAATCGTGGCGTCGGGGTCGAGGGGGATGGCGAGCCACTCCTCACCCCGGGCCCGGATTCTTCCGGGGTGGTGTGCGCCCTCAATGGCCTTGACCACTAATGCGGTGTCTCCGACCATGCCTTGGACGCCATTGAGCACAAATTGCAGTCTATTAGCGCCCGATGTACAGCGGCTCCCGCTTCTCGGCGAAAGCGGCCAGTGCCTCCTGGGTGTCCCGGGTCGAGAAGTTCAGGGCTTGGCAGCGGGCCTCGTCCTCCACCGCCTGCTCCATGGATGCCATGGACGAGGCGTGGAGCAGGGTCTTCGTCATCGACAGCGCCAGGGGTGGGCCGGCGGCAAGCGTCGTCGCCCAGTTGTCCACGAAGGCGTCGAGCTCGTCGACCGGCAGTGCCCGGTTGACCAGGCCGATGGCCGCCGCCTCCTCTCCGCTCCACATCCCCCCGAAGAGCGCGATCTCCTTGGCCCGAGCCAACCCCACCAGCCGTGGCAGCAGCCAGGAGGCGCCGTTGTCGAGCGCCAGGCCCCGCTTGGCGAAGATCATCGAAAGCTTGGCCCTGTCGCTGCACACGATGAGGTCGCAGCCGAGAGCGAGCGACAGGCCGGCGCCGACCGCGAAGCCGTCCACCTTGGCGATCGTGGGCTTCGAGATGTGGTGCAACGACAGCGCCACATCCCCGAGCCGCCGCATACGCGACAGGCCCGAACGGGTGGGGTCGGTGGCCGGGCCGCTGGGGTCCGAGAGGTCGGCCCCCGAGCAGAAGGCGCCCCCCGCTCCGGTCAACACCATCACCCTGTCGTCGGGGGTGTCCTCCACCTCCTCGAAAATGGCGCGCAGCTCGGTCAGCATCTTGCCGTTGGCGGCGTTCTTGCGCTCGGGACGGTTCATCGTGACGGTCACGACACCGTCCTTGCGCTCGACGATCAGTGTCTCCATGACAAGGGACCCTATGCCGCGGTGCCTCAAAACGCATCTTCGACGACCTCGATCGACCCCTCCAGCACGCCGACGACGTCGAAGCGGACCACCTCCCAGCGTCTCCCCTGCTGGTGCAGGTACGCCGCGGCCAGGCGGCGCAGCCGGCGCTGCTTCGACAGGGTGACGGCCTCGAATGGATGGCCGTGTACCGAACCGGTCCGAGCCTTGACCTCGCACACGACCAGGGTCGTGCCGCGGGCGCAGAGCAGATCGATTTCGCCCGCCCGGCAGCGCCAGTTCCGCTCCAGCACCGCGTAGCCCTGCGCCCGGTAGTGCGCGGCGGCGAGCCTCTCCCCGAACCCGCCCAACGCCCCGTTGTGCTCTTCGCCCTGCCCCACGGGGGAGAACGGTCGCTTCCGCGTCCTCCCGGACCCGGGTCAGAGCTCCTGTTCGGGCAGCCGCTCGATGTTCACGTCACGGAAGGTGACGACGCGCACCTCGGGGACGAAGCGTGCCGGGCGGTACATGTCCCACACCCAGGCGTCCCGGATCTCGAGCTCTATGCAGGCCGGCGTCGTGTCGGACCGCACCGTCAACGAGACCTCGTTGGCCAGATAGAACCGGCGCTCGGTCTCGATGACGTAGGTGAAGACCGGAAGGACGGCCCTGTACTCCTGGACGAGCCCGAGCTCGATCTCGGATTCGTAGCGTTCGAGGTCTTCCTCGCTCACGCTGCGACCGCCCTACTCGTCCGCTTCCTCCTCGACGACATCGACATCCTCGACAGTGTCCTCCACGTCGACCACCACGTCCGCCACGGCCTTGCCACGGGGAATACGGCGCTCCTTGATCTTGGCGGCCTTCCCGTGCCGGTCACGCAGGTAGTACAGCTTGGCCCGGCGGACGTCACCCAGCGTGGTGACCTCGATCTTGGCGATCGTCGGCGAGTGCACCGGGAAGGTCCGCTCGACGCCGACGCCGAAGCTCACCTTGCGCACGGTGAAGGTCTCCTGCACGCCGCCGCCCTGGCGCCGCATGACCGCGCCCTGGAAGACCTGCACCCGCTCCCGGTTGCCCTCCACGACCCGCACGTGGACCTTGACGGTGTCGCCGGGGCGGAAGTCGGGGATGTCGTCGCGCAGGCTGTCGCGATCGATCGTTTCGGTGGGGTGCATGAGAGGCGTCCTTCGGTCACTCCGGCTCAGTGCCGGACGGAACATCGTAGCCGTGCTCGGACAGGGCCTGCACGTCGCTGGCGCTGAGCGCCGAGGCCCTGACCAGGCGCTCGATCAGGTCCGGTCGGCGTTCGGCCGTCCGCAGCAGCGCCTGCGAGCGGCGCCAGGCGGCGACCGCTCCGTGGTCTCCCGACCGGAGCACCTCGGGCACGGACCACCCCCGGAACTCCGCCGGCCGCGTGTACTGGGGGTACTCGAGCAGCCCCTCCGTGAAGCTCTCGTCCCGGGCGGAGTCCTCGTTCCCCAGCACGTCGGGCAGGAGGCGGGCCACGGCCTCGACCACGACCAGGGCAGCCAGCTCCCCGCCGGCCAGCACGTAGTCGCCCACGGACAGCTCGCCGTCCACCAGGTGGTCGGCGACCCGCTGGTCGACCCCCTCGTAGCGGCCGCACAACAGGGAGAACCCGCCGGCGTCACGGCCGGCCAACTCCGCCGCCACGGCCTGATCGAAGGGTCGGCCGCCGGGCGCCAGGAGGAAGAGCGGCCGCGGCAGGTCCGGCACCGACTCCACGCAGCGGAAGATCGGGCTCCGGCGTCAGCACCATGCCTGCTCCCCCGCCGAAGGGGCTGTCGTCGACCGAGCGCCGGGCGTCGTCCGCACCGTCGCGCAGGTCGTGGACACGCACGTCGATCGTGCCGGCCGCCGCGGCCCGACCCAGGATGGACGTCCCGCAGTAGGTCGACACCGCGTCGGGGAAGAGTGTGAAGACGTCGATCCTCACAGGTCGAGCAGGCCCTCGGGGATGTCCACGTCGACCGTCTGCGCCGCGGGGTCGTGGGCGGTGACGAAGCGGACCGGGATCAGCCCGCCGGACTCGAGCACCATGAGGTCGCTCGCCGGATTCGCCTCGACCGACCCCACGATGCCGAGCGTGGTCCCGGCGGCGTCCCGCACCGTGGCACCGACCAGGTCGTGCACCCACAGCACGTCCGGCACGTCGTCGAGCGGCTCGGCCTCGAGTTCGACACCACGCAGGCTGTCGGCCGCGCTGCGGTCGAACACGCCCTCGAACTGCACGATGTAGCGGTCCGTGCCGAAGGGCTTCGACCAGACCACGGTGAGGGGGCCGCGGACTGAGGTCAGCTCCGTTCCAGGGTCGACCCGCTGGGTCTGGTCGGTCCACAGTTGGACGACCACCTCGCCGCGTAGACCGTGGGCCTTGGTGACCCGGCCGACTTTGAGCAGATCAGTCGTCGACGATGTCCACGCTGGCCGAAATGCCGTCCTTGGCGCCCGCCACGTTGACCAGTGTCCGGATGGCCTGGGCCGTGCGACCACGTCGACCGATCACCCGGCCCATGTCGTCAGGGGCCACGTGCAGGTTGAGGCGCAGCCCGCCGCGGCGCTCCTCGGTCTCGATCACCACCGACTCGGGGTCGTTGGACAGCGAGCGGGCGAGATACGTCAGCACCGCCAACGCCGTGCCGCCGTCCTCGTCACCGATCTCGTTGCCCTCGTCGGCGTCGTCGACGTCATCGACCTCGTCGTCGACGTCATCGGACTGGTTGATGTCTCCCGCTTCGTACAGGTCGGTCACTTGGCCCTCGCCGCCGCGAACTCGTCCCAAGCGCCGGAGGTCTTGAGGATGCGCTCCACCCGCTCCGTGGGCTGGGCGCCGTTCACCAGCCACTTCACCGCCTTGGCGTTATCGATGTTGATAACGGCATCCGGCTCGGCGGTCGACGAGCCCCGGGGCGCGTAGGTGCCCACGATCTCGAGGAACCGGCCGTCACGCGGCGACCGGCTGTCGGCGGCCACGACCCGGTAGGTCGGCTGCTTCTTCTTACCCATCCGCACGAGGCGGAGCTTTACGGCCACGGACTGAATCCTCCACTGATCTGGACGTCTTGGCCGTCCATTCTGGCAGATGGCGGGGCTACCGGCCTTTCGGCGGCGTGACCCGGCCACCTTTCTTCTTCTTCTTGGTGCCTTTGTTGCCGCTGACCACGGGCCGGGCGGGGGCCGCAGCGGGCAGCCCGGGGAAGCCCGGGGGCAGCTCACCGCCCCCCTCCATGAGTTGGGACAGCATGTCGAAGTCCGCTCCGGCCGGGGCTTCGGGCAGGCCGGCGGCCCCCTGCTGGGCCAGCTTGCGGGCGGCCCGGCCGCTCATGCCGGCCATGTTCGGCATGCCGGGGATGTTGGGCACGTTGCCCGAGGCCATCCCCTTCATCATCTTCTGCATCTCCTTGAACTGCTTGAGGAGGGAGTTGACGTCCTGAATCGAGGTGCCCGAGCCGCGGGCCACACGGCTCCGGCGCGAGCCGTCCAGGAGGGCGGTGTCGTTGCGCTCGGCCGGCGTCATGGAGCAGACGATCGCCTCGACCTTGGCCACTTCCCCGTCGTCGATCTGCCCGGCGGCCTGCCGCATCTCCTTGGACATGCCCGGCATCAGGCGCATGAGGCCGCCCAGCGACCCCATCTTCTTGACCTGGCGGAGCTGGGACAGGAAATCGTCGAGGGTGAACTGGCCCTGCATGAGGCGGGTGGCGCTCTTGGTCACCTCGTCGGTGTCCATGGTGCGCTCGGCCTGCTCGATGAGGCTGAGCACGTCGCCCATCCCCAGAATCCGGTCGGCCATGCGGTCCGGGTGGAACAGATCGAAGTCGGCCAGTCGCTCGCCGGTGCTGGCGAACGCGATCGGCTTGCCCACGACCCCCTTGACCGACAGGGCGGCGCCACCGCGGGCGTCGCCGTCGAGCTTGGTCAGGATGACGCCGCTCAGCTCGAGCGTGTCGTGGAACGCCTTGGCGGTGGCGACCGCGTCCTGCCCGATCATGGCGTCGATGACCAGGAACGTGTAGTGCGGCTGGGTCGCGCCCGAGATGTCCCGGATCTGCTCCATGAGCTCCGCGTCGATCGTCAACCGGCCGGCGGTGTCGATGATGCAGATGTCACGCCCGAGCCGGCGTGCCTCCTCCAGCCCGGCCTTGGCGCACGACACCGGGTCGGTGGGCTCGCTGAAGACCGTCACTCCGGCCTGCTCGCCGAGCACCCGCAGCTGCTCCACGGCGGCGGGACGCTGCAGGTCGGCGCCCACCAGGAGCGGGTTGCGGCCCTGCTGCTTCCACCAGAGCGCGAGCTTGGCCGAGGTGGTGGTCTTGCCGGAACCCTGCAGCCCGGCCATGAGCACGACGGTGGGCGGCCGCGAGGCGTAGGTGAGCTTGAGCGACTCGCCTCCGAGCACGCCGATGAGCTCCTCGTGCACGGCCCGGACGACCTGCTGTCCGGGAGTCAGGCTCTTCGAGAGGGCCTCCGTGCTGACCCGCAGCCGGATGCCGTCGCAGAACCGGCGGGCCACCCCGAGCTCGACGTCGGCCTCCAGCAGGGCCGTCCGGATCTCCTTGAGCGCCTCGTCGAGATCCTCGTCGCTGATTCGCCCCTTGCCCCGCAGGCGGGTGGAGATCCGCTCCAGGCGGTCGGAGAGAGCGTCGAACATGGTCACTCACGTTAGTGCCGCTCCGGTGAATCGCTGCCGGCACGTCCGCCGCAACGACTCCGATTTTGGAGCCGACCGGGCCTCGCCGTGTCGACCGGTTCCGGCGGGGACCCGACCCCTCCCGACCTGCCGCTGCGACCCCGGGGGCAAGGAGTACCGTCTCGGCCCATGCCTCTCCCCTTCAACTCGCATCGCCGTGCCCTCGCGGTCATCACCCTGGCCGGCGCCGGCGCGCTGGGCCTGGCCGCCTGCAGCTCATCGCCGTCCGACTCGTCGAGCGCGGCCAAGGGGTCGCCGACCACTGCCGGCCACGCCGACTCGACCCCGACCACGGCTCCGGCCGCCAACCCCCTGCACGCGACCCTCCCCATCCCCGCCGCCGACCTCTCGCCTGCGGGCACCGCCGGGCAGGCGCCCACCGTGAAGGTCCCCTCCAGCGCGCCGCCCACCAGCCTCGAGAGCGCCGACCTCATCACGGGCTCCGGCAGGGAGGCGGCGCCGGGCGATCAGGTCACCGTGCAGTACGTGCTGGCGACCTACTCGGCGGGGAAGGTGATCCAGTCCTCGTGGACGAGCCAGCCCTTCACCTTCGTGCTCGGCGAGGGCCACGTCATTCCCGGGTGGGACAAGGGTGTCGTCGGCATGCACGTCGGCGGCCGGCGTGAGCTGATCATCCCGCCGAATCTCGGCTACGGGCCCACCGCCCCCCCGGGCGCGCAGGGCATCGCGGCGAACGACACGCTCGTCTTCGTCATCGACCTCCTGAGCGTCGGCTAGCGATCGACCGGTGGAGATCGCCGCCCACATCGACGCGCTGCGGAACGAGGGCGAGCGGATGGCCGCTGCCGCCGAAGTGGCCGACCTCCATGCTGGCGTGCCCTCCTGCCCCGAATGGACCGTGCGCGACCTCGTCCTGCACATGGGGGCCGTGCACCGCTGGGCGCTGAGCTACGTCACGACCGAACGGACCGAGCCCTCGAACGCCGAGCTGAACGACGTGATCGCGGACGACCTGGCCGACTGGCTCGGGCGGGGCTGCACGGATCTCGTGGCGGCACTGGAAGCCGCACCGGACGACCTGCAGTGCTGGACCTTCCTGCCCGCCCCGTCGCCCCGCGCCATGTGGGCCCGCCGCCAGGCTCACGAGACGGCCATGCACCGGGTCGACACCGA
The DNA here is from genome assembly GCA_963738135.1 of uncultured Acidimicrobiaceae bacterium. Classification (GTDB taxonomy): domain Bacteria; phylum Actinomycetota; class Acidimicrobiia; order Acidimicrobiales; family RAAP-2; genus Bog-473. The sequence goes on along the minus strand of CAVTVK010000002.1, from coordinate 49,489 downwards.
AATGGCCGTCCACACCGAGCTGACCGCCTTCGACCCGCTGTTCGCCGCCGACGGGATCGACGAGCTGCTGACCCTGTTCGTCCCGCGGCGCAGGACCAAGCTGCGCGCCGACCCACCGACCACCCTGGCGGTGCGCTGCACCGATGTCGATGCCTCGTGGCTGTTGCGACTGGACACGGAGGGCGTGACAGCCGCGCCCACGACCGAGCGCGACGACATCGGCGCGGCGGCGTGCACGGTCAGCGCAACCGCCGGCGACCTCTACCTGGCCCTGTGGAACCGCGCCGGCGAGGAGGCCCTGACCATCGACGGTGACCGCGGTGTGCTCGGTCAGTTCTCCGAGGGCGTGCGAATCATCTGACCGCTCGATTCGGCGCGCTCCGCACCGGCGGCCGGGACCGTTCTCGTGTCGATGGTCGAGACATCTTCTGACGTCGCCCCGGTCACCGGTGCCGCCGTCATCAGTGCGGCCGCCGCCTTGTCGAACGAGGAGCGGACGGCGCGCCTCGAAGAGCTCTTTGCCGCCAAGGCGGCCACCGAAGGCGAGATCGTGGTGCTCTTGGGCGAAGTCGAGCGCTCCCAGTCCTTTCGCGAGACGGGGGCGACGTCGACCCAGCACTGGGTGAGCGAGCGCTTCGGGGTCTCGTTGGCCACGGCGCGCTCACTGAGCCACCTGGGTGAGGTGGCCTGGGACCTGCCCCACCTCGTGGGTGCGTTGTGCGAGGGCGAGGTGTCCTTGGACAAGGTGCGGGCCCTGGCCGAGGTGGCCACCCCCGAGAGCGACCGCCATTTGTGCGAGCGGGCTCAAGAGCTCTCGGTGCGCGAACTGGTCGAGGTGGCCGCCACCAGTGCCCGCTCGGGCGGGTCCGGTGCTCCCCGGGCGCTCAGCTCGGCCGAGCAGCACGAACGGCGCTTCGTGCGCTGCAACGACACCTTTCGCACCGTGACGGCCCAGCTGCCCGCCGAGTCCTACGCCCAGACCAGGGCCTGTCTCGAGGCCCGGGCCCGCGAGATCCCCGCTGACGGTGAGACCCGCTGGGACCAGCGCCTCTGCGACGGGTTCATGGGGCTCATCGGCTCTGCGGCGTCGGGTCCGTCGGGATCGGCCCCGACGGCGAGCCCGCACGTCGTGGTGGTCCACGTCCCCCTCGACGCTCTCGTCGACGACGCCGTCGAGCCTTCCGCGCTGGCCGGTGAGCTCGAACGCGACGGCCTGATCGATGTCACCACGGTGCAAAAGATCGCCTGTGACGCCACCGTCGTCATCGCCGTCGACGACGACGTGGGCCACACCATGTACGAGGGCCGGGCCCGGCGCAGCCCGAGCGACGCCCAGCGGCGCGAGGTGATGCGCCGGGACCGCCATTGCCGCTTCCCGGGCTGTGCCAACGTGACCTTCGCCAACGTGCACCACGTCGTGGCCTGGAAACCCGGGGGGCGCAGCGACCTCGAGAACCTGGCCCTCTTGTGTGTGCACCACCACCATCTGGTGCATTCGAAGGGCTGGACCATGAGCGGGGACGCCAATGCGGAGCTGCGCATCGTCGGCCCGACGGGCCGGGTCATGGTGTCGCGCCCTTCGCCGCTTTGGACCAGGGTGACGGAGCGGGCCCGACGCTCTGGTCGGGGCGCGGCGGGCGAAGGGCCGAGAGGAGTTAGTCCTTCTCCTCGATCGTGACGCTCTCGATCAGGCTGGCGGATCCGAGTCCGCCCGGCGCCGCCCCACGAGCCAGTACGCCAGCGACCCCGTCGTATTCACCGTCGCCCAGAAGCGCCACAGCCCCTTTGGTCCACGCACCGCCGACTCGGGACGCCGGCGCAGGTCCCGCAGGGTGAGCCGGGCGAGGATCAGGTGGACGACGAGGATCGCGAGGAGGGCCTTCTTCTGCTGTGCGTTCAGGTCGAAGGGGCCACGTCGACCTTCGGTCGGCGACGGCAGTTGCTCCGGGACGTTTCCGTTCGTGGTCTCGATGCGCTCGTCCATCATCTGACGCTCTCCGTCTCCGTCGGCTCAGTCCGATGCGAGGAGCGCGTCGACGAACGCCTCGGAGTCGAAATCGACCAGATCGTCCGGTCCTTCGCCCAGGCCCACCAGCTTGACCGGAACGAACAGCTCGCGCTCGACCGCAATCACGATGCCGCCCTTGGCCGTGCCGTCGAGTTTCGTCAGCACGATCCCCGTCACGTCCACCGCGTCGGCGAACTGACGAGCCTGGGTCAGCCCGTTCTGGCCCGTGGTGGCGTCGAGGACCAGCAGGACCTCCGTCACGTTGCCCGGATCACGGTCGGCGATGCGCCGGATCTTCTTCAGCTCCTCGACGAGGTTCACCTTCGTGTGCAGGCGCCCGGCGGTATCGGCCAGGACGAGGTCGTTCTTTCGGGCGGCCGCCCGCTGCACCGCGTCGAACACGATCGCGCTCGGATCCGAGCCTTCGGCGCCCCGGACGATCTCGGCACCGGTGCGGTCGGCCCACATGCCGAGCTGGTCGGCCGCCGCGGCGCGGAACGTGTCACCGGCGGCCAGCAGCACAGAGTGGCCGGCCGCGGACTGGCGCCGGGCCAGCTTGCCGATGGTCGTCGTCTTCCCCACGCCGTTGACGCCGACGAAGAGCCAGACGTCGGGATGGTCCTCTCTGCCGTCGAAACGGAGCTCTCGCGACCCGACTGAATCCAGAAGCTGCCGGATGGACGTGCCCAGAGCCTCGAGCAGGTCATCACCGCCGCTGATCTCCTTGGTTTGCACCTTGGCCCGCAGCTCGTCGAGGAGCACGCTGGTCGTGCTGACGCCCACGTCCGCCCGGATGAGCGCCTCTTCGAGCGACTCCCAGGTCGCTTCGTCGATCCTGCCCGCCCGCAGCGCGGCCACGGCCCCGCTGAAGAGACCACGCACGCCGCCGAGGCGACTCCGGTACGACGGCGGGGCCCCCGGGACCTCGGCCTCGACCGGCACCACGGCTGGCGGGGCGGCCTCCTCTTCGACAACTGCGTCGTCACGCGCCGGCGCCGGCGCAGGCGCCCGCGGCGAGGCCTGTGGAGGAGGCCGGGGCGGGGCGCTCGGCGGCGCCGTGGTCGTGCCACCGCTCCGACGTCGAGACCGCGACAACGCGATGCCGCCCAGGGCGAGGGCCAACACGGCCACCACCACGATGATGATGATCAGTGTGCCGATCACGTCAGCGGATCCTCACGCTCGGCCTCATCACGTTCCTCCGCGTACGCCGCCGCCTCCGCCGCTTCGGCTTTCGCCACGGCAGCCGCTTCCTCCGCATAGGTCGTCTCGCCGTACTCCTCCGCGTCCTCACGGGTGTCCCGCCGGGTGCGGGCGACGGCCGTCACTCCGGCAATGACACACACAATGGCAACGAGAATGAAGACGAAAGCGAGCGTGCCGGTCACGCCGGCTCCTTCTCCTTTTTCTCCTTCTCCACCTTCTGACTGACCACCTGGGAGGAACCACCTGGCGCCATCGTCACGCCGTACAGCGCATCACCCGTCTCCATCGTGCGCTTCTGGTGGCTCACGATCAGCAGTTGCGCCTCGTCACGGAACTCGTGCACCAGCGCGAGGAAACGGCTCAGGTTGACGTCGTCGAGCGCGGCCTCGACCTCGTCCATCATGTAGAAGGGCGACGGCCGGCTGCGGAAGACGGCGAAGAGGAACGCCAGCGCAGCCATGGAGCGCTCACCGCCCGAGAGCAGCGAGACGCGGCGGACGTTGCGGCCGGCCGGGCGCACCTCGATCTCCACGCCCGTGTTGAGCAGGTCGTCCGGGTCCACCAGGAGCAGGCGCCCCGTCCCTCCGGGGAACAGCATGGCGATCAGCGTCGAGAAGTGCTCGTTCACATCGGCCGCTGCCGCGGCGAACGACGTCATGATCTCGTGGTCGAGGGTGCGCACCACCTCGTGCAGCTCACGCCGGGCGCCCCGGATGTCGTCGACCTGCGCCTCCAGCTCCTTGTGGCGCTCCTCCAGGGTCGAGAGCTCCTCGAGCGCCAAGCGGGTTCACAGGCCCGAGTGCCGCCAGCTTGCGCTCGAGCTCCTCGGCGTGCTGCACCAGCTTCGTCCCCTCGGGCGCCTCGGGCTCGGGGAGGCCGGTCAACTCCTCCGGCACTGCGCCGAGGTCGCGGCTGATGTGCTCGTGCAACGCCTCCATGCGCAGGCCGACCTCGTTGGACTCGAGGTCGAGGGTGCGGGTGCGGGTGCGCACCGCCTTCGAGACGCTGCTCGGTGGTGTGGCGGTCCTGGCGCAGGCGTTCGAGCTTCTCGCCACCGGCTCGCACGGCATCGACCTGATCCTGGTAGTCGTGGCGCAACGACTCGAAGACACCGTCGAGCCGCTCGTGTTCGCGCTGGACGACCACCTCTAGCCGAGCGAGCGCCGCGCCCTCGGCCTCCAACCGGCGCCGGCGCGACGCCGCCGTCGCCCGCTCCTCGGCGTGGCCCTGCAGGCGCCGCTCCACCTCGGCCTGGCGCTCGGCCAGGACCCGCCGGCGTTCGACGACACCGGCGACGCGCACCTCGACCTCCTGTCGCCGGCCGAGGAGGCCGACCCGGCGCTCCTCGAGCGCCTCCCAGGCCTCGAGCGCCTCCTGCAGCTCGGGCAGAGACCCGGTCAGATGAGCCTGCTCGGCGGTGACATCGGCCAGGCGCTGATGCGCCGCAGCGACTGCGGCCCGCGCCTCGTCGAGCTCCCCCGCCACCCGCCGTTGCTCCTCGGCGGAGCGCTCGCGGTCGGCGCGGCCCGTCTCGACGGCCGAGGCATGACGGTCGTTCGCCCGCTCGGCTGCCGTGCGGGCGTCGCGGCAGCGCCCGAGCACAATGCGGCTCTCGGCCAGGTGGGCCCGGGCCAGCTCAGCTGCCGCCGCCGCGTCCTCGGCCCGCCGCTGCGCCTCCTCGACGGAGGCGGCCGTGACCACGCTGGTGGTCGAGCGCACGCGCCACCCCGTGGCGGCGAAGCGGTCGCCCTCGGGAGTAACCACCACGAGGTCGTCGCGGGCGAGCGAGAGGTCGATGGCTTCTTCCCAGCCGTTGACCCGGACGGCGCGACCGACCAGGGTGTCGAGCACCGACTCGGCCACGGTGCCCCCTTGGCGGACACGCACGTGGCGCCGGACGGGCTCGGCGCTGCTGCCCGGTGGGAGCTCGCCGACGGCGACCGCCGCCGAAGACATCCGGGGCGTCAGGATGGCCCCGGTCACCCCGCCCTCGCGCAGTGTGGTCAGTGCGGCCTGGGCCGAACGCCGGCCGTCCACCACGACGGCGGCGACGCCGGCGCCGATGGCGGCCTCGAAGGCGGCGTCCCAGCCCTCGTCGATCTCGACCAGGTCGACCAGCGAGCCGACGACGCCGTCGACGTCACGCAGCAGCTCGCGTCCACCGGCGCCCTGCAGGTCGGCCAGCGCACGCTCCAGGGCCTCGGCCCGGGCCGCCGAGCGGTGACGCGCCTCTTCGGCCTCGTCGGCTGCCACCTGCGCCGTCTCGGCCACCTGCACGGACTGCTCGAGCTCGGCGCTGCGTGCGGCCAGCTCGGCCTCCAACGAGCCGGTCGCCCGCTCCAGCTCGTCGGCCTGCTGGGCCAGGAGATCGGCGCGCACGGCGGCGCCGGCCGACCGTTCTTCGAGGGTGCCCACCCGCGACCCGAGCGCGTCCAGGTCCTCCTGCTCGCGTGCCGCGGCACCGCGCCACCGACTCGGTCCGGGCGCGCACCCGGGCGATGGCCTGCTCCGGTTCGTCGTCCCCCAACACCGACGCCCAGCGCACGCGCAACGCCGCCATCTCTTCGTTCAGCACAGCCAGTGCGGTGTCGAGCTCGGCCCGCTCGGGCGCCCCACCCGCCTCCTCCTCGGCCTCGGCCGTGACCAGCTCGCTGGCCAGGCGGGCCGCCTCGGCCTCGAGCGTCGAGACCACGTCGACGTCGGCGGCGGCGTCGAGGGCGGCCACCACACCACGTCCCCGCTCGCGCAGCACGCCGGAGAGGCCGCGGGCCCGCTCCACCAATCCCTGCACGCGGCCCAACGCGTTGGCCAGGTCCTCCTCACGGCGCGACGACAGCTCGGCCGTCGTGGAGGTCGCCTCGGCGTCGAGCGCCTCCATCGCCGCATGGAGCTCCTGCTCCTCGTCGCGGCACACGGTGAGGTCTCGCACCGCCGCCGCCCGCCGAGCGTTCAGGTCGGCGTGCTCGGCACCGGCGAGATACCGCCGCACCGTCAGCAGCTCCGTCGCCACGCTGTCGTGCGAACGCGCCGCCGCCGCCTGCCGCTCCAACGGCCTGATCTGGCGCCGCACCTCGCGCACCAGGTCGCCCAGGCGCTCGAGGTTCTCGGCTGTGCCGGCCAGCCGGCGCTCCGCCCGCTCCCGGCGACGCCGGTGCTTCAGCACGCCGGCCGCCTCCTCGATGATGGCCCGGCGGTCCTCGGGGCGGGCGTTGAGGACGGTGTCGAGCTGCCCCTGGCCGACGATCATGTGCTGCTGGCGGCCGACGCCCGAATCGTTCAAGCAGCTCCTGGATGTCGAGCAGCCGGCACGGCGCACCGTTGATGGCGTACTCGCTGTCGCCCGACCGGAACAAGGTCCGGGTGATCGTCACCTCGGACAGGTCGATCGGCAGCTTCCCGGACGAATTGTCGATGGTGAGCGACACCTCGGCCCGGCCGAGCTGCGGCCGCGAGGACGTCCCGGCGAAGATGACGTCCTCCATTTTGGCGGAGCGCAGCGAGCGCGGGCCCTGGGCGCCGAGCACCCAGGTCACGGCGTCGACCACGTTGGACTTCCCGCTCCCGTTGGGCCCGACGACCACGGTGATCCCGGGTTCGAATTCGAGCACCGTCGGATCGGCGAAGGACTTGAAACCCTTCATGCTGAGCGACTTCAGGAACATCGGGGCGACCCTACCGGAGGCCTCGGGGCGGCGGGTGGCTCACACCTGGCAGTGCTCGCAGAAGAAGGTCGAGCGCCCGCCCGCCTTCACCCGCACGATGGTGTTGCGACAGCGCCGGCAGGGCTCGCCCTCGCGGTCGTAGACCTGGTGCGAGCCCTGGAAGTCGCCGAGCTCGCCGAAGAGGTCGCGGTACTGCTCGTCGGCCAGCGAGGAACCCCGGTGCTTGATCGCGTCGGCCAACGTCTCGACAATTGCCCGATAGAGCCGGCGCACCTCGGTGGCGGTCAGTGAGTCGGCCGCCCGGTCGTAGCGCAGGCCGGCCTGGTAGAGCATCTCGTCGGAGTAGAGGTTCCCGATGCCGGCGGTGAAGCTCTGGTCCATCAGGAGCGCCTTGACGCCCCCGTGGTGCTGGTGCAACAACGCGCCGAAGCGGTCCCAGCTCATGAGGTCCTCAATGGGGTCGAACCCGAGGTGGGCCAGCTCGGGGATGGCCTTCCGGATGGCGGCGCCGTCGCCGCCCGCCGTCCCCGAGACCGGGCTCAGCGGCGTCCCGTCGGCCTTCAGCGGCGGCGTCGAGACGAACATCTCCCCGAAGGTGCGCGGGTCGACGTAGCGCAGCTCGCCGCCCTGGGTGAACGTGATGATGACGTGCGTGTGCTTGGGCTTGGGGTCCTTGGCGGACTTGACCCGCAGCAGCTGCCCGCTCATGCCGAGATGCACGACCAGCGTGTCCCCGGTGTCCAGCGTCAGGAGCAGGTACTTGCCCAGGCGGCCCACGGACTTGATGGTGTGGCCCTCCAGCAGGGCCCGGAAGTGCTTGGCCGAGGCGTGCCGGCGTACCGAGCGGCCGTTGGACACGGCCACCGCCTTGATCTTGCGCCCCACCACCTCGCGGGACAGATCCTGGCGCAGCGTCTCGACTTCGGGCAGCTCAGGCACTGGTGAGGCCTTCCCAGGCCGCTCGTGCGGCCTCCTGTTCGGCGTCCTTCTTCGAGCGTCCTTCGCCCGACCCCCTACTGCGTCCCCCCCAAGAAGACCTCGGCCACGTAGACCCGGTCGTGGTCCGGCCCCGAGCCCACCACCACGTAGCGGGGCGTCCCCTCGCCGTCGCGCACGGCCTTCTCCTGCAGCCGGCTCTTGTGGTCGAAGTCGTCGGGCTCCTCGCCGGCACGCTCGATGGCGTCGCCGAGCTCGCGCAGGACGAGCTCCCGCGACGCCTCCCAGCCCGCGTCGAGATAGATCGACCCGAGGATGGCCTCGAAGGCGTCGGCCAGGATGGAGGCCTTGGCCCGGCCACCTGATCCTTCTTCCCCCCGGCCCAACAGGAGGACCTCACCGACCCCGAGCCGGGCCGCCACCTGCGCCAGGACGCGGGCGTTCACCACGGCGGAGCGGACCTTGGCCAGCTTGCCCTCGGCGAAGTCGGGGAAGCGCTCGTAGGTGTAGCCGGCCACCACCAGGCCCAGGACGGCGTCACCCAGGAACTCGAGGCGCTCGTTGGAGGGCGCGCCGCCCTCCTGCTCGCCGCACCAGCTGCGGTGGGCGAGGGCGTGCTGCAGGAGGCTCAAGTCGGCGAAGGTATGGCCAAGTCGCTCGGCCAGTGCGGCCGCACCCTCAGCGCCGGCGTCAACCCGCCTCGAGCTTGGCGTAGACGTAGTCAACTGCATCCCGGACCGTGCGCAGGTCCTCGAGGTCCTCGTCGTTGATGCGGAACCCCACCGTTCGTTCGCCCAGCTCCTCTTCCAGGGCTTCGACCAGCTCAATCAGGGCCAGCGAGTCGGCATCGAGGTCCTCCACGAAGGAAGCGCCCTCGGTGATCGACGACGGGTCCGTCTCGAGGATGTCGGCCAGCTGGTCCCTGATCAGCTCGAAGACCCCGTTGCGGTCGAGAGGGCCCTGATTGTGTGTGGGTTTCGGCTGGCACGGCGACAGTGTACGTCCCGCGGCGCCGTATCCGCCCGTTTAGTGGGTCTGAGCTGGCTTTTTAGCCAGAATCGCCGGTTTTGACCGCCGCCGCAACGTGGTCGGCCAGCCCCCGGGTCGCACATTCGTGCGCCACCAGGACCGCGTTCATCATGGCGGTTGCATTGGAGGAGCCGTGGCTGATGACGCAGACCCCGTCGGTCCCGAGAAGCATCGCCCCGCCGGTGTTCTCGGGCTCGAATTCGGCGGCCACGGGGAGCAGGTGCGGCAGCAGGACCCCCGCCGCCTCGGTCGTCGCCTCGTCGGTCCCGAACACGCCGAGCAGGGTGTCGAAGAGGAAGCGCAACGAGCCCTCCAGGGCCTTGAGGGCCACGTTCCCCGTGAACCCGTCGGTCACGATGACGTCGGCCGGCGAGGGCAGGAGGTCGCGGCCTTCGAGGTTCCCGACGAACTCGAAGCCGCCTCCGCCCACCTGGCCGCCTCGACCAGGAGGCCGTGCGTCTCCTTCACCAGCGGCGTGCCCTTCGTGGGCTCCTCGCCGATCGAGAGCAGCCCGACCGAGGGGGCTGCGGTGCCGAAGCGGGCGCGTCACGTAGGCGGCGCCCATCTGGGCGAACTGCACCAGCATGGCGGGCGGTGCACTCGGCGTTGGCCCCGGCGTCGACCAGCACGGCGGGCGTCCGGCCCAGCCGGGGCAGCGGCGTGGCGATGCAGGGCCGCACCACGCCGGGCAGGCGGCCCATGCGCAGCAGCGCCGAGGCCATCGTCGCCCCGGTGTTGCCGGCCGACACCATGGCGGCGGCCTTCCCGTCGCGCACGAGCTCGGCGGCCCGCACCAGGGAGGAGTCCTTCTTGCGGCGCACGCCACCGGCCGGGTCCTCGTCCATGCTCGATGACCTCGGTGCAGGGCACCAGCTCCAGGCCCTGGGTGTCGCCCACCAGCTCGGGTGGGCCGACCAGCACGACGCCGATGCCGTGGCGCTCGGCGGCCCGGCGGGCGCCCTCGACGATCTCGCCCGGGGCCAGGTCGCCGCCCATGGCGTCCACCGCGACGGGGAGCGTGGCCAGCGTCTCGGGGCTGGGACGCTCGCCCCGGCGGCTCAAGTCAGTCGACCTCGACGGCTTGGCGTCCCTTGTACCAGCCGCAGCTGGGGCAGACCACGTGGGGAGTCTTGGAGGCCTGGCAGTGCGGGCACACGCTGCGCGCCGGCCGGCCCAGGCGCCACGCCCCGGCCTGGTGGCTGCGGCCCTTGGCCTTGGACTTCTTCTTCTTGGGGACGGCCATGACGGGACTCCAACGATCGATTCGGGCGGAGAGGCGCTCTCGGACGGTGCAGAACCGGGGGAACGGCTACCGGAGCACGTCGAGATTAGCCCACCGGGGGTCGCGTGGGGCAACGCAGCCGCAGTCGCCCTCGTTGCGGTTGGCCCCGCACTGGGCGCACAGGCCGGCGCAGTCCTCCCGGCACAGGGGCGCCATGGGCAGCTCGAGCACCACGGCGTCCCGGGCCAACGGCCCGAGGTCGATGGTCTCGTCGACGATCGGGTAGAGCTCCTCGTCGGAGGCGACCGCCAGCGGGGCGTCGGCGAAGCGCTCGTGCACCGGGATGTGCAGCAGACCCGACACCGGCTCGGCGCAGCGCCGGCAGATCCCCGACCATGGCGCCGTGACCGTGCCGGCGACGTCGATCCCGCCCTCGAAGGGCAGCAGCGTCACGTCGACCTCGATCTCGGCGCCGGCCGGCACCACGCTGCGCCCGGGGTCGATCCCGGCCTCGTCGATCGGGTCCGGCCTGGACCACCTCGCCCCGGCGCACCTCGTGCACGGCCTGCCCGGGTGAGCGGCGCAGCCGCGCCACGTGCACCACGAAGGGGTCGACGGCCATCGACTCACGAGGACTGGTCCTGGTCGAAGAAGCCGTCCTCCTCCGTCCCCGGTGCATCGTCGACCGGCGTGGTGTCGAGGAGTCGGCGCGGCCAGTCTGGCCCGGCCGGCCTGGACCGTCCGGGTGAGCCGGTCCAGCACGATCTCCATGCCGGCCAACTTGGTGTCCACGAAGTCCTCGGCCTGGTGGCGCAGCGTCCGGGCCTCCTCGTTGGCGTCGTCGAGAATGCGTTGGGCGACCGAGTTGGCCTGGCGCACGATCTCGGTGCGCTGCACCATGTGCTCCGCCTGGGCCCGCACGTCGTCCATGAGGGCGTCGGCCTCGCGGTTGCGCTCCGCCATGAACTCCTCGCGCTCGCGCAACAGCCAGCGGGCCTGGCGGAGCTCGTCGGGCAGGCACTCGATGGCCGAATGGACCAGCGAGGTCACCTCTTCCCGCGACACCATGACCGAGGAGGACAGCGGCATCGACTTGGCGACGGCCATGATGTCGAGCAGCTGGTTGAGGATCGACTCGATCCCGACCTCTTCCACCGGCGGCTCGTCGTCCACGTCGAGGAACTGGTCGCTCACTCCTCGTCACCGCCCGGCGGCCGGCTCTCGTACTTGGCCTTCGAGCTGCTCCGCCACGACCTTGGGCACGAAGGCGGAGACGTCACCGCCGAAGCGCGCCACCTCGCGGACGAGCTTGGAGGCGACGAAGGACCACTCGGGGCTGGTCGGGATGAAGATCGTCTCGACGCCGGAGAGGTGGTTGTTCATCTGCGCCATCTGCATTTCGGCCTCGAAGTCCGACACGGCCCGCAGCCCCCGCACGATGGCCGAGGCACCGACGTCGCGGGCCACGTTGACCAGCAGGGTCGACACCGACACGATCCGCACGGACGGGAGGTGCCCCACGACCTCTTCCAACATCTCCTGGCGCTCCTCCAGGTCGAAGAGCGCCGTGCTCTTCTGCGGGTTGCGCAGGGCGGCGACCACTACCTCGTCGAAGAGATGGCTGGCCCGCTCCACGATCTCGAGGTGCCCGTTGTGGAAGGGGTCGAACGACCCCGGAAAAAGACCGACTTTCACGAGCCGTCACCGCTGCGATGAGCCACGGTGACGAGCGTACCGCCGTACCGGCGCTCTCTCGCGACCACCCAGGCCTCGGGAAGCACAATCGGCGCCGCCGATTCCATGACGACGGCGTCGGCCCGCAGCGCGCCGAGCAGCGCCGGCCAGTCCTCGAAGTCGTAGGGCGGGTCGCACAGGGCGAGGTCGAACGTGACCGCGGCAGCCGCCGCGGAGTCCAGCCAGCCGGGCAGCGCGGCCCGCACCAGCGTCGCCGGCTCGTCGTCGAGCCCGACCGCCTGCACGTTCTGGCGGACGGCGGCCAACGCGTCCGGATCCAGGTCGACGAAGGTGGACGACGCCGCCCCCCGGGAAAGGGCCTCGACCCCCAGCGCGCCGCTGCCGCAGAACAGATCGACCACCGTCAGGCCCTCGACGCCGCCCTGCGAGCCCAGGATGTCGAAGATGGCCTCGCGCACCCGGTCCGACGTCGGCCGGACCGACCGTCGGCAGCTTGGCCGGCAGCCGGCGCCCGCGGCTCCGGCCTCCGATGACCCGCATCGCCTCACCTACGGCGGCCCGTAGCCGGCGGCAGCGTCAGCTCTTGAAGAGGTACTCCCCCTCGTCCTCGCTCAGCAGCAGCCTGACCTCGTCGGCCAGGTCGGCGTGCGCCGTCAGTTGCGGGTCCTCGCCGACCATGGTCTCGGCCACCTGGCGCGCCTCGGTCCAGCAGCGCCATGTCGCCGGGGTCGGCCAGCGAGGCCAGCCGCAGGTCGCTCTGCCCCTTCTGGCGGGCGCCCGAGCAGCGTCCCTCGCCCCGCACGCGCAGGTCGGCCTCGGCCAGCGCGAAGCCGTCGGTCGAGCCGGCCACCGCGGTCAGCCGCTCGTTGCCCTCCTCGCCGCCGAGCAGGTAGCACCAGCTGGCCGTGCCGCCGCGGCCGACCCGGCCCCGCAGCTGGTGCAGCTGTGCGATGCCGAAGCGGTCGGCGCTCTCCACGACCATGACGGTGGCCTCGGGGACGTCGACGCCGACCTCGATGACCGTGGTGGCGACCAGCACATCGAGCTCGCCGGTGCGGAAGCGGTCCATCACCTCCTCGCGGACGGCGGGCGCCATCTGGCCGTGCATGAGCCCGACGCGCAGCCCCGCCAGCTCGCCGGCCGTCAGCCGCTCGAACTCCTCGCTGGCCGACTTGGCCTCGACCCGCAGCGAGTCGCTGACCAGCGGGCAGACGACGAAGGCCCGGTGCCCCGCGGCCACCTCCTGCGCGCACCCGGTCCCAGGCGGCCGGCTCGCCCGCCGGCGCGTCGTCGCCGGGCAGCCACTCGGTCGTGACCGGCTGGCGGCCCGGCGGGCATCTCGTCGAGCGTGGTCAGGTCGAGGTCGCCGAAGATCACCATGGCGGCGGTGCGCGGAATGGGGGTCGCCGTCATGACCAGCAGGTCCGGGTCGCCGTCGGTGCCCTTGGCCCGCAACGTGGCCCGCTGCTCCACGCCGAAGCGGTGCTGCTCGTCGATCACCACCGCGCCGAGCGAGCCGAATGCGACCTCCTCGGTCAGCAGCGCGTGCGTCCCCACCACGATGCCGACCGCGCCCGAGGCCAGGCCCTCGAGCACGGCGGCGCGGGCCTTGCCCTTGACCCGGCTGGTGAGCAGCTCGACCCGCACCTCGCCGCCCGCCATGCCACCGGGGCCCTCGAGGTCGCCGAGCAGGGCGCGCACCGCGGTGAAGTGCTGCTCCGCCAGCACCTCGGTCGGCACCATCAGGGCACCCTGGTGGCCGCTCTGCACCGCGGCCAGCAGCGCGGCCAGCGCCACCACCGTCTTGCCCGAGCCGACGTCGCCCTGCAGGAGGCGGTGCATCGGGAAGGGCCCGGCCATGTCGGCGACGATGACGGCCAGGGCGCGGCGCTGCGCCTTGGTCAGCTCGTAGGGCAGGCCGGCCAGGAAGCGCGCCACGAGCGTGTCGCTGCACGCCGCCGGTGACCTCGCGCGGCGACACGGCGTGGTGCAGGGCGCGGGCGTTGACCTCGAAGGCCCGCCGGCGCAGCACCAGGGCCAGCTGCAGGCGGAAGAGCTCGTCGAAGACGAGGCGGCGGCGCGCCGGCTCGACCACGTCGAGCGACTCGGGCCCGTGGATGGCCCGGAAGGCGTCGGTGCGGTCCCACAGGTCGATGCGGGTCCCGCCACTCGCTCGGGGAGCGGGTCGGCGAACTCGCCGGCTCGCTCGAGCGCCTCGGCCACGAACTCCCCGATCTCCCACGACGTCAGGCCGGCCTTGGCCGAGGCCGGGTAGACGGGCAGGATCCGCAGCGTCCGCCGCCCGGGCGTCACGCCGGCCACCACGTCGACGACGGGGTTGGCCATCTGGCGGGTGCCCCGGTACTCGGTGACCTTGCCGAAGAAGATCGCCTCGGTGCCGGCCTCGAGCTGCTTGGCCCGCCAGGGTTGGTTGAAGAAGACGACCTTCAGCCGGCCGGTGCCGTCGCGCACGACGACGTCCACGACGGCCCGCCCCGTCCGGGCGCGCCGGGCGCTGCGCCGACTGCACGGTGGCCAGCACGGCCGCCTCGTCGCCGACCTCGCAGGTCCGAGACGTCGGCCTGGCGGGTGCGGTCGATGTAGCGCCGGGGATACGTCGTGAGGAGGTCGAGGACCGTCTCGATGCCGAGGTCGGCCAGCCGGCCGGCCTTGCGCTCGGACACCGACTCGAGCACGGACACCGGCCCGCTGGCTCAGGTCGCTGAGTGTGCGGCCGCTACTCAATCCCCAGCAGGTACGGGTAGAGGGGCTGGCCGCCCTGGTGCACCTCGAGCGCGACGTCGGGGTGCTCCTCGGAGAGCCACTCCTCGATCCGCCTCGTGTCGGCCACGCGGGCACCCTCGCCCTCGATGAGCGTCACCAGCTCGTGCGTCGGGTCGAGCAGGCGGCTGAGCAGCAGGCGCGTGCAGACGACGATGTTGTCGGAGACCGCCACGACGCCGTCACGCGAGACCCCGATGTAGTCACCCTCGTGCACCTCGCCGGCGTCGGTCACCGTGTCGCGCACGGCCTGTGTGACCTCGGCCGGCACGACACGGGCGGCGGACTCGGACATGGACGCCACGTTGGCGTCGGCATCCGCCGCCGGGTCATAGGCCAGGAGGGCGGCGAAGCCCTCGACGATCGAACCGGTCGCCACGACCCGGACCGTCTTGTCGGCACAGCGCATCGACCTGGTCGGCCACGGGCCGGATGTTCTTGTTGTTGGGCAGGATCACCACCTGGTCCGAGCCGACCGACTCGACCGCCTTTATCAGGTCGGCCGTCGCCGGATTCATCGTCTGGCCGCCGACGACGAGGTGGTGGACGCCGAGGGAGCGGAAGATGCGCCCGATGCCGTCACCCGAGACGACGGCGACGACGCTGGTGGTCGGTGGCGGCCCGGTGCCCTCGGTGCTGGGGCCGGCGCCCGGGGCGCCCACGCTCTCGCGCACCCAGCGCTCCTCCTCCACCTGCTCATCGAGGTCGGTCACCCTGATGCGGTGCGGGCGCCCGGCGTCCACGCCGGCCTCTATGGCCGCCCCGATGTCGTCGGTATGGATGTGGCAGTTCCAGATGCCGTCGCCGCCGACCACCACGATGGAGTCGCCGACACCCGCCCAGACCTCTTTGAAGGCCTCGATGGAGTCGTCGGGCGCATGCAGGAAGTACATGACCTCGTAGCGCAGGTCCCCGACTGCGTGCTCCTCGCCTCCCGTGCCGTCGCGGCCGGGCCCGCCGTTCGCTGCCGCCCACGACACGTTGAGGCCGCTCAGGTCCGGAGCCGGGGCGTCCACCCCCGAGGGCTCGGGGAGCGGTCGGCCGTCGAGCACCAGGAGGAACGCGTCGAGCAGGAGGAGGTACCCGCTGCCGCCGGCGTCGACCACCCCGGCCTGGGCCAGCACGGGCAGCATCTCGGGCGTGCGGGCCAGGGCGTCGGCCGCCTCCACCCGGGCGCGCTCGACCACGCCCACCAGATCGGACCCCTGCGCGGCGCCGACGGCGGCGGCCGAGGCCACGGTCAGGATCGTCCCCTCGACCGGGCGCACGACGGCGCGCCGGGCCAGCTCGGACGCATGCTCGATGGCGTCCATCAGGACCTCGGGACCCACGCCCGCCTCCCCCGCCACCGCCATCCGCTCGCTCATGCCGCGGAGGAGCTGGGAGAGGATGACGCCAGAGTTCCCCCGGGCGCCCATGAGCGAGCCGTGGCCGATCGCCTTGCACACCTCGGGCAGGCCGGCGCCGGCCTCGACTCCCTGCAACTCGGTGACCACGGCTTCGAGGGTGAGGGCCATGTTGGTGCCGGTGTCCCCGTCGGGCACCGGATAGACGTTCAGGCGGTTGATGTCCGCCTGGTGCAGCCGCAGGGCGTCCCGGTATCCGCCCATCACGGCGCGGAGGTCGTCGGCGCCCAACGTCGCCGAAGAGGTCATGGCAGGGGATGCTAACCTTTGCGCTGTTCGTGAAGGCCTGCGTGGTCCGTCGACCGCGGCCTCCCCCAGGAAGGTTCTCCAATGGCAGCAGTGTGCGATATCTGTGGCAAGAAGCCCTCGTTCGGCATGAACGTGAGCCACTCCCACCGTCGCACCAAGCGGCGCTGGAACCCCAACGTGCAGCGGGTCCGTGCCCTCGTGGACGGGGCGCCCAAGCGGCTGCACGTCTGCACCTCGTGCATCCGGGCCGGCAAGGTGACCAAGCCGTTGCGCCGGACGCACCAGGCATCGACGAGCGCCTGACGCTCGCCGAGGGCCTCTCGGCGTTCGCTGCCTCCGATCACGTCACCCCACCTCGCCCCCGCCTCGCCAGAGGGGCGCCCTCGCTAGCCGAGTCGGTGCTGCCAACCCAGGCGTTGCAGCGCGATCCCGTCGAGGAGGCGGACCTCAGGATCGTCGACCACCGTGCCGATCCTGACCGGGAGCCGGAGCCCCGCGTCGACGAAATCGTCACAGAGACCCGCCGCCCCCGGCTCGTCGCAGGCGAGCACGAGCTCGTAGTCCTCCCCACCGCCAACGCCTCGTCCACGCTCGCCCCCGGCGCCACTGGGATGCGGTCGAGCACGAACCCGACTCCCGAGACGTCGGCCAGCCGGTGCAGGTCGAGCGCCAGGCCGTCGGAGATGTCGATCATGGCGTGCGCCCCGCCGACTCGTGCGAGCCCGCCCTCCCGCAGCCGCGCCACCGGGCGCCGGTAGGCGGCC
This sequence comes from uncultured Acidimicrobiaceae bacterium, assembly GCA_963738135.1. Classification (GTDB taxonomy): domain Bacteria; phylum Actinomycetota; class Acidimicrobiia; order Acidimicrobiales; family RAAP-2; genus Bog-473. The sequence continues at coordinate 32,531 of CAVTVK010000002.1, read as the reverse complement.
ACGGCGGGCGTGTCCGGCACCGCCCGCACGGCCGGCGCGCAACTCCCGCAATCCTGCCGCCGACCCGCCGCACGGCCCCGTGACCAGCAACACGTCCCCGGCCCGTGCCCCGCAGCGCCCGACGGCGGCCCGGTCCGCCCGTCCTCGACCGTCCCCAGGACCGTGACCGCCACCATCAGCTGGCTCCGATCCCGACACGTCGCCGCCGGCCACCGGACATCCGGCCGCCGCCGACGCCTCGGCCACACCGGCCATCACCCCGAGCGCCAGCTCCCCGTCGCCCGAGCCACCCGGCACGCACAGCGCCACCAGCGCCGCCAGCGGCCCCGCACCCATGGCGGCCAGGTCGCTCAACGCCCCCATCAGCGCCTTCCAGCCCACGTCGCCCGGGCTGCACAGAGAGAGGTCGACGTGGACGCCCTCCACCACGCTGTCGACCGAGGCCAGCAGCGGCCGCCCCGCCCCGAGTCCCAGGTTCAGCACAGCAGCGTCGTCACGCAACCCGAAGGCCTCGATTCCGTTTCCCACCATGCCTCGGATACGATCTAGGACCTCGTCTTCCTCGACGGGACGGGTTGTGTGCCGAGGTTTGGGGGATCCCACGTCACATGCCTAGCATTGGACCCCACCGAAACCGGCCGGACGAAGGAGCACATCCCCCCGACATGGCGCCCACAACGAACGCGAAACTCCTCGCCTGGGTCGACGAAGTGGCGGCCCTCACCACACCGGACCGCATCGAGTGGTGCGACGGTTCCGCCGACGAGTACGACCGGCTCTGCCAGGGGCTCGTCGACGCCGGCACGTTCACCAAGCTGTCGGACGCCAAGCGTCCCAACAGCTACTGGTCCCACTCGGACCCCGGCGACGTGGCCCGCGTCGAGGACCGCACCTTCATCTGCTCCGCCAAGGAGATCGACGCCGGTCCGACCAACAACTGGCGCGACCCCGCCGAGATGCGCCAGCACCTCGACGGCCTCTTCAAGGGCTGCATGAAGGGCCGCACCATGTACGTCGTGCCCTTCTCCATGGGCCCGCTCGGCTCCGACATCGCCCACATCGGTGTGCAACTGACCGACTCGGCCTACGTCGCGGTCTCCATGCGCATCATGACCCGCATGGGCACGGGCGCCCTCGAGGTGCTCGGCGACGGCGAGTTCGTCCCGTGCCTGCACTCCGTCGGTGCCCCCCTCGAGCCCGGCGAAAAGGACGTCGCCTGGCCCTGTAACGCGGAGAACAAGTACATCGTCCACTTCCCCGAGACGCGCGAGATCACCTCGTTCGGCTCCGGCTACGGCGGCAATGCACTCCTCGGCAAGAAGTGCTTCGCGCTGCGCATCGCCTCTGTCATGGCCCGCGACGCCGGCTGGATGGCCGAGCACATGCTGATCCTCAAGCTCACTTCGCCCGAGGGAGAGACCCGCTACGTCACCGGCGCCTTCCCGTCGGCCTGCGGCAAGACGAACCTGGCCATGCTCATCCCTTCCATTGAGGGATGGAAGGTCGAGACGGTCGGCGACGACATCTGCTGGATGAAATTCGGCGCCGACGGCCAGCTCTACGCCATCAACCCCGAGGCCGGCTTCTTCGGCGTGGCGCCGGGCACCAACACGCACACCAATCCCAATGCCATCCTCACGCTCGACGGCAATTGCATCTTCACCAACACGGCGCTGACCGACGACGGCGACATCTGGTGGGAGGGCATGACCGAGCAGCCCCCCGCCCATCTGACCGACTGGAAGGGCAACGACTGGACCCCCGAGTCGGGCACGCCGGCCGCGCACCCCAATGCCCGCTTCACGGCGCCGGCCAGCCAGGATCCGGCCATCGCCCCCGAGTGGGAGGACCCCCAGGGCGTGCCGATCAGCGCCATCCTCTTCGGCGGCCGTCGGGCCTCGGTCGTCCCGCTCGTCTTCCAGTCCCACGATTGGGAGCACGGCGTGTTCCTGGGCTCGATCATGGCGTCCGAGACCACGGCCGCCCAGGCCGGCGCCGTGGGCAACCTGCGCCGCGACCCGTTCGCCATGTTGCCGTTCTGCGGCTACAACATGGCCGACTACTTCGCGCACTGGCTGCAGATCGGCGCGGAAGCACCGGACCGCGACGCCCTGCCGAAGATCTTCTACGTCAACTGGTTCCGCAAGGACGCCGACGGGAAGTTCCTGTGGCCGGGATACGGCGAGAACTCACGCGTGCTCGAGTGGATCTTCCATCGCGTCACGGACAAGGCGCCGGCGGTCGAGACGCCGATCGGCTCGGTCCCCACGCCCGACGCCATCGACACCACCGGGATCGACGTGAGCCGGGACCAGATGGAGGAGCTGCTGCGGGTCGACACCGAGGGGTGGCGGGCCGAGGTGCCCCTGATCAAGGAGTACTACGCCCAGTTCGGTGACCGGCTGCCCCAGGCGCTGGCCGATCAGGCCGAGACCCTGGGTCAGCGCCTCGGCTGATCAGCTCTCAGCTTCCCGCTTCGCCCACATCCCCCAGCTTGCGGTAGTCCCGCCGCACCATCCGCGGCGCGTGCGCTGCTCGCCGGCCTGACACGTAGGTCAGTCCGCCCAACGCGGCCAGCACGGCGATCGTGGCGTCCCCCTGCGGCAGGGTGAACACGATGATCAGGGGAATCAGGGAGCCGACCACCCAGACGAGCTGCTGACGCATGCCGAAGCGGGCGAAGGCGCGCCCCTGAGCGGACAGGGGGATGTAGCGCTGGGTCATGGCATCGAAGGACGGCTGGGCCACGGCCCCGCACAGGCCGACCATGAAGGCCAGGACCACCTGCGCCAAGAGTGTGCCCCAGACGGCGCAACCGGCGGCCGTGATGGCGATCAACCACAGGGACGACAGGAGGAGCTGCTGTTCGGTCATGCGCTTGCGCAGTCGACCCACCAGTACGAGTCCGACGATCGCCCCGGCACCGCTGCCCGCCAGAACCAATCCGTACCAGTACAGCCCGACGCCGTGCATGCGCCGCAGCCCGAAGGCGAGCATGAAGGTCATGAAACCGGTAAGGCCGCGCACGATGCACATGGCGCTCAGACCGAGCATCACCTCGGGATTGGCGAACGGTTGCAACCGGAGCAGGTCTTGTTCCCGCGTGTGGGCCTCGCCTTCCTGGCCGTACTCACGCACCTTGCTCGGTTGGTCGGCCCAGAGTTCCTCCGCCCGGCGGCTGGTGAGCACCGGCAGCCGGGCGCCGGCCACGGCGGCACCGACGAAGACGATCGTGGCGAACACGAGGACCGCCGGGGAGCCGGCGACCTTGTAGAGGATCACGGCCGGTATCGATGCCACGAAACCCGCCAGGGTGCCGAGGAGCGTCAGCCGCGCGTTGAGCGTGGCGTAGCCCGCCTGTTCGCTGTCTGAGTCCGAACCGTCGAGTGCGGCCATCTCGGGCACGAGAGCGCCCTTTGTCACCAGGTAGAGCTTCTGGCACACGAGCACCAGAAAGGCGAGGGGGAAGAGCAGCAGGCTGTGGAGATGCGTGGCCATCAGGGGGCACAGCACCACCTGCCCGACGGCGGACGCGACCACCATGAGGCGGCGCGCCCCGCGGTTGCGGTCGATGAGCGGACCGAGGAGAGGCGACACGATGGCGAAAGGAGCCAGGGTGAAGAGGAGGTACAGCAGGATCTTGTGGTCCGCGGCGTCGGGCGAGATGGAGAAGAAGAGCGAGCCCGCCAGCGAGATGGTGACGACCGTCCCGCCGCCGAGCATGGCGCATTGCAGCAGGGAAAGGCGGCCGATGGGATGTGACTGGTCGAACAGATCCTGACGGGCCTGGCGCGCCATGTCCTTGAACTGCTCGATCTTCGGCGCCATCGCCACCAGGCCAATGTACGGTGTGCCGTGACCGTCCACGCGTACGTGCTGATTCAGACCGACGTGGGCAAGGCCGCCCAGGTCGCTCAGGAGCTCGGCGCCATCGCCGGTGTGATCGTGGCCGACGGCGTCACCGGCCCTTATGACGTGATCGCCCGAGCGGAGGCGTCGTCCATGGACGACCTCGGCCGCATGGTGGTGCGGGACATGCAACAGATCGAGGGCATCACCCGCACCATCACGTGCCCCGTCGTCACCATCTGACCTGACCTCCGCCACATGGGCGTTGCGCCGCGGGGAACGCTCTCAGGTCGGACGATGATCTCAACGCCCGCCGTCTGCACCCCCGTTGGCCCGGCGTTCTGAGGGTTTCTCGATGCTGCGCTCCTTCAACGGGGGTGCCGTGGGTAACGATGGGCAACACCAGTCGCGTCCCATCCCTCGAAGGAGCACCCCTGCTTCCCGCTGTACGCCCGCGCAAGCGCAAGCGCAAGCCCGCGCACGCGCGCCCACGCTCACGCTCACGTCAGCGCACCGTCACGCTGCTGCCCATCGCACTCTTCGCCGCCATGGCCATCCTGGCCGCGCTGCTGGTCACGTCCGGGGCCGGGACCACGTCACCCCGCTCCCAGCGGCGCTGCTCCGCCCGAAACGGCCGCCAGGGCGGCCGCGGGCGCGCACCCGACGACGTCCGTCCCGCCGCCGTCCGCCCCCGGGACGACGACAACCACCGCACCAACCACGACGACGACGACGACGCCGTCCACGCCCGTCGTCGCACCGCCGACCCCCGCGCCGACCGTGACCGCACCCACGACTCCCGTCGCGACCGCTCCCGCCGCGCCGCCGGCGGATCCGAGCGTCGTGCCCCCCGTCGGCCAGGCCACGACATGGGGCTGCGCCGCCGCGCTGAGCTACCTGCAGGCCTATGCCGCCAAGGGCTTCACGTTCCAGTGCCCCGGATTCGCCGAAGGACGGGAAGCGATGACCTGTCTCCGGAATCAGAGTGCCTGTCCCAACTCGGCGGTGATCGCCATTGCCGACCCCTGTCCGCAGGCGTACATGAACGAGGCCTCGAATTCCCTCGTGCTGAGCGGGGCGTCCGACGCTCCCATCGATCCCTACGGGCCGTGCCCGTGACGTCCGCCCCGCTTTCCTCGGTGCCCATCGCGGCCTAAGGTGCAACCGCGGTGCCGCCACACGGCGGTTCCGCAGCTCCACTCGCTGTCGGACTGCCGGCCACGGGTGGAGTGCCACATGTCACAGAGCTCGGTGCCGGGGGAAACGGAGCTGCGAAGTCCGCAGCTCTGGAGTCGACCACGCAGGAGGTCGGCGGGGCGCACAGAAGGAGCACTGGCATGAGAAGCGTCCCGCGGAACATGACGCGCGCCGCCCGAGGCCCAACGGGTCGGGCGGCGATGCTCGTCACGATTGGCTCTTCGCTTGCGCTCAGCACAGCGACGACTGCCGGCGCCGCCGGCTCCTTCGGGCCCCACACCAATGTCGGGCCGCGCCCACGCCGGACGGCAAGGGGTACTGGTTCACCGCCTCGGACGGCGGGGTGTTCAACGACGGCTCGGCCGGGTTCGCCGGCAGCCTCGGCGGCAGCGGGGTCACCGATGTCGCGGGTATGAGCCTCAGGATCTGACCCGCGCACGTCGGGGCAGACGGAGGAGGGCCCCGCACGGGGCCCTCCTCTCGCGTCCGGGTCTAGCTGAGCGCCCCGGACTCGCGGAGCTTGGCCACGACGCCCTCGTCCACTCCCCACTCGACCAACCCCGACACGGTGTCCGCCCCCGGCGGCGACGGCGGCTTCGACACCGCCGACGGCGTCTTGGAGAATCGGGGCGCCGGCGCCGGCTGCACGGCGCCGTCCACCTCTATGTAGGTCGAGCGGGCCACGTTGTGCGGGTGCTCGTGCGCCTCCCAGGGGGACAGCACGGGCGCCACGCAGGCGTCGCTCCCGTCGAAGACGGCCGTCCATTCGTCCCGTGTCTTCGACTTGAAGATCGCGGTGAAGCGCTCCTTCATCGCCGGCCACTCCTCCCGCGACATCTGGTGCGGGCATCGTCGCGTCACCGGTCAGGCCGAGACCCTCGAGCAGCGCGGCGTAGAACTGCGCCTCGATGCCCCCGACGGCCATCCACTTCCCGTCGGCCGTCTCGTAGACCTCGTAGAAGGGCGCCCCGGTGTCGAGCATGTTGGACCCCCGCTCGTCGCCCCAGATGCCGTGGGCGTGGAAGGCGTGGATCATCGTCATGAGCGACGCCGCACCATCCACCATGGCGGCGTCGACCACCTGACCCTCGCCGGAACGGGCCGATTCGAGCAGGGCGGCGACCATGCCGAAGGCCAGCAGCATGCCGCCGCCGCCGAAGTCGCCCACGAGGTTCAGCGGCGGAACGGGCGCCGAGTCGGCCCGTCCCAGCGACCACAGCGCGCCGCCGACGGCGATGTAGTCGATGTCGTGGCCGGCCCGTGGCGCCAACGGCCCGTCCTGGCCCCACCCCGTCATGCGCCCGTAGACCAGCCGGCGGTTGCGGGCGAAGCAGGCGTCCGGACCGACGCCCAAGCGCTCGGCCACGCCGGGCCGGAACCCCTCGATCAGCCCGTCGGCCTCGGCGACGAGCCCGAGCACGAGCTCGACGGCGTCGGGGTTCTTCAGGTCGATGCCCACGGACGGCCGGGAGCGGTTCAGCAGGTCCCAGTACGGCCCTGCCCCCGCCGCCTTCAACTCCTCGCCGCGCTCGACCGCGCCCGGCGCTGCCCGCTCCAGCCGCAGGACCTGCGCGCCGGCGTCGGCCAGCATCATGCACGTGTAGGGCGCCGGCCCGATGCCGGCCAGCTCGATGATCTTGATTCCACTCAGCGGTCCACTGCGGTCGGCCATCGCAGGATCGTGACCCGCACCGCCCACGACGGTCAAGCCAGCCCGTCCTGCGCCAAGCTGGGGGCGTGCCCACCGCCCGCGCCCCAGGACGAGTGACCATCATCGGCGACCACACCGACTACAACGACGGCCTCTCGCTGCCGATGGCCATCGATCTGGCCACCGACGTCAGCTTCACGCCGAAGCCCGGCAGCTTCCTGGTCGGGATCGACTCGGACCAGTTCCCCGGGCAGCCCATCGAGATCATGCTGGGTGACACCGCCCCGGTTCCCGCCGAGGCCGCCCTGGCGGCCGGACTCCTGCGCCTGCGACCGCCACCGAGCGGTGGGGCGGTCCGGGTGAAGAGCACGCTGCCGGTCGGGGCGGGCCTGTCCTCGAGCGCCGCCTTCTCGGTCGCGTTGCTGCTCGCCCTCGGCCACGACCTCGATCCCCTCGCGCTGGCCCGGGACTGCCAGGAGGCCGAGCGCGGCACCGGCGCCCATGTCGGTCTGCTCGACCCCTTGGCCATCGCCGGCGCCACCGCCGGGCACGCACTCCACATCGACTTCGCCACGCTCGAGACGCGTCCGGTCGCCGTGCCCGACGAGGCGGCCTTCGTGATCGTGCACAGCGAGGCGCCCCGCCTCCTCAGCGACACGCCGTACGCCGACCCGGCGCGCCGAGTGCGAGCGGGCCGCGCAGATCCTGGGCCGGCCGCTCGGACTCTGCGAGCTCGGGGACCTCAGCGCCCTGGCCGACCCCGTGCTGCGCCGGCGCGCCCGCCACGTCATCACCGAGTGCGCCCGCGTGCTCGAGGCCGAGCGCCTGCTGGCGCGGGGCAACCTCGCCGGCCTGGGCGCCGTCATGACCGAGGGCCACCGCAGCCTGGCCGGCGACTACCTGGTCTCCGTGCCGGCGGTCGACGAGCTGGTCGAGCACCTGCTCGGACCAGCCCGGTGTCCTGGGCGCCCGGCTGACCGGGGGCGGCTTCGGCGGGTGCGTCATCGCGCTGTGCCGACCCGACTCGCCCGCGCTGGACCCCGAGTCCCACGGCCCCCGGCGGAGCTGGAAGGTCAGCCCGGTTGGCGGCGCAGCTCGTCTTGGGAGGTCGTGATCAGCGCATCGAGCACGCCGACGGCGCGGCCGCTGTCGATGGACTCGCCGGCGAGCGCCAGCCCGCCCTGCAGGTCGTCGACCCGCCCCGCCACGATGAGCGCGGCGGCCGCGTTGAGGATCCCGATGTCGCGCCGGGCCCCCCGCTCTCCTTCGAGCACCGATCGGATCACGCCGGCATTGAAGGCGGCGTTCCCCCCGCGCAGATCGTCCAAGGTGGCCGGCGGCAGTCCGAGCGCCTGCGGGTCCACCCTCCACTCGGTCACCTCGAAGGCGCCGGTCCCGTCGCCGCGCACCTCGAGGACCTGGGCCGGCGAGGTGACGCTCAGCTCGTCGAGCCCGTCGTCGGCGTGCACGATCAGCGCGTGCCGGCTCCCCGTCGCCCCGAACACCCCCGCCATGATCGGCGCCAGCGCCGGATCGCTGACGCCGACCAGCTGGCGCCGGGTCCGCGCCGGGTTGATGAGCGGCCCGAGGAAGTTGAACACCGTCGGCACGCCCAGCTCCTTGCGGACGGGCCCGACGTAGCGCATGGCCGGGTGGAAGCGCTGGGCGAAGCAGAACCCCATGCCGGCCTCGCTGACACAGCGGGCCACGCCCTCGGGGCCGAGCTCGATGGCCACGCCGAGCGCCTCGAGCACGTCCGCCGTCCCGACCGAGGACGAGGCGGCCCGATTGCCGTGCTTGCACACGGGCACGCCGCAGCCGGCGGTGATGAACGCGGCCAGCGTCGTCACGTTGATGCTCGAGAGCCGATCGCCGCCCGTCCCGACCAGATCGACCGCGGCGTCGACGTCCTGCTCCGCCAACGGGCAGGGCACGGCGGCGTCGACCATGGCGCGGGCCAGCCCGGTGACCTCCTCGGCCGTCTCGCCCTTGGCGTGCAGGAGGGCCAGGAAGGCCCCCACCTGGGCCGGGGTGGCCTCGCCCGCCACGACGATCTTCAGTGTCTCCTCGGCCTCGGCCGCGCTCAGCGACCCCCGCCGGCTCAGGCGGGCCAGGACCTCGGGCCAGGTCAGTCCCACCACAGGTCCCGGTCCAGCACGCCGCGGGCGATGAGGCCGAGCTGCACCTGCGAGGTGCCCTTCCACGATCGTCAGCTGCTTGGCGTCGCGGTACCACTGCTCGGTCGGGTGGTCCTCCATGTAGCCGGCCGCCCCGAGCAGCTGGACGGCCAGCGACGAGGCCCGCACCGCCAGCTCGGTGGCGTGGTACTTGGCCATGGACAGGTACGGCACGTATTCCTTGGTGAACTTGCCCTCGTCGGCCAGGACGGCGGCGCGGTAGGTCAGCAACCGGGCCGCCTCGATGTCGACCGCGCACTTGGCGATCTCCCACTGGATCCCCTGGAAGTCCGCGATGGTCTTGCCGAAGGCGGCGCGCTGCTGCACGTACTCGGTGGCGTACATGAGCGCGCCCTCGGCCAGCCCGATGCCCCGCGCCGCCACGATCGGGCGCATGGCGTTCAGCCCCAACATGGCCAGGCGGAACCCGCCCACCTCGCCGATGACGTTCTCGGCCGGGACGTGCACGTCGGTCAGGAGGAGCTCGCCCGTGTCCACCCCGCGCACGCCCATCTTGTGGTCGGTGCGGCCCACCTCGACCCCGTCCCAGGCCCGCTCGACGATGAAGGCGGTGACGGAGTCGTGGGCCCGGCTGGCGGGATCGCTGGTCTTGGCGAACACGGTGTACCAGTCCGCCTCGCGCACGCCCGACATCCAGCACTTGGTGCCGTTCAGCACCCAGCCCGCCGTCGGCGCCCTGGTCGGGCACGCCCCGGGTCCGCATCCCCATCACGTCGCTGCCCGCCTGGGGCTCGGACAGCCCGAAGGCCGCCCGCAGGGTCCCGTCGCAGATCCCGGGCAGGTAGCGCCGCTTCTGCTCCTCGGTGCCGGCGATCATGACCGGCCCCGTGGGCAGCCGGGTCAACAGGAGCATCAGCGCTGCCGTGTTCGAGTACTTGGCCACCTCCTCGATGGCGAGCGCCAGGCCCAGGATGCCCGGCCCCGGACCCGCCGAACTCGTCCGGGATGCACAGGCCCAGGAGCCCGGCGTCACGGAACGCGTCGAAGATGTCGGTGGGGTAGGCCGACTCCTTGTCGATGGCCCGCGCCCGTGGCTTGACCTTGTCCTGGGCGAGGCGCCGGACCGAATCGCGGAGCTCCATGAGCTCGTCGGGGAGTTCAAATTGCACCGGTGCAGGGTATCGGACCTCCCGGCCAGGTACTTTCTGATCCTTGACCCCCGACGAACCGGCTTCACCCGGGCCGCCCGCCGCCCACGAGGACGATGCCACGTCGCGGGCCGACCTCCAGGCCGAGCTGCGCTCCTCGCGGAAGAAGGAGCAGAAGCGCAAGCACCGCTGGCGTCGTCGGACCCTGTACGCGCTCTCCATCGTCATCGTGCTGGCCGGCCTCGGTGTCGGGGGCATCTACGTCTACGCCAACTACCGCTTCAACCAGATCAAGAAGATCCACGCCAAGCACCTGGTCGCCACGCCGGCGGCGCCGGGCAAGCCGTTCAACCTGCTCCTGGTGGGCTCGGACTCGCGTGCATTCGTCTCAGAACTCCACCCAGATCAGAGGCCTTCGGCGACGAGGCCAACGCCGGCGGCCAGCGCAGCGACGTGACGATGGTGGCCCGCTTCGACCCCGCCGCCAAGACCGTGACGGTGCTCTCCATCCCGCGCGACCTCTGGGTCGACATCCCCGGCAACGACAGCGGGATCTCGGGCATGAACCGCATCAACGCCGCCTACGACGGTGGGCCCGACCTGTTGATCCAGACGATCGAGCAGGACCTCGGGATCCCGATCAACCACTACGTCGCCGTCAACTTCCCGGGGTTCTCCGGCATGGTCAACGCGCTGGGCGGCGTCACCATGGACTTCCCCACCCCCGTCAAGGACCAGTACACCGGGCTCAACGTCAGCACCACCGGATGCCAGGTGGTGAACGGGACCACGGCGCTGGAGCTGGTGCGCAGCCGGCACCTCTACTACAAGAACCCGCACGGCTACTGGGTGTACGACGGCCTCTCCGACTTCAGCCGGATCCAGCGCCAGGATGCCTTCTTCCGGGCCGTGCTGGCCAAGATCAACTCCTCCATCACCAATCCCCTCGCCATCAACTCGTTCATCGGCGTCGGCGGTGGGCAACCTGACCATCGACGACACCCTGAGCCAGGGTGACCTCCTGCACATCGCCGACGTCTTCCGGGGGCTGCCGGCGTCGCACCTCGTGACCGAGACTCTGCCCGACCGTGTCGTACACCAGCAGCGGCGGGGCCGCCGCGCTGAAGGTGGCGCAGCCCTACGCCCAGAACGTGATCAACGGCTTCAACCTGATCGGGACGGCCCCGGCAACCACCACCACCAGCGCGCCGACCAAGGGCCACAAGTCGACCGCCACCACCACGACGACCGTCCCGACGGAGGCCCACAGTCTGGTCGGCGTCGACGTCCTCAACGCGTCGGTCGGTGAGCGGCCTGGCGCACACGACCGCCGCCGCGCTCACGAACCAGGGCTTCCACGTCAACGAGATCGGCGATGCCTCGACGCAGCTGCGCGCGGACAGCTCTTCGGAGATCCTCTACGGGCCGTCGGGCACGGAGGCCGCGCACACGCTGGCGTCGGCGCTGAGCGGGCCGGTCACCCTGGTGGCCGATCCCAGCCTCAGCAGCTCGACGGTCCAGCTCTTGATCGCCGGGTCGCAGTTGACCGTGGGCGCCTCGTCCGGAACGACCACCACCACCACGACGACGACGTCGCCGACCGGGCCGGGCGCGGCGCGACCACCACGACGACGATCCCCTCGGACGTCTACGCCAACACGCAGCCGGAGCCGTGGAATCCCTCGCCGTGCTCCCTCGGCCAGCCGACGACGACGACGTCGACCCGGACGACCAAGCAGGCCGTCACGAAGAAGTAGGGATCAGGCCGACTTGCGGCGCTGGCGCACGATCCGCCGGCGTTCCCGCTCGGTCGTGCCGCCCCAGATGCCCTCACGCTCGCGGTGGGCCAGGGCGTGCTCCAAGCACGCTTGGCGGACCGGGCAGACGGCGCACACAGCCTTGGCCTCGGCCGCGTCGGCCTCGTCCTCGGTGACGGGGTAGAACGCCTCGACGTCGAGGCCCCGGCAGGCGGCTTGCTTGCGCCACGTGGTGGCGATCATGGGAAACACTTCCTCAATAACGGTTGAAAAGGCGGATACTTGATTCGCCCTGTTCGGAGGCCCTTTTGGTCGTACGACCCGTGGCGGCAGCACCAAATTCGGCGAACGAAGAGTATGGCGCACGTCCTGCGCGCCTGTAAAGACTTGCGCACGGAATTGTCCCTGGTCAGCCGATTGGAAGGGCCTTTGTTGTGCCAAGCAGATCCCCGAGGAGCTCACCGCGCACCCCGGGTGGCAGCTCTGTCCGGGCCTCGTAGGCGGGATGGGTCGCCACCAGAGCCACCTCGCTCGCCGCCGGCGAAGGCCGCCGACCTGGGCCTCGGTGAAGCCGAAGCGCACGTAGTGGACGGCCGGCGTCACCGTCTCGCGGGTGAGTGCCGCCGCGTGCTCGGCCTCGGGAACGCTCGGCACCACCTCGCCGTCGATCGCGATGCCGAGCTGGCGCTCGATCCCGACCAGACGGGGCAGCCACTCCCGCAGCGCCTCGTCGGACGTCAGCTCGATGAACACGGTCGCCGAGAGCTCCCCTGGTGCCGGCAGCAGCCGGTTGTAGATGTCGAGCTCGACCTGGATCGCCTCGTCGCTGATGATCTTCTCGGCCCGGGCCATCTCCTGGACCTGGAAGCGGACCGTGTCGAAGCACTCGAAGACCAGGGTCATCACCGGTCCCAGCGCCACCCGGCGGTCCCGCTTGCGGGCAATGACTGCGGGCCCGGTAGTCCTCCCGCACCCGCTCGTAGGCCCGCAGGTCGAGCACGTCGGCCAGCGTCAGGGCCGGCCCGGCCGCGGCCGCGTCGGCGGCGCTCGGTCCGCTCACTCCCCGTCGCCCACGCCGTAGGCCCGGGCCATCAGCTGCATGGGGTGCACCGGCTGCGTCCCAGTCTCCTGCACGATCGACCCGTTGGCCAGATGGCAGTCGCCGCACACCGTGTCGTTGCCGGCCGCCTCGATCTCACGGCCCAGGGGCTGCGCCACCTTGCGAGCCAGCTCGTAGTTCTCGGCCCGGTACCCCCACGTCCCGTCGATGCCCGAACAGCGCTGCACGAGGGAGCACTTCACGCCGGCCGCCTTGAGCAGGTCCCGGCTGCGCAGCCCGGCGTTCTGCGCCTGCAGGTGGCACGGCACGTGGTAGGTCACCGTGTCGGGTACCGAGCCGTCCGCCCGCCCGGGGAACTCGTCGCGCAGGGTGAAGGGGTCCTCGGCGTCGCGATGGCGGCGCATCAGGTACTCGGCCGGGTCGAAGGTGTGCGCGGCCACGAGATCCGCCTCCGGGCCCTTGGCATAGATCGGGTAGTCCCGCTTGACCACGTAGGCGCAGGTGGGCTGCGCCACGATGACGTCGCGCCCGGCCCGGACCTCGGCCGCCAGCGCGGCCACGTTGCGTCGGGCCGCCTTGGTGAACTCCTCGACGTGACCCGAGTGCAGCCAGGGCGCGCCGCAGCACTTCGTTCCCTCCGGCAGGCTGCACGCCACGCCGTTGTGCTCGTAGACCTCCACGATGGCGCGGCCGACCGCGGGCTCCATGTACTCCACGAAGCAGGTGGGGAACACCGAGACGGACGTCCGCACGCCTGTCGGCGCGGCGGCCGGACGCCGCCGCTTCTTGAACCACGTGGTGAAGCGCTGCTTGGCGTAGGGCGGCAGGAGCCGCTGTGACGCCAGGCCGGCCGTCTTCTCCATGACCCGGCGCGCCAACGAGCCCGGCGTGCCGGTGGCCCAGTTGACGAGCGGCGCCGCGGCGACCGACACCCGACCGAGGGCGTCGGTGCGGCCCAGGAACTGGTCGGTCAGGCGCTCCTTGACCGGCACCAACTGCTTCTGGCGCACCGCGTGGACCCGGCTCATCAGGCGCGGGAAGTCGAGCTCCCACTCGTGCGGTGGCACGTAGGGACACTTCACGTAGCAGAGCTTGCACTGGTAGCACTCGTCGACGACCTGGCGATGCTCGCCATCGGTCAGCGCCGGGACGTCCCCGTCCTTGGCGTCGATGAAGTTGAACAGCGTCGGGAACGACGGGCACAGGTTGAAGCAGAGCCGGCACCCGTGGCACAGGTCGAAGACACGGTCGAGCTCGTCCCGGAGCGCCGCCGGGTCGAAGTACTTGGGGTCTGTCGGGTCGTATGTGGCGGTCATGGGGCCGCCCGTCCTAGGAGACGGACTCGAGCCCTTGCGTGAAGCGACCGGCGTGGGACTTCTCGGCCTTGGCCAGCGTCTCGAGCCACTCGGCGATCTCCTCGTAGCCCTCGTCGCGCGCCGTCTTGGCGAACCCGGGGTACATCTCGGTGTACTCGTAGGTCTCGCCCTCAATGGCCGACTTGAGGTTGTCCTCGGTGGCGCCGACCGGAACGCCGGTGACGGGGTCGCCGACTTCCCGGAGGAAGTCGAAGTGCCCGAAGGCGTGGCCGGTCTCGCCCTCGGCGACGGAGCGGAAGAGCGCCGCCACGTCGGGGTAGCCCTCCACGTCGGCCTTCTGGGCGAAGTAGAGGTAGCGGCGGTTGGCCTGGCTCTCGCCGGCGAACGCTTCCTTCAGGTTGGCCTCGGTCTTCGAGCCCTTCAGTGCTGGCATGGTGGATTCGTGCCCTTTCTCTCTTGATCGGTGGTGGTTGCTACTTCTGGTCCTGCTGAGATCCCTTGCAGTCGTCGCACAGGCCGCGGAAGACGACCTCGGCGCTGTCCACCTCGAAACCCTGGGCTGGCCCGCCCTGAGCACCCGGAGCCCCGGGAAGTCCGCCGCCACGTCGCGCACCTTGCCGCAGCGAGCGGCACACGAGGTGGTGATGTGTCGTCTCGACGTTGGGATCGAAACGGGCAGAGCCCGTCCCGACGTCGAGCACGGCGATCGCCCCGAGATCGGCCAGGTCGTTGAGCGTCTGGTACACGGTCTTGAGGGAGACGTTGGGCATCTCCTCGCCGCACCCGCTCGTGCACCCGCTCCGCCGACGGATGCGTGACGTCCCCCTCGAGGGCCTCGAAGATGCACTGTCGCTGCGCCGTGATCTTGCGGCCATGGGCACGGAAGAGATCGGTCAACGCGTCGGGCGACTGCATGGCGAGTGCCACCCTAGCGGGGCCGCGGACCTTTTTGACAATCATTGTCAGAATCTGTCGCCCGTGACCTCCCGGCCGGGCGGGTTCACGTGGTGCGAAGGGTCTCGAGATCACGCATGGTGAAAAGGGCGTGGAGGGTCATCCCTTCGGCCCCCACCACGTCGGAACCGCCGCCCTCGCGGTCGATCACGCACACGGCGTGCTCGACCACCGCCCCCTCGGAACGGAGATCCTGGGCCGAGAGCACGATCTGGCCTCCCGTGGTCACGACGTCCTCAACGATGAGGAGCCGGCGGCCCGCCACCGCGCCACCTTCGCAGATTTGCTCGGTGCCGTACCTCTTGGGTTGCTTGCGGACGAAGTACGCCGGAAGCCCCGTCACCGACGACAGCATCGTGGCCAGGGGGACACCTCCGAGCTCCAGTCCGGCCAGGCCCTCGGTGCCGGATGGCACGAGTGGCACCAGCGCCTCGACGATGTCTCGGAGGAGTGTCGGATCGGACTCGAAGCGGTACTTGTCGAAATAGTGGTCGGCCGTGCGCCCGGAGCGCAGAACGAAGGCGCCGGTCAGGTGGGAGGCGGCGAAGACACGGGCGGCCAACGTCACGCTCGCCATTCTGCCCCGCCCACCAGATGGCGGGCGGGTTCTCGACTAGCGGCCGGCGCCCCCGTCGATCCGCGCGTGGCCCAGCCGGAACCGGAGATGCGCCCCGCACAGTGTGGTGAGGGCCAGCGCCCAATTCGGGCTCACGTTCGGCCGACCCAGCATGTCGCAGTCGGCGCAGAGGGAACCTGTGAGGCCTGGCACCAGGGTGATCAGGGCCGACAGCTCGAAGAACTCGTGCATCGCCAGGCAACCGCTCTCACAGAGGTCCCAGAGCTCGGAGAGGCGGAGCTCGTTGGACAGTTCGTTCTCGGCCTCCCGGTCCACGAACAGCAACGCGCCGGCTTCGCACGCGTCCTCGTCGCGGGTGGACCACACGCTCTCGGACCAGTAGCGGGGATACTCCTCGTCGGCGATGAGGCTGCGCCAAAGCTCCTCGGGGTCGGAATCGAGCTCCAGCTCGGCGTCGAGCGCTGCGTCTTCCCAGCTCTCGTCGAAGTCCTCCATGGTTCCCCCCACACTGCGCAGCAGGCATACCGCTGCGCCGCCCTCCCTGCATCGAATCGGCACGTCAGCCGCCCGGCTGAAGCGAAATCCCCATTGGGAGATGCACCAACGACCAGCCCGTGGTCAGGCGGCGGCCGCCTTGGCAGGCCACGACGGCCCACTCCTGCGGCGTCCAGGCGAAGACGGCGTCCTGGCCGTAGCGGGACCCGAGTTCCAGGACGTCGGTTTCCCTGGCGTCGCCGACGGCCACCCCTTCCTCCCGGCGCCCCGTCACCGGATCGACCCCGGCCGCAGCGAACAGGGGCAGGCCCAGGGACCGGAGGTCCGCTTCGAGTGACGCCTGACGGATGCGGTTGATCTGGGGGCCCGGCCGGGCGGGGCCGGGATCCCAGGCGGTCAGGATGTGCACGCGCCGCCAGTCGGGCCAGGGCCAACCGGCTTCGTCCGACTCCGGAGCGGCGCACACCCGGAGCGTGCCTTCGTCTGGCCCCGTGATGTCCACCACCGTCCGCCCGTAGGCGGCCCATGGGTCGTCGGTGGCGGCGAGCGGCACGATCGGACCCTACGTCCGACGAATATGGAGGTGATGGTGCCGCTCCCCACGCTGCTGTCAGAGGCGTTGGTTGCCCACACGATGGAGCTCGACAACGAAGCCGAGCACCGCTTGCCCCATCGGACGACACGGCAGGGCGACGCCGGGGCGAGGCGCGGGAAACCGTGGCTGGTGTCGTTCGCGCTGTGGGCGAACGTGCTGCAGTACCTCGACGAGGAAGGGGTCACAGTGGCCGACCTGCGTGGCCGGGCCCGCACCAGCCAGCTCCTGCTGGGCGGCCTCCGGCGCTGGGGATACATCACCGTGACGGCGCCGACGGGCCAGCCTTTGCGGAACCCAGCCCAGGATGCGGCCATCGTGCGGCCCCGAAAGGCCACGCTGCGGGCGGGGCCGGTCTGGGCCGACGTCCAGGGCGTGGTCGACGACCGCTGGCGGGACCGCCTGGGTGGACCCGCCGTCAACCGGCTGACGCGGGCCTTGCGGGCGGTGTTCGACCAACTGCCCATCGAGCCTCCCGCCTACCTTCCCGTCATCCATCCCACCCAGGGTGGCAAGGTCGAGGCGCCGCACCCACGTGCCGTTCGCGTCGCGGCGTCCACATCGTCCGCCGCGAGCAGCCCGCTCTCACCGCTCCTGAGCGGCGTCCTCCTGGCCTTCACGGTCGACGTGGAGTCGACGGCGCGGATCGCGTTGCCCGTCAGCGCCAACACGTTGCGCGTGCTCGACCACTCGGGGACCCGCGTCGGAGAGCTGCCCCGGCTCACGGGCGTGTCGCGGGAAGCCAACGCCATGTGCCTCGGATGGCTGGAACGTCGCGGCTGCACCGTGACCGAGCCGGACCCGACGGCGCGGCGTGGCAAGGTCGTCCGGCTCACCCCGAAGGGCGAGAAAGCGCAGGAGAACGCTCGTCGCAAGCTGGGCGATGTCGAAGAGACCTGGCGGACGCGGTACGGCGACGCCGGCATCGACGACCTCCGGGCCGCCCTGCGGGAGGTCGTCGGCGACGGGACATTGACCTCCTCTCCCCTGGCTCCGGGCCTGATGCCCTACCCCGACAACTGGCGCGCCGGTGTGCGTCGGCCCGCGACGCTCCCGCACCATCCGATGGTCCTGCACCGCGGCGGCTATCCCGACGGCAGCTGAGAAGCCCCGGCCGGGCGGCGCGGAGGATGTGGCAGGCTTGCTCGGTGCACCCCTTTCGCCGCGCCGACGCGTTGCGACGCCTCGCCGACGAGGAGTTCGACGTGCTGGTCATCGGCGGCGGCATCACCGGGGTCGGGGTCGCGCTCGACGCCGCCAGCCGGGGCCTGCGAACGGCCCTGGTCGAGAAGGGCGACTTCGCTTCGGGAACCTCCTCGAAGTCGTCCAAGATGATCCACGGCGGCATCCGCTATCTCCAGCAACGCGAGTTCCGCCTCGTCTACGAGAACCTGGCCGAACGACAGCGCCTGCTCGACAATGCACCGCACCTGGTCAGCCCGCTCCCCTTCCTCATTCCCCTCTTCGGCCGCGACGGCGTCGTCTCGAAGACGGTGGCCCGCTCCTACTCCACCGCGTTGTGGATGTACGACCTCACCGGTGGGTGGCGCATCGGCGAACGGCACCGCAACGTCACCAAGGGGGAGGCCCTGGCGCACCTCCCCACGCTCACCACCGATCACCTGGTGGCCGGGTTCCTCTACTTCGACGCCCGGGCCGACGATGCCCGGCTGACCCTCGCCGTGGCCCGCACGGCGGCCTTCGAGTTCGGAGCGGTGGTGGCGAACTACACCCCCATCGTCCGCCTGACGACCGGGGTCGACGGCAACGCCGACGGCGCCATCGCCCGTGCGGTGCCCGACGACGAGACCTCGGAGTTCGCCGATCCGGGCCCGGACCGTGGTGAACGCGTCGGGCGTCTGGGCCGATGCCGTCCGCACCCTCGACGAGGGCAGGGATCCTCACGCCATCCGCCCGGCCAAGGGCGTCCATGTGACGGTGCCGGCGTCACGCCTGCCGTGCGACATCGCCGCTGTGATTCCGGTGCCCAAGGACAAGCGTTCCATCTTCGTCGTCTCGTGGCCTGAGACGGATCTCGTCTACCTCGGCACCACGGACACCGACTACACGGGCCCGCTCGACGATCCCTCCTGCACCCCCGAGGATGTCGACTACCTCCTGGACGCCGCCAATGCCATCACCACGTCCAATCTCACGCGGGCCGACGTGACGGGCGTCTGGGCCGGCCTGCGGCCCCTCCTCGCGCCACCGGACAAGGGTGGTCACGTGTCCGAGCGCACGGCCGATCTCTCCCGCCGCCACACCGTGAGCACGTCGAGTCACGGCGTGGTGACCGTCACCGGCGGCAAGCTCACGACCTACCGCAAGATGGCGCAGGACACGGTCGACGTGGTCGTGACCCGCCTCGGTGAGTCGCCGCACCGGCGGCGTTGCGTCACCAAGTCGCTGCCGCTCCTGGGGGCAACAACCAGGACCCGTGACCCCGTCACGCTGGCGCAACCCCAGGCGCGGCTCCTCCGTCGCTACGGCACGGCCTCGGGTGAGGTCCTCGCCCTGGCGGACGGACGGCCCGAGTTGCTCGAGCCCGTGGTGGCCGGATTGCCCTACACGGGCGCCGAAGTCCTGTACGCGGCACGCGAGGAGATGGCCGGCACGCTCGACGACGTCCTGTCGCGGCGCACGCGGGCCATGATCCAGCGCGCCAACGCCACCATGGAGGCCGCCACCGCGGTGGCCGAGCTCATCGCGCCAGACATGGGATGGGACGAAGCCGAAACCCGCCAACAGGTGGCCCGGTTCACCGAGGCCTGCCAGAAGGAACTGTTGACAGCCGGGCTCGACCTGCCGTGACCGAGCCCACGCCGGTCACCCCGATCGACGCCAGCGGAGCCGACGTCGCCGATCGCCTCGGCGCGCGCGTCGTGGAGGTTCCCCCGGCACTGCTCGACCGCCTGATCGCCAGCGGGGCGGAGGTCGTGGTCGATGACGACGCCCGGGCCGAGGCCGGACGCGACTGGTGGCCGCTCGCCATCGGCTGGGCGGCCGACGGCGCCGTCCCGCAGCGCCCGGCCGTGGTCGTCGCGCCCAGCTCGACCGAGGAAGTCTCGGCGGTCCTCGCCGCCTGCAACGAGGCCACGGTGCCGGTGACGGCCGCCGCCGGCCGGAGCGGTGTCTGCGGGGGATCCATCCCGGTGCACGGCGGAGTCGCCCTCGACCTCACCGGGCTCGACGGCCTGCGTGAAGTCGACGAGGTGTCGCTCACGGCAGACGTGCGCGCCGGAACCTTCGGTCCCGACTTGGAGGCCGCTCTGGGGGAGGTGGGTGCGGGCTACACGCTCGGACACTGGCCCCAGTCCATGGACCTGTCGACCGTCGGCGGCTGGCTGGCCTGTCGCGGTGCGGGGCAGTACTCGACCCGTTACGGGAAGATCGAGGACATGGTCATCGGCCTCGAGGTGGTGCTGGCCGACGGGCGCGTCGTGCACACCGAGGGCAAGGGGCCTCGGGCGGCCACCGGGCCCAACCTGACCCAGCTCTTCGTCGGCAGCGAGGGGACGCTCGGCGTCATCACCGAGGCCCGACTGCGTGTCCACCCGTTGCCGCCGGCGCAAGAGCGCCGTGCCTTCGGCTTCACCACCTTCGCCGAAGGACTGGAGGCGTGCCGCAAGATCCTCCGCCGTGGCGCCACGCCGGCGGTCCTGCGTCTCTACGACGAGACGGAGTCGGACCGGAACTTCGAACACGGCGACACTAACGTCCTCATCGTCCTCGACGAGGCCGACCCCGACATCCTCGCTGGCACGCTCCGGATCGTCGATGCCGAGTGCACGACCGAGGCCGGTGCGCATCCGCTCGACGTCGGCCTGGTCGAACGGTGGCTCGGACACCGGAACGACGTCTCCGCGCTGGCCCCGCTCTGGCGGGGCGGCATCGTCGTCGACACCGCCGAGGTCTCCGGCCCGTGGTCGGCGCTGCCGGGCCTCTTCGACGACGTCATCGCCGCGCTCAAAGGGATCGACGGCACGCTCGCCGCGTCAGCCCACCAATCGCATGCCTATCCGGATGGCGCGTGCCTCTACTTCACCTTCGGCGGGCGCGGCCCCGACGGGCGACGCCGAGTGGCGGGAGCGCTACTACCGGCAGGCCTGGGACACGGTGACCGACGCCACCATCGCCCACGGGGCCGCCATCAGCCACCACCACGGCATCGGGCTCAACCGGTCGCGCTTCTTGCCCCGGGCGCTGGGCTCGGGCTTCGACGTGCTGAGCGGCCTCAAGGCGACCTTCGACCCGAACGGCATCCTCAACCCCGGCAAGTTCGGTCTCGCCTCGCCTTTTGGACCGGCGCCCTGGGCATGAGCGAGGGCGGGGGATGAGCAGGGCGGGGGGAGCATTCTGGTCGTCGACGTCGGGACCTCGGGTGTCCGCGCCGCCATCGTGCGACCGGACGCCACCGTCGAGCACGAACACCGTCTCCCGCTTCTGCCCGACTCCCCGGCCCCCGGTCTGGTGGAGTTCGACGCGGCACGCATGGCCGACGCCGTCCTACAGGTCGCCCGCGCCGCATTGGACGACGGCGGCCCGGTCGCCGGCGTCGGGATCGCCAACCAGCGAGCGTCGAGCATCGTCTGGGAACGCGCCACCGGCAGGCCGCTCGCTCCGGGCATCGGCTGGCAGGACCTGCGCACGGTCGGGACGTGTCTCGTCCTGCAGTCGGAGGGGATCCGGCTGGCGCCCAACGCATCCGCCACCAAGGTCATGGCCATCCTCGACGAGGTCGATCCCGATCGGGCCCGGGCCGAGCGCGGGCGAGCTCTGCTTCGGGACGGTCGACAGCTGGGTGGCGTGGACGCTCGCCGGCGGTTCTGCCGCGGGGAGCGACGCGCTGCACGTGACCGACGCCACCAATGCTGCGGTGACCGCCCTGGTCGACTCCACCATTGGTTGGGACGAGCCGCTCCTGGAACGACTGCGGATCCCGTTGCCGATGCTGCCGGCCGTCGTCGACTCGTCCGGAATGCTGGGCCGCGCCGCCGCCCTGTCCGGGTCACCCCCCATCTGCGGCATGGCGGGTGACCAGCAAGCCTCCCTGGTCGGCCAGGGCTGCACTCTGCCCGGTCTCGCCAAGGCCACCTTCGGGACCGGCGGCATGCTCGACCAGTGCGTGGGCCCGGCCACGACGTCCGGCTCCATGAGCCGGGGCGACGCCGGCACCTTTCCGATCGTGGCGTTCCGCGTCGACGGCCAGCCGACCTGGGGCACCGAGGCGGTGATGCTGTCGGCCGGCACTGCCATCGAATGGCTGCGCGATGACCTCGGGATCATCGCAACGTCGCAGGAGTCCGGGACGGTGGCCGCCCAGTGCGCTACTGCCGGTGATGTCTGGTTCGTCCCGGCACTGCTCGGGTTGGGGACACCGGTCTGGGACTTCGGCGCCCGCGGCACCCTCGTCGGCCTCACCCGGGGCTCGGGCCGTCCTGAGATCGTGCGGGCCGTGCTCGAAGGGGTGGCTCACCGCGGCGCCGATCTGGTCGAGGCCAGCGAGGGTGACAGCGGGTTCCCCATCGGTGCGCTGCGGATCGACGGCGGCATGACGGACAACGACGTGTTCGTGCAGGCCTTGGCCGACGCCATCGGGCGCCCCGTGGAGATCTCTCCTGTCCTGGAGGCCACCACGCTGGGGGCGGGCCTGTTGGCCGGGTTGGCCGTCGGCACCTATGCCACGACGGCTGAACTCGCTGGAACGTTCTCGCCCCGGAAGACGGTGGACCCGCTGGGCGGCGACGCCGATCGGGACGCGTTGCGCGAACGTTGGCTGGCGGCCCGGACCAAGTCCGAAGGCACCATTCCGGAGCTCTCGGGGATCTCCTTCTGAGGGGGATTGCACCCGCCCCAGAAGGAGATCTCGCCACCCGAGTGCGCCCCTTCCCTGCGATCTACCAATACGCAAGGTACGCCGCGGCCCATCGCTGCGTTAGGGCCGAGTGGCCCTATTTGCCGTTACTTTGTGGCCGGCTGGGGCTCCGCTGAGACCTCCATACGTGGCGGAGCGGGAGTTCCGCCGTCAGAGCTCGTGCGCGAGCGCGTCCTTCCAACTGCTGCCCTCCTGCAGCAGCGGCCGGAACCCCATGAGTTGCCTGGGTTTCCCGATGGCCATGACCGCGCGCAACCGGTCCGCCCGCCCGAAGAGCGCCAGAAACTTCCCCTCCTCGGGCGACCCGGCGGCGATGGAGACGTCATCGCTGCCGTGCGGGCTCCCCAACACTTGCAGGCGGATCCCGTACTGATCGGACCAGAAGTAGGGCACCGGGGAGAAGGGCGGCGCGTCCGCCCGTCCGGCCAGCAGGCTGCGCGCCGCGGCCACACCGGCCTCTGCAGCCACCTGCCAATGCTCGATCCGGATCAGTTCCTCGCCGTCAGGGCGTCGCCAGTGCCACCGCGCGATGTCTCCCGCCGCCACGATGCCGTCGGCGGCGAACAGGCGGTCGTCGCACACGAGACCGTTGTCGATCGTCAGTCCGGAGTCCGCCAGCCAGTCGGTCGCCGGCAGGACGCCGATCCCAACCACGACGACGTCGGCGGCAAAGGTCTCACCGCCCTCGAGCTCCACCACGAGCCCGGAAGCGCCTCCTGCCACGCCGGCATCCGCCCGACGCACACGCTGCACGCCCACGCCGGTGCGCAGGTCGACATCGTGCGACCGGTGCAGCGATGCAAAGTGCGACCCGATGGTGGAGCCGAGCACGTTGCGGAGCGGGACGTCCAGCGCCTCGAGGACCGTCACGCGGCACCCGAGGCCGGCGCAGGTGGAGGCAACTTCCGCCCCGATGAATCCAGCACCGATGACCACGACCCTGGCCGCCTCAACCCCCGTGACGGCGGCACGGAGAGCCAGGGAGTCGTCGAGCGTGCGCAGGGTGTACAACCCGTCGCGCTGCGTCAGCCCTTCGGTGCCGGGCAGCGGGCGGGGCCGGGCACCGGTGGCGATGACGATGGCGTCACCGTGCAGCACCGTCCCGTCCGTCGAGCTCGATCTTCCTGGCGTCCACGTCGAGGCCGACGGCGGGACAACCGAGGACCTCGGTGATGCGGTGCTCGTCGGAGCGTCGCTTGTCGGCCAGCACCGCCTTCTCCGGCGGCCACGTCCCGGCCAGCACCTGCTTGGAGAGGGGCGGCCGATCGTAGGGTAGGTGCGGCTCGTCGCCGACCAGGGAGATGGACCCGTGGAAGCCCTCGGCGCGCAGGGTCTCGACCGCACGCCAACCGGCGAGCGATGCGCCGACGATGACCACGTTGCTGTCCGCATGCAACTCTTCGCTCGGACTCATGAGCCGAACATCGCCATCCACTCCTCGGCCGAGCGGGGACGGAAGACGTAATTCCAGCGCCGCGTCTCACCCATGCTCTGCGACGGGTCCTGCGAGTAGAGGTGGCCGGGGAACAGGATGGCCTCGTCCGGGACGCGGGCCAGGCGGGTGTGGATCGACTCGTACATGGCCAGCGGGTCCGAGCCGGGGAAGTCGGTCCGGCCGCAACCCTCGAGGAAAAGCGTGTCACCGGCCACCAGACGGCCGTCGACCAGGAAGCACTGACTTCCCGGCGTGTGCCCGGGCGTGTGGATCATCTCCACCGTGACGTCCCCGACCTGCACGGTGTCACCGCTGTGGTGGGCCACCAGGTCACTCCCACCGACTCCCGTCGTGCGCTCGACCCACGGCACCTCCTCCGCCTGGACGTGGATCGGGACCTGCACCTTGTCGAGCAGTGCGCTGATCCCCTCGAGCGACCAGCCACCCAGCTCGCCGCCGAGATGATCAGGGTGGAAATGGGTCCCCAACACTCCGGTCAGCCGCATGCCGTCGGCCGCCAGGATGTCCAGCAGGTCCTGCACGGCGTAGGCGGGGTCCACGGCCACGGCCTCTCCGGTCTCACGGTCACCGATGAGGTAGACGAAGTTGACCATCTGGCGGGCCATCATGTCGCCCCGCGCGAAGTCACGCCCGGAGAGCAGTTGGCGGAAGTACAGGCGGTCGGTCACTCCGTCGCCACTGGTGGCGTTGCCGTTCGACCCGTCGGTGCCGTCAGCCATCGTCGTTCCCTCCTGTCTCGGTGTCGGTGCCAGTGCCGGCCACGTTGCCGGCGAGCGCGTCGAGGCGCGGCACCAGCTCCTCGACCTGGGCCTGGGTCCGTCGGAGGCGCTGGTCGAGCTCGTCGATCAGGGAGGTCGCCCGCTCCAGGCGGCCGACGAGCACATCGACATCGACCTCGCGCTGTTCGAAGAAATTGACGATGGCATCGAGCTCGCGGCTCGCCTCGGTGAAGCTCAGCTGCTCCACCGGAACGGCTTCGTCCGGGTCGGTCATGTCTTTCCTCCTGCTTCATTCCCCAGGGCGTCGGGGTGCGCGGCAGCGCGCTCTGCGTTGTCGACGCCTCGCTCAACGGCCTGCACCTGGCTGCGCACGGTGCCGTCGGCCAAGCGGGTGACGATTTCTTGTTGTGGGGCCACTCCCGCCACGCTGCGCACCAATTGGCCGCCGGAGGTGAGCGTCAAGCTGTACCCCCGCTCGAGCTGCCGTTCGACGTCGTACGCCGCCAGCAGCCGGCGCCACGACTGCACACGCTCGTCCTGGCGTCCGAGATGGCCGAGACTCAACGGTCCGAGCCGGGCCGCGTGGGCGCCGAGGCGAGCGGCGTTCGACGCCAGGCGGTCCGGGGCCGCACGCCCGAGGGACGTCCCCTTCCGGGCCAGGCGCTCCCGATGCACCCTGAGCTGTTGGCGCGCCGCCGCCGTCAGGCGACCGCGCGCCTGCACGTCGCGGGACTGCGCGTCGGCGAGGTACGTCGGGACGCGGCGGGCCAGCAGCGCGGCCGGCTCTGCCACGTGCTCCGCCCACCATCGCCGAGTGACCTCCACGATCTGCTGGCCGCACTCCGTCGGTGTGATGCACACACGCGCCGCCACGATGTCGGCCACGGTCTCGTCCCCCGTGTGTCCGATGCCCGTGAAGACCGGCTTGGCTGCGCCCGCCACGGCCCGGGCGACGGCCTCGCTCTCGTAGGCAGCCAGGTCCGCCCGCGCTCCCCCACCGCGGACGACGGCGATCACATCGCAGTCGCTCCGGCTCAACGCGGTCAGCGCCCGGGCGATGGCTGCCGGCGCACCTGGACCCTGCACCCTGACCGGCACGTGCGAGACACGGAACCCGAACCCCGACCCCAGCAGCTGGCCGAGGAAGTCCTGGCATCCCTCGGTGCCGGGACTGGCCACGAGCCCGACGTGCAAGGGAACCTCCGGCAGCGGCAGGGCGGCGTTGCGGCGCAGCAAGCCCTCGGACTCCAGGGTGTGGAGCAGCTGGGCCCGCTGCGCGGCGAGGCGACCGAGCAACGCGGTGACGTCGACCTCGGCGAGGATGAGGCTGATCTCGCCCTTGGCCCGGTACAGGTCGAGCGAACCCCGCAGGACCACCACCATGCCCTCGGTGAGCTCGATGCCCTGCTTGGCCAGATTGTGCCGGAGGGGTGCCCACGAACTGCGCCAGCACTTCACGTTGAGGGTGGGCACGCCACCGCGCGAGCGGTCCCGCCGGCCGCCCTGGTCCTCGCCCTCGTCCTCGGGGTCGACCAGGCTCATGTAGAGGTGGCCCGAGCGATGGTCCGACACGTGCTGGATCTCGCCGCGGACCCACAGATGGCGGTTGCGCGGAAAGGCCTGGTTGAGGGCAGCCTCGACCTGCTCGTAGACGCCGCCAATTGAGTGGACTCCCCGGCGGTCCTCCGCCTCGTCCCCGCCGGACGCGGTCCGGCCCTCCGGGGCGGCGGCCTCGGGCGGAGCCTCGGGATCGAAGAGCTGACGGGGGCCGCCGGACACGCACGACACCCTACCGATGCGCTGTCTGGTCACCGCCCCGGGCCAGGTGGTGGCACTATTGGTGGTGACGGTGAGTCGGCCAGGTGGCCGCGGCACGGGCCGCACGGCGGGATCGTGTCGAGGAAGGTCGGGACTCCACAGAGCAGGGTGCTGGCTAACGGCCAGTCGGGGCGACCCGCAGGACAGTGCCACAGAAAGGAAACCGCCGATGGCGGGCCTCCGGGCTCGCACAGGTAAGGGTGAAACGGTGCGGTAAGAGCGCACCAGCATCGAGGGTGACCTCGATGGCTCGGTAAACCCCACCCGGAGCAAGGCCAAGCGTGGGAAATGGGCTGCTCGTCCGCCTCTCGAAAGGGAGGGTTCCCCAGGTAGGCCGCTCAGATGGATGGCCACCCAGGCTCTCCGCCTCTCATCGGGGCGGGGGGCTGGACAGAATCCCGCCTACAGGCCGGCTCACCGTCAACTACCTGGTCAGGGCGCCATGCAATCACGTCGTGACACGAGACTGACACAGGGTCCTTAGATCGTCTCTATGGGAGGTTGCCCAGCTTCTCCAGGTATCGATGCGTCGAGAGCAGAAGAAACGAACACCCCGCCTCCGTGAAAGCGTGCTCCTCTGTCGCCTCGGAATCGGCCCCCAACGGGTGGACTCCGTAGTTCCGAAGTTCTCGGAGATAGGTGGCGTGCGAATGAAGCTCGGCCGCAACGGTCTTCATACCCTTGAGTGAAGAAAGCTCATCTACGGTCAGCTTGATCAGCGCAGCCGTGCTGGTTCGTCCCTCATCGAGTGCCTTGGCGATCGGCGTGCTCCTGGAGCGAAATCGCTCGGCCAGGCGCCACCATGCACCTTCGCTTACCTGGCCGAGAAGTGACACGCATGACAGGTAAAGACCCCGGCGATACGCCTCAAGAGCTTCCGCGATACACCGCCTGGCGGCGAGCATCCAGCCCTAAGGGTCCCAGGTCTGCGATGAACAAATCAACGTCCAAGATCCGGAGCAAATCCCCCTTTGGCGCGCCTTGCGATCTGATAGCCGGCCGCGAGCACTGGTTGACCAACGTGCATGTGCTCCCCGCCGCTCATTTGGCCGTATCTGACTGGCACGGAGACGGTGGAGTTTGGGCTTCCGACCTCCACGAGCAACCCCTCCGAGGTCATTTCAGCCAGCGCGGTCCAAGCAGCCCCCTGAAGCCTTACCCGTGCGACGAGGGGCTCGGTTCCCGATATGGAGGCAGCGGCGTTCGGTCGTATCGGGACGTCGAGTAATTCCCCCGTTGTTGGACTTGGTGCTATTCCATTGTCGTCGAGGTAGCTCTGCAACAGTTCGTGCGGCGCGACGGGATTTCCAGGAGAAAGAACCTCCAGGAAGTGACTCTTGGCCCGAACTGACTTCCCCAGCGGTCGGTTCGATCAACTCGGCCAGACGTTGTCCCGCCTCTGGCGGAAGGATGCTCATGCCCACCCTTTTCGCGGGATCGCGAGCGTAGCTTCGACCCCCGGCGGTAGGCCCTACGCCAAAGCTCTCGCCCGCCGCATCCGCCGGCGCCCGGTGGGCGTCGTGCCGCCCCACAGGCCCACGGTGGTGTTGGCGTCCGACAGCGCCGTCTCCAGGCACTCCTGGCGCACCGAGCAGCTGGCGCAGAGCTGGTCGGCGCGGTCCTCGTACTGAGTGCCCTGGTCGATGATGAACATCTCGTGCCCATGTCGCGGCAGGCCGCCTGTCGGTGCCACTCGGCGCGTCGGACGACCTCAGCGAGGAGCGTCTCAGGTCAGGCGCGCCCTCCCCTGCCATGCGCAAATTCAGGCTTGCGCTGGCGTCCCGTCGCCGAGTCGATGCGGAGTGCCTCGGCCGGGTGTCAGTGCCGGCGGCTAGAGGGGTTGCATTTTCAGAGTCGGCTCGTCGAGCATCGCATTTGAGGGTTACGACCAGGCAGTGACTTTTGCGGTGGACCCAATCCCCTGGACCGCCAGGAAGTTTCCGCAGGTAGCTATCAACCGGAGGTAGTGAAGTTAAGCGCTACTCGAAATTGCTAGCTGATTCATCGGTAGCGGGATCTCCGGCAGGGTTTTTGGGCTCTTCAGTAGCATCCATTGGGATCTTGAGAGATTGAAGCAGAACTCCTGGCAAACCCCCCTTTGCGGCCGTTGACTGGAGCGTCTCACGCAAGTACGGAAACACGATCAACATGACAGAGGTCGAACCGAACGCTTCGATCTCCTCGCTCCGAAATTCCATGCCCGCCGGGTATCCGAACACCGCTTGATACTGACACCGAAGACGAAATATCTCCGTCTGATCGGGGATTCGTCCTGAGATGTTGGCATGAACCTTGTAAACGAGAAGCGATTCGGTTTGACCAAACTCAGCGCCGATCTCTGGGACAATCTGGATCGGGAGCCCAGGTAGAACAGGTATCTCCGGGACGCTCCATTCGAGCTCTCGGAGAATGATCGCTTGAAGCTGAATCGCTGCTGCCATCCTCGCTGCAATCCTGTGAACGTCAACGAGTTCCGCGCTGCTCATGGTCCCGTGCGCAATTCGGTTGCTTGAACTTCGATTGGATCTCTGAAGCGCTGCAAAACGAGCGAATGAAAGTCAATGGATTCGGTTTCGGGTAACGCTCGGGGTCTGAACACGCCCTCCGGCGTCACCGCGTGACCCGACACGTCGGCCCAAGAAAGCGTTGTCAGTCGGGCAAACTCACGGAACTCGCCGATTATTGCCTCGCAGGTTCCGCGACTTGCGATGACTCGCCGATTTTCTTCCACGGGCTCCAAGAAGAGATGCGCTTGATAGCCAAGGGCGCGGCAATAGCGACCGATGGTGCCGACGCGAAGGTTCCCGTCACCGTGTAACACCTGACTTACGGCACCAGGAGTCAAATCGAGGGACTCAGAGAGCTGCTGCTGCGCCATGTGCGACTCCCCCATGGCTCGCTGGAGAATTGCAAGGACCTCGACGGCAAATCGAGCGCCAGCCATCTCTTGCGCACCTGCTGGTGACGACTCGAACTCTTCGATCAGAGTCGGCTCATCGTTCGGTTCAAGCGTCTGCAGATCCGAGCTCTCCTGGTTCTGCGTTAGTTCGGTCATTGATGCAATCCTCCTCTCTTATGGTCTTCGATCTCTCTATTCCCTCCGGCGGAGCAAATTGTCCGATTTTGGGCCATGCGCACCCAAGACGGAGGAAGGCGTCCATTTGCGGATACCACCAGAAATCGCAGTGTTCGGGGCCGACAATGATTCTCCGGTCGTCAATCCTCATCTTGGGGTCATAGGTCCCGTCGCCAGGCGTGTCCCAATAGGTCAACCGACATTGACCGTGCTTGAACTCCCAGATCCCTTCCTCGAGGTCGTTCACGGAGGTTCCAGTATCGGGACAACCCTCCCGACCGATGTGTTCGATCTTGGCGAACATCATTGCCCAGTCATTGATCTGTTCACGATCCCGAGGCGGATTGTGCTCTGGGTGTTCCCGCCAGTTGCCGCGGCTCAGAAGGGTTATGAACTCCAAGGCTGGTGATGAGCCGTCTGCCATAACCGCACATTCGATCCTCTCGTGAAAATCCTGCGGATGACGTCGCTTCCATATGGTACGTCGGTTGATTTTAGTCAAAACTAAACTCTCCGAACCATCAGCCCGCTGGGCGCGCACGGATCTGCGAGAAACGGGCTGCAACCAGGCCATTTGGGCCACCCTGCAGGACCTCCCGCAAGAAAGCTAGTTGCTCTTAGCGGTCCGAGCAGCGCTCACCTCTCCTACTGTCCAGACCTGTGAGCCCGATGCCCGAGCCAGGCGACGTGTGCCCCGATTTCATATCCGAAGCGAGTCGGTGCTGGCGGATGGTCTACGACCACAACCTTCAGGCGACCCACTGCGCCGAGACGCCGGCGTGGACCGGGCGGTGGGTCTCGCCGAGGGGAGACCGCTGGTGGGCGGTGTGGGCCTGCCCCGACCACCTCGAGGGGTTGACCGGGCTCAGGGAGTTTGGGCGGCATCGGGTCTGATCGCCCCCCTCATTCGCCGAGCTCAATCTTCTTACAGCGCCTGGCGGCTA
Source organism: uncultured Acidimicrobiaceae bacterium (assembly GCA_963738135.1). Taxonomy (GTDB): domain Bacteria; phylum Actinomycetota; class Acidimicrobiia; order Acidimicrobiales; family RAAP-2; genus Bog-473. The sequence continues at coordinate 1,909 of CAVTVK010000002.1, read as the reverse complement.
ACCCCCATCCGTTCCGCGATTGCGTCGCTAGCTGCTCCTGATCCATTCACGGCGGAGTAATCAGGTAGGAGCCGAGCATTATCACACGTTCGACCCTCGACCTCTCCTAGAAGCCGCCACACGTGGGGCCTTGTTGTCCGCAGCGCGGTCACTGGGTGTGAGGCGGTCGGCCCAGCTCTCTGCCACCACAGTGGTTGGCGGCGAGCCTGGCGCGTCCTCGCTGGGTCAACGGGCCAGCTGTGATCCGACGCCCAGCGTGATTCTGAGACTGACAAGTCGCCCATCAGTGATCCCGTTGCCTGAATCTCACCGCTCGTGCCGCGGTGGCAAGGCGGCACAACAAATCAGCTAGAACAACTTCCGGCGAAATAGGAATAGGAGACTTCATGAGGTTCGGCCGGAAACACTCGCTGACAGCCATGTCGCTGTTCGCTCTGGGCAGTCTCATGGTCGGAACTGGTCTCTTCGTTGCCCCTGATATAGCGGGGGCCTCGACAGCCAGCACTGCAGTTGTCGACGAGGCCACGAATGCACCTTGGAGCACGGCGCGGAGAGGGTCGGGGCGTCGGCCTACGACACGATGACGCTCGTTGGAGATGGCGTTGCAACGCCGACGGGAACTGTCACTTACTCGTATTTCCAAAACGGCCTTTGCACTGGTCCTGCGACAGGTACCGACCCAGTGACCATCAGGCCGGATGGTTCTGTACCCAACGCCAACCCGACCGGTTTTCTCGATGCGGGAACCTATTCTTTCCAGGCCTCGTATCCCGGAGACATGAACAACGCGGGAATCACGAGCGCCTGCGGAAGACATCATATTACAAACCGTAGGATCGGCCACGCCGACCATGGACTTTACGCTCTACGTCAATGGTATCGCTACCCCGTGGATCGGTACCATCCCTCATAATGCATCTGTTTCCTTGACGGCGACCCTCCGGGGCACAAACGGAGTCGTCCCGACAGGTACGGTGACTTCTACGCCTCCCAAGAAGGATGTATCAACAACGCGGGTGGACAAGCAGAAGGCCTATCTGATGGCGTCGCAACGCTTCGGGTTCTCCGGCCTTCCCGACGGGAATTGGTTACTCAACGCGACCTATAACGGCGATAGCAACTACGGACGCCTCATCTACGCAACTGGTCTGTTTGTTCCTCCGCTTACTTGCCCATACGTTACGAGCGTTGCTGTTCAAACACAGGTCGCCTTCAACTCCGGCGGCGGCGCTGCGGTTTATCCGATCAGCGGCCTCGATGGCAGCTCGATCCGCCTACCCTCGGACACCTATCCCGGCTACGCCTTCAATGGCTGGTTCACCGCAGCGAGCGGCGGCACCAGAGTCGGCGGTGCCGACTCGTCCTACATCATCCCCTCGGGCGGCATCAACCTCTACGCCCAATGGAGTGTCCTGCCCACCACGAGCGTTCTCATTCCCTTCGAGAGGGAGCGACACTGTCGGGAGCGACTTAACCCTCGACGCCTCCGCATCGAACGCCACCAGCGTCGGGTTCGTGCTCTTCGGGGGCAGCTCACGGTTTCTCTGGCCAGGTGCCCTGTACCGCCTCCCTGACCCTCTACGGATGGCTGTGCTCCTGGAACACGGCGACGGTGCCCGACGGCAACTACACCGTACCTGTCATACGCCACCAATACGGCGGGAACCACGCCTAGCTCGGGCGTTGGTATCAGGGTCAACAACCACAACAGCCTGCCCACCACGAGCGTTCTCATCCCTTCGAGTGGGACAACACTGTCGGGAGCGACCCACCTCGACGCCTCCGCATCGAACGCCACCAGCGTCGGGTTCGTGCTCTTCGGCGGCAGCTACGGCTATTCCGGCCAGCCGCTGTGCACCGCTGGGCCAACGCTCTACGGGTGGCTGTGCTCCTGGAACACGGCGACGGT
>CAVTVK010000001.1:0-773333 GCA_963738135.1 uncultured Acidimicrobiaceae bacterium | reverse complement strand
CGGCCATGAGTGGAGCAGGCATCTCGACATACTTCGAGAGGGCTATCCGATGTGGGTTTTCTCAGAGGGAACCGAGGGGTAGCTCGACATCGATTTGTCGGTCCGAGCACATGAGTGCCCTCGTTCGCCAGGAAGTTGAGACACTTCGGCGTCCCTGGGGGCTGCTGCTCATACCATTCTTAGACTTCGTTCAATGTCTGATTTGGAAGCTTCCGCAAGATGGAGCTTCTGTTCTGATGTGGGTGGTCACTGTGCGCTGCGAAGAATTCGCCCCAGAAATGTGACTTTCGGATAGCAAGAAGGTATCGACATCCTCGAACCCGTGGGCAAGGCTCTGCTTGATACCCGCTCGCGGTATCGGACCAGGAGCCACGTCATGAGTTACATGGAGCTTTCCCGCACGCGACCCGTTGCCGCCGCGTGGGAGAACCTCACCGACGCACAGAACGAGAAGCAGACAACAGCCATCTACGAAATCATCGGAAACCACGGCGGAGACGTCAAGGCCGTCACGTTTTCACCGAGTCACAACGCCTTGACCTCAGTCATCGAGTACCCGGATCAGCTATCGGCTATGACCACCGTGGCCGAGATCTTGGCCCTCGGGACGCTCGAGTATGTCGAGATCGAGCAGCTGTGGGACGTGGTGGAATTCACCGGGTTGGTGCGCTCGGCCGCTGCCAAGAAGTAGTCCCCTCCAAATCGGCAAGGCCTACTTCACCCACATCTGCGTGGGGCCCCCGGACAGACTGAGATGGCGTGATTGAAGTTCCAAAGACGTCTTACGCCAGGACTACCGAAGGCGTGTACCTCGCCTATCAGGTGCTGGGCGACGGGCCCCTCGACCTCATGACCCTTCACGGCGGCACCATGCCGATCGACCTGATCTGGGATGAGCCTGCGATCAGCTCGGCGATGCGCCAGTTGGCGTCCTTCAGTCGGCTTATCGCATTCGACGTACGGGGTTTCGGCAGCTCAAGTCCGATAGACCCGCAAACCCATCCGGCGATACAGACCTGGTGCGACGACATCGGTACCGTGATGGACGCAGTCGAATCCGAACGCGCAGCGTTTCTCGTCGAGGGGGAAGTTGCCGTCGCCACGATGCTCTTTGCTGCCACGTATCCCAAGCGGGTGGACAGTTTGGTGCTTGTGAACACTTATGCCCGCTACCTTCAAAGCGAGGAGTGCCCCTGGGGGCTTCCCGCTGACCAGGTACCCGCAATCATGGCTGCTGCCCAAGACACTTGGGGAACCGGGATCCTCAGCGAGGTGGTGGCACCCAGCATCGTTCACTCACCCAAGGCCAGGCGTCGGTGGGCACGGGTCGAGCGCCTGTCGGCAACACCGGAGATGATGGCAGTGCCCCGGGCTTTCATTGAGAGCGACGTGACACACGTCCTTCCCTCCATCCAGGCACCGACGCTTGTGATCAGCCGATCAGGCGATCGGGCTGTCGCGCCCGAGCACAGTCGGTATTTGGCCAGTCACATCCCAAATGCCCGACTCGTCGAACTCCCAGGTGATGACCACCTACCCTTAGCGGGTAGATCCGAGGATGTGCTTGGCGAAGTCGAGGAGTTCTTGACCGGGGTTCGATCCGTTCCGGTACTCGATCGTGTGCTGGCAACGGTCCTGTTCACCGACATCGTCGATTCGACCGGTCATGCCATGCAGCTCGGCGATCGACGCTGGAAACAATCGCTGGACCTTTACGATGAGCTGGTTGAGAGCCGACTCGCTCACTTCCGTGGTCGACTCATCAGGGCGACCGGAGACGGCACTCTGGCAATCTTCGACGGACCTGCTCGGGCCATCGAATGCGCACGGTCGATAGCCCAGGCCGTTAGCGACCTTGGATTCGAAATCCGCGCTGGTCTTCACACAGGGGAGGTCGAACTCCACCGCGATGACGTAGCGGGTATCGGTGTGCACATAGCGGCACGGGTGTCGGGTCTGGCAGGCGAACGTGAGGTCCTTGTCTCTCGAACGGTGGTGGACTTGGTTACCGGTTCGGGGATCGAGTTTGAGAACCGTGGTGAGCATGAGCTGAAAGGGGTTCAGGGAACCTGGACGCTTTTCGCTGTCAGAGATTGAGCCCATCGCCTCTTACTGCGCCCGTTCGATAAGTCATCCGCTCAAAGCCGACACTAGGCCGTCGGGACGAGATGGGGGGCCAAGTCGGCTGGGAACAGCTGCCCCGCCCGAGAACCGGTTCAGGCGAAGCGCTCCTGGGCGTGATTGGTGGAAGTGAGTCGAGTGGGGCACTGCCCCATACCGGCACAACTGAGGCAGTCACACGCCGCTTGGCCGGGACTCCGCCGGCGGAGTCTTTAGGTCACCGTGAGAGTCGCGGCGTTGGATGTGGCCGAGCCTGCGTTGTTGGTGAACCGGGCCCGGAACTGCCAGCCGTTCACAAATGGGATGGGCGTTCCGGTGAAGCTCGGCGAGGTCAACCCGGCGACATCGGTCCACGTTGAGCCATGGTCGACCGATAGCTGCCACTGCACGGTCGGGCTCGGGCTGCCGGTGGCGGCCGACGAGAAGGTGACCACGTGTCCCGACATGACCGTCTGACTCACCGGCTGGACCGTAATGACCGGTGGAGTGCTGACCACGGTGAGGGTCGCCGCATTGGTCGTCGCCGAGCCGATCGGGTTGGTGAACCGGGCCCGGAACTGCCAGCCGTTCACAAATGGGATGGGCGTTCCGGTGAAGCTCGGCGAGGTCAACCCGGCGACATCGAACCACGTCGATCCGTGGTCGACCGATAGCTGCCACTGCACGGTCGGGGAAGTCTCGGTGCTCGCAGCGGCCGTGAAAGTCACCGGCTGGCCTGCGTTGACCGTCTGACTGTTCGGCTGGAGGCTAATCGCAGGCGCCGTGCACGGCACCACCGGCGGAGCTGTGAAGGCCGGCGCGTTGAGCAACGCGGGCGTGCTGAAGTCGAACATGCCGAGCATCGGGTCTGCGGCAGCGTCTCGTGCCGTCAGCGAGGGCAGCCCGTAGCGCGTTTCGATAAAGCGCAGGATCGATGTGTGGTCGTCCACGACGTGGGACACGTAGTGAGGCTTTGCATAGGGTGATATGACCGCCACGGGCACTCGGATGCCGTACTGATTGAAGCTCGCTGCGGTGTCTCCAGCCTGGAGTATGGGCGCGATGGCGTCTGGAGCAACGGCGGATGGCGGGGCGACGTGGTCATAGAACCCGCCGTTCTCGTCGTAGGTCAGGAACATCGCTGAATCTGTCCAGTTCGGACCGTTCCGGAGAGCTTGGTACACGCCGTAAGTGAAGTTCTCGCCGACCTGGACGTTGCTCGAGGGGTGTTCGTCGGTTTCGGTATTCGGAGCTCCGACGAAGATCGGGTCGACGAAGGACACGGACGGGAGCGTGCCGGCTGCTGCGTCCGCGTAGTACTGGGAGATGGGCGCCACGTGATCCATGTGCTGTTGCACATAGCTGAAAAAGGAGCCGAACGGGAACTGCGCGTAGTAGATCTTCCAGCTGATGTTGGCCGCCCCGAGTCGGTCGAAGATGGTCTTCTGGGTAAATCCCCCAGCCGGCGGGGAGTCGTTTCGGATGTGACCGAAGGATGTCCCGGCGAGCGCAAAGAAACGGTTGGGATAGGTCTGACTCAGCACGGACGCGAAATAGCGGTCATTTGTCGCGAAAGTGTTGTAGAGGGAGTAGTAGAAGGGCAGGTCAGTCTGGTCGTAGTACCCCATCGTGCGGGAGCCACTGGGGTCCGTTGGGTCGGCGTTGGCCGACGAGTTGTCGTTTGCGGCGGTGAAGCCGTCCATGGCCCCGCCGTCCACTGCCTGGTGTTCGCCGTTCCAGGAGTGGTTCAGGTCCGCCGTCTCGCACAGACTCGCCTTGTGGAAGGGCGCGATAGTCCCTCCAGGGACGAGAGGGTTGGGATTGCCCGTCGTGGGCTCGGCTTCGTAGGCGGGCTGGCCTTCGCTGTTGAGTTGCCCAAAGTACGTGTCGGCCGAACGATTTTCCTGCATGAGCACAACGATGTGGTTGATATTTCCGATTCCACCCGCGGCGCTTGCAGGAGCGGCTGAGAAAGCACTCACGCCTGCCCCGCTCATCACTACGACCATGATTACGAGCGCCTTCATCCACGTTCGCATCCCGACCCCCTAACTGTCGAAATTGAACCCTATCTAAAGATGAACAGATCGTGAATGTTTGGCGAACTGAGGCTCCTGACCTGCGTATATTGCGATGGTGTCCGGAACTCCTGATCCTCAAGCTGCGAGGCGCGAATGGGCTTCAACGGCCCAGGACTTTCTGATGGCAGTCGCTCAGGCAGTCGACAACCTCCGGGGGGTCTTCCAGGCAGACTTGGACACGCCCTCCGAAACTGACGAAGCGGTTGCGTCAAACGTCGTGTCAGCCTGCAGCAATCTCAACGATTGGCTCCGAAGCGAGCACGCACCGAGAGGGTTCGCAAAAGCGGGAGCTGAGCTGGGAGCAGCAGCCGGTGTCTACCGGAACGTCGCAGTCGCCTTCAACAGCCTGGCTGATGTGGACGGAGACCAGCGAGAGGCCAGGTCTAACGCATGTGCCACGCTTCTGGAACAGGGGGACCATCACTGGAGATATTCGTCGCTACCCTGGCGAAGAAGCTCGGTGATGCGACGCGGTAAAGAGGGTAGAGAAACAGCCACCAAGGGAACCCCCAACAGTCCGTCGAATCAGGTGAAGGCTGGGGTTCCCCTAACCCCGGGATTGAGACATAGGTTCCGGGTTTCGCCGTGTCCGCACCATTCTTAGGCGGCTGAGCGGTTCTGCAACAGTTCGTGGGCCTCGTAAATCAACCGATTCAGAGGTGTCCGGACCTACGATTGATCCGTGAACCGGGTCGGCGGCATCGATGACACGATCTGGCTCCGACCGCAGTCGGGCCTGAATAGACCGCCCCGCAGCCGACTGAATCTAGTCACGCTCGTAGTCTTGCTGGCGATAATCGTTGTGGGAGTGGGACTGGCGACGGTCGCACTGTTCAGTGCAAAGGATTACGGCACGCCTGCTTTTTGGAGCGTGCCGAGGCACATTGGTTACTGCGGCAGGGAGTACTACGACCAAGGCACACGAACGGGTAATCCCCGGCTATTCACGGCGCAGAACGGCGCCGTTGGGGCAAAGTGGACGTTTCTGTCCTGGACATTCAGCGGAGATTCCATTTATGCCGCCGTCGCCCCGCCGCATCCGCCGAACGACACTGTCTGCACCATGGAGCTTTACATTCCGATGACCGGATCGAAGTGGGAGACGTACGTCTTGAGTGGAGGCCCGTAGGCGGCACTCAGCCAAGACTGCTTGGCGACCAAGAGACGGTGGGTTGTTGGACACTTAACGAGTCCGGAGAGAGTAGGGGGTTACAAGAGAAGGCGATCCACATCCCGCGTCCCCTATCGCCGGGACGTGGACGTGGGCGCGCCATTTCAAGCACGACCTGGTAGCAACTACCCATGCGGTTCGTCCGACCATCGAACTCGGAGGCCTTGGACCTACTGGTCAGCGAGCTTCAGCGGGCTCAACCTACCTATGCAGACATCGGGGCAACGCTGGCTGGCGTACGGCCTGAGGGTTTTCGTCACGACAGCTATGAGTCACTTCTCGGCCACGGATCAGAAACCTTCGACAAAGCTGTTGAGGGACTCAAGACATGGAAGGCCCACCATGTCCCCGGAATCAGGGTCTTCCCCCGAAGCGAAAAGATCCGGATAGGTCTGACGGTTGTCGTCACGCTCGGAGCGAGCTTGCTGGCCTTGGCCGCCCCATGTCGTGTGGTGCGCGTCACCGACGAGCAGGACCCATGTTCTCCTCCAGTTGTTTGGGGGAGAAATCAAACATCCAACTTGGGAACTTCCAAGGCGGCAAGTTTGCCATCGAGCGACGTCCTCAGTCCGGCGTACTTGGACTCCGGTATCAGCGCGACTCAGACCGCTATCACCTGCGACCCAAACCCCGCCCACTCGCCTGGGTAGACGGGGGACGTCCCTCGGCAGGGTCACAAGGTGATGACAGTCTTCCCTTCGACCGGCCGGTCGTTGCCCCCGCTCAAGGCAGCCGGCGCGTTGTCGAGCGATATTCGAGTGATCGGTGGAGCCGCGATGCGACCTGCCACGACGGCATCAGCGAGGCGGTCAAGGAGATCGCTCGAGGGCTGCAGCGCGAAGTTGATCCCCGTCACGCCAGCGGACTCGAGCGCGCCGGTGTCGGCGACGTACTTGGTCGTGACCGCGGTTCCGCCCGATCGGACCAGTGCGGCGAGATTGGCGAATCCGTCCGCGTCGCTGACCAAGTCCAAGAGAACATCGATGCCGTCTGGGTGGGCATTGCGAACTGCCTCCGCCAGCGGCACCACGGTGTGATCGACAGTTTCCGCGGCGCCATAGCTGCGCATCCGATCTGCGGCGGCCTCGCGCACGTTCGCGATGACCTGCGCGCCGGCGTTCACAGCGAACTGAGTGGCAAAGGTGCCAACACCACCCCCAGCTCCGACAATCAACGCGGTCTTGTTTTTGAGCGGTCCGAGCAGCTCGACGAGAGAAAGCCCAGTCATCCCGGCCGTCGGAAGCGTCGACGCGACCACGACGTCCAGGCTGTCGGGCACCAGTGCCAGTGGGGCGTCCTCGGTGACTGCCACATACTCGGCATAGGTCCCCGCCGACCCGAGCGGCGGTATGAGCAGTTGCCCGAAGGCGGTCTGCCCGGCGGAAAACCGAGTCGCGCCCTCGCCGACGCGTTCGACGACACCAGCCCCGTCGGCGCCGAGCACCATTGGGAAGGTCGCCGGCATGGGGCGCCAGTCGCCGCTGGCAAGAGTGCGATCCATCGGATTCATGCCCGCCGCCCTCAGCTTGATGAGTACCTGGCCCGGTCCCGGCTGCGGCGTCGGTACCTCGGCAACCACTGGAGTCTCGCCATATTCATTGACGACCACGGCACGCATAGTTCTCCCTTCTGCGACGCGTATGGCGTCGCTGGAAGGTGTTTTATACGGAGAAGGTCCATGCCCGTTCGTCAACGTATATCGATACTGAGAGCCGCTCCGGATCGGGCCGCCCCGGTCCTAGGCCGAGTCGCCGAACTGACCCCCGTCCCGGCGTTTGGGGACACTCTTGTCGCACGCACTTGGATGCGTCAGGTCGCCCGCTTTTGTGCGATTACAAGACCCGAGTCCTTCCCAGCCGCAAAGGTCCCGTGAGCCTCGATCTCATGTGCGACGACCCGACGAAGTTCACTCATCATTTCCGTCCAGGTCGCATCCTCTATCTCCCCCTCTAGGCCAGCGCGAAGGCTTTGGACCCACCCCAAGACCGGTCCAGGATCTGGAAACTCAAAAGTTCCCTTCGACCGATCGACGGCGACGACATCGAATGTCTCACCGAACACGGTTGCTCCGTTGTCGAGGTTGAAGTTGTCCGACCAGTGGGGGGCATTGAATGTCTGGCCAATGATGCGACGACCGGCTTCTTGCCAGACTTGCCTGATCTCGGCCTTGTCCCCAGGACCATTCGTAACTGCGAGGATGGTCCCATCGCTATGGAGGACACGGAACAGCTCTTCTATTGCTCGGTCCAGATGAGGTACGTGATAGAGCATGAAGGCAGCAACGACCACATCGACGGAATCCGAGACCAAGGGCAATGCTTGAATGTCGGCGGCCGCCAAATGGGCCGATCCATGAGGTGTGGCTTTCCTCGCCCTCGCCAGCATCCCAAGCGACAGATCAAAGCCCATAACTCGTCCGGCCCGCAGCGATAACGGTGAGAGAAAGCCTCCTGGACCACAGCCGATGTCGAGCACCGACTCCTCGCCGGTCCATTCGAGATGGTCCAGAACCCAGTCCTCGAATGTCGTGCCTTTTGGCAAGGGGTGCTCGGGAATCAAGTAGGCGTACACGTTGACGCGGCTTTGCAGGTGCGATGGGTTTTCGTACTGCGCTGCCACAAGAGAGCGTTCTGTTCCGGCCAATCGCAAGTCGCTGGCATCGTTGGCCATGGCCGCATTATCCACCCAGGCGGCTCGCAATGTCACCGACCCGGCGGTATGGGATGGCCTATAAGCAGTCGGATACTCCGCCGGTCTTAGCCCCGGGGTGCGAAGAACTCAAGTGCGATGTTGTCGGGATCTCGAAACGACAATGCCGAGTAGTAAGGCGTGTCCACGATGCCACCGTTGGGGATGCCGAGTTCGTTCAGACGGAGTTCCCATGCCTTTAACTCATCGCGGTTGGCACAGCCGAAAGCCAGATGATCGAGCCCCGGCCGCCGCTCGTTGAACGGCTCAGTGCTGTCCAAGTCAGGGAACTGAGTTACGCCAACGATTGTGCCGCCGGTAAGCCAAGCGACGCGCTGGAACGGACCTGTGTCCTCGTCAAGGATTGGGTCCGAGCCGAACAGATCCTTGTACCAAGGCACACTCCGTTCAAGGCTCGTAACCGTTAGCGCCACATGAGTAATCGCAGGGAACTCAGGCATCTCTTTTCTCCCCTTCGCACCTCGTGGACGCAGCGAATGCTACCTCTTTGGCTGGCATCCCTCGGGGAGTAAAAGCTATCTGGCAGCACCAGTCGCCGCGCTAACTGAGGCCCCAGTCCCGGCGTACTGGGGAAGGTACCGTGACATGTCGCGGACCGAATGGAGTAGCTGGTGAGACGACGAGAACGTTGGAAGAGTCGGGCGGCGCCACATCTGGCTGATGACGAGACGATCGAAGCCTCTTTCCCCGCCATCCGGGGCCGCGAGCGTCACGGAGGGTTCGATTCAATAGTGGTTGTCACAAACAAGCGAATCGCACTCTTCGACGCCGGACGTGGCCAGATAGCTGACGTCATCGGATTCTTTCCGCGTTCCGTTCGTCTTGGGCCACCACGGGGAGTCCTCTGGCGTTGCCCAGTGCTGGATGTCCAAGTCAGTTGGACATATTTCCGAGACGTTCGAGCAGCCGATCTCGCTTTGGATGAGCAGGATCAGAAATGACTCCCAGCGCCGAGGCCGTCCGTAAGGCCATGACCAAGCGCATCTTGACCCTCCCGGCTCAGCTACGACGCTCCATCACCTGGGACCAGGGCAAGGAGATGGCCGAGCACGTCGAGTTCACCGTCGAGACCGGTATGCAGATCTACTTCTGCGACCCCGAGAGCCCCTGGCAGCGCGGGAGCAACGGGAACACCAACGGATTACTCCGCCAATACCTGCCCAAGTCCTCTGACCTGTCGCAGTGCACTTAACGAGAACTCGACGCGGTCGCCCGCTCACTCAACACCAGGCCTCGACAGACGCTCGGTTGGATGACACCATCTCAGGCGTTCGCCGAGGCTGTTGCGTTTGACCCCTTGAGGACACAGCACTTCGGGGATACCCAACGACACATATTCCGCTGGCGCGCCAAGGGCACCTACCTGATTTGCGCGGTGTCGCCAACCGGTTTCTCGCGCCTGAGCAAAATGATACTGCTGATCAGGACGAAGACCAGGAGTAAGACGAATCCGATGAGATCGAAAACCAAACCGAATGTCGCAATCACGCCACCGAGGCCGAAACCCTGAAGGAAGAGCGCGATTGCCGCGACGACTGCAGCCCATCCGAGCCACCGCGGCAAAACCCCGCTCCTCATCGAGAGCAGCCCTGCCGCGAGCATAGAGATGCTGCCGAAGATGTCCCCGACGCTGCTCACTGCGAAGCTCAGCAGATACAGCGAATAGGAGATGCCGTGATCGTGTTGAGCGCTATATGAAGCGAGCTTTGCGCCGACTAGGCCGGTGATCCCAACGTCGCTTACGGCATGGAGAGCAACAAACAGTATTCCACCAACCAGCACCAATGAAGCGAAAGTGTGAGACCAATCGGCATTCCCGCGCAGAACGTCGTACAGCTTCCACAGGTAGATCGGAAACATAGCGGCATATACGACGCACACGCCTGCAATTACCAGCAGCCGCGTGCTGTGCGCGTCGAGCTCGTTGGCTATCGTTCGCTGCCGAGTCGTTCTGGTTCACCGGGATACCACTCACGACCACAAAGTCGGCGATCACTGCGAGAACGAAGAGTATCCCCGCCACCCACGCATAGCGTTCCCACGCGTTACGCGAGGTCCGCGTCGCCGTCACTCTAGGAGTCTTCCCCACGCACTTCGCACCGGCAAGGGCGAAGTGGGAAACGGGACACACAGGTAGCTTTGTTTCGCTACCGGGATTGCCGCTGTGGGTTGGGAACCGCGCTGCAGCCGCAGTGGCAGCGGCAGCGATGAACGTGCAACGGTTCCTTACCGTGGCTGCACGGGACTACGTTTGGGTCACTGCCCGGCCCGGGAGGAGTCCGCAATGAGCACCGCGGCACCCCGACCTCCGAAGCATCCGCCGCCGTGGTTCGTGCACTACTCCTGGCGCGTTCATCGAGCGCTCAACCGATTCAGTGGCGGTCGCTTTCTGTGGACCACGTCGAACAAGCGTGGCTGGGGTGCGCAACGTCTCACGACCATCGGGCGGAAGTCCGGGGAAGAGCGCAGCGTGATCATTGGCTACCTCGAAGATGGCCCAAACCTCATCTCGATCGCCATGAACGGCTGGGACGAGGGTCAACCCTCGTGGTGGCTCAACCTGGAGTCACACCCAGACGCCGTGGTTCGGCTGGCCGATCAGCAACCGCGCCCGGTGCGCGCCCGACGGGCCGTGGGACAGGAGCGTGATCGGCTGTGGCAGCGCTGGACCGCAGTCGATCCACGGCTCGACGGGTATGCCAGCCACCGGTCGACCGAGACGCCCGTAATCATCTTCGAACCGCGCGGCGGGACCGCTTGACACCAGGCGAGGACGGTCCTCCAGGGGAAGCTGGGCGAAGCTGGTGTTGATCGGACGAACCGACACGGGCGCGTTCGAGCATGGGTGTCCCCTAACGCCGGGTCGGTGACGACTCCCCTGCTATCGAGCAGGTAACTGCTGCAGTGCCCAGGTATTGCCGTCTGGGTCACTGAAGGTGACGAAGGAGCCCCACGGCTGAACGTCCACCTCGCTCACTGGGACCCCGTTGGTTATGAGGTGCTGTCTTGCGGCCTCGACGTCTTCGACGACGACCTGCACCCCCTTCTGAGAGCCCGGCGCCATTTCGGTGATCCCGGTTCCCATCACCACCGAGCAGGCGGACCCGGGAGGGGTGAGCTGGACGAAGCGCAACGCGTCGTTGACCTGGTGGTCGTGGTCGGCAGAAAAACCAACCTGGTTGACGTAGAAGTCCTTTGCCCGATCGACATCGGTGACGGGAATTGCGACAAGCTCTAGTTTCCAGTTCATCGCCGCAATCTATCGTTCGACATTGGCCAGATGCAGATCCCGGAATTTCAATTGGTGCAATCACTCTCAACGACGCTGAGAGGGAGATCGGATTACTAAGATGGAAATCCGTGGTGGTCGGTGACTATCGGGGGCTGTTCGTAGTCATCGCCACCTCCGCCGCGACGCTGATTGGTCTGTTGTTCGTCGCTGTGTCGGTGTCCAAAGGTCGATCGCAAGCGCATCCCCAACTTGTACGGGAGTTCCGGGCGGCCGCTGCACTCTTTGCGTTTACGAATCCATTTGCCGTGTCAATCTTTGGGGCTGGTACCCGGAACGAACATCGGTTACCCCGCGGCAATCCTCGGTGTGATCGGAGTCGCGTTTTGCGGCTGCCGGTGTTCGCGTGACGTTCTCGCTCCCCGCAACGTTGGGGCACCGCCGTGCGCAGGTAGCTCTGATTCTTGCTCTGCTCCTCCTCTTCGGCCTCCAGATTCTGTTTGGAATCGTGCTCCTCATCCGCCCAGATGGCGTCGGAGCCCTCGCTGACATCGGATATGTGGTCGTGGCGTCACTCCTCATCGGGATCGGGCGAGCGTGGGAGCTCGTCGGAGCCTGGGAACACAAGGACTTCTTTACCTCTCTCGGTCTCTTTTTCGGCCTCCAACCCACTCAAAGACAAGTGACCAACCACGAGCCTGAGTCCACAGATTCGCTTTCAGAACCCGAATCCGCCGGGGAGTAACAACCAGTGCGTTCGAGGGTGCCCCAGTACGCCGGGACTGGGACCAACGGAGCACCCGGAACCTTGGGAAGCGTGACCGCCACGCATTGCTGAATGAACGATCTGCCGATCTGAGACGTTCCTTACCTCCAGATCATCGGTTTTCAGCCAAACATCGCTAGGTGGCACGTGACATGGAGTTCGATCAGTTCTACCGAGAGCACTACTCGCGCATCCAACGCGCCATGGCACTGGGATTTCGAGTTGAGTCTCGGGCCCGTGATGTCGCACCTGCAGGCGCTTCAGACTCTCCAGAAGGAGGACAAGCTCAAGGCGCCTGGTGCCTACGTTTGATGATGGATGAGTCTTTGCGAACGAACTGGGCACGGCCTACTACCCGGGAATGATGTCAACCTGGTTCCGTCAAGCGGTGAAGGAATGCGGCGACGTTCGTCCGATCTCGTTCTACGGAAGCCGGCACACGTGCGCGACATTGATGTTGAAGTCAGGACAACCGGTGCATGTGGTGTCGCGCTTCCTCGGAACCGCGAGCGTGCAAATCACGTTGGATTACTACGCGCATGTGATGCCCGGTCAAGACGAAAGCGCGGTGGTTGCGCTCGTCGCTATGTACTCCTAGGCGGGTGGTGACAAATTGGTGACATCCGGGTGTGTCACCAAGCGTCGATAGACCGCGCTAAGCCGTCTACCTGCGATTTTTGGTGGAGGCGATGGGACTTGAACCCACGAACCTCCTGACTGCCAGTCAGGCGCTCTACCAGCTGAGCTACGCCCCCAGTGGTGGAGCACAACGTTAGCAGTCGGAGACACAGCCCCCATCCCGTTCCCGTAGGTCTGGCAAGGCTCAAACGCCCGTCCTTGCGGCTCCGATAGGCGTCTCTCGACGGCTCAGAACCCACCGGGGTGTCGCCTACCCTGGTGTCATGGCACGCGCGTACGACGTCAATGCGGTGGAACGCAAATGGCAGCGCCACTGGGATGACGAGGGCACCTACCAGATCGACAACGACGACCCCCGTGAGAAGTTCTACGCCCTGTGCATGTACCCCTACCCCTCGGGGGCGGCGCACCAGGGCCACGTCCGGAACTACACCTTCGGTGATCTGACCGTCCGCTACCAAACCATGCAAGGCAAGGGGGTCTTGAGCCCTATCGGATTCGACTCCTTCGGCCTGCCCGCCGAGAACGCCGCCATCAAGACGGGAACCCACCCGCGCATCTTCACCGACGCCCGGATCGCCGAGCTCACGGCCTCCCTGCGCCGGCTCGGCGCCGTCTACGACTGGCGCCGGGAAGTCCACAGCCACGACCCCGCCTACATCAAGTGGAATCAGCTCATCTTCTTGCGCCTGTGGGAGGCGGGCCTGGCCTACCGGGCCCTGGCCCCGGTCAACTGGTGCCCGGGATGTCAGACTGTGCTGGCCAACGAGCAGGTGCTGGCCGACGGCACCTGTGACCGCAGTGGCGACATCGTCGTCAAGCGCGACCTCGAGCAGTGGTTTTTCCGCATCACCCAATACGCCGATGAGCTCCTCGAGGCCCTGGACGACCTCGAATGGCCGGAGCGGGCCAAGACCATGCAGCGCAATTGGATCGGCCGATCCGAGGGCGCGGAGTTCGATCTTCCCGTCGAAGGCCGGATCGGTCTCACGCTCCGGGTCTTCACCACCCGACCCGACACCAGCTTCGGCATGACCTACGCCGTCATGGCCCCCGAGCACCCCCTCGTCGACGAGCTGACCACGCCCGAGCAGCGAGACGCGGTCGACGCGCTGCGCAGACGGGCGGCGGCGGCCACCGACATCGAGCGCATGGCCGAAGGCGACGCCACCGCACTCGGCAAGCGGGGCGCCTTCACCGGCAGCCACGTCACCAACCCCTTCACCGCCAACCCGGTTCCGCTCTACGTGGCCGACTACGTGTTGATGGGCTACGGGACGGGCGCGATCATGGCCGTCCCCGCCGAGGACGAGCGCGACTGGGCCTTTGCCACGCAGCACGACCTCCCGATCGTCCGCACTGTGCAGCCGCCCGAGGGCTGGGACGCCAACGGGGGAGAGGCTTATACGGGCGACGGACCTAAAATCAACAGCGATTTCCTCGACGGTCTCGACATCGTCACGGCGAAGGCCCGGGCGATCGACTGGCTGGAAGAGAAGGGTCTCGGCGAGCGCAAGGTCAACTACCGCCTGCGTGACTGGTTGGTGTCGCGTCAGCGCTTCTGGGGCTGCCCCATCCCGGCCGTGTACTGCCCGGATCACGGCGTGGTGCCGGTGCCCGAAGACGACCTCCCGATCGTGGCGCCCGACGACGTCGAGTTCCTGCCGACTGGGCAGTCACCGCTGGCGCTGCACGAGGGCTTCCTCCACACGACGTGCCCCGTCTGTGGTGGACCGGCCCGTCGCGAGACGGACACCATGGACACCTTCGTCGATTCCTCGTGGTACTTCCTCCGCTTTTGCGACCCGTGGAACACCGAACAGCCATTTGCCCCGGTTGCAGTACAGCACTTCATGCCGGTCGACCAGTACATCGGGGGCATCGAGCACGCCATTCTCCACCTGCTGTATGCCCGCTTCTACACGCGGGCGCTCATCGACGTGGGCCTGGCCCCGGGCCTCGACCGCGAACCCTTCAAGCACTACCTGGCGCAGGGCATGATCCGCATGGACGGGACCAAGATGTCCAAGTCCAAGGGCAATCTCATCGCACCCGAGCACTACTTCGACACGGTCGGCGCCGACGCCCTCCGCCTGTTCCACCTCTTCGTGGGGCCGCCCTTCGATGACATGGACTGGTCCGAACAGACGGAGCAGGTCATTGAAGGCTGCGGTAAATTCTTCGACCGCTTGTGGCGCACCTGCACCAGCGACCAGCCCCTGCGGTCCGGGGAGCTCACGCCCGCCGACATCGCCGCTCGTCAGGCTGTCCACCGCTCCATTGCCGACGTCACCAAGGACCTGGAGCGCTGGTCGTACAACACTGCGGTGGCGCACTGCATGGAACTCCTCAATCTTGTGCAGCGCTACAGCCGGGTCACCAACGCCGAAACAAACGCCGCCACCAACGGCAACGCCAACGAAGTCGCCCCCCACGCCGACGTGTGGAACGAAGCGCTCGATGCGCTGCTCAAGCTGCTCGCCGTCATGTCCCCCCACGTCACCGCTGAGCTGTGGGAGCTCCGCCACCCCGGTGAACCCTCGGTGCACTTGCAGCGCTGGCCCACCTTCGACCCCGAGCTCGTCCGCCAGGACACGGTGACCATGGTGGTGCAGGTCAACGGGAAAGTGCGCGACCGCATCGACGTGGACGCCGGCATTTCCGAGCGCGACGCCGAAACAGCCGCTCTGGCCTCCGCCAAGGTGATCGACGCCCTGAACGGCGCCACCCCCTCGCGCGTGGTGGTCCGCCCGCCGCGCCTCGTCAACGTCGTCGTCTGAGAGCCCGCGGATCTGACGCCTCACGTTCCCGACACGCAGGTGCCATCGGTCCGCGGCGTGTGCGGTCAGGAGACGACGACGGCGACTCCGGTCCGCCCGCCGTCGACATCGATCACGCTTCCGTGGACGAACTCCGCCTCATCGCTGGCGAGATAGACCGCAGCGTGGGCGATTGCGTCGGGGGTACCACTCCCGCCCGCCGGAGTGCCTCGCATCATCATCTCCGCCACCGGGTGGGCTTCGCTGTCGGATCCGTCGGGGTTGGGTGCACGGATGACACCGGGAGAGATGGCGTTGATCCGCACGCCGTCTGGTCCGAACTCCGCCGCCCAGGCTTTGGTCAGGGTCTCCACGGCACCTTTGGTGGAGCTGTAGAGGGCGCTCGGGATCCCGAGGCGGGCGATCCATGACCCCAGGTTGATGATCGCGCCACCGCCGGCCTCGGCCATGGCCGGCGCGATTGCCCCGGTCAAGAAGTACGGCGCCTTGACGTTCACGGCGTAGACCCTGTCGAACGTCTCCTCGTCGGTGGTGGCAGTGGTCGTGCTGGGAAAGACTCCCGCGTTGTTGACCAAGATGTCGATGCGTCCCCCGAGAAGCTGTGTCGCGGCGGTCGCCAGATTTCTCGAGGCCGTTGGAGAGCCATCGAGATCAGCCGCGACGAAATCCGCTCGGCCACCCTCAGCTCGGATCAGCTCGACGACCGCGGCGCCGCGTTCGACGCTGCGTCCGCTGACGACGACGTGGGCACCTTCGGCCCCGAACGCCAGGGCGATGGCGCGGCCGATGTTGCTTGTCGCGCCGGTCACCAGCGCGGTCTTGCCCTCGAGTCGTGTGCCCATGCATCCCTCCTTCGTGGTCGATCCTGGAATGGACCGTGTAGTCCAGAGTGTACGATAAATGGACCTGTTAGTCCAGAAACCGACTAGGATGACCCGCATGGGCACGACGGCGAAACTCACTCCCAAGGGAGCAGCGACGAGGGCCCGTATCGTTGCCAGCTCGGCGGACCTGGTGTTGGCTCGCGGCGTCGGCGGGACGACGCTCGACGACATCCGTGCGGGAACGGGGACCAGCAAGAGTCAGCTCTTCCACTATTTCCCGGGCGGCAAGTCGGAGCTGGTCGGCGCCATCGCATCATTCCAAGGTCAGCGCGTTCTGGACGCACAGCGTCCCTACCTCGATTCCCTCGATTCCTGGGATGCGTGGGATGGCTGGCGACGCGCTGTCCTCGAGCACTATGGCTCCCAGGGACAGTGGGGCTGTCCGATCAGCGCCCTGGCGCGCGAGGTCGTCGGCAACGATCCGGAGCAGGCGAAGGGGCTCGCGGAGTACATGGACCGATGGCGTGGCTACCTCCAGGCCGGCCTCGAGCGCATGCGATCCGCTGGCATCCTCCGGCGGGAGGCCGATCCCGAAAGGCTCGCGTTGTTCGTGTTCGCTGCGCTTCAGGGTGGTCTGCTGCTTTCGCAGTCCATGCTCTCGCTCGAGCCTCTGCGTGCCGCATTGGACGGCGCGCTCACCACCCTGCGTTCGGCCGGCGCAGAGGGCCAGAAGTCTTAGCGGAAGCCCGCCACCACCTCGTTCCACATCCCGGCCTCCACCTGGTAGGGCGCGTAGAAACTGAAGCGGTCCACGACGTCCTCGAAGCGGTTGCGCACCTCACCAGCCACCTTGTCGAGGGGGCAGACGACAGCAAAGGCGTTGAGGATGTCGTCGTCGATGAGCTCGCCCATCTGCACCCATTCACCGCGCTTGGAGAGCGTGTTGAGCTCCGGTTGCAAGTCGCCCCATCCGTGCAACTCCAGCACGGGGCGGTAGGCCGGCGTCGAGGCGTAGAAAGCGATCTGCTCGCGCACCGCCTTGGCCCTCACTGCCATGCTCTGCTCGTCGTGGCCGGTGACGACGAAGCCGGGGTAGGAGACGGTGAGAACCGCCCGCGTCTTGCCGGCCTTGGCGGCGCCCCGTTCGAGCGCCGGCAGGCTTACCTCGCGCAGGTAGCGCTCCGTGGAGAAGCCATGCACCAAGAATCCGTCGCCGACCTCGCCGGCCACCTCTGTCATGAGCTCGCCCACGCCGGCCAGCAGGATTTTGGGGTTGCCGTGCGGATTCGGCCCCGGGTTGAAGAAGGGCGTCATCAGGGTGTGCGTATAGAACTCACCGCGGAAGGCGAGCGGCTCGCCCGTCTCCCACGTGTTCCAGATGGCCCGGATGGCCAGAATGAGCTCTCGCATGCGCGGCGCCGGGTGCGACCACGGCATGGAGAAGCGCTTGGTGATGTGCGGCTTGATCTGGCTCCCCATGCCCAGCATGAAGCGGCCTTTGGTGAGCAGCTGCAGGTCGTTGGCCAGCACGGCGAGCGTCATCGGGTTACGGGCGAAGGCGACGGCGATCCCGGTCCCGAACTCGAGCCTCTCGGTGGCGGCGGCACCAATGGCGATCGGGAGGAAGGGATCGTGGTTGGTCTCGGCCGACCACACGCCGTCGTAGCCGCTCTGCTCCGCCCTGACCGCTTGTGCCGCGATGCCGTCGGGATCGAACCCGATGCCACCGTCGATCTTCATGTCCGACGTCTCCTCAATTGCCTCATCCCGAAGTCCCTACTGTTCCTCGCCGCGAAGGAAGCGCTCGAGCTCCGCCGCGATCTCGTCACCCGAGGGCACTTCGTCGACACCCATGGCGTTGCCCTCCGAGGCGTCGATGTTCTCCTCGAGCTTGCGCACCATGGCCTGGTGCTCGTCGTTGTCGGCGATGAGCTGGTCCACCTGCCGTCGCGAGCTGTCGCCCGCCCGTCGGAGCGCCGACGAATCCAACGACAACGAGCCCACGGCAGCGAGCCCTTCGATCAACGCCGCGCTCGCCTCCGGGAACGGCATGCCCGCCACGTAGTGGGGGACCCGTGCCCAGAGGCTGACGGCGGGTGTCCCGTTGGCACCGAAGGCCAGCTCGAGCGCGGCGAGGACGCCCGCCGGCACTTCGAGTTCGCCCTGCACGATCCCCACCTGCTCAATGAGGTCGGCCGAGGCCGACGGCGCCGTGGCGGCCAGTTTCACGGGCCGCGTATGGGGCGCCGGCGCCGGGAAGGCGCCGAGGCCCACCACCATGCGCACGCGCCAGGAGCGGGCCAGGCCCACCACGGCGTCGGTGAAGGCGCGCCAGTGGAAATCGGGTTCGGGTCCGACCAGGAAGAGCATGTCGCGCCCGGACTCGTCCGTCCCCTGCCGCACGACCGTGCGGGGCCAATTCAGCTCGGTCGTGATCCCGTTGACGATGCGCGCCACCGGGCGTCGGGCCCGCTGGTCGAGGAAGTGCTCGCCGTTGAAGGTCACGACGGGCTCGGTATGACCCTGTCCGAGGAGCGTGGCGATGGCCGTCGTGGCGCCCAGACCGGCGTCGACCCAGCCCTCCAGCGCCACGACCAGAATCGGCTCTCGCAGGACCGGTTCCTGGTGGACCTCGAAGATCTCGGTCAACCCGTTGCCCTCGGGGCTCACGGGGTGGCCTCCAGGGACTCGGCGGCCATCTCGAAGAGGCGCCCGATCTGCAGCGGGAACCCCTCGACACTGCCCTGATCGCCGGCCCCGGCACCGGCCACGTAGCGGGCGTAGACGCCCTGCAGGATGCAGGCCAGCTTCCAGTAGCCGAAGGCCATGTAGTACCCGATGCCCGACACGTCGAGGTCGGAGACGGCGTCGTAGCGCTCCTTGATCTGCGCCTTGGTGGAGAACCCGGGTGCGGTAGTCGGCGACAGGCCGAGCACCGCCATGGAGTCGTCGGGGTCGGACCAGTAGTCCATCAGCAGTCCGAGGTCGGCGAGCGGGTCACCCAACGTGCAGATCTCCCAATCGAGGATGGCGCGTACGGTGCCGTCGTCGGCCAGCACGACATTGTCCATCCGGTAGTCGCCGTGCACGACGGAGGTTCGTTGCTGCTTGGGGATGCGCCGGGCCAGCTCGTCACTCACCCGCTCGACCAGCCCGCCGTGATCGACGCCCTCGACCTGCATCTGGTCGTACTGTCCCCGCCAGCGCTTCAGCTGCCGCTCGATGTAGCCCTCGTGCCGTCCCAGATCGCCCAGTCCCACGGCGTCGGGGTCGACAGCGTGCAGCGCGGCGAGCGTGTCGGCCATGTTGTTCCCGACGACGCCGCGGGTGGTCACGTCGAACGCGGCCTCGGCCTCGGGCGCATTGCGCAGGATGTGGCCTTCGACGAACTCCATCACGAAGAAGGGCCGCTCGTTGACCGCCTCGTCGGTGCAGAGGCCGGCGGTGACCGGTACGGGGACACCCGCCGGCCCGAGCGAGTGCATGAGCCGGTACTCGCGGGACATGTCGTGCGCAGTCGGCAGCACGTGATGCAAGGGGGGCCGGCGCAGAGCCCAGGCCCGCCCCTCGGCGTCCTGCACGCGGAACGTGAGGTTGGACCGCCCACCGGCGATCAGCGTGAACGTCAGCGGCGGGCTGATCTCGGGGATGCGCGCCACCATCCAGTGGGTGACCTCGGCCTCGTGAATGCCTTCCGGCGCCTGTGACACGCGAACGACGCTAATCGGTGCGATGTGACCCGGGCCGGACGCCCCCGCTGCTCGGCGGCCGCTCAGATGCTGCTCAGATGCGACTCAGAGACGACCGACGGACGGGCTCGACCTGCGTCCCAGATGGGACGTCGTTCCCCGCCAGCGCAGCCATTAGCGTCTTTGCCGTGGACGTCACAGACCAGACCTTCCAGGCCGACGTGCTGGAGCGCAGCGCGACAGTGCCGGTGATCGTGGACCTGTGGGCCCCGTGGTGCGGGCCCTGCAAGACGCTCGGGCCGATGATCGAGAAAGCGGTGGCCGACACTGGGGGCGCCGTCGAGCTGGCCAAGGTCAACGTCGACGACAACCCGGCGGTGGCGCAGGCCTTCAACGTGCAGTCCATCCCCGCCGTTTTCGCCATCAGTGGTGGCCAGGTGGTGGATCAGTTCATCGGCGCCGTCCCAGAGGCCCAGATCACGGCCTTTGTCCAGCGCCTGGCTCCCGCACCGAGTGAGGCGGACATGCTGGCCGCGGCAGGCGACGAGGCATCCTTCCGCAAGGCGCTGGAGCTCGAGCCGGATCACGCCGGCGCCACCGAGGGCCTGGCTCGCCTGCTGATCGACCGCGGCGCCGCGGCCGAAGCGCTTGCGCTGCTGCAGCGCCTGCCCGAGACCGAGACCGGTCGCGTCCTGGCCGCCGAAGCGCGCCTTCTGGAGGCAGGGCTCGACGTCTCGGGGACCGACCGCGCCGAAATGGAAGCCAAGTTGGACGAGCTGCTCGACCGGGTGCGCGACGACGACGCCGCCCGGCAGGAATTCGTGGACCTCCTTGAGGCGATGGGCCCCGACGACCCGCGCACCAAGGAATACCGGCGGGCACTGACCGCGCGCCTGTACTGATGGCCGGGCCGGCCACCGGGACGCCGACGACCGACACGACCGACACGACCGACACGACCGACACCCCGCCAAAGCTGGCCCGGCTGCTCGTTCTCGGGGGCAAGCGCTACGACCTGACTCACCGGGCGCTTGTCATGGGGATCCTCAACCGCACCCCCGACTCGTTCTACGACAAGGGCGCCACCTTCGAGCTCGACAAGCTGTACAGCCGGGCCGAGCAGCTGGTGGCCGACGGGGCTGACATCCTCGATATCGGTGGGGTCAAGGCGGGACCGGGTCCCGAAGTGACCGAGCCCGAGGAGCTCGACCGCGTCGTGCCGGTGGTGTCCGGACTGGTGGCGCGCTTCGATACGCCTGTGTCGGTGGACACCTGGCGCGCCTCGGTGGCCCGCGCCTCGTACGCCCAGGGTGCGTTGATGGGCAACGACATCAGCGGCCTGGCCGATCCCGACTACGCGCCCGCTGCCGCTGAGCACGGTGCGGCCGTCGTCATCACGCACATCCGCCTCGCGCCACGGGTGGCCGACCCCGACCCGCACTACGACGACGTGGTGGTCGACGTGGCTCGTTTCCTCACCGAGCGCGCCGCCGGAGCGCGTGCCGCCGGCCTGCCGCCCGAGCGGATCGTGCTCGATGCCGGCCTCGACCTCGGCAAGACGGCCGAGCAGTCCCTGACCCTGCTGCGGGCCTCGTCGACCCTGGCCGCGTTCGGCTACCCGTTGCTGCTCTCGGCGTCCAACAAGACCTTCCTGGGCAAGGTCCTCGATTTGGAGCTCACCGAGCGGCGTGAGGCTTCCATCGGCGCGGCGGCCCTCGGCATGTCCTGGGGCTGCCGCATCGTGCGGGTGCACGACGTCAAGGGCACCTGCCGGGCCCGCGATGTGCTCGCCGCCGTCAGTGAGGCACAGTGAGCGCACCGACAGCCCCGTCGGTTTTTCTGGTCAAGGGGGATGACGCTGCTCTGGTGGCCCAGGCCGTCCGCGGTCTGCTCGACGATGTGGTGGGCGACGGCGACCACGCGCTGATCGTCGAGGAGATCGGTGGCGGCCCCGGCGACGAGCTGAACGTCGGCGCCGTGGTGGACGCGTGTCTTACTCCGCCGTTCTTGGTCGACCGGCGGGTGGTCGTCGTGCGGGAGGCGGGGCGCCTGTTGACCGCCGATGCGCCGCGGTTGGTCGAGGTGGTGCAGGACCCGCTGCCCTCGACGGTGCTGATCCTGGTCGGCGGGGGAGGGACAATTCCCGCACCGCTCGTCAAGGCGGTGACCGCGGCCGGCCGGGTCATCGACGTCACGACGAGCAAGGCGGGGGACCGCAAGGCCTGGCTCCACGACCATCTGCGGGCGGGTCCGGTCAAGCTCGAGCCGCGGGCCGCCGACCTGCTGGCCGGGCACGTCGGCGAGGATCTCGGCCGCGTCGAGGGCCTGCTCAGCGCATTGAGCGCGGCCTACGGCGAGGGCGCGGTCGTGACGGCGGACGACCTGGCGCCGTATCTCGGCGAAGCGGGCAACGTGCCCCGCTACGAGCTGACCGACTCCATCGACAAGGGTGAACCGGGACGGGCCCTCATGGTGCTCCGGCGGATGCTCGAGGCGGGCGGCCTGGCGCCGGTACAGGTCCTCGCCACCCTGCATGGCCATTTCTCCAACATGCTGGTGCTCGACGGCGATGATGTCAGCACGGACCGTGATGCGGCCGCCGTCCTCGGTACCGCTCCCTTCGTGGCCAAGAAAGCGCTGGAGCAGTCGAGGCGCCTCGGCAGCACGAAGATCGCCGAGGCGATCAACCTCATCGCCGCGGCGGACCTCGACGTGCGCGGGGCGAGCGGTATGGACGCCGAGGTCGTGATCGAGATACTGGTGGCCCGGTTGGCTCGCCAGACTCGTCCGGTCCGGGCAGCACGCCCCCGGGCCGGGGCTCGTCGCTAGACGATCAGAGCGGCGTCGAGAACCACCACCGGTGATTCTCGATGTCCCGGACCCCGTACTCGCGCAGCCCGTAGGGCTGGTCGGTCGGTTCACGCTCGATCTGGGCCCCGGCGGCCCTCACCCGTGCATAGTGGGCGTCGACATCGGGAATGCGGACGGACAAACCGCCGTGTGACATGGCAGCACGACGCGGCGAGTCCATCCCGATCTCGGCGCTCACCCGGTGCAGCCAGACAGCGGCGTCGCCATTGCGCACCTCGGCATGGACGACGGAGCCGTCGTCGAGACGGTGCAACCCACCCGAGGTCAGGCCGAAGGTCTCGACCAAGAAGTCGTGGGCGGCTTCGATGTCCTCGTACACGAGGACCGGGACGACGCCGGTGGCCTCGGTCGTGTTGGTGGTGGTGTCCTGGGAGGCGGTCATGGGATCCATTCTGACGGTGACCCGATTGGTCGGTCTTGGACAAACCTGACCTCGGGAACCTCCACTGCGTTGGCGGCGTAGGCGCCCGGCGTCATGCCGGCGAGACGCACGAAATCGCGGGTCAGGTGAGACTGGTCGTAGTACCCGGCCTCTGCGGCCACTGCAGCCAGAGGCCGGCCGGCCGTCGCACCCGACAGCAGCGAGGTGGCGTGGCCGAAGCGGAGGAGGCGGGCATACGCCTTGGGTGGAGTCCCCAGCTGACGCCGGAATCGCTCGGTGACGTACCGCCGGCTCCAGCCCGTCTCGTCCATGAGCGGCTCCACACGGGCCCGGCCCTTCGAGGCCACCAGTTGGCGGCGTAGCCGTTCCACCTCCGGACTGAGGGGAGCTGTCTTCGCCGAACCGAACGCTGTATCGATGAGTTCGAAACGCGCCGTCCACGACGGTGCTTCGCTCAGGCGCTCCAGCAGATTCGTCCCATGACGCCCGAGCGCCTCATCGAGCGGGACCACGCCATCGTTGAGGTCCTCGATGTTGCCGAACAGACTCCAGGGCACCGGCGGGCGTCAGCTCGACCTGGACGCCGAGCTGGTGACCGCTGATGCCGGTCAGGCTCGATCGTGCCTGGTTGCCGACGACGAATGCGCCCAGGGTACGGACGGGACTGGAGGCCTCACCCTCGAAGACCTCCATGGTTTCGCCGAATCCGAGAATCAACGCAACACCGTGGCGGGCCATCTCTCGCCGAAAGAAGCCCGTCCGCTCCCACTCCTCGTAGCCGACGGAGTGACTGATGACGGCGCCGTGCTGGATGCCGGCGCGCTGCGCCGTCTCGTGCACACCCAGTTCCGATGTCCGACGGGTCAGGACGAGACCGTCCTCCATTCCGCCAGTTTCCCACGGCGCTGCACGAGCGAGCAGCCCCATGCTGGACTGGGTCCATGCTCGAGACATCAGAAGAGATGACGAACCTGCAGGCGCTCCTCGACGCCTCCATGGCGACTGCTGGCCCCCACCTGCGCGACATCGCGGACGAGCACCAGCTCACGGCCGTGGAACTGACCAGGCGCCTGCAGGGCATGCGGCTCCTGGTTCTGGCCACCGTGACCGCCGACGGGCGCCCACTTGCCGGGCCCGTTGATGGATACTTCCTGCACGGGACCTTCTGGTTCAGCACCGGGAGGAGCTCGGTCCGTCTTCGCCATCTGGCCAAGCGACCTGCTTGCAGCGCGACCCACCTACCGGGGGAGGAGCTTGCTGTCACCGTGCACGGTCGCGCCGAGGTCTTCGACTTGGAGGACTCGGCCAACGCAGAATTGCGTCAGGCGATGCTCGACCAGTATCTCCCCAGGGTGGGTCCGGAATTCGAGGAGGGGCTGGAGGCGATGGATGCCGTCGGTGTCCGCATCATCCCGGAGAAGATGTTCACCTTCCACATGACGGGCTAGCCGTCACGGTGTGGCTCCTTCCGTAAGGGGCAGCGCGCCCCGTCGCCGGGTGAAGACGCCTGAGCGGGGAGGGGAAGGGAGAGCGGGAAACGGAGAGCGGGAAACGGAGAGCGGGAAACGGAGAGCGGGAAACGGAGAGCGGGAGAGACAGGAGGTGAGGGCGAGCAGAAAGAAGGAAGCGTGCGCCGCCGCTACTCGGCGGCCGACGCCTCGATGGCGGCCACTCGCCGCACCAGTCGCGACTTGTGGTTTGCCGCCGTGTTCTTGTGAATGACCCCATGCGCCGCGGCCTTGTCGATTCGCTTCACGGCCAGGCGCAGCGCCTCGGCGCTGTCCTCGGCACCGCTCTCGGCGGAACTCACGGCCGTCTTGGTACGGGTGCGCAGCTCCGCTCGCACCGACTTGTTGCGCAGACGGCGCTTCTCGTTCTGGCGGTTCCGCTTGATCTGGCTCTTGATGTTGGCCACGTGTCGATCCTCGGTCTTCTACGAAAGGGGGCGGTGGCGGGCCAGGGCCTCACCGGTGCGGAGAACAACTGTAGCAGGTGGCGGGCCTAATTCGACCTGCGCCCCGCGGTCGGGGCCGGTCCAACTTCCCTGGCCAGGCGACAAGGGGCGCCGAGCTGGGCCGGTACGATCGACGGACCGTGCCGCCCCTCACCGCAGCTGGACCCGTTGCGGTCGAGCGCATCCGCAACTTCTCCATCATCAGCCACGTCGACCACGGCAAATCGACCCTGTCCGACCGCATCCTCGAGATCACCGGAGCCGTCGACCCCCGTCTCATGCGCGAGCAGTACCTGGACTCCATGGACATCGAACGCGAGCGGGGGATCACCATCAAGGCCCAGAACGTTCGGGTTGTGCACGGCGGCCACATCCTCCACCTGATCGACACCCCGGGGCACGTCGACTTCGGCTACGAGGTCTCACGCTCCCTGGCCGCGTGCGAAGGGGCTGTGCTGCTGGTCGACGTGTCGCAGGGCATTCAGGCCCAGACGCTGGCCAACTGCTACCAGGCCATCGAGAACGACCTCGAGATCGTGCCCGTTCTCAACAAGATCGACCTGCCGGCCGCCGACCCGGTCCGCTGCGCGCTCGAGATCGAGCACGTCCTCGGGCTCCCGGCCGAGGACATCCTGCACATCTCGGCCAAGACAGGGGAAGGGGTGCGTGAGCTGCTCGATGCCATCATCGCCCGCGTCCCCGCCCCGAAAGGCGACCCCGACGCTCCGCTGCGCGCGCTGATCTTCGACTCGTCCTACGACCAGTACCGCGGCGTGGTGAGCTCCATCCGGATCGTCGACGGCTCCCTCCCCGCCGGGGCCCGCCTGCGCTTCATGCAGGCCAACGCCGTGCACGACATAGAGGAGGTGGGCGTGCGGACGCCCGTGGCGGTCCCGGTCCAGGTGCTCGGCCCGGGCGAGGTGGGGTACCTCATCGCCGGCATCAAGGACGTCGGCGAGGCCCGCTCCGGTGAGACCGTCACGACCGCGCAGCACGGGGCCGCCAAGGCACTTGCCGGGTACCGCGATCCCAAGCCCATGGTGTTCTGCGGCCTCTACCCGGTGGACGGCGACGAGCTGCCGGACCTGCGTGACGCCCTCGACCGGCTCAAGCTCAACGACGCCAGCTTCACCTTCGAGCCCGAGTCCTCGCATGCACTCGGGATCGGCTTCCGCTGTGGTTTCCTGGGCCTGCTGCACATGGAGATCGTGCGGGAGCGGCTCGAGCGGGAGTTCAACCTCTCGCTCATCGCCACGGCGCCGAGCGTGGAGTACCGGGCCTTCCTGACCGACGGGACGGAGCTCGATGTGGACAACCCGACCGAGCTGCCCGACGCCAGCCGCATCGACCACATCGACGAGCCCATGCTCTCGGCCACCATCATCACGCCCACCGAGTACACGGGCACCGTGATGGAGCTCTGCCAAAGTCGGCGGGGCGAGATGACCAAAATGGAGTACCTGTCACCCGAGCGAGTCGAGCTCGTGTACACGCTGCCCCTGGCTGAGGTCGTCCTCGACTTCTTCGACCAGCTGAAGAGCCGGACCAAGGGCTACGCCAGCCTGGACTACGAGCCCGAGGACTACTCCACCGGCAACCTGGTGCGGGTCGACATCCTCATCAACCACGCGCCGGTCGACGCCTTCTCGACCATCGTGCACAAGACCACGGCCGACACCTATGGGCGCAAGATGGCCGAAAAACTCCGCGAGCTGATTCCGCGCCAGCTCTTTGACGTGCCGATTCAGGCTGCCATCGGCGGGCGCATCGTGGCCCGCGAGACGGTCAAGGCCAAGCGCAAGGACGTCCTGGCCAAGTGCTATGGCGGTGACATCAGCCGCAAGCGCAAGCTGCTCGAGAAGCAGAAGGAGGGCAAGAAGAAGATGAAGAACATCGGCCGCGTCGAGGTTCCCCAGGAAGCCTTCATCTCGGCGTTGCGCCTGGGAGACGACTGAAAACCGAATGGCGGGGCGGACTGGCCGCCCGAATACCCGAACCCGCCCACGGACGCCGCCCTGGCACTCGGTAGACTTGAGTGCCAGGCACCCATGACCCCGCCCCCTGACCCCGTCCCGTTCACCGACGTTGCCGGCGACGAGCGCGCCCTCAACGCCCGCAGGGCGGCCATTTTGGAGGCCGTCGTCACCGAGTACATCGGGACGGCCGAGCCCGTCGGTTCCTCCCATGTGGCCAACTCGCCCGGGGTGCAGGTGTCCTCGGCCACGGTCCGCTCCGAAATGGTGGCGCTCGAGCGCGAGGGCTACCTCGTTCAGCCCCACACCAGCGCCGGCCGCATCCCGACCGACAAGGGGTACCGCTTCTTCGTCGATCATCTGGCCGGGCCCGGCGTGCTCGGCCCCAGCCAGCGCAAGCAGGTCTCCCAGTTCTTCGAGCAGGTCCACGGCGAAATGGAGACCGTGCTCGAGCGCGCGTCAGGCCTGCTCTCCGAACTGACCTCCTACGCCGCTGTCGTCGTCGGACCGTCGCATGACACGGCCACCATCCGTTCCGTACAACTCGTCGGCCTTTCGCCGGTCCACGCGCTGTTGGTCGTCGTCTTGTCCGATGGTGCCGTGGAGAAGCGGACGATCGATCTGCGGAGCGAGGCCTCCGAGGACGCCCTCGCTCGCGCCGGCATCTTGCTGTCCTCCCACATGGTCGGGCGCACCCTGGCCCAGCCCTGGTCGGTCCCGGCCACCGCGTCGGCGGAGGTCGACCAGCTCGTGACCGCCGCCCACAGTGCTTTCGACTCACTCGAGGGCTCCATGGAGGCCGACCAGGTGTTCGTCGGCGGCCCGGCCCGCCTGGCCGATTCGTTCGATGCCGTCGAGACAGTGCGCTCCGTGTTGGCCATCCTCGAACAGCAATTGGTCGTCGTCTCCTTGCTGCGCGACGTCCTCGACCGTGGGCTCTCGGTGGCCATTGGCGCCGAACACGGCTTCGAGCCGCTCGTGTCCTGCGCCGTCGTCGTGGCGCCGGTCTCCATCGACGGGCAGGATCTCGGTGCGGTGGGGCTGCTCGGCCCGACCCGTATGGACTACGCCCGGGCGATGGCGGCGGCCCATGTCGTCGGCGAGCGCTTGGGGCAACGTATAAGCGGGGGGCACGATGGCCGTCACTGACGGATTGGGCGACCTCTATGGGCTGCTCGGCGTCGGCCCCGACGCCAGCGACGACGAGATCAAGCGGGCCTACCGTGCCCGTGCCCGCGAGTTGCACCCCGACACCAACCACGGCGACCCCGAAGCGGAGGCGCGCTTCAAGCAGGTGACCGTCGCCTACGAGGTATTGCGCGACCCCGAGCGGCGGGCCCGCTACGACCGCTTCGGCCCCGAGGGCGTCTTCGGTTCGCAGCCCGGTGCCGGGGGCGGCTTCGGTTTCGAGGGGGGACTTGGGGACATCTTCGAGGCGTTCTTCGGCCAGATGGGCGGGGCCGGCACCCGCCGGCGTGGACCCCAGATGGGCGCGGACGCCGAGGTGCGTCTGGATCTCGAGTTCGCCGAGGCCGTCTTCGGCGCACGCAAGGAGATCTCGGTTCGCCTGCCTGCAACCTGTGAGACCTGCGAAGGCAGGGGCACGGCAGCCGGCACCGAGCCGGTCACCTGCATTGACTGCCAGGGCACTGGGGAGTTGCGCCGGGTACGCCAATCCCTGCTCGGGCAAGTGGTGACCAGTGTCGCCTGCTCGCGCTGCAGCGGGACCGGAGAGATGATCCCGAACCCGTGCCCCGATTGCCGGGGCGAGGGTCGCCGCATGCAGGAGAGCACCTTTACGGTAGAGGTGCCGGCAGGCGTGGAGGAGGGGTCGACGTTGCGCCTGGCCGATCGCGGTGCGGCCGGTCAGCGGGGCGGCCCGAGCGGCTCGCTCTTCGTGCACCTCGCCATCACGCCCGACCCTCGCTATGAGCGCCAGACGGACAACCTCCACACCACCTTGACCATCAGCGTGGCACAGGCCGCACTCGGTGCCGAGACCGATGTCGAGACGTTGGACGGGCCACAACACTTGACGATCGGACCAGGCACGCAGCACGGACACATCGAGCGGATCCGGAATCTGGGAGTACCGCACCTGCGCGGCCGGGGACGCGGTGACTTCTATGTCCACGTGCTGGTGGAGACGCCGACCGGTCTCAGTCCAGAACAGGATGAGCTTTTGCGGCAGTTCGCCGCCTCGCGCGGTGAGACGGTCGCCGCGCCTGGAGCGGGGGGTGGCGAGGGCGTGTTCTCGCGCCTGCGCTCCGCCTTTGGCTAGCGCCGGCATCACCCTTGCCGCGGTGGCCGTCCGGGCGGCCGCGGCCGCGCAGGTCTTCGTGCCAAACCCCGCGCGTCCTGTTCTGACCGACGAGGAGGCGCATCATCTGGGACGGGTGCTGCGGCTGCGCGACGGCGAGGAGGTCATCGCCGCAGACGGACGCGGCCAATGGGCACGGACGACGTGGCGGGGCGCGGCGACGCTCGAACCGATCACGAACGCGACGGGAATCGGCGGCGACGGGGCCTTGCAATTCGAGGCACCGACCGAGCCGGCGCTCACGGTGGCCTTTGCGCCGGTCAAGGGAGAACGTCCCGAGTGGGTAGTCCAGAAGCTGACCGAGTTGGGCATCGACCACATCGTGCCGCTGCGCAGCGAGCGCAGTGTCGTGCGCTGGACCGGCGCGCGGGGACAAGCCAGCGTCGAGAAATTGCGCCGCGTGGCGCGCGAAGCGGCCGCGCAGTGCCGCCGCGTCTGGCTCCCCGAGGTAGGCGACACAGTGCCGTTCGCCGATCTGCCGACCCTGGGTGCGCCGGGCGAAGTCGTTCTGGCCCAACTCAGCGGAGAGCGGCCCACGCTGGCCCAGCGTGTCGTGGCGGTGGGGCCCGAGGGCGGGTGGAGCACGCAGGAATTGGGCTCCGGCCTGCCCACCGTGGGATTCGGGCTCAGCGTCCTACGGGCGGAGACGGCCGCCGTCACGGCCGGCGCGCTCTTGGCCTCGCTCCGGACGGGAACAGTGGCGGCGGCGGGAACGGGGCCGCCCTCGTGAGGGGTACCCATGGTCACGGCGTGCACTCGGGGGCCGGTAAGTTCGGAGCAGTGATCAGGCTGGCGCAGAGGGACGGTGACCCCCGGGCATGATCGACCCCGCCGACTGCCTCTTCTGCAAGATCGTGGCTGGTGAGGTGCCGTCCGAGACGGTGTACGAGACCCCGACCACCGTGGCCTTCAAGGACATCAACCCCGCTGCCCCGCTGCATGTGCTGGTCGTGCCCCGCCGCCACATCGACGACGCCTCGACGGTCACCGTCGAGGACGGTCCGGTCCTGGCCGACATGCTCCTGGCCGCCCGGGCCGTGGCCGATGCAGCCGGCCTGGCGGTACCAGAGCGTGGCTACCGCCTCGTCTTCAATATCGGGCCCGACGCGCTGAACTCGGTCCCGCACCTCCACCTCCACGTCTTGGGGGGCGAACCTTTGAAAGGACACCTTGGCATCACGTGAACGCACCATGACCACCGCCATGCGGGCCGAATGCTTTGTTCCCGGCAATCACCTCATGGCCGGGCTCCTCGGGACGCGCGACGAGCACCTTCGTCAGATCGAACAGGCCTTCCCGGATGACCGGATTGTGGTGCAGGGCGATCGCGTCTCGGTGGAAGGACCGCATGCGGAGCTGGTGGTGCAGCTCATCGAAGAGCTCATCCTCATGGTGCAGGCCGGTCGGAGCCTCGACACCTCGACGGTGGCCCGGGCCATCGACATGGTGCGCGAGGACATCCGTCCGAGCGACGTCTTGCGCTCCGAGGTGGTGCGGGCCGCGGGCGGCAAGACGGTGCGTCCCAACACGGCCGGGCAGAAGCGCTACGTCGACGCCATCTCGCAGAGCATCATCACGTTCGGCATCGGACCGGCAGGTACGGGCAAGTCGTACCTGGCGGTGGCCCAGGCGGTGCACGCGCTGCAGTCCCGGCAGGTGACCCGCATCATCTTGACTCGGCCCGCCGTCGAGGCCGGCGAGCGGCTTGGCTTCTTGCCCGGCGACCTCATGGCCAAGGTCGATCCGTACCTGCGCCCGCTCTACGACGCCCTCTACGACCTCCTCGAGCCAGAGGGCGCGCAGCGTCTCTTGGACCGCGGGACCATCGAGGTGGCGCCGCTCGCATTTATGCGTGGACGCACGCTCAACAGCTCGTTCATCATCTTGGACGAGGCGCAGAACACGACGCCCGAGCAGATGAAGATGTTCCTGACCCGGATCGGGTTCGGGTCCAAATGCGTCGTGACCGGCGACGTGACTCAGATCGACGTGCCCGGTGGCCGCTCCGGACTGATCGGACTGGAACCCGTTCTCGGCGGCATTGACGACATCTCGTTCGTCCACCTGAGCCGCCGGGATGTCGTGCGCCACAAGATCGTGGCCGACATCGTCGATGCGTACGAGGTGGCGGAGGGGCGAGCGGGATCCACGCAGTGACGATCGATGTCTTTGCCGCCGACGAGCAGCAGGACCACCACATGGACGTCGCGCTCTGGGCCGCGTTGGCGCGCCAGGTTCTCGAGGCGCGGGGCGTGAAGGGGGAGACCGAGGTCTCGCTGCTCTTCGTCGACGAGGCGGCCATCGCCGCCCTCAACTCGCAGTTCCTCGGCAAGTCCGGGCCCACCGACGTGCTGTCGTTCCCGATCGAGGACGAACCGGGGCCCACCGGCCGTTCGCCGGACCTCGGGGGCAGCGGTCCGGGTGCCTCGCCGGAGCAGGGTGCCCTCGTGTTGCTGGGCGACGTCGTGATCTGCCCGGCGGTGGCGGCCCGCAACGCCGTGGAGCACGAGGTGTCGCTCGAGGACGAGGTTGCGCTGCTCGTCGTCCACGGGCTTTTGCACCTGCTTGGCTTGGACCACGAGGACGAGGCGGAAGCCGAACGGATGGAGGCGCTTGAACAGCAGATGCTGGCTCGCTTCTATCGGGTGAGCCGCAAGGCCTGAGGATGCCGATCCTGCTCGCAGCGTCGGGCTTCCATGCCGAAGACGCCATCCTGATCGTTGTCATCGCGGCACTCCTGGCTGCCTCGGGTGTTCTGGCCATGGCCGAGACCAGCCTCGTGCGCATGACCAGGATCAAGGCCAAGTCCTTGATCGACGAGAACAAGCGTGGCGCCCGGCAGCTGGCGCGGTTGGTGGAGAACCCGGCCAACTTCCTCAATCCGATCTTGCTGCTGGTTCTGATTTGCCAGCTGGTCTCCGCCACCCTGGTCGGCATTGTGGCCGAGCATCTCTTCGGTGGGCTCGGCGTCATCCTCGGCATCGTGTTCGAGATCGTGGTGATCTTCGTGTTGTTCGAGGCGGTACCGAAGAACTGGGCGGTCCAGCACGCCGAACGTGCCGCCTTGCTCAGCGCACCGATCGTCAGCGCGCTCCTCCGCTTTCCGCCCATCCGCTGGCTCTCGGCCGTCCTCATCGGGCTGGCCAACCTCATCATCGGGTCCAATGGCGACGAGGAGGGCATGCGGCACTCGTACATCACCGACTCCGAGCTCAAGGCCATGGCCGACGTGGCCCACGAGGAAAACGTGATCGAGAAGGACGAGCGGACGTTCATCCACTCCGTTATCGACTTCGGCGACACGGTGACCCGCGAGGTCATGACACCACGTCCGGACATGGTGACGGTCGAGGCCGAGGTCTCTGTCCGCGACGCGTTGGAGGCGGCGCTCGGGGCGGGCTACAGCCGGATACCGGTGGAGGCGGACGGCATCGACGACATCATCGGCATCGCGTACACCAAGGACCTGGTCCGCGCCGAGCGCGTTGGCAAGGCGCAGCAGCCGGTACGCGACAGCATGCGTCCCGCCAAGTTCATCCCCGAGTCCAAGGAGGTCGCGGATCTCCTGCGCGAGATGCAGGAGGAGAAGTTCCACATGGCGATCGTCGTCGACGAGTACGGCGGCACCGCTGGACTGGTCACCCTGGAAGACCTCCTCGAAGAGCTGGTCGGCGACATCGTCGACGAGTTCGACACGGAGGAGCCCACCGTGGAGCGACGCGAGGACGGCTCGGTGCTGGTGAGCGCGGCGTATTCGGTGGATGACGCAGACGACCTGTTGGGCGCCAAACTGCCCCACGGCACCTGGGACACCGTCGGGGGCCTCATGTTGGACCTGGTTGGACGGGTGCCCGATCGCGGCGACTCGGTCGAGGTCGATGGGTTCCGTCTCACTGCGGTGGACGTGCGTGGCCGGCGCATCGAGCGCGTCCGGATAGAACCCACGGGTGTGCCGACCAAGGCTGGGGCCGACGCCAGGAGCACCACGACGGACGACGTCTCTCCCAACGGGAACTGAACGCGGTGCGCTCGGGCTTCGTGGCCGTGGTCGGCCGCCCCAACGTCGGTAAATCCACCCTCGTGAACGCCATGGTTGGGACGAAGGTGGCCATCACTTCATCGAAGCCCAACACGACGCGTCACCGTATTCTGGGCGTCCTGCACGACCCGGCCGCTGATGCCCAGGTGGTGTTCGTCGACACGCCGGGGATCCACCGACCCCGGAGCACCCTCGGCGCGCTGGCTGAACGAAACGGCGACCGACGCACTGAACGACGTCGACGTGATCATGGTGATCGTTGATGGCACGGCCGCGATCGGCCCGGGGGACCGCACGGTGCTGGAGCGTTCGGTTCGCCAGGTGCAGCGGCTCACCGCGGCGGCAACGGCTGCCCGGTCTCGGGCGACCGGCGCCGAATCTGGGGATGCTGACGTCGACGAGGATCACGCCGTGGTTCTCGAGGCCTACGACAGTGACGACGAAAACGACGAAACAGACGAGGTCGGCGAACCACCCGGACTGATCGTCGTGGTGAACAAGGTCGACAAGGCGAACAATGCCCAGGTCATGGAACGCCTGACCCAGGCCAAGGCGGCCGTCGATGCCCTCACCGCGCCGGTTGAGCTGGCCGATGTCGAGTACTTCCCGGTCTCGGCGCGCAGCGGCAAGGGTGTGCAGGCGTTGACGGCCTTCCTCATCGAGCGGCTGCCCGAAGGCCCGCCGTTCTTCCCGCCCGACGTCATCACAGACACGCCCGAGGCACTCTGGGTGGCCGAGCTGGTGCGCGAGCAGCTGTTGGCCAAGACCCGCGAAGAGCTCCCGCATGCCATCACTTGCCGGGTGACCGAGTGGGAGTGGCCGCACATTCGAGTCGAGATCATCGTCGAGCGCGACTCACAGAAAGCCATCGTCATCGGCAAGGGCGGCGAGGTGCTGAAGGCGGTCGGGATCGCCGTGCGAGAAGAGTTGCCCGAAGGGACGTATCTCGACCTTCACGTGAAGGTCGAGCGCCATTGGCAGAACAGGGACGAGATGCTGAACCGCCTCGGCTACTGACGTCGCTACTGACGTCGCTACTGACGTCGACCGCCGTCGACTTACGTCGGCTCGTCCTGCAGTGCCCGCCGCAGGAACGCCTCCACCTCGTCGATGTCCACCGAGCGCCGCATTGGTGGCAACGTGGCCAGCAGCACGCCGCGATAGGACGCGGTCGCCAGCCGTGGGTCGAGCACTGCGACGACACCACGGTCGTCCGCGTTGCGGATGAGGCGTCCCGAGCCCTGGGCCAGCAGGGTCGCCGCCCGCGGCAGGTCGACGAGCGAGAAGGCTCCTCCGCCGGCCCGTTCCCGCCGCGCTTGGAGCAGGGGGTCGTCCGGGCGCGGGAAGGGGAGCTTGTCGATCGTCACGAGGGACAGGGCCCGGCCCGGGATGTCCACGCCCTGCCAGAAGCCCATGGTGGCGAACAGACAGGAAGTCTCGTCGGTGGCGAACTTCTCCAGCAGGAGGCTCTTGGGGAAATCGCCTTGCTGCAGCAACGTGTAGGGGAGCTCGGGCGCCAGGGCTGCCGCCGCCGCTTCGGTCGCCCGCCTGCTCGTGAAGAGCGCCAGGGTGCGCCCGCCGGCCGCCTCCAGCAATTGGGCGAGCTCCTCGTGCAGTGCCTCCTCCGCCCCTGCGGCTCGGCGGTCCGGCAAATGGCGGGCCACGTAGAGCAGGGCGTGCGCGCGGTAGTCGAACGGGCTCCCCACGTTGAGTTCCTCGGTGGGGAAGGCGCCGAGCCCGACCCGCTCGACGATGCGCGGCGGGATGGTGGCGCTCGTCAGTACCGAGGTCACCTCGCCCCAGAGCATGGTGGACAGGACGGGACCGACGTCGATGGGGGAGAGGCGGAGTCGGACGTTTCGCCGCGTGCCGTCGACCCAGGCGACCTCGCCCTCACCTCGCGTCTCGAACCGGTGCAGGTCTTCCGCCAGGTGGGCGGCGGCCTGCAAGGTGCGCGTCCTGCGGCTGGCGCGGTCGGGAT
Organism: uncultured Acidimicrobiaceae bacterium; assembly: GCA_963738135.1. Classification (GTDB taxonomy): domain Bacteria; phylum Actinomycetota; class Acidimicrobiia; order Acidimicrobiales; family RAAP-2; genus Bog-473. The sequence goes on along the minus strand of CAVTVK010000001.1, from coordinate 737,825 downwards.
CGGGCTCGGACCCTTCGTCGGCGAGAAAGGAACGTTGCGCGCCGCCCCGACGCAGCGCGTCGGTGACGCGTCGGCTGACCTCGGCACCCCGATTCAACAGGTCGGCCAGTTCGCGGTCGTCCACCGGCGGTCTGGCTTCGGCGTGCAGAACCCGTGTTCCGACCCGGTCGGCGAGGAGGGTGCCGAGCTGGTCCCCGACGGCGCGCGAGTCTGTCGAGCAGGTCGGCATCACGCTGCTCGACGAGGGACCGTGCAGCGGTTACGAGTGCGCGGAAGCGGCCCGGCGTCACCTCCACACCGAGGCTCGAGGTCATGACCTCCTCGAGCTCGTGTGCCTCGTCGAAGATCACGACGTCGTGCTCGGGCAGCACCACGCTGCCGCTGGCCAAGTGCGCCCCGTAGAGGTGCGTGTTGACGACGACGACATCCGCCACCGACGCCCGCTCGCGGGCGGCCTCGGCGAAGCAACGCCCTCCTGACGGGCAGTTGTAGGCGCCAGGGCACTCCCGCGGGCCGACGCTGACCATGTTCCAGGCCCGGTCGGAGGGCTCGAAGCTCAGGTCGGCCCGGTCGCCGCTCTCGGACCTCTGCGACCAGGCGACCAGCTGGCGTACTTCCTCGACGATGCCTTCTGGGGGCGAACTCGAAGATGAAGATTCAGGCCGTTCGCCCTCGTCCGCCGCCGGCTCGTCGGCCCGCCCGGCCCCCTGGTCGCCCAATTCGGCCTGGATCCCGCCCGAGCCCACCTCGGACACCCGCTGGCGACAGACGTAGTTGCTCCGCCCCTTCAGGACGGCGAAATCCAGCGGCGCCGAGAGCCCGAGACCGGACTCGACCTGGGGCAGGTCTTTCTCGGCCAACTGGTCCTGCAGCGCCTTCGTCGCAGTGGCCACGACGACCTTCTTGCCGCTCAGTGCCGCGGGGACGAGGTAGGCGAGCGACTTGCCGGTCCCGGTCCCGGCCTGAACGACCAGGTGGGTCCCGGTGACAATCGCCTCAGCGACGGCTCGGCACATCTCCTGTTGCTCGGGGCGGTGCTCGCCGCCCGGCATCTGGGCAGTGATCTTGTCGAGTCCGGCGACAGCGTCGTCACCTGCCTGACGTCCGTCCCGATCCGACCCGCTCCGCGGAGCCGATGTCGAGATCGTCGAGATCTTCAATCCCGTCCCAGCTCTCTTCCATGCACCGATCATGCCCGCGGAGCGAGGATCCCTGCGGCAAGGTGACGCCGAACTCCACACCCCCCTCACGAGCGCCGGGCAGGCTTGCGGCACCCTCGACGCCCGGAGCGGTCCGACCTGTGAACCCGCCCCGCGTGACGGACCAGCACACGGCCGACCCGACACGCGGGCTCGGGGGGTTGCAAAAAAGAGAGCGATCAGCCTGCTCAGTCCGCAATCTGAACCTGGAGCGACCGCCCAGGAACGGGCGTGCCGTTGCGGAGTATCCCGGGTCCGGCCGAAGGTGCCACTGCCCGTGAACGAGGGCAGGAAGCGATGTGCGAGTCTTCAGTCCATGACGCCCGAGCAATTCCTCAATCGATGCAAGCTGATCTGTCACGTTGGTCCCGCCGGCGTCTGGGAGCAAATCGAGGCCCACGGGTTCCGGACAGCCCAGCAGCTGATCTCCGAGGCCGAACTTTCTGACGAGGAACGCCAGGTTCTGCTGTCAACGCCTCGCAAAGAGTCGGTTCGCCTGCGTGTCCATGGTCGAGATGTGATCCTCAGAGATCAGGGACCCCTCTTCGCCCGCAAGGACCTGAAATCGGTCTTGGACACCGGAATGGATGTCAGCGATTGGATGCACCTCTTGAACGAGCGGGTCTATTTCTTCACGGACCAAACGTCCATGAAGAAACTCCTCGACAAGTACCTCGAGAGCGATGGCCCTCAGGACGTGGTCTGGCTTTCTCCGCTCAAGGTCGTGCAAACAGAAGGAATACGTCTCGAGCTGTCCAGTCAGAACACGGGGGCGATTGCCCGCAGAAGCGGCCCGCAGAAGACGCCGAAGACCTTTGTGCCGTTGTTCCAGTTCCCCGACAGACGACCGGCCGAACTGACGATGCTCGACGGGCTGGACGACCTCTCGTCGGTCTTTCGTGCTGAGCGTTATTTCGGAGACGGCCGCCGCGAACTTCTGACATGAGAAGTGCGGCACTTTGGGCTGCGTGCGACCCGTCTGGGCCGACTGCAATCGTGGTGAACCGCTGGACGGCGTCGTGCTCAGGCGTGGTGCACGACGGCCACCTCGACCACTGACGAGTAGTCCTTGAACGCCTGCTCGCCGAAGCTCGTCCACATGTCGAGCGCCGGCGGGGGCATGTGCGCCATCATCGCCGCCCGCTGGTCGTCGGTCATGCGCTCCCGGATGAGGCCGAGGATCAGCCAGATCTTGTCGCCGTGGAAGTTGGCCAAACCGTGTCCGGGCAGTGCGCCCCACTCCTCCATGGAGAGGTACTCGCCCGCCAGTGGCAGCACCTTCTGCTCCTCCTCGGCGAGATGCTCGCCCAGGTGCGAGCACAACTCGTCCAGCCGCTCCTGGGCGGCCTGCTGGGCCGCCGCGTCGCTGCCCGGCCACGCGGTCAGCGCAGCACTGGCTCGCTCCAGCAGCTCGAGTGCCTCGTGGTGCTGCTCGGCCATGTGGTCGATCAGCTCGTCCGCGCCGTCGCAGCGCTCCCGCAGAAGGGGGAAGACCAGGTGCTCCTCGCCGTCGTGGTGTGACTCCAGGAACGACAGGATGTTCTCGTAGTAGTTGGCCACCAGCGCCACCCGCTCCGTGTCACCGGGCGCAATGCCCCCGACCAGAATGGGTGCGGCGCCGAGGCAGTCCCGGAAGACCCCGTGCACCGCGAACATGTCCCTGGTATCGGGACGGGGTGGACCAGCTCGCTCGGACATGCGTCCTCCTCGATCTCTGCCCCGCACCGCCTGGCCGGGGTCAGGACACTTGAACACGAATGGCAGCCCCGTGCCACCCACCTCCGATCTCCGGCAGGGGCAGGTCGCGGTAGGTTCATCCGGTGACCTCTGCCGTCCGCGACCAGGGGGGTGTCAAGGGCCGGGACCAGGACCAGGGCAAACACTTGGGCCTGGGCTCCACCAACGGCACCGGCGAGCCGGCGCCCGATTCGATCCCCCCGGAGCTCGACCTGTCCCGCGTGCCCGTCCACGTGGCCTGCGTCATGGATGGCAACGGGCGCTGGGCCAACGCCCGCGGTCTGCCCCGCACCGAGGGACATGGCGCCGGGGAGGTCGCGCTGCTCGATGTGGTCAACGGCGCCCTCGACATCGGCATCAAATGGATCACGCTCTACGCGTTCTCGACGGAGAACTGGCGGCGCCCACCCGACGAGGTGCGGTACCTCATGAACTTCAACCAGTCACTGCTGATGCGCCGCCGGGACGAGCTCAACGAGAAGGGCGTCCAGATCCGCTTCGCCGGCCGCCGGGACTGGCGGGTGCCCCGGCGGGTGCTCAAGCGCATGGACGAGTCCATCGAGCTGACGAAGCACAATCGGCGCATGGTGATGACCATGGCGTTCAATTACGGCGGACGGGCCGAGATCATCGACGCCGTGCGCGCCTTGGTCGAAGAGGGCACCCCGGCCAACAAGATCGACGAGAAGGCGATTCGTCGCCACCTCTACTTCCCGGACATGCCCGATCCCGATCTCGTGATCCGGACGTCGGGTGAGACGCGGATCTCGAACTTCTTGCTCTGGGAGATCGCCTACAGCGAACTCGTCTTTCCCGAGACCCTGTGGCCCGACATGCGCCGCCGCCACCTCTACGAGGCGGTCATCGACTATCAGCGCCGGGTGCGACGCTTCGGGGCCGTCAACCCGTAGCCGGCGCCGCCGCACACCCATGGGAGCGCTCGCTCGTCCACCCTGGGCAAATGTAGAGAGGCTGCCCAGAAGCACCTCTGACCCGAGCCCCAGACAGGCCCGGACGAACCCCTGGGCTCGCGCCACCCGCCCGGCTGCGAGAATGGTGGGGTTATGACTTGGAGCCGGATCGCCGTCGCGGCCGGGATTGCCCTGCTCACGATCTTCGCCGTTCTGGTGATCGCCGAGGGGCATGCCGGCGGAGGGGCGGCCGTCGTCGCCTTCATCGCCATCGCCGCGCTGGTGGGAGCCGGCAACGCTCTCTACGGACGCCACTCGCACGGCAAGAAGGCGATGGACCGCGTCCGGCCCGCCCAACAGGCCCAGAATCGCGCCGCCGACCGGGCCGCGGAAGCCCGGCGGGCCACGGCCGAGGCCCAGCGCCGAGGTGAGCGGTACTGCCCGCTCGACCCCGCCCACCGCGCCACGGACGCTGAAGGCACCCCCCACACCGAGCCAACCCACACCGAGCCCTCCAACACGTGAGCCTCTTTCGCGACAAGGGCGTGGTCCTGCGCACCTACCGGCTGGGCGAAGCCGACAAGATCATCGTCTTCCTGACCGAGCGCCACGGCAAGGTGCGCGCCGTGGCCAAGGGCATCCGCAAGACCACTTCGAAGTTCGGCGGCCGCCTCGAGCCGCTGACTCAGGTGGACCTCCTACTGTGGCAGGGGAGGGGCGACCTCGACATCGTGAACCAGGTGGAGGTCCTCAACGCCTTCCGCCCGATCAGGGAGCACCTCGAGCGCATGCCGAAAGGTATCGCCCTCCTCGAGGTCACCGACCAGATGGCCCAGGAGCGCCATCCCGACCCGCGTCTGTACTCCATGTTGGTCGGCGCCCTCAGTGCCCTGGCCACCGAGGAGGCCGACCCGACGCTCGTCGCGCCGGCGTTCTTCTTGAAGGCGCTCGTCCTCGAAGGCGCCGGCCCGGTCCTCGATGAGTGTGCCGCCTGCGGCGAGCCCGACGGCGTGGTGGAGCTGGTGGCCTTCGACCTCGTGGCGGGGGGGACGCTGTGCCGGGCCCACCGCAGCGGGCGCCACATGAGCCCGGGTGCGCTGGTGCTGCTGCGTCGCATCCTGGGCGGGGACCTGGCCGCGGTGCTGGCGGGGCCGCCGCCCCCGTCCGCCGACGAGGTCGCTGAGCTGGCCACGGAGGCGATGGAGGCGCATCTCGACCGGCGCATCCGCTCCGTGCGCTCGACCGCCGGGCTTTGAGCCCCTTCGGCGTCTACGTCCACGTCCCGTTCTGCCGGGAGCGCTGCGACTACTGCGCCTTCGCCACCTACACCGACCGCGACCATCTCATGGAGCGTTACGCGGACGCCTGCGTGCGCGACGTGCGCCAGGTCTTCGGGGCAGCCGACCTCCCACGTCCGACCTCCATCTTTTTCGGAGGGGGCACCCCCTCCCGCCTCCACCCCGACACCCTGTGCCGCATCCTCGACGCCATCCCCCATGCGCCCGGCGCCGAGGTCACCGTCGAGTGCAATCCCGAAGATGCCGACGACGTCCACCTCGCCACGTACCGGGACGCCGGTGTCACCCGCGTCTCCTTCGGGCTGCAGTCCACCCAGGCTCATGTCCTCGCCGGCCTGGGTCGTCGCAACGTGCCCGAGGCCGCCGAGACCATCGCTGCCGCGGTGCACCAGGCCGGATTCGTGACCTGGAACCTCGATCTGATCTTCGGCGCCGCCACCGAGAGCGACGCCGACTGGGGCGCCACGCTCGCGCACGTCCTCGCCCTCGACCACCCGCCGCCACACGTGAGCGCGTATGGCCTCACCGTCGAGCCGGGCACCCCGCTGGCCGCCGACCCGGCACGCCATCCCGACGACGACGCCGAGGCGCGGCGCTACGAGCACGCCGAGGCCGCCCTCGTCGCAGCGGGGTACCACTGGGAGGAGATCTCCAACTGGGCACGCCCCGGCCACGAATGCCGGCACAACCACCTCTACTGGGAACAGGGCGACTACGTGGGCATCGGCTCGGCGGCCCACTCCCACCGGGCAGGCACGCGCTGGTGGAACGTGCGCACCCCCGACCGCTACATCGACGCCGTCGAGGCTGGCCGCTCGACCGAGGCCGCCCGCGAGGACCTCACCCCGGAGCAGCGTGAGTTCGAGGCGCTGTCGCTCTCGCTGCGCACACCCCGCGGGGTGCCCTGGGAAAGCCTCGAGCGGCCTGATGAGCTCGAGGGCCTCGTCGAGCCGGTTGACGGCCGTGCCGTGCTGACGCTGCGAGGCCGGCTGCTGGCGAACGAGGTCAGCGCAAGAATCCGCTCCGGTATCCTGCACCGATGACAGAGACCGCCGAGGCGCCACCGGCCGCCACCGACGACCTGATGGAGAAGGTGGTGCGGCTGTGCCGCCACCGCGGCTTCATCTTCCCCTCGGCCGAGATCTACGGCGGCTTCCGCTCCACCTACGACTACGGCCCGCTCGGGGTCAACATGCTGCGCAACGTCAAGAACGCCTGGTGGCGCGCCATGGTGCAGCTGCGCGACGACGTGGTGGGCCTCGACGCCGCCATCCTCGGCCCGCCCGCCGTGTGGGCCGCCTCGGGCCACCTGGCTACCTTCACCGACCCCCTGGTCGACTGCAAGAACTGCCACGAGCGGTGGCGCGAGGACAAGATCGACGGCGTCTGCCCCAACTGCGGCTCCCGCGACCTGACCGAGGCCCGGGCCTTCAACCTCATGTTCAAGACCCACGCCGGCCCGGTGGAGGACGAGGGCCACGTGGCCTACCTGCGTCCCGAGACGGCGCAGGGCATGTTCACCAACTTCGCCAATGTGCTCGGGACCACGCGCAAGAAGCCGCCGTTCGGCATCGCGGAGGTCGGCAAGTCCTTCCGCAACGAGATCACGCCGCAGAATTTCGTCTTCCGCACCCGCGAGTTCGAGCAGATGGAGATGGAGTACTTCGTCCCGCCCGACGAGGCCCAGAAATGGTTCGAGTACTGGCTGGAAGAGCGGATGAACTGGTATCTCGAGCTCGGCATCCCGGCTGAGAAGCTGCACCTGCGTCACCACGAGCAGAGCGAGCTGTCGCACTACTCCCGGGGCACGGCCGACGTGGAGTTCCTCTTCCCCTGGGGCTGGGACGAGCTGGAGGGGATCGCCAACCGGGGCGACTTCGACCTGTCCGCTCACGCCGCGGCGTCGGGCGTGAAGCTCGACTTCTTCGATCCTCAGACCAATGAGCGCTACACGCCGTACGTGATCGAGCCGGCCGCCGGAGCCACCCGCACCATGATGGCCTTCCTCCTCTCCGCCTACGACGAGGACGAAGTCGGGGGAGAGGCCCGCACGGTGCTGCGCTTGCACTGGCGCCTGGCGCCCTACCAGGTGGCGGTGCTGCCGCTGTCGAAGAAGGACACGCTCGAGCCGCTCGCCCGCCAGGTCCTGAAGACCCTGCAGCCACACTTCATGTGCGACTACGACGTGACGCAGGGTATCGGCAAGCGCTACCGGCGCCAGGACGAGGTGGGCACGCCCTGGTGCGTTACCGTCGACTTCGACTCGCTCGAGGACAACGCGGTGACCGTGCGCGACCGCGACTCCACCGAACAGGTCCGAGTTCCCATCGCCGAGCTGCTCGGGGAGCTGCGCCGGCGCACCGGCGAGGAATAGCGCCGGCCTCAGGCCACCTTGCGGTACTTGCGCACCGCGATCGGCGCCAGGACCGCCAGCAGCCCCACAGACCACAAGAGAGCCGACCACACGGCGCCCGAGTCGTGGAGGACGCCGCCGACCATCAGCGACCGCGCCGCGTCCACCACCTGTGTCACCGGTTGGTGCTCGGCGAAGGCCTGGAGCCAGCCGGGCATGGAGGCCACCGGGACGAAGGCCGACGAGGCGAAGAGCAGCGGGAAGATGAGCGGGAAGACCATGACCTGTGCCGTCTCCGCGTTGGGCGCCGAGAGCCCGATGTAGGCGAAGCCCCAACTCAACGCGTAGGCGAAGAACAGGATCACCAGCGCCCCGCAGATGAACAGCAGGAAGTTGGTCCCGATGCGGAAGCCCACGGCGTAGCCGACGATCGTGATCAGCGCCACGACGAAGACGTTGCGGACCAGGTCGGAGGTGGTGCGGCCGGCCAGCACGGCGGATCGGCTCATCGGGAGGGCACGGAAGCGCTCGATGATGCCCTTGTGCAGGTCCTCCGCCAGGCCGGCCGAAGAGCTCATGGCGCCGAAGATGACCGTCTGCACGAAGATCCCTGGCATCAGGAACTGGATGTAGTGGCCGCCCGGGACGTGGATGGCCCCGCCGAAGACGTAGGTGAAGAGCAGCGTGAACATGATGGGCTGCAACGTGGTGAAGAACAGCGCCTCGGGCGTCCGGAGGACCGCCAGGATGTTGCGCTTGGCCATGGTGATGACGTCCGACACGGCCCACGACAGGCGGCTGCCCTGGCTGGGTCGGTCCACGCGTACCGGTGCGATGAGTGTCGTCGTCATGCGGCATCCTTCCCGTCGGTCACGTTCGTCTTGCGTCCCCGGCCGAACCCTCTCTTCGGTGCGGCCGCGTCCGCCTCGTCCTCTTCGATGGTCGTCTTGTGGCCGGTGAGGCTGAGGAACACGTCGTCGAGGCTCGGCTCGCGCAGCGCCAGGCCGGCGATGGTGATCTCTGCCGCGTCGAGGGAGCGCAGCACGTCGGCGCCGGCTTTGGGGCCGTCGTTCACCGTCAACTCGACGATGAGGTTCTCGACCAGGGGAGGCTTCTCCGAGAGCGGCGAGAGCAACTCGACCGCTCGTTCCACCGCGTCGCGTTCGCCCAGTGTGACCGACACGACCGAGGTCCCCAGGTCGGCCTTGAGCTGGGCCGGTGTGCCCTCCGCGATGACGCGTCCATGGTCGATCACCACGATGTCTCGGGCCAGCCGGTCGGCCTCCTCGAGGTACTGGGTGGTCAACAGCACCGTCGTGCCCTCACGCACGAGCTCCTCAATCGCCACCCAGAGGCCCTGACGGCTCTGTGGATCCAAGCCCGTGGTCGGTTCGTCGAGGAAGAGGATGGGGGGGTTGGCCACCAGCGCCGCGGCGAGGTCCAATCGTCGGCGCATGCCGCCCGAATAGGTCTTCAGCACCCGGTCGCCTGCATTGGTCAAGCCGAACTCTTCGAGCAGCTCGTTGGCCCGCCGAGCCGCCACCTTGCGGCTCAGGTGGGAGAGGCGAGCCACCATGTGGATGTTCTCCCGACCGGTCAGGTTCTCGTCCACGGCGGCGTACTGACCGGCGAGACCGATGATGCGGCGCACGGCTTCGGCCTGGGCCACCACGTCGTGACCGAGCACCGAGGCGCGTCCGGAGTCGGGTCCGAGGATCGTCGAGAGGATGCGCACAACCGTCGTCTTGCCCGCGCCGTTGGGGCCGAGCAGTCCGAGGACGGTGCCTGCCTCCACTTCGAGGGAGACCCCGTCGAGGGCGCGGACGTTGCCGCGGGGGAAGACCTTCACGAGATCGTGCGCTTCCACCGCCAGGTCTGCGTGCGAAGAATTAGCCATTGCCAAAGAAACTTAGTGATAAAGTTATTTACGTGTCAAGACAATGGTCTCGATCGGAGCTGGGCCAGCAGTTGCGCGCCGAGATCATGGGGTATCTCGGCGCCGCCACCGAGTTCGACGAGGGCCTGTCCAAGCAGCTGAAACTGAGCCGGACCGACACGCGCTGCCTCGAGCTGGTCGGTCGCCTCGGCCCGCTCACCGCGGGCCGCCTCGCTGAGGAGAGCGGGCTGACGACCGGGGCGGTGACCTTCATCCTCGACCGACTCGAAGAAGCGGGCATGGTGACGCGGCGGCGCGACACCGAGGACCGGCGCCGCGTCTGGGTGGAGATCGTCCCGGAGGCCCGGCAGCGCCTGGACGGCCTGCAGCAACCCGTCGCCGAGGAGATGCGCCTGGTGGCCCAGCGCTTCAAGGCCGACGAGCTCGCCATCGTGCGCGACTTCATGCGCCAGGCAAAAGAGGTCTTCCAGCGCCAGGTCGCCGGTGCGGCAAAGGGCGATGTCGGGCCGTCGGACGCATCGGAGTAACGCCGGAAGGAAACTAGGCTGCGTTGGCCCGTCCCAAATTGGGAGGGGCAATCAGTTCGAGCGGCTGCGCTTCGCCCCGCGGTTCGCCCGTCCAGGGCAAGGAGGCCCGATGCCGTTCGTCTTCGATTTCGACCACACGCACGCCCGTCCGCCCATGGAGCTCAAGGACCTCCTCGGTGGCAAGGGTGCCAACCTGGCCGAGATGACGTCGGTACTCCAGCTCCCGGTGCCTCCCGGCTTCACCATTTCGACCGACGCCTGCCGTGCCTACATGGCCGGCGGCTGGCCCAAGGAGCTCGACGCCGAGGTGGCGGGTGCCCGCGCCAGGCTCGAGAAGGCGATGGGAAAGACGATCGGCGATGCCACCGATCCGTTGCTCGTGTCGGTGCGCTCGGGTGCCAAGTTCTCCATGCCCGGCATGATGGACACGGTCCTCAACCTGGGCCTCAACGACGAGTCCGTGGAGGGCCTGGCTAAGCAGACCGGGGACGAGCGCTTCGCCTTCGACTCCTACCGGCGCTTCATCGCCATGTACGCCCGCATCGTCCTGGAGCTGCCCGGCGAGGAATTCGACTCGCTCTTCGACGCCGCCAAGGAGCTGGCGGGGACAACCTCGGATGCCAAGGTGCCGACGGAGCTGTTGCGATACCTCGTCGACTCCTACCAGCAGATCGTGGAGCGTCACACCGGCAAGCCCTTCCCCCAGAAGCCCACCGAGCAGCTGCGCGGTGCCATCGAGGCCGTGTTCCGCAGCTGGAACGGCCCCCGCGCCATTGCCTACCGCGACCGGGAGCGCATCGCCCACGACCTCGGCACCGCCGTCAACGTGCAGGCCATGGTCTTCGGCAATCGCGACGACAACTCGGGCACCGGCGTCGGCTTCACCCGCGACCCCGCGACCGGCACCAAGGGCGCCTATGGCGACTTCCTCGTCAACGCACAGGGCGAGGACGTCGTGGCCGGTATCCGTAACACCGAGCCCATCTCCGAGCTCAAGAGGCAGTTCCCCAAGGTGCACGGCGAGCTCCTCAAGATCTTCACTCGGCTCGAGGGCCACTACCAGGACATGTGCGACACGGAGTTCACCATCGACCAGGGCAAGCTCTGGATGCTTCAGACCCGGGTGGGCAAGCGCACCGGTGCGGCCGCGCTGAAGATGGCGGTGGACATGGTGCGCCCGAGCGACCTCGGGATCTCCAAGGCCGAGGCTGTGTCCCGCATCACCGAGGACCACCTCGACTCCGTCCTGCACCCCCAGTTCGCCAGCTCCGGCTACGCCGTCTGGGCCAAGGGTCTCGGTGCCAGCCCCGGCGCCGCGGTCGGTCGCATCTACTTCACGGCCAACGACGCCGCCGCCGCAGCCGAGCGCGGCGAGGCGGTGGTGCTGGTGCGCAGCGAGACCTCACCCGAGGACGTCCACGGCATGCTCGCCTCCGAGGGGATCCTCACGGCGCGGGGCGGTTTGGTCAGCCATGCGGCCGTCGTGGCCCGCGGCTGGGGCAAGCCCGCCGTTGTGGGCGCCGAGGTCCTCCGGATCGGCGATCGCCAGGTGACGGCCAACGGCGTCACGCTCAACGAGGGGGACTGGGTCTCGCTCGACGGGGGAGCGGGCATCGTCGTGGCCGGAGAGGTGCCGCTCACGGCGGCCAAGCCGCCCGCCGCCTTCGACACCGTGCTGTCCTGGGCCGATGTCATCCGCAAGGGCAAGCTGGCCGTGCGAGCCAACGCCGACACCGGAGACGACGCCGCCAACGCGCGCAATCTGGGCGCCGAGGGAATCGGCCTGTGCCGTACCGAGCACATGTTCCTGGGTGAGGACCGCCTGCCCGTCGTGCGCCGCATGATCCTTGCTCAGACGCCGGATGAGGAAGCAGAGGCCCTCGAGGAGTTGCGCCTCGTCCAGCGCGAGGACTTCATCGCCATCCTCGCCGCCATGGACGGGTTGCCGGTCACGGTGCGCCTGCTCGACCCGCCGTTGCACGAATTCCTGCCCTCCACCGAGGAGCTGGCCCACAAGGAGGCCACCGTCGGGCTGAACCCCGAGGAGCGCCGGCTCTACGACGCCGCGCTGTCCTGGAAAGAGGCCAACCCCATGCTCGGGACCCGGGGTGTGCGCCTCGGGGTGATCAAGCCCGGCCTCTACGCCATGCAGGTGCGGGCATTGATGGAGGCCGCCCGGCAGCGGGTGGCCGACGGCGGGCACCCCATCGTCGAGATCATGATCCCGCTGACCGTGGCGCGAGCCGAGCTGGCGCTGGCCCGGGGCTGGGTCGAGGACGCGGTCGCTGACGTGAACAAGGAGCCGGCGCCGCGTCCCTCCCAGGGAGCCAAGGCCGCCGCGGCCAAGCGGGGCAAGCTCGAGGTGACCATCGGTACCATGATCGAGACGCCCCGCGCCGCACTGCGAGCCGCCGAGATCGCCGAGGTGGCCGACTTCTTCTCCTTCGGGACCAACGACCTGACCCAGATGACCTTCGGCTTCTCGCGCGACGACGTCGAGGGTCGCATGATGAACGCCTACCTCGAACTCGGCCTCCTGCCGCGCAACCCGTTCGACGTCGTCGACTTCGACGGCGTCGGCGAGCTCGTGCGCCTCGGGACCGAGCGGGGCCGGGCCACGCGCCCAAGTCTGAAGGTCGGCGTGTGCGGCGAGCACGGGGGAGACCCCCAGTCGATCGGCCTCTTCTACGACGCCGGGCTCGACTACGTGAGCTGCTCGCCCTTCCGGGTCCCGGTGGCCCGGCTGGCCGCCGCCCAAGCCGTCCTGGCCGAGAAGGAGTAGGCCTTGCGGGCCGCCGCCCGCTACGAGGTGGCGTCCTCGGAGCGCCCGGCGAGGATGTAGCGCCGCAGCGCAATGAGGGTCCAGACCGCCTCGACGACACCGAAGGGCCAGGCTCCGGACAAGAAGCCGTAGGAGCTGGACAGGGCACAACCGAGGGCGAAGGCCAGGACGAAGCCCCGGCCCCGCGCCTCCAAGGCGTACATGCCCATCATGAAGGTCAGGGCACAGACGCCGTAAATGGTGACGGCCATGGGTCGAAGCTAGGCCAGAAGGGTCTCTGGTCCGGACGGAGTGACGACACCACCGCGGTACCGTCGTGCCTGTGGGGATACCGGACGAGGAAGTAGCCCAGGTCCGGGCGGCCACGGACATCGTGCAGCTGATCAGCGAGCACGCCGCCCTGAAGAAGGTTGGCCGGCGCTGGGTCGGGCTGTGTCCTTTCCACACGGAGAAGTCGCCCTCGTTCAGCGTGAACGCCGAGGAGGGCTTCTACTACTGCTTCGGCTGCCAGGAGTCCGGCGACGCCATCACCTTTGTGCGGGCCATGGACCACCTCGATTTTGTCGACGCCGTCCGGTTCCTGGCCGACCGGGCCGGCATCACCCTGCACGAGGACCAGGAGATGGGGCGCGATCACAAGCGCCGCTCCGAATTGCTCGACGCCATGGAGCGGGCCGTCGAGTGGTACCACCAACGACTCCTGCGCTCACCCGACGCCGGCCCCGCCCGTGACTATCTCCGCTCCCGCGGCTACGACGGCGAGATCGTCCGGCAGTTCCGCCTGGGTTGGGCGCCGGACGACTGGGACGCCATGGCCACGGCACTCAAGCTGCCCGAGAACGTGCTGTCCGACGCCGGTCTCGGGTTCGTCAACCGGCGCGGCCGCGTGCAGGACTTCTTTCGGGCCCGTGTGCTCTTCCCGATCTGCGACCCGTCCGGGCGTCCGGTCGCGATCGGTGGGCGCATCCTGCCGCCCCGGACGGGTCAGGCCCCGCCCGACCGCCCCGAGCCCAAATACAAGAATTCGCAGGAGTCCCCGATCTATTCCAAACGCCGGACGCTCTACGCGCTCGAATTGGGCCAAGAAGGGCGTCATCGCGCAGGGCGAGGTCGTGGTGTGCGAGGGCTACACCGACGTCATCGGCTCGTTCCAGGCCGGCGTGCCGTGGGCCGTCGCCACCTGCGGTACCGCATTGGCCGAGGAGCACTTCACACTGCTGCGGAATTTCGCCAAGCGCATCGTGTTGGCCTACGACGCCGACGCGGCCGGGCAGAGCGCGACGTCACGCGTCTACGAATGGGAGCGCAAGCACGAGGTCGACGTGGTCGTGGCCGACCTTCCTGGTGGCAGCGACCCTGGGGAGCTGGCCCGCACCGATCCGACGGCGCTGGCCCGAGCCATCAAAGAGGCGCGGCCCTTCCTCCAGTTCCGGGTTGACCGCATGCTGTTGGCAGGCGATCTGACCACGGCCGAGGGGAGGGCCCGGGCGGCCGAGGCGGCACTGACGGCGGTGGCCGAGCATCCCGACGACCTCGTCCGCGACCAGTACGTCATGCAGCTCGCCGACCGCTGTCGTGTCGACCCGGCCAAGCTCCGGGAGCGACTCGACTACCTGCGCGCCAACCCTCCGGCCGAGAAGCCGGTCCGACGCACCCGGGGTTCGCAGGACGAGCCGCCGCCCCGCGACTACCCGGAGGATGACGCGGACCTGATGGCCCCTGATGGCGGGAGCGGCGGGTCCGCCCTGTCCACGGCGCTGCGACCTGGGCCGGGGCTCGAGGCGCTCAAGTTGGCCGTCCACCGACCCGAAGATGTAGTGGATCGTGTGCACGCCGTCCTGTTTACCGACCGCGTGCAACGCCAGGGGTTTGTTGCGCTCTTGGAGAACGACAGCGTGCACGAAGCAGTCGAGACCGCGTCACCGGAGGTGGCAAGCCTGTTGCGACGCGTCATAGTCGAAGAGCCGATGTCGGGTGACGCCGACCTGGGCGATCCGGTCGACTCCGTGGTCGTCGTGATGCTGCGCGACGCGGCGAAGCGTGCGCTGACCGACATCGAGATCGAATCGCGCATGAGTGACGACCCGGGCAAGGATCGTGCGGCCCTGGAGTCCACACAAGTGCAGCTCTGGCTGGCCGAACTCGGAGAATCGGGATCTGGGCGCGACGCCGCCGACCGGTTGGTAGCGTGGTTGGTTCAAAGGGAGCCCGAGGGGTGACGACGTTGGCAGGTCGAGGGTGAGCGAAGAGTCTGCGGTGGCGATCGACGAAGGCAAGGTCGAACCATCTGACGCGCCCTCGGTGTCGTTGGCGTCGATTGCGCATGTCGCGCTGCCAGCGGGCGTTTCACAGATCGACTTCGACAAAGTCCTCGCCACCGGACGCGCCAAGGGGCAGCTGACGCAAGCCGAGCTGATCGAGGCGCTGCACACCGTCGAGCTCACGCCCGAGGTGCTGACGACGCTCATCGATCGGGTGACGGCGGAGGGCGTCGCGCTCGTCGCAGATGAAGAGGAAGATCTTGTCGTCGAGGTGGCGCCGGCGGAGGCGCCGCGGGCCGTTCCGAAGTCGAACGGCGCGCTGCGGGCGGATGCTCGGCGCGAGTCCAATGGCAAGCGCACCGCCTCCAGCGGTGATTCCGGCGGCAGCTCCGAGGACCCTGTCCATACGTATCTGAAAGAGATCGGCCGGGTTCCGCTGCTCAACGCCGAGCTCGAGGTCGAGATCGCCAAGACAATCGAGGAGGGCAATGCGGCGGCGGCCCGGTTGGCCGCCCACGAGCTCGCCCTTGCCGGTGAGGGACCCGAAGAGGACATGCTCGATGCAGGAGGGGTGTCTCGGAACAAGCGGCTCATGCGCAACGGGCTCAAGGCGAAGGACGAGCTCATTGAGGCGAACCTGCGCCTGGTCGTCTCCATAGCCAAGCGGTACCGCAATCGCGGCTTGGCCTTCCTCGATCTGATTCAGGAAGGCAACCTCGGATTGATGCGGGCGGTCGACAAGTTCGACCACACCAAGGGCTTCAAGTTCTCGACCTACGCCACGTGGTGGATCCGCCAGGCCATTACGCGGGCGATCGCCGACCAGGCCCGCACCATCCGGATCCCGGTGCACATGGTCGAGACGATCAACAAGGTGGTGTGGGCACAGCGACAGTTGCTGCAGGAACTGGGTCGGGAACCGACGATCGAGGAAGTCGCGCATCGGGTCGAGCTCCCGATCGAGCGCGTGCGGGAGATTCTTCGCATCAACCAGGACACCGTCTCGTTGGAGCAGCCCGTCGGCGACGAGGACGACTTCAACTTGTCGGACCTCATCGAAGACAGGGGAGCGGTTGTCCCCGACGATGCGGCAACCCGTTCGCTTCTCGACGCGGCGGTACGCGAGGCGCTCGGACACCTGTCCGAACGGGAGCAGGACGTCGTCCGTCTCCGCTTCGGTCTCGACGACGGCAAGATCCGGACGCTCGAAGAGGTCGGCCGGGAGTTCGGCGTCACCCGCGAGCGTGTGCGCCAGATCGAATCCAAGACCCTGGCCAAGTTGCGCCGGCCCGATGCGGCCCACCTGTTGAGGGACTACCTCGAGGAGTCCTGATCACGCCTGAATTCTGGGCGCGAAGTCAACGAAGGCAGTGCGGGCCGCTGATATCGTTCGGGGTCTGTTTCTCAACCCTTTCCGGGGTAGCTCAATGGCAGAGCAAGCGGCTGTTAACCGCTAGGTTGTGAGTTCGAGTCTCACCCCCGGAGCATTTCTCTTCGTTTTCGCTGGGCAGCGGCGGTAGCTCCAGCACCCCGCCCCACCATCACCTCGTCCGCGCGCCACACGCTTGCCGACTTGTGAAAGTGCTCGTAGTAAAGAACAAGGTGACGATTCGGTAGACGCAGTCCGACCCCTAGGCAGGTCGTTGGGAGTTTCAGGCCAGCGTTGCGGTCATCCCACCGTCGACAGGGATTACGGCACCGGTGATGTAGCTCGCACGATCCGAGCAAAGGAACGACGCCAGTTCGGCCACTTCCTCGGGCTGCCCGCCCCGCTTGAGTGCAGTGCCCTGCACGAGCTGGGGATGCCGCGCCGCCGCTCCCGGTCCTCCGGACATTTCGGTCTCGATGAAGCCAGGGCAGATTGCAATGGCCCGAATGCCTTTGGTGCCGTATTCGACGGCCGCCGCCTTGGTGAGCGCGATGGCACCGGCCTTAGCGGCTGAGTACACGCTCACTGGAAATGGCGTGGCGTTCATCCCCCCGGTCGATGACCAGTTCAGGACGACGCCACCTCCCCTCGGGATCATCGCTCTGATGCCGTGTTTGGTCCCGAGCATCACGCTTCTCAAGTCGGCATCCATGATTCGGTCGTACTCGTCCATCGAGACGTCTGCCAGCTCTCCAGCACTGCCGATGCCGGCCACGTTCAGGACGGCGTCGATGCGTCCGAAGGCATCGAGCGCTGCCGCGAACATCGCTTCCACCTGGTCTTCCTTGGTGACATCGCACTGAAACGGCACGACCGCGTCGCCAAGTTCGGCGGCGGTCTCCTCCTGACGACCACTGATGTCGGCGGCAAGTACTCGGGCACCCTCGCGAACGAACACCCTCGTCGACGCTTTCGCCATTCCGGATGCTGCACCGGTGATGATCGCGAACTTCCCGTCCAACTCCATCGCCGCTCCTCCTCGTGCTTTGCGTTGCGGCGCCAAGACTAGCCGATCGGCTACTATCGCAACCCGGTGCTGGTGCCACCCAAACGTGGGCGATCACGCGAGACGCCCTCTCGAGCAGGAGGCGAAGCGATGACGATGACGGACGTTTACTACGACCCCTACGATCGAGAAATCGACGCGGACCCCTATCCCGTCTATGCCCGGCTCAGAGAAGAAGCGCCCCTCTATTACAACGAAGAGCAAGACTTCTACGCCGTGAGTCGTTTTGAAGATGTCCAGCACGGGCTCCTCGACCGGCAGACTTTTAGTTCCGCTCGGGGATCGGTACTCGAGTTCATCAAGGCGAACATCGAGATACCTCCAGGGATTGTGATCTTCGAAGATCCACCGCTTCACGATGTCCATCGAGGCTTGCTCTCCAGAGTGTTCACCCCGAAGAAGATGCTCGCTCTCGAGGAAAAGGTCCGAGAGTTTTGCGGACGCGTTCTCGATCCACTGGTCGGTGCTGGTCGTCTCGACTTCGTCGCCGACCTCGGGGAGCAGATCCCGATGCGGACGATCGGAATGCTTCTTGGTGTTCCCGAATCCGATCAGGAGGAAGCCCGCGACCTCGCCAACGCCTCGCTGCGCACCGATCCAGGCAAACCAATGGAGGTATCGGCAGACAACATCGGGCAAGCGGACTTCTTCTCCGACTACATCGACTGGCGAGCGACCAATCCCTCCGACGACTTGATGTCGGAATTGTTGTTCGTCGAATTCGAAGACGAGCACGGGACAACGAGAAAGCTGACGCGTGACGAGGTTCTCATGTATGTGAGCGTTGTCTCGGGCGCCGGGAACGAAACCACGAATCGCCTGATTGGTTGGATGGGGAAAGTGCTCGCTGAGAACCCTGATCAACGACGCGAGTTGGTTGAGGATCGATCCTTGATCTCCAACGCCATCGAGGAGCTCCTACGCTTCGAGCCGCCCACGCCACACGTCGCACGGTACGTCGCACATGACGTCGAGCTGCACGACCAGACCGTGCCGGCCGGCAGTGCCATGATCTGCATCACGGGGTCCGCCAACCGCGACGGCGACAAATACGAGGATCCCGATCGGTTCGACATCCACCGCCGTATCGGTCAGCACCTCACGTTCGGCTACGGCATCCATTTCTGCCTGGGCGCCGCACTGGCACGGATGGAAGGCCGAGTCACCCTCGACGAAGTCCTGAAGCGATTTCCCCAATGGGAGGTCGATTTGGACAACATCCGACGAGCTCCCACGTCGACCGTGCGGGGTTGGGAGTCTCTTCCGGTCATCACCGCCTGACCAACCACAGCTGTCATGCCTCGGCGTGCCGCCGGGGGTTGGCCGGTGACTAGCCGATCGGCTATCCTGCGGGCGCCGAACGAGGGAGGGAGAGGGTGCGTGGACGCATCGAGATACCGCGTGATCCAGTGGGCGACGGGCAACACCGGTCAGCGGGCCCTCCGTGAGGTGATCCGCTATCCGGCCCTCGAGCTCGTCGGGGTACGGGTCTACGACGACTCGAAGAATGGCCTCGATGCGGGGGAGTTGTGCGGAGAGGATGCAACTGGCGTCATCGCCACGACTGACCGCGATGCTGTTCTCGTGCTCGAAGCGGACTGCTGCATTTACATGCCGCGTGCGACGGGCAGGGGTCAGACTCGAGCTGGGCTGAGCGAAGACGAGCTTGTCGATGACGTCGTTGCCTTGCTCGGTGCCGGCACGAACGTGGTCTCCACCTGCAGCGATCTGTTCGCCCGCGGGGTTCGCCTGAGTGACACCAACCTTGACCGCGTCCGAGCGGCATGTAAGAGGGGCAACACATCCGTTTGGGCAAGCGGGAGTGATCCAGGCTTCGTCACAGAGACCCTCCCTCTGGCGTTTCTGTCGATCCAACGGAAGGTCGATCTGATCGAGATCGAGGAGTTCGGCGATCTCTCGCACCGGCCCTCTGCGCACATGGTGATGGAGCAGATGAGATTCGGAAAGCCGCTGGCGGAATTCGATCCCGAACGTCGCAAGAATCACCTTTTCGGTGAGTACCAGCCACCACTGAGTGTGCTGGCCGACATGGCGGGATTCGAAATCGACGAATGGATCGGTGAGGGTGGCGTCGCGGCAGCCAAGGAAGACATGATGATCGTGGCAGGTGAGATCAAAGCTGGGACTGCGGCTGCGCAGAGGGTGGTCGTCACGGGTCGCAGCAAGGGCATCGATCGGATCCGTTTCACGCAGTACGGCTTTGTGGCCATGGATGTCGAGCCCGATTGGGGCTTGCAGCCCACTGGTTGGCGGATCCAGATTCATGGTGACGCGCCGATCGACATGAGCATGCCGTTCCCCGTACCACTCGATGACCTGGCATCCTTTGTGCCGGCCTACAACGCCAACGGTCTGGTGAATGCCGTCCCCTACGTATGTGGCGCCCGGCCCGGAATGCTCACGACCGTTGACCTCCCGCACATCCTGCCGAGCGGTCCTCGGCTCGTCGAGGAATGAGGGACCGCAACGCGATGAACGAAATGCAGAGGCCGATCGTCGACACCGCTGGAGATATAGGACCTCTGACGCGCCGGGTCCTCGAATACGACCGGACGATCAAGCGCCTGGTTGCGGAGATTGACAATCCGGCCGATTGGACGGCCTTGGCCGAATTCGTCGCCGTGGACGATTTCGAACGGGTGGGCACGTTTCTCGAAGTGCAGAACTGGAACCAGTACACCGAGATGCTCACGGGTTGGTCATCGGTCACGGAGTCGTTCGAGACCACGGTGCAGCGGATCTCCGAGACCGGCGCTCTGGTCTATTACGAGATCGAAGAGCGCCACTTTCGGGGAGACATGGTCAACGCCATCAACTCGATGACCGTCTTCGAATTCGATTCACACAACAAGATCCGCCGTTTGAACGTCTACTTGCAGCAGGCGCGCTGACGACAACTCTGGCGACGATTCCCTGTTAGCTCGCCAGAGTCAGGCCGGGAGGGAAAGAAAACGCCGCGCAAGGCGCAGGAGCTCGGCTCGTACCAGCTCATCGTCGAGGTCGGCGACGAAGGGATGCATGACCGCACCGCTGACGGCCGCGATGAGCATGGCGGTCCGAACTCGAGCCTCTGGCGCCGTATCGTCTCCGACCAGAAGATGACGAAGACGGTGCATGACATCACGGAACTCATCGTGATCAGCAAAGAAGCCGACGATCACGGGATCGCTGAGAATGGTGCTCGCGCTGCGGCCCCGGTCGATGGCGAGGTCTACGATGCCAGCGATGAGCGAATCACGCGCTCGCTTTGGTGAGGATTCGCTCTCGGCCACGTCAATCACGGCCTCCAATCTCCTCAATTCCGACTCGGCGGCGGCCAGGACGATCTCGTCTTTCGACTTGTATTGATGGTAGACGGCTGCCTTCGTGACGCCGATCTCGTCGGCGATCATTTGCAGCGACGTTCCGCCAACTCCGTGCCGGGCGAACAGGTCCTGCGCTGCGGTGATGACACGGGTTTGTGCTGCGCTCAACGGAATCGATCGGCTTTCCTCAACTGTTGCGGAGCTCGGGGGATGCACGAGTGCAGCCTAATCTCCGGTGCTAGCCGATCGACTACCTCACCACCTCTTGAGTCGGTCCATGTCATGCGACTTGCCGGACCCCATGGGACGGACTCCAGCACCGCACCGAGACGAGTGTCGACGCCGATTCAACAGACCTAAGAGCGGATGCACCGACCCTGGCGGTCCTTCGAGCCACGCCCAGGAATGGTCGGCGACGGGCTGAACGTGTTCGGGCTGCGGCGGCCACCAGAACGTGTCGCTGGCTAGCGGTAGCGTCCCGCTGTGTCATTACAGCCGCCGTCGGGCACGGTGACGTTCCTGATCACTGACATCGAGGATTCGGCGCGACTCTGGGAGTCGGCACCGGCGGACATGGCCGCAGCAGTTCGGGCGCACGACATCATCGTCCGCTCGTCGATCGAGCGTCATGGCGGCCACCTGTTTGCCACTGGAGCCGACGGCTTCTCCGCCGCGTTCTCGTCCGCGGTGGAGGCGGCATTTGCAGCAGTGGAGTGTCAGCAGGAGCTCGGAAGAGACGGCGCCATCCCCTTCGGCGTCCGGATGGGGCTGCACACCGGTGAGGCAATCGAGCGAGACGACACCTACTTCGGCGCAGAGGTTTCCAGGGCCGTGCGGTTGATGTCCATCGCCCACGGAGGCCAGATACTCGCCTCAGACACCGTCGAGGTGCTGGTGCGGAACCGGGTCACACTGCGACCCCTTGGGGACCAACCCTTGCGGGGGATCCGTGGCGCCACGTCGGTCTTTCAGGTGATGGCCGACGGCCTCCAGTCGGAGTTCCCCGTGTTGCGGAGCGTCGACCACTTCGCCGGCAACCTCCCTCGTCAGGTCGGCTCGCTCGTCGGACGCGACGCCTATGTCGACGATGTCGCCGAGCTGGTGCGGTCTCAGCGTTTGGTGACGCTGACCGGCGTCGGAGGTGTTGGCAAAACCCGGTTGGCCGTTGAGGTCGGAGCCGACCTTGCCGGCGAGTTCGACGACGGGGTCTGGATGGTCGAACTCGCCGGAGTCGGTGACACCGACGCCGTCCCCGCTGCTCTCGCAACACTGTTGGGCATCGCCCCCCAAGGCGACGTGCCCCTGATAGAGACGATCGCCGAGACAGTCGCGGGGCGGCGGATGCTGCTCATCGTCGACAATTGCGAGCATGTTCGTACTTCGGCCGCCGCGGCGATCGAGGCGATTCTCGGGCGAGCCGGGCATACGAGAGTCCTTGCCACCTCCCGCGAGTCCGTCGGTGTAGCCGGTGAGGCGGTCACCACCGTCGGTCCGCTCGCGACTGATGGTGTGACCTCTGATGCCGTCACACTGTTCGTCGAAAGGGCCCGCTCGGCTCGACCCGACTTCGAGCTGGGGGACCCGAAGACCGCTGAGGCCGTGGCGGAGATCTGTCAGACGCTTGACGGTCTGCCACTCGGGATCGAGCTCGCGGCGGCGCGGATGACCGCAATGAGTGCGATTGAGGTCAGAGACCGACTGGCCGACCGCTTCCGCCTGCTACAGAGCGGTGCCCCCGGTCCGGAGCGTCAGCTCACGCTGCACCATGCCGTCGCGTGGTCCTACGACCTGCTGACGGACGACGAACGGTCGCTGCTGCGAACGGCGGCCGTGTTCAGTGGCGGATTCGACCTCCGGAACATCTGTGGCGTTCTCGACGAGGCGGACGAGATCGATGTGCTGCGGCATCTCGACTCCCTGGTACGCAAGTCGCTTGTTGTGGCCGATCATTCCGCTGCAGCGACGCGCTATCGCTTCTACGAGACGATCCGGCAATTCGCAGAAGATCAGCTAGCGGAAACCGACGAGCGTGAGGGCGCGCGAGACGCCCACGCCGCGTTCTTCGGGCGGCGGGCGGCGGCCGAGTGGGAACGCTGGGACGGACCCTCGTGGCGCCAGGCCGTCGACTGGGTGGACCTCGAAATGGACAATCTCCGGGCGGGATACCGGTGGAGCGCCGATCATGGCCAGATGGAGGTGGCGACCGACATCGTCGCGCATGCGGCGCTCATGGGCTTCTCTGTACAGCTCTTCGAAACGCTCTCCTGGGCAGAGGAGCTGCTCGCGGCGGCGTCCACAGCCGATGTCCCCCGACTTCCCCGCCTCTTAACGGCAGCCGGTTATGCGTGCTTCGTCGGTCGTCCGGATGCAGCCCGGCGGAACGCGCACCGGGCCACCGAGCTCGAGGTCGACGATCGCTACGACTCCTGCGAACCGGGGTATGCGACGTTCATCGAGGCGCTCGGTCAAGTGTACTGCGGCGACCTCGACCGCTACCTCGAGCTCACCGGAGAGGTGGCGCAGCGCTACGGCGTTCGACGGGGGTACGGGTTGGCGTCCTACGTCGACGGCCTCCAGTCGGCGGGTCGAGTCGACGAAGCCTTGGCGCTCACAGAACAGTCGGTGGCAGCGGCTCGCGACCTCGGGAACCCGTACTGGATTGCCTATGCGCTCTGGATTGCGGGCATGGCCTTCTCGAGGTCCGATCAGCGAAGGGCGCTCGCCGCGTGGGACGAGGGCGTCGCCTTCGTGCGTGAGCATCGGGTGCAGTTCTTCGAGGGTTTCCTCGCTCGCGATGCGGCGCGGCTGCATACGTCCGATGGAGACGCGGATGTTGCATTGGTGCTGTTCGGCGAGGCCATCGAGTCCTTCCACCGCGCCGGCAACGTGCCGCAATTCATCATCACCCTCGCGAGCGTGCCAGCGCTCTTCGAACGGCTCGAGCGATTCGAGGCGGCCGCGACGCTCCTCGGCGCAGCCTCACGGCACGAGTCGAGCTTTCATCACGTCCCCGAGTTGAAGGATCTCCAAGGCCGTCTCGCCACGAAGCTCAATGCTGAGCGGACCAGCGAACTCGTTGCGGAAGGGTCCGCCTTCGACCTCGACGCCGCCGCCGTGTACGTCCGGCAGCAACTTGCGGCGGCCCGGCGCGACCTGGTTCCACGCCTCAGTGAGGAGCGTCCGGGTGGCCTGAGCCGGCGCGAGCTCGAGGTGCTCCGTCTCCTTGCTGGTGGCCAGACGTCGGCTCAGATCGCCACCGAGCTGTTCATCTCGACTCGCACGGCCGAGCACCACATTCAGAACATCTACACCAAGATCGGCGTGTCGAACCGGGCCTCGGCCACCCATTGGGCCTTCTCCCACCACGTCGTCTCGAGTTGACTTCGACCACCTGATCTCCGGTTCCGGCCCACTTCCCACGACTACCCATTCGGAAATGGGTAGATCTGCCGATGCCGCCACCAGGGCCTTTCTCGACAATGGGTGCACGCCCGCTGACCGGCAGGCGACCGATGGATCCGAAGGATCCGGAACGAGAAGGGGACTGTGATGATCCTGGCAACGACGATGGTCGAGAACGTCGACCGATTCCTCGATGTATTCGGCACCAAGGGCGCCGACAAGCGAGCGCTGCACGGGTCGAAAGGCTCGACGGTGTTCCGCGATCCGACCGAGACGAACCGCGTGTGGGCGCTGTTCGACTGGGACGAGCAGGGCTGGGCGGCCTTCGTGTCCGACCCCGATGTCCCGCCGATCCTCAAGGAAGCCGGCCACATCGGCAAGCCCGAGTCGGCGACGCTCCTTGGTCGGTACGAGGCATAGGGGACGACGATGACAAACACACTCGATCGTTCGGCCCGTGTCGGAATCATCACCGACCAGACCGGAGCGTTGTCCTTCATGGGCGTCGCCAACGTCAATGTGGCCCAGATGGTCATCGACGACATCAACTCGAAGGGCGGCCTGCTCGGGCGGCCTATCGAGCTGTACATCGAGGACAGTGCCACCGATGACGACGTCGCCCGGGCCGCAGCAACCCGGCTCGTCGAGGCTGATGTCGACGTCGTCGTGGGCGGCATCTACAGCTCGACGAGGCAGGCCATCAAGGTGCCGGTGGTCGACGAAGCCAGCAAGCTTTACCTCTATCCGGAACAGTATGAGGGCCAGGAGTGTCACCCGCTGATCTTCTGCACCGGCCCGGTGCCGGCCCAGCAGGTCGAGCCCTTCTTCCCCTGGCTGATGCAGGAGACGGGGGCCAAGACCTTCTACATGCCCTCGGCCGACTACATCTGGCCCCACACGCTGAACAAGAAGGTCCGCGAGGTGGTGACCTCTCGGGGCGGGGAGATCGTCGGCGAGGAGTATTTCCCGCTCGATCACGTCGACTACGACGCCGTGGTCGCCGACATCATGGCAACCGGAGCACATGTCGTCTTCAACACGATCGTGCCGCCCGGCCTGACGCCGTTCCTCGCCCAGCTGCACGACGCCGGATTCATGGCGCGAGGTGGGCGGGTGGTGTGCACGTACTTCGACGAGAACTTCCTGAACCTGGTGCCGGCCGAGCACGTCGAAGGGCTCTTCGGCTGCCTCGACTACTACCGGGACGTGCAGGATCCGTTCAGCATTGAGCTCTTGAACCGATACGAGGCCCGGTACCCCGGCAGTGCGATGTTCACGGCCGGTTCCGCGTGTACGGGCACCTACCGGGCCCTGAAGATGTGGGAATCCGCTGTGAACGAGTCGGGCTCGCTCAAACAGCACGACGTCGTCGCGGCCCTCGACCACGCACGCATCCCGCAGGGTCCTGGAGGTCCCGCCGAGATGGTGCCGGGACAGCACCATGTGCGCATGAACATGTACATCGCACAGTCGGAAAAAGGCGAGTTCAAGGTGGTCAAGAACCTGGGCCACATCGATCCGAAGGAGTGCGAGGTCCCGCTGAGCTGACACGACAGCGGTCGGGAGCATTTCTGTGGCGAGGACGCCGGTGCTGGCACATGCTGGCACCGGCGTTGCGCGCCTGCACTAGGGTCGCCGTGTCAGGGAGGTCGGAATGGACCAGATGGCAACCATCGAGTTCGCGCTGGGCGAGTTGCACCGAGAGGTGGGAGCCCTGGACGATTCGGAGCTCGACACCCTCACGAACTGTGAACCGTGGACCGTACGCCGGCTGGCGAGCCATGCGCTGAACAACCAGCTCCTCTGGGCCGGGCTCGTTTCCGGAAATGAGACCGTGACCTTCGAGGACACAATGGGCGCCGTCGCCTACGACGGGGACCTCGCGGTGTACGCCACCGAGGTGACCGAGCGCAGCCTCGGAATGTGGTCGGCCCCGGGCGTGCTGAGCGCCGTGCACGCCACGCCGTTCGGCGAGCTCCCCGGTTCGGTGGTCATCAACTTCCCGACCATCGACGCGTTGTGTCACGCCTGGGACCTGTCGGCGAGCCTCGGTCGCCCCCTCGAGTTCCCGACAGAGTCGGTCCCGGCGGTCACGGCGGTGGTCGAGGCGACCTGCACCGACGCCGTCCGTGCGCTCGGCCTGATCAAGGACGTCGCCCCGATTGCACCCGATGCCAGCGACACCGACCGATTGATGGCCCTGGCCGGACGCTCCAGGCCGAACTCGTCTCTGTAACGAGCGGAAGAGTAAAGGGACGGACTCCAACCCAGGCTGCGTCGTCATCATCCACCGCCGCGTGATGCGCGCGCGAACGACTGGACACCTGTGGTCGTGAATGGTCATCAGCGAGATGACCACATGAATGTCTCGCTTGGGCTACCCGGGAGGGTGCTGGTACGGGTGCTCGAGAGGCCCAAGAGGTTGTGAGTTCGAGCCCTATCCGAAATTGCTCGCGATCGGGACCGCGGTCGAGCGCTCCATGAATTGATTTCACGCCTGAGAGAGCAGGGCCTCTGTGTCTCGGATGCGTGGGATGCATGCTCGTGGCGTAGCAAAAGACAACCGACACACAAGAACTGGATCTCCCCATGACACTCGTGATCTGACCGGATACCTTCTGCACAACTGACATTGCATCCTTTCGATCCGAATGGTTGCAAGCCGCGTCACGCACCGGTGCGGTGGAGTCGGTGTCGAGGGGGTCGCTGTCGTGAAGCAACCGTTTGCCATCGTTTGCGGGCGTCACGCAGTAGAACGCTCGGCTTGGCGTGACGGGTGCTCTCCGCCGCAGGCGCGAAGTGGATTCAGTCCCGATTGTCGGGAGGCCGGCAGTCCGAGCGGCCCTGGCCAAGGGCGAGTCGGCACCCACCGGGATCACGTGCGGCCCTTCCCGCACGGCGTCTCGACGGCGACGCGGAACATGACGGCGAACGCCGCCACACTCGGGGCGAGGTGGTCGGCGGCGACTGGCGGATCGCCGGTGAGTTCCCCTGCGGCGGCACACAACGCCACACCGGGCAGAACGCACGTCTCCACCGGCAAAACGAAGTCGCGTGGTCAGACGTAGGGAGAGGGTGGTTGCCGTGAACGGTGTGCGAGAGGCCAGAGGGACGCGGGTACTCCTGATTGTCAGCATTGCCATGATGGTGGTGGTCACGGCGCTCATGACAGCAGTGAGATCGCCTACGGCGTCAGCGGCCGACTTGGCCCTTACGAATGGCACGCCGCCGACATTTGCGTGGCCACAGTTTCATGACACCTCGGATCTCGAGGGAGTGAGCGCCGACCCGACCATCACCAGTTCCAACGCGCACCAGCTCGGAGTGAGGTGGATGAGCCCGATTGGAGGGTCTCTCGCCTCGCCGATGGTTGCGTACAACGCCGCGTTGGGTGAGACGTTGGCCTACGTGGGGACCTCGGCGGGATATTTCGATGCGGTCGACGCTGCCAACGGACAGATCGTGTGGTCGGAGCCGTTGGGGACCTCGGCGACGAGCAGCCCGTTGATCGAGGGCGGCAATGTCTGGATCGCCCCGACGGGCAATGGTCGGGCCTACAAGCTCGACGCCGCCACCGGGGCGATCGAGTGCAGCGCCAACGTGAGCCATACCATTCTGTCCACACCGGTCATTGCCACGCCTCCGGGTGGGTCACCCACCGTCTACTTCGCCTCGCTCGGAGCGGGCGCGATCGATGGGCATGTGTGGGCCTTTTCGGAGGCGGACTGTTCCCAGGATTGGTCGTGGGACAGTTTCAATACGAGCGGCCAGGACAGTGGCGTCTGGGACGAGCTGGGTTACAACGTGGACGCGCATGGTGAGGGGCTGGTGGTGTTCGGGAGTGCCAACCCGGATTCGTCCGTGTACGCCTTGGATGCCGCGACCGGGGCACAGGTGTGGCGTTTCCAGAGCTATCAGCCGGCTGGGGAGGACTGGGATGTCGGAGCGGGGGTGACGACCACAGCTCCCGGGGTCAATGGCTTCGCGGACGGGATGGCGTACGTCGACGGGAAGGACGGCATCTTCTACGCGCTGGATCTGACCACTGGGGCGTTGGTGTGGTCGTACAACTTCGGGGGCAATGGGCCGGGCGTGACCCCAGTCAACACGGATGCGCTGACGGCGCCGGCGTTGAGCGGCACCACGGTGGTGTTCGGCGCGACCGGCTACGAGATGGCGCTCAACGCAGTCACGGGGAAATTGTTGTGGCAGTACAGCGACCCCGGTGACGACATTAACTCGTCCGCCGCCATCGTCGGTCCGCAGAACGGCCGCGTCGTGGTGTTCGGCGGACTCAATGGGATCGTCCACGTGCTGTCCCTCTTCACGGGGAAGTTGGTGTACAGCTACCAGACCGGCAACCAGATCACGAGCTCGCCGGCGGACGTGGACGGCAATCTGCTGATCGCGTCCGAGGATGGGTTCTTGTACGACTTCGGGTTGGGGGGCGGCAACGGATCGGTGCCCACCACGGCGGTCACCTCGCCCGCCCCAGGATCCACGGTGCCCAACCCCGACGGTCCGCTCACCATCTCGGGCACCGCCAGCGCCCCCGACGGCGTGGGCGCGGTTGACGTGGAGGTCCAAACCCCCGCCGGAACCGGGCAGTGGGTGGACGCGGCAACGGGCACGCTCACATCGGGGCTGATGATCAACCAGGCCACCCTGGCGACACCCGATGCCGAGAGCACGACGTGGTCGCTCCAGGTGCCCACCACCTTGTCCGGGGGCACCTATCAGGTCCTGGCGGAGGCAGTCGGCACCAACGGCGTCGTCGATCCCACGGCTGAAGTCGGCACCGCCAGCTCCGACAATGTGACGTTCAGCGTGGCCGCCGATCCGTCGGCTCCCCAAATCGTCCTGAGCAGCCCGCGGGCCGCTCCCGCCTCCGCGCTGACCCTGACCGGCTCAGGATTCGGGGCCTCAGAGACCGTGACCGTCACCGTCCCGGTGTCGACGACCAGTACTGCGACGCTCTTGACGGTCACGACGACCAGCACCGGGACCATCATGTCGTCCAAGATCGTCGTCCCGAGCACCATCCCCTTCGGTCCGGATTCTGTGACCGCAACGGGTACCTCGAGCGGCAAGGTGGGGTCGACACAGCTCTATGTGTCCAACGACTCGCCGCAAGCGGGCTATGGCCCAACTCGCACCGGGTTCGAAGCCCACGACAGCGTCCTGACGACGCATCAGGCCACGACCCGAACAAACATGTTGAACCTGGTATGGACCTTCTCGGCTGGGGGTGGCACCGACTCCACTCCGGCTGTTTCCCAAGGAGTCGCATACCTGGGCGACGAGGCCGGTGACGTGTACGCCGTGAACGTGACGACGGGTGTGCCGGTGTGGTCTGCCACCGTCGCTGCCGGGGTGGAGTCGTCGCCTGCGGTCGACGCCGGCCTCGTCATCTTCGGTGATGATGCGGGAGTGGTGACGGCACTCGATGCCAGCACCGGGAGCGTCGCGTGGTCGAGGACACTCGGTGCGCAGGTCACGACCGCTCCCGCCGTCGCAGGCAAGGTCGTGTAC
The DNA here is from genome assembly GCA_963738135.1 of uncultured Acidimicrobiaceae bacterium. Classification (GTDB taxonomy): domain Bacteria; phylum Actinomycetota; class Acidimicrobiia; order Acidimicrobiales; family RAAP-2; genus Bog-473. Next base: position 708,165 of record CAVTVK010000001.1, on the reverse strand, counting down.
GTCACGTCCACCGACGGTTGGTTGAGGGCGCTCGATGAGACGAACGGAAAGACGATCTGGAGGGTGAAGGTCTCCAGCGGTGCGTTGTCAGCCCCTTCGGTCGACGCTGCCGACTCGTTGGCGATCGTCGGCGACAGCACCGGCAAGGTCGACGCCTACTCGCTCACCGGTACCCCAGCTTGGAGCGAGTCGTTGGGCGGCCAGGTCGCGGCCACCCCGGCCATTGGCGTCGGCAGGGTCTATGTGGGCTCGACGACCGGCACGTTCTATGCCTTGAACGAAAAGACGGGAGCGACCGCCTGGAGTGCGGTGACGTCGGGTCCGATCACCGCAGCAGCCAACATCGCCAGCTCCTACGTCGTCGTCGGCAGCCAAGGCGGGGACGTCTCCTCCTACAATTTGGCCAGCGGGGTGCTCGTCGGTACCGAGCCCGTGGGTTCACCGGTGACATCGGTCGTGTCGACGATCGGCATTTCCGTGGCCGGCACCTCGACAGGTGCGCTCGCCCTCAATCGCCAACCGACAGGCGCAGTCGAGGCGTGGAAGTACAGGGGCGCGTCACCGAGCTATCCGGCTCCCGGTGTGCTGCTGAACGGCGAATTCTTCGTCGCCGGCAGCAACGGGGAATTCCAGGCGTTCGCCATCCCTGGCCACACCCTGTACTGAGCAAAGGTGGCGCTGCCGGCGCCTCAAAAGGGAACTACGGCGGCCAGGTGTTTCGCCCGATCCTTCTCGGGCGCCCAGCACTCACCTGACTCGATTCCGGACCTGATTGGATAACGCGCACTGTTGTCCTCGGAAATCGGACGAGGGAACGACACGCGGAACGTCAGGATGGCCTGACGAGCGAGCTGCCACCGCGCCCCGCGGCGCCGCGCTTTCGACACACAGTCCTCGCGAAGAGTTCATCTCGCCGTTGCGCATTGTGTGTTGAGTCGCACATCGGGTTCTGAAACCCTACGAAGGACCGCCACCCCCGAAGCGGAACGAGGGAGAAGGACTGAGGCCACGGGCGGTATCACGCCGGTGGGTGGCCTGCCCGGTCTGCCCCGGTGGTGGCCTGTCAGCCGGACTTCGACAGGAGCATCAGCGCTGCACCCTCCGAGCCCGGGATCTCGGTCACCGGGGCGAATTCGAGCTTGGCGCCCCCCAGGATCCACTCCTGGAGGTCCTGCGCCTTCTGGGGCTTGGACAGGTAGTAGCCCTGAATGAAGTCGCACTCGGCTTCGGCGAGCATGGCGCAGGTGAGCTCGTCCTCCGCCCCTTCGGCGATCACGTAGAGCCCGAGGGAGTGCGCCATCTGGATGGAGGAGCGCACGATGATGCGGTTGCTCTCTTCGCTCGGCAGGTTGGTGACGAAGGAGCGGTCGATCTTCAGCTCGTTCACCGGGAGCTTGTGCAGGTACTGCAAGGAGGAGTAGCCCGTCCCGTAGTCGTCGATGCCGAGCTTGATCCCCTTGGCGGACAGCTCGTAGAGCACCTTGGTCGCCGCTGCGAGGTCGGCCATAATCTCGGTCTCCGTCACTTCCAGGGTGAGGAGGTGCGCGGGGATGTCGTAGCGGCGCAGGCACGCCTCCACGCGGTCGACCAGGTGGATGTCGGCGAACTCCCGCCCGGACACGTTCACCGCGAGGCCGATGGTGATACCCGCGTCGCGCCAGCGGGCCAGCTGGGCGCAGCCCTCGTTGAGGACGAAGTCGGTGATCTGAGGGATCAGGCCCATCTGCTCGGCGATCCCGATGAACTCCTCCGGTGGGATGAACCCCTGTACCGGGTGGTTCCAGCGGCAAAGGGCCTCGACGTATGCGATGTCCCGGGACCGGACGTCCCCGATCGGTTGGTACATCAGGCTGAGCTCCGACCCGGTCTCGAGCGCGTGCGTCAGGAGGCCGCCGAGCATGAGCCAGCGCTGCATGCTCTGGTCGTGCTCCACCGAGTACACCTCCACGGTGTTGCGCGTCGCCTTGGCCAGGTACATGGCGATGTCCGCTCGCTGCAGCAACAGCGCCGCGTCGTCACCGTGCTGGGGCGCCATGGCGATGCCGGCGCTGGCGGTCACCGCGAGCGTGAGGCCGTCCATCCTGATCGGGCGCTGTATCTCGGTGTTCAGGTCGTTGGCAATGGCGATCGCCCGCTCGGTGTCGGTCACGTCGGCCATCACGAGCGCGAACTCGTCGCCGCCGAGGCGGGCCACGGTGGCCCGACCGGAGACGGCGCGGAGCAGGCGCTCGGCGATCTCGCACAGGAGGCGGTCGCCGATGGCGTGACCGAGCGTGTCGTTCACGTCCTTGAAACGGTCGATGTCCAGCAGCACGATCGCAACCCCGCCGCTCTCGCTCAGGGCGGACGCAGCGCGGGTCAGGAACAGCATCCGGTTGGGCAGACCGGTCAACATGTCGTGGGTGGCCTGGTGCGACTTGGAGTCGACCTCGTAGCGCAGCTCCTCGACCAGCCGGGCGCGCTCGAGGCTGGTGCTGGCGTGGGCCACGAGCGTCTCGAACAGGATGAGGTCGTCGTTGTCGAAGCTGTCCTGCTCCTCGTCACGGTCGAGGGCGACGATGGCACCGATCGGGGTGTGCCGGTTCATCAGTGGGGCGACGATGGCGTCGCGGTACCGGCCGGCGATCGGGTCGTTGGAGAGCGGCTCCTGCGGGGGCGTGTTGTACAGCGCCGCCTCACCGCTGGCGATGGTCTGCGACACGATGGACGAGTCGTCCAGGGTGATCGGCTCGATGCCGGACGCCCCGTGATCGTCGAACGAGATCCGGCGGGGGATGCCCGACGGCTCGGCCAGGATCAGCTCGGCCCGGCGGGCCCGCATGACCGTGCAGACCTCCTTCAGGACGTCGACGCTCATGGACGACGGCTCGAGGTTGGCCGCGCCCATCGTCCGGCTGAAGTCGTAGAGGTGCTGCAGGGACGAGAAGCGGAGCGAGAGGCGGGTGTAGCCCCGGTAGGCCCCGATGATCAGCGCCGCCACCAGCAGGAGGGGAACCGTCGTCCAGGGGTCGAACCAGGCCGCGTCCAGGACCACGAAGGCCAGACACATGCTGGCCGCCATCAGCAGGGCCTGGGTCGTCAGTTGGACGAGGCTCGTCCGGCGCTCGGCGGTCTGGCCGTTCAACTTCGTCACCACACGCAGGGCCACCGACATGGTGATCTCCGTCGCGACCAGCGCGGCCGCGCCGGCGACCCAGCCTCGGAGGCTGACGGCGCCGTCCGGCCCGAGCACCTCGCGGAAGACGATGGCGGCGAGCGCCACGCTCAGGCCGACCGAGGTGACATTGAACGCGACCTTCAAAAGGGCTTGCCGGCGGAGGACGGCGAAGGCGAACGTGACCGCGCACACCGAGCTCAGGACGAGCAGGTTGGGCGACAGGAAGACCAGCCCGATGAGGAGCGGCACCTCCTCCAGAACGAAGAGGTAGGTGTTGCCGCGGTAGTGCAGGGAGACAGGTGCCCAGACCGCGGCGGCCCAGAGCACGAGCACGATGGCGAACATCGCCGGTTGCGGGAAGATGAGCCGGACCGGTCCGGCACCATGGAGCGGTCCCTTGAAACAGAGGACGGCCGTGGTCAGCGCGAGGGCGCCCGAGAACGCGTAGATGGCGGCGGGGATGATCCACGACGGCCGCTCGGGGCCTCGTGCTGCCGCGGGCCGTGTGTCGGTGGGGGCAGGCAGGACACTCGGACTGACGGACCCGTCCTCGAGAACCTTCGTCGTATCCATGGAGTCCACCGGCTCTGCGCGCAAATGAATGGCCCTGGCGCCATCCGCGAACACGGTCCAAATATCGGCGGAATCTGTTCATTACTTGAGATTGAGCGAGCGGCCGCCCGTTCGTGGGCCGGTCAGGAACAGGGGTGTTCGTTGGAGTCCGGGCCAGTGGAGGCCGAGGCGGGCGGGGACCGCATGCGAAATCACGCTGGCAACCAGCGTCGGTTGTCCGAACGTTGTGCGGAACGTTGTGCGGACCCGTGAACCCGCTGGCTAATTGGCCGGGACCGATCCGTCCCGCAGGCTGTCGAGGAGCGGTCGGGCCAGCAGGACCGCCACGGCGCACTGGAGCACGCCGGCCAGGACCAATGGGAGTCGCAGTCCCCAGATGGCGGCCAGGCTCCCGGCCGCCAGGGCGCCCACGGGGGCTGCTCCCCACACGATGCCGCGCCAGGCGCCTCCGACCCGGCCCATCAGTTCGTCGGGCGTCAGGCGCTGGCGCAGGGAGATGGCCACGACGGATCCGACGCCGACCGCGTAGCCGACGACCGCAAAGGCGGGGCCGGCGAGTTCCCAGTTCTGGGCCACGGCCATGATCAGGTAGCCCACGCCCGAGATGACGGCTGCACCGATGAGGGTGCGGGCGCTGCCGTGGCGGCGGACCAGCCGATTCGCCCCCAGGCTCCCGAACAGGTTTCCGGCGGCGCCGGCCGCCAGGAAGACGCCGTAGGCACCCTCCCGCACACCCCATTCGGTGGTCGCCAGCAGGACGAGCACGCCGGCCTCCATCCCCTGCAGACCGGCCAGGGACGCCACCATGATGAGCAGAATCCGGAGGCGCCGGTCGGCGAAGAGGAGGCGGGCGCCCTCCCAGGCCGACGTCGAGGCCCCTTCGGGCCGGGGTGCCTTCGAGCGGAATTTGAGAAAAGGAAAACACGACATGACCAACGCGACAGCGTCGGCGAAGAAGGGGACGGCCTTGCTCATGGCGAAGAGCCAGGTTCCGACGACAGGTCCGGCCAGGTGCTCGGTGGCCGCTTCCGTCCCGGTGAGGACGCCATTGGCGTATTCGAGCGCGTCGTTGTCGACGAGATCGGGGACGAGCGCCTGCAGCGACGAGTAGTAGATCGCCCGGAAACTGGCATTGATGAGGACGACGAGGATCAAGAGGGCCAACGTCATGTGGCCACTCAGAATCAGGAACGCGCCAACCAGAATGGCGAGGGCGCGCAGTACGTTCGAGATGGCCATGAGCGGCCCACGCTGGAACCGGTCGGCGAAGGCGCCGGCCGGCAGCGCAAGCAGAAGCCACGGAAGGCTGTCGGCCGCGACCACCGAGGACACGGCCAGCGGATGGGGATTGACGACGACGGCCATGAGCGGGACGGCCCCTGCGGCCAATCCGTCGCCCGAGCTGGCGAGGGAGAACCCCACCCAGAGTCGGGTGAAGGGACGGCCGAGCCGCTTGCGCCTGATCCGATGTTTCCCCCGACTCATTGAACCCGCCGCCCCGTCACGTCACGCAGATCGTCACGCCATCGCATCGGTTCCGGCAAATTCCCCCTGCCCCCTGGCGCGACAGCGGCGGGTGCCACCTCAGCGTCCAACGAATTCGCTAAAGGCGGCGGCCCGCCGTGTCGAATAACTCAAGGCATCACCCCGTACCAGACGTCGGGACGGCGCGAAGACTTGTTATGCCTGTAAGAGGCGGTCAGTGACCGCTTCTGTTAACCCCAATGCGGGCCTCTGGTCATTTGCCCACCTCCTTCGCACGTCGGTACAGGTAGGGGAGTGAAGGGCGAATCACCGTGCTACCGGTGCCCTTCACTTCCGCGCCCAAGTTTCGCCCATCCTGCAACTTGATTGCAACCATCCGTAGTGCGTTTACCAGGTGAATTAGCGCTCGAAGTGGCCCCCAAGACGCGAATTTAGGAACGGAATCGCCGTTCCGGGTCCGTTGGCGGGTGACAAATCTCTCACAAAATTTTTATCGGCCACAGCTCCCACAGGGGCCCCGGAACGCTCGCTGGGCGCCTGAGGGGTCCGAGTTACATCCGTGTACTTTGACCAGGGAGAAGGTGGGCCGGCACGGTCCCGGGGCCTCGGCCGGGGTCCGCGGTGTGCGGCCCGGGCCGTCGAGCGGCTCCTTACGGGGCGATGGCGAGGGCTCTTGGCCCGCTCGAGTGCACACCTCGAGGAGGTGGACGCGGGAGGTGGCAGCGCCGCCGGACGTCGTTCCCGACGGCGCTGCCGGACGCGCACATGGCTACGTCACGCGGCCGTTCGACCGCGCCGTCACGCGACGAACGGGCAACGCGCATGGCGCGACACAAGGGTTCTGCGGTGTCCGTGCGTCGTTGTGTGCGTTCTGTGCCGCGTGACGCGTGCCGTTCGAATTCATTTCATCTCGCATTCACCGCGAGTCAGAGAACGCGTCACCGAAGCGTGGGTACCTACGCGTCGTCGCTTTTGCGAAACCGACGACAACGAAAGGTACCCGCTCATGTCAAACAGCCGAACCCGCTTGGTCCTCATGGCCTGCGTGGCGTGCGGAACCGTCCTGTCAACTGCGGCGCGCGGTGCCGTCACCGCATCCGCCGCCACACCGCTCACCATCGCGCGCGCCGCGGAGCGCAGCTAGGCGGTGAGGCTGGGGAGGCGCTCGGCCGCGCTGGCGGCGTCGGCCCGGGCCACCCAGACCCGCTGGCCCGCCTGCAGGCCGAGTTCCGCCGCGCTGCCCCGGCTGAGCTGGACCCAGCACGTCTCGTCCCCGGCAAGGTCCACGTCCACCTTGACCTCGAAGCCGAGATGGGTGACGCGGGCCACCGTGCCCTCTACTGCGGTGGCGCTCGGCTTGCCATCGACGACCGGGTGCACGACCAGGTCGTGGGGGCGCACCCACTGGCCGTTGAGGCGCGTTGCGGAACCGAGGAACGTGAGGACGAACTCGTTGCCGGGGTTGTCGTACATGTCCGCCGGCGTGCCGACCTGCTCGAGGTGGCCATGGTTGATGATGGCCAGGCGGTCGGCCACCTCCATGGCCTCCTCTTGGTCGTGCGTGACCAGCACGGTCGTGACGGGGAGGGTGGCGTGCAGGTCGCGCAACCACAGGCGCAATTGGGTGCGCACCTGGGCGTCGAGCGCGCCGAAGGGCTCGTCGAGCAGCAGCACTTTGGGCTCGATGGCCAGCGCCCGGGCGAGGGCCATGCGTTGGCGCTGGCCGCCGGAGAGCTGCGACGGGTAGCGGTCGCCCAGGTGGGCCAGTCCGACGAGCTCGAGCAGCTCGTCGACGCGGGCCTTGATCTCCGCCTTGGGGCGGTGGCGGATCTCGAGCCCGAACGCCACGTTCCGGCGCACCGACAGGTGGCGGAAGGGCGCGTAGTGCTGGAAGCAGAAGCCGACGCCGCGGCTGCGCGCCGGCGTGGCGGTCAGGTCCTCGCCCTCGATGCGCACGACGCCCGAGTCGGCGGTGTCGAGGCCGGCGATGATGCGCAAGAGGGTCGACTTGCCGCCACCGCTCGGGCCGAGCAGGGCCGTCAGGGAGCCGGTGGGCACCTCGAGCGACACGTCGTCGAGGGCGACGGCGTCGCCGAAGCGCTTCGAGATGGACTCGACGGCGATGCTCATGCGGTCGTCCTTCCGTGCCAGGCGTCCCGGTTGCGGTCCGTCAGCGTCAGCGTGGTGAGCACGATGAGCGCGGCGACGCAGAGGACGACGGCACCGACGTAGGCGCTCTGCGGCTGGAGGTTGTCGATGCTCTCGGAGATGTAGATAGTGTAAGTCTGCGTCTTGCCGGCGATGGCACCCGACACGACGGACACCGCACCGAACTCGCCCAGCACGCGGGCCGTGGTCAGGGTGACGCCGTAGGCCAGACCGCGGCGGATGCTGGGCAGCGTGATGCGTCGGAAGACCGTGAAGGGCCCGGCGCCCAGGGTGCGCGCCGCCTGCTCCTGCTCGGTGCCGATCTCCTGCAGCACTGGCAGCACCTCGCGCACGACGTAGGGCAGCGAGACCGCCGCCGAGGCCATGACGATGCCCGGCACCGAGAAGATGACGTTGATGCCGTGCGCGGCCAGCCAATTCCCCCACCAACCGGTGTGGCCGTAGACGAGGATGAGCGAGAGGCCGATGATGACGGGAGAGATGGCCAGGGGGATGTCGATGAGCGCATCGAGCAGCCAGGAGCCGGGGAAGCGGTGCCGGGCCAGAATGAGCGACACCCCGACGCCGAAGATGGTGTTGAGCGGCACGGCGATGGCGACCACCAGCACCGTGAGGACCAGCGCGTGCAGTGCGTCCGGCCCGGTGAAGGCAGCCCACGCCTTCCCGAGCCCCGGTGAGAAGGCGTGGTAGAAGACCGCACCGACCGGCACCACGACGAGCAGCGCCAGGTAGAGCAGGACCAGGTAGCGCAGCGGGAGCCGCCAGCGGGAGTCCTTCACACCGTCTCCGGTATCTCGAAGCGCCGGCGGGCCCAGCCGATGCCGAGCAGCACCAACAGAGCGATCAGCACCAGGACGATGGAGACGGCGCTGGCGCCCGAGTAGTCGTCGCTCTGGGACAGCCCGAAGATGTACGAGGAGGCGACCTCGGTCTTGAAGGGGAGGTTGCCCGAAATGAGGACGATCGATCCGAACTCGCCCACGGCGCGGGCGAAAGCCAGGCCGGCACCGGCCAGCACCGAGGGCAGCACGCTCGGGAGGACGACCCGCAGCAGGACCTGGCGCCGCGAGGCGCCGAGGGAGGCGGCGGCGTCCTCGATCTCGTCGTCGAGCTCGGCCAGCACCGGTTGCACGCTGCGCACGCAGAAGGGCAGCGTCACGAACAGCAACGCGGCGGCGACGCCCAGACGGGTGCCGGCCAGGTCGACGTGCAGCGGGCTGTCGACGCCGTAGAGCGTGAGGAGCGTGAGCCCGGCCACCACGGTGGGCAGCGCGAACGGGAGGTCGATGACCGCACTCACGAGCGCCTTGCCGCGGAAGTCGTCGCGCACGAGGACGTACGAGATGGCCAGGCCGGCGATGGAGTTGACCACCGCCACAATGGCGGAGAGCACGAGCGTGAGCTCGAGCGCCGAGACGGCCAGCGGGTTGGACACGGCGGTCCAGAATTCGACTCCAGCCTCCGCTGAACGCCTTGACGAAGACGGCGGCCAGCGGCAGCAGCACCAGCAGGGACAGGTAGGTGACGGCCAGGGCCGGGCCGCCCACGCGCCCGGCCACCCGGCCCGCCGCGACCAGGGCCGGGGGAGGCGCCGACGGGGGATGGCGGCGCCAGAGTCCCCGCCCTGGCCGGCGGTCAGTGGGCGCGCCGCCGGGGCCCGGGAGACCCAGGTCGCCGGCGGAGACGCCCGTGCTGCTCATCGGCGATTAGGAGCTGGCGGTCGAGACGCCCAGCGACGTCTCGATCTTGGCCACGATGCCCGTCGTCGGGTCGAAGAACTTGGTGTTGACGGCGGTCCAGCCGCCGAACTTGTCGATGGTGAAGAGCGTCGTGGGCGTGGGGAAGTTGAACTTCTTCGCCACGGACGGGAGCACCGGGCGGTAGCCCTGCTTGCCCCACACGGTCTGGCCGGCGGGGGAGAGGAGGTAGGCCAGGAAGGCCTTGGCGGCGGGGCTGGCCGTCTTGGTCACCGCGATCGGGTTCTGGATGAGGATCGTCTGCGGCGGTGTGATGACGCTGACCGCCTCGCCCTGGCTCTTGGCGTAGAGGCCGTCGTCCTCGTAGTCGAGCAGGACGTCTCCTTGTCCCGAGAGGAAGGTCTGCAACGCGGCGCTCGCACTGGCCGGCTGGGCCACCGCGTTCTTCAGCAGCTTCGTCACGTACGCCTGCGCCTGGGCGGGCGACTTGCCCAGGGAGATCTGGGCGCCGTAGGCCGCCATGAGGTTCCACTTGGCACTGCCCGAGCTGAAGACGTTGGGCGTGATCACCTGCACGCCGGACTTCGTGAGGTCGGCCCAGGTCGTGAGGTGCTTGGGATTACCCGGACGCACGATGAACGAGACGATGGAGTTCGTCACCATGCCCTTCGTCGGGCCCTTGCTCCAGGAGCTCGATACCAGGCCGGCCTTGACGACCTTGGTCATGTCGGGCTCGAGGGAGAAGTTGACGAGGTCGCCGGGGAGTCCGTTCACCAAGGAGGTGGCCTGGGTGCCCGAGGGCCCGAAGGACGAGGACACGGTGACACCCGCGCCGGCCTTCGTCTTGGCGTAGGCAGCGGCCAGGGCGGTGTAGGCGGGCTTGGGCGTGGAGTAGGCCACCAGGCTCACGGAGCCGCCTGAGGCGGCGCCGGCCGGCAGGGCGGTCAGGGCCAGGCCGCCGAGGGCCAAGGCGGCGATGCCGGCACTGCGGCCGACCCGCGGCCGGCGGGCGTGGGCGTCCGTTGGCGCGTCGGGGTGGAGGGTCTTGTTGTGCATGCGCGCAACTTAATACACCTGTATTGCTAAATCCAGGCGGGTTGGTCAGGAATTGTCTCGGCGGAGGGGTCGTGGGCGCAAAGAATCCCTTTTCAGGGGGTGTGCTCGGTCCGGGGGGACGGCGAGCGAGTGCTCAGCCGCCAGTGGACTGGACCGACCCGAAGGCGGCCTGGCGACCCTCGCGTGACTCCAACATCGCCCAGTCCGACCGGGCCATCAGGTCCTCGAGCGAGGTGCGTTCGCCACCCGGACGTGTCGTCCATCCACAGCAGACCTCGACCGCGGCGCCGACGAACGCCCGCGTCTCGGGCGCCCCGAGGTGCTGCCGGATGCGCGCCGTCAGGGCGGGGCAGTCTGGCTCCTCCACATGGAGGGCCAGCACCAGGAACTGGGTGCCCCCGATGCGGGCCAGCACGTCTGTCTTGCGGAACGTCACCGACAAGGCGCGGGCCACGGCCTGCAGTGCGGCGTCACCGGCCTGGTGGCCCAGGTGTTCGTTGAGGTCCTGCACGTTGGCGACGTCCACGAAGAGCGCATGCACGGCCGCGTCCTGGCGGTCGGCGAATTGCAACAACTGCGTCCCCGCGGCCACGAGACCACGGCGGTTCTGGAATCCGGTCAGCTCGTCGCCCCGCGACAGTTGCAACAGACGCGCGCTCAGTTCCTCGAGCTCGCGCTCAATGGCCAGGCGCCCCGTCATGTCGTGCAGGATGCAACACGTCTGCGTCGCGCCGTCCTCGGCGCGGTACTGCACGGCCGTCATCTCGACCTCGATGTACCGGCCGTCGCCCCGGCGCAGGCGGGCCACGCCGACGGCCGATCCGGTCCGCTCGCGCTCGGCCACGGCGATGCCCCAGCGCGGGTCCTCCTGGTCGACCAGCCCGTCGCGCCCGAGGCCACAGATCTCCTCGGCGCTCAGGTCGAGCATGGCGCAGGCGGCCGGGTTGACGTCCGTGATCCGGCCGTCCGGGGTGCAGAAGAGCACGCCCTCCGCGGTGTGCGTGAACAGCGTCCGGTAGGCGGCGAGGCCGACCGTGTCTGTGTCCTTGACCACCATGCTGTTCGTTCCTCCGCAGCTGTGCTCGACTCCCACCCGGAGCGCACGGCGTGTCCGAGCAGAATACCGAAGCCCCTGCCTGAACTGCGGTTCTTTGGGCCTTCGTTTCGCGTTGTGACTTTCGGCTCTCTTGAGGAGCGGCGCCGACGTGCCGATGTGGCGGGAAGGAGATGGGCCGTCCGGCCCCTGATTCGTGCCGGTGGGCCCGTCCGTCAGGCCCCGCCTCGCGCTAGGACGCCCCCAGCCGGCTGTTGTAGTTGGAGATGGTCGTGTTCACGTTCTGCGCCCCCGACTTGACCGCGGCGGACGGCCTGACGCCTTGGGTGTACATGGAGATCTCCGCGTTCAGCACGTCGGTGCGCACGTCCGCGTAGGGGCCGATGACCGAGCCGGAGGTGGCCGGCGAGTTCACACCGTTGTTGATTTCGTCGTAGGCCACCTTGTACCCGGGGCTGGTGGCCCACAGGTGCTGCACCGTCGCCGTCTGCGCCGAGGACTTGCGGACCGGGATGTAGCCCGTCCCCGCGGCCCAGGTGGCCTGGCTCTGCGTGTTCAAGAGGTAGGAGATGAACTGCCAGGACGCCGCCTGCTCGGAGCGCGGGGACCTTGTTCGAGATGTAGACCCCGGAGCCACCCGGCTCCACCCCGCCCTTCACCAACGAGCTGTAGACGGGGAAGGCGCTGATGCCCAGCTTCACGTTGGCGTACTTCCCGGTGCCGAGGAGCTGGGTCACCGTGCCGAGGGCGGCCGAGGTCTCGAGGGTCATGCCGTACTTGCCGCTGCCGATGCCCAGCAGGTTGTCGAACTCGTCCGGCCCTGTCGCCGGGTTGGTCGTGGCATCGCCCGAGCGCACCAGCGTGTTCAGCTGGCTGAAGATGGACACGCTGGCCTTGGTGTTGAACGCGGCCTGGGTGGCGCGGGTGCTGCGACCGTTCTTGTTGTTGACGAAGAGCTGGTTCGCCGTGGCCAGCCACGTCTCGAGGTGCCAGGGGTCGAGGACGAGGCCCATGCCACTGCCCGAGGCCTTGAGGGCCTTGGCGTCGCTCACCATCTCGGCCAGCGTGGCCGGCGGGTGTGCCGGGTCGAGGCCGGCCTTCGTGAAGGCGTTCTGGTTGTAGTACAGGATCGGCGCCGACACGGCGAAGGGGAGGGCCCACTGGACCCCGTTCACCTTCCAGTAGGCCAGGGGGCGGGGCAGGTAGTCGCTCGTCGGGTACTTCGCCGCGTTCATGCAGGACTGCACCGGAAGGAACGAGCCGGTGTCGATGGCCGCCTGCGTGCGCTGGTCCTCGAGTTGGACCACGTCGGGCAGTTGCCCGCTCGAGAGGCCGGCGAGGTACTTCTGCCAGGTGTCGTCATAGCCGGCCTGGGTGACCAGGGTCACGTGCACCTTGGACTGGGACGAGTTGAAGGCGCTGGTGATGGACTGCAGGGTCGTCAGGTTGGCTTCGGAGGCCGACTCCCAGAAGGTGATCTGCACGAGGCCCTTGTGGTTGGCCAGGGTCTTGAGGTTGCACGCGGGCAGGCTGCTGGCCCCCGCCGGAGTGCCGGAGCCGATGGCGGCCGAGGCCGCCGTGCCGCTGAGCGTCGTGACGAAGAGCGCGGCGGCTGCGAGTCGGGAGAGACGAGGGGTCCGCATCTCAATTGCCTAGCACCCGGGCGCCAGCCGACAGCGCCGCCGCCAAGCGCTTGTCACGCTCCGGTTACTTGACGGCGCCCGCGGTCAGGCTGCGCACCAGTTGCTTCTGGAAGATGAGGAGCAGGATCACCAGTGGCACGAACGCGATGACGGCACCGGCGAGCGACACGGGGATGGTGGACACCTGCGTGCCGAGCAACTGCTTCAGGCCGATCTGCACGGTGTAGAGCGGCGCCGTCCCGCCGGTCGACACGAGCGGCCACAGGTACTGGTTCCAGGCGCCGAGGAACGAGAACACGGCCAGCGCGGCGAGGGAGGGCCGCGCCAGCGGGACGGCCACGCGCAGCATGAACCTGAGATGGCCGTAGCCGTCGAGCTGGGCCGCCTCCTGCAGGTCGCGCGGGATCTGCAGAAAGGCCTGACGCAGCAGGAAGATGCCGAACCCGGTGGCGAGGAAGGGGATCGACAATCCCGCGTACGTGTTGAACCAGTGCAGCGACGTGATGGTGTCGAGATTGGTGATGAAGGTCACCTCGAGCGGGATCATCAGGGTGGCCAGGCAGAGCGCGAAGAGGGTGCGCTTGAGCGGGAAGGTGAGGAAGGCGAAGGCGTAGGCGGCGAGCACCGATGTCACGAGCTGGCCCGCGACGATGATCGCCGTCATGATCGCCGACGTCGCCACGTACTTCGACATCTGGCCGCCGTTCCACGCCGCGCTGTAGTCGTGCCACTGCGGGTTGGTCGGGAAGAGCGGGGGCGGCTGGTGGACCAGCTGGTCCGGTGGCAGCAGCGAGTTCACGATCGTCACGTAGACCGGGAACAGAATGACGACGGCGCCCGCCGTCAGCAGCGTGTAGCTGCCGATGGTGCGCAGCTTGCGCCGCGGCTTGCGCGCCCGCGGCACCTCGGTCGTGGCCGCCGCGGGGGACGGATCCGGGGCCACCGCCTCGAGCACGTCAGCGGGCATAGTTCACCCGCCGTTCCAAGAGACGGATCTGCAGGAGGGTGAGCACCAGCAGGATCACGAACAGGACGGTGGCCATGATGGCGGCCGATCCGGCGTTGTTCTGGATCTGCAGCGTGTTGATGATGTTGTAGATGAGCACGTTGGTGTGCAGGCGCACGGCGTTCTGGCTCCCGATGAGGATGTCGATGGCGCCGAAGGCCTGGAAGGCGTAGATGGTGCTGATGACCCCCGCGAAGAAGATGGTGGGGGAGAGGAGCGGCACGGTCATGCGCCAAAAACGCGTCCACGGGCCGGCGCCGTCGATGCGCGCCGCCTCGAGCAGCTCGTCGGGTACCGACTGCAGGCCGGCCAGCATGACGATGAAGGAGAGGCCGAGGAACTGCCAGATGGTGATGAGCGCCACGGCGGGGAGGGCCCAGGTCGAGCTCTCGAGCACCGGCGGGGTCGGATTGATGCCGAGCCACGGCAAGAGCCCCACCACCGGATTGAGGAGGGTCCCGAAGACCACCGAGGCGACCGCCACCGAGCTGACCACCGTGGAGGAGAAGATCACCCGGTAGGCGGCCATGCCCTTGAGCTTGCGGTGTGCCGCCACGGCCAGCCCCAGGCCCGCCAGCAGGCTGATGGGCACCACCAGCACGACCAGGAGCAGGGTCGTGACGAGGCTCTGGGTGAACTGCGTCGAGGTGATGGTGGGGATGATCTGGTGCAGCCCGACGTAGTGCGGCGGGAGGCCCGGCACCGGAGGGGTCTCGTAGAGCATCAGCTTGAAGTTGCGTGCGAATGGATAGAAGGAGAAGACCCCGAAGACCACCATCGCCGGCAGGATCAGGAGATAGGCCAGCAGGGCCTGCTTGCGTCGCCGGGAGCGCAGCACCGCCGTGTGCCCCCGTCCGTCGCCGCCGCCCCCGCGCGCGCCCCGCCTCCGCCTCCGCCTCCGCCATCGAGCGGATCCGGCACGATCGGCGGCGCCGTGGTGACCGCCGTCACGGCAGGCCCCCGAGCCGGGCCCCGCCGGCGGCGTCGAAGAGGTGGAACGACGTCGGGTCCGGGTCGACGGCGATGCGCACGGCCTCGCCGATTTTGGGGCGGGCGGCGGAGGCACCCTGGCGCACGATGATGCGGGAGCCCGTCTCGGTGTGGCAGATGACGTGCGTGTCTGCGCCCAGGAGCTCCACGATGATGACGGTGGCGCCGATGGCCCCGTCCTCACTCAGGTGCAACGCCTCGGGCCGCAGGCCGAGCATGACGTCGGGCCCGGCGCCGCGCACGGTGTCGGCCACGGCGGCGGGCAGCGCTACGGACGCGCCGGGGAAGGCCACGCTCAACGTGCCCAGCGGCGTCGGGCTCTCGGTCCCGGCATCGGCTGCGGGATCGGGTGCGCCGCTCTCCACCAGCATCCCCTCCATCAGGTTCATGCCGGGGCTGCCGAGGAAGTGCGCCACGAAGGCGTTGGCCGGGCGCGCGTAGAGCGCCTCGGGCGCGGCCACCTGTTGCAGCTTCCCCTCGCTCATGACGGCGATGCGGTCACCCATCGTCATGGCCTCGACCTGATCGTGGGTCACGTAGAGGGTGGTGGTCGACAGGCGGTTCTGCAGTTCCACGATGTCGGCCCTGGTCTGCACGCGCAGTGCGGCGTCGAGGTTCGACAGCGGCTCGTCCATCAGAAAGACGAGCGGCTCGCGCACGATGGCCCGGGCCAGCGCCACCCGCTGACGTTGGCCACCCGAGAGCTGACCCGGCTTGCGGTCGAGCAGCGTGGCCAGCCCGAGCGTCTCGGCGGCCCGTTTCACCTTGGCCTGCCGCTCTTCCTTCTCGACGCCGCGCTGACGGAGCGGGAACTCGATGTTCTTGGCCACCGTCAGGTGGGGGTACAGCGCATAGCTCTGGAAGACCATGGCGACGTCGCGGTCCTTGGGGTCGACGTCGTTGACCGTCCGCTCACCGATGGAGACGGTGCCCGCCGTCACCTCCTCGAGGCCGGCGACCATGCGCAGCGCGGTCGTCTTGCCGCAGCCCGACGACCCGAGGAGCACCAGCAGCTCCCCGTCGGAGACGTGCAAGGTCAGGTCATCGACGGCAGTGGTGTCGCCGAACTGCTTGGTGACGCCGTCGAAGCTGACCTGTGCCAACGTGCTCCCTTCGGGCGGCCCGTTCCCGGGCACGGATCATTTGTTACCGCACGGTAGCGAACCCGCACCAGGGGCACGAATGCCGGCGCCGGGCGCCGACGCGGGCTCAGCTGGCCGGGATCTTCCATCCCATCGACTCGGCGATCTCCTTGCAGGTGGGGCAGAGTCCGTAGCGCTTGGGGTCCCGCCCCGGCACCCACTCCTTGCCGCAGAGGGCCCGCACCGCCGTGCGGTTGACGATGCCCTCCACCACGCTGGGGCCGGCCGAGACGTAGTCGCCCCCCTTGGGGGTGTACCCCTCCAGGACGATGTGGGCCATCCGGTCGTGGTCGCCGTCGTCGAGATCGGGTGCTGGCCGGGCCGGGGCCAGGGTCGTTCCCCCCGCCGCTCCCGGGCTCGGGACAGTCTCGGTACCGCTCACGAGGCCCAGCGTAGGCCCTTGGGGAGGTCGCCCCGTCGTCTTTCCGGACCCCCGACCAGGGGCCGGACCTGCACGGGAATGACTCTCCCACCCATATGGTTGACCAGTCAGAGGAATTGCCATTACGGCATTACAAAAGGACACCTGATGACGAACGAGAACGTGACACTCCCATTGTTGCCGCTGACCTCCGGGGTCGTGCTGCCGGGAATGGTGTTCACCATGGCGCTGGAGTCCGACGAGGCCCGCGCCGCGGTCGAATCCGCCCGCTCCGCCGGTGGACGTCTGCTGCTCGTGCCCCACATCGAGGGCCGCTTCGCCGCCGTGGGCGTGATCGCCGAGGTCATGGAGGAGGGCGACCTCCCAGGTGGCCTGCCCGCCGTGGCCATCCGGGGTGACCGCCGCGCCGTCATCGGCACCGGGGTTCCCGGGACCGGCGACGCCCTGTGGGTCGAGGCGGAGCCCCTCGACGAGCCCGAGCCGACGCCGGCCGCCAACGAGCTGGCCCGGGAGTACCGCGCCGTGCTCGAGAACATCCTCCACAGCCGGGGCGCCGGCCGCATCGCGGCGCAGCTGCGCGAGATCCACGAGCCCAGCCGCCTGGCCGATATGTCGGGCTACTCGCCCGACCTCTCCCTCACGCAGAAGGTCGAGGTGCTCGAGACGCGCGACGTCGAAGCGCGGCTCCGCCTCGTGCTCGGGTGGGCCCGCGACACGCTGGCCGACCTGACGCTGCGCGAGAAGATCAAGACCGACGTCGAAGAGGGCATGGAGAAGACGCAGCGCGAGTTCCTGCTCCGCCGCCAGCTCGATGCCATCCGCAAGGAGCTCAACGGCCTCAGTGGCGAGAGCGGCGACGAGGACCCCGACGACTACCGGGCCAAGCTCGAGGCGAGGGACTTGCCCGAGCATGTCCGCAAGGCGGTCGAGCGCGAGGTCGACAAGCTCGAGCGCACCAGCGATCAGAGCCCCGAGACCGGGTGGATCCGTACCTGGCTCGACACCGTGCTCGAGATCCCCTGGGGCGACGGAGTCCGAGGACCGGCTCGACATCGCCGAGGCGTCGCGCATTCTGGAGGCCGACCACGACGGTCTGGCCGACGTGAAGGAGCGCATCCTCGAGCACCTGGCCGTCCGCAAGCTGCAGGCCGAGCGCGGCCTCGCACCCGTGGACGGGCGCGGCTCGGGCGCCATCCTGGCCCTGGTCGGGCCTCCGGGCGTCGGCAAGACGTCGCTCGGCGAGTCCGTGGCCAATGCTCTCGGGCGCAAGTTCGTCCGCGTCTCGCTCGGCGGGGTGCGCGACGAGGCCGAGATCCGCGGCCACCGTCGTACCTACGTCGGGGCCCAGCCGGGCCGCCTGGTGCGCGCGTTGCGCGAGGCCGGGACCATGAACCCGGTCATCGTCCTCGACGAGGTCGACAAGATCGGCGCGGACTACCGCGGCGACCCGTCGTCGGCTTTGCTCGAGGTGCTCGACCCGGCGCAGAACCACACGTTCCGCGACCACTACCTCGAGGTCGACCTCGACCTCTCGCGGGTCTTGTTCATCGCCACCGCCAACGTGATCGACACCATCCCCGGGCCTCTGCTCGACCGGATGGAGGTCATCCGCATCGACGGCTACACCGAGACCGAGAAGGTCTCCATCGCCAAGCACCACTTGGTGGGCCGCCAGCTCACCCGGGCGGCGTTGCGCGAGGACGAGGTCCAGATCAGTGACGAGGCGTTGCGTGCCGTCGTGTCCGACTACACCCGGGAAGCCGGCGTGCGGAACCTGGAACGCGAGCTCGGGAAGCTGCTGCGCAAGGTGGCTACCAAGCTCGCCTCGGGCGAGCGCGAGGCGCCGGTCGTCGTCGAAGCGGACGACGTGCGGGGCTGGCTCGGCCGGCCGCACTTCTTCTTCGAAGCGGCCGATCGCACCAGCGTGCCCGGTGTGGTCACCGGTCTGGCCGTGACCGGAGCGGGCGGCGACGTCCTCTTCGTCGAGGCCAGCGTCTCCGACGGTCCCGAGGGGCTCACCCTCACGGGACAGCTCGGCGACGTCATGAAGGAGTCGGCCGAGATCGCGCTCTCCTACGTGCGCTCGCACGCCGAGGAGCTCGGGATCGACCCGACGGTCTTCAGCGGCAAGCGGTTCCACGTGCACGTGCCTGCCGGTGCCGTCCCCAAGGACGGGCCGTCGGCCGGCGTCACCATGACGACCGCGCTGGTCAGCCTCCTGCGCGACGTGCCGGTGCGCTCGGTGGTCGGGATGACCGGTGAGGTCACCCTGCAGGGCCGTGTGCTGCCGATCGGTGGCGTCAAGCAGAAGGTGCTGGCTGCGCACCGCGCCGGGCTGACCGAGGTCATCCTGCCGGAGCGCAACGGCAACGACCTCGAGGATGTCCCCGAGGAGGTGCGTGACGTCATGACGTTCCACCTGGCGGCCACCATCGCCGACGTGCTCACCCCGGCGCTGTCCGGGTCGGGTGCGGAGGCGGCCGCCGGCGCCCAGGAGTCCAAGTTGGGCGCCGCCGCCTGAGTCCGGCAAACTGGGTCAGGCCCACACGTTGGGTCTGGCCCAGTTGCACCGGCGCTGGGACCGTCGATCGGAGCTGACAGTGGACGACCAGGACATCGTGGAGCGCATCAACCAGCTCGCCGCCGAGGAGCAGCAGCTCGAGGAAGCGCATGTCGGCGAGGGACTGAGCGACGACGAGCTGAAGCGCAAGCGCGACCTCGAGGTGACACTCGACCAGCTCTGGGACATGCTGCGCCAACGCCGGGCCAAGCGGCACGCCGGCCAGGACCCCGACGCCGCCTCTGAGCGCTCGGCCGGGACCGTGGAGGGCTACCTCCAGTAGAGGGGGCTACCTGCAGGAGAGCGGCACTCCTCCAGACGTGCCTCGAAGCAGACGTGCCTCGAAGCAGACGTGCCTCGAAGCAGACGTGCCTCGAAGTCAGTCTGCCGGCATCCGGCGGTTCAGCGCCGGCGACACCAGGCCGGCGAGACCTCGCAGGTTGCCGATGGTCACGTCCAGCCAGTCGAAGGAGTCGCGCCAGACGGCGATCTTCCAGTCGTCACCGACGACGAAGCGGCCATAGACCCAGAACCGGGTCGCGAAGCGGCCGAAGCTGAGCTCGTCGATCCGATCGGTCAGCACGACGTTGTCCTCTGTCGCCACGTGATTGAGGTGGACGTCGAAGCCCATCCGCCCGGGCCGCAGCCAGGGCCGGGCGATGCGCTCCAGCCGGTCACGGCCGTAGATGGTGGGCAGGGACACGTTGCTGTAGACGAGGTCGTCGGCGACGAGGTCGAGCGCCGCGTCGACGTCGTACGCGGCGAGGGCGCGGAGGAACTCCACGACCACGTCGGCGGACTCGGTGGCCGTCGTCGTCGGCCGAGGCTCAGGGCTGGGGCGTGTCGTCATCACCCTCCATTGTCCCCGTCCCGCCGCTGCCGCGTCGATCGCGTCCGGCGCCAGACCAGGGGTGCAACGGCTGCTCCCACGAGGACCACGAGCGCCAGGACGAACAGCGCGCCGTAGGACCCGTAGCCGTCGTAGGTGAACACCACCGTGTGCACACCCGGGCCCACGACGACACCGACCAGCGCCGGCGCCACCATGACCGTGGGCGCCGGCTCTGCCGTTCACCGTGGCGTGCCAGCCCGGGTCGTAGGAGGCGCTGAGCACCACGGTGGCCCTCCGTGTCGTGTGCACCACGGCCCGGGCCGTGCCGTTCTCGAGATCGGCCCGCTCCGTCACCACACGCCCCGGCGACCCTCGCAGCGCCGACGCATCGGCCGCGGTGGGGGCGGACGCCGCCTGCCCGTTGAAACCGACGGTGAGGTCGCGCTGCTCGTTCGAGCAGCGGTGAGGCGAGCAGGGTCGTACTCTGCGAACCGACGTCGGCCCGGGTGGCCGTGAGGGTGCCCGTCGTGTCGTAGACGTGGATGTAACCGCTTTGGGGGAGCGCCCACAGGCAGTAGTCGCCCGAGCACCCGACCTTGTCGGCTTCGACCGGCGCTGCCATGTCGACCGGCATGATGATGTAGCCGATGCCGAAGAGCGGGTAGTCGCCGGGGTTGGTCTCGTCGAAGAAGTACTCGGGATCGGTCATGAGCGAAGCCGTGCGCAGTGTGTAGCCGACCTCGTCGACGTCCTTGCTCTCGAGGTACTTGAACACCGGGACCGCACCCACGAGGAAGTCGTTGCCCCAGTTGGTCGGCGCCCCTGCGTAGACGCGGCCACGGGGATGGGCGCGCACGTAGTCCAGCAACTCGGTCGATCTGCGGGTTCCTCCTGTACGTCGGCCGCTGCTTGCAGGCCGATGTTCGTCGCGTTGTGGCCGTCGTAGGTGTCCATGTCGCTCCAGGCCGGGCGCGAGCACCAGAACCAACGCCACGATGCACAGCCCGGCGACGACGCCCCGCCCAGCCGGCCGCGCGGCCCAGCCGCGGCGCTCCTCGGGGACCTGCGCCAGCGCGCCGTCGAGGATGAGCCGTCCGAGGAAGACGAGGGCGATGCCGGCCAGCAGGATGCCCGAGAGCTGCACGCCCATTTGGAAGCGCCGGATGAAGATGTCGCTGCTGCCCGGCAGGACGTCGTAGAGGGGCCCGAACGTCGTCCGTCCGAACGTCATCAGCAGCGTCACCACCCAGATGACGATGAGGGCGCGGCCGGCGAGGAACGAACGCCAGCGCGCCATGCACACGCCGATGCCCACGGCGACGAGGACCGTGACGACGGGCCAGCGGCCGTCGTCGTAGAGGTGGCCGGTGAAGAGCCACGACAGCATTTGGCCGGCGCCGTAGCCGTTCTCGAGCCCCGTGCCCTCCAGGATCTGATTGCGCGCCGCCCAGTGGGATTGCTGGAGTAGGGGGACGATGACCCAGGCCGATGCCAGCGCGGACGCACGCGCCGAGCGCGACGGCACGTCCGAGTCGTCGCCACAGGTCAGACGGGGCGATGAAGGGCCACACCACCAACGGCACGAAGGCCAGGTACCCGGTCTCGTAGTGCAGCGCCACCGTCAGCATGATGAAGAGGACGGCCCAGAACGCGCCGCGTAACGAGGACAGGGAGCGGTAGGTGAAGCCCCACGCCAGCGGGAGCGTCCACGATCGCCCACAGCTGGGTCCACACGCCGTACCCGACCCAGACGTAGGCCTTGGTCTCGTACCCGATGCCGGCGGCCGAGGCCAGGAACGGCGCCACCGCGGCCGCCGAGGCGGCAGTCCAGCGGCTCAAGCCGAAGAGGCGCCCGCTCCAGTAGACGGCGATCGGCCACAGCGCCAACAGGAGATAGAGGGTCCAGCGGAACACCGTGTCGGGGTTCGCGAAGGTGCCGATGACCCCCGAGATCATCGACGGCAGGCTCTGGTAGTGGAGGAACTGGGGCGAGCCCAGACCGAGGTAGGGGAACCAGCTCGTCAAGGGGAGATGCCCCTGGCTGATACGGGCCGAGGCGGCGCGCACCATCTGCTGGTGCAGGGAGCTGTCGTCGAGGTACGGCACGGCGCGCAGCTCGGGCCGCAGCTCCCACAGTCCCCAGGCCATCGACAAGGCCACCACCACCCAGGGCCCGAACCGCGCGGCGGGTGTGCCCTGAGGGTTGGCAACCGGCGACGCAGGGGCGGTGGAGGATCCGGGCGTGTCCTCCTCCACCATGGTCACGACGCACCATGATGCCGAGTCCTCAGACGCGTGTCTGATCGCGTTGGAGGACCCCGAGGAGCTCCTCGTAGGGGCCGAGGAGGTACGCGATGTCGCCGCCGGCGAAGACCGTGCCTCGGCGCGGTGGATGCTCCAGCACGCCGTCGGCGGCGCGGCTGAGGGCGATGACTCGTGTCCTCGACGAGAGATCCCGCATGGCGAGCCCCTGCAGGCCGCCGTCGGGCGCCACCGTGAGACCGGCCACCAGGAACGGCTGTTGGTCGACGTAGAACGTGCTGAGAACGTCGAGTCCGAGGGCGGCGCCGACGAACCAGGGCGCGGCGAGGGCCGAGGTCGAGCGGACGTG
The DNA here is from genome assembly GCA_963738135.1 of uncultured Acidimicrobiaceae bacterium. Lineage (GTDB taxonomy): Bacteria > Actinomycetota > Acidimicrobiia > Acidimicrobiales > RAAP-2 > Bog-473. Next base: position 685,808 of record CAVTVK010000001.1, on the reverse strand, counting down.
TTGAAAGCCGAAGCCGCGCTCCATCATCTGCGCCAGCTCGCGATCGAAGACGCGCAGGACCACGGGGACGTCGTCCCACCGTTCACCCAGCGATTCGCGTACCGACAGCCCGGTCTCGATGTTCGTCAGGTCCCCGCTCGTCAGGACGGCGACGGCCTTGGCGTCCGCGACGTTGACCATGCGATGGGTCTGCGACTGGGTGGCATCGGCGATGACGACGGGGACGCCCAGCGCGCGGGCCTGGGCCAGGTAGCGGTTGTCGGCGTCGCGCTCAATGACGACCACGGACTCGCCTTCCGTCACGAGTTGACGGACGACGCTGATGCCCACCGCGCCGAGGCCGATGACGATCACGTGGTCCACCATCCCCGGTACCTGCCGCCTCCCGAGCGACCGCTCGATGACGGCGGCTCACCAAGATGTTGGTGAACAGCGCGAACGCGGTCGACACGAGGGCCACGCCCAGGACGATGAGCATGATCGCCCAGACCATGAGCCACGGGCTCTGGTGCGAGAAGCTGTAGTCCCCGTACCCGACGGTCGCCACGGTCTCCACGGTGAAGTACAGGGAGGCGAGGAATCCGAGGTGCGCGTGCGAGTCGTCGGGTCGGAACGTGGAGTGGATGATGACGGTCGCCAGCACGATGAGCGCGAACAGCGCCGAGGCCACCACGGCCAGGGCGCGGTTGCCCTCCTCGAGCGCGATGCGGACCTGCACTCGGATGCGGCGCGCCAGACCCACAGACCGTGTTGGACCGCTCGGCGGGCCGCGTCGTCGGAATCCCCCCGCGCTGCAATTCGTCCACCGTGCCAAGGACGGCCACGCGGTCCCCGACATGGAGCGGGTGGTCGCGGCCCGGGCACAGCTCCATGGGCGCGTCACCGACCGGCATGATCGCCACGGGGGCCAGGTGGCCGAAGTGGGCGCGGAAGGTGTCGTGCACGTGCGCTCGCGCTTCGACGGCGAGCTCGACGACGGCGAAGTCGATGCCCGCCAGCTCGATGGAGTGCGACGGCCGGAGCAGGCAGGCCTCGACGAACGACGGCGCAGCCAGCGCCGCCACGTCGAGCACGCTGCCCGGCCCCGACACCCGCTCGAGCGCCCGGGCCACCGAGGGGTTGGCCAGCTGCACCACCAGGGGCAGGTCGGGGCGGATCTCCTTGATCCGGAGCGCCGTCTCCAGCGTGTGGATCTCGTCGACCTCGACACAGACGACCGCGGCGGCCCGCGCCAGGCCCGCTTCGTCGAACCCTTCGCCCCGGTGGGCGTGCCGCCGGACATGGGGGACGCCCCAGTCGTCGAGGGTCCTCCAGCGGCGGGGATCAGCGTCGTCGTCGATGACCACGACCTCGGTACCGCTCAGGTGGAATTGCTCCACGGCGCGTAGCCCCACGCCCTGCAGCCCGCAGACGATCACGTGACCGTGCACGTCCCCAGGGTCCACGCGATCCATGTCCTCGAGATCCATGCCGGCATGTTGCCGCCCGAATGCAGGGCGGAGGTTGCTGCAGCGTGAATTGTCCGTGCCCTGGCCCTGCGTCGGCTAGAACCCACCCGGGGCTGTAGCTCAGTGGTTAGAGCAGAGGACTCATAATCCTTGGGTCGTGGGTTCGATCCCCACCAGCCCTACGGATGCGCCGCGCCGGACGCGGGGCGTCGTACGCTCACGCCATGCGGCGTCATCGGTGTGACCGCATGACGCTTCCATGAGATCATGACGACCGCACCTTCACCAGACGAATCCGAACTTCTCGAGGTCCATGACGATGTCCAGCTTCTGGCATCCGAGGGGTTCGCCGAGTGGCTGGTGACCCAGGAGGTCAGCCTGGTCTTCGGCACGCCACCGGCCAAGCTCTGGCTCGTGGGCGTGGACCCGCAGGGGCAACTCGCTGTCTTCGACCGATCACTCGACAAGGTCATGGGCTTGGCGAGCGACGGGAACGACAGGCTGTGGGTCGCCACCCGCTACGAGATCTGGCGGTTCGAGAACGTCCTTGCTCCCGGCGCCACCACCAGCGACGGTCACGACCGCCTCTTCATTCCGCGCCTGATGTCGACGGTCGGCAACGTGAACATTCACGATCTGGCACTCGAGGCGGACGGCCGCGACGTGTGGGTCAATACGCGCTTCGGGTGCCTGGCCTCGACCAGCGCTTCGGCCAGCTTCGTGCCCCGCTGGCACCCGCCGTTTCTTTCCGGGCCCGCCCCGGGCGACCGCTGCCACCTCAACGGACTGGCCATGAAGGATGGTGCGGCCGCCTACGTGACCTGCGTCAGCGAGTCCACGGAGGTGGACGATTGGCGGGACGGTCGTCGCGACCAGGGTGTGGTCATTGACGTTGCCACCAACGAGGTCGTGGCCCGCGGCCTCTCCATGCCCCACTCGCCCCGATGGTGGAACGGCCAGCTGTGGGTGGCCAATGCCGGCACCGGTGAGCTGGGCACGGTCGATCGGGAGCGACAGGTCTTCGAGCCGGTGGCCTTCGGGCCGGGGTTCCTGCGCGGCCTGTGCTTCGTGGGGGACTACGCGGTCGTCGGATCGTCGAAGCCGCGCCGGGGCGACATCTATTCGGGGTTGCCGCTCGATGACGCGCTCGAGGCTCGGAACATGCTGCCCCACCTCGGGCTGTTCGTGATCGATCTCACGTCGGGCGAGCTCCTGCACTGGTTGCTCGTCGAGGGGTCGGTCAGAGAGCTCTTCGACGTGTGCGCGCTGCCGGGCGTCCGGCGTCCCGCCGCCGTCGGGCTCCTCGGTGGAGCGGTACGCGGCGACCTGTGGTTCGACGACGATGTCCCGATCCCGGCTCGACGCCGCGACTCTGGTCGTCCAATGAGCGTGCCGCGGGCTCTGCACCTGCACACGTTCGAACCGGTGATCTCCGCCGGCGTCGGGGCGGTGCTGGCCGAACACGACGTGAGCATCGTCGCCACCTCCGCGTCGCGCCTGTACCTGATCACGGCCGAGGAACGACTCGGTGTCGTCGTCCGCGAGTTCGGCCTCGACTCGGTGAGCGCGGCCGCCTGCGACGGCGACAGGCTCGTCCTTGCCTCGGACTGGCAGGTGTGGACGTTCGTCGACGCCGGTCCCGAGCCCGAAGGGCCGGCTGAGCATCTCCTGCTGGCTCAGGAGGCCCACACGACGGGGAGTCTCGGTGTCACCGACCTCGCCCTTGGCTCGGGTGGACCGGTCTTGGTCTCGGGGCTCTTCAGTTGCCTGGCCACGCTCGACGATCACCATTCCATGCGCCCCGTCTGGGTGCCGCCGGGCGTCGACGCGCTCCGTCCCGAGACGCGGTCGCTCCTCACCGGTATCGCCCTGGTCGACGGACGGGCAGCGTTCGTGACCGCGGCCGGCCTGAGCAACGAGCCCAACGGATGGGAGTCCTCGCTCGTCGGCGGGGGAGTCGTCCTCACCACGGCAGGGGAGCGCCTGCTGAGCGGGCTCACGCTCCCGCGACACCCGCGCTGGAGCGGCGACCACCTGATCCTGGCCGACTCGGGTACTGGCCGCGTCCTGCGGCTCGACCCGGCGACGGGCCAGGAAGAGTGTGTCGTCGCGCTCGCCGGAGTGCTCGGATCGCTCGACGTCCGGAACGATCTCGCGGTCGTGACCTACGGCGACCCGCGCCACGCGGTGTTGGCCGGCCTCGTGGGAGGCCAACCGACCGCGGGGCCGGTCCGCGACGGACTGGCCTTCGTCGACCTCGGGAGCGGGACGGTGGCGGGGACCGTGGAGTTCCTGGGCCGGGCCGGGCCGTTCGGCGCTGTCGCCGTGTTGCCGGGACTCGCCTCGGCGGCCATCGCGGCGCCACGAGGTCTGACGACGCAGCAAACGAGCGTCGTCGCTGATCCCGAGCCGCTGCGCCGACCTTCTTCACCGCACCCTCGCTGACCTCTGGCCTGGTCTTTTGGGATCATCCCCCTTTTCACAGGGGTTGATCCTTATCATTCGCCCGGGCCGGGGGACGGTCCCACCGCAAGACGAGAGGAGTCCACTGTCGCGCGCACAGAGGGCAGCACACACGGTTGTTCATCCCGCCAGAGCAGAGGTCGGATGGGTCGTCTTGGCAAGAGAGGATGATTCTGCGACGTCAGCACTCCATGTGCCGACGCAGCTGACCCGCAACGGGTTCTCCGTGCTGGAGGTGGTGCTGCCGAAGCGGTGCTCCCGTTCCGTTGCCATGTGCGCGCTGCGCGACGCCGAGGCAACCGCTCGCCACGACAACCCGGGCACTGCCGTGCTCCTCGGCGGAGTGCGCGACGCGGCGCCGCTCGCCGCACGTCTGGCGGCGGAGATCGACGCCGCCGGTCTCATCTCCTTCGACGGCTCGTTGTTGTCAATCGCCTGGCGGATGCCCGGGCATCAGACCGCCACGCTCCTCCTGGCTTCGACCGGTGCCGGCGCGGTGGCCAAGCTCGGTCTGCGGGCTTCGGGAGTCGCACTGGGCCGGCAGGCCCGGGTCAGAACGGCAACGGAGCCGGCCGCGGTCGACCGCGCCATCCGCGGCTGGCAGCAGGCGGCGGCGGACGGCGGCTGGGCGGATCGGCAACCGTCGGTCGTCTCGCGGCTCGCGGTGCCGACCGCGGCCGTGCTCGGTCTCGGTGCCGGCGCGGCCATGCTTGGCGCGACGCCGGTGGCGGCCGCCCAACGCGGCGGCGACGGCGTCGCTGCCCCGGCGGCGGAATCGCTCGCCAAGCCCAACTCGCTCGGTGGCGTGCAGGTGGGAGCGGGGCAACGAAAGGGTGACGCCCTCCGGCCGCACGCGACCGGCTCGCAGGCCCTCATCGACGCGGCCGGCATGAAGTGGTTCGTCAACACTGACATCACCTTCGCGACCACGAGTTCGGCCAGCGCCGCCATGTCGGAGGCGAGCTTCACCCACGCCGTGACGGCCTCGACGCTCAACGGTGGCACGACGCAGGCCACGTTGAACGACGCCTTCGACGGGTACAACTCGCTCAGCATGAGCGTCAACGGCACGTTCTGCACCTCGAGCAGCGACACCAACTGCACCTGGTACAACAAGAACGGTCCCGTGGCGGCACCGACCTGCAGCGGCCAGGAGCTCGACTTCCCGGTCCAGGCGATCGACGGCCTCAACGTCTCCCGGCAGGTGTTCGTTCCGAAGAACGACCACTTCGAGCGGACCTTGAACATCTTCACCAACCCGGGAGCGACACCCATCACCGCCACCATGGGCACGCACAACAATCTCGGGTCGGACAGCAACACGACCATCACCGGGACGTCCGGCGGCACGCTGACGCCATCGAACAGCGACGAGTGGATCACGACGTTCCAGAACTTCTCGGGCACCACGTCGAGTGATCCACGGGAGGGGCACGTCCTGCAGGGGCCGGGTGCCGCCGTCGGCGCCCAGAACGTGACTTTCACCAACGCCGACGACAATCCGACGTGGGGGTACACGTTCACCGTTGCCCCCGGGAAGACGGTCATCCTCGGCAACTTCGTCGTGGCCGACGGCACCATCGCGGCCTCCCAGTCCGACTCCGCCCGCCTGGCCGGGCTGCCGACGAACGCCGTGCAGTGCATGACGACGGACCAGCGGGCCGAACTGGCGAACTTCGCCCCGCCGCCACCACCACCTTCGCCGCCGTTGCCTCCGAACTCCAAGGCCGGCTACTGGCTGGCTGAGGCCGGTGGTGGCGTGCAGTCCTACGGAGTGCCGTTCGAGGGTTCACTCCCGGGGCTCGGCGTGAAACCCAACGCGCCGATCGTCGGCCTGGCGGCCACCCCCGATGACGGCGGCTACTGGCTGGTCGGCTCCGACGGTGGGGTCTACAGCTTCGGCGACGCCAAGTTCCACGGCTCGACCGGCTCGTTGCACCTGAACAAGCCGATCGTCGGGATCGCGGCGACAGCGGACGGTGGCGGCTACTGGCTGGTCGGTTCCGACGGAGGGGTGTTCGCCTATGGCGACGCCAAGTACGAAGGTTCCGCCGCCGCCGTGCACCTGAACAAGCCCGTCGTGGGAATCGCCGGGACCGGTGAGGGCGGTTACTGGCTGGTCGGCTCCGACGGCGGTGTCTTCAACTACGGCAACGCTCCGTTCAAGGGTTCGGCTGGCAGCCTGCCTCTGAACAAGCCCATCACCGGGATCGCGGCAACGACGGACGGGGGCGGCTACTGGTTGGTCGCGTCCGACGGCGGCATCTTCAACTACGGGGACGCCCCGTTCGACGGGTCCATGGGCGGGAAGACCCTCAGCAAGCCGATCGTCGGCATGGCTGCAGCGTCCAACGCCGGGTACTGGCTCGTCGGCTCCGACGGCGGGGTCTTCGCACTCGGCAACGCCCCCTACAAGGGCTCGGGGGCTGCGCTGCACGCCGCATCGCCGGTGATCGGCGCGGCAGGGGGCTGACCGGCCGGGGTCAGGTCTCGCCGGCCGCCCAGGCGACCGCGCCGCCGGTCAGGTTCTCGGCCGTCCACCCGGCGTCGCTCAACGCCTGCGCCGCTGCAGCGGATCGGCCGCCGACGTGGCAGGCCACCACAACGGTGACGTCCCGGGGGACTTCGTCCAGGCGTTGACCGAGCTCGCCGAGCGGGATGTTGATGCCGATGGGGTACGACCAGGCCTCGACCTCGTCGGGCTCGCGCACGTCCAGGAGGAAGACGTCCTCACCCCGGGCGATGCGTGCTTTGACCTCGTCGGGGTCCACCTCGGCGTACGGCATGTCGCCACCCTATGTCCGGCGGGCACCGTGCCCCGGGGCGACGGGTGGGCGCCGGTACGCTGGGGCGATGGCCCTGCCTCGGAAATTCCTCAACGAGGACGAGGAGCTGCTGGCCGAGCTGCGACCGCACTGGATCTTCCTCTTCGGCCCCCTCTTCAGCTCCATCGGCGTCTGGGCGGGTCTCATCGTGCTGGTCATCCTGTGGCAGAACGCACCGAGCTGGACGAACTACCCCATCCTCGTCCTGGCCGTGATCCCCGGCCTGTGGCTGCTCGGTCGCTTCATCCGCTGGCGCTCCTACGTGGTCGCGCTCACCTCCACCCGGATCCTCGTGCGCGAGGGCATCGTCGGGCGCGACACCGTGCAGTTGCGGCTGCAGCGGATCACCGAGGTCAACATCCGCCAGGAGCTGATCGAGCGGGTGCTCGGGACGGGCTCGCTCATCATCGACGTGCAAGGCGAGGACGACTCGCTGACGCTGGAGTACATGCGCAAGCCGGCGGTGGTGCAGCGCGTCATCAACTCGCAGATCAACGAGATCGTGGGCGGGGGCCGCCGCGAGGCCATCCCCTCGGACATGCAACCACGCGACCGTTACGGCGCCCCGTACGCCGACCCGGAGACCGGCTCCGGCGACGGCACGGGCGACGACGGCACCCACGACGACGCGCGACGACACCCCGCCCTTCGGCGTGGGCGGAGGCGCCCCGACATCCACGCCGGCGGCAACCTCGAGCGGGGCCACCGCGCCGCCCGCCGGGGGCACGCCGGGCACTCCCCACTTCGAGATACGGGACCGGCTCATTGAGCTCGACGACCTACGCCGCCGCGGCATCCTCTCCGAGGAGGAGTTCGCCGCCAAGAAGAGCGAGCTGCTCAACCGCATTTAGGAGCAACGCCGCGAGAAGCAGGCGTGGCGGACAGGCGGAGCAGCGAGAACCAGCCGGCAGGGGCCTTTGTTGCAACCCCAGTGCGCTCCCAGCGTCCCGTGGGAGGATGGCGGCACCCAACGAAAAGAGGGGCCCATGCATGCTCACGTCGTCACGGTCGAGATCACCGATGCCGAGGCCGCCGTCAAAGGCCTGGAAGAGCTCGTTCCCACGGTGAAAGCGCTGCCCGGCTTCGTGGCGGGCTACTGGGTCCGCATCGACGACTCGCACGGGTCCTCGATCACCGTCTTCGAGACCGAGGAGCAGGCCCGCTCCGCCGCACCGCCGGTCGGCGGCGGCATGGGGGGCGTGACGGTCACGGGCGTGGAGATCGGCGAGGTCGTCGGCAGCGCCTGACGCCGGAGGGGCCCCGCCGGGCCGCGGACTACCGTTGACCAGGTGAGCGCCCCTCGATACCGCTGTGACGGCTGCGGCAACCTCACCCGCTTCGACGTCACCATCTCGCAGAAGACCAAGGCCTTCCACCACTACAGCGTGGGCGGCGACCTCGTCGTCGAGGACGAGGAGGTGCTCGCTCCGCACGGTGGACGACGTCGTGTGCCGCTGGTGCGGCCACGGGAACAGCGTCGTCGAGCTCACCGGCGAGGAGCTCGAGGAGCCGGGCGCAGCGTCGCAGGCTTCGTGAGCGAGCCGCCGGCCGAGATCCTGCGCCGGCTCCGGCCCATCCCCACCTACACCGACCATCCCGCCGCGACGCCGCACGACGTCGTCGGCGTCACTCCCGACGGCGCCGACTGCCGGATAGAGGTGGTGGAGGCCGCCGCGCCGGTTCTGCTCCTGTTCCTCTCGGCGGCCTGCCTCGGCTGCCGGGACCTCTGGGACGGCCTGCACGAACTGCACGCCGGCCTGGCCGGTGCCGCCCGCCTCGTCGTCGTCGACGCGCAGCCCGGGGGAGGAGAGTCCCGAGGCCATCACGGCCCTGGCCGGCGACGCCGCCGGCAACCCGGGCATCGACCTCGTGATGAGCTCGGCGGCCTACCGGGACTACCGGGTGGCCGGCCCGCCCTTCCTGTCCGTCGCCGCCTCCGACGCGCGTGCGCACCGAGAGCGTGGCCTGGGGCGTCGAGCAGACGCTGCAGACCGCGCTGCAGGCGCTGCACGGGGGTTAGCACCGATGGCGGACCGCTGTCACACCCCTTCGCCATGCTTGGCCCCAACAGAGAGGGTCATCGTCATGCCGACTTCCAGGGACACTGCTGCAACATCACCGCCTCAGATATCACCGCTTCCCACGTCACGCTGCTCCCCGCCGCCTCCGGACGCGGCGGGACGCCACGCTGCTCGGCCCGGCGGCCAGCGAGCCCGAGGCCGACCTCACCATCGACTGCGACTGCTGCGCGCTGCGCAACACGAACGCCTGCGACGACTGCGTCGTCAGCTTCCTCCTCGAGCGCGAGCCCGACGACGCCGTGGTCATCGACGCTGACGAGGCGCGCGCCATGCGCATGCTCGAGCGCGCCGGGCTGGTCCCGACGTTGCGCTTCAGCACGCAGGCCGGCTGAGCACCGTGGCGCGCCGCTCCGGGCGCGCCGACGGTGTCGGGCGCTTCCCGGTGAAGCGCCACCTGCTCGTCACCAACGACTTCCCACCCAAGGTCGGGGGAATCCAGAACTACCTCTGGGACCTGTGGAGCCGGCTCGATCCCGTCCTCCTACGTTGTCCTCACCGCGTCCTCCGACGACGATGCTGCCGCCTTCGACGCTGCGCAGGCCGCAGCGGGGCATCCGCATCGAGCGCGTGCCCGGGCCGGATCCTCTTCTTCCCGACGCCCGAAGCCCTGGCCGCCGTTCGATGCCGCGGTCAGGGAGCACGAGGTCGACCTGGTCCTGCTCGACCCGCCCTCCCGCTCGGCCTCCTGGGCCCGCGTCTCGACGTCCCCTACGGCGTCGTCCTCCACGGCGCCGAGGTCACGGTGCCGGGGCGGCTGCCCGGCTCGCGTGCCGTGCTGGCCCGGGTGCTGCGCGAGGCCCGGCTGATCGTGTCGGCCGGGCGGCTACCCGGCGGCCGAGGCCCGGCGCGTCGTGCCGGACCTCACCGGATCCCTCGTCGAGATCCCACCCGGTGTCGACGCTGGCGCCATCGTCCCGCTCAAGGCGGCTGAGCGCCGCGCTGCGCGGGCCCGGCTCGGCCTCCCCGTCGGGGGCCCGTTGCTCTCGAGCGTGAGCCGGCTCGTCCCCCGCAAGGGCATGGACGTCCTGATTCGAGCGGCCACGCGGCTGGCCCCCTCCTACCCCGACCTCGTCGTGGCCATCGCGGGCGACGGCCGGGAGCTGGACCACCTCCGGCGCCTGGCCGACGCAGAGCCCGGTGACGGTGCGGGTGCTCGGGTCGGGTGAGCCAGGAGGACCGCGCCGACCTCCTCGGCGCGGCCGACATCTTCGTCATGGCCTGCCGCAACCGCTGGCTGGGCCTGGAGCAGGAGGGCTTCGGCATCGTGTTCCTCGAGGCGGCCGCCGGCCGGCGTGCCCCAGGTGGCCGGGGACAGCGGCGGGGCGTCCGAGGCCGTGGTCCACGGTGAGACCGGTCTGGTCGTGGCCGATCCCGGCAACCCGGGTGCCGTGGCCGAGGCCCTGCGGGAGCCTCCTGTCCGACCCCAACCGCCGTCGCAGAATGGGCCGGGCCGCCCGATCTAGGGTGCAGGAATCCTTCGACAACGACGTTCTCGCTTCTAGGCTGGCCGACGCGCTCGCTGGAGTGACAATCTGACGCACCGCCGCGCTGGCAGCATCGACAGGAAGGAAGCACCGACGTGGCCGATCAAGCCACAGAGAAGATCTCGGTAGGGGCGCCGCCCGAGCGCTGCTTCGCCGTCGCGGCCGACCTCGAGCGATACCCAGAGTGGGCCGCCGACATCAAAGAGGTCGAGATCAAGGAGCGTGACGACCAGGGCCGCCCGCTGCTGGTCACCTTCCGCGCCGCCGCCTTCGGGCGCAGCACCAGCTACACCCTGGCCTACGACTACGCCGAGGCGCCGCACGTCCTGGCCTGGAAGCTGACCCAGGGCGACATCACCACCAAGCTGGACGGCAGCTACATCTTCGACGCCGGCGAGGGTGGGGGCACCGACGTGACCTACCACCTCGAGGCCGAGTTGCGGGTGCCCATTCCCGGCTTCATCAAGATGCGAGCCACGAGCCGCATCATGGCCACCGCCATGCGAGAGCTGAAGGCGCGGGTCGAGTCGACCTCGTGACTCCCGACGGGGGCCACCCGGCCGCCGACGTCACCTACGGCATCGATATCGGCGGGACCAAGGTCCTCGGCGTCGCCCTCGAGCCGATCCGACGAGATCGTGGCCGAGGCCCGGGTCGCCACCCCGACCGGGACCCGCGTCATCGTCGGCAGCCACGTGGCTCGGGCCGTGGCCGAGGTGGTGGCCGACCTGGACCGCCAGCTCGGCGCTCACGGCCCCGGCGCCCGTGGGCGTCGGGGCGCCCGGCATGGTCGACCACCAGGGCCGGCTCTGCTTCGCCCCCAACCTCCCGCAGGCCCAGGGCGTCGACTGGAACGAGCTCATCGGCGACCAGTTGCCCGGGCGCACCGTGCTGATCGAGAACGACGCCAACTTCGCCGTGCTGGCCGAGCACCGGCTCGGCGCCGCCCGGGGTTACGACGACGTCGTCATGGTCACGCTCGGCACCGGCATCGGCGGCGGCATCATGTTGGACGGGCGTGTGCAGGTCGGATCGGCCGGCTTCGCCGGCGAGATCGGCCACATGGTGGTGGACCCGGCCGGACCCGCCGTGCCCCTGCGGGCGGCGCGGCTGTTGGGAGCGCTTCGCCTCGGGCGCCGGGCTCGGCGTCCTGGCCCGCGAGGCGGCCCTGGCGGGCCGGCTGGGCGAGGTGGTCCGGCTCGCCGGTGGCGACCCCGAGAGCGTGCGGGGCGAGGACGTCTCGGCCGCGGCGGCCGCCGGCGACCCGGCGGCGCAGCAGGTCATCCGCGAGGTCGGCGGGTGGATCGGCTTCGGACTGGCCAACCTGGCCGCCGTGCTCGACCCGGCCTGCTTCGTGCTGGGTGGCGGCGTGGTCGAAGCGGGCGACCTCCTCATCGAGTCCGCGCGCGCTCGCCTTCGCCGAGCTGGTCGAGGGGGGCGACCGCCGGCCCGGCGTGCGTGATCGCGCCGGCCGCGTTCGGCGAGCGGGCCGGCGCCGTCGGTGGCGCCGCTGGCGGTGCGGCAGGGCGGCCTGGGCTGATGCGCACCGGCGTCGTCCTGCCGACGTTCCGCGACACGCCCGACGCGGCCTTCGCCGCCGCCCGTGACGCTGTTGCGGCCGGGGTGGACGGCCTCTTCTGTTACGACCACATCTGGCCCATCGGCCAGCCCGAGCGACCGGCGCTGGCGCCCTTTCCAGTCCTCGGCGCGCTGGCCACCATGCTCGGTCCGTCCCGCGATCCGGGTGATCCGGGTGAGGGGCCCTACCTCGGCCCCCTGGTGGCCCGGATCGGCCTGGTCCCCAACGACGTGCTCGCCGCGCAGTTCCTGGCGCCTCGAGACGCCTGGCGCCGGGGCGGGTGATCGCCGGGCTGGGCACCGGTGACCGGTTGAGCGAGGAGGAGAACCGCGCCTACGGGATCCCCTTCGCGTCCGGCGGCCGAGCGCCGGGCCGACATGGTGGCGCTGGGGCGCCGGCTGGTCCGAGGCCGGCCTCCCGGTGTGGATGGCCGGCGGTCCAGGCGGGGCGGACCGAGGAGGCCCGGGCGGCCGGGGCGGCGCTCAACGTCTGGGACGCCGCGCCGGCGCTCGTGGCCGAGCGGGTCGGCCGGGCCCCGCGGCGTGGAGGTCACCTGGGCCGGGCCGCCGCCGTCGGCCTCGCCGCCGCTGACCGAGAAGCTGCGGGCGCTGCACGAGGCGGGCGCCACGTGGGCGATCTTCGGCTGGCCCGTCGACGTCGAGGCGCTGGCCGCGGCGGCGCGCCCGCTGCGGCTGACGGACCCGGGTCCGGCGGCGCGCGACCCGGGTCGTAGACTTCCACGATGGAGTTCCGCCGCATCAACGGGTTGCCGCCCTACGTGTTCGCCACCATCAACGATCTCAAGGCGGCGTCGCGGCGGAGCGGACGCGACGTCATCGACCTCGGGTTCGGGAATCCCGACCTGCCCTCGCCCGACGTGGCGGTGGACAAGCTGGCCGAGGCCGCCCGGAACCCGCGCAACCACCGCTACTCCGCCTCGCGTGGCATCCCGAAGCTGCGCAGCGCCATCACGGACCTCTACCAGCGCAAGTTCGCCGTCGAGCTCGATCCCGAGACCCAGGTCGTCACCACCATCGGCGCCAAGGAGGGCTTCTCCCATCTGATGTGGGTGCTGGTCGGCCCGGGCGACACGGCGCTCGTGCCGTCGCCGTCGTACCCGATCCACATCTGGGGCCCGCTGTTCGCCGGCGCCGACGTGCGCCAGGTCCCGCTGCAGGGGCCCGACGTGGAGTCGGTCGACGCGCCGGATCCGGGTGAGGCCTTCTTCGACGGCCTGATGCACGCCTGGGAGGAGTCGTGGCCCAAGCCGCGGGTGATCGTCCTGTCGTTCCCGCACAACCCGACGACCGCCTGCGTGGACCTCTCCTTCATGGAGCGCCTGGTGGCCTTCGCCCGCGAGCACGAGGTCGTCCTGGTGCACGACTTCGCCTACGCCGACCTCGGGTTCGACGGCTACGACCCGCCGTCGATCCTGCAGGTGCCCGGCGCCACCGACGTGGCGGTGGAGATCTACACCATGACCAAGTCCTTCTCCATGGCGGGGTGGCGCGTCGGCTTCGTCGTCGGCAACCAGGAGATCGTCCAGGCGCTGACCAAGCTCAAGACGTATCTCGACTACGGGACGTTCCAGCCCATTCAGATCGCCGCCATCGTGGCCATGAACGAGGCGCCCGAGTACCCGAAGGAGATCAACGAGATCTACCGGTCGCGGCGCGACACGCTGTGCGACGGGCTCAACCGGATCGGCTGGCACCTGGTGCCGCCCAAGGGAACCATGTTCGTCTGGGCCCCCATTCCCGAGCCCTACCGCGAGATGGGCTCCCTCGAGTTCTCGAAGTACCTGGTCAACGAGGCGGGTGTCGCCACCTCACCGGGCGTCGGCTTCGGACCGGGCGGGGACGGCCACGTCCGTTTCGCCCTCATCGAGAACGAGCAGCGCATCGGCCAGGCCGTGCGCCACCTGCGCACCGCGCTGACGAAGCTGGGATAGCGGCCCGCGCCTTCTCGGCGCGCTCACAGCTTGGTTTGAGGCAAGTGCGGCAGGATCCGCACGTGTCGAGCGCGGACCAGTCGGGCGTGACGCGGGATCTGGTGCCGGCCAGCGTCACGCCCCCGGGCACGGGTGGCGGCTACATCAGCCAGTTCGACTCGTTCCGGGTCATCGCCTGCTGTGCCGTCGTGCTCCAGCACTCGCTGCTGTGGAACGTCCAGGCCGGCAACACGACGGCGTGGGCCTTCGTCATGCTCCTGCACTTCAGCCGGACGGCCTTCTTCTTCCTCGCCGCCTTCTTGCTGACGTACTCCCAGATCACCCGGCCCGCGCTCGACGGTGGGGTTCTGGCGCCGCCGCTACGTGCAGATCGGCGTGCCCTTCCTGGCCTGGACGCTCATCTACTGGGTCTTCACGATGATCACGGGCAACTCGTGGGACCAGGCCTGGTCGCTGCTCTGGAACTACACGGTGTACGGCTACTACCAGCTCTACTTCGTGGTCGTCCTGCTGTTGCTGTACGCTCGTCTTCCCGTTCGTGCTCCGGGTGCTCCGGGCCAGCTCGCACCACGGCCTCATCATGCTCGGGCAGCCTGCTGTTCGCGCTGCTGCTGGCCGCCGACCTCCACTACACCGCTTCCTTCGGCGTCGTCGGGCCTGGACGCACGACATCGCCGGGGTGTGGCCCTGGGCCCGCAACCCCATCACCTACCAGGAGCAGTTCGTGGCCGGCATTCTGGTCGCCCTGCACTTCGACGAGGTCCGAGCCTTCGTGGAGCGCTGGTACCGCCAGGTGATCGCCGGCGCCGTCGTGATGGGCGGCATCGCCACGCTCTGGTACCTGATCGCCGTCTGGACCGGGTCGCCGACCGGACGCGCCTCGGACCTCTACCAGCCGGTGGCCTTCCTCTGGTTCACCGCCGCCGTGGCGGCGCTCGAGTGCGGCGCCTGGATGTGGTGGCGGCACAGCACGCGCCGACCGCCTCGCGGTCCCGCGGATCTTCTCCGCCGAGTTCCTGGCCGGCCTGACCGGCGGGATCTTCCTGTGCCACGTGCTCTTCATCAATCTCGTGCGTTCGGGGCTCGGGGACGCGGGCATCACGCCCCACCTCGGCTGGGCGGGGACGGTCGCCGTCACTTTCGTGCTCACCATGGGGAGCGCCGCGCTCTTCACGGCGCTCATCCTGCACACCCCGTTGCGCTGGGTCCTCGGCGGTCCCGTGCGGGCCGAGCAGCGGGCGCGCCTCGGGCCGGAGGTGCCGGCGCCGCGCTGCCGCCGTCGGACGCGCCGACCTCGACGTCACGCTGGTGCGCGAGCCGGCGACCGTGTGAAGCGCGAGTCCGCGACCGTCTGAGCGCGAGCGCAACCGGCGTCGGGTGTTGCGAGAACAGTCAGCGCCGCGCCGTACTACGCCAACGCCGCAACAACACATACTCAGTTCATCTCAGGAACCGGAAACCGACGTGGCGCCTGACCTCATAGTTTCCTTACATTTCCTCATGAAGTTCTTCCCGCGTTCCCAGTACAGGCTCAGACAGTTTGGGCATTGTGGAGAGAGGTGAGTTCCAGAGACACAAAGCCGGCGCTGTGGTTTGTACGCCATGGGGAGAGCACGTGGAATGCGGCCGGGCTTGTGCAGGGGCAGGCGGACGGCCCCGTGCTGACCGACAAGGGCCGCCGCGAGGCCGCCCGAATCGCCGAGCACCTCGGGGACGTCAGCGTCACGGCCATCTACACCAGCGATCTGGAGCGCGCCCACGAGACGGCGACGATCGTCGGGAGCGCGTTGGGGCTATCCCTGCACGTCGACGCGGCGCTGCGCGAGCGGAACTTCGGTGACGCCCAGGGTCACCCGCTCCGCGAGCTGGACGCGGCACGCTCGGGGATCGAGGGCGATCGGGTCGTCGATGCGGAGGCCCGGCCGCCAGGAGGGGAGTCCCTGCGCGAGATGTACGCCGCGTGTCGCGCGCCTTCATGGACATCCTGGAGCTGGGTGCGCCGGACTGCTGACGTCCTCGTGGTGACCCACGGCGGCGTCATCCGGATCGCCCAGGCCTACTGCGCGCGGCATCGGCGTCGAGGCCATGACGTGGGGACCGGTCCCCAACGCAAGTGTCTGGCGCCTCGGCCGGTCCAATCCGTCCGTCGCCGGCGTGCAGTAGAGCAGTCGAGAGAATCAGCAAGGAGCGTGTGATGCGACCAACGATGTTGCAACTTCCCCCGAGGAGCAGCAAGCCGAGGACCGAAGGCCTGACGATGATGGTCGACGGCGGGTTGCCGACGCGCCACTTCCAGGACGTGGTGGAGAGCGGCGCCGAGTTCCTCGATTTCGTGAAGTTCGGCTGGGGCACGGCGATCGTGACCGCCGATCTGCAGCGCAAGATCGACGTGCTCAAGGACATCGGCGTCGACTACTACTTCGGAGGCACCCTCTTCGAGAAGTTCGTGCTGCAGGACCGCTTCGACGACTTCCGCGACCTGTGTGAGCACTTCGGCTGCCGAGTACGTGGAGGTCTCCAACGGCACCATCGCCCTCTCCCACATTGAGAAGGCCGGCTACGTCCGGAAGCTGGCGGGCGAGTTCAAGGTCGTGTCCGAGGTCGGCTTCAAGGACTCGGAGCGCTCCGAGCGCCTGGCGCCCGACCGCTGGATCGAGTGCATCCACGAGGACCTCGAGGCCGGGGCCTTCCTGGTGACGCTGGAGTCCCGCGAGAGCGGGAGCTCGGGCATCTGCCGGCCCAACGGCGAGCTCCGCTTCGGCCTCATTGAGGAGATCCTCGACCAGCGACGTCGATCCGGCACCGCCTGCTCTTCGAGGCGCCGTCCACGAAGCTGCAGTGCTACTTCGTCCAGCGGATCGGCTCCGATGTCAACCTGGGCAACATCGCCTCCAGCGCGCTCATCGGGCTCGAGACGATCCGCCTCGGTCTCCGCGCCGACACCCTCGAGTGCTTCGAGAGCGCGGTCGTCATGAGAGAGAGCCGCGACGTCTTCCATCTGGCCATCCCGGTCGACGACCTCGACGAGGCGGAGGCGTTCTACGTGGGCGCCCTGGGCTGCAAGCTGGCGCGCCGCTATGCCGACCGCATCACGATCGACTTCTTCGGCGACCAGCTGGTCTGCCACCTGGACGAGCACCCCAGCCCGCCGGCCACCGAGCTGCGCCTCTACCCGAGGCATTTCGGCGTCACGTTCCGCGAGGGTCGGGACTTCGACGCGCTCTACCAGTTGTGCGTGCAGCGCAAGATCGAATTCTTCGCCGACGTCAGCACCCGATTCGACGGGCTGGTCGAGGTGCACCGGACCTTCGTGCTGCGCGATCCCGTCCGACAACCTGATGGAGTTCAAGCACTACGCCGACCCCAGGATGATGTACTGATGCAGGCCGTCGCCACGAGAACGGCCACGCCGCGACACGCACGACGCGCTCCGAGAGCGGCGTCCGCGCCCGGAGTCCGACATTGCGCTCGTGCGACGTCATCCGCGCCCGTTCGGTCGCTGCTGGGTGACCGGACCTACGTCGAGCACGCCCGCGCCGCCGAGGCGCTGACCTTCCGCCAGCTCGAGGGGAGCATGGAGCGGTGGCGGGCCGTGCTAGGCGGGGCCCGGGCCCGTGGCCTCACCACCATCGGCCTCGTCATCGGCGACCCGATCGCATTCGCCGACGCCTTCCTCGGGGCCGTGAGCGCCGGGTTCTGGGTGGCGCCGCTCGACCCGTCCATGCCGGCTGGAGCGGCAGCGGCGGCCTGGCCGTCACCCTGGCTCGCACCGGCGTGGACGTCGTGCTGGCCGACCGCCCGGCCCCTGCCGGCATCGACGGCGACATGGATCGAGCTGGACCGCCTCGACCAACTGGAGGACGGGCGCGTGACCCGCCCCGGGGCGACGGCGCCCCAGCGCGCCGGAGCCGGCGGCGTCGTGCTGTCGTCGTCGGGCACGACCGGGACGCCCAAGGTGGTCCGGTTGAGCCAGGAGAAGCTGCTCCACACGGCGCGCTGCGTTGCCTCGCACCTGGAACTCGGCGCCGACGACCGCGGCTTCAACCCGCTGCCGCTCTTCCACATCAACGCCGAGGTCGTAGGCCTGCTGTCGACGCTGGTGGCCGGTTCCAGCCTGGTGCTCGACGACCGCTTCCACCGGAGCGGCTTCTGGGACCTCATGGCCAGCGCGGTCGATCACCTGGATCAACGCAGTGCCCGCGATCGTCTCGCGTCTCGCGCACCGTGCGCCCGGACGAGACCGTGCCCGCGGGATCCGGTTCATCCGGTCGGCGTCGGCGCCACTTCCCGTGGTCGCGGCCGACCGGTTCGAGGCCGGCACGGGGATCCCGGTGATCGAGACCTACGGCATGACCGAGGCGGCCAGTCAGATCACGGCGCATCCGCTGTCCGTCCCGCGCCGGCCCGGCTCGGTGGGACTGCCGGTCGGGCTGGAGCTGCGCATCGTCCGCCAGACGGAACCGGTCGGGAGCCCGCTGGAGGCGCCGGAGTTCCACATCGGCCACGTCGAGATCCGCGGACTGTCGGTGATCGACGGCTACGTCGGGGACACGCATCAGGATCGCTTCGCACCCGGACGGCTGGTTGCGCACCGGGCGACCTCGGGCACCGCGATGCCGACGGCTTCGTCTACCTCGATGCCCGGACCGACGACGTCATCAACCGGGGCGGCGAGAAGGTCCTCCCGCGCGAGGTGGAGGAGGTCATCGGCGCCGATCCCATGATCGCCTCGGTCGCCGTCGTGGGCCGGGACGACCCCGAGCTGGGCCAGGTCCCCGTGGCCTTCGTCGGCTGCCTGCCGAGGTCCCGGACGCACCGGACGCGGACGAAGCGGCGGACCCCGAGCGCTGGTCGCGCACGCGAGACGGCGGACGCGCATCGAGAAGGCGCTCGAGCGGGATCTGGTGCGGGCCAAGCGGCCGGTCGCGCTCTGCATCGTGGAGGCGCTTGCCGGCCGGTGCCACGGGCAAGGTCAAGCGTCGCACTGCTGGGCACGCCCGAGGTGCCCGTCCTGTACAGCTTCGATCTGCAGTGACGACCGTCGAGTCGCCGCTCTCGCCGGCGCAGCCCGTCCGGGGCACCCGCAAGCGGCTCGATCACATCGACGCCATGCGGCCGGTGAAGCAGGCCGGCGTGGTGTCGACCCACACCCTCCTCTTCTTCGCGCCGTTCGCCGCGGCGCCTGACCGTCGGAGCGTCGCTGCAGTTGCTCCACGTCACGCGGGAGGCGTTCCTCTTCGTCTCGGCCTGCATGCTGGCCTACAGCGTGCGGGACCTGCCGGGCATCGACCACCGCACGTTCTGGCGCCGCCGCTTCGCGTTGGTCGCCGTGCCCTACCTGTGCTGGACCGTCATCTACTTCCTGGTCGGCCTGCCGAGCGAGCACGGGACGGCCGAGGGCGGACACGCTCCATCTGCTCTATCTCTTCGGCACCGGCTACTACCAGCTCTACTACCTGCTGGTGCTGCTGGAGTTCTACGCGCTGTTCCCGCTGCTGCTGGTGCTGCTCCGCAAGACCGCCGGGCATCACGGGCTCGTGTTGCTCGCCAGCGGTCTGGTGCAGATCGTGCTGGTGTCCACCATGCACTGGGGCCTGGTGCCGGGCTGGATGCAGGGCTACTGGGCGACGCGCGAGGTCACCTCGTACCAGTTCTATCTGGTGGCCGGCATGGTGGTCGCCATGCACCTCGACGAGTTCCACGACTGGCTCTGCTCGCACGTGCTGCTCATCGTGACGGGCACGCGTGGCGGCAGCAGTGGTGGCCGAGGTCTGGTACTACCTGGCGGCCGACCACGTGGTGTCGTGGCTGGGCTCGAGCTCCGACCCCTTCCAGCCGATCGTGATCCCGTTCAACATCGGGGCCATCGCCTGCATCTACCTGATCGGTGTGGCGTTGGTCCATCGAAGGCGATCGAAGCGGACCCGGGCCGTCGTGCAGTCGGGCTCGGACAACTCCTACGGGATCTACCTGGCCCAGGTCCTCTTCATCACGATTCATGAGCTGGCTCGGGTGGCGGCACCTCAACGCCTACCTGCCATGGCCGCTGGTCAGCGTGATCACGGTGGCGCTCGTCTTCGTGGCCTGCATCGCACTGACGGAGCTGCTGGCCCGCACACCGCTGGCCAAGCCCCTCACCGGGCGCACCCGGGTGCCGTGGCGTCGCCAGAGGCCACCCGCGGCCGTCAGACCCGGCGCACGGTGTGCCCGATGAGGGCAGCGCCGAGGCCGATCAGGTACGGGCGCCCGCCGTGTCGGAGGAGCCGGCCACGGCGGCCGCGATGGCCGAGGCGATCGCGCGGTAGCCGGCGTCATCGGGGTGCAGGTTGTGGCCGAGCGGCGGACGATCACACATCCACGTCAGAGCGCAGGTCCGCGCCACGTCCGTGGGCACCGTGGGCAGCCCGGACCACCGCACGTGCCGACGGTCGGAGAGATCGAAGGCTGAGGCGACGTCGGCGAGGGGCACCCGGGCCGCGGCGTAGTCCGAACGCAGAGTGGCGTCGAGCCGCTCCATCACGTTGAGGCTGGCGGTCGCGAATGTCCGGCCGCCGGGACCCCTGAAGTAGTCCCCCAGATAGGGGTCGTAGTGGCCGACCCCGACGATGCGCGCGCCTGACGGTGTCGCCGACTTGATCCCCCTGAGTATCTGCCGCAGTTGGTCGTGCACCGTGGTGAGTGCCAACCTGACGCACATCGCATCGACGACCTCGTGGCGCATGCAGGCGAGCAGGTCGTTGAAGCCGAGATCGACGGTCACCAGCACGGTCGTGGGATGCGCCCGCAGGAACTCCTGCGCGGCGCGCAGCTGGTCTCCCGCGGCGTAGCGACAATGGCCGCCACCCTCGAGCATGGTGGCAGTGGTGGCGCCCGGACAGCCAAGGTGCACGACGGCCAAGCCCGGCCACCGATGCCGCTCGAGCGGCACGAGATCCTCGGCATAGCCCGTCGTTCGTCGCGCTGTCCGCGCGGATGGTCGGCCGTCGGCTGGAAGCCGACGGAGGCTGAGCCGCCCAACGCCAGGAGGTACGGGGGAGCCTTCGTCGTCGTTGCCCCGGCCGGCACCGCCGACGTCGCGTCGATGAGGACCGAGGAGACCACGACCGTGGTGGCGGCAATCCACGCCATGACGAGCAAGGCCGCCCGGCTGCGGCGACGAACGCGCTGCCCGCCCCCGGCGCCGCCCCGCCGGCGGCGCCCCACCCGGTTCATGGCAGGCCGGCGCCCGGCACGGTCGTGCGTACCTTCTCGAGCGCACCGTCACGTGATGCCCGTGCCACGGCGGCATTGCTGTCGACCGCGGTGACCAGGTAGAGCGTGCGCCTGTCGTCGTCGCCCAGCATGCAGGCGAAGCAGTTGCGCGACGTCGTCACGCGCTCGAGGACCTCGCCGCCTTCGGCGATGCGCACGCACTCGGCCGCCATGGCGTTGGCCACCCAGACGGATCCGTCGGCGCACAGGCAGATGCCGTCGGGCGCGATGCCCTCGACGGCGGCCCACACGCGGCGATTGGTCAGGTTGCCGTCAGCGTCCCGGTCGAAGGCAGTGAGGTGGCCGCCCAGGGTCTCGGCGATGATGAGCGTGGCGTCGTCTTCCGTGATGACCGTGCCGTTGGGGAACTGGATGTCGGCGGCGGCTTCGTGGCTGGTGCCGTCGGGGTCGACGCGGACCAGCGACGTTGGGGCTATCTCACTGGGCTGGACCGAGCCGTCGTAGAGGCCGTCGAGGTCGAACCCGAAGTTGCCCGCATAGGCCTGCCCATTGGACGCCACCACCATGTCGTTGGCGTGCCACGTGGCCCACGGCCTCAGATCACCGTGCGCGACGAACGTGCCGTCGGGCTCGCGGCGGTAGACGATGCGGTCGAGCCGGGAGTTGACGAGGAGGCGCCCGTCGGGGAGCCAGCCCAGGCCACCCGGCTCGCCGTCGAAGTCGACCTCGACCCGGCGCTCGCCGTTGGGAGAGACCGAGAAGACGGCATGGTCGAAGAAGTCCGAGTACCAGAGGCGGCCGTCGTGCCAGCGGGGGCATTCGCCGAAGAACAGGCCCGAGACGAACAGCTCGGCCCTCCCGGTTTCCGTCGTCATGCTGTCGCACCTCCAGGCCCGGCGGGTGCCGGCACTGCAGTTCAGCACAGCCCGTGGGCAGTGCGGGAGGCGCCCGTCGGGGGTACCTTGGGCGTGTGACGTACTGGGTGCTCAAGGCGATCCTGACCCCGATCTTCTTCGTGCTGTTCCGGGTGAAGGTGGAGGGCCGGGAGAACATCCCCACGCACGGGCCCGTGATGCTGGCGGCCAACCATCAGTCGTTCTGCGACTCCTTCTTCATTCCGCTGGTGGTGCGGCGCAAGGTCACCTTCCTCGCCAAGGCGGAGTACTTCGACTCGTGGAAGACGGCCTGGTTCTTCCGGGCGGCCGGTCAGATCCCGATCCGGCGCACCGGCGGGAGCGCCTCGGAGCGTGCGCTCGAGACGGCCCGCAACGACGTCTTGGGGCAGGGTCACATTCTCGGCCTCTATCCCGAGGGCACGCGCACCCTCGATCCCTACGTGCACAAGGGACGCACGGGGGTCACCAGGTTGTCGCGGGAGTGCGGTGTGCCCGTGATCCCGGTGGGCGTCATCGGGACGGTCGATGTGCAGCCCGTGAACGCCAAGTTCATGCGGCCCTTCAAGACCGTCATCATCCGCTTCGGCTCGCCGATGCGGATGAACCCACCCGAGAACCCCGACGACCCGCTGGCCAACCATGACCACACGGAGTGCCGCGCCTTCACCGACAAGCTGATGCATGAGATCGCCCGCCTCTCCGAGCGTGAGTACGTCGACGAGTACGTCCCGACCCGGGCGGGTGCAGCCTCAGCCTGAGCGGCTGCCTTCGTCGAATGCCCTGCGCACGGCGAATGCCCTGCGCACGGGCGTTTCGTAAGCAATCTGAAACAGGCAGTTCACATTGAGGGCCTAAGTTGGGAGCCATGGCTGGCTACGTCGTGCGGATCGCGCTGCCGGACCGGCCCGGTGCGCTGGGCCTGGTGGCCAGCAGGATCGGGGCCGTGGGCGGGGACATCGTGGCAATCAACATCCTGGAGCGGGACGAGGGTCATGCCGTCGACGAGTTCGTCGTCGAGATCGGCGGGCACCATCTCGTCGAGCTGCTGCAGAGCGAGATCCACGAAGTGGACGGCGTCTCCGTCCTCGAGATCAGGTCGGCGGACTCGACGACGTCGGCGGGCTGACGACGTAGGCGCACACGTGCGCCCCGTCCATGAGATGGGCCACCCGACGCACCGATGCGCCGGGGAGCGCATCACGGATGAAGGCGAGCTCGCTCGTGCACGCCTGGGAGAACCCGTGGGCGACAGTGAGGATGGCGCAGTTGTGCTCGGTGATGCGCCAGCTGCCGTCGGGCAGTTTCTCCGCGTCGGCCAGGTAGCCGTCCTCGTCGAGAATGTTGGTCAACGCGGCCACCTGCTCGTCGAAGGGAAGGTGCGCTGTTCTGGGCAACGCGCCGGCGACGCGCCGTAGGCGCCGCTGTTCGAAGAGATCGTCGACCTGTGTGGCGCCGGGTCCGCCCAGATACCCGAGGAGCTCCGTCGTGAGGTCGCCGTAGCGCTTCGGGTAGAGCGCCTCCGCGGCGGAGGTGAGCTCGTAGACGTGACGGGGCCGGCCTCGACGGGCGCCTTCGGCGACTTCGTCGCGACGGGTGAGGAGTCCATCGTCTTGCAGGTGGCTCAGCTGAAGCCGGATGGCGGCCGGGGTGAGGGAGAGGGCAGCAGCCACGGCGGACGCGTCCAGGGGACCCTGGCGCTTCAGCAGGTTCAAGATGGCCCGCCTGGTGGTCGGCAGCTGTTGCAGCGGTGACTCGGGCTCGGCGATCTCCCGGGCGGTCATGGCCCTGGGTTCGGTCGTCACGGCAGGATCAGGTGGACGTCACCGAACTCGTGCCACAGGTAGCCCTCTTCCAGGGCGGCGGTATACGAGGACTCGAGCAGGGGCCGTCCCGCAATGGCCTCCAGCATGGCGAGGTGGGAGGCCTCCGGCTCGTGCCATCCGGTCAGGAACCCGTCGATGGAGTGCACCGGGTGTTCGGGCGAGACGACCGTCTCGGTCCAGCCTTCGCTCGGGTGCACGTGGCCATGATCGTCGACTACCGATTCCAGCGCACGTACCACCGTGGTGCCGATGGCGATCACGCGCCCACCGGAGCGCCGGGTGTCGTTGATGCGATGGGCCGTCGGCAGCGAGACCCTGAAGTACTCGGCGTAGGGTGGCTCGCTGGCCTCCAACGACGCGACTCCGGTATGCAACAGGAGCGGCGCGACGCCCACGCCCTTGGAGACCAATCGCGTCAGCACCTCCGGCGTGAACGGCCGGCCCGCACTCGGCATTTCGGCGGAGCCCGGTTCGGTGGCGTAGACGTTCTGGTAGGCGCCGATCGGATAGCTGCCCTGGACGTAGCCGTAGCGAATAGGCCGGCCGTGACGGGCCAGAAAGCTGTGGAGGCGCTCGGGCGTCTCGATGCTGGAGACCCAGAGCCGCACACCGATCCCACCGGGCCCGGGGGAGTACGGCGCCAGCAGGGAGACACCGCCCCCGTCGGGCAGCGCAATCCGTTCGCCGGCGGCGGCACCGAGGTGGGCCTGCCCGCGGCGCCGCACCTCTACGGTCCACAATCCGGCGGGGAGCTGGGTCGAGAGGTGCACCTGCACGGCCGACCCGTCCGCTGCCGTTCCGTCGACCTCGGCGGCGAGCGTTCCGGACGTGTTGATCACAACCAGGTCGCCTTCGTCGAGGAAGCGGGGGATCTCCGAGAAGGTCGAGTGCACCAGCGTGCCGTCGGACTTGGTTGCCACCAGCATCCGGACGGCGTCGCGGGTCATGCCCCGGTACTCGGGCGGCGAGGGCGCTTCGAGCTCAGGGGGCAACGAGAAGGACAGCGGGTGCAGTTCGGGGAGGCGGGCCGCCGGGTGCTCGAGGCCCGGTACCGTCAGCGCGCTCATGCCACTGCTCCCGTCGAGAGCAGCTCGACGGCGCGGAAGCGGCCGCTCGGGCGGTCGCTCCCGATGAGCCCCAAGAACCCGGGCACCGCCGTGCTCGGCTCGGGCCGGTCGGAGATGTCCTCTCCGGGAAACGCGGCCTGGTGCATGGCCGTCCTCAGGTCACCCGGATCGACCGACCAGACCGTCAGGGCTGGGAACTCCGCGGCCAGCACCGCGCCGAGGTGCTCGAGCGCCGCCTTTCCGGCGCCGTAGCCGCCCCAGCCCTCGTACGGCTCCACCGCTGCATCTGACGTCACGTTGATGACGCGTGGATGGGCTGAGTCGAGGAGCAACGGCAGCGCGTCCTGCAGCAGACCCAACGGGGCGACGACGTTCACCTCGAAGGCGACGCGCAGGTCGCCGAGCGGATAGTCGGCGAGCGAGGGGAGCGGCGATGTCCCGAGCGTCCCGGCGTTGTTGACGACGAGGTCGAGCCCGCCCAACTCGAACGCAGCGGCGGTCAGGGCATGGCGATGCTCCTCTTCGGTGATGTCACCGGGGACGGCAACGACCCGCGACTGCTCATTGCCTGCGGCTCGGATGCGCTCGACGGCAGCGCCCAGCGTGACGGGGTCACGCCCGTCCACCACGAGCGACCATCCGGTCTGCGCCAGTCCCGTCGCCAACGCCTCTCCGAGCCCACGGGATGCTCCTGTCACGATTGCCACGCTCATGGCTGCCCACCCTTCCGAGCGGCGGGTCCGCTCTACCAGCTCAATATAACAAGGTTTTCCTTGCTTTATTTCTCGCGATGGCGACTTCCCTGAGGCTTCTGCTCAGAGGGTTCGGCGAGAGCCCAGCTCAGGGACCTCGACGTGAGTGATTAGCCGATTTCCTCAATCCGCTGGAACGACCTCAATCCGCTGGCACGAGCGGGCTCGGGGTGGCGTTGCCGGTGAAGTTGGCGTCCCCGGAATAGTCGGCTGTGAGTGCGTCGTCGGCGGCCAGGGCGGCGAACACGGCGAGCGTGGCCTGCCCGTTCGTGACCGGGCTCGTCCCGATCGGGACGTCATTGTCGAAGAACGTGACCGTGCCGGTCTCTCCGGATCCCGTGGCCGGGAAGACCGTCGCCGTGAGCGTCGTCGGCTCGCCCGCGGTGGTGGGATTGGCCGCGGCCAACAGCCCGAGTGTGGTGGACGCCTTCGTCACGATTACTGACGTGGCCCCGTCGGACGAGCTGGCGAGGAAGTCGGGACTGCCGCCGTACGACGCAGTCACCGAGTCCGTCCCGAGGGGAAGCGTGGTGAGGAGCATGCTGGCGGCGCTGATGCCGTTGGTCGTCGACACGACGGAGGTTCCGAGCGGAGTCCCATTGAGGGTGAACGACACCGTCCCGTCCGGGTCCGCCGTTCCCGATGTCGGGCTCACAGTGGCCGTGAGCGTCACACTCTGACCGGACGTCGACGCGGCGGGTGATGGGGCGAGTGTGGTCGTCGTGGACACCGGCGACAACGCCTCGGTCATGGCGCCCGCCGACGCGGTGAAGTTCGTGTCACCGCTGTACGACGCGGTGATGTCCTGCTGGCCGATCGAGTCGTAGGCCTGAGGGCAGGTGGCCACGAGCGGCGGTGCCGGGGCGAGCGCGAGGCCCTGGCAGCCGGCGATGGGGCTGCCTCCGTCACTGAACGACACGGTGCCGGTCGGGGTGCCGGATCCGGGCGCCGGGACGGTGACCGTCGCCGTGTAGGCAATTGTCTGCCCGACCAGGCCTGGGTCGTGCGCGCTGGTCACGCCAGTCGACGTGGGCGACGGGTCGACCGTTTGCGTCACCGTGTTCGTCGATGAGCCGCCGACGAAGTTGTCATCTCCCTCGTAGAGCGCAGTGATGTGGTGACCGCCCAGTGCGAGCGACGAGATGGCGAAGGTTGCTTGCCCACCGGAGACAGCTCCGCTTCCGATCAGGTCTCCGTCATCGGCGAACTGGACCGTGCCCGTGACGCCCGAGGCGGGCGAGGTGATGGACGCGGTGAAGACGACCGTCTGACCGACGACGGACCGCGTTGACGCGTCACTGACGGTGACGGTCGTCGGCGCTTCGGCCACTTTGACGATGAGCGCCGTCGCCGTCGTGCTCGTGGCGAACGTCGGGTCGCCGCTGTAGGTCGCCGTGACGAAGTGAGCGCCCTCTCCCAAGCTCGAGGTGTCGAGGCTGGCCGTGGTCAGGCCACCTGTGGTCGAGACCTCCACCGTGCCGAGCGGCGACGAGCCGTCCGCGAAGGTGACGGTGCCACTCGGGCTCACCCCCGCGCTGGCGGTCGGGGTGATGGTGGCGGTGACCACGGCGGTCTGCCCGTAGACGTTGCTCGGCGTCGACGACGAGACGGCGGTCATAGTCGCGATCTGTCCAACCGTCTGGAGCAACGAGGCGGTGCTGCCGGCGTTGTCGGCGTCACCGCTGTAGGTCGCGACGATGGCGTGCGTGGCCCCCGACCCGAAGGTCTCGGTACAGCCGGCCCGGAATGGGGCGACGTCCGGCAATGGCAGAGACTGGCACCCGGGGACCGGGCTGCCGTCGTCGGTGAACGAGACGGAGCCTGTCGGCGGCTCGGCGTTCCGAGAGGAAGGCGCGAGGGTGGCCGTGTCGGTGAGGGACTGGCCCGCGACTGGACTGGGCACAGAAGGAGTGATGGACAGGGCCGTGGGATCCGGGTTGACGACCTGGGTGAGTTCGGCCGACCTGCTGGCGCCGAACCGGACGTCTCCGCCGTAGGTGGCGGTAATCGTCGGATGCCCGACGGGCAGGTGTGACGTGGCCACGGTGGCGCTGGTCACGCCGGCCGGGCTGGTCGTGACCGGCGAGCTGCCGAGGAGCAGGTCGCCCGCGGAGAAGGAGACCGACCCTGTTGGGCCAGCTCCCGACGGCGAGGTGACCACCGCCGTGAACTGCACGGACTGCCCGACGAGCGAGCCGGGAGGAACCGAACTCGTGACGCGTGTCGCGGTGGTGGCAGCGGGAGCCCCGCCGATCAGCCCGATCCGGTCGGCGTGGGAGTAGTCCGCCGTGGCGCCGTTCGCAACGGACGCGAAGGTTCCGGTCGCCGGTCCGCTGCCCACGAAATACTCGGCGCCGGACGGCGGCGTGAACCCGCCTTCGAAAACCGCGGCGGCAGTGCCGCCCAGAGCCAGGGTGCCACCGGTGATGCGACCGAAGGCGTTGACGGAGGCGGGCGGACCATCGATGCCGAAGGCCAGGAGCCCCTGCGGCTCGTTCGTGATGGCGGCAGCTTCGTCGGCGATGACCTGGCCGCCGGGCGCCACGCCGATGGTCCCGGTGTTCTCCACGGCGGTGGCAGCACCGCCACCGACGCTGACGGTGCCGTCGACAGTGACGGTGCCCGAGTTGGTGATCGGACCGTTCAGCGACAGTGCGGGATGACCGGACGTCCCGGCGGCGCCGACGGTCAGCGACCCGCCGTTCTGCAGTCCGGACGAGATGTTCAGACTCGCAGCGGCCGCACCGGCACCGGCTGGACTGTCTGCTGGACCGTGGGGCGCTGCGACCGGGATGGCCGTGGCGGTGCTGTCAGTGGCGGTGCTGTCAGCGGCCGTGCTGTCAGCGGCCGTGCTGTCAGCGGCGGTGGGTGCCGTCGCTGGTGCGATGGTGCCGATCGTGAGGCTGCTGCCGGACGACACGGTGAGTTCGGCGACAGAGAACGACGCACCGGTGAGCGTCACGTCCGCGTTGCCGATGATGCAGGCGTTGACATCGGCGCCGTCCGGCACCCCGGCGCTCCAGTTGGCAGCCGAGTCCCAATCGCCCGAGGTGCCGCTCCCGACGTAGGTGTCGTTGCAGCTCAGCGTCTCGGTGGGCGGGGCACTCCCAAAGACGGTCGACGACGCGTCGAACACGGTGGTCGTCCCGGCCACGACGAGGAACCCGGCGACGACGGCAGCCACCCGCCGCGCCACCGTCGGGTGGGGGCGGCGTGCCGTGCCTTGCACTCTGGCATCGCGACGTCCCACGCTGCCCTCCCTGGGACCTTGCTCTGGCGGGCGCCCGTTCGCCCAATGCACAGCCCGGCTTTCCCGCTCCATTGTGTCCGCTGCACCCCGGTGGTGGTAGGGCCAAAGCAGCGCCAGCCCGCAGATTTCGTGCGTGGCACACGGGAATCTTGCGCCAGCGCCGCGGTGGCCGTCACTCGGCCTGGAGGTCGGCCCACCCCATCGACTTCTCGACGGCACGGCGCCAGCCGGCGTGCACGGCGTCGGCCAGGTCGGCCGGCAGCTCCGGCTCGAAGACCTTCTCGGCCCGCCAGAGCCCGGCGAGCTCGGACAGAGACGTCCAGACCCCCTCGGCCAGGCCGGCCACCGTCGCGGCGCCGAGCGCGGTCGACTCGAGCGAGGCCGGCCGCGCCACGGGCATGCGGCTCTGCTCGGCCTGCAGCGCCAGGAGGAGGTCCATGGCGGCGGCACCCCCGTCCGCCCGCAGCGCGGACAGTGAGGAGGGCGACGCGGCGGCCATGGCATCGGTCATATCGCGCACCTGGAACGCCATGGCTTCGACGCAGGCCCGGGCCAGGTGGGCACGGCCGACGCCACGCGTGAGTCCGGTGACGATGCCGCGCGCTTGGGGATCCCACCACGGGCTCCCGAGTCCGGTGAGCGCAGGAACGAACGTCACGCCACCGCTGTCGGGCACCGAGCCCGCCAGCGGGCCGACCTCGGCTGCGGAGCCGATGATGCCGAGCCCGTCACGGAGCCACTGGATGGCGGCGCCCGAGACGAAGGCGGACCCTTCGAGCGCGTAGGCGACGCGACCATGCGCGTCATCCGCGTGCTCGCCGAGATCCCAGGCGCAGCTCACGGTGAGCCCGACGGGCGCCGGCGGGCGGTCGGGACCGGCGTTGGCCAGTGCGAAGCTGCCCGTGCCGTACGTCACCTTCACCAGGCCGGGCTCGAAGCAGGCCTGGCCGAAGAGCGCGGCCTGCTGGTCACCCAGCACGCCCGAGACCGGGACGCCTTCGAGAACGGCGGAAGCAGGCCCGAGATCGCCCAGGGCGGCGGTGCCGAAGCGGCCGGCCGACGGGCGGACGTTCGGAAGGGTGTGGGGGGGCACGCCGAAGAGGTCGCAGAGCTCGGGGGACCAGGCGAGCCTGGCCGTATCGAGCAGGAGGGTGCGGCTGGCGTTGGAGGGATCGGTGGCGTAGGTGCCGCCGCGGGTACCACCGGTGAGATTCCACAGCACCCAACTGTCCACGGTGCAGAAGGAGAGGTTCGGGTCGTCGGGACCGAGGGCGAGGTCGCCGTGGCGGAGCAGCCAGGCCATCTTGGTGGCGCTGAAGTACGGATCGAGAACGAGCCCCGTCGTGGCGCGCACGAGGGGGAGATGGCCCGCCTCCGTGAGCTCCCGGCACAGCGCGGCCGTGCGGCGGTCCTGCCAGACGATGGCGCGGTGCAGCGGCCGACCGGTCGAGCGGTCGAAGGCGACGAGCGTCTCGCGCTGGTTGGTGATGCCCAGAGCGGCCACGGTGTCGCCCCGTTCGGCGAGACGGGCGCCGACCTCGGCCAGGGTAGAGCGGACGGCGTCCCAGATCTCGTCGGGGTCGTGCTCGACCCAACCGGGGCGGGGGAAGTGCTGGCTCAGCTCCCGGTAGGCGACGTCGCCCACCCGGGCCTGCTCGTCGACGGCGAGGGCACGCACCCCGGTCGTGCCCGCATCGATGGCGACGACGACCCTGGCCATGGCCTCCTGACGCTAACCCTTCGCAGGTATCCGGCGCCCCGGTGGGCGGTTTGTGAGGGGCTCTCGCGCAAACAATCGCGAACGGCCCGTGACCTGCACGAATGATGCATGGCAGTGGTTGACAAGAGCGTAACTACAGTGCTGTAATGACACATCATCTCGTGTCTCGGGGAGGGGATGACCACTACATATTGTGGTTAGGTAGCAAAACCCCCGTTCCAGGCGCTGGATCGGCAGACATGCCGTGCGAACACCACTCCGCTGGAATGGAGGAGAGGTGGCGGCGACGACCGGCAGGCAGCAGCACCCCAGGCAAGCAGCGAAACCCCCACAGCGACCGCATCAGACCCAACAGGAGGACCCCAAACTCATGGCCATCGCCCCCCAGCGATCACAGATCGGCATCCGCCGACACTTCACCACCGAAGGAGTCCACCCTTACGACGAGGTCACCTGGGAGCGGCGGGACGCCCGGATCACGAACTATCGGGACGGCTCCGTGGCCTTCGAGCAGCTGGGCGTCGAGGTGCCCGAATCCTGGAGCGTGAACGCCACCAACATCCTGGCGCAGAAGTACTTCCGGGGGACCCTCGGCACCGACGAGCGCGAGTGGTCGCTGCGCCAGGTGGCCGACCGGGTGGCCGACACGCTGACGGCGTGGGGGATCAAGGACGGCTACTTCGTCGACGACGAGGAGGCCCTGGTCTTCAACCACGAGCTCAAGTATCTCGTCATCCACCAGAAGGCCGCGTTCAACTCGCCGGTGTGGTTCAACATCGGCGTGCAGGGTGTGCCGCAGCAGGGGAGCGCCTGCTTCATTCTGTCCGTCGAGGACAGGATGGACTCGATCCTCAACTGGTACACCGAGGAGGGGATCATCTTCAAGGGCGGGTCGGGTGCTGGCGTGAACCTGTCGCGCATCCGCTCGTCGATGGAGCTCCTGAAGGGTGGCGGCACGGCCTCGGGGCCGGTGAGCTTCATGCGTGGGGCCGACGCCTCGGCCGGAACCATCAAGTCCGGCGGCAAGACGCGCCGCGCCGCCAAGATGGTGATCCTCGACGTCGACCACCCCGACGTGGAGGACTTCATCTGGTGCAAGGCGATCGAGGAGCGCAAGGCCCGCGTGCTGCGCGACGCCGGCTTCGACATGGACCTCGACGGGGCCGACAGCCACTCGACCCAGTACCAGAACGCCAACAACTCGGTGCGGGTGACCGACGAGTTCATGGAGGCCGTGATCGATGGGCGCGACTGGAACCTGACGGCGCGCACCGACGGCTCGGTGGTGCGCACGGTTCCAGCAAGGGACCTGTTCCGCCAGATCGCCCACTCGGCCTGGGAGTGCGCCGACCCGGGGCTGCAGTACGACACCACCATCAACCGCTGGCACACGGCCCCCTTGACGGGCCGTATCAACGGCTCCAACCCGTGCAGCGAGTACGTGCACCTCGACGACTCGGCCTGCAACCTGGCGTCGATGAACCTGCTCACGTTCCTCGACGAGAACGACGAGTTCGACGTGGAGGGATTCAAGGCCGGTGTGGCCGTCGTGTTCACCGGGCAGGAGATCATCGTCGGCAACGCCGACTACCCGACCGAGCGGATCGCCGAGACGACCCGGGCCTTCCGCCAGCTCGGCATCGGCTACGCCAACCTGGGCGCGCTCCTGATGGCCCAGGGTCTGCCCTACGACTCCGACGCCGGACGCGCCTGGGCGGCCGCCATCACGGCGCTGCTGACCGGGCACGCCTACGCCACGTCGGCCAGGACCGCAGCCCGCATGGGGCCCTTCGCCGGGTACCACGAGAACGCCGAGCCGATGCTCAACGTCCTGCGCATGCACCAGGCCGAGGCCGCCCGCATCGACGAGGACGTCGTGCCACCCGATCTGCTCTCCGCCGCCCAGGAGTCCTGGGACCGGGCGGTCGACCTGGCCGAGGCCTACGGCGTCCGCAACTCGCAGGCGTCGGTGCTGGCCCCGACGGGGACCATCGGCCTGCTGATGGACTGCGACACGACGGGTGTCGAGCCCGACCTCGGACTGGTCAAGACGAAGAAGTTGGTGGGTGGCGGCACGATGTCGATCGTCAACCAGACCGTGCCGCGGGCGCTGGCCAAGCTCGGGTACGGGGTGGAGCAGGCCGAGGACATCGTGGCCTACATCAACGAGAACATGTCGATCCTCGGCGCCCCCCACGTGGCCCCTGAGCACCTGCCCGTCTTTGCGTGCTCCATGGGCGACAACACCATCCACTACTCGGGTCACATCCGCATGATGGGAGCGGTGCAGCCCTTCATCAGCGGCGCCATCTCCAAGACGGTGAACATGCCCGAGGACGTGACGGTCGAGGACGTGGAGCAGCTGCACATCGACGCCTGGCGGCTCGGGATCAAGGCCGTGGCCATCTACCGGGACAACTGCAAGGTGGCCCAGCCGCTGTCGACGACCAAGAAGGAATCCGAGGCGCTGGTCGCGGGAGGCGACACGGCACCGGCCGGTTCCGCCGCCGAGGCCCGGGACCGCGAAGTCGCGGCCCGCATTGCCGAGCTCGAGTCGGCGTTGCTGCACGAACAGCAGCGGGCGACCTCGTCCGTGGTCGTCGGCGCCGTGCGCGAGCGCCTGCCCCGCAAGCGCAACTCCGAGACGTTCTCCTTCCGGGTGGCCGACTGCGAGGGCTACGTGACGGTCGGCCAGTACGAGGACGGCCGTCCGGGCGAGGTGTTCATCAAGGTCTCCAAGCAGGGGTCGACCCTGGCCGGGATCATGGACGCCTTCTCCATTTCGATCAGCCTGGGTCTGCAGCACGGCGTGCCGCTGGCCACCTTCGTCCGCAAGTTCGCCAACATGAAGTTCGAGCCGGCGGGCATCACCGACGACCCGGAGCTGCGCATCGCCACCAGCCTGATCGACTACATCTTCCGCCGGATGGCCCTCGACTTCCTGTCGGTCGAGGAGCGTGCGGACCTCGGCATCCTCTCCACCCAGGAGCGGACCCAGCCGACGCTGCCCGGCGTGGAAGAGATGGCGACCCCGCAGGCCAGCCTGGTCGAGGACGGGTTGAGCGACGGCCGGGCCGGGTCCGAGCCGGCAGCACAGGCGATGGCGCGGGCCGAGCAGCTCGATGCGCCTCTCTGCTACAGCTGTGGCAACACCATGCAGCGGGCGGGCTCGTGCTACGTGTGCGGGAGCTGCGGATCGACCAGTGGGTGCTCGTAGTGCGCAATCGCGCTTGACGGCATCGAGCTCGTCGCGGGGCTCGGGGTAGGACAGGAAAGATGGTTGCCAAGGACGCTCGCCACCCGCCAAGGAAGTCTTCGGCTCTCCAACGCCCGTGACTTGAGCATTCAGGCGCAATCACACGAGGGCAAGATCGAGGATGGACCATGACCGGGGCACCCAGCCGGGGCGGAGCGGTCGCCGTCGAGGCATTCGCTGATCTCGCCGAAGTACGGCGGCCCCGGGAGACGGCCCTGCCGGGTGCGTGCCGCCCAGGGCAGGAGAAGGCCACGCTGAGGCCGTGTCGCCTCGAGTGACACCGAGCGTCACGCTCGGCGTCAACGACTTCGCGAGAGGCGTTTGCCGGATCGGCTACCCGAAGTCGACGCCGTCGAGAGGCGCCGCCGGTTTGATGTCCGGTAGCCGCCGCATCCGAAACGAGTTGGCAAAGCCAAGAAGACCGGCGATGGCGGGGACGAGGAGCGCGAACTGCAGGGAACGGTTCCGCGCCTCAGTGTTGATGGCGAGGACCGCATTCTGGACGTTCTGGGGCTCACCGCTGATCTGCTTCTGGAGCGCAGTGTTGCTCATGATCTCAGCGTCGGTCTCCATTTTGGCGGCGATCTGCTGCTGCTGGGCGGGGGGAATCGCGGCGCTCGAGTACGTCAGATGGGTGAAGCTCAGCGCCAGGACCCAGAGCATGAGGCCGCCGGCCACCGCGAGCCCGAACGACAGGCCGAACGAACCGGCGGCGGAGTTCACCCCGGCGGCTTCGCTGACCCGTTCCTCGGCGATGGGCGCGAGGGTGAAGTTGTTGAGCTGGGACACCAGCAGACCGAGCCCGGAGCCGGCGATCAGGAGCGGGATCACGAGGTACCAGCCTGAGTCCACTCTCGGCACGAGTGGGATGATGACGGCGATGCCGACGGTGGTCAGGGTGAATCCGGCCAGCACGATGTTGGCTGGACGACGCTTGCCGGCTTTGCGGCCGGCGAGCA
Organism: uncultured Acidimicrobiaceae bacterium; assembly: GCA_963738135.1. Lineage (GTDB taxonomy): Bacteria > Actinomycetota > Acidimicrobiia > Acidimicrobiales > RAAP-2 > Bog-473. Next base: position 651,042 of record CAVTVK010000001.1, on the reverse strand, counting down.
TCGCCATCCCGAACATGGAGAGTGACAGCGGTGCGAGCGAGAGTCCGGCTTCCATGGCGTTGTACTCCAGCGTCATCTGCAAGAAGAGCGGCAAGGCGATCATGGCGCCGCCGAGAGTGATCTGCTGGAGCATCTGCTGAGAGATGCCGATGCGAAAGTTCAGGTGCTTGAACAGGTCAGGGTCCAACAGGGTGGGCTTCCCGCGGCGTTTGCGCTGGACGAGCCAGTAGGCGAGCGCGACGAGGGTCACAGCGCCGATGGCGATGATGAGGCCCACGTAGCCACCACCCTCCTGCCAGACGAGGATGCCGAGGACCACGCCTCCCATGCCCACGACCGAGAGTGCCGCACCCACAAGATCGATCTTGCGCGGCCCGGTGTAGGCGACGTCCTTGACGAGGCGGATCTGGGACAACACCACCAGGATGATGACGACCTCCAGCCCGAAACCGACACGCCACGACAGATAGGTGGTGACGAACCCGCCGAGGAGCGGACCCACGGCCGCGGCGACCGCTGCCGACGCACCGACCAGGGCATAGGCCTTCTTCTGGGCGGCCCCCGTGAAGTTGCCGTGGATGAGCGACTGCATGGCCGGGAGCAAGAGGGAGGCGCCGAGGCCGCCGATGATGGCCCAGAAGATGATGACTGCGGTCAGATTCTGGGCCACCGTCATCGCCAGGGCACCTATGGCGTAGGCGAGCAGGCCGATCACATAGGCGCGCTTTCGGCCCATGAGGTCGCCCATCTTCGAGTTGATGAGAATGAAGGCAGCGGAGACCAAGGCCTCGAGAGCGATGGCCGACTGAACGCCGCTCGCGGTCGTGTGGAGATCCCTCACCACCGCCGAGATGGACACGTTCATGAACGACGTATCCACGACGAGGACGAACATGGCCGCCGCCAGCAGAAGCGCCAGCCGCGGGCTCGATCCACTCTCGGCCTGCACGGCATCTTCGGGTTGGGCACTCATGCCGAGGTGGAACCTTAGTCGGATGGTTTTCGGGGCTCTTCGAGTGGTTCGACCATGTGGAGGACCTGGGTCCGTGAGCGGGGTTCACTCCGACAAGCCCACGGGGGCCCGCGGAGCTAGGCCGCCGCCGAGAACTCATGCAGCTTCTTGACGGCGTGGTCCATGGTGACGCTCGCAGGGTCGTGCCCGGGGTGGAGTCCAACCCAAGTAGGTATTGGAGGTCTGATCGGCACCCTCATCTGTTTTGCTTCAATGGAGTTCGGGTCCGAGGAATGACTCTCCGGAGTCTGTCAACGAAAGGCAGGAATACATGAGGCACGTGAAGCTCGGGGATCTGGAGGTCTCACGCATCGGACTGGGGACGATGGGCATGTCCACCGCTTACGTCGACAAGAGCGTCGATGACTCCCAATCAATCGCCACGATCGAACGCGCCCTCGACCTGGGCGTCACCTTTGTCGATACGGCCGAGGTCTATGGTCCCTATACGAACGAGGAACTCGTGGGACGCGCTCTCAAGGGCAAGCGTGATCAGGTCGTTCTCGCCACCAAGTTCGGCATGATCTCGCACGGCGGAAGTGCTCCCGGTCATCTCGACAGCTCCCCGGCGAACGTGCGCACAGCGCTCGAAGGTTCGCTGCGCCGCCTTGATACCGACTACATCGACCTTTACTACCAGCACCGCGTCGATCCCACTACGCCGATTGAGGACACCATCGGCGCCCTGGCGGAACTGGTCGGGGAGGGCAAGATCCGTCATATCGGTCTATCCGAGGCCGCTCCCGACACCATCCGCCGCGCCCATGCGGTGCACGCAGTGACCGCCCTGCAGTCGGAGTACTCGCTATGGACCCGTGACCCCGAGGCAAAGGTATTGCCCGTCCTGCGCGAGCTCGGGATCGGATTCGTTGCATACTCACCACTTGGCCGCGGGATGCTCACGGGAGCGATCCGCTCGGTCGACCAACTCGATGCTGCCGACTTCCGCAGGTCGAATCCGCGATTCACGGGGAAGAATTTCGAGACCAACCTGACCAGCCTGCAGGAGGTCGAGGCGGTCGCCCGTGAGGCCGACACGACGCCCGCACGGGTGGCCTTGGCCTGGCTGCTGGCGCAGGGTGCCGACATCGTGCCGATCCCAGGCACCAAGCGAATCTCTCGCCTCGAAGAGAACGTCGGCGCTGACGCTGTGCAGCTGACGGCTGCCCAGATCGCCCGGCTGGATGCCTTGCCGCCGGCGGCGGGTGAGCATCACAGCGAAGAACAGATGCGGATGATCGAGCGCTGAACCTCCCGGTCAGTTTCCGGAGCCACCACGGCCGGAGCCCGAGCTGCCTCCACTGGAACTGTCCCCACTGGAGCTGCCCTGGCCTGAGTCGTCCGACCCCGAGTCGTCCGACCCGGAGTTGTCCGACCCGGAGTTGTCCCTGGCCTGAGTTGTCCTGGCCGGAGTTGTCCAACCCGGAGTTGTCCGATCCATTCGAGCCGCTGTTTGATCCGCTGGCGTCAGGTCCCGGCCCGCCGCTCTGGTCGTTGTTCTCGGGGGGAGGTCCTCCCGGTGACCGGTTGGACGTAGTCGGAGCGCTCGGAGGCGTCGCCGTCACGCGCGGTGCGCCAATGTCACCAGCGTCGCCGTGGTCGTCGCCATGGTTCTCGTCCACTGCGCCGGGAGGCACTACTGGAGGCGCATCGTCGGCGTGATTGTCGTCGCCGTGGTCGTCACCGTTGTCATGGCCGTGGTCGTCACCGCGGTCTTCGCCTTGGGCCTCGTCTGCAATGTCACGGTCGTCCACCTTCGCGGTGACTCGCGGGATCCCGTCCTCCACTTCGACTTCCACTTCAATGCGATCGGTCGCCGTCGGTCCCGCGAAGGGCACTTCCACGCCTTCTTGTCGTAGGACTGGACTACCGGCCGTCTCTCCGGGGTCAGGCGTCACCGTCAAGCCGGTCAATGCGCCGGTGCTTGGGTCGACACCAAACATCAGGCTCCCCACGCCAGGAAGCGCGACGGTAAACGAACCGGTTGACGACTTCGTCACGGTGGGCGTTGGCCGCGTGACCGCGGGCGCTGGCCGTTTTACCGCGGGCGCTGGCGCCCGATGCGAGTCCTCTGCCAGTGCAACTGCGGGGACTCCCACAATGGCGAGACCCAGAACGGTGGCCGATCCAGTGGACAAGAGCTTTCGAAGTGACACGCTGCCTCCTCAGGTTGGGTTCACGCTGTCAACCCTTCAATCGCTCGGGAGACGCCCGCGTCACGCGGTGGCTCGAATTCCTTCGATCTGCGGGGGTTGACGCGTGGTGGTGTAGGACGCAGGGCGGGCGGTGTCACCCGGGGCCACTGCCGCCGCCGCCGTCACCGCCCCCCGAACCGCTGGTGCCTGTTCCGGTTGACGGCGATCCGCCTCCAACGGAATTGCTCCCAACAGGGGAACCGCCTCCTTCGGAACCGCTGTTGGATCCGCCGTCGGATGTGCCACCACCATCACTCGTCGCGCCGGAAGTCCCCAGCGGCGGTGACGACGGTCCCTGGGTGCCACCGCCCGAACCTGACGATCCTCCGTCGGACCCTGAGGGTCCCGGGCCGCCGCCCGCAGTGGAGCCCGAGGTATCTCCGCTCTGGGTGCCCGAGGGTCCGGGCCCCCCACCTGAACCGCCGTCGCCGGAGTTGAAGTCATCGCCAGACGTGGACGTACCCGAATCCCCCGACGTGCCGTCGCCGCTCCCACCCCGTCCATCACTCGGCGTACCCCCGTCAGAGCCGGGCGGGCTGCCTCCGCCTTGGGTACCTCGCCCAGAATCCCCTCCCGATGTCGCAGGCCCGCTCAGGAGGGCGAGTTCGGCCCGGTCCACGAGCTGGTCAGCTGCCTCCTTCACGGAAGCGAAGTCGGCCGGATCGAGTTTGGACAGGGAGGCCTGCAGCGCGGTCAGGTCCCGTGCGATGGCATCTGCGTCCCCGGATGCTAGGGCGGCCGCCAGCGTCGCCATGGCGCCGCGCGCCGTATTCAAGGCCGGCGAGGGGACCGGAAGCCCGAGACTCACGGCCACGGTGCGCAACGGGCCAGGCAATGTGTCGGTCCCGACCGCCGCTGCTGCCGCACTACTCGTCGCCAAGACGACCACGACGGCGGCCGCAGCCACGGGATGACGTACGCGGGAGGCGAGGTTCCGGCGCCGTGTCCGCATGGGGATGATCGGCGCCTCGGGCTCCGCATCCGCGAGCAGCCTACGGAGCTGCGCGCGGTCGGCAGATGAAGGAGATACCGGTGGCGGCGCCAAGGCAGCAGCCAGCGTCTCCAGGAGGTCGGCGTCGTCGAGGCGCGTCATCGTTCGACCTCGGTCTCGAAATGAGACCGCAGCCGGTCAAGAGCACGGGCCTGCGCCATCCGGACTGCGCCAGGCTTCATGGACAGGACGCCGGCCACTTCGTCAGCGGACAGTCCTGCGACCACCCGCAACTCGAGGAGATCGCGGTCGCGCGTGGTGAGGCGAGCGAAGGCAGCGCGCACTCCCTCGTGATCAACGCCGAGCACCAATCCATCGACCGGCTCCGAGGAAGGTGCCGGTGGTTCGACCGGCAGCGGACGCCTGCGGCGATAGGAGCTTCTCTGCTGGTCGACGACGACGTGATGGAGGATTCCGAAGCACCACGCCTCCGGACTCACCTTGGTTGCATCAAGCCGATCGAGGCTCTGCACCATTCGGGCGAAGGACTCCGAGACGGCGTCGCGCGCGTCATCGGCCGAATCGACCCTACGTTGCGCGTAGGCAAGCATCCTCGGGTACATCCTGTCGAACAGCGTCTCCCAGGCGTCGACATCGCGGGCGCGGAGCTGCGCCACGTCGACAACCGGTTCGGCATGCTCCTGCAGCCACATCCCCTCAATCGACGGTCGGCCGCCCACGTCACAAAAATGTTCGCGAACGGGCCAACTGTCCGTCGATCACGACTGGACTTACGGCCTGCCTCAGCCGTTGGATTGCACGGGTTCACGTTGGAGCAGCGCCCAAAGGGGCTTGCTGCCCTGCTCAGAAGGGAGGTGTCGTCAAACGGGTCGTCGACGCGATTGCATGCGCCGACGCGTACGTCGATCGAGTCTCCGAGCGGAGAACCAGCAGGCGAGCGTCGCTGCCGACTGCTCAGGTCGCCAGGATCTTGGCTTTCTGCGCCTCGAACTCGGCGTCGGTGAGGACACCCTGAGATTTGAGGTCAGCCAGCTTGGACAGCTGGGATGCCGTGTCTTCGCCCGAGGTCCCGGCGGCCTGACGTACGTACTGGTCGAATGCCTTCTGCTGTGTCGCAGCGTCCTTGGCCGCCCGCTCGTGCATCTTGCCGCCTCGAGCGATCAGGTACACGAACACGCCGAGGAACGGCAGGATGATGACGAAGATCACCCACAGGGTCTTGGCCACGCCGCCCATGTCGTGGCTGCGGAAGATATCCACGAACACCGTGATCAACAGCCAGATCCAGATGATGAAGAGGAAGAAGTACAGCATCGTCAAGAAGAAATCGAGAATCGGATACTGGTACGTAGCTGCAAGCATTGGTCCTCCTCAGGACTTGTGATCTTGGCTGTGTGCAGGCGCCGCCTGCCCGGATCCCGTTGGAGGTCGGGGGAGGGCGGCGCGTTGTCTGGCAAGTTACCCCAACGCGCGACCGCTATGGGGGTTCTTTCCCCAGCCCCTTCCCAGGCAGTCACCTGGATTCGAAGGCCGCTGGACGTCAGCGAGCGCACCGAGCGTGCCCCACGCGGGCTTCTCCGCCGACTCCCGTCGTGCCCCTGATCGGTGGTCGCGTGTACGGTCGTCACCGAACGGGGGCTCCCATGAAGACACTGGTAGTGGGCGGCGGCATAATGGGTCTCTGCACCGCCATGCTGTTGGCCAACGACGGGCACGAGGTGACGGTTCTCGAGCGTGACGTTCACGGGCCGCCCGATCCGCTCGAGTCCTTCGAGTCGTGGGAGCGGCGTGGAGTGAACCAATTTCGGTTGGCCCACTTCTTCCTCAGTGGGTTCCGCCAGATCATCGAGTCCGAGTTGCCGCTGCTGCGCGACGGCCTCGCCGAGGCCGGAGCACTCTCGTACAACGTCCTGGCCAACATCCCCGACGAAATGAAAGGTGGGCCCCGGGCCGACGACGATCGGTTCGACGTCATCACCGGGCGGCGCCCGATCGTGGAGGCCGTGACCGCAGGACTCGCTGAGGACACAGCGAACGTCACCATCAGGCGGGGGGCATCGGTCAAGATGCTGCTCACCGGTTCCTCCGACCGCCCGGGGGTGCCGCACATCACGGGCGTGCGACTGGAGTCGGGGGAGCAGATGGAGGCAGACCTCGTGATCGATGCCTCCGGCCGGCGCTCGGGGCTGCCACGGTGGCTCGCCGATGTCGACGCCCGCCCGATCGTCGAGGAACAGGACGACTCGGGATTCGTCTACTACGGCCGGCACTTCCGATCGGCCGACGGGCAGATGCCCATTATGTTGGGTCCGCTCAAGCAGGACCTGGGCACCATCGGCATCCTGACTCTGCCGGCCGACAACGGAACCTGGTCGGTGACGCTGACCGCGAGCTCGAAGGATGCCGACCTCCGTGCACTGCGTCGTCCCGAGACGTGGGAGAAGGTCAATCGCCTGCTGCCGCTCACGGCGCACTGGATCGACGCCGAGCCGTTCGAGGAGAACGTGGTCGTGATGGCCAAGATCGAGGACCGGATCCGGGACTTCGCACCCGGGGGCAAGCCGGTGGCCACGGGCGTCGCCGCCGTCGCCGATTCGTGGTCGTGTACCAACCCCTCGCTGGGCCGCGGGGCCACGATCGGGCTCCTGCATGCGCTCGCGCTCCGCGACCACCTCCGGCAGGCCGACGAGCCGTGGGAGTTCGCCACCGGGTGGTACGAACAAACCCGGGACACCGTCGAACCCTGGTACCGCGCCACGAAGGCCTATGACAGTCATCGATTGCGGGAGATCGAATCGTTGATGGCAGGCCGTCCGTACGAAACCGACGACGAGTTCTGGCTCCTCAATCGTCGCTTGGAGGACGCCGCCCTCCAAGATGGCGACAACATCCGCGCCGTGCTCGATATGGGCATGGCACTCCGTCGCCCCGACGTGGTGCTGGCGGACGCGGCCCTACGTGAGCGGATCCTGGGTGAGGGCGCCATCGCCCCCGACGGCCCGGGTCTTGCACCGGATCGTGAGCAATTGCTCGCCGCCGTGAGCGGCTGACAAGGAGTCATTCAGGACCATGCGCGTCGACAGCTCGGGCGTCAACCTCAATGTGGAGATCACGGGGCCTGACGATGGCCGTCCCGTGGTACTGCTGCACGGCTTCCCCGACTCGGGCCGGCTGTGGTCGAGGCAGGTGAGCGCCCTGTCGGATGCCGGTTATCGAGTGATCGTCCCTGACCAGCGCGGCTACGGCCAATCCGACAAGCCGACAGAGGTCGATGACTACAACATCGTTCTGCTGGCGGCCGACGTGGTGGCCATACTCGATCACGTCGGGGTGGAGAAGGCCGCGGTCGCCGGGCACGACTGGGGGGCGGCGGTGGCCTGGACGGCGGCATCGCTGGCGCCCGAGCGTGTCGACCGACTCGTCGCGCTGTCGGTTGGTCATCCCCTCGCCTTTGGTGCTGCTGGCCTGGAGCAACGAGAGAAGTCGTGGTACATGCTCTTGTTCCAATTCGAGGGGATCGCCGAGCAATGGCTCTCAGCCAATGAGTGGGCGAATTTCCGAGAATGGGGGCGTCACCCGGACGCGGATGCCGTCATTGCGGAACTCGAGGCAAACGGATCCCTCACCCCGGGCCTCAACTGGTACCGGGCCAACGTCCACCCCCGCGTCCTGGTCGAGCCGCCTCCGGCGATTCCGCCCGTCACGGTGCCGACGCTCGGTGTCTGGAGCTCGGGTGACTTCGCGCTGACGGAGGCGCAGATGACCGGCTCGTCCGAGTTCGTGACGGCAGAGTGGCGCTATCACCGCCTTGAGGGGCCCGGCCACTGGATGCAGGTCGAAGCCGCCGACGAGGTGAACCGTCTCCTGCTCGATTACCTGGCGTAAGCAGTCGATACGTGCGCAGTACGGTGGCACGAGCACGCTCGGTTCTGATCTCCCATGCCTCCGCCCCCTGACGCCCTCGCCCGGATCTCCGTTCTCGATCTGACCCGAAATTTCGCTGGCCCGTATTGCTCGATGTTGTTGGGTGATCTCGGCGCCGACGTGATCAAAGTCGAAGCGCCGGGTTCGGGCGACGACACCCGGCAGTGGCGTCCGCCCGAATGGAATGGACAGAGCGCAACGTTCCTGGCCGGCAACCGGGGCAAGCGCAGCATCGTCGTCGACCTCGACAGCGAGGCCGGCCAGGAGGCGATGCAGCGCCTCGCCGCGAAGTCCGACGTCGTCATCTCGAGTTTTCGCCCCGGTTCGCTGGAGAAGCGAGGACTCGACTACCCGACATTGCGCGACGCCAATCCTGGCCTCATCTACTGCTCCATCACGGCGTATGGCGCACGGGGGCCGAAGCGCGACTGGCCCGGGTATGACCCCATTCTCCAGGCCGAGAGCGGCATCATGTCGCTGACCGGATATCCCGAAGGTCCGCCGGCAAGGCTCCCGATCGCCGCGATCGATCTCGGTACGGCCCTGTGGGCATCGATCGGCATCCAGGCCGCGCTCCGTACGCGATCCGCGACCGGCCTTGGCGGGCTCGTCGAGGTCAGTCTCTACGAGACGGCTGCCTGGTGGTTGTCCTACCTCATCGCCGGCTACCTGGGCTCGGGGGAGGAGCCTCAACGGCGTGGGAGCGGAGCCCCGTTCCTGGCGCCCTACGAGGTCTTCGCGACATCCGACGGCGACCTCATGGTCACGGCAGCGAACGACGACCTGTTCGCGCGGCTTTGTGACGCGTTGGGCTTCCCGAGTCTCCCTACCGATCCGTCCTACCGCCAGAATGCCGACCGGGTGGCCAATCGGGACGCCCTGCACGACCTCCTGCAAGCCCGCTTCCTCGAGAAGCCCGCGGTGGAATGGCATCGTCTGCTGCGGTCCCGGTCCGTCCCGTGCACGCCCGTGCGCTCGGTGGCCGATTTCGTCGAGGACGACCAACTCGCGGCTCTCGGGATGCTTGTGCCCCTCCCACACCCCGACATCCCCGACCTACGCGTCGTCGGAACTCCGCTCAGTCTCGGCGGAGTCCGCCCGACGTCGCGCCGGCCGCCGCCGCAGCTCGGTGAACACACCGAGGAGGTGCTCGCCGAAGTGGGCTACTCGGCTGAGGAGATCGACGAGATCCGTCGAGGGCGCGTCGCCGGAGGGGACAAGCCTTAGGGTGCCGCGGCTGGTTGCTGTCACGCAAACGAAGCCACACAGCCACGAACCGATCTCGACCTTTTCCCATGGATGGGTGACCATCTCACTGACGAGGCCGAACGTGCGTACCTGAAGAGCCAGCCCCTGGCTCGCCTCGCGACCGTGGATGCGAGCGGTGCGCCGCAGAACAGCCCGGTTGGCGCGTTCCTCGACGAGGAGACCGGTGACATCGTCATCGGCGGCCACGCCATGGGCGCCACCCGCAAGTTTCGCAATGTGCAGGCCAATGGCCATGCCGCCGTCGTGGTCGTGATCTCGTCTCGCAGGACCCGTGGACGGTGCGCGGGCTCGAGGTCCGCGGCGTCGCTGTTGCACTGGAAGACGTCGACCCGCCGGTGCCCTTCATGAGTCGCGAGGTCATCCGCATCACGCCCACGTGGATGTCGAGTTGGGGCGTCGACCCGGAGCGGCCCGACAGGCGGACGCGGCGTTCCTGACGGCCGCTTTGGCTACGGACGGCGCCCGTTGGGCATGAGGTCGCTCGAGCCCCACTGGCCGAGCGAGTTCAGCTGCACGTGGTCTCCCGTCGCCTCGACGATCTGGTCGCCGCCCACGTAGATGGCCGTGTGGTACACGGTGGTCCAGTCGGTCTGGCTGGTACCCCAGAACACGAGGTCGCCGGCCGACAGCGCGTTCAGCCCGACCGGCTGGCCCGCGGTGTGGTACTGGTCGTCGGACACGCGTGCGAAGCCGATGCCGGCGCCGCTCTCCCACGAGGTGAGGGCCAGCCCCGAGCAGTCGTAGCCGACGGGTCCGTTGCCGCCCCAGATGTAGGGTTTGCCGAGTTGCGCGAAGGCGAAGAGAACGGCCCTGTCACCGGGTGTGGCCGGCGAGAACAGCAGGGCTTCGGTGGGCGGAGGGCCGGTGGCATCGCCGAACGGGAAGGCGGTGCCGTTCTGCTCCTCCACCCAATAGCCCTGACCCGAGGCAGTCGAGACCACGCGCTCGACCGGATCGAGGCTCGACTGCCCGGCGGCGGAGCCGTGGAACGCGGCGTCGCCGTAGTTGAAGATGCCGCCGTCGGACGCCACCATCCAGTAGCCCTTCCCGTCCGGGGTCGCCGCCATGCTCACGATGGGTTGCACCAGGTGGATGGAGCCGGTCGATCCGTAGAACGCGGCGTCGCCGTAGCTGAAGATGCCGCCGTCGGACGCCACCAACCAGTAGCCCTTGCCGTCCGGCGTCGCGGCCATGCCGACAATCGGTCTGTTCAGTGCGATCGAACCGGTCGATCCGTAGAACGTGGCGTCGCCGTAACTGAAGATGCCGCCGTCGGACGCCACCATCCAGTAGCCCTTCCCGTCGGGAGTCGCCGTGAGGCCCACGATGGGCTTGTTGAGTGCAATGGCGCCGGTCGAGCCGTAGAAGGACGCATCCCCGTACGAGAAGATGCCGCCGTCCGAGGCCACGAGCCAATAGCCCCCCCGGTCCTTGGTCGCTGAGATGCCGATGATCGGATGGTTGAGGGGCAGATCCGCCGCCGATCCGAAGGCGCCGGCGTTGCCGAAGTTCCACACCGCCCCTTGTGCGTCGGCCAACCAGAAGGTGTCGGTCGGGATGCCGGTCGAGGAGGAGACGTTTTGGACGTTCGGCGTCGAGGCGACTGCTCCCGAAGCGCTCGCGATGCCCAGGGCGACCACAGCGAGTGCGCCCACGGCGAGTGCGCCCACAGTATGGCGAGCGGCAGCCGCCACCAGGGCGCCGCGGCCGCGTCGGATGACGGGTGGTGCGTCGTCGGTGAGCACCGCTGAGGCTTCGACGTGCTGCGGCAGTTCCTGAAGGACTGCACCGGGGGATGGCCGGGGGATTTGGGCGTCGGTTGCGTTGTCGCGCAGCCACACCTCAGGGCTTCACGACGTCCGGGTTCGCCGGATGGCGGGGAGGGCTGCTACGACTTGATCAGGAACGAGTAGCTGAACGGTGCCGAGACGGGCGTCAACGTGAAGGTCCGTTTGCCGGATGTCACGACCACCTTGGTTCCACCGGCGCCGACATCCACCTGGGAGGGCCCCAGCATGACCTCCTTCTGGGAAGCGTTCGGAGCCAGGATGCCCGCGAACGCCGGTCGCTGTCCCGCTGCTCCGATGCTGACCCAGGAACGGCCGGTCGAGGTGGTGACGGTCACGGCATAAGCCGCGATATCGATCCGGTAGGTGCCGGTGCCGTTGCCGGTCGAGACCGGGGTCACGAGCGGCGTACCCGATGTCCCACCGGATGCGTGATGGGTCGTGTGCGCGGGGCTGGGACTGCCAGATCCGCTCTTGTCGATGACGCCCGCCTTCACCAGTCCGAGCGCGGCGGCTGCAGCGAGCACGGCCAGTCCGACGATGACCACCAGCACCCGGAGCCAGCGAGCCGGCCCGGATCCCGCCACACTGCCGCTGACAGCCGGGATCTTGTCAGTGTCCGCGTAGGTCGGGTAGGCGTCGTTGAACAGCCGTCCCTGACTGTCCGTGACCGGCCGTTCGACGATGGCCGTAGCGGACGGGTCAGGCCTGAGCCCTGCTTCGTCGGCTTTCACGTCCATGGCCGTCTTTTCGACCTCCCACGCCCGGTACTTGAACTTCGGCAACCTACCGTCCCGCACCGCCCAGCCGGAACCCGCTGGGCCCTCATGCACGGTACCGGGTGTTCCTGCTTACAGGATCGCACGTGGAGGGGGTCAAATGGTGCGCAGGACCGACCGAAACCCCGGTCGACCAGGGAGAGCTCAGGAGCCCACGCTCCGGTGGAGGTATTCGACGGTGTCGCCCGGTGCGCGACAGGGCTCGCCACCTCCTGAACAGTCTCAGGCCGAGCACCCCGGCACAGACTCAGGCCCACCTCCGTCGGTGTTTCACGCCGGCCACCTCCATGTCGTGAACAACGGGGCTGACGCGACAGCGGTCCTTGGTTGCAGGACGGCATCGACCGGACCGTTTCGCCTGCGTGGACCAGAATCGGAGGCCGACGGGCGTTAGGGTGGACAGCTGACGGGGCGTCAGAAAACTGGGGGCACGCGTTGGATGATCTGAACGGCAAGGTTGCCGTCGTCACCGGGGGAGCGGCGGGCATCGGCCGCGGCATCACCGAGTCGTTGTTGGAGGAGGGTGCCCGCGTCGTGATCGCCGACGTCGAGGAGCCCGTGCTCCAGGTGGCACTGAAGGAGCTGGCCGACGCCGGCGACGTCCGCGGCGTCCTGACCGACGTCTCGTCGCCCGCTGCGGTCGAGGCGCTGGCCGAGGACGTGTTCGGGCAAGAGGGCGCCTGCCATCTCCTCTTCAACAACGCCGGGGTGACCTCGGGCGGCGGCGGACGGCCCTGGGAGCAGGAGCCCAACGATTGGACGTGGTGCTTCTCCGTCAACGTCTTCGGGGTGGCCAACGGCATGCTGTCGTTCGTCCCACGCATGATCGCCTCGGGTGAGCCCGGAGTGGTGATCAACACGTCGAGCATGGACGGGGGCATCGCTCCCGTGCCGTACGCGTCGGTCTACGCCTCGAGCAAGGCGGCCATCTCGTGCCTGACCGAGGCCCTGGCGCACCAGCTCATCGCCGCTGGGACGGACCTGCGGGCGGCCGTGTTCTACCCGTCCGGCGGCCTCCTCGACACCGGACTCTGGACCGCCCAGCGCAACCGGCCCGAGACGCTGCAACGCACCCGGCCCCGTCCGCCGGCTCCCGGCACCACCTTCGAGGAGTTCAAGGAGCAGCTCGAGGCGGCGGGTCGTCCGGTCAACGTCATGGACCTCCGCGAGCTGGGCCGCTTCTGCGTGCAGGGTGTCAAGCGGGGTGATTTCATCATCGGGCACGGGCTCGAAGAGGCGGCGTCCATGCTGCACCGCCGCGCTGATGCCATCGGGGCCGGACAGCTTCCCCCGGCGGCGCTGAGCTGATGACCGCCACCGCTTCTCCGGACGCCCGCTACACGATCGTCTCGGCCGACGGCCACGCCGGCGGCGACATTCAGGACTACCGGCCGTACCTCGCCAGCCGTTGGCACGACGAGTTCGACGCCTGGGCTGCCGAGTACGTGAACCCCTACGCCGACCTCATCGCACCGATCGCCTACCGCAGCTGGGACAGTGCCCGCCGCCTGGCGGAAACCGAGTCCGACGGCATCGCGGCCGAGGTGCTCTTCCCCAACACCGTGCCCCCGTTCTTCGCCGAAGGCAACCTCGTGGCCCTGCCTCCGAGCCCGGAGGACTACGAGCGCCGCTGGGCCGGCGTGCAGGCCCACAACCGCTGGCTGGCCGACTTCTGCGCGGCGACCCCGGGCCGCCGGGCCGGCATCGTCCAGGTCTTCGCCAACGACATGGCGGACGCCGTGGCCGAAGTGCGCTGGGCCGCCGCCAATTTCGAGCCCTTCGGCGGCATCTTGTTGCCGTCGATTCCACCCAATTCCCATCTGCCCCCCCTGTGGGAGGACCACTACGAGCCGCTGTGGGAGGCGTGCGCCGACCTCGACGTGCCCATCAACATCCACGGCGGCAGCGCGTTGCCCGACTACGGGGAGCACGAGGCGGCGCGGGCGATGATGCTCATCGAAATCCCGTGGTTCAGCCACCGGTCCGTCTGGCATCTCATCTTCTCCGGCGTCCTCGAGCGTCATCCCACCCTGCGGTTCGCCGTGACCGAGCAGGGCGTGGCCTGGTTGCCCCGGGGCCTGCAGACGCTGGACTGGTTCTACGGCCGCATGACGACGGCCAACGCGGCCGAGGCGAACTTCTTCGGCGCCGCCGCCGCCAAAATGACCATGACCCCGACCGAGTATTTCGCCCGTAACTTCTGGATCGGGGCCAGCTTCCTGCGCCCGAGCGAGGCGCCGCTGTGCCGGGACCTCGGGGTCGACCACGTGATGTGGGGTGCGGACTACCCGCATTCGGAGGGCAGCTACCCCTACACCACGGAGGCGTTACGGGTGGCTTTCGCTGACTACGGCGAGCCCGATGTGCGGGCCATGGTGGAGTCGACAGCGGCGTCCTTCTACGGGTTCGACCTCGACCGGCTGCGTCCCGTTGGCGACCGGATCGGCCCGTACGTGGCCGACGTGGCCCAGCCACTGGCACCGGAGAACTGGCCGACGACGACGACCTGCAATGCGTTCGACCCCACGCAGATCCTGCGTGCCTGGTGAGCAGAGAGGAGCATCCATGACAGTCCGCTACGGCGCCCGAGCCGTGCAGGTGAACCACGAGATCGAGGCCAAGAAGGCTGACATCTGGTCCGAAGCGGTCACGGCCGTCTACGAGACCGACCCCGAGATCGTGGCCGCCATCCTGCCACCGCCGCTCGAGCCCGGGCCCGAACCGCTGGTACGCGTCACGATCACGCGGGTAGAGATGCCGGGATTGCCCGTCTTCGGTGCCGGTTGGATCGGCGTGCAGGCGCGGCACGAAGACCGGCTGGGCGAGTACCCGATCCTCATGCCGATGACGACGGAGCAGTCATTGATCGGTGGTCGGGAGATCAACGGCGAGCCCAAGAAGCTGGCCGAGGTCGAGGTGAGTCGTGACGGCGCCCACGTGTCGGCCCACATCGCCCGCATGGGCTCGGTGATCTGCGAGATCACGGGCACGGTGACGGGGACCCGCGAGAACTACGAGATGGAGAAGACAGACTTCTGGCTCAAGCTGTCGCCGTCCTGCGAGCAGGCCGGCGTGCTGGACCAGGACCCGCTGCTCGTCTACGGCGAGAAGACGGAGCGGACCAGGCTGCACGAGACGATCGAGGGGGAGCTCATTTTGAAGGAGGCTCCGCTCGACCCCATTGCCGACCTGGTGGTGCGGCGCATGGTCGATATCAACTGGACGGAGCGGGCCTCCACGCAGGTCGGCCGCGTCATCGGACCGGTGCCCCGGGCCGGGGTCGAGCCGTTCATCCACCAGCGCTACGACGACCTCTCGGTCCTCGGGGCGAAACGATGAAGGACGACCGCTACCTGATCATCTCCGCCGACGCCCATGCCGGCTTGCCGGCCGAGGGCTACAGGCCGTATCTCGACGCGGCCTACCACCGCCAGTTCGACGAGTACCTGGCTGAGCGCCAGGCCAACCGCGACCAGCTACTGACGATGAATTACGACTACATCATGGGCTGGGAGACCGACAACGAGGAGGGGCTGCGCGGCGCCTGGGACATCGACCAGCGCGACAAGGAGCTCGACGCCGACGGGGTGACGGCCGAGGTCATGTTCGCCGATGCCGACGCCATCACCGGCATGGCCTCCCCACCGTTCGGCGCGGGGCTGTCGGCGGGTGCCATCGCCGATCCCGAGTTGGCGTTCGCGGGCGCGCGGGCGCACAACCGCTTCCTGGCCGAGATGTGCAGCCGCAGCCCGGAGCGCCACGGAGGCATCGCGCTGGTGCCGATCACCCATAGCGTCGAGCGCTCCGTGGCCGAGATCGAGTGGCTGGCCGACCAGCCCGGCATCCGGGGGATCATGGTCCCGACCATGTGGCACGACCTGCAGCCGTACAACCACCCGGACTACGACCCGGTGTGGGCGGCCTGCCAGGAGGTGGGCTTCCCGGTCCACACCCATTCGGGGGAGGCGCCGCAGGAGGAGTACAACGACAACATCGGGATCTACCTCGCCGAGGTAGTGTGGTGGGCCGCCCGGCCGATGTGGCACCTGCTCTTCTCCGGCGCCTTCGAGCGCTTCCCGCGCCTGAAATACGTCGTGACCGAGGCGGCCGCCTACTGGGCGGCCGACATGATGTGGAAGTGGGACCAGTACATGGGCGGCGGCCACACCACCAAGAAGATGGCCGCGCTGCTGAAGGGGAAGATCTCCAAGCTTCCCTCGGACTACTTCGGGGAGAACATCTTCATCGGCGCCTCCACCATGTCGAAGGAGGAGATCCGGCGCCGCCACGTCCTGGGCTGCGATGTCGTCATGTGGGGAACGGACTACCCCCACCCCGAAGGCACCTGGCCCCACACCCAGGAACGCCTGCGCGGGGACTTCGGCGGCATTCCGGTGGAGGACGCCCGCAAGTTGCTGGGCGAGACGGCCGCCCGCTGCTACGACTTCGACCTCGACTCGCTGCGCCCCGTGGCCGACAGGATCGGGCCAACACCGGCGGACCTGGGCCAGGACCCCTCGCTGCGTACCGACCCCGAGGAGGTGCGCACGGCGCGCTGGTGGAAGGACGAGTACCAGGTCCAGGCCCCGGGCTGAACGTTCCGGCATGAACAAGGGTCACATGGAGTACTGCGCCAGCGAGCATTGGCGCCACCTCGTGTACCAGTCGATCCTGCCTGAGGCGCTGGCCGACGTGGACCTGGGCGGCGCCGCGCTCGAGATCGGCCCCGGGCCCGGGTTCACGACCGACGTCCTGCGCACCAAGACGGGTCATCTCACCGCCGTCGAGCTCGACGAGGACCTGGCGGCCCGCCTGGCCGAACGCATGGTCGGCACGAACGTCGAGGTGGTCGTGGGTGATGCCACGGCGTTGGATTTCGCGGCAGGGACCTTCACCGGCGCGGCCTCCTTCCACATGCTCCACCACATCGCGCCGGCCGAGGCGCAGGATCGGGTCTTCGCCGAACTGGCCCGGGTTCTGGTTTCCGGGGCGACGCTGGTGGCAGCCGACGGTGTCTACAGCGATGGCAGCGCCGTGTTCCACGAGGACGATACGTACAACCCGATCGACCCGGGCGAGCTGGAGTCGCGGCTGGGCGGCGCCGGCTTCGACGCGGTGGAGGTACGGACGCACGATCTCGGATGGGTGTGCACGGCTCGAGTGACGTGATCACCGCGGTCGGCCCGTGGTGACGATCCTGTTTGCGCTGGCGGCGGCGTTCACGAACGCGCTGAACATGGTGACCCAGCACATCGCCAGCATCAGCGACCCGGCGCATTCCAAGGGATGGCGTCTCGTGCGCTACCTGGCGTCCAACCCCCTGTGGCTCATCGGCTGGGTGGCGCTCGCCGGGTCCTTCATCTTCCAATCGCTGGCGCTGCACGACGGGCAGATGTCGGTGGTCCAGCCGCTCCTCGTGACCGAGCTCGTGTTCGCACTGGTGTTGCGCCGTCTGTGGATCCACCAGGAGATCAGGAACCTCACCTGGTGGGCCGCGGCCATAACCTGTGGGTCGCTGGCGATCTTCGTCAGCGTGTCCGAGCCTACGGGCGGCCATGCGCAGCCGACCAGCTCGGCCTGGATCGGTGCCACCATTGCCACGGGTGGGGCGGCGGCCATTCTGACGCTTCTCGGGCGGACCGGCTCGCCCGCTCGCCGGGCGGCGACCTTGGGGGCGGCGACGGCGATCCTGTGGGCGTTGGTCGCCACGTTCATCAAGGCGATGACCGACACGCTCACGCAGTTCGGAGTCTTCGGGATGTTCGCCCACTGGCCCGTCTACGCACTGATCGTGGTGAGCATCGTGGCCGAGCTGCTCAACCAGGCGGCGCTCCACGTGGGACCGCTCAGCATGTCCCAACCCTTCATCGTGATCGTCGACCCGATCGTGAGCATCGTGCTCAGTGTCTGGGTCTTCGCCGAGGTCTTCACCGAGAACGCCCTCCGGCTGACCGTCGGCATCGCTTCCTTCTCGGTGATGTGCGCCGCGGTGGCCGTCCTGGCCCGCACGGCCCCTGACACCATGGACCGCGGGCCGAGTCCGGTTACATCGCATCCTCCGGGAAGAAGCTGACCCAGTTGGTCTGCATCGACGCGCCGTCGGCGACGATCGTGGAGCCGCAGACGTAGCGTGCCGCCGGCGAGCACAGGTACAGGACCATGGCGGCCATCTCGTCGACAGTCCCCAGGCGGACGGTGGTGCCTTCCGCCACCAGTTCGTCGGTGAAGCCCGCCTCGCTGCGCCCCACCGCCGCCAGCTCCGACTCGATCATGCCTGGCGTGGAGAAGACGCCAGGCGCAAACGCATTGATCGTCACCCCTCGCTGCATGAGGTAGGGCGCCAGCGTCTTGACCATATTGACGACGCCGGCCCGGGCGGCCCCGGAGTGGACGAACATCGGTGCCCCGCGCTCGAGGGAGAACGTGTGCACGACGTTGACGATGGAGCCCGATCCCGCCTCCGCCATCGGCCCCATGAAGCGGCTGGTGACGTTCCACGTCCCGTTGAGGTTGAGGTCCACCACGGCCCGCCATCCGTTGTCGGAAATGGTGCTGGGCAGTCCGGGGAACTGGCCGCCGGCGTTGTTCACGAGAAAGTCGACCTTCCCGTAGCGCTCGTAGACGGTGTCGCGCAGGGCGTCGACCTCCGCCGGCTCCCGGATGTTGGTCGGGACGGACAGGCAACTCCCACCACCGCGCGCGATGGAGTCCGCCACCTCGTCGAGCCGTCCCGCCGTCCTCGAGGCGATCACCACGTGCCCGCCCAGGCGGCCGAAGGCGTGGGCCACCTCGCGTCCGAGCCCGGTGCCACCGCCCGTGACGACGGCCACGGAGCCTTCGAAGAGTCCGGGGGCGAAGACGGAGACCGCCGGCCCGGGTTGCCACGTCACGGCGCGGCCGTCACCCGGCGAAGTCCCAGCTCTCGCCCTTCTCGTAGTGGTGCAGCACGTTCTTGGCGATCAGGATGCGGTGCACCTCGTCGGGGCCGTCGGCCAGCCGCAGCGTGCGGGCCCCGAGGTACATCTGGGCCAGCGGGAGGTCGCTGGTCACTCCGGCAGCGCCCCAGACTTGAATGGCCCGGTCGACGACCCGACTGTACGCCGCCGGCACGAAGACCTTGATGGAACTGATCTCTGTGCGCGCCTGGGCGTCGCCCGTATCCACCTTCTCGGCGGCGTGGATCGTCATGAGCCGGGCGGCTTGGAGATCCATGTAGCTGTCGGCCACGAAGCCCTGCATGAACTGCTTGTCCTTGAGGAGCCCGCCATGCACCTCGCGGGTCAGGAGGCGCTCGACCATCAGGTCGAAGGCGCGCCACATCTGGCCCACCGAGTTCATGCAGTGGAAGATGCGTCCAGCGCCGAGGCGGTCCTGCGCGGCGCGGTGCCCGTCACCGACCTGGCCCAGCAGGTTCTCGTAGGGGACACGGACTTGGTCGTAGCGCACCTCGCAGTGATCCGACTTGGCGCTGCCCCAGATGCCGATGCCGCGCTCGATGATGACGCCGGGGTTCGCGGTCGGCACGATGATCTGCACCATCCGTCCCGGACTCTCGTCGTCCTTGGAGTCCTTGGCCCGGCACATCACGATGAAGAAATCGGCGGCCAGGCCGTTTGAGGTGAACCACTTGTGCCCGTTGATGACCCACTCGTCCCCGTCGCGGATGGCGGTGGTCTGAATGGAGCGCGGGTCCGAGCCGGCGTTTTCGGGCTCGGTCATGGAGAAGCCGGACTGCATGGTGCCCTCGATGAGCGGGAGCAGCCACTTCTGCTTCTGTTCCTCGGTCCCGTACTTGACCAGGATGGTCTGGTTGCCCGAGTTGGGCGCCACCACGCCGAAGAGCGAGGCCGCGCCGACGGCGTAGGCCAGGATCTCGTTCATGTAGGCGTGCGCCATGAAGTCGATGCCCATGCCGCCGTACTCGGGTGGCAGGTGGGGCGCCCACAACCCCTCGGCCTTCACCTCGTCCTGGATCTCCTGGCGGAGGGCCTTGGCCTGGGCCCGCTCCTCGTCGGTGGCGTTGCCACCCCGCCCTCGCCAGAGCTGGGACTCGTTGGGGAGGATGCGCTCGTTGACGATGCGGGCCGTGCGCAGGCGGATGTCGTTGATGTGGTCACTGAGCGCTGCATTGGGCGTGACGTTGATCGGCATGGCTCGACCCCCCTGGTCGTCGTGTGTTCCGGTCGGAACCTTACGCAGATCCGGTGGCTCGCTCGGCCCGGGCCACCCAGCGCCCGATGAGCGCCCGCTCGTAGCGCCCCCGCCCTATGAAGCTGACGATCCAGCGGGTCAGCGCACCGAACCGGTTCTTGAAGCCCGTGAGGAAGGTGATGTGCACGACGAGCCACAGCAGCCAACCGGGAAAGCCGCCGACACGCAGCGGGCCGATCTTGGCGACGGCGGTGAAGCGCGAGATCACGGCCAGCGTCCCCAGGTCGTGGTAGCGGAAGGGCTTCGTCGGCTTGCCCTCCAGGCGCCGGACGATCGTGCGGGCGGCGTGCAATCCCGACTGTATGGCCACCTCGGCGACGCCGGGCAGGTCGTCGAGCGCCATGAGGTCGCCCACGACGAACACCTCGGGATGGGCGGGGAGCGAGCAGTCGGGAGCGACCAGGACCCGGCCGGCCTTGTCGGTCACCGCACCTGCAGCCTCCGCGACGATGGCGCCCAACCCGGCGGCGCGGGTGCCGGCGGCCCAGATCTTGGTGGCGGCGGGGATCCATTCCGTCGAGCCGTCGCGCTTGGTGATCTCGACGCCCTCGTCGCTCAGGTCGGTCACCATCGTCTTCAGGTGGATCTCCACGCCCATGCGGGTGAGGTCGCGCTCCGTCATCCGGGACAGGTAGGGCCCCATGGAGCCGACCAGCTGGTCGAGACCCTCCACCAGGACGACACGGGTGTCCACCGGGTCGATCACGCGGTAGTTGCGCCGGAGTGCCCGCCGCGAGAGCTCGCGCAGCTGCCCCGCCATCTCGACGCCCGTTGGGCCGCCCCCCACGACGACGAACGTCATGAGGCGCCGTCGCCGCGCCGGGTCGGGCTCGGCTTCGGCCAGCTCGAAGGCGCCGAAGATGTTGCCCCGCAGGGCGAGGGCGTCGTCGAGTGTCTTCATGGCGCACGAGGCGTCCCGGAACTCGTCGTGGCCGAAGTAGGAGCTGGCCGCGCCCCCGGCGACGATGAGGCTGTCGTAGCCGATGGTGAGGGGCTTGCCGAACTCGTCGACGTGGACCTCCCGGGCCGCCACGTCGACGTGCTCCACCTCGCCGAGGATCACCCGCAGGGACGGGTAGTTGCGCAGGACGTCGCGGATGGCGGGCGCGATCTGGCCCTCCGAGAGGATGCCGGTGGCCACCTGGTAGAGCAACGGCTGGAACGTGTGGTGATTGGTCCGGTCGATGAGGGTGATCCGCACCGGCGCTTGCTTGAGCCCGCGGGCGGCGAAGAGCCCGCCGAAGCCGCAGCCGATGATGACCACGTGGTGGACACGGTCGCCGTCGCCGCCGGGTCCGCTCACAGCAGCCGGTCCACGACGATCTGGACGTAGTGGGCGAGTGGCATGTCGCGCACCTCCTCTGGGGTGAACCATCCCACGGCGTCGGTGGTCCCGCCGACCTCGGGTCGCAGCGTCCCCGACCAGGACGCCACCCGGTAGATGATGCGCACCGTGTGCAGCCTGGTGCCGTCGGGGATCGTCCGCAGGTCCGAGAGGACGTCGAGCAGGGGCCCCACGGTGACCGCCAACCCCGACTCCTCTTCCATCTCCCTGGTGAGCGAGTCGATCGGGTTCTCGCCATGGTCCACGCCGCCCCCGGGCAGGAACCAGCGGCCCTGCAGGGTGATGGCCGGCGACGCCCGGGCCAGCAGGATCCTCCCGTCGGCGTCGAGGCAGAGGCCGTAGACGGCGATGCGCTGGCGCTTCCTGACCCCGGACACGCGGGAGATGGTGCTCCCGAATCGGTGCTCTCGCCAACTCCTCGGGAAAGTACCCTGGCCGCGGCCTGTGCGGGCCAGATCGAAAGAGGTGCACCCGTGGACACCGCAGCCGAGCTCGAGGCCATCCGTCGCCTGAAGTATGCCTATTTCCGGACGCTGGACCTCAAGCAGTTCGACGACCTGGGGGCCCTGCTCACCGAGGACGTCACGGCGTCCTACGAGGACGGCAAGACGGTGCTGCAGGGCCGGACGGCCATCGTCACCTGGCTGCGTGACGTCCTGGGCGACACCGGCATGGTGACCGAGCATCACGGCCATCACCCCGAAATCACCTTCACCTCGGAGACGACAGCGGATGGTACGTGGTACCTCCAGGACCGCGTCATCGTGCCCGCCGCCGACCTCGAGATCGCCGGCACCGCGTTCTATGCCGACCGCTACCGCCGGACCGACGAGGGCTGGCGCATCGCACACACCGGGTATACCCGGGTCTTCGAGGAGCACCGCACGCACACGACGCTGCAGGTGCGCTCCTTCACATCGCGCTTCGACACGCCGGGCTGAACGACCCGGCCCGCGTCAGGGCCGGGTGGTCGGGCTGAGCGTGAACCCGGGGTCGAAGAGCGTGGTGGGCTCGAGCACCTTCTCGATCGCCTCCACGAAATCGGGCTCGAGCACGACGTCGAGCGCCTTGACGTTCTCGCCGATCTGCTCGGGCCGGCTGGCGCCGACGATGGCGCTGCTCACGTTCTCGTTGCGCAGCACCCAGGCCAGGGCGACCGACGCCGGCGTGTAGCCCGCCTCGCGGCACAGCGCGGCGTAGGCCTGCACGGGCTCGAGCACCTCGTCGCGCAGCAGCCAGCTCATTTCGGCCCCCTCGGGACCCGTGGCCCTGGAACCCGCCGGTGGGCCGGACTGGCCCGGAAGGTACTTGCCGGTCAGGACGCCCTGCGCCAACGGCGACCAGACGATCTGGCCCACGCCCTCCTTCTGGCTGAGCGGGACCACCTCGGCCTCGATGACGCGCCAGATCAGGGAGTACTGGGGCTGGCTGGAGACGATGCGGTCGAAGCCCATCTCGTCGGCCAGCCGCAATGCGTCCCCGATCTGCTCGGCCGTCCACTCGGAGACACCGATGTAGTGGACCTTGCCCTGGCGCACCAGGTCGTCGAAGGCCCGCAGCGTCTCCTCCAATGGAGTGGCGTAGTCGTAGCGGTGTGCCTGGAGGAGATCGACGTGGTCGGTCTGGAGCCGCCCGAGCGACGCGTGGAGCGACTCGATGATGTGCTTGCGCGAGAGCCCGCGGTCGTTGGGGTTGGGCCCTGTCGGCCAGTAGACCTTGGTGAAGATCTCGACCGATTCACGCCGCACGTGCTTGAGCGCACGGCCCAGTACGGACTCGGCCGCACCGATGGCGTAGACGTCGGCCGTGTCGAAGGTGGTGATGCCGGCGTCGAGGGACGCCTTCACGCACGCCGCAGCCGCATCCTCCTCAATCTGGCTGCCGTGGGTGATCCAGTTTCCGTATGAGAGGGCAGAGACGAGCATGCCCGAGCGTCCGAGGTGTCGGTAGTCCATGGCACGGGAGCGTACCCGGGTGCTCGTACGCTCGTGTGGTGGCCGGAGACGAGACCCTCCACGTGCACAGGGGACTGGATCTCCCGCTGGCCGAGATCTCCTGGCGGGCCACGACGTCGGGTGGCCCAGGGGGGCAGCACGCCAACCGGACCTTGAGCCGGGTGGAGGTGCAGTTCGACGTCGGTGCCTCCCAGACGCTCGGGCCGCGCCAGCGCGCCCGTCTGCTCGAGCGCATCGGCCCGATCGTGCGCGCCAGCGCCTCGGACTCGCGCTCGCAGGCCCGCAACCGCGAGCTGGCGTTGCAGCGCTTGGCGACCAAGCTGGACGCCGGCCTACGGGTCCAGCCGGTCAGGGCGCCGACCCGGCCGACCAAGAGCTCCAAGGTGCGTCGCGTCGACGCCAAGCGCCGCCGTTCGGAGACGAAGAAGCGCCGGCGACCGCCGGGCGAAGACGACTGACCGCTCAGCCGGTGAAGGCGAAGCCAGCGAGCGCCGATCCGAGCCCCGTGTCGAGCGTGGCCAGCAGCTCCTCGTCCTCGTCGGCCCGCGGACCCCGCAGGGCGGTCAGGGCGGCGTAGCCCTGGGCCACCAGCGTCGCATCCTCGGCGCCCGAATCGGCCAGGCCGAGGTCGCCCGAGTGTGGGAACGGTGAGCCAACCGTCAGCACGATCTCGCCCTTCTCGTCGGGCTCACCCTCCATGATCGACCGGGCCGCCTCGGCGGCGGCAGGGCCCTCGATCTCCTCGATGTTGGGCGCCTCCCACGTTCCCGTGCCCTGAGCCGACTTGATCAGGCCGGCGCCGCTCACCCGGGCCCAACGCAGGCCCCGTATCTCGGCCAGCGGCAAGTGCGGCACGTTGAGGTTCAGCACCGTGCGCACCGGCGCCGCGACCAGCAGCGGGATGAGGGCGACCGCGATGTCCGCCGCCGACTCCCACGGGTCGGGCTCGATGCCCACCCGCAGGGACACGGCCAGCGCGCTGATTCCGAGCTGGCTGGCGGTCAACGCCGCTCCGACGGTCCCGGAGTGCAGCACGGAGCGTCCCACGTTGACGCCGTGGTTGATGCCCGAGAGGACGAGGTCGGGCTTGGGGCCCACGGCCCCGAGCGCGCCGGCGATGACCGACAGCGCGGGGGAGGCATCGAGCCCGTAGGCCTCCACCGCCTCGGCGCCCTCGACCTGGGCCCGCTGGTAGGGGATGGTCGTGTGATCGGTCACCGACCCGACCGCCGCGCCGGCGCCGCTGTAGTTGGAGCTGGGCGCCACCACGATGATCTCGTGGGCCGGGTCGCCGCCCGCGTCCTCGGCCCAGCGCGCCAGCGCCCGTGTGAGCGCCGCCAGTCCGGGGGCACTCACACCATCGTCGTTGGTGACGAGAATCCGCACGATGCGCTCACCCTACCGCCGGTGGTCTCGGGGGAGGGGGCCCGTCCACCGCCCGTTCGGGCCCCTGTCACGCGGACGTCACGTCGGCCCGCCCACACCCCCTCGCCCACGCCGTGGCCCTGGTCTGCTTCAATTCACTCGCAATGCCCGCCCCCTCGCCCAGGATCTCCATCGCCTCACCCACCGGGCAGCAGTGGCGCATCGGGCACGGCGGCCAGGAGGTCATCGTCTGCGAGGTGGGCGCCACCCTCCGGTCCTACTCCGTCGGCCCGACTCAGATCCTCGACGGCTTCGGTACCGACGAGTGGTCCCATTCGGGGCGGGGCCAAGTGCTCGCCCCCTGGCCCAATCGCCTGGCTGACGGCCGCTACGAGTTCAACGGGGTGCGGGCGCAGGCGGCGTTGGACGAGCCGGAGCGCCGCAACGCCATCCACGGGCTGGTGCGCTGGATGCCCTGGACGCTCCAGACCCGGCATCAGAACCAGCTCTCCCTGCGCCTGCAGCTTCACCCCTCGCCGGGCTACCCGTTCTCCCTCCTGCTCGAGCTGGAGTACCACGTCGGTCGCGAGGGCCTGAGCGTCACCACCCGCGCCCAGTCGCTGGAGCAGAGCGAGATCCCCTTCGGCATCGGTTTCCACCCGTACCTCAAGGCGGGGGCGGACACGGTGGACGGTGCCATCCTGCACGTGCCGGCCCGGCACACGCTCGACATGGACGACCGCGGGTTGCCGACGGGGGTCCTCTCGCCGGTGGAGGGCACCGAGCGGGACTTCACCACGGCGCGCTTCGTGGGTCCGGCCGTGCTCGATACCGCCTA
The DNA here is from genome assembly GCA_963738135.1 of uncultured Acidimicrobiaceae bacterium. Taxonomy (GTDB): domain Bacteria; phylum Actinomycetota; class Acidimicrobiia; order Acidimicrobiales; family RAAP-2; genus Bog-473. Next base: position 625,410 of record CAVTVK010000001.1, on the reverse strand, counting down.
CACGACCCTCGAACGCGACGCCGACGGACTGACCCGGGTCACGCTCGACGCGCCGGGGGGCGTGAGCGGAGCCGACCTCTGGGTGGACGCGGGCTTCCCCTACCTCATGGTGTACACGGGCGACACGCTGGGCGAGGTCCAACGCCGCCGGAGGGGCGTCGCCATTGAGCCGATGACCTGTCCGCCCAACGCGCTGCGCACGGGCACCGACCTGCTCGCGCTCCAGCCCGGACAGGAGTGGACGGCCCGCTGGGGGATCGAGCCCCGGTGACGACAGGATCATGAGCGGCGCCTCCCTCGAGGGACAAGTCGTCGCCGTCACCGGCTCGTCCAGTGGGATCGGCGCGGCAACGGCGCGCGCATTCGCCGCCGAGGGTGCCGCCGTCCTGATCAACTCGGCGCGCTCGGTCGAGGAGGGCGAGGCGGTGGCCGCCTCGCTGCCCGACGCCCACTACGTTCAGGGCGACATCACGGAGCCGGACGTGCCGGACCGGCTGGTGGCCGCCGCCCTCGAGCGCTGGGGCCGGCTCGACACGCTCGTGAACAACGCGGGGACCACCGCCGTGATTCCGCACCACGACGTCGCGGCGGCCTCCGTCGATGTGTGGCGACGGATCTTCGAGGTCAACGTCTTCGGGACGTGGGCAATGACGGTGGCCGCTCTCCCGGCCCTCCGCGAGGCCCACGGCTCGGTCGTCAACGTGGCATCGGTCGCAGGCGTGCGGCCGACCGGCTCCTCCATCCCGTACGCCGCCAGCAAAGCGGCCCTCAATCACATGACGGTGTTGCTGGCCAAGGTGGTCGGACCGGAGGTGCGGGTCAACGCCGTGGCGCCCGGCCTGGTCGACACGCCGTGGACGGCGGACTGGGACGTCGTGCGCGACGTGGTCAGTCAGGTGACGCCGCTCAAGCGCTCGGGGCAACCCGACGACGTGGCGGAGGTCATCCTGTTGCTGGCACGCGCCGGGTACGTCACGGGCCAGGTCGTCGTGATCGACGGCGGCCTCTCCCTTGCGACTTGAGGGTCAGCCGGGCGGCGTGACGACCCAACGCAGCGCCGTTGACAGCGCCCGCGTGAGCGGGGCGACCGCCGCGGTGTCGACGAGCAGGTCGAGGGGGCCGGCGACGGAGAGGCCGAGCTCACGGCGGGCCCAGCCGGGCAGGATACCGATCGCGGCCGCCACCACCAGGGAGTAGACCGCCCGATCGCCCGGCCGTCGGGCCACCCCGCGCAGCAGCCAGTCCCTGGCCGCCCTCGCCTGCGGTCCGGCGTAGAGCGCGGGCCGCATGTGCAGGAGGTAGCTCTCCACCTCGGCGGACGAGCGCGGCACCCACGTCGCGCCGAGGGCCATGGCCACCGGCGCCACCTCCTCGAAGTACCCGTCGCATTCCTCGGGCGTGAGCGGTCGGCTTGCGTAACGCTGCGACGACGCCAGGAAGCTGGCCATCTCGGCGACGTGGATGAACGTGACGAGCTCGGGGTCGTCGGCCGAGTAGGGCCTCCCGTCGGGCGCAATGCCCTTGACCCGGCGATGCACGCGCTGGACCTGGTCGATGGCGGCCTCCGCCTCGGCCACTGTGCCGAAGGTCGTCGTGCCGACGAACGACGCGGTCCGGCGTAGCCGCCCCAACGGGTCCTCCTGGTAGCTGGAGTGCTCGGCCACACCGGCCATGGCCAGCGGGTGCAGTGTCTGGAGCAACAACGCGCTGACCCCGCCGACCAGCATGGACGGCAGGTCCCCGTGGACCCGGCGGGCGAGGCCCCCGGGAGGCAGGTACGCCTCATCGGGGTCGGAAGCGATCGGTGGCCGTTTCTCGGCGACGCCGATGGCACGCCGAACCGAGCGGGCCATGTCACCCCGGGCCGGAGCGGCGAGCCCGCCCACGAGGCGCAGTGGCGCAGCGGCGACGGAGCCGCCCAGGGCGGCCGCACGCTCCACCGGGTTCAACGACGCCACGGGCAGAGCTTCGCATGCGACCGTGGCAGAGTCAGACCATGCGATTCGTCGTGCTGGGCGCCGGGGCCATTGGCGGCGCCGTCGGAGGCCGCCTGTTCGAGCGGGGCTATGACGTCACGCTGGTTGCACGGGGTGACCACGGCCGCGCCCTGCAGTCCGGCCTCGTGCTCGAGGCACCCGACGGAACGGTGACGCTGCCGGTCCCAGCGGTGGAGGACCCCGGGCGGGTGGCCTGGGAAAGCGACGCCGACGGCGACCCGGTGGTGCTTCTCGCCGTGAAAGGGCAGCACACCGAGCATGCGCTCGCGCAACTGATCGCGGTGGCACCGCCGGGCACGCCGGTGGTCTGCATGCAGAACGGCGTGGAGAACGAGCGCCGCGTGCTGCGCCATTTCCCCCACACCTACGCCATGTGCGTCATGTGCCCGGCGACCCAGCTGCGACCCGGTGTGGTGCAGGTGCACTCGGCCCCCGTCTCGGGAATGCTCGATCTCGGTCGCTTTCCGGGCGGCCTGGGTGACAGGGGTCAGCTGATCGCGGACGTCATCGCGACGACGACCTTCCAGTCGGTGGCCCGCCCGGACATCATGCGCTGGAAGTACCGCAAGCTCCTCATGAACCTGGCCAACGCCGTGGAGGCGCTCGCTGGGCCCGAGGGCCGCTTCGGCCCGCTGGCCCGGGAGGCCCAGCGCGAGGGCAAGGAGGCCTTGGCGGCAGCGGGGATCGACGCCGCGACCTCGGAGGAGGACCGGGCGCGCCGGGCGGACTTCCTGCAGATAGCCGCCACGCCGTCGGGGGAGTGGCAGGGTGGCTCCAGTTGGCAGAGCCTCGCCCGCGGGTCCGGGTCGATCGAGGCGGAGTTCCTCAACGGCGAGATCGTGCTCCTCGGGGGCCTCCACGGTGTGCCCACACCGGTGAACGCGCTGCTGCAGCGACTGGCCCTGCAGGCCGCCGCCGCTGGTACGGCTGCGGGGGCGTGGCGCATCGAGGAGCTCAGCGAGCTGGCCGGCGTGCCGCACCACGACTGACCGCGCCGCCGATCGGTCGGCGATCAGTCGGCGTGGAGGGCGGCGCGCACCTCGTCGCTCGGGTCGGGCCGCAACGTTCCGGGCGTGTCGACGCGCACGCCGTGGACCGTCCCCTCGAGGGGCGCTGGCGGGGCGTAGCGCGAGGACACGGGGAAGCCGCTGTCCCAGCCGAGACGCAGGCCCGCCCCGCCGTGCTGGACGGCCAGCGGCAGCATCCCCTCCACTGCCGTCTCGTCGACCTCCGTCCCGTCGACCCGTAGGACCATGCGGCCGACGCCTCCGCCCTGGCCCGCCGCATAGGAGACCGTGAGCTCGTGGCGGCCGGCCTGCAGGGCTGCCGGCATCATCAGTTCGAGCGCGTCCGCTGCCCGCGGCGAAGGTGAAATGCGTCCTGCCCTCGACCAGGTAGAGGGCGTAGCCCCCGAACCAATCACCGAGGGCGAAGATCACGCCGTCCGCCGCGCCGCGGTCGGTGTCGATCTCGGCCGTGATGTCGAATCCTCCCCAGAGCAGGGGAACAGACTCGTCCGCGACAGGGCCACCGCCCGGTCGGAACGTTCGTGACCGGCCGGCGGGCCAGACCGGCGGGATGAACCCCCCGAAGCGGTCGACCAACCCGTCGGAGATGGGCAGGACCCTGTTGCGCAACGCCTCGGCATCCCACAGGTCGCGCATCCGCTGTGCTCGCTCCGGCTCGTCGCCGGCGCGGTCGGTGGACTCGGAGAAGTCGACCGTCAGGTCGAAGAGCTCCCAGCGGTCGTCCCCGAAGTCACGGCTCCCGACGGCCAGCTCCTCTTCGTCGAGGATGCCGGTGCTGATGTGATTCGTCGTGGCCTTCCATCCCTCGTGGTAGATGGAGCGCGAGCCCATCATCTCGAAGTACTGGGTGTGGTGCTGCTCGGGCGTCGTCGGGTCCTCGAGCGTCGAGAGCAGGCTCACCCCGTCCACCGCCTGCTGGGCCACACCGTCGACCTCGTCGGGGATGTCGAGACCGGCAGCTCCCATGATCGTCGGCATGAGGTCGATGGCGTGCGCGAACTGGTTGCGCACCGTGCCGGGCTGGGCGATCCGGCCCGGCCAGTGCACGATGAGCGGGGTGCGGGTGCCTCCCAGCCAGGTGTAGCGCTTCCAGAGTTTGTGTGGCGTGTTGCCCGCCCAGGCCCAGGCCCACGAGTAGTGGTTGTACGTGCTGAACCCACCCCAGTCGTCGTAGTGCGCCAGATTCTCGTCCATTGACTCGCGGATGTGCGCGGTGAACCGGTGCTCGTTGAAACTGCCGGCCTTTCCTCCCTCGGCGCTGGCGCCGTTGTCGGAGAAGACCAGGACCAGCGTGTTCTCGAGCGCCCCCAGGTCCTCGAGGGAGGAGAGCACCCGACCGATCTGCGCGTCGGTATGGGTCAGGAAGCCGGCGAAGACCTCCTGCTGGCGGGCCAGCATGCGCCGCTCTTCGCTCGAGAGGTCGGCCCAGCCCTGGACCCACTCGGGCCGCTCGGTGAGCACCGTGCCCTCGGGCACGATGCCCGAGGCGCGCTGGCGTTCGAAGACCTCGGCGCGCCAGGCGTCCCATCCCTTGTCGAACACGCCCCGGTAGGGGTCGACCCACTCGGGCGCCACGTGATGCGGGGCGTGCATGGCGCCCAGGGCGAAGTACAGGAAGAAGGGTTTGCCGGGCGCCCCCTGCTGCTGATCCTGCACCATCCGGACGGCCTGATCCGCCAGGTCCTCGCTCAGGTGGTAGCCCTCCTCGGGCCGGAGCGGGGCCTCGATGTAGTGGTTGTCGCACACGAGGTTCGGGGCCCAGTGGTTGGTGTCGCCCTGCAGGAAGCCGTAGTAGCGTTCGAACCCGAGGCCGAGCGGCCAGGTGTCGAAGGGTCCGGCAGCCGAGCGCTGCCACCGGGGCGTCAGGTGCCATTTGCCGACGGCCATCGTCGAATAGCCGGAGTCACGCAGTAGGCGGGGGAGCGTGGCGGCCGACTTGGGCAGCCGGGCGTCATACCCCGGGTAGGCCAGCGGGATGTCGGCCAGGAAGCCCATCCCGACGGCGTGGTGGTTGCGACCGGTGAAGAACGATGCCCTCGTGGGTGAGCACAGGGAGGTGACGTGGAAGCGGTTGAACGGTGCCCCACCGGCCGCCAGGACGTCGAGGTGGGGCGTCCCGATGTCGGAGCCGAAGGCACCCAGATGGCCGAAGCCGGTGTCGTCGAGCACGATGGCGATGACATTGGGGGCACCCTGTGGGGGCTTGGGCTCGTGCGGGAAACGTGGGGTCGACTCGGCCGTGGTGAAGCCGATCTGCTGAGGTTCGTCCATGGGTCGAGAGGGTAGACCCTCGGATCCGCAGCGCTCTGGACGCAGGGCTAACGTGGGCATCGATGCTGGGCCACGCACCCGGACCCCCGCAACCTCACTTTCCCGAGGGCCTGACTCCCTTCATCGCGTACCTCGCGACCCGCGAGCCGCGCCCGCTCGATGACCGCCCGCCCGAGGAGGCGGCATGGGCCGAGGCCGACGAGACGGCGCTCGATCAGTTCGCCGACGTGGGCGATTGGGATCCCATGCACCGTCCGTTCATGCGGGTGATGGCCGTCATCGTGTCGATCTCGTTGGTCGTGGCCGGCCTCGGCACCGTGCTCGAGATCCTGCTGTCGGCCCGCTGACCGCACCCCGGCCGACGGGGAACCGCTCGCGCAGAGGTTGCGACGACAGCGCCAGTTCCGACGTCGCCTGGTGACAGAGTCTCAGGACCGCTTCGCCGAGGCTCGGCGCCGCCACAGCAGCCACGAACCCACGAGGATGACGACGAGCGCGCCGACCACGGTGGTGGCCAGTATGTCGTTCGAATGACTGCTCCCGGTCGACGTCGGCGCCGCTGACGGCACGTGCGGAGCGGCCGTGCTCGGCGGACCGGTCGATGTGGTCGTCGTGCTGGCCGCAGCCGACGCCGAGAACGCCACGATGCGGTTCGCAGACGGCGCCAGCAGGAGACCGGTGGCGATGGAGGGGGTGGGGAAGTGGTTGGCCGGGGCGCCGATGCTCGCCTGCTTCGAGACGGCGCCGGTCGACGGATTGAGGCCGTAGAGGATGCCGTTCGAGCCGATGGTCCAGACGAGCCCGCCGGCCAGAATCGGAGGCCCACCACCGACGGAAGCGCTCCAGAGCAATCGGAGCCGGGCGGGGGAGTCCGACGCCCGTACCGCGATCGGCCCGGTCAGACAAGGCAGGTAGACGATCGAACCGTCGACCGCGAGGCCCCCGTCGATGTCGTCGCCGCACGCGTTCTCGAGTGCCGCCCGCTGTCCGCCGATGCCGCCGAGCCTCGACCCGTTGAGCAAGTAGACGAAACGCGACTTGGAGCCGGCGATCACCTGGCCGTTGGCGAGCAACGCCACGCCGGTCGAGAAGTCGAGATCGCCCGCGTTGTCGGACGCCCACGACGACGGTGCGAAGTACTGCTCCAGCGTGAGCGAGGGTGAGAGCTCGAGCACCGAGTCACTGTCGTCGTAGGCGTGGGTGGAGGACTCCACCGATCCGTTGCCGGCGGTGACCCAGATGTTGCCGCCGGCGTCCACCACCGGGGCCGCACCGCCCATCCAGACCGCGCCCTGGCTCTCGCCTGGACCGGAGTCGACGGCGAACGCGGCGGGCGTGCCCCCGGTCTCGGGCACCGACAGGACCCAACCGTGGTACGTCGGGCAGTCACCGTAGTTCCCGCCGTAGCCGAAGACGACGTGTCCGGCACTGAGCGTCAAACCGGTGCGCTGCAGGAGTGCGGCAGGCGTGGAGCCCTTCGGGTCCACGTTCTCGTTCAACTCGACCCTGCCGGTTGCCATGCTCAGCCCGACCAACCGGTGAGCCGCGCTGCCCTTGATCATCTCGTCGGCCACCACGAACAGCTCGCCGCGCGCCGGATCGATCACAGGTGTGCCGGTGATCCCGACCGTGGGGGAGATGTTTCCACAGGGAAGTGAACCTGACGACACGGGCGTGGCGAGGTGCGACGACCATGCGATCTTGCCGTTCGCAGCCGAGAGGGCGTACACGGTGTCGTTCTCGGTGGCGACGAAGACCCGACCCGCTGAGGCGAGCGGCTCGCCGTAGAGGGCACCGTCGAGCTGGGAGGACGTCCACGCGGGCGACCTGACATCGACGGACGTGACCGACGTGGCGGCTCCCGTGCCGGCGGGATCGCCGTGGTAGACGGTCCACGAGGGGATCGCAGCCGCGCCGGTGGTCGTGGTGGTCGAAGTGGCCGGCACGGGCACAGACCCGGCGAGCATGATCACGGCGATGATCGTGGCCGCGGCCACATCGCGCAGTAGTCGCCGCCGGCGGGCAGAGTGCGCTGCCGCGACCGCGGCGTCAGCCCCCTGCGCCCGGGCGGCCACGGCGCCGGAGTGTCGCGTCGACCGCCACCGCGACGAGGAGGACGACGGCGGTGGCGACGTCTGTCCCGGCGGTGGTGATGTTCAACAGGTCGAGCCCGTTGTTCAGGGTCGCGATGACGAGTCCACCGAGGAGCGGGTGGATGGGTTTGCCGTAGCCCCCGAAGAGGCTTGCGCCGCCGATGACCGCGGCGGCGACGGCGTAGAGCACGTACGTGCCGCCGTCGAAGCCGATCGTGATGGACCCGAGGCGGGAGGCGTAGACCACGGCCGCCAGGCCGGCGGTGAGGCTGCACAGAGCGAACGCGACGGTCCGGATCCGAGCGACGTGGATGCCGGCCCGGCGCGCCGCCTCGGGACTGGCGCCGATGGCGTACATGTAGCGCCCGAGACGCGTGCGGGCGAGCAGGAACGACTGGGCGACCAACACGACCAGCACGAACGGTATGACCCAGGGGACCCCGCTGACCGGAGCGGTCGCGATGCCCCGGTTGCGGTTGCAGATGTAGACCAGAACGGCGCCGGCGACCGCGACTGCGCCGAGCGTGAGGAGCGTGATGCTGAGCGGCGGCGTGGTGAGACCCCGGGCGCGGCGACGCGAGCTGCGGACGACCGTGATGATCGCGTACAGGACGACGAGTACGACGAGGAGGATCCACCCCGCCGCCGGGGTCATGGTGCCACTGACGAGGTCGCGGATGACGTTGTTGGAGATCGTGATCACGCCGCCGACGGCGCCCTTGTCGGTGTCGAAGACGTAGATCAGGACCCCTTGCCAACCGAGCAGGCCGGCAAGGGTCACCACGAACGACGGGATTCTCAGCCGGGTGATGATGGTGCCCTGAAAAGCTCCGATAAGGGCGCAAGCAGCCAAGCCGACGATGAGCCCGGCCCACCAGACCCAGTTCTGCGGCGAGCTGATCAGAGCCATGGCAATGGCCGCCCCGACAGCCCCGACGAATCCGACCGAGAGATCGATCTCACTCAGAATCAGGGCGTACAGCTCGGCCATTCCCAGCAAGATGATGAACGTCGACTGCACGAAGAGGTTGACGATGTTGGTCGATGTCAGGAAGGCGCTCGACCTGGCCGAGAAAAAGATGCTGATGACGACGAGCCCGACGATGATGGGCAGCGCGCCGCTCTCGCCGCCGCGGATCCGCTTCCACCACGCCCGCAGGTAGTCGCCGAGGGAGTCTGCGAGAACGTCCGGTGCCAGGACGACGAGTTGGTCGGGTGCGATGGCGCTTTCGGGGGTGCCGGTCGTCTCGGTCATGGGTGCGTCACCCCGCTTCTTCTGATTGGGACGATTGGCCTGTCGTCATGTACTCGACCACGACCTGCGTGTCGAAGTCGGACGCAGGTCCCTGCGCGACCAGCCGGCCGAGGTAGAGGATGGAGATCTGGTCGGCGACGGCGAAGACGTCATTCAAGTTGTGTGACACCACCATGACCGCCGTTCCCTGGCTCGAGAGCCGCTTGATGAGGTCGAGCACCTGGGCGGTCTGGGCCACTCCGAGTGCGGCGGTGGGCTCGTCCATGATCACCAGCTTGGCCGCCGACATGACCGCCTTGGCCACCGCAACGGATTGGCGTTGTCCGCCCGACAGAGATGCCACCGGCTGGCGGATGGAGCGGACCGTCGTGACGTGGAGGTCGGCCAGCGTTTTGCGCGCCTCGATCTCCATGGCGGACTCGTCGAGGAGTCCGAACCGCGATTTCTCGTGACCGAGGAACATGTTCTGCACGATGTCGAGGTTGTCGCACAGCGCGAGGTCCTGATAGATCGTCGTGATCCCGCGCGCTTCAGCGTCGTTCGGGCTGTGAATGTGGGCAGGCGAACCTTCCCAGAGGATCTCTCCTTCGGAAGGCTGCCAGAGCCCGGAGATCGTCTTGATCGTGACCGATTTGCCGGCACCGTTGTCGCCGACGAGAGCCGTCACCTTCCCCGGCGGCACCGAGAGGTCGACCTTGTTGAGGGCTTGGACCGCCCCGAAGACCTTGCTCACACCCCGCAGTTCGAGCAGCGGTGTTTCTTCTGCCACCTTCGCTACCCCCAGTCACGCCACCATCGAGCATTGACCTCCCATGACCGACCCCCCGCCCTGGGAACGGGGGGTCGGTCCGGAAGTACTTCTATGGAATCGACACTACCCAGCCGAGCACCGCGATCCCAATGATGGCTACGGCGTGATGCCTGCCGCCTTGCAGTCAGAAGCAAACGAGCCGGCGCAGAGCTGCGAGGCCGGGACGTAGTTGTCCTTGATCACCGTGGAGTTCATGTTCTGCACGGTGACCCACTTCGGCGTCAGCGCCACGGTCGGGACGTCGGCACCGCCCGTCGTGTCCTTCGTGGTGGCGTTCACCAGCTTCTTCGGCGGCTTCACGCCTGCTCGCAGGTACAGGGCCAGGGCGACGGAGGTCTGTGCCTCGATAGCGTTCGGCTTGTACACCGTGCCGCACTGGTAGCCCGCGAGCACGTTCTGCAGGCCCACCAGCGAGGCGTCCTGCCCCGTGGTCGGGAATGTCTTGGGCTTCACGTGCAGTGACTGCAGGTAGGTAACGATCGGGGCGTTGGTTGTGTCGTTGGGGACAAGCGCCGCGTTGGTGTTCGTGTGTGCCGTGTACACCGCTTGGAACTCGTTTTCCTGGGTGGGCGCGTCCCAGGTGCCCGCGGTGTGTGCGACCGCCGTGTATTTCTTGTCCTTGAAGAGCGGGTTCAGCACACCGTCATACCCTTGAGCAAACAGCGTGGCGTTGTTGTCCGTCGCCGCGCCGTGCATGACCACGACCTGCGGCTTGGACACGTGCCAGGCCGAGATGCAGCTCACGAGGCCATCCCCCATCGTCTTACCGACGAGAACGTTGTTGAAGCTCACGTAGTATGCGCGGCTGCCACCCAGGGTCAGGCGGTCGTAGTCGATGACCTTGACGCCATGAGACTTCGCGTAGTTCTCGATCTGCGCGCCGACGCCCGAGTCGAGCGGGTCGACCAGGAGGACGGTGGCGCCGTTGGAGATGTCCGTCTGGGCGTCTGTCAGCTGCGTTGCGTCACTGCCGAGTGCGTTCTGCACGACGTAGTTCGACGAGCTCATACCTGCCGTCTTGAGGGCCTTGGTGATGTCCGGCGTGTCGTACGCGACGTACCGCGTCGAGCTCACCGTGTCGGGCAGGATCGTCGCCACCTTGCCGTGGCCCTCCGCGGCGAGCGACTTGAACTGCTTCATGACGCTGAAGTCGGTGGTGAAAGAGGTCGCCGTGATGTTGGACGGCCCGCTGGCGCGGACGGAGGCCGAAGCCCCGCCGTAAGCAGCGCCGACCAGCATCGCCGACACCGCGAGGGAGAGCCCCCCGAACATGCCTGCTCTGCGGAATCGCACATTGTCTCCTTTGGTCCTGGTTTCGCCCTTTTGAGCGAACCCCCCTGCTGACTGCGCTCTACCCGTATGTCGCGGGTTGTGTTGCAGTTTTGTTTCAGGTTCTGAACGATACCGAGGTCTCGGGGCTGATGCTGGCCAAACCCCGTGAACGGTTGTTCCGCACCCGTCAAGGATGGGAGGGGCAGGTCAGCCGGGCCGCGTGGCCTGGGCCCAGGCGGCGGCTCCGGCAAGCCCCGCATCGTCGCCAAGCGTGGAGCGGACGACGGCCAGGTCCTCGGGATGATGTCCGGGCCGTTGCAGCACCATGTCGCGCAGAGGCCCGAAGAACTCGTCCTGCCTCCCCATGCCGCCACCGATGACGACCGTGCTCGGGTAGAACGACATGACCAGGGTCGACACACCGGCGGCGCAGGCGGCGATGGCCTGCTCCCAGAGGGCGACGGCCCGCGGCTCGCCCGCCGCCGCGCCAGCCTGGACCTGTTGCGAGCTGACCGCTCCCAGGCCGGCCTCCCGTGCCAGCCGGGCGATGCCGCTGCCCGACCCCAGCTGCTCGACGGTGCTCGGCGCACCGTCACGCCAGGCGCGCCAATCGACGACCACGTGCCCGACCTCGGCCAGCGATCGGGTGCCCCGGAGCACGCGGCCACCGTTGACGACTCCTGCTCCGATGCCGGTCGAGATCGTGAGATAGGCGACGGCGGCGCTCGTCGCGCCGGCACCGAACCATGCTTCTCCCACAGCCGCCAAGTCGGCATCGTTGGCGATGTCGACGGGCAGGCCGAGATCGGCGCTCAATCCGTCGGCGGACAGTTGGTCCGGCCACTGCTCGGGCAGGTTGGGCGCCCAGAGGAATCGGCCGGCCTCGTAGTCGACCGCCCCGGGAAGCCCGATCACGGCGCGGGAGGCCGGTCCGTGGCTGCGATCCGCCGCAACGGTGGCAACGAGATCGGTGAAGGAGGCGGGAACGTCGGCCTCGGCGGGCGTGGGGACGGATTGGCGGAGGAGGATCCGGCCGGCCTGGTCGACCAGAGCCGCCCGCATCTGCGTCCCGCCCACGTCGGCGGCGAGAACGGGCCGCGTCACGCGTGGGCCTTCATGTCAGTCTCGCTCGTCGAGTGTCGCTGGGGGATGTGAACGGGGCCGCTCAGGCCGACGCCCCTTCAGGTCCGTATCCCGACTTGCGGAGGAGGCGCCGAAGAACCGTCAGCTGCTCGGCATCGATGTCCTTGTGACGCTGCGGATCGAATGTCTCGCTCTCGTCGCCGATGGTCGCCAGGACGTGTCCCTTGTGTGTCTCTTGCACCGTGGCGACTGCGTTGAGCAACGACAGGACGGAGTGCCACTCGATGTTGTGGCTCAGCGGGTGGTTGAAGATCTGCGCCATCGTGTCCCGCTGATGGCTGTTCAGGTGCTCGGCTGCGGGCTGTCCCACGTGGACTCCTCCGTCCTGGCTGTCGGGCGAGAGCCCGTGCGCCCATCCTCGCACCTGCCGCTGCCCGCGGTGGCGCCCGACGGGGTCGAACCCTGGTGAAGCCGGGCCACAGGGGGAAGACTGCATCGGGTCATGGCTTTCTTTCGCGATCGAGTCGACGCCGGACGCCGGCTCGCCGACCTCGTCACAGCAGCGGCCGATGTGCACGGGGGAGTCGTTGTGCTGGGGCTCCCCCGGGGTGGCGTCCCGGTCGCCGCGGAACTCGGGCGAAGGCTCGGCGCTCCTCTCGACGTCATCGTCGTCCGCAAGCTCGGTGTCCCATCCCAGCCGGAGCTCGCGTTCGGGGCGGTCGGCGAGGACGGCATACGGGTCGACAACCCCCACGTGATCGGTTCGGCCGCCCTCCGTTCGATCGACATCGAGTCGATCGTGGAAGAGGAGCGTGCGGAACTCGGTCGCCGGGCTCGACGCTACCGGGGTGACCATGCCCGGCTGGACCTGCGGGGTCGCTGCGCTGTCATCGTGGACGACGGGATCGCGACCGGTTCGACGGCCCGCGCCGCCTGCCTGGTCGCCCGCGCCCACGGTGCCTCGCGGATCGTCCTGGCTGTCCCCGTCGGGCCGCAGGCGGCCGTCGCGGCGCTGGGCCAGGTGTGCGACGAGGTGCTCTGCGTGGCGAACCCGGAGTCGTTCTCTGCCGTCGGCGAGTGGTACGACGACTTCACACCGACGACCGACGAGGAGGTGGTCGAGCTTCTCCGCGGGAGCGCTCAGCCGTAGGTGAACGTCATGGCGTTCGACGTGCCCCCGGCCGTGGTGATCACGACCTGCGCCGACGGCGCGCTGGCCGCCGGAACCGTCACCGTGCAGGTGTTCTGGGCCGGACAGCTGGTCGTCGCCACCTGCCCATTGAAGCTGGCGACTATCTGACCGTCGCTGCTCAGGAAGTTGGAGCCGACGACCGTGATGATCTGCCCCGCGGAACCGCTCGAAGGGCTGAGCGAGGAGATGGCCGGTGGACCGGATGGAGCGACGGCGACCCCCGGCGTCGAACTCGAGGTGGTCGAAGGGCTCTTCGTGGATCGCGCGCCCCTTTGCGGTCTTGTCGACGGCGGACCGGCCGGCACCGCTGTCGTCGGGGCCGTGCGGGCGGCCGTCGGGGACGGGGGAGCCGAGCCGACACTCAACGAGACGAGCAATGCCACTGCCCCCGCCACGACGAGGGTGCCGACCACAACGACAGAGCCGATGAGCCAGCGGTCGGGACCCGGCGACCCCGGCCTCTCCGGGGAGGGTGGCGGCGGATCGGCGGGCATGGCCGGTCTTCGCCCCGAGGCGGACGAGGGGGGAGGAAGGGGGGTGGCACCCCCCGAAGCCCTGGCGCGACGGACCGCGCTCTCCATCGCCCCGAGTGCCCGCCGGCCGGGGGTTCCCGGCTGCGGTTCAGTTCCATGGTCCTCTGGCACCGGCACCTCCGGGGCCTACTTGTTCCCCGAACCATGGCTTCCATTCACGGATAACATTGACGCCGTTCACCAGGAGACAGTGATGCGATCAGACCTCATCTCCAGGCCGCGCCCATTGCGGCCACAACAGCGCGAACGAATGGCCAGCGAGCCCGTCAGTGGCGTGGCGGCGTCGATCGCACCGCTCCTGGCCCACTTCTTCGGTGGCGCTCCGCCGGTGCGCGTCGAGTTCTGGGACGGGACGTCGCTTGGGCCGGCCTACGGCAACACGCTGCAAGTGCGCTCATCGGATGCGGTGCGGCGGTTGCTCTGGTCGCCCGGGGAGCTCGGCCTGGCCCGCGCGTTCGTCATGGGAGACCTGGCCTTCGAAGGCGACATCTTCGAGCTTCTCGCAGCCCTGCACGCGGCGACTCCGGAGCGCATCCACGTCGGCTCGCGGCTGCCCTGGCAGGCGCTGCAGGCGGCACGCCGTCTCGGTGTCATCGGGAATCCCCTCCCGCCGCCGCCGGAGGAGGCGGCGCCGCACGGCCGGCTGCATTCGCGTGGTCGCGATGCCCAGGCCGTCCAGCACCACTACGACGTCAGTAACGACTTCTACGCCATGGTCCTCGGCCCGGCCATGACGTACTCCTGCGCTCGCTTCGCACCGGGAGCCGAGACGCTCGAGGCCGCCCAGGACTCGAAGCACGATCTCGTCTGCCGCAAGCTGGGGCTCGTCGACGGGGCGGGCCAGAGGATCCTCGATGTCGGGTGCGGCTGGGGTGGCTTCGCCCTCCATGCGGCCCGCCACTACGGCGCCCGCGTCGTTGGCGTCACGCTGAGCCCGGCACAGGCGAGGTGGGCGCGCGACCGTGTCGAGGCTGCCGGATTGCAGGCGCAGATCGACATCCGGCTGCAGGACTACCGGGACGTGCGGGATGGGACCTTCGACGGCATCTCGTCGGTCGGCATGTTCGAGCACGTTGGTTCCTCGAAGAGCGCCGAGTACTTCGCGATCATGCGGCGATTGCTCGGACCTGAGGGCCGGCTGCTCAACCACGCCATCTCGAGTATTGGCGGATCGCGCATCGGGCCCCGCACGTTCATCGGGCGCTACGTGTTCCCCGATGGCGAGCTCATCGACGTCGGGCAGGTCGTCCTGTCGATGGAGGAGGCGGGATTCGAAGTGCGCGACGTCGAATCCCTGCGCGAGCACTACGCCAAGACCCTCCGGGCGTGGGTCGCCAACCTCCGGCAGCACTGGGACGCAGCGGTGGCCGAGGTCGGGATCAGACGCGCCCGTGTGTGGCTGCTGTACATGGCGGCGTCGGCCAACGGATTCGAGGACGGCGGGATCTCCATCCATCAGGTGCTGGGCGTCGTTCCCGGGCCCGATGGTCGGAGCGGCATGCCCCCCACGCGGAGCGGCTGGGCCTGAGCCTGACCCAGGGGTGCGCCCGCATGCACCCCGGTACTCTGAAGCGCATGTCGGCGAGCCACCAGATCATCGTCTGCGATGGTGACGAGACGGGGCAGGAGCTGCTCGACGAGGCCCTTCGGGTTCTCGACCCGCACGTCCTGGGATTCGACGTCGAGTTGCTCCACTTCGACCTGTCCCTCGGGAACCGCCGGGCGACCGGCAACGAAGTGGTTCGCCAAGCCGCCGCTGCCATGCGGCAGACGGGCCTGGGACTCAAGGCGGCGACAATCACCCCCGAGACGACCGGGGACGTCGGCAGTCCGAACCGCATCCTGCGTGAAGGCGTCGGGGGCTCGGTCATCGTTCGGACGGGTCGTCGCATCCCCGGGGTTGCCCCGCCGGCGTCGGTGGTCCACCCGATCGTGGTCGTGCGCATGGCCGT
Source organism: uncultured Acidimicrobiaceae bacterium (assembly GCA_963738135.1). Lineage (GTDB taxonomy): Bacteria > Actinomycetota > Acidimicrobiia > Acidimicrobiales > RAAP-2 > Bog-473. The sequence goes on along the minus strand of CAVTVK010000001.1, from coordinate 609,923 downwards.
GGGCGATGCGTACGGGGCGGAGGAGCACCGCACCGGCGATCCCGGCAGCATGGGCGAGCAGGCATGGAGGACCGAGCGCATCGATCGTTCGGTCTGCCGCTCGGTGGCGGAGTACTCGTTCCGGACGGCCGCCTCCATGGACGCCTGCGTGTACGGCGGTCCGAAGTGGACCGTCTCTACGGTCTACGAGGGGATGTTGAAGGAAGAGATGGACGCGGCCGCGACGCGCTATCCCTCGGTGCCCTACCGCCCCACGCTCATCGACGCGGCGTATGCGGGATTGCTCACTGAGTCCAACGCCAGCACGCTCGTCGTCCCAGCCCTCAATCGGGACGGCGACTGCCTCTCCGACCTGGTCTTGGCGCTCTTCGGCTCCATTGCCGGCGCCGAGTCCGTCCTGCTGGCCCTCGATGACGATCTGAGACCCGTCGTCGCCATGGCGGAGGCTCCGCACGGAACGGCACCGTCTCTGATGGGCAAGAACGTGGCCAACCCGATGGCAATGCTCCTGGCCTGCGCCGCCGTGCTCGATCATGCGGCACGCGGGGATGCCGTTGTGGCCGAGGCGGCCGCCGCCATCCGCCGAGCCACGCTGGGAGCGGCGGCCGACGGGATCCGGACCTTCGACCTGGGGGGTGAGGCTTCCACCTCGGAGGTGGTCGACGAGGTTCTGGCCCGGCTTCGCCGCCGCGCCACCGGGTGACGAAGAATCTCCCGACACGGGGTTTGCCGCCTCGGCTGATTGGGAATGAATTGTGCCAGGGCCGTCAAATCCGGCCAGGTCAGGCGAGACCGGGTCTGGTGAACGGGATCGAGGAGCGGCGTCCGGTCGAGGGTTGTCTTTAAGGTCACCGCCGCAAGGTCTTCGCGTTGCGCGTGTGCGCGGAGGTCGTCGTGCACACGTCGTGATGTCGCGTGCGCGGTCAGTTCGGCACTACGGGCGGAGAAGTCTCACCGCTGTTGATGTTGCGCGTCTCGGCTGCACTGCGCTCTCAACTGTCCGCTCTGAGGGAAACGTGCGGGATCTCGCGTGCCGCACTGGCGAATCGTTGCATTGTGCGTCCGTTGATCGTCGTCTGACGCACGACACACCGGTACTCCACAACCTTTCCCCCGCCGGTGTGGATTTCGTCACAGCACCGATTCGGACGTATCAGCCAAGGCCGAGCGGCGCGAAGAGATCGCCATCCTTCTCGACGCGTCGCAAGACGTCCGTGGTCTCGAACCGAAGCAGAAGAGGGTCCTCTTTGGCGGCGCACCGCCGCACCTCGGCCGCGCTGACCGGCGTCGACACGGTCGGCGTCGACATGGCCCGCACCGAGTAGACGGCCACCGTCGTCTTGGCGGAATGATTCTGGCTCCAGTCGATCAGGACTCGCCCTCGGCGCAACGACTTGCGCATGTTGGACACGACCAGGTCCCCATGGTCGGATTCCAGCTTGCGCGCAAGCTCGTGGGCGCGGTCACGCAGACTGTCCCAGGTCGTCCTCGGCCCGACGGCGGCATACAGCTGAAGACCCTTCGATCCGCTCGTCTTGGCGAAGCAGTCCGTTCCCTGTTGGGCGAGCTCGTCCATGATGTACCCGGCCACGGCGCAACACTCGACGATGGACGTGCCCTCGCCGGGATCGAGGTCGAAGACCATGTGGTCGGGCCTGGCCGGGAGCGTGCGGCGCCGACCGACGTGCCAGAGGGGGACATGGAGCTCGATCGTCCCGAGGTTGGCGGCCCAGGCCAACGTCGGAAGGTCGTTGACCATCGCATAGGGAATCACGTCCTGACCGTCGGTGGCGGAGACGTCCACCGACGGCACCCACTCCGGAGCGTGGGACGGGATGTGCTTCTCGAAGAAGGACTTGCCCTCGACCCCGTCGGGAAACCGCTTCATCGTCAGCGGTCTCTCTCGAAGGTGCGGCAACATCACCGGGGCAATGCGCACGTAGTAGTCGATGAGCTGACCCTTGGTGAAGCCGCTCGACGGAAAGAGCACTTTCTCGAGATTCGAGACCGAGAGCTCCCTCCCTCCAATGGTCGTTCGCGTGGACGCGGCCATCACTCCACCACGACCTCGTGAGGCGCCTTGTCGGGGCGCAGACCACGCCAGGTCGGGTGGCGCAGCCGGCCGGCCGTGGTCCACTCGCCGAACTGGACCTCACCCACCAGCTCGGGACGGACGAAGTGGGCCGCGCCCGCCTCGGCGGACGGAAGTGCGGAGACGAAGGGACTCTTCGCCGTGGCGAGGTCCCTGAGATCGCGCAGCAGGGTGCTCCGCGCGTCGGCGCTGAACCCGGTCCCGACCTTGCCGACGTAGCGCAACCCAGCGCCGTCGGGGATGCCGAGGAGGAGGGCGCCGAGGCTGTCCTGGCGCTCGCCCCGGCCGTCTGTCCAGGCGCCCACGACCACTTCCTGGGTCCGGAAAGATTTGACCTTGGTCCAGTCAGGGCTGCGCCGGCCCGGGCGGTACGGAGAGGCACGGCGCTTGGCGATGACGCCCTCCAGCCCGTTGGCGACCGTCGCCGAGAGGATGTCCTGCCCCACGACGTCACGGAACGAGTCCGTCGTCGTGAACGTCTCACCCGCGAGGTGCAGCGACTCGAGTTGGCCGCGTCGTGCGTCGTAGTCGGCGTCCAGCAGCGAGTGTCCGTCGAGATACAAAAGGTCGAACGCCACGAATGTGACCGGGTCCGAGAGGGACCGTCGCTTCGCTTCCCGCTGGTTCGCCACGTGCATGCGCTGCTGCAGTCTCGAGAAGCTCGGGCGACCGTCCTCGCCCAGCGCCACGATTTCACCGTCGATGATGCAGGTGGTCATCCCCAGGAATTTTCCGATCTCGGCAAGCTCCGGGAACGAGACCGTCACGTCGAGATCGTTCCGGCTCTGGGCCCGCACACGGCCACCCTCGACGAAGAGGATCGCCCGGACCCCGTCCCATTTGATCTCGAAGGCCCAATCCTTCGCTGTCCGCCGGGAGCTGTCCCGCCACGGCAAGCATGGGCTTGATGGAGCTGGGTAAGGCATCGGCCCGGGTGGACGACCCGTGCCGATGGATCATCCAGTCGCGGTCCTTGGTCTGGAAGAGCACGAAGCTCCCTGTGCTCTTCTTGCCATGGAGCACGAACTTGACCTCCGTATCGGACCACTTCTCCACGTCGTAGTGACCCGTGTCCCAGATCGTCATCTCACCTCCCCCGTACTCGCCTTGGGGAATCCGGCCCTCGAACGTCGCATACTCGAGCGGATGGTCCTCCGTGTGCACGGCCAGGTGGTTCTTCTCCGGAGTCTCCGGGAGGCCTTTCGGCAGGGCCCAGGAGGCCAATACGCCGTCGCGCTCGAGGCGGAGATCCCAGTGGAGACTCCGCGCGTGGTGTTCTTGGATCACGAAGCGCCGGCCGGGTGGCTGTTCGGACGAGCGGCCGCCCATTGGCTCTGGCGTCTTCTCGGGATCCCGTTTGGTGCGGTAGGTGTCCAGCTTTCGCGTGCTGCCACCACGCCGACCCGTACCCGTGGACTTCGATGTCACCAGGCACCACCGTACTCATAGGCTCGGTTGACCGGTGCAACATGGGGTATGGAAACCCACATTCCGAAGGGGCGAGGGTGGCATTCCGAAATGGCAAGGTGCATGGCGATTCGGATGAACGATTGTGGACGGCCCCGGTTCGCGTCGTGCTTCCAGCGGGAGACCCATGAACGTCGTTGAGCAACTCGCACGGAAGGCCGACCAGACCCAACAACGTGTGCGGCCGATCGCGTTCGTCGTGGGCGTCGCCAAGAAGTTCGGCGATGACAGAGGCGGCTCGCTCGCCGCGCTCCTGACCTTCTACGGGTTTCTGTCACTGTTCCCGCTCCTCCTCCTCCTGGTCACGATCCTCGGTTTCTTCGGCGGCAGCGAGCACTCCTTCGTGCAACGCGTCGAGCACTCCGCTTTTTCGCAATTCCCCGTGGTCGGGACGAAGCTCAGTACCAATATTCACGGCCTGCAGGGCCGCAACATCTTCGGATTGGTGGTGGGCATCCTCTTCGTGCTGTGGGGCTCGCAGGGTGCAATGCAGACGGCGCAATTCGCACAGGCGGAGATCTGGAACATCCCGGGCGTGCACCGTCCGAATTTCTGGGCCCGCCTGGGCCGGACCGGGTGCATGATGCTGCTGCTCGGAGTCTTCCTTCTGGTGAGCACGGTGTTGGCCGGCCTCGTGACGATCGGACATCACGGTGGGTGGGCCGTAGTCGGCGCAGTGGTTTCCTCACTCGCCGTCAACATCGGCCTCTTCGTTGTCGCCTTCAGGCTGCTCACGCCGAAGCAGATCCCTTGGGGCGACATGGTGCCAGGGGCGATTGCCGGCGCCGCGGGCTGGACCCTTCTGCAGTACCTGGGCGGCGTTCTGGTCGAGCATTCCCTGCGTAACACCAGCAAGGTGTATGGCGCGTTCGCACTGGTGCTGGGGCTGATCAGCTTCCTCTACCTGGCTGCTCAGGTCACCCTCTATGCCTCCGAGCTCAATGTGGTCCGGGCCCGGCACCTCTGGCCGAGGGGCATGGTGCAACCGCCGCTCACAGCGGCCGACAAGGAGGTGCTGTCGTCCATCGCGCTCGAGGGCAAGCGCCGGCCTGAGCAGTACGTCTCGACGGGATTTCGTGCTGACCCCGACACCGTCGGGGACCGGACCGACGCGTCCTGAGACGGCAGATCCACGGCCGGTTTCCCCGACAGTCCCATGGGTATCTCTTCCTGCGACCAGCCCTCGATCGGAAGGGAGCACCAAGATGTCGATCTGGCGACGCGTGAGCGTGATGGGGCTGATTCTGGCGGTAACGGGTGCCCTGATCGTGGGGTGGCGGCACCAGAAGGTGTCGGCCGATTCGTTGACTCACGACTCGATCTCTGGGGTCGAAGGAGGCATTTGACGCGTCGGTCAGGTCGGGACGTCCAGGAGCGCTCCGAGTACGGCGAGATTGCCGGGGAAGCGATCCGGCGCGTGGCTGGCCGTGCTCCCCACCGTCCCTCGGCGCCAGGCGGCGCTGGCGCACACTCGACCTGATTCGGTAGGGAGGAGCGTGGTCCCGTAAGGTCAGGTTGACGTCGCAGCACTGAGTGCGATGGGGGACTGGGGGCCATGGGGATACAGATCGGTCAACTGATTGAGGCCGCGGTGGCACGGGCGGGATCGGACGATTTCGGTGAGGAATCGTGGCGTGAGGGTCTCGCTGTCCTGGTGGATTCGCTGAATGCGGAGGCGGCGCTGAACGAACTGGGAGAGAGCGCCATGGTGGACCAGATCGTGGGCCTCCTGGCCAACCGGCTCCAGGTGGAGCAGTGGTACACCCGATATCCCGAGATCGAAAAGCAGGAGATCGTGGCTCCCTTGTTCGGGCTCGGACTGCCTCGTACCGGATCGACGGCCCTGAGCTTCCTTCTCGCGTCCGACAGCGCCAGACGCTCATTGCGCACCTGGGAGGCGGGGACTCCCTGTCCTCCCCCGGAGACGGCAACAGAACACTCGGATCCTCGGATCGCCGAAACGCAGATTGGCATCGACATGGTCAACGAGATGTTCCCGGACTTCGTCGGGATGTTGCCCACCTCTGCCACCGGGCCGCAGGAGTGCATCCTCGTGATGGCCTTCGACTTCAGATCGCAGCTCTTCGAGGGCATGGCCCGTATCCCTTCGTATAGCTCGTGGCTGCTCTCCTGCGACATGGAACCCGCCTACCGCTATCACCGGCGTGTGCTGCAATTGCTGCAGTGGCACTGCCCCCCCAAGCGATGGTGGCTCAAGACGCCGGCGCACATGCACTCGATCGGCGCGCTGGACCGGGTCTACCCCGATGCGCGTTTCGTCATGACGCATCGCGACGTCGGGAAAGTCCTGCCATCGGTGTGCGCCGTCTTCGAAGCCCTGTCGAACGTGTTGACCGACGAGCCTGATCCGGTGGCGATCGGCACGCACAACTCGGAGTTGTGGCGGTATTCGCTGCGCCGTCTGATTGAGTTCCGGGACAGCGGCAACGAGGATCGGTTCTTCGACGTGTCGTTCAGTGAGGTGCAACGGGATCCGATGGGTGCGGTGACGCACCTCTACGCCGACCTCGGTGACGATCTCAGTGGCGACGCCAGGCGGTGCATGGAGGACTGGTGGGCGGAGAGCTCGAAGGAGCGTTCAGGGCCGCACACGTATAAGGCGGAGACTTTCGGCCTCGATCCAGCCACCATCCGGGAGCAGTTCGCGTTCTACTACGACAGGTTCGACGTCACGCTCGAGGACTGAGGTCCCAGGGTCCGAGAGCGCCAGCGATGCCCGTGTGCGGGGGAGTGCCCTCGTAGGCTGGCGTCTGGATGTCCGACGCCGCGCTGGCCGGGCACGCGCGGGCGATCCATGAACACTCGAGAAGCTCCAGAAGGGCAAGGGAACCAAGGAGCCCGAGGCGAAACGACACCCATCGACGGGTTCCGAAATACCGGGCCCTCGTGTGCGCTAACGGTGCTGTGCGATTCGATGGCGTTCGAACGCTCGCAGAATATCCGCGAAAACCTGCTCCTCGTCCTGGTCTCCGTCGATTTCAATGACCAGCCCGCGGTCGCGATAGAACGCAAGAAGCGGTTCGGTTTCGACCAGGTAGACCTCGAACCGGTGCGTCACGACATCCTTGGCGTCGTCGCTTCGCCCATCGCGTTCGGCTCGTGTGAGTAGCCGGCGCATGAGTTCGTCGCGAGTCACATCGAGATGGACCACGGCCTGGAGTTCAATGCCCTCCAGTTGCTGGGCCGTCTGGTAAGCGGCTTCGGCTTGGTGCAAATTTCGAGGGAATCCATCGAGTACGTAGCCGCCGTGACGGCTCGCCTCGATGACTGGCTCGACCAACATTTCGAAGATCAGCTCGTCGGGCACGAGATCGCCGCGCTGGAGATAGGCCGCGGCCGTTCGCCCGATCTCAGTCCCGGCTTTGACTTCTTGGCGGAGGAGGTCTCCGCTGGACAAATGTGCGATTCCGTAGTGTTCGGCCAGCTTGGTGGCCTGCGTTCCCTTGCCGGCACCCGGCGCGGCGACAAACAACACTCGCATCGAATGACCTTACCGCCGCCAATCGGAAGTCCCGGATCCCGCGGGCTTGGAGCTCGGGCAAGTCGGGTCAGGCGTCCATCGAATAGAAGAGCGAAAGGATCGTTCGGTAGTAGTCGGACCCGACCGTCTCCGCGGCGTAGCAGACGAAGAGCAGAGGCAGGTTGTCCGGATCTCGTCCGAAGACGACTTCGGAAGCGCCTTCGTCGATGTGTCGACGATCGGCAAAGCGGTCACCGTTGCGAAGAACGGACTCGATGCGGTCGAGCTCCTCGAACGATCCGACATTGAAGGTCATCGACCGGAGACCAAGCGACTGCTGGCCATGGCGAGTCTGATACGGGCTCCGCGTTTCGCGCAGGACGAGAACGGGGGCAGAGGGGGAGACGTCGCCGAGCACCGCGACTCGGTCCTCGCGCTCGATCACCTCGAACGGCCCGATCTCTCCGTAGAAGGCGACCGACCGGTCGAGGTCGCCGACGGCGATCAGTGTGGAGCGGATCGCCCATGGCTGGACGGCCTGGTCTGCGGGCATCGCTCTTCCTCCGTGTTTCTCAGAGAGGTACTTGGCAACGAGCTGGAATTCTGGTTGTAAGGGTATCGGCCCGGTGCACACCGGTTCGAGTCGTTTCAGCTGCGGAGGGCTTACGCCGACGGCGCGTCGAAGTAATACTGAGCGAGGCCGAGAACCTGGTTCACTCCGAGGTGATCAATGTCGACCCGCACGTCGGCCACCACCTTGGCGGCGACATCCTTGTGATGTTCCTCGACATAAGCCACCCATCGATGCGACGCGTTCGCCTTCCCCTTGCCGTGCCCCAGCAACAGGATGGCCCCTGCGGGCGACAGGGCATCGGTCAGATCGCTCCAGTATGAAGGGCTGTCGTCTTCGTATGTACCCGACGGATTGCCGGCCTGATGGTGGACCTTGTGAAAGTGACCCTGTGGATCCGTCGCAACGAGACGCTCGGGGCGTTGCCGGGGCGGAGCGTCTGTCGGATAGATGACGGTTTCGTGAAAGTCGATGACGGCCACGACGTTCTTGCCGCGAAGTTGCTCTGCGTCATCGGTCATCCTCAGACCTCTTTCCCCTTGTCTTCGAGTTCTGCGGCGACAGCGTCATAGCCCGCCCCGTTCAGCAACCGGCGCAAGTCGACAAGCTGCTGGGGATCGATGTCCTTGCCCTTCGGGACCGTGAGAACCTCGCGCTCCTCGCCGATCCGGAACACGAACATGTCGTCATGCCGCTGTTCGACCGTTCCGACCGCCTCCAGCAACGACACCACGTCGTGCCATTCGACATTGTGATTCGTCGGGTGCTGATAGATCTTCAGTAGGGTGTCTCGGTGTTTGCCGCTGAGGTGGGGTGAACCGGAGATTGACGACATGGGGATCCTCTCGCCGTTGGCGGCACGAACAGAAGCGCGCTGCTCTGGCGCGACTTCTGGACATAGGACAGTCCCTGGACGGGGCATGTGTCAAGGCAGGAGAGTCTCTTCTCGGGAGAGGGTTTCCTGCGGACAGGCGGGCGTTCTGGCTCGAGACGTACCTGCGCTTCGGCCGGCCATCGAGGTGATGCGGCTTGGTCGAGCGACAAGGTGCAAGATGCCGCCGTCGGCCGAATTCGGGCGTGATCCCGCCGACGAGAAGCACGGGTGGTGGGGACGATCAGGAAGAATCCCCCCGCATGGAGAAAGGACGGATATGGATGCAATGACGTATCGAGATACCTCGGCGTCGGTTCAAGAGCGAGTGGACGATCTCCTCAGCCGGATGACGCTCGAGGAGAAAGTGGCGCAGCTCGGCGCGATCTGGCTCGTGCAACTCGTCGCCGAGGACTCCTTCGACGCGGAGGCCGCAGAAGGGTTGTTGGCCAACGGCATCGGGCAGGTCACCCGAATAGGTGCTTCGACCGGCCTCCTCCCGGAGGAGTCTGCCTCCTTCGTCAATCAGATCCAGCAAACTGTCGTGGAACGAACCCGACTTGGAATTCCGGTCCTCGTCCACGAAGAGGCGGTCGGTGGTTTCACCCACAGGGGTGCAACCGTGTTTCCGCAAGGTCTCGGACTTGCTGCCACGTGGGATCCTGACCTGGTTGGGCAAGTGGCTGACGTCATCCGCACCCAGATGGTGGCGGTTGGAGCGCGCCTCGCATTGGCACCTGTCCTCGACGTGGCCCGTGACCCTCGTTGGGGTCGCGTCGAAGAGACCTATGGCGAATCACCCGAACTGTGCTCTCAGCTCGGGATGGCCTTCGTTCGAGGCTTGCAGACCTCGAACCTGGCTGACGGCGTCGGCGTGCGCCGCCAAACATTTCCTCGGCTACGGCGCGTCCATCGGTGGTCGGAACCAAGCACCGGTCCACCTCGGAGGCCGTGAACTGCGCGATGTCTACGCCACGCCGTTCGCCGCAGCGATCCATCACGCCGGCTTGGCCGGCATCATGAATTCGTATGCGTCGATCGACGGGCTTCCATGCGCAGGTGCATACGAGATCCTCACCACCCTGCTCCGAGAAGAGCTCGGTTTTGCCGGAGCCGTCGTGGCCGACTACTTCGCCGTGGGGCAGCTGCTCGAACACCATCGCACCGCGGCCAACCGGGCCGAGGCCGCCATGCAGGCCCTCACTGCCGGGCTTGACGTGGAACTCCCCGCGCTCGACTACTACCCGGAGCTCGTCGGGCTGGTCGCCCAGGGACATCTGTCTGTCGCGTACGTCGATCAGGCTGTGGAGCGGGTGCTGGCCCAGAAATTCCAGCTGGGCTTGTTCGAGCATCCCTACGTCGATCCGTCACGGGCCGCAACGGTCTTCGACACACCGGAGCAACGCCGGCTGGCCCGCAGCGCAGTCGCCAAAGGCGTGTGCATGCTGACCAATGACGGTGTGCTGCCCCTGTCGCTGAAGGACCTCAGCTCAATTGCGGTGATTGGGCCTCACGCCGATGACCAGCGTCTGCTCCAAGGCGACTACCACTACCCGGCGCATTTGGAGATCATCTACACGAACGCCTGGACGCGCATCGTGGCGTCAGACAATGAAGGCGAGAACGGACCCTCCCGAGTCGGCGCGAGTCGACCTGGACATGTTGCCTACGGCTGCCGGGTCGTTTCAGCCCGGACCTCACTTCACCGTCCACGTCACTCCTTTGGCTGCACTGCAGTCGGCGATCGGTCCGGCCACCTCCATTTCCTATGTTCGGGGATGCGACCATTCCAATTCCCAAGATCGAGATCTGGACGCCGCGAGAGATGCTGCAGCAACCGCGGACGTGGCACTGGTGTTCGTCGGGGCGAAATCGGGACTGGTGCCCGACTGCACCAGTGGCGAGATGCGCGATGCCGTCTCGCTGGACCTTCCCGGAGCCCAGATGGAGCTCATCGAGACGGTTGCGAGCACGGGCACGCCCACCGTCGTCGTCGTCGTGAGCGGGCGCGTCCATACCCTGGGCAGCGTCGTCGGGGTGGCGAATGCGGCACTGTGGTCGCCCGTTCCGGGCGAAGAGGGCGGCAACGGAATACTCGATGTCCTCACCGGTGCGGTCAATCCGTCGGGCAGGCTCCCGGTAACCCTCCCCAGGCATGTTGGACAGCTGCCGCTCCATCACGACATGCGAGCTCGGGGCGAACGAAGCGAGTTCTACGGTGACTATCTCGATTCGCCGAGTTCGCCGCTCTTTCCGTTTGGCCACGGTCTGTCGTACACACGCTTCGAGTACCGCGACCTGAGCGTTGTTCCTGGGACCACGAGCAGCGGCACCATTGTCGAGTTGAGCGTCGCCAACGTTGGCGATCGCTCTGGGGAGGATGTCGTGCAACTCTATTTCCGTGACGATGTCGCATCGGTCGCGCGCCCGAATCGAGAGCTCGTTGGCTTCGTTCGAGTCGCTCTCGAGGCTGGTGAGAGCGCCACGGTGACGTTCACGGTTCCGGCAAGTCGGCTGGCTTCGCACGATGACAAAATGACTCGGGTGACGGAGCCGGGGGCCTTCACGTTTCTGGTGGGAGCGTCGTCGGCGGATATCCGTGCCCAGGCGACGGCGCTCGTTTCGGGCGAGAGTGTGGTGCATCCGTTGCGCGACATCGAGTTCACATCGACGCAACTGACGCCAGCAGCCAGCTGAGCCAGTACCGAGGATCGAACGAGAACACGAAGCGAAGGCTCCTCCTGGCACACTGACCTGCGATGACGTCCAGATCTCGGTCCATTGCACGGGGTGTCTTGCGGGCCGACACCCGCCGAGAGAGCGAGACTCGTCGTGAGTTACCGGCGGTTGGCCCGGGGTTCGCATACGCTCCCATGTGCCGTGCGACTAGGGATACGGAACCTTGCCATCTCGATGCTGGCCTTGGCGCTGTCGGTGCTCCTGCTGGTCGGAGCCGGAGTGCAGCCAACCACCGCGAGCACGCCGCAGAAACTCAAGCCCGGTGGTCTCTACGTGTCGCTCGGAAGCTCGATCGCCTCGGGGTACGGGATTTCGGTGCAGTCGACGTCCTGTGGCCGCTCGAGTAGGGACTACGGGCAACTCGTCGCCCAGCACTTCAAGCTCCATCTGGTCGATGCCAGCTGTGGCGCGGCCGTGATCGCCAACGTCCTCGATACGCCACAGGGCAGCAACCCTCCGCAACTGACCTTCGTGACTCCAGCTACCAAGCTCGTCACCATCGCCGTGGGTGGCAATGACATCGTGTACAACGGCACAGCCGTCGAATGTGACAACCCAACCACGTGTGCAGCACCGACGAACCTCCCGGCCTTGGTGGCGACGATGCGCACGAACCTCAAGGCGATGATCGGAAAGATCAAGGCGGCGGCTCCGTCAGCAACGATCGTCTTCGTCACGTACCCGCGGGAGGTGCCCGCCGGCGTCAATTGTGCTGCGCTCGGCTTCACCAACGCGGGGGCAGCGATAGTGCGTTCCATGGGCCAGATGCTCGAGAATGCCTTCGTTCAGGTGGTCAAGCCCCTGGGAGTGATCTTCGTCGACCCCTACGCCGTCCCGGGCGATCACACCGTCTGCGGGCCGCCATCGCAACGGTGGACGCAGGGCTCCAAGTACGTGTTCGGCGTCACCGGTTTCGCCCACCACCCAACGGCTCTCGGGCACAAGGCGATGGCGCAAATGATCATCAAGGCACTCGACAAGCAATGATGTCGCGCAGGCGGCTCTCAGACATGTAGCACCAACGCTTGTGCTTTGAAGTTTGGGCTCGTCCAGCGTCGCGGCCCAGGCTCTCGGTTCCCAGGAATCGGAATTTCGCAACGACGTTGGAGCGCGAGACCAACGACCAACGACCATCGCCCGTTTCGTTCGTTCGTCCAGGTCCCGGCGGAATTCGCGACCCCGAGGTCTGCGGTTGAAATTAGAATGAATGATTCATATCATTAATGGATGCCTCCTCGTCGTCAACCCGAACGACTGCTCGCCATCGTTGACGCGGCCGCCGAGGTGTTCGCGCAGAAGGGGTTCGCAGCGGCGCAGATGGTTGACGTTGCCCGTATGGCGGGTGTGTCCGTCGGAACTCTGTACAACTACGTCGAAGGCAAAGAAGCGCTCCTCCTCCTCTGCGCGGAGCGACCCTTCATCGACATCCGTGCGGGCCGCGAACTTCCGATAGCTGCACTCGACCGAGTCGCACTCGTCTCACGTCTGGAAGACACGCTGACAGAACACGTACGCGTACCCGCCCTCGAACGGGCGCTCGCGCATCCGCTACAACCGGATCAACTGCGCAGACAGATTGACGGCATCGTGGGTGAGCTCTTCGACCTGATCGCGTCCACGAGAGTCGGAGCAGATGCCATGGAGAAGAGTGCTCGGGAGGCGCCCGATCTCGCAGCCCTGTTCTATCTTCACGTGCGTGTTCGACTCCTGAACCAGCTCGCAAGCTATCTCGAACGAGTAAGTGGAGAGCGCCAGCTCCCTGCCCAAGTGACGCCTCAGCACGCTGCACGCTTTGTTCTGGAAACCGTCACCTGGTGGGCGCGTCACCGGTATCGCGATCCCGATCCCCCGAGGATTGACGAGTCGGAGGCACGCGCAGTCGCCGTGGCGTTGGCTGGTGGGGTTCTTTCTTCTGGCCCCGCCACATCGTGAGCCATTCTCGTTTGTCCAACCTCATCAGACCAGCACGAAGAACACTCTGCCTCACTCTTTTCGTGGTCGTCGGAGCAGTTCCCGTCTCGTCGACTCCGTCGTCGGCATCCACAATCTCGACGCCAACGAGTCCGGGGTTGCAGGAATCGCTCGATGTGATTGCCGCGAACTATCGGTCAACATGTCGGTCACCTGGTGCGGCCGTAAGTGTTCGTACCGCGGACGGATCCAGCCAGTTTGGGGTCTCGGGGCAGCTTGCTCCCGGTGTAGCCCTCAATCGCAACAGTCAATTCCTCGCGGGCAGCGTCACAAAGCTCTATGTCGCCGCCGTCGCACTACAACTCGTCGCGGAGGGCAGACTGTCGCTCGGGACGACAGTCGACCGCTATCTTCGTGGATGGCCGAACGGGAGTCGGATCACCATCGCCATGTTGCTCGGGCATCGAAGCGGCATGGGGGACTTCGGGAACGATTTCAGCAAGCAGCAGAGCAATCTGGTTCTCTCCAATCTGAGTCGGCAATTCACCTACAACCAGGTTCTTGGGCTCGTACGGGCCGTACCACCTGTGGCCCAACCAGGAGCGATCTATCACTATTCGAATGCGAACTACATCGTGCTCGGCGCGATCTTGCAACAGGTCACTCGCCGAACGCTCGGGACATCGATCGACTCCCGCATTCTCCAGCCCCTCCGACTCCATCGCACGCTTTACGGGCCGGATGATCTCAAGAAGGCGAATGCGATCACCTTCCACGGTCTCTACGACGTATTCGGAAATGGCACACCGATCGATATCGGCGGTTTTTCTCGGAACGCCGCGCTGACCGTCGATCCTGCGGGGGCAGGCATGTTCTCGTCGCTTCCCGATCTGCTGACATTCACCACCGCCCTCTTTGGGTCCTCCAAGCTCCTAGATGCTCGGGAGCGCTCCGAATTAGACAAGGTCGGCAGCACCGTTACGTGGAGGGACCTTCTTCTTGACCGTGGTTTCGCCATCGAAGGACACGGTGGTGCGTCTCCCGGAGCGCAAACCATCGTGGCGTTCGACGGCAATCATCGAACGACGGTTGCCGTTTGGTGCAATCGACTGGATCCGGGGGTCAACGAGCTTCTTCCGTCGGTCGTTGCATCCCATCAGGTATTCGAACTTGTCACGCCTCGCGGCAGGAAATGAACGGGCGTCTTCCATGATCTCGGTTCGATGACGGCAGTCTTCCGTCGTCGCAAAGGGGGCAGACCAGGCACTATCCCGAACGCCCGTCCTTGACCCACCTCGTCGCAGGATGCTAAGCACCCGTACAGCAAACGCTGAGCAGGCGCTCAGCTACGGGACGGGAGCTGCCCATGACGGACTACGACTCGGTCGATTTCTTCGCTGACGCCTCCCTGTTGGAGGACCCCTATCCCTACTTCGACCATCTGCGGGCGAAGTGCCCGGTACTGCCTACGCCACACCATGGTGTCGTCGCGGTATCAGGCTACGAAGAGGCGGCCGAGATCTACCTCAATCCTGACGAGTTCTCTTCGTGCAACTCGGTGATCGGGCCGTTTGCAGCATTTCCTGTCCCGCTGGAGGGCGACGATGTCGGGCACATCATTGATACGTACCGGGACAAGCTCCCGATGTACGAGCACATGGTGACAATGGACCAACCCATGCACACTCGTGAGCGATCCCTCATCATGCGACTCCTGACGCCGAAGCGGCTGCGGGAGAACGAGACGTTCATGCGAGGCCTTGCCGACCGGCAGATCGACGAGTTTGTGGCGAACGGAAAGTGCGAGTTCATCGGTGCGTACTCGCAGCCATTTGCGATGCTCGTCGTCGCGGATGTGCTGGGTGTCCCCGAGGAGGATCACGAGCGGTTCCGTGCAGGGTTCGGGCTGAGCGGGAACCCGGGAGCCATCGGGGAAGAAGGAGAAGGCATGGGAGCCAACGCCCTCGGATGGCTGGACGAAGAGTTCGCCCGCTACATCGAGGACAGGCGACACGAGCCTCGAGGCGACGTGCTCACCGATCTGGCTCTGGCCACCTATCCCGATGGATCGACGCCGGACGTGACCTCGGTCGTGCGTACGTCGACGTTCCTGTTCGCGGCTGGACAGGAGACAACGGCACGCCTCCTGGCGATGGCGCTCAAGTACCTGTGCGAATACCCCGAGCTTCAGGCCGAGCTACGGGCGCATCGAGATCGCATCCCCGGGTTCATCGAGGAGGCCTTGCGCATCGAGAGCCCGGTCAAGGCGGATTTTCGGCTCGCCCGCCGGAACACGACAGTGGCGGGGGTCGACATCGCCGCCGGCACCCCCGTCATGCTTCTCAACGGTGCGGCCAACCGCGACCCCCGGCTCTTCGAGTGCCCCGACGAGTTCCGGGTCGACCGCCCCAACGCCAAGGTTCACCTGGCATTCGGGCGAGGTCCGCACGCGTGTCCAGGGGGTCCGCTGGCTCGGGTCGAAGGCAGGGTCAGCATCGAACGCATCCTCGATCGTATGCGCGACATCAGGCTCTCCGAGGAACATCACGGCCCACCGTCGGATCGCCGCTACGACTACGAGCCGACCTGGGTGTTGCGCGGTCTGCACAAGTTGCACATCGAGTTCACCCCAGCGGAGGCGTCGGCATGAGCACTCGGGTTGCCGTCGTCACGGGAGCCGCCTCAGGCATCGGCCTGGGGGTCGCTCGACGCCTCGCCGAGGATGGCCACGCAGTGGCGCTGCTCGACCTGGACGCCGATGGCATCGGGCAGGCGGTGGCCGAACTGAAGGCCCTGGGCAGGCGCGTGACGGGCCACCCGGTCGACGTCGCCGATCGCGTCGACCTCGAGCGGGTCTACAACTCGGTGCGCGAGGAGCTCGGGCCGATCACCATTGTCGTGACGAGCGCCGGGATCGAGGCGTTCGACCCGGTCCTCGACATCACACCTGAGAAGTGGGATCGACTGATTGCGGTGAACCTCACGGGCACCTTCACATGCCTGCAGCTGGCCGTGGCGGACATGGTGGCGGCCGGGTGGGGCCGCATCGTCACCATCTCGTCGTCGAGCGCGCAGTCGGGGGCGCCCAACATGGCGCACTACGTGGCGTCCAAGGGCGGAGTAATCGGCCTCACCAAGGCGTTCGCACGCGAGCTGGCGAGGAACGGCATCACTGCGAACACCATTCCTCCCACCATCGTCGACACGCCGATGGCCCGGAAGGGCGAGGCGCACGGCGACGTCCCGCCGGTCGAGACCATGGCGAAAATGGTCCCGCTGGGCCGGGCCGGGACGCCCGACGACATTGCTTCCGCATGCTCGTATCTCTGCACCGAGGAGGCCGGGTACATCACCGGCCAGATCATCGGTGTCAACGGCGGGATGTACATCTGAGGGCGACCGCTGGCGTCAAGGGGGCCGCCAAGGGACCTCCGTCGACGACCCCTCGTCGCATCGGCACCGAGAGGTCGAAGACGCGCGCGGAGCTCCTCGACGCCGCCGAGCGGCTCATGTTGGACGAGGGATACGCCGCCGTGACCTCGCGGCGCGTCGCCGCCGAGGCAGGTTTGAAGCACCAGCTGGTGCACTACTACTTCCGCACCATGGACGACCTCTTCTTGGCCCTGTACCGCCGGCGGACCGAGCAGGGCTTCGAGCGTCGCGCCCAAGCCATGTACTCGGACCAGCCGCTCTGGTCGTTCTGGGAACTGAGCCGGGAACCTCGGGGTACGGCGCTCACGATGGAGTTCGTTGCTCTGGGCAAACATCGCAGGGCCATTCAAGGCGAGATCATGTCGTCGGCCGAGCGGTTCCGCGCCGAACAGTTCAACGCCATCCGGTCCGTTTTCGAGCGCTACGAGGTCGACCCGGAGCGCTACCCGCCGATGGTCTGCACCGTGCTGCTGACGGCCATCTCACAGTTCCTCGTCATTGAGGAGGAGATGCTCGGGATGTTCACTGGACACGCGGAGACCGTCGCATTCGTGGAGAAGTTCCTCACCGCCGTGGAGGGGCCGCGCCGGTGATCACAGGATGACCGCGACCGGGAAGGTCGGGATTCAATCAGCGCCGGCTGCGTTCAGCGCCGCCAGCATTTCATCGCCCCATCGATCCAATCGGATAGGCCCAATTCCTCGGCACTGTGCGAGCTCGGCCAGCGTCTGCGGCTGGCGCGCCGCGATGCCCGCCAATTCGCTGTCGTTCAGCACGACATACGCCGGTACGGAAGCCCGCTTCGCCGCCCCTGAGCGCCATTCTTTCAAGGCGCTCGCGAAGGGTTCCGCAGAGCTGATGACCTCCGCAGTGTCATCTGGCCGAGTCAAGATCATCGTGGCCCCTTGCACCCGCACCTCGGATCCAAATGCCACACTCAGTCGCGCGTCGCCCACCTGGAACACGGCCTCCGACTGCGAGAGGTCGACCACTGTGCCTGAGTGACCGGCGTAGTCGAGGGCGAGCCCCAGCGACGCCGGTACCCCCGGCATCGTCGTCGCCAGTCGCCTGGAGCGGCCGGCGATCGCCCGCTCTGGGCTGCGGCCTCCTTTGGCCAGGTCGGCGATCGGAGTGCGGCTTCGGCTGCCATCGAGCTCGTCCACGAACGGCGAGCACTCGTCGGCATCAGCCAGCACGACCACCTGACGGATGGCACGGGTCAGGGCAACGTGGAAGACCCGCCGTTCCCCCTCTTCGTCGTCGCTCAAGCGGTGGGGGAACAACCCTCGAGAGGCGCCGTAGACGATCACGTGTTCCCATTCACGCCCTTTGATCTTGTGGACAGTCGACAGCAATACGCCCGGGCCGCTGTGGGGCGGGCGTGCCAGCAACTCGCGCAGCCACGGCTCGAAGGAGGCCGCATCGGCATGGAGCGCCGCCACCGCCTCCAGCGCAACGAGATCATCGGCGTGGGTCGACCGATCAGCCTCCCTATGGGACAAGTCGAGAACGTCCATCGTCTCGCCCAGGCCAACCTGCACTCGAATGGCCCGCAATGCAGCTGCAGTCGAGGTCCGGCAACCCGCGGCGACGGAGTCGAGGGCATCGGCATACGCCGTCAACTTGGGGACGTCCCCGCCGGAGAGAGCCTGCGCCAGGCGTCTGATCTCACCGACGGATGTCATCTGACGCTTCGTGGCCATCTCAACGACGTTGCGTGCGATCCCACGCGAGGGCCTCCGGATGGTCTGGACGACATCGTCACGACGCAATGCCTCCGGGGCCTGACCCATGCGGAGATAGGCGAGAGCGGTCCGGATACCCGTTCGCTCGAGCGCCCGCCGATCGAGGGGCGCGGTGCATGGGATTCCAGCTTCGGTGAGGGCGATCTGGATCGGGAGCAGCGTCGAGTTCACTCGGGACAGCACGGCGATCTCTTCGAGGGGGACCGCACGGCTGATCCAGCTCGAGATCGTTTTGACGGCGCAGGTCGAGAGTTCGTCGGCCGGGGCCTTGACCACTGCCAGGGACCCCTGTCCCTGGGTGGGTGTACCGGAGCCGGGGACGTCGTCGCGCCGATCTTGCGGAGTCCTGATCGTCTTGGCAATCCGGTTCTTGTTGTAGGACAGCACTGACGTCGCTGCACGGACGACCGCCGGCGGACACCGGTAGTTCACCTCGAGCGCGTAGTTGCGCGCCCCGGGGAAATACGAGTCGAAGTTGATCAGGTACCGGGGCGTCGCTCCGGAATAGCCGTAGATGACCTGGTCGTCGTCACCGACGCCGAAGCAGTTGTAGGCCGGGGCGCACAGCAACCGGATCAGGAGCATGTGGGCGGCGTTGAGATCCTGGAACTCGTCCACGAGGAGATGCCGGCTGCGGCGCTGCGCGGCGGAACGGGCGTCGGGATCCTGCAGAAGGATCTCGATCGCCATGTAGATCTGCTCGTCAAAATCGACGGCGCCGGCCTGGTCCAGTGCGCTCCGGTAGCTGTCGAATCCCTCCGCCAACCCCTGGGCATCGGGGATCTCCTTCTCGACCTGGGCCGGCGATGCCAAGCCCAACCGGACAGCCGACAATCCATCGGTGTAGGGGACGACCGTGTCGGTGTTCGCCTGACGCCGGACCTCGAAGACGTCCTGCACGAGTTCCCGCACCGCCGGCTCCTCAAGGACACGAAGGCGCCCTCGCCCTCCATGCTCGTTGCAGATCCAGAGGCCCACGCTGTTCAGCGTTTGGACGTGGGGCCCACGTGGCGTCGTGGGGCTGCCGGATCGTTCCTTCAGCTCGTCCACGGCTTTCCGGTTGAAGGCAAGCGCCGTCACGGTGGAAGGTTCCACCGCGTAGTCCTGGGTCAGGTGGCGGAGCCGCTCGGTCAAGACCCTTGTCTTGCCCGAACCTGCGGGGGCGATGACCCGGGCGCCGCCCCTTGCATGGCTGACTGCTGCCAGCTGGTCCGGCGCGAGATCGGCGCTCGGCGGGTGATGGCCCACTGCCGAGATCGATCCGGCCTCGGTGTTCGTGCGATGGACGATCCCGATGCCGCTCGGCAGGGGAGAGGGTGCAAACGGGCCTCCGTCGACGTAGAGGGCAGTCCCATCAGCCAGCTCGATGTCGGCGGGACCCGTCTCCTTGACGCCCTGGCCGGCGAATCGCCTCGCCGCCTTCCGCGCATGCCACCAGATCGGGTCTCCGCTCCGGGCGTCATAGGAATTCGCCCAGACCAAGAAGTGGAGGCGCTCCAGGGCAAACTCGAAATCAGGGCTCAAGTCGTGCACCGGTCGCCGACAGGTCTCGCGGGCGGACAACATCTGGGAATCGATCGCCAGCTCCACGACAATCGGCTGGCGATCGAACCATGTTCCCTGCAGGGTCTCGACAGTGGCGCTTGGATCGGCGATCGTCTCCGGGTCGACGGAAACCCGGCGGCACCCCGTCCAAGGCGCTGGAGGGTCCATCCCAGGCAGCACGACAACGCCTCGGCCGAGTTCGGGCGGCCCTGGCATGGTCATCGTTCAAAGCTACTGGAGGGCTGTTCGCCGCTTGCGGGGGCGTTGCCGCTGGGGTCGTGCGGGAATCGCCCACCTCGGGCGACATCGGGAACCCCGAATCGCGCCTCGGTGTCAATCGGCGATGCAGGCCGAATCGGTCCAGCCGGCGGGCGGGTGCACGGCCGGAGAGAAAAGCGAGACCCGGCCGCGTCGCCCAGTCAGGGGAGTTGTCGCACCGCGGGGGTATGGATAGGGGCGAAGGACTCAACAGCGAACTTCTTCGGAGGTGCAATCTGATGGACATCCAGTTTGTGACGAGCATCGCCCCGATCGTGCGAGATCCAGAGGTCTCCCGTTCCTTCTACGCGGACACCCTGGGACTGACGTTCGAAGGCCAAGAAGGCAGCTACATGTTCACCCACAAGCTCGAGGGGACAAAGCATTTCGGACTGTGGCCCCTTTCTGAAGCGGCCGATGCCTGCTTTGGAACCTCCCGATGGCCGGACGAGATCCCCGTCCCCCAGGCCAGCATCGAGTTCGAAGTCGCTGACGTCACCGCTGCCGCAGTTGAGCTCACAGCCAAGGGCTCTCGCCTGATCCACGGTGTCCGGACGGAGCCGTGGGGCCAGATCATCGCTCGGCTGTTGAGTCCGGAAGGATTGCTTGTGGCCGTCTGCCACACCCCGGCATTTCAGGGCCAGTAGGACAGGGTTCCGTCGACATGTGATTGCCGTACGAACGGGTTGCAGCCCGGCAGCGGGCGCGGTGAGCGAACAACGGATTCAAGCTGTTCGCTGTCAACGACGATGGTTCTGTGTGGATCCCATCAAGGTCGATTCGGGCACAGAAGTCCTGAGCCAAGTGCCGAGCACGTTATGGCGGCAGACGGTACTCACGAGTTGCGTCCTGGCCGGCTGCCTCGCGTTGATCGCTGTGTTGGTGGTCTTCTAAGCCCGCTCACCGGCCACGGACAGCCGTGGTTTCGCCACCTTCATGGCCAAGCGGCTGCACCTGCAGTAGCAGCGTGGCGTCGACCGCGCGGATCGGCCGTGCACCCGCTTCGTGAGTGACGGCACAGAAACCGCACAATTTCGCATCATGCCTGACACAAATTTCCTAAGGTCCGTTGTTGCTGGGCCGATCCATTGATCATCGTTTGTGAAACGAAAAGGCAAACCTCCCGTGAGGGTGGGACGCAAAGCTACGGGACTCGTTTGAGTTCGCCGGGCCGCCGAACCAGCAATGAGCGCACTGCTCGTCGCCTTCGCGACCCGTCGTCTGCGGGTCGAAGGGGGAAAGACGATGCGGCAAACCCGACAGAGTCGGGCGCTACCACTCGTGCTGGCGCGAGCGATCGCGTTCTTGGTGTTGGTTCCTCTCATTGTTCTTGGGGTGACGACAGCGTTTTCTTCGGGCACAGGCCCGGCGAGCGCGTCGAGCACGGTTCGCTCGAACGACTACAGCGGTGGCATCATGATGGCCGCCGATCCGGCCGGTGGCTACTGGACGGTCACACCCGTCGGTGCGGTGACGACCCATGGACCCGCGCCGGCACTGGGATCGCCCGCACTGTCGAACCTGCGGCTCGCCCAGCCGATCGTCGGGATGACGGCGACACCTGACGGAAACGGCTACTGGCTCGTCGCGTCCGACGGTGGCATCTTCAGCTACGGCGACGCAACGTTCTACGGTTCGACCGGTTCCATGCACCTCAACAGGCCCATCGTCGGTATGACGGCGACGAACGACGGCAAGGGCTACTGGCTCGTCGCGTCCGACGGTGGCATCTTCAGCTACGGCGACGCCACCTTCTACGGTTCCACCGGGTCGATCGTGCTCAACAAGCCCGTCGTCGGCATGGCGGCGACAACTGACGGCAACGGCTACTGGCTCGTCGCCTCCGACGGTGGCATCTTCAGCTACGGCGACGCAACGTTCTACGGCTCGACCGGTTCCATCCGCTTGAACCTGCCCATCGTCGGCATGGCTCCGACCGCTGACGGCCACGGATACTGGCTGGTCGGCTACGACGGCGGCGTCTTCACCTTCGGCAACGCCGATTTCTATGGCTCGACGGCAGGCTGGGGCGTGTACGTCTACGGCATGATCATCAACCCGGCTGCTGCGGGCTACGCCGTCGTGACCGCCAATGGCGCGTCGAGCATGTTCGGGCCGGGACTGAATCCCAACGCGCAGTCGGCGGGTCTGCAGCAGGGGGCGTACGACTCCACGCCCACGCCGTCGGGCATGGCGGCCTTCGCGCAGCAGACGCACACCTCGCCAACCGTGGCCAGCGCCTACCTGCCGGGCAACAACGGATGGGCGGGCGTGGACGGCACGGGCGGGAGCCTCAACTATCTCCTCACGCCGTACAGCGGCAGTGGCTACACGCTCTCACTGGGAGTGCCGATCATCCCGACCAACTCGAGCGGAAATGCCGTCGGCACCCTGGCTCAGGGTGCGACAGGATCGTTCAACTCCTACTACGTTTCCCTGGCGCAAACGCTCGTGGCCGGTGGTCAGTCCAATGCCTACCTGCGCCTCGGTTGGGAGTTCGACGGCTCATGGATGCCCTGGGCCGCCACGACGCCGGGCTCGGAGGCCAGTTTTGCCTCCTATTTCCAGCAGATCGTGACCGCTATGCGGTCCGTGCCGGGCGAGCAGTTCCGCTTCGTGTGGAACCCCGACGCCGGGGCCTTCACGCAGTCGGGATACTCGGTCGCCGCGGCCTATCCGGGCAACGCCTACGTCGACGTCATCGGGCTCGACGCCTATGACCAGTCTTGGACGACACCGCAGACACCGGGCAACGCTTGGGCCTCCACCGACCTGCCCGCGCTGACGGGGGCGCAGCAGTTCGCGTCGTCCAACGGAAAGCCGCTTGCCTTCTGCGAGTGGGGCGTCGCCATCCGCAGCGACGGCCACGGCCTCGGCGACAATCCGAACTTCATCAACCAGATGGTGGCCTTCATGAAGGGCAACAACGTCACCTACGAGAGCTACTTCGACGCCAACAGCGGAGGTGTCAACTCCCTCATCACCGGAGGCTCGTTCTCCAACAGCCTGGCTGCATTCTCGGCGGATCTCGGGTGATTGGGCATGGGCTCCTCCTAGTAGCGCAGGACGAGCTCTCTGACTGCTGAACCTGGCCAACGGAGGAGAGGCCGAGGAGCCGGGGTGGCGCGAGGCCACGCCGCTGAGGGGACGAGTTCGACGGAACCGGCCTGCTCGCCCTTTTGACCCGAGCACGTCAGCTGGCTGTCTCTGCTCCGATGCCGTGCCAGGTTCCGCTCGGTACGTGGCAGTCAGGATCCCAAGTAGTCCGTCCGTCTGGCTGGTTGACGTCCACCGCGTGAATTCGGTCCACGCGAGCCACCGCTTGCCAGAGGCCCATTCGGGTCTCTACAGCTACGCCAAGCGGCCCCACCTCTGCTCTACGCCCGGGGGCCAGAAAGAAACCCTGTCCAATGATGAGGTGGTCATGCAGCGGCTGTCACCCTGGATTGAGGTGCCGCCGACACTTCGCGGCACCGGATTCGAATGGGGCGGAATCATGGAAAGAGCGAACTGATGCCTGGCTCTTACTTGCTGGGGAAGGGATTCGCCGTAAACTGCGGAAGCTTCGAGAATACGTGGCACAAGACCGAAGGCGGTTTTGTCCTTGATTGTGAAGGGAGGGCAATGCGTTTCCTACCCTCGCGCGACTGCCACACCCAATTGAGCCTCATGACGTCGAAACGCTGTCGACGATCGGAACCGCAGTCGTCGTGGGAACCGCCGGAATGATTTCGCAGAACAGGATCGCGGCAAGGACCAGCGAGACGATCCCCGTGACGACCGGCGGGATCGGCGGTAGTAGCGGCCGCGAGCACTCCCGCGCCAGAACAGTTTGTCCGGCGTTCCAGTGTCCGCGGCGGTGGACCCACGTCGTTCTTGACGGATCGATACGTCGTGCCTGAATCCCCTGAGCCAATGCAGTCACCAAGTGCGCTGACTCCGGACGCGACGGTTCCCCACGTGCCGACGCGGGGCGTCGCATCCGGACCGCAGGGGTCGACGTCGAACGCTGGTTCGCGGATTGTCGACCTCATTGCCGGGACTGCCAGGGTGGGGATCGGCGCGGCGACCCTCGTGGCTGGGGAGATCACGAGCAGATCCGTAGGGATCGCCAGAGTCGTCCTCCCCGCTTCGATTGCCGAGGGTCCTCTTGACGCAGTCGAGCGAAACCTCGGACGGCGTCAGGACGAGGTCCGCAAGAGCGAAAGGGAAAATAGGGAGAACGTGGCCGAAGTCGCGGAGTCCGTGCTCAATCGGGTCGTCGTCGGGGTTGTCGACATGCTGGACATGGAGCAGTTGATCGATCACGTGCCGATCAACAAAGTTGTGGCCAGAGTCGATCTCCCAGGTGTCATCGATGAGATCGACCTCGCTGGGGTTATCCGTGAGTCCACCAGCGGACTGGGTGCAGAAACGCTTGACGCCGGCCGGGCCGGGCTCATGGCGATGGACCTGTGGAGCGCCCGAGCGGTCGATTGGATTCTCCGACGCAAGGAACCTCGGGACTTGGTGGTCCGGTGGAATGGCTTTGTGCGACCGCAGAGCGCAAAACCTGAGGTGATCTCGTGAGTCGGCATCGCGAGATCCGCAGTGAGCGAGGGCAGCAGCTCCAGGGCCTTCGGGCAGGCTTCGTTTCTCGCGCGGTCGCCAGCGGGACTGATGTCGTCCTCGTTTTCGGCATCTACGTGGTCGGAGTGATCCTGGTGAGCATGGTCTGGGATCTCTTTTTTTCGAACTCGATTTCGGTTGCAGCTCCCCCCCATTGGGTCAATGAACTCTTGGTGTGGATCCTTCTCGTCGCGTATTTGACAGGCGGATGGTGGTCCACGGGACGCACACTGGGGAAGCAGATGTTGGGCTTACGAGTCGTCCGTTCGGACGGAAGTCCTCTTCGGTTCTGGCGAGCACTCTGTCGAGCGCTCCTCTGCGCCTCATTCTTCCCGGCGCTTCTGCTGGCCTTGGTGAACCGCCGAAATCGCGGTCTCGAAGACATAGCCTTTGGGACTGTCGTCACCTACGACTGGCTCCCAACAAGGTACGAGCCGCTGGCTGAGCCATCCATCGACGCCCAACCAATGATTGAAATACGCCAGTCATCAGTTCCGATTGTGCGCTCCTGACGACGGGGCGCCGCCCGGGACTCAACGCTACTTTGCCGAGAAAATGTCCCTCAGCCTCTGCGGGGCGGGCGTCAGCCCTTCTTTTGGCCGCTTGCCGGCCAGTGTGGTTCACCGGGAGGTGTTCGCCAGCCCCAGGTCGAGGCAAGGTCTGTCAAAATGCGAGTCGCCTCAGCAACCAGCGGTCGAGTGTCATCGGCGCGGTGAAGGAGCATCCAGCCCCAAAGCGGCACAGGGGGACGAACTGGCCTGCGGGTCAAGGTCGGCGGCATGGGTGCCGCATGGCGCTTCGGCGACTCGAGCACGGGCCGCCCCAGTCGGGCTACGTGGTCGAAGAAGGCCGGCCCCGCAATGCCACCGTCATCGATTTTCTTCACTGACGCCCGTGTCGCCGTGGCGAAGGCCGAGGCGTAGCGGTTCCATGACAACCAAGAGGCCTCGTCGATATCGACGAGCACGGTGACTTCGTCTGCCGGCACGCTTTCTTGGCGGGTCGCGTTATGGGCGCGTGGCATGACGGCTTCCAGTTTTTCGTACCACAAGAGACGGGCGGACAAGTTGAGCCGTGTCACGTCGGCCTCTTCGATCCATGCGATAGCGAGGTCCAGACTCCCTTCGGCTACTCGCTCCGCTTGGGTGTGTGAGGGCAGTACCCACTCGTCGACACGGATGCGCGGGTCGGTGAGGGCTGCCGCCTCCGGGGGGAGCCAACTGACATAGCCCAGCCGCAGAGGCAAGTCTCCACTTCCCTTGCGGGCCCGATCGAAGGCGCGCGCCGCGGCGTCCAAGACTTCTCGAGCATCGTTCAGGAGTTGGGCACCGGCTGGTGTCAGCTCGACGTGCCGGCGGTCGCGGACGAAGAGCTGGGTCCCGAGCTCTCGTTCGAGGTTGCTGATCTGAGTCGAGAGCGAGGGTCCGGCAATGTGCAGGCGCTCTGCCGCCCGACCGAAATGCAGCTCCTCGGCGACGGCAACGAAGTAGGTGAGTTGCCGGAGCTCCACGCAGTCAAACCTAGCGCCGGAGATGATGACGAGATCTCCACTTGGTAGTAGCCGGCGGCTATCACACTTAGGACATACGTCGTGGACTCACGACGAAGACTGGGATTAACTGATTTGCATCGTCTTCGTGTGCAGAACAAGACGGTGAATTTCCGAACATACGTGAGTCATCCGCAACGTGACCCGCCGGATTCTTACGAACCAAAGGAAGCGAGAGAGAGTCATGAGCACACCAGAAGCATCGAGCGTCGCGATAAAGCTGGAAAACCACATCGTTCCCGTGACCGACGTCGACCGAGCCAAGACCTTTTACCAGCAACTGGGTTGGCGGCTCGACGATGATGTGGCACCGATGGATGGACTGCGCTTCGTTCAGTTCACTCCTCCCGGCTCGCCGGCTTCGATCACGTTCGGGCTCGGGCTCCCAACGGGGTCCCTTGGGGCGCTCCAGGCCACCCTTGTCGTGTCCGACATTGAGGAGGCGCATGACGAGCTCCTCAAGCGTGGCATCGACGTGAGTGACATGTGGCACGGCCCGCCGTTCCCCGTCGAGGCGCGTCAACCCGGTCCCGACCCCGAGCGCGCCAGCTACGGCTCTTTCTGCTCCTTCGAGGACCCCGACGGCAACCTGTGGCTCGTCCAAGAGGTCACCAAGAGGGCCCCAGGCCGGATCGACTCCACGGAGACTGCCTTCGCTTCTGCGGATGACCTCCAGAATGCGCTCTTCCGCGCCGAGGCCGCCCACGTCGAGCACCAAAAGAACGCAGGGCGGACCCACCTCTTCCACCGGACAAGCGAGGACGACTCCTGGCCCGCCTGGTACGCCTCCTACATGGTGGCGGAAGCAGGCCGGGAGTGAGCTGCCGGCGTAATCGATTCTGCGCCCACACTGGCTGTCGCCGGCCCGGCGGCCGGGGCGGGCGCGTCCTCATCCTCGAACCCGCGTAGAGCGGGAACCTCAGAAACGGAGAGACACAATGCCTTCTGTCACGGTTGGCACCGAGAACGGCGCCCCGATTGAGATCCACTACGAGGACCACGGGAGTGGTCGCCCGGTTCTCCTGATCCACGGGTATCCGCTGGATGGGAACTCGTGGGAACGCCAGGAGCGAGAACTGCTGGCCAATGGCTACCGAGTGATCACCTACGACCGTCGCGGCTTCGGAAAGTCCAGCCAGCCCACGTTCGGCTACGACTACGACACCTTCGCCGGCGATCTGAAGGTCCTGATCGATCATCTCGATCTGACGAATATTGTTCTCGTCGGCTTCTCGATGGGGACCGGCGAGGTAATCCGTTACCTCGCCAGCTATGGCTCGGAACGTGTGCGCAAGGCGGTCCTGCTCGGGACAATCCCGCCATTCGTGCTCAAGACGGACGACAACCCCGAAGGAGTAGATGGCAAGGTCTTCGCCGACATCGAGGCAGCCATCGTGACCGATCGCTATGCGTTCTTCGAAGGATTCTTCAACAACTTCTACAACGTCGACGTGCTCGGGGGAACCCGGATCAGTGACCGGGCCTGGCAGGCGAGCTTCAACGTGGCGGTCGGTTGCTCACCCCACGCCACCTATGCGTGCGTCGACACGTGGTTGACCGATTTCCGTGCCGACCTGCCGAAGATCGATGTTCCGGTGCTCGTCCTCCACGGAACGGAGGACCGCATCCTTCCGTTCAGCGTGACCGCGTCGCGGCTTCCAGAGCTGATCGCCGACTGCACGCTCATCCCCGTGGAGGGCGGACCCCACAACATCGCCTGGACCTTCCCCGATGAGGTCAATTCGGCCCTCCTTCGGTTCCTCGCTGGGTAGCTCGTTCGTCTTTGCCCCGATGAGCTTTCGAGAACTCCGCAGCCGTGCGAATGGTCAAACGGTGACCGAAACGGGGGATATGAGTCCTCCGCTACCCGAACCTCTCCTGACGAAGGTCCTTCGCTTAGAAGCGAGTTTGGGCGAGGTAGTCGATGGCGGGGATGTTGCACAGGGGCGACGGCGAATCGTCCCACTGACAGATGGCACATTTGCGGGGCCCAAACTCCACGGCACGCTTCTTCCCGGAGCGAGCGCGGACTGGCAAATCGTTCTGCCAGACGGCACGACGCTCGGAGACCTTCGCTACACCCTCCAGACCGATCGGGGCGATGTGCTCTATATCCGTTCGCAAGCAGTCCGTCACGGCAGTGCGGAGGTCCTCGCCCGCTTGGGTCGCGGTGAGGCGGTCGACGCGAGCGAATACGTGTTCCGCACGTCGACGTCGATCGAGACAGCGGCGACCGAACTCGACTGGCTGAACAAGGGTGTGTTCATCGGTGTCGGGGGGCGTCAACCCGGCGGCGTGGTCTACGAGGTGTACCTCGTTGAATGAACCGATCGTTGGATCAGGAACAAGTGATCACCCTCGAAAGAAAGGTTTCCAATGATCCAGCACGGCCAGAAAGTCGCTGTCATCACCGGAGCGTCCCAGGGGATCGGGGCCGGCCTCGTTGCCGCGTATCGCAAACGTGGCTACGCCACCATCGCCACCTCGCGCACCATCGCCGAGACGCACGACGCCGACGTATTGGCTGTCCAAGGGGACATTTCTGATCGTGCCACCGCCGAGCGTGTCGTTAGCGGCGCCATCGAGCGGTTCGGCCGAATCGATACGCTTGTCAACAACGCGGGGATCTTTGTCGCGAAGACATTCACCGACTACACAGAAGACGACTTCGCCTCCGTGACCGGCGTCAACCTGGACGGGTTCTTCCACACGACCCAGCTTGTGATCCCACACATGCTCGAGCAGGGAGTTGGTCAGATCATCAACATCGCCTCCAACCTGGTCGACAACGCCAACTCCAACGTCCCGTCCGTGTTGGCATCGCTGACCAAGGGTGGCTTGCAGTCTGCCACCAAGTCCCTGGCCATCGAGTATGCCGCCCGCGGATTCGCGTCAACGCTGTGTCACCC
The DNA here is from genome assembly GCA_963738135.1 of uncultured Acidimicrobiaceae bacterium. GTDB lineage: Bacteria > Actinomycetota > Acidimicrobiia > Acidimicrobiales > RAAP-2 > Bog-473. The sequence goes on along the minus strand of CAVTVK010000001.1, from coordinate 580,745 downwards.
GGCATCATCAAGACCCCGATGCACCCGGTTGAGAGCCACGAGGCACTCGGCGGTCTCCTGCCGGTCTGCCGGATGGGCGAACAAAGCGACGTCGTCGAGGCCGTGATGTATCTCGAAGATGCGCCATTTGTCACGGGCGCGATCCTGCATGTTGACGGCGGCCAAAGCGCCGGCCGCTGATGTGGACATCAGGCGGACTCGGTGCGGTGTGTTCTTTCACGACATAGAGACAGGAGAGCCGAAGCGGTGAGCAAAAACCCGATGCAGGATGTCCTGACTCGCTGGAAGATCGCTTTCGACGGCCACGAGACGGACGTCATGGCCAGTCTGTTCACACCCGACGCCCTGTTCCAAGGCTTCGGTCCCACGGTGATCTCAGGGAGGGAAGCCATACGGGAGTACTACGACGCGGTTCCGGACAACCGGAGGGCCGATCTGACGATCGTCAACACGTACACGATCGGAGAGGACGTGGCCGGCGGTTTCGCTGACGTCACCTTCAGCGACCCGCTGGGTTGGGAGGCTGGGGTGCACCTGTCACTCGTCCTCCAACGTGCCAACGGCAATTGGTCGATCCGCCAGTACCACGTCTCGCAGGTCATGGCCGAACACTGACGCGATGGCCTTCATAAGGACGAACAGAAAGTCCACCCCGGGCGTCGACGCACTGCATCCGATTCGAACAGTGTCAGTGGCTCTAGGCGACGACATCGCCGTCTGAGCCGACCTGACGGACTCCATACCCTCTCCGTCTCCCATTGACCCACCTCTCGCCCTGCGCCCCTTTGCGGCTCTTGATAGGACCGGGCGGCCCTCGGCGAGGCTGGACTTCCCCAGGACCTCGCCAACGCCGGCAACACGCATACCTACGACTCGATCGTGCGCCACTCCCGTCGAGAGGGCATCAACCTTGTTGGGCGGGAGGTGGGCAGCCCTATCATCGCCACCTCGACCCCAGCGCGGGTTCCGGAAAGATCGCGTTCTTCGGACCCGTCGACAATCCCAACCCTAGAGGCGAGCAGGCAACGCTCCTGTGGAGCAGCCTTCTGACCATCGCATCGATATCGGGCTTCTTCGAGATCAAGCGGAATCGCACGCTCGGCCCGATCTTCGACTAGCCGGGGAAGTATCTGCGCCGCATCGATCAGCACCTGTGCGGCGAGTGAAGGCCATGAAACTGGCCTGGCATCAGAGGCGGTAGACCCGCTCGGCCGTCCCGGCGAACAAGAGGTCGCGCGAGGCGTCGTCGAGTCCTGAGGTCACCGAGGCGAACCCCGTGTAGAGCTCGTCGAAGGTGCCCGCCATGGCGTCGACAGGAAAGTTGCTGGCGAACATGCAGCGACCGGGGCCGAACACCTCGACGGCGTGTTCGATCCAGGGGGCAATGGCGTCGGACCGCATCGAGCCAAGGGGCATGGCCAAGCCCGAGAGCTTGCAGACGACGTTCTCGCCGAGCCCGGCCAGGGCGTCGATGCCTTCCTTCCAGAGGGCGAACTCCTCGAGGGAGTCGGACCGGGGCCAGCCGGTGTGCTCCACCACGATGGTCAGGTCGCCGTAGCCGGCCAGCTGGCCCGCGGCCGCCGTCAGGAGGTCGGGGTGCGTCATCAGCTCGAAGACGAGGTTGCGCTCCTGGAGCGCGCCGAGGACTGCCGGGTCCGGGACCGGGTGGCTGAGCGGTCCCATGGGGCGCACACCGCGAAAGCGGGGTGCCGTCATCTGGCGGTCGAGAAGGGCGACGGCGTCGGCCACCGTCTCGGTCGGCGGCAGTCCGCCCACAATGGCGTCGGGGCCGCCGTTGGCTTCGGCCGTCCGGTCGAGCTCGATGGTCTCCTCGACCGAGTTGGGTCCGGTGGCAGCGGCAACGTTGACGAATTTGTCGACGTTCCATTGGGCCGATTCGGACCGGTAGGACTCAGCGTCGAAGCGCCGGTTCATTCTCGAGGCGTCACCGGTGCCTCCGTGGGAGGGGGCCATGGAGAGGTAGGGGTACCAGCTCTTGTTGGCGGGGTCCCACAGGTGGACGTGGGCGTCGACGACGCGGACGGGCTTGTCCACCATCAGACCTCCCCCGAGGCGAGCGAACCGGTGGCGCCCACGATCTCGCGCAGGCTGTCATCGAGCCAGTCGGGAATGGCCGGCCCGCCGTAGGTCACGGTGCCGATTGGCCGCGGGTGGCTACGCAATCCGAGCCACTGGTCGCTCACCACCAGCTCCGCGCCGGCCAACGGGGCGCTGTCGGGATGGGCGAGGAGATGGGCCACCAGTTCTCCGGCCGCCTGACGGGCGGCCTGTCCCGAAGCCTCCAGACCGGCGGTGAGGGCTGTCACTCGGTTCTTCGTCCCGGCCGCGGCGACGCGGGCCAGCTGCGCCGATGCCTGAGCCCGGCTGCGTCCGGCCGGGGTGGTGGCGTCGGTCAGGACCATGAGGCGGACGGGACGTTCTGTCGCGCCCGCGTAGTCGCCCACGGCACGAGACCACGAGGCGTCGTCGTGCAGGTGTTCGAGCAGGCCCCGATGGTCGGCCAACACGTGTTCCCAGCCCTCGAGCGCGCTCGAGGTCCGCGGGTGGCCTTCGAGCGCCACCACGACCGCGTCGAGGGGTCCGGCGGAGTCGACCGCGGACTGCAGGCTCTTGGCCGTGGCGTCGAAGCCATGAGCGGGCTCGACGCGGCGGCTGGCGATGGCGCGGGATTCGAGCGCGGCGGTGAGCACGGCCGCCAGCTCGGGACGGTCGCTCACGATTGCACAGGACCGCACTGGCTGTTCGCTGGACTCGGAAGGCGCTGCCGTCTCGAAGATTCCGGCGAAGCGTGGGTTGCTGCCGCCGTCGCTGGCTTGCTTGGTCTCGGCTGCGACGAAGGCGCGGGGCACGACGGTATCGAGCACGCTGGCCAGAGAGACGGCGCCGGCGGTACGGACGACCTCAATGAGACGGGGCTGGTCGACCACCGCCACCTCGGGGCCGCCGGCGAAGAGCACCTGACCGCTGCACCAGCCGAAGCCGTCGCTGACGACGTGAGCCCCGAGTGGCCCGATGTCCTCCGGTCCAGGCATGGAGTTCAGAGTCAGCCCGCCGCCACCGCCTTTGCGACCTTCGCTCTGGGCCCGCTCGAGCGCGGCCCGCACCATGCGGGTGTTGGCGATGGGTGAGATGGCGTTGACGGTGACGCCGGGCGGCGTCACTCGGCCCAGCTGCCAGGTCAGGGAGGCGACGACGCGCTTGGCCGCGCTGTATCCACCGGCGTCGGCTGCCCGCCAGCCCGAGCCGGACGTGATGCCGAGGATGCGCCCATGTCCGGCCGCCGCCATGAGGGGAAGCGCCGCTTCGAGCACGTTGAGATAGCCGCCGAGGTGCACCTCGAGCAAGGCGAGCCAGTCCTCCTCGGCGCCTCGGGCGTAGTAGCTCTGGCGGGTGATCCCGGCGACGTTGACCACGGCGTCGAGTCCGTCCCGCTCGTCGGCCAGTTCGCGAAAGAGGTTGCGCAGCGCTTCGCGGTCGGTGACAGAGGCGGACGAGGCCCGGGCCGAGCCGCCAGCGGCAACGATGCGCCCGGCCGTGGTCTCTTCGGTGTGGGCCAACTGCTCGGTGCCGTCGAGGGTGACGAGGGGGTCGACGGTGACCACGAACCAGCCGCTGCGGCCGAGGTCCTCCGCGATGGCGCCTCCGATGCCGCCCCCGCCGCCGGTGACGACGGCCACGCGCTGGCGCGTGCTCATGACGTGCTCGAGGGAATTTCGAGCTCGAGTCCCTCGAAGCGTCCGTCGGTCACCCATCTCTCGAGGAGGTCGCGGTAGCCGAACCAGTCGCCGAACCCGCCGCCGTAGTTGCCGTCGCGCGGGTTGATGGTCTCGGGGTGACCCTCGTTGTTGATGCGCGACGGCGTGCAGGCAGCCATGACCCCGGAGTCGGCCACGTGAGTCTCGACGATCCTGTCCGTCCACGCTTCCTCGGCCTCGGCGCTGACGTCGAAGGCCTCGACCCCCTGCTTACCGAGGAGCGAGATGGCGCCCGCGACGAACTCAGCACCGGCCACGGCCAGCTGCGTGTAGTTCACCGTCACCACGGCCTGCTGGGTTGGCGCCGGCATGATGAAGAGATTCGGGAAGCCGCGCGTCAGGACGCCGTAGAGGCTCGCTGCCCCGCCTGCCCATTTCTCGGCCAGAGAGACGCCGTCACGTCCGACGATGTCGTGGCCGGCTCGGCGATAGAGGGGTGTGCGCTCGGGCTCGAACCCGGTGCCGTAAATGATGCAGTCGACCTCGTACTCCCGCCCGTTGACGACGGGGCCGCGCTCGGTGATGCGCTCCATGCCGCCCGGGCAGTCGATGAGGGTGACGTTGGGGCTGTTGTAGGCCGAGAGGTACTCGTCGTGGAAGCAAGGGCGCTTGCAGATGTAGCGGTAGTAGGGCTTGAGGATCTCGGCGGTCTCCGGATCCTCGACCAGCGCCTCCACTCGGCGCCGGTGTTCGTTCATGATCTCGTAGTCGATCGTCTCTGCCTTGTCTATGTATTCGGCCCGGCTCATGCCCTTCTGCCGCGGGGGATTGTTTACCGCCGCGTAGTGATGTGTCCAGCCGTCGTCGATCTGGTCCTCCTCGACCGGCCGGCCGATCATGATGGCCTGGAAGTTGTCCATCCGGGCCCGCTGCCATCCGGGCTCGAGCGTGTCGGCGAAGCCGTCTTGGGTGGGCCGGTTGCCCCGCTCTCCAATGGCCGAAGGGGTGCGCTGGAACACGTAGACCTGCTTGGCCGAGTTGGCCAGGGGGGCCAGGCACTGGATGCCCGAGGCGCCGGTACCGATCAGCGCCACCGTCTTGTCCTTCAAGTTCTCGAGCGGCGCGTGCGGACCACCACCGGTGTAGTCGTAGTCCCAACGGGCCGTGTGGAAGGAACGTCCGGCGAAGTCCTCCATGCCGGTGATGGCGGGCAGCTTCATGAGGTTGAGGATGCCTGGGGCCAGCACGTACCAGCGGCAGGTAATGACGTCGCCGCGGTCGGTGTGGATCCGCCAGCGCGATTCCTCCTGGCGCCATTCGGCGCGGGTGACACCGGTGTGGAAAAGCGCGTCGTCGACCAGGTCGAAGTTCTCGGCGACCGCCTCGAGGTGCTGCCGGATCTCATCGCCGAAGGCGTAGCGCTGGGTGGGGACGTACCCGAGATCCTCCAGCATGGGGAGGTAGATGTAGGACTCGACGTCGCACATGACTCCCGGGTAGCGGTTCCAGTACCAGGTGCCGCCGATACCTCCGGCCTGGTCGATGATGCGAATGCTTTCGACGCCGCTCTTTCGCAGGTGGCTTCCGGTGGTCACGCCGGCAATGCCGCCGCCGAGGATGACGACGTCGACCTCGTCGACGACGGGATCCCGCTCGATTCGCGGAGTGAACGAGTCCTCGCGGTACTTCGCGAAGTACTCGTCGTGACGCAGGTCGCGGATATCGGCCCGACCCGCGACCAGACGTCTGTCGCGCTCGGCCAGGTATTTGGCCCGGACGGCCTGGGGGTCGTAGTCAACCCGATCCGCTGAGACAGCCTTGCGTTCGGGTCGAACTTGGTCGGTCATTTGAAAGTCATGGGAATGTGGTTGGCGTCGAACGACCTGCGCCGCCAGCTCGGCTGGGCGTAAGGGGAACGAGTTCGTATCATCTCCGAAGGTTGCCAGCCTCTCTGCCACCACCTGTGACCACGGCTACTTTTCCGACGCGCTCGGAGCCCGATGAAGCACTACCTCCAAGACGGGAACCTTACAATGCCCCTCCTCGTCCTCGGCAAGGCGCTCCGCGGGCGCAGCTGGCTCGGTGACCTGGGGCCAGCCTCGGTGGAGGCGTGGGCGGGATCTCTTGAACCCGGTGCGCACCGGTCCGTAGCTCCGGCCTGTCCGATTTCGGACTCGAGCCTAGATGCGGCCCCTGGAGAACGGGTCGTCGGCCAAGCGAAGAAGCGAACCGGGATGGTTGACGCGAAACGACCCCCAGAAGGGGGCCGAATCGTAAATCGGAACCATCGCTTGATGCAGCAAGTGCGCTACCAGCGATAGAACCTGTGGGTTCCCGCGCCCTCACCCCGGCCAATGGCGAATCCGACGAGCCAAAGGACGAGAAGTACAACAGCGGCAATCCACAACAGGTGGACAGCGAAGCCCGCCCCGAAGAGAAGCAAGACGAGAAGCAGTGCCAGAATCAAAACCATTGAGAACCTTTCTTTTACTTACGTGATCGGAATTGGCCGTAACTAGTAAGTGGAATCGACCCGACGAGCAACGTTGCCATGACCATCTTCGACAACGGTCCGACGACGACGGGTGTTCGCCGCGACCATTGCGATGAGGGACAACACTGCTCCGACCACGCCAACGAGCATCAAGATCACGCCCACCTTGTTCACGTTGAATCCGTGTTGATCAGGGCTCACCGTGACGGCGTAATCCAAGATGGCTCCTACCGCAAAGGCGATGATGCTTGCGACAAGTCCTCCTGCTCCAACCATTTGTAACCCTCCTGTTAGGTTGCGAAAGAGATACCCCTGTAACTGGCGCAAAAACGGGAGATGCCTGCGACGCGGAAAAGAAGCGTTTCGAGAAATCAGCGTTTAGAAGTGAGCAAAGGTAACTACCGTCTCATCGCATTTGATCAAGCGGCTGATGGTTTTAGGACGAACTCAAGGCCCAGCGAAAAAACCTCCTACATGGTGATCGGCACGACTTCGGGCCCGTCCACTCCATGAAGTGCGATCCGAACATCTCTCTACGGCGGGGGTGTCCGGGTCGTCGGCCGACCCACTTCGTCATCCGACCGAGCCGCGCTCCGGAGCTGGGTGATCGGAATCCTTGGGTATAGGACAACCCGTGATACGCACAGACCAGCTGGTCGGCACGACATGAATTCGTCCATGAGGTCTCCGGTAGGAACCGGATCGTCCCAAAGACAGAACGGTTGACCCGGAGCAGTCGATGGGTTCACAAGATCGATCACTACACTTCCCGCCCGTGGGCAACCCTCATCCTCGGGACCACCTTGATTTCGGTGGTTGTGCTGGGCGCTGCCCTTGGCTTTCCGTCGATATGGACCACCGCGTTCGAGGTGGGGGCCTCCTTCATCACGTTGATGATGGTGGTGATCATCCAGCACACTCAAGGCCGCGAGCAGACAGCGACGCAGAGAAAACTCGACGAATTACTACGGGCGCTTCCGCAGGCCGAAAGTACGCTGATGATGCTGGAAGAGGAATCTGACGAGACGATACAGGCGGTCGAGGACCGCCAAAGGCTGTCCAAGCAGAGCTGATTGGAAGCCGACGGCGGGCGTGGGCGACGAACGCATCGACCAGCGAGTTCGTGCGCCCCTCGGGATTCGAACCCGAAACCTGCGGATTAAGAGTCCGAGGCAGGGGAGTCCGTGGAGTCAGCCCAAGTCTGTGACCTGCGAGTATATCCGGTGTCGATCCAGGGATTCGGTTGATTTCCACCCAGTACCACCCAAATAGTGGGTTGGATAGTGGGGGAGGTTCTCCGTGGCAGGCCCGGGGGTTGTGACGGATCCGGTCCCACTCCGCCGGTCTCGTCTGATCTGTCATCTGGTATCATAACACCGTGGATGGAAAAGCCGAAGCGAGCGCAATCCTTCGCCAGTTGCGGCGAGACAATGGCCTGACTCAGCGCGATTTGGCCGCGAAGGCTGGTGTCCCCCAATCGACGATCGCAGAAGTCGAAGTTGGACAAAGAGAGCCGTCACTCACCCTGCTGAGCAGGATCGCCGAGTCCGCCGGCCAGTCGATCGCCATAGGGCTGGTCCCTTTGCCGCGGCACAGTGCGGTTGCCACCGCCAACACGATCAGAGATCGGCTGTATGGGGATGCGGGCCAAGGGCGGTCGCTCGATATTCGTGAGGATGGTGCGCTTCGCGCTGTCATCGATCTGAAAGACGCCCTCCGGCGCTCAAGTCATGAGGAATTCGATACCCTTACCTGCCAGGCCCCAGGCCTCGTCGGGGACACGCGTTGGGATGCTTTCCTCGCTGCGATAGTTGAAGATGAGGCGGCCAGGAAGGCGATCTCTCCACCTCGCTGGACCAATGACCCGAATAGGTTCAATCGACCCTTTTGGTATCTGTCCAAGAACCCGAGATTCCACACCTGGGAGATCGCCAACTCTCCTGGAGCGCTCATCCGTCATGGCGTGTTTGCTGCGGAAGATGAACTTGAGAGTGTCTGATCTCAACCGGGACGAAATGGAGTCGGCACTCGCCGAGCTTGCAAACCAACTCAACGCTCTCAACGTCAAGGCCAAGATCTGCCTGGTTGGCGGAGCGGTCATGGTGCTTGCCTTCGATGCTCGTTTCAGCACGGGAGACATTGATGGATCGATGCATCCCACAGATGACGTTCTCGCCGTCGCCGCTGAAATCGGTGAACGACGAGGTCTCGGTGCAGAATGGCTCAACAACTCGGCTCAACAGTTCATACCGATATTCAAGGAGCCCAACTGGCGACCGATTCTCAAGTCGGGGAACGTTGAGATCGTCGCCGCCGATGAGCGATCGATGATGGCCATGAAAATGCGTGCCGGCCGTGGGTCGCGGGACCGCCTCGACATCAACTTCCTCGTCAAAAGATGTGGCATCACCAGCGTTGCCGAGGCATTGCAGCTGTATGAGGAGTTCTTTCCCGAAGACCCGCTTCCAGATCGAACTCTTCCGCTGCTCGACGAAGCCATCGCGGCGCTTGGTCCCCAGTCACCGTGACTTCGTCGGCAGTCGAGGCTCGGCCTATGGGGCATAAGCCCTAGAGCGCGCCTGAAACCCACAAACCCTTGTGTGCCGAAGCGGGTCTACTCCAGAACGAGTCCCACGTTGTAGGGCTGTATGGCGGTCTCGCGGCGATGGTACACGTCGAAAGCGAGAGCCCGTCCCCCGAGGTCGTGGCCATCGCCTCGTTTCGTCATCCCATTGGGCCATCGCCTTCGCATTCGTGTGCTTGCTCACAGCTCGACGCCTCTTCCCGCGTCAACGTGCGCTTGTATCTCAGCGCTACCAATGGTTCGAGATTGGTTGCTCTCGACACGACTGAGAGCGGTGGCACGGTCGGCCGCAGCCAGTGCCCGCTGGCGTTGACTCGTCTGTTCGATACTGATCGTGTTGCCCAGCTTGCCAACTGGGTTCTGTCCGCTGAGGTGCCAGCGGTCCCGGTAGGCGGCGATGGTCGAGACTTCCCTTATCCAGCGTTCGCGCCGGGCCGGGGAAGCTGGCGGGGTCCCGAGACGTTGTATCCAACTCTCGCCGGACTCCACGGCTTGGTCGGCTAGTGAACGGGCTCGCCCTTCCATGGCCTGGTCACGCTCGATTAGCGCGTGCGCTAGCTCGGGGTCGCTCACGCGCTGGATCCGGGGGATGAGGCCGGCGATCAGGTTGTCGGCTTGCCGGTTCCGACCACCGGCCGCCTGGGTCCAGCGATCCACCCGGCCGTGCAGTACAGCGGCAACGTCGACAGCATCGGCCAAGGATCGGCCGGCTACCAGGCGAGGAAGAGCGGCCTCTATGTCGAGGCCACGGGCTTCGGCGTCGCGGAAGGCGGCCTGAAGCGGGCCGTACGCTGCGCTGGCCCGAACTGTCTCGAGTTCTGCGCCACTCAGTCCTGATCGGGCGAGGAGGCGATCCCAGCGTTCTTGCTGGGCCATCGTGGCCAACGTCAGGTATTCGGCCGACAGCCTTTCCATACCCTCGGCCTCCGCCGATTGGCGCTGGATCATGTCGTGGGCGGCCACGTCGGCCCCCTGGTTGCGCAAGACCCCGACCAGAACCTCCTTGACAGTTATCGGTTCGAATGCTTGGTCGTGGGAGGTCTGTGGGTCAGGGTCGTAGTGGGTGTCGACGTACAGGCAGTTGGATGCCCGACCTCTCGTGGCCATGACGTAGAGCACTTCGCGGGTGGTCGTCGTTGAGACCAGAGCGTGGGCGGTGTCGACCGTGCGGCCTTGCGCCCGATGCGCGCTCGATGCGTAGGCCAGCTCGAGATGTTCGGAGACGTAGGCGGCCGGGAGGACTACCACGCCGCCACCGTTCGCCCGTTGCACCGTCATCGTCCCATCGTGATGCGTCGCTGTGACAACCCATCGATCACCGTTGCGGACCCAGTGTTGTCCCGTGGAAAGGCGTCGGTCGTTCTGGCGACTGATCACCAGGTCGCCAACCCCCGCCGTTCCTCCCCCCGCCACCGCCAACCCGTGCTCACTCACCGCACGGGCGGCGACTCGGTCGGCCCGGGCCCGGTCGTTGAGTTCGCTCACGGTACGAAGGTCGCCGGCGATCATCAGGCTTGTCTGACCCGATTCCGTATCGTCTTTCCAGGCCAAGTACAGGGCGTCGAGCATCTGGTCGCGGTCGCCATCGGCGATCCGGTCGTTGGTCGAGTAGGCATCGATGGCGTCGGGTGAACCCATCCGGAGCTCGACGCTGGCCCTCTTCTCCCAGAGGTGATGGAAGCGGCGCACGTCGGTCAGTTCGGGGGCGAGACCTTCACGATCGCGCACCAGGGCGGCGAAGGCGCCTCCGGCCTCGACCGCGCTGAGCTGGCCCTGGTCGCCCACCAAGACGACCTTTGCCCCCGCTCTCGCGGCGGCGCCCACGAGCTCGTCGAGAGCGAAGGTCCCGGCGAGGGATGCCTCGTCGACGATGACCAACTGGTCTGCTCGGAGGCGCCAACGGGCCAGCTCGTCCTCGGTGGTGCTGATGCGTTGGCGCAGTGGGGCCCGGGTATCCGAGACATTGGGAACGAATCCGAGTGCGGTGCGGAGTTCCCTGATCTTGCCAACCCGTTCGGCTTCTCGGCGGTGCTCGAAGAGCCATTTGGCGGTGTTCTCGGTGTCGATGCCGAGTTCGCCCGCCAGCACCTCGGCCGCAGCGGCGGAGGGGGCGAGGCCAAGTACCGAACCCACGCCGTGTTCGGTCTCCCATGCCGCACGCAGGCCGGCCATCGTGGTGGACTTGCCCGTCCCGGCCGGCCCGATCAAGACGTCGAGTCGGCGCCCCGACGTGGCGATTTGTTCGATGGCCAGGATCTGGTCAGCGGACAAGGTGTGTTCCCGGCGCGGCAAGTTGGCCTCCGTGACGGCGGCCACTGTGCGCGCAGTGACCGCGGGAGCGCCGAACTGACGTCCGGCGTTGAGCAGGCGTCCCTCGGCCTCCAAGAGCGTGGTGGTGGTGTAGACCTCGTGCCCTTTGGCCCGGAACCGACTCGTCCCATCGGGCCGCCGCAACGCTTCGGGAGTGTGGTGCAGTTCGGGTGCCGAGATGAGCAGCGACCGACCCAAGGCCAGCTCCGCGGTGCGCTCGGCAACTGCGATCCGTTCTTCGGGGGAGGCGAAGCGGACGCCGTGGAGTTGGCGGTGCACCTCGGCCAAGACGTTGGCCCGACTGAACGTGGCCCGACGTTCGGCCACCTGCTCGACGGCCACACCTGCTGCGTCGAACAGGATCCCCTCGGCCAGGTCATCGGCGTGCAGAAGTGGAAGGTCGTTACGTTCGGCGAGCCCAGCGACCCACGAGATCGGCTCGTCGCCGACGTACGGCTCGGCCCGCTCGCGCCAGCCCCCTGTCATCGCGGCGAGGCTGTGATGCTCTTTGGCCGGGCGGGTCTCAAGCGTGGCCCGGCGCCGCAGCTCGAGCACCTGCGCCGTTGTTGGTTGGCGGCCGTGGGCGGCGACGAACTCGCCCAAGAGCGCTGTCTTGCGTTCCTCGATGGCCGCGGAGCGCTGGGAGAACTCGGCCATCAGGGCTTCGGAGACGCCGGTCACTTCAAAGCGGAGTCGTTCGGAATGGCGCCGGCTTCTCCCGTCCCAGCCCCAGCCCAACTTCTCGGTCAAGAGATCACTGAGCACACCCTGGTGCATCTCGGAGAGGGCGACCACGGACTTGTAGAGGCCCCGGGAATCGAGCGTGCGCCAGACGCCGTCGGAGACCGACTGCGCCCGGTTGGCCACCACCACATGGTCGTGGAGCTGGGGGTCCCCGGCCCTCGAATCCCAGTGGGTGAAGGTGGCGGCCACCACGCCTTCGACGTCTTCTTGGACCACGCCGTTGGTACCCGAGCGCGAGTGAAACACCTCGCGCTCGGCGTAGGTGAGCACTACCTCGATGGCCTGGCGATGGCACGCGTAGATCTGTGCCTTGGTGCCCCGGTCGGCCAGGGCCCAGGCCACAGAGACCGACTTGGAAGGGGAGAAGGTCAGGTCGAATCCGGCCACCGGAGCGCGGAACCGGCCGCCCTTGGCCCGCTCCTCGGCCTCGATGCGCGCTGTTTCCTCGAACCTCTCGGCGGGGGAGTGATCCGCCGGAATGGCGGCCACCCGCAGGGCCACCCGCTTTGCCACGGACAGGTGAGCGCGGTTGGGCTGGCGGCCCAACGGTTGGCCGGTGACCGGGTCGGCGCACATGCCGAGCAGATTGAAGAGGTGCTGCTCGGTCACCGGCGACCCATGCTCGATGCCGCGGCCGTCGTCGAGACCGGCCAACCCGGTTCCCAAGAACACGCCAGGTGGAGTGCCCGACGTTGCGTAGTACCGGGTCAGGTTGGAGGAAGGAAGAGGCGCGCCGTCACCCGCTGCGACGGACTCCATCAGATAGCGGTAGCCCGATCCCAAGCTCATCCTGCGTAGCGAGATCACGGCCTGCTCCCGTCCGCGGAACGGATCTCGTTCCGCACCCAACAGAGAGCTGGCGGACCATCATCACCCCCCTCCGGCGAGCCCGACCCCCCTCAAATGCCACACGTGTGAAGCAAGCTGATGGTGGTCGATGGACGGCCAGACGGATCTGGTCGCATCGGGCCGGGGGATGGGGCAAAGGGCGCAGGCGCGGTGTGGACGGGTGTGGGGTCGGTCTGCGTGGCGCGGATATTGGAGGGCAGGCTTGTGCTCCTCGGCGGCGAGCTGGCGGGTGAGTCCGGGCGCGACTCCAGCTGACCATGAAGTGCGCGCTGACACGCAACAACCCCGGCGGAGCCGGGGCTGTTGCTAGTAGGGCGGAATCAGGAGCTCTAATCGTCTTGGGTTCGGTCCGCGCTGGCCGCCACCTCCGCTTCGACCGCGGAGAGTCCGTAGCCGGAGGCGGCGAGGAACTTGAGGTAGGACACGAGAGCCGAAGTCGGGTTCCGCCAGCCTTGGCGGTCCCCGAAGCGGGCCTCGACTGATGCGACCACGGTCGCAGGGAGCTTGTGGGTTGTCGACCAGCGTGGCCCGGTCTACGGCGCGCGCAGCTCGTAGCCCTCGGGCGCGTTGGCCGCGCGCCGGGTATTGGCGTGCTGGCCGACGCCGGAGCGTCGTGGGTGGTTGTCTGGTGATGCCTTTCTGTCAGTCTGTTGCCGTGTGCCCCGGGTCGGGCCACCGGCGCGAGCCGGTGACCCTGCTCGGGACCCAGGCCTCAGAAAGAAGCGCCCTCGGCCTCGCTTGACTCGGGGACTTCCTCGATGCCTTGACGGCGGCTCCGCTGCACGTCGGCGGTGGCGAAGCGCAGGGATGGACCGATCTCGTCGGCCACGATCTCGACCTTGGAGCGGTGCTCGCCCTCGTCGGTTTCCCAACTGCGGTGTTCCAGCCGCCCGGTCACGACAACCCGCATGCCCTTGGTCAGGCTCAGCGCCACGTTCTCGGCCAGGTCACGCCAGCAGATGACGTCGAAAAAGGACGTCGACTCCTGCCACTCCTGGGTGGTCCGGTCCTGCCAACGCCGGTTGACGGCCACGCCGAGCTGGGCCGTGGCTTGGCCTTCCTTGATGTAGCGGATCTCGGGTTCCCGAGTGAGGTTCCCGGTGATGGTGGTTGAGTTGCTCATTGTCTTGCTCCTTATGCTCTTGGCCTCGTTCCTTGCGAACGACGCCGCTGCGTCGTTCGATGAACGGCCATCCCCACCGGCGGCGAAGCGGGGTCAAGTCCCGGGCGAGGGCAGCCCTTGGGCCGAGCAAGAAGTTCTGGCGGGTTCGCCCGCAGGGCGAACTTCAACGATCGCGAAGCCGCCAGAAGTTTTTGCGAGCCGAGCCGTGGACTTGACGCCGTGGAGCGCCGGTGGTTCTGGTCCGGTAGGGGAAACGGGTGGGCCGCCGCCACGAACGCCGAGCGATCAAGAAGCTCGGGTCGAATAGGGGGTGATTCGTGGCCGCAGCTTGGGCGGTGTCCGCAAGAATAGACACGCAACTTGAGGAGTTAGGTAAATGACCATCAAAGCGAATTGCCAGACGGAATCGGACAGCGTGCGAGAACTCACTCAGGCGGACGGCAATGCCAACCGCGTCTACACCGTCGTTGCGATGACGGACGAGCGGCAAGGTTGGCGATATGCGTTTGATCGGGAAGACTCACGGTACGCACGAAGGGGTCGCTTGACATGAAGCACTCCTTCAGGAATGACCGCTCTGGCTGTCACGGAGTAGCCCAGAACAGGTTTCAAAGGATTCCCGTTGTGAACGTCCCACTAAATATCCGTTTTGACGTCCGCGGCGCGAGGTGGCGTCCGTGACCGCCTCTATCGGTACCGCGCAGACATCTGACGATCGGCTCGTCTACACCGTCGCCGAGGCTGGCGAACTGCTCGGGATCTCGCGGGCCTTCGCTTACGAGCTGGTGGCACGGGGTGAGCTTCCCGTGATTCGCCTCGGCCGGCGGCGTCTGGTACCTAAAGCGGCCCTTCTCACCCTGGTCAATCAGACCGGAGCCGAGGGCGGACGAACACACTCTGTCTGAGCGCTGCGGCTTAAGAGTCCGAGTCAGGGGAGTCCGGGGAGTCCATATAAGTCCGCTGAGCTGCTGTTCTATCTTTTCCTCGTCCACTGGATTAAGGGGTATCGCGTCCCAATATCGCTGAGATTGTGGGGTGGATAGTGGGGCGCCGATAGTGGGGAAAATCCGTCGGTCCGGGGTTGGCCCTTGGTTCAGCGAGCGGTCACCTGGATCGTCGCGACACCCTGTTTGGTGCCCGCCCGCTTGATCTGGGCCACGGTTTGGCCAGCGGCGAGGTAGCGGTTCAAGAAAGGCAACGATCGTGTCGTTGACGACGGGGCTCCAGGGTTCACTCCCAAACCCCTCGTGCGGTGCGCCGATCAGCGAGAGGAAGTACTTCGGAGCCGGAGCTTCGGCGTAGATGGCCTGGCTGGTTCGATAGGGGGCGATTGTGTCCTTGGTGCCGTTCACAACGAGGAGGGGAGGGGTCTGACCTTTGAAATAGGTTCCCGAGAAGTCACCCTGAGGCCCGATCGGTATTTCCAGTTGGCCGTCCATTTCGACAGAAGCATCGATGCGAGCATCGCGGCAGCAGCTGTTGTAGGACACGGCGAGAGTAGTGACCGCTCCGAGGGAATGTCCGACGACCCCGATCCGGTGGACTTCGATCTGCTTGTAGACGGGCGAATCCCCCACTTGATCGAGTTTGAGCATTTGGGTGATGACGAAGCTGACGTCACCCGGCTGGCGCGCATAGTCGAGAAGATCCAAGCTGCCGGGAAGACCGGGTGTACTGAGCGGAAAGTCGGGTACCGCCACCACGTAGCCGTGTGAGGCTATAGCTTGCAACGTCGACGTTGCGCTGGCTGCTGTGGCACCGAAGCCGTGGGAATACACGACGAGTGGGAACTCTCGGTGTTGGCCCGATGCTTGTTCCGGATAGACCACCAGGGTGCTGACCGTGCGAAAGGGGAGGGCGGGGGATCCGTTGCTCGCGGGGGTGGGCCGCGTATGGTCGGTGAAGACGATGGTCGTCATAGCGACGTGATAGCTCTTCGGGACGTTGTCGCCTATGACTCCAGCAGCAGCCGATGTGTAGCCGACAAGTGACATGAGAACCGTGGCAGCAATCAGACTAAATCCGCATCTATACCCCACGCTTGGCCACCCGCTCACATGCCGCGAACGACCGGTGTTCCGCGAGGCCATTGGTTCCCGCCCTTGCGCAACACCTCCCCCCGTCCAGAAGATCATGGTTCTACCGTTGCAGGAGGTCTTTTAGCGGTCAAGTGCAGGTTCATCGATGCACAACGCGCAGACCGTCGACCCTGTTGGACCTTGCGAAGGTGAATTCCCGATGTCGTTCTTAACTGTTTCGGATGGCCGATCAGGTGGAGGACTGATTATTGGAGGGGCTCTTCCCCCGCGAGGATGGTGCGGTGCATGAGACGGCCGCTGTCAGCCGCATATGGGAGCACTCGGTGCATAGTGCCGGTGTTGTCCCAGATAACGAGGTCGCCGAGTTCCCACTGATGCTGGTACACGTATTGGGGCTGGGTCGCCCAGTCGCGCAGGCGAGCAAGCAAGGCTCGGCTCTCCTCGACGGGTAGCCCTTTGACGTAGTCGGCGGTCGCGCCGAGCAACAACGACTTGCGACCGGATCGATGAGTCCAAACAATGGGGCACGTCTTCGTCGGTGACTTCTGCCAGAACGCGATTTCTTCGTGGCTCATTTCGGGGCGCACGTAGTACTGCGAACGCTCGGCGCTGTGCACCACCTGGAGCTCCGCGATAGTAATCTTCTCGGTCTGCGGCAGGTCGTCGTAGGCGGCGTAAGTATTGCAAAACTCGGTTTGACCGCCGCTGTCCGAAAGCTTCATCGCCCGAAGCAAGCTTGCGAGGTTTGGGTACGGCTGGAGTGATCCGTCGAAGTGCCAGAACATGGAGCCTTTTAGGTAGTCCGCCCGCGGGTTGACGTTCGTGTCGAGCGAGACCTTGTAGATCCCGTGCTCACCCTCGTTTGCCACGATGTTGCCGAGGGTTGTGGCGATGGTGATCTGCTGCTCATCGTTCATGCGCAGCCCGCGGAAGAACACCACACCGCGCTCTTCGAGCGTGGTGCGAATGCCCTCTGCCACATCGCCGGTGAGCAATGTGTCGAGATCGACTCGGATCTCGCTGCCGATCCTTGGTGTCTGGTCGACAATGTCGAGATCTGTGACTGAAGCGCCCATGCGATCAGCTCACCCGCGTGAGGATTGTCGTGGCGGAGTCCTTGACGCGCGGTTGATTCCACAGCTCTACCGCCAGCGAAACGGTAATCAAAGAGAACAGCAGGTTGCGCAAGTTCGCGGCATCTTCAGGAAGCGGCTGGGTGTAGTCGAACGAATCGATGTATGCGAGTGCATCCTCCGCATGCGGAAACATGTCATCGTAAAACGCACGGATCTCATCCATGGAGCTGTCCACGCGTTTGACGTACCGCTCGTGTCCGTCCTCTATTGCCCATTCGCTGACAAGGTGCTCGAGCTGTGAAAACTTCTGGGGGAGCAGTGCCGTCATCGTGCCGACTCTCCCGTCTCGACATAGTCGGCGACCGTCTTGTGAAAATGCCGCACGAGGATCTCTTCATCATTTATGTTGAAGGTCTTCAGGGCACCGCTGTTGAGCATCGCCTGCATACCTTCGCACGGACTCGCGTCTTCAAGGATGACGTCGTTGAGGAACGTCACCGTGAGTTCCTGGCCCAGCCGCTCCCGGTGCGTTGCCGGAGGCGAGTAGAACATCTCGACCTCGAATCGGTGTGAGTGCGGTCCAGTTGGCCAGTGCGTGTGCGTGGTGAACCCCGACGCACCGAATATCAGCACAAAGTTCGGGAAAAACTGGAACGAGTCGAAGCCGTGGTTCGTCGCGCGCGTGGGGTTTATACCCGGAGGCATCGGGCCTCGGTCGTTGCGTTTGTTCCACGGGCCGGCCGCGCTCGCCTTCATCACGCACTCGATGGGCTTGGAGTAGGGCGTCTGCTTCGATGGTTCGCCGGCGAAGGAGAACATCCGATGGGGTCCGTTCAACCGGTAGGCCAAGGCGTCCGTGAACGGATTGGGCTTGTCGAGTGCTTCCTTGGCTTCGGCAGTTAGGTTCCCGAATGACGACGCATGCAAGTACGGGCCGTGGTAGCTCTCAGCGAAGCTGTCGACGAAGATCTTCCAGTTGCACCGAAGGTCAGCCTTGAACTGATACACCTGGTGCGGACCATCAAAAGGGTACCCCTCGATGCCATGCGCCAGGTCTCCGAGAAAGGACCGGAGCGGAGTGGTGTTGTGCGGATCGAGATTTATGAAGATGAATCCCTCCCAGACCTCGCATTGCACCGAAGGAATACGGCAGCTGTGGGCGTCGAAGTCGAGCAGCAGATCGCTCCGGGTGGGCGAGTGCAACGAGCCATCCAGGTTGTAGCGCCAACCGTGGAAGCGGCAGTAAAGCAGCGGTGCACGGCCAGCGACCTCTTCGAACGGATCATCCCGCCAAAGGAGTTTGTTACCGCGGTGCGGGCAAATGTTGTGGAACGCACGCATAACGTCGTCCTTGCCTCGCACAATGATGATCGATGTGTTCAGGAACTCGAGTTCGCGTGTGAAGTAGCTGCCCTGCTTCGGCACACGTTCGATGCGGCCCACGTACAGCCAGGTCTTCTTGAAGACGTGCTCACGTTCCTTCTCGTAGAACTCTGTCGAGACGCAGTCTTCGAGTGACACCGGACCGCGTCCGAGCTCGGGATACGCATCAGTCCAGTGACCGCTAGCTGGTTTCGTCACTGAAGTGACATCAGTCATGAGGCCCTTCCTAAACAGACTCGATCAATCGCTTAGCGGAGCAAATATTGATGTCAATGTCGATATAGTATGCGGGCTTAGGTCGTTTCGCAAACGCATGGTCGACTGATCTTCATGGGTTTCGGGTGTCGAGTTCGAAAGCACACGGTGGCGTCGGTACCACCACCTCCACCGTCCGTGTCGTTGACGTTTTCGGTTCGATCCGGTTGCTCAGTGGGCCAAGTGACGCCGTCGAGGTCCACCTTGATGGGTCGGGGAAAGGAGGCGGAGATGGTCACTCGAGAAGAGAACGGGCTGATGACCCGAGTCGAGGGTGATGCTCCTATGGGCAAGCTCATCCGCGAGAACAGCTGGATTCCTTACGCCCTCTCAGACAACCTGGTGGCAGGAGAGGCACCGAGCCCTGTTCGACTTCTGGGCGAGAACTTCGTCTCCTGGAGAGCACCCGATGGCCGCGTTGGCTTTCTTGCCGAAGCGTGCCCCCATCGTCAGGCGTCGCTGCTCTTGGCGCGCGTGGAAGGTGATGGGCTTCGTTGCATTTATCACGGATGGAAGACCGACGTGTCGGGCGCCGTGGTCGAGGCACCGACACAGGTGAGCCGCCACGATCGATTCTGTGCGAGCGTCCAGGTAACCCACTTCCCTGTCCACGAGGCGGGGAACATTGCGTGGGTGTGGCTGGGCAGTCCTGAGGCGCCTGCGTTCCCCGATCTGCCTTTCACTGCCGAACACGGCAACAAGACAGCAGTGACCATCTCGAACCTTCCTGTGAACTGGCTTCAAGCGCTCGAAGGTGGTCTCGATTCCGTGCACGCTGGGATCCTCCATCAGAGCTGGACCCGTAAGGTCATTGACGAGAAGGGCGATTCGATGGACGAGGGCAAGGCGACCGTCGCCTTCACCAAGATTCCAACCTACGAAGTGGGGGAGGCATCATTCGGAATGCGAGCTGCTTCGCTGCGCAAACAAGACGATGGAAAGACCTATGCGAGGGTCTCTAACTTCTTCTTTCCGCTCGTGATCGTGGCTGCGACTGGCTTCGTTGACAGATACCACGTGTTCGCCTTCGCCCCGGTTGATGATACGAATCATCTGTTGTTCTTCGGGAGCTACGGAACCTCACCTGAGTCCCAAAAAGACTTCGGTGCAGTTCGGGTGGATTTCGACCCCGATCCCCGTAACTTCTCGACGGTGAGCGGTGACCGATCCAACCGTTGGGGGCAGAACCGGGCCTTGATGGATGCGGGACACCACACAGGATTTGATCGAAGTGTGGTCGACGAGGACTCAGTAGTCCAAGTAAGCATGGGCCCGATCGTCGACCGGTCAAAGGACAACCTCTCGGCCAGTGACGGTGCCGTCGCCAATGCTCGCGCCCTTCTCCTCGAAGTACTCGCCGCCTACGAAAAGGGAGAGCTACCTCCCGGCAGTGCTCGGGGCACGAGCCCCATCTGCATCCCGGATCCCTTTGACGCTGTGCTCGGTCCTGACGAGTCGTGGCGTGATCTCCAAGCCGGTGCCTGCCCGTGAAGACCCTGAACGTCACGAAGACACGCAGACGATCGCCGGGGGCATCTGTTCTTGATCAGATGAACTCATGACGACGACCCAAATCCAATAGGCGCAATCAAACGGGCGGGGTATGCAAGCAACTACGTCCGAAGGCGACCAGACAGAGGAGAGGCATGCCCAGGGGTTACGTAATCATGACTGAAGTAATCCACAGTCCGGACCGGATGGCTGCTCATGGAGCCGTCTCCTATGACTCCTTGGTGGCGCATGACGCCAAGATGCTCGTCGTGGACGCAAACTACGAGGTGCGCGAGGGCAGCTGGGACGAAAGCAGCCGCCTTGCCATAATAGAGTTCGAGTCCCCCGAGGTCGCCCGACACTGGTATGAGTCGGAAGGGGGTCAAGAGTCACACAAGCTCCGACGAGAAGCTGCCGATTGTAATGTGGTTATTGCCTCGGGTTTCGTTCCCTCGAACCAAGGCAACAAGCTCGCAGTAGATCCCGTCTCAGGAGTCGACCGGGATCGGATCGCCGTGCACGCGAAGCGCAGCGCGGCGACAGCGGTGAATGGGGAAAATCTGTCCAGCGAAGCCCTCGGCCTGGCTCCCGCCCGAGGGCGAATGGAAGGTCGGCGCGTGGTGATCATCGGGGCCGGGCAAACGGACTTTGAGCTCGAAGATCAGCCCATTGGAAATGGTCGGGCTCTGGCCCTCCTCCTCGCTCGCGAAGGGGCGCACGTCATGGCCGTTGACCGGGACGAAGCGTCTGTCAACGACACGGTGCAGTTGATCCGGTCCGAAGGGGGTACGGCCGACCTCCTGCTGGCCGATGTCTCGGAACCTGAGGCCCTCGGGGAAATGATCAGCACTGCTCGGCGTCAACTCGGCGGTATCGACGGATTGGTCTACAACGTCGGGATTCCTGGACCCATTGGTTTTGAAGCGAATACGGCTGAGGCCTGGGACGTCACGATGGACGCGAACTTGCGCGGCGCCATGTTGACCGCTCGCGCCGCCCTCCCCGTGATGGAGGCAGGCTCGTCAATCGTGTTCATTTCTTCTATCGGTGCCGTGAGAGGCATCGGGAAGATGATCGCGTACGACGCGTCGAAGGCGGGTCTCTCTGCACTCGTCCGAGCGACCGCGATGGCGCGAAAGGATGACGCCGTTCGAGCCAACATCGTGATGTTGGGGATGATCGATACTGGGATTGGCCGTGACGGTGACCGCAATATGCCGGGTCGAGAGAACATCCCAGTTCCGCTTGGGCGCCGAGGGACCGCCTGGGAGGTGGCATACGCCAGCCTGTTCCTTCTCTCGCACGAGTCGACGTTCATCACCGGTCAGACTTTGGCTGTTGACGGTGGCCGGACAACGTTGTCATAGCGAAAGAGTCAGGAGCCGACGATGACTGGTGAAGCGTCCGCGCTAGTCGGCACTGCATCCGACGAATGTCCCGAGATCCTGGCGACGGGAACGACCGACGTCACCACGATCTATACCTCGCTTTCCAAGCGCCACCCTGAAGGTCGCGACGCTGACTATCTCGAGTGGCACTCGCTCGACCACCGGCCCGAGCAGCACCGGTTGGCGGAACTCCGAGCATCATTTCGTATGGTCTCCACTCCGGACTGCCGAGCGGCACGAGCGGCTAGTAGCGCGCGCTACGACGAGGCCGACCACCTTCAGACATACTTCTTCGCAGGCCTGTCCGCAATGGATGGCTTCAATGCATTGAGCGTGGCTTTGCGGAACGCTGGCCGGGCGCCGTACCTCCTGCCGCTGGTGGAACGAAGCGCCTACCGGCTCGAAGGGATCGCCGCCGCGCCTCGGATCAAGGTGGGTGCGGACGTCCTACTGTGGTGGTCAACGAAGGGCGTCTATTTCATGATCGAACGTGGCGGCGAACCGGTTGCCGATCTTCTCGACGTCCCAGGCGTGGGAGGCGCGTGGTGGGGAGGTGCAGAGCACTCGAACCTCCCTTCAACACCCGGGATAACTCCGGCCTTCAAGTCAGCTACTTGTTCCTCGACGACGAACCTGTCGAGGTGGCCGAGCGCCTCCGCCCTCGGCTCGAGCAGCGCTGGTCGGCGGCGAACATTGAGCCACTCCTGGCCGCCCCTTTCCACAGCCTCGTGGCCTACGAGTGGGATCGGTACGTGCCTTGATCTAGCGTGCGGGCCGCCAAAGGTGGCATCGAACTCGAAGGCCGGAATTTCAAAGACAGTAAGCCAAAGAGAGACGCGAGAATCGGTCGGGATTCTTCATAATTTTGAGGCTCTACGGAACGGTGACGGGCAGGGTCTCCCAACCGCGCACCGTCGATGTCGAGGAAAGTCGAGCCTTACTCATGTCGACGGTCCACTCCGGGAAGCGCTTAAGTACTTCTTCGAGCGCAACACGGCCTTCGAGGCGAGCCAGCGCAGCTCCCAGACAGAAATGCAGCCCGAAGCCGAAGGTCACGTGTCCACGAACCTCGCGATTGACGTCGAACTCGTCGGGGTTCGCGAACTTGCGTTCGTCCCGGTTGGCCGAGCCAATCAGCATCAGCATCACGCTGCCTTCGGGCACCGTACGGTCGTAATAGTCGACGTCCTTAGTGACGAAACGGGCAGCGTGGGGTGCTGGCGCCTCGAAGCGGAGGAGCTCCTCGATAGCGTTCGGTATGAGATTTGGATCCGCCACGAGCTTGCGGCGCTCGTCGGGGAAGTCAGCCAGCACCTTGCCGATCCACCCGATGAGGCGGGTTGTTGTCTCGCTGCCGGCACCCGCGATAACCGTGACGTAGCTCAGCACTTCCTCGCGTGTCAGGCGGCGCATCTCGCCGTTCTCGTCCTCGTATTCCGCGTTGAGCAGCGTTGTCATGAGGTCGTCGGAAGGGTGCTTTGCTCGCCACTCGATGTACTCGGCGAACATGTCGGTACCGAGGTCCAACGTGTCCTCGCCCATGTGCATCTTCTCACCCTCGCGAACTCTGAGATTGGCGTCTGCGCGCTCGCGTATGGCCGTTTGGTCCTGTTCCGGAATCCCTAGGAGCATGCCAATGACACGCATCGGCATGAACTGCCCAAGATGCGTGATGAAGTCGAGCTCACCAGTACCGACGTGCGGATCGAGGGCCTGCATGCACAGCGCTCGGATCTGGGGTTCGAGCGCACTCATGCGCCTCGGGGTGAACACGCGCGAAAGCAGGCCGCGGTGAATGTCGTGAATGGGCGGGTCTTCGAAAAGGACAATACCTGGCGGGAATTCGATGCCTGCCTGGATTATCTCGAGGATGACGCCGCGCGCTGAGGAGAAGGTATTCCAGTCCACGAGCGCGGGCGAGATGTCCTGGTAGCGGCTCAGTGCATAGAAGCCGTGCTCCTGGTTGAAGTACAGCGGCGCATCGTCGCGGAGCCGTTTCCAGTAAGGGTAGGGGTCCGCGTTGATCGCCACGTCGTAAGGGTCGTATCGGAGTTCCACGGCAGAGGTCATTTCCGGATCATGGCATAAATGAACCGTTCCTCCAGGTGATTTAGGGTGAAAAATGAGGCCTTTGGAGGAGAAGCGACCGCCGCTCTGTATCGTGACCTCCAGTCCCACTGGACCGCCTCAGCGTCACGCCTCGCCGATGAGCGTCAGGTACTAGCGGGCAAGAGTGGCACCATCACCTCCAAGGGCTCTCGCCGAAACACTTCGTCGTCGACGTCGACAACGAAATGGTTGGCAACCGCGCTGACTGCCGTCGCTAGCACTGCTGGCCGGACTCGTGACTTGTCATCGACATCGTGACCGAACTTCGCGGCGAGCAGTCGGGCCATCAACCGTTGAAAGAGCTCCTGCTCGTTGAGAAGCGGACAACCACCGGGTCGCTAAGGAGTGTACCGACCGCTCTACGCCGCGCCACCTCCATGTCCATGACTTCAGAGAGGAGCCGTCGACGAGCTGAGGTGCCGCCGCCCCCGCCCAGAGCGGCCTCGACCGCCTCCTCAAGCCCGCGTAGATCGACCTCAGCCACCGCATAGAGCGCGAGGGTTTAGAAATCTCGAGTTGTGACTGGGTCGCTACCTAGTGCCTGGCAGCTCAGCTCCCCCGATGGAGGAAGCCGTGAAGGATCGCCGCAGTGAGCTCCTCGACGATCGCCTCCCTTGCCGGTGGTTTGGTTCCGAAGTAAGCAGACCGTAGCGCCGCCATCCCGGCGATCATCGCCACGGTCGAGTAGGCCGCGAGATCGGGGCGGCTCGACTGCATCCCCCGAATGGCCATGCCCTCGGCGCTTATCTGGCCAAGGACGGCCAAGGCCCGGCGGATGTCACCGATGCCGGCTTCTGCCGTCTCCTCCTCGTTTAGTCCCTCCGAGGCCAGCAACGTCAGTACAAGGCCCTGATGCTCCACGAAAACGTCGTAGAGCTGTCCCACGAAGAGCCCGGCCAGTTCGTCTTCGTCCGTCTCCTCGGGGACAACTTCTTGCCACGTCCTGCCGAAGTCATCGACGAAGCTGGTGAAGGGAACGACCATGGTCTCGCGGAACAGGGCGGCCTTCGAGCCGAAATGGCGGAAGAGCAAGGGTTCGATGACGCCGGCCGCCTCAGCGATCTCGCGGGTCGTAGTGCTGCGGTAGTCCTGGCACGAGAAGAGCTCGCGAGCGGCGTCCAGCAGGAGTCGCCTGGGTTCACCTCGGGGCCGACGCGTCGCCCGGGCCGCCGAGTTCCCTGCCGCCGTTCTCTTGCTGGTCACTGGTCGCTGGGCCACTGGCCTTCACTCTTCCAGCCGACGCTCGGCGGCCGTGAATTAGGATAGCGTACGCTATCTAAAGATTTCGGGTTGCTTCGAAGGGGTGGGGACATGGGCGCCGTCATCATGCTGGGCACGTTGTTCGGACTGATCGTCCTCGCCTTTGGTTTGGTGCTTCACTACGACCCAGAAGCGCGGGCACCGGGTCGGGGGCGCGGCCGGTGAACCCTGGGTTGACGCCATTGCTGACGGCGGCCATCGCCTTTGCTTATGTCGGAGGGTTCGCCTTCGTGGCAATCGGTGCCTATCTCACATATCGCCGCCGCCGCCTCCACCCCCTGCTGCTGGTCTCCATCGCTGCGATCTCGATCTCGTGGATCGAAGCGCCCTACGACTGGGCGATGTATGCGCAGTTCGCGCCCGCCATTCCCCGCATGCCGTCCTGGTGGCCATTGGACATGACTTGGGGTGGTCTGCCCGTGTCAGTCCCAATCGGCTACGTCTCCTATTTCGTAACGCCCGCATTGGTCGCCGCGGCGCTTGGGCGACGTTTGAGTTCGAGGTTCCACTGGCGCAGGCCCATCACCCTTCTCGGTGTGGGACTCGCCGTTGGCTTTCTGTGGGCTTTCTTGTTCAACGGGATCCTGGGGGCACGGCTCGGTGTCTTCTACTACGGCCGCGTGATCCCAGGCCTTGCGCTGTGGCAGGGGAGCAAACATCAGTACCCCCTGTACGACGCCCTCGCCATGGGCGTGATGGTGATGGTCTTCGCCTACATCCTCGGACGGACCGATCCCGAAGGTCGCACCGTCATTGAAGCGTGGGCCCACGCGAGTTCGCCGAGCCGTCTTTGGTCGACCGTACTGTCCATCGTTGGCGTCGTGGCCGTCGCAAATCTCTTGTACGGGGCCGTCTTCACGCCTCATCTCGTGGCGAAGTTGGAGGGCCAGGTGACGGCTGGACCCACAACGCGCCTTTTTCCAGGAGTACCGAATCAGCCGCTTCAGGGCGCGACCCACCTGGGTCACTGACCGAACGAAGGACGAGTATGACCACCCCGACAACCTCAAGTTTCGACGGCGGCTCCAACGACGTCGACTTCGATTATGGCCCGCAGCTGATCTTGCATCAAGCGCTCTGATGGATGAGACACGGTCGCGCACAGTCGTCATCACGGGGGCGTCTCGAGGGCTCGGGTTCGCGACCGCGACTCACCTCCACCAGCAAGGGTGGACGGTGCTCGCAGCGATGCGAAACCCGGCGGCCGGCATGGCAGCTTTGAAGGGAAATCTGGGTCCGAAATTTCGAATCCAGCAGGCTGATCGGCGTCCGACTTGACCTCGAAAACCCAGCCTCGATCGAGTCCGCAATAGCCCTGATCCTCGATCGAGTGGGGCCGCCCGACGGACTCGTGCACAATGCCGGGCTCGCCGGGTCCGGAGCGGTCGAGGAGATGCCCATTTCGATAGTGGAGCAGATATTCACCACGAACGTGTTCGGGCCGATTCGTCTCACCAAGGGCCTTTTGCCCGTAATGCGGGCTGCAGGTCGGGGTCGCGTCGTGGTCGTGTCGAGTCACGCAGCCTGCAGCGGCATCGGTGCAGTCAGCGCGTACGGGGCCAGCAAGAGCGCGCTCGAACGATGGGCGGAGTCCCTGTCGGTGGAGATCGCACCCTTCGGCCTCGGCGTCAGCGTGCTCGTTGCCGGGACGTTCAAGACCGACATTCTCGAGCTCACGCGGTCATGGAAGGACGAGGCGGGACCTTATGCGCCGCTTCACACCGCGCTCGAGTCGATGGGGGACAAGATGGTCAGGTTCGCTCGCAGGCCAGATCGGTTTCCGCCGGTGATCGAGCGCGCCCTTCTGGAGACGAAGCCGTTCGCCCGGCATGCTGTCGGCCCCGACGCCATCGCCATGGAATGCGGCAGTCGCCTGCTTCCGACGCGTTGGTTGCAGTCTCTCACGGTCCGTGCCCTCCGTTTGCCCCGGGCCGCATAGTGGATGTTTACCGTTCGTTTTCGACGTGCGAATGCCGACGTCGTAGGGATGAAGTCCCTCCAGGATGTCCGTGCCAGGCCTTTGGTCGTCAACGGCAAGCTGAGACGGCCCCGTTCATGACGGCTGAAAGGAATGGGCACCGCGAAAAGTGCGACGCGCGGTCACCCACATGAACCCAACCATGAGACGACCCATCGCCCGCCGTCGTGCAACCGATTGGAGCTGACTGTGTCACGATTGATGAAGAGTGGATTCTTGGCTGCGGTAATCGCCACCGTGTCCGCGGCCAGCCTTGTTGTTCTGGCTGCTCCCGCGTCATCGTCCGGGTCGCCCCTCGACATCACCTACATCTCATCACTCACCGGTCCGGGAGCATCCGAGTATGCGAACTCCCAGTTGGGGTGCGTGGCACGGATAGACCTGCAGAACGCTGAAGGCGGCATCAACGGGAGAAAGGTGAATCTGTCGATCCTGGACGACGAAACGAACCCGACACTGACTTCGACCGCGGTCAAAAACGCAATCGCCAATGATGCGGTGGGGATCGTCGCCAACTCACCGCTCTTCTATCTGGCAGCGAAATACGCCCAACAGGCTGGGATGCCGGTGACCGGAAACTCTTCCGACGGTCCAGAGTGGGGGGAACAGCCCTACACCAACATGTTCGATGCGTTCCGAGGGAGCGAAAATCCGGCAGATCCAGTGAACAGTATCTTCGGAGACTTTTTGAAGTCACATGGGGGAACGACTATCGGCACCTATGGCTACGGTGTGTCCCCGAACTCTGCCGGAGGAGCCATAGGTGGCGCCGAATCATTCCAGCGGGCTGGAGGCAAGATCGGCGTAGAGGATGCGTCCATCCCGTTCGGCAGCGTGGATTTCACTCCCGAAGCGCTTGTCGCCAAAGAGAAGAACGTCAACGCGATCCTCCCGACCATGGACGACGACTCGGATTTCGCTCTCCTTACGGCACTGAAGCAGGCTGGGGTGAAGGTCAAGGCTGCGCTCTTGGCCGTCGGGTACGAACCATCCGTCGTGCACTCGCCCGCATGGCCGAGTCTCCAGGGGGCGTACTTTTTGTCACTGACCCGGCCGCTCGATTTGCCCAACGCCGGTACCGAGCAGATGGCCGGAGCCCTGAAGAAGTATGCACACTTCACCAAAACCGAGTTTCCCAATTTTAGTCAGGCGCTTTCGTGGCTCGGTTGTGACCTCATGATCCAGGGATTGGAAAGGGCGGGACATAGCCCGAGTCGAGCCAGCGTGGTGAAGGCGCTGCGGGGCATCAAGGCGTACAACGCCAACGGACTGCTTCCGGTAACCATCAACTACTCGACGATCTTCGGTCACGATCTGCCCCAGTGTGCCTGGGTCGTGCAAGCCCAGAAATCGGGGTTCGTGCCAGTCTCGGCGAAGCCTTTCTGCGGGACTGACTACGCGGGCACCAGCACCCTTAAGGGTTCGTAGGTGTGCCTAGCGGGAACCGCCCGCAGTGATCCGTGGGATCGCGAGAGTTCCGCGAAACACGATTCTGCGGTCGACAGGCTGTTCTCAGTCGGCAGGTTGAGGGGCAGATAGTTGGGGCAACACTCAAGTGGTGGCGAAGCGTCGCCAGGAGGAGAAATAGTCGTGTCGTACGAAAGCCATGCGGAGCCGATCAAGCTCGGTTACCTGTTCGATTTTCTTCTGCCTGATGGGTACCCCGAAGAGAAACGGCTCGATCTCACCAGGTCCTTCGAGTTGGTCTTCCAGCAGGCGCATGAAAGGGGGGCCCTCGACCGTCCGGTCGAGATCATCTTCCGCGAGGTCGAGGGCCTCCCGAAGGGTTCGGCCAAGGCGGTCATCGACGCCTACGGTGAACTCGTCGAAGAAGGCTGCCTCGCCGTGTTCGGCCCGGCCATCACGGATAACGCGGTGCCGACCCGCGAGGCCATTGAGGCGCGGTTCCACGTGCCTGCCATATCGGTTACCGGCGCCGAGGATTGGCTGGGCGAATGGACGTTCTCTCTTCCGCAGGGCTCCATGACCGATGAGCCGATTTTTTGGGTTCAGCTTCTCGCGAAAGGAGGGCATGCCACAGTCGGCTGTCTCATCG
Organism: uncultured Acidimicrobiaceae bacterium; assembly: GCA_963738135.1. Taxonomy (GTDB): domain Bacteria; phylum Actinomycetota; class Acidimicrobiia; order Acidimicrobiales; family RAAP-2; genus Bog-473. Next base: position 551,890 of record CAVTVK010000001.1, on the reverse strand, counting down.
AACAATCCCTCATCGGCGAGTCATACATTCGGAACTTTCGCAAGGCGTGCGCCGCTCAGGGCGTCCGGATTGTTGCGGAGGAGTGGATCGCCCAGACGGCACAGGACGTGAGCGGCGCGGTCCAGAAGCTGCATGCAATCAAACCTGATGCGCTCGTCCATTGCGGTTTCGGTTTCGGCGTCCTTGGCGTCAATCCCGCCCTCGACGCGCTTGGATGGGATCCACCCCGATTCATGGGAACCGCTTTTCAAAATGCCTGGATCAATGAGTTGATATGGAACTCCATGCTCGGGTGGACCGGAGTCGACCAATACGACCCAGCGAACCCCGTTGGTCAGCGATTCCTTGACGAATTCGAGGCGACGTACGACCGTCGGCCCGAATACTGCGTGCCGGTTGTCAACCGTGATCTGGCGACCGTGCTCACGCACGCCTTCGCTGACGCGCATCCGCTTACGCCCCAAGGGGTGAAGGAAGCCTTGGAGCGAGTGAAGATGGTTCCAGGAGCCAGTGGCGCTCCCGGGACCTATCTATCGTTCGGGAAATGGACCCGTCGCGGCTGGATGGGAGCGGGGTATCTTGTGGCTCGGCGCCTCGATGCTGATGGAGTGTCGGCCCACCTCGTTGATCGTTTCGGCCAGCCTTGACGCCAGACCACAGACAGAACACTGCCATTCTTGAGATCTGACCTCTTCTGAAATCGCAGATGTAGCAGTCAGTGGTGGCCGCATTTCCAGCCGAGCGGCCTCTTGAGAGCTGCACCGAGAGCTCCGCATCCTTCCGATCATGGTGTTTGAGCCTCGACCACAGGTGACCTCGTCTACACCGTGGCCCGAGCCGGCGAAATGCTCGGGATCTCCCGGGCCTTCGCCTATGAGCTGGTGGCCCGAGGCGAACTCCCGGTGATCCGACTCGGCCGCCGACTCCTGGTTCCCAAGGCCGGTCTCCTGGCCTTGGTCGGCCAATCCGAGCCTGTGACGTTCTCTCACCCCGGCTGACGCTGATGGTGCGCGTGTCTCGACTCTGCCGGGGCCTCGCGATAGCAGGCATCAGGCTGGCTGTTCGGTGGTTCGAACTAGGACGGGCCCTTTGGCGGAAAGATCGCTCCGGGCGAGCGCTGCGTGAACAAGTACTTGAGGCGCCGACTGGTGAAGAGCCAGGTGCCATCGCGCTTCTCATAGGTCTCGTAGTAGTGACCCATGCCGAGGAACCAGTGTTCTTCCGTCCCTTGGTTCCAGACCGATAGTCCGCTCATCGCCCAGATCCCGCTGGCGCGGTCGGGCGTCTCAAAGGTGATCTCAGGTGTGTGCGACTGATGAGCGGTCTTCAGGTGTTCCATGATCACCCGCACGTTCGCGATCATCTCTTCCGCCGTCGTCCACGGTGAGTAATCGTCGTTGTAGGAGGTGTGGTCAGGGGCATGGAGAGACTCCAAGAGCTCCCAGTCCTTGGTGTCGACGGCCCGGTCACGTCGGGCTTTCAACGTTCGAATGTCTTCGAGTGCCAGCAGCTTGTCTAAGCCTGAAATCGCTTCCACTGTTCCTCCTCTGGGGTTGTTGTCTCCGCTGGCCACAAGGGCGCCGCCTGCCAACGGCTCCTGTCAATTGAAAATCAGCGCGAACCCGATCCTTCACCGAGGGCTAGGCAGGCGGGCCGTTCGCCAATTCGGCACGCCGGTGTCCTCCTCCGCGATGAGAAAGGGGTCGTCATTGACTCGCCGTGCAGGGATGTTCGGGCTGTCCGCCACTAGGGCGCCGCCATTGCAGCGTGGAGGGTAGCAAGCGCCTCGAGCTTGTCGAGATACTCCTCAATCGACCGGTGACGAAAACCACAGAGGGCAACGGTGGCGCCATGGGCGGCGGTCTCTGCGAGGATCTCCTGCGTTCGATTGGGCTCGTGGATGGGATCCAACCGCGCCGTTGGCGGCAGGACGACTTCGAAGTCAGCGGGGAGTTCGATGGTTTGAAGCCATTCGGCCGCCTGGGCCGGCGAAACGGCGAAGGGACACCAACCGTCGGCCAGCGTCGCCGCCCTTCGGAGCGAGCGGAGGCTGCGACCGCCCACCCAGAGAGGGACTCGTTCTTGCACCGCGCAAGGGTCGACGATGAAGCCCTCGAAATCGTAGAAGTCGCCATGGTACGCGGGCTGGGGTTGGGACAACGAGGCTCGAAGGGCTCGCAGGGCATCGTCGGCCCGCGCCCGCGCTGGTCGAACGGCGCTCCAATGAGATCAAATTCTTCTTTGAGCGATCCCACGCCGACTCCGAGGATCAGGCGTCCGTTGCTCACTTTGTCCAAGGTGCCGTAGCGCTTCGCAATCTCGAGCGGATGGTGATAGCCGAGAACCAAGACGTGGGTGGTAAAGCGGATCCGGCTCGTGCGAGCGGCCAGGTAGCCGAACGTTGCCAGCGGGTCCCAATAGCGAGAACCTCGCCGGGCGAGCTCTCCCGCGGGGAGTGCCACGTGCTCGCTGCACGTCATGTGGTGGTAGTCGAGGCGATCGGCAGCCTCCGCGATCCTGGCCACATCTTCGATCGAAGCGGTCTCTTCCCACGCCGCGTGTGACCTGGGATTCATCGTTACGACTGGAGTGCCGATCGATAATTTCAATGTCATGACGTCACCTTCACTCGCGGCCGTAACCACCGAAGACGGGCTCGGTTTGCGCGGTCATCCGGGTTCGACGCCCCCAGGGAGATAGCGCGCCCAGTCGAACGGCGCCAAGGCATGGAAGGGGGCGGCCAGGAGACCTGTGATGTCTTGGGAGGCCCAGCGCCGACGCAGGTGATCCCCAAGGCGCTCGGCCGTGGCGACCGGATCGTCGTCCATATAGCAATAGGTGATCTGCATGCCGCGGGCGTCGGTCGAATACGGCGCCGGAGCGAGCGCACCGCGGTACCACCAGATGCCGGCGATACCTGGGACGTCAATCAGAGCGTCAGGGGGTACGGGGGCATCTGCCGTCTCGATAATCAGGTACACGCCCTGCGCCGGGCGCCACGGGATGACGTCGGCGCCCGCCACTGCGCTCGGGGCCGCCACGCGCCCGGCCAGGTCCGCGGTCATGAATTCCACGGTAGGAAGGCGGAGCGGCATCCGACCGCCTTCGTGAAGCGCCGCACCAAGGTCGTTGAAGCCCGAGAGTGCAGTTGGGTCACTGAAAAGGTAGGTCATCACGTGGTCCACCGCGTCGTAGTGACTGTCGCTTGCGGCACGAACAGCTCTGCATGCCGGCGTGGACACCAGACGCAAGGAGTTACGCAGTCCGGCGAGTCTGTACTGCTCTGGCCGATGATCGAGAGAGTGCCAGGCGATGTAGTCAGCGTCGCGGCCATCAGGCTCACGAGCGGACAGCGAGATGAAGGCCATCCGCACGTCTGTCGAGCCCGTGACAAGGACATCGGGGAGCTGATCGGAGGGTGTTCCTTCGAGATGCGTCACAAAATCTACTCTATACTCAAAGCATATTCTGATATCAATGTCAGATTATGACTGCGCTTTCTTCCGCCACATTTACGGACCAGAACGGAGGGTCATGACAGGTCAGCGGCTCGCCCACGGGGCTGGCGCCGAATGAGGGCAGAACGGTGAGCAATCGGTTGGCGGGTCGGACGGCAGTCCTCACCGGGGGAGCCTCGGGCATCGGACGACGGACGGCGGAGCTGTTCGCCGAAGAGGGTGCCATGGTTGTCATTGGCGATCGCAATGAAGCGCTCCTCGAGGAAGTCCGCCGGTCCATCGGCGCGGAACGTTGCACGATTGCAGTTATTGACGTGACCCGGGAGCAGGATCTCGAGCGGTTGGTAGGCCTCGCGGGAGAGACGTTCGGCGGAGTAGATATTGCCGTCAACGCTGCAGGCATTGGCACTTTGGGACCGGTTCACGACCATTCGGCTGAGCAATGGAATGCCGTCATTGATGTCTGCCTTACGGGTGTGTTTCACGCGGTCAAGCATGAAGCAAAAGCAATGCTCGCTCATGGTGCCGGTGGCGTGATCGTCAACCTCGCATCCATTTACGGGCGTCAACCTGGTGAGGGAATGGTTGCGTACTGCTGCGCGAAGGCTGGGGTCGAGATGCTGACGCGCGTCTCGGCCCTCGAGCTGGGTCCCAGGGGCATCCGTGTCAATGCGATCGCACCGGGTTTCGTGGAAACACCGATGACCGCCCCCACGCAACCGAAATCGCGAGCAGCGTATCTTGACTCGATTCCCGTGGGCCGTCTTGGTCAGCCGGACGATGTGGCGCATGCAGCGCTCTTTCTGGTCAGCGACGATGCCGCCTGGGTCAACGGAGAAACGATGGTGATTGATGGTGGCGAGGTGCATCGGGAAGCACCTCGACTGCTGAGCAGGGACCGCTGAAGCATCCGAGCGACTGGAACGAAAGAACGGCAGATGCGCGCACTTCAGATCAGCACGTGGCACCAAGAAGCCCAACTTGTCGAGATAGATGAGCCGACGCCGGGACCCGGACAAGTCGTGGTCAATATCGGTGCGGCAGGGGCCTGCCACTCGGACCTCCACATGATGCACGGCAAAGGCGACACGGTTCCGTTTTCGCTGCCGTTCACTCTGGGTCACGAGAATGCCGGGTGGGTCCATTCTGTCGGGACGGGCGTGACGTCGGTCGAAAAGGGTCAGCCAGTCGCTGTCTACGGTGCGTGGGGCTGCGGCTCCTGTCTGCGCTGTAGCGTAGGAATGGAGAACTACTGCGAGGCGCCGAACGCACCGTCGGTCGGCGCAGGAGGCGGCCTCGGCCTGAACGGTGGGATGGCCGACTACATGCTCGTCCCCGATGCCAGGTATCTCATCCCGCTTCCTGAGGGCTTGACTCCCGTTGAGGCCGCCCCCCTGACCGACGCAGGTGTGACCCCCTACCACGCTGTGCGCCGATCGCTGCAGAAGCTCGGGCCGACGTCGACGGCGCTCGTAATCGGCGTCGGCGGCCTTGGACACCTCGCCATTCAGATCCTGAAAGCGACATCCTCGGCCAGAGTGATTGCCCTCGATACCAAGCCTCGTGCACTCGAGCTTGCGCTCTCACTCGGAGCAGACTCGGCGTTTGTAGCCGACGACAACGCGGTCCAGGCCGTGAAGACGGCGACCGGCAAACGCGGAGCGGATCTGGTTCTGGATTGCGTCGGGACAGATGCGACCATCGCTCTCGGCGCGACGTGCACCCGGTCATTGGGGGACCTCACGCTTGTCGGAGTCGCAGGTGGCTCCATGGCGTTCGGATTCCTGAGCCAGGCCTACGAGGTGTCTCTGCAGTCCGTGTATTGGGGCAGTCGCTCTGAGCTGGCCGACGTGCTCGAACTTGCTGCCCATGGGCTCATCACGCCGCGAATCAACACGTACCCGCTCGACCGGGCGTTGGACGCCTATCGAGACTTGGCCGCGGGTCGGGTGACGGGGCGGGCCGTCATCGTCCCCAACGGCGTCTCGTGACGGCCGAACCGAACGGGGTTCATGCCCTGCATATCTCTTGCGCCTTTGCTCCCTCCTCTGCGACCCCCGATCACATCGTCCTCGCGGAGCAATTGGGGTACGAGCGGGCCTGGTGCTACGACTCTCCGGCGCTCTATCCCGATGTCTGGATGACCCTGAGCTTGGCGGCTCTTCGAACGTCGCGCATCGGGGTGGGCCCCGCAGTGCTGATTCCGTCACTCCGCCACCCGATGGTGAACGCAGCTGCGATTGCCGCCCTCACAGAACTCGCTCCCGGCCGAACGGCGGCAGGGATCGGGGCCGGATTCACCGGTCGCTACACCCTGGGCCAACCACCAATGCGCTGGGCAGACGTCGGTGACTACGTCCGGGTCGTACGGAGCCTCTTGCTGGGCAAGGAAGCGGTCTGGGATGGCGCCGTCATCAAAATGCTTGATCGGGACCCTGTGCACGTGCCGATATTTATCGGTGCCGACGGACCCAAGGGCAGGGCGCTTGCCGCGGACATCGGAGATGGGATCTTTGGGTCCGGGATGCCCCCGATCGGAGATGACCTGCCCTCATGGCGCGGCATTCTGACGTTCGGGACAGTCCTCGGGGCCAACGAAACCCTGAACGACGAGAGGGTCATCAACGCGGCCGGCCATGCCCTCGCGGTCGTGTATCACGGCGCCTACGAGCGCAGAGGCGCCGAAGCGGTCGATGCCCTGCCCGGCGGCCAATTGTGGCGGGAGGCGATCGAAGAGATCGACCCTGACCGCCGCCATCTGGCTGTGCATGAGGGCCACCTCGCGCGTGTCACCGATCGCGACCGTCCGGCGGTCACGGCGGGTATCGAGCTGCTCTCGAAGGTGTCGTTCACGGGCACAGCAGCGGAACTGCGCGACCGCGTCGCTCAACTTCGAGATGTGGGTGTGACCGAGATCGCGTATCAACCGGCGGGCGACGACATTCCCGGCGAGTTGGAACGTTTCATTAACGCAGTCGGCTGAACTACGAAGATCACCGAGGTAAGGAGTGCTATGCCCGGCATGAGTGCCGATTCAACGCCGAACATCTCTTCTTTGGCCTTTTGGTCTCAGCCGGCGTCGGCTCGTGCCTTGACCTTCGCTGAACTCAGGCGATCGATCCCTGTGAGTTTCCAGGAGCCCTCAGATTTCGGGATGGTGCGCTCCGCCCGGGGCTTCTGGGCCGTCACCCGTCATGCGGACGTGGTGCACATAAGTCGGACTCCCGAACTCTTCTGCTCAGGTCAAGGGGTCGGAATGGGTGAGATCCCGGTGGACCTCTTGGAGCTCAATGCCTCGTTCCTGGTGATGGATGCGCCACGCCAGACCGCGCTGCGACGGGTGGTGAGTGGCGCCTTCACGCCGAGGCGCGTCGCGCAACTCCAAGATCGAATCCAGACTGAGGCTCGGCGCATCGTTGACGAATTCGTCGAGAGTGGCGGTGGGGACGTTGTTCAGGAATTCGCAAGAAAGCTTCCATTGTGGACGATCAGCGAAATGATGGGCGTTCCTGAATCGATGCGAGGTGACCTGTACTCAGCCGCCGAGGCACAGATTGCGGCACAAGACCCTGAGTTTGCGGGTGACGACAGCGAAAAAGCGGCGATCGCCATTGAAGCAGGCATGACGATGCACAGGATCGCGGCGGAACTCCTCGCAGAACGTCGAACGAATCCGGGTGACGACATCCTGTCGACCCTGGTGAACAGCGAGCTTGACGGTCAACCTCTGTCCGACCAGATGCTCGGTGGCATCTTCGTGCTCTTCAGCACCGCCGGCAACGATACGACGAAAACCACGACGAGCCACGCATTCAAATCCTTCGCAGACAATCCGGCACAGTGGGACCTCCTTGTCAACGACGGCAGCCTGCTCAGTACAGCTGTAGAGGAGTTGGTGCGTTCCGCCTCACCGGTAATTCACTTTCGACGGACCGCTACTACCGATACGACGCTTGGGGACACGCAAATCGCCGAGGGTGACGCCGTCGTAATGTTCTATGAGTCAGCGAACCACGATGAATCTGTGTTTTCGGATCCCGACAGGTTCAACATCACCAGGAGCCCCAATCCTCATGTGGGATTCGGTGGCGGAGGGCCGCACTTTTGCCTCGGAGCGAACCTGGCACGAACCCAACTCCGGGCCCTGTTCTCTCGACTTGCCGAGCGAGTCTCCTCAATGGAATGCGGAGAGCCCGACTATCTCGTGAGCAATTTCATCAACGGCATAAAGAGAATGCCGGTGAAGGTATCGGCGCGATGACGAGGTCCGCTGGTGCAGATGGAGCTGGAGAATCCGAAGAACTCATGACGGAGCTGGGGTTCTATACGCTGGCTGGTCATTCCGACTCCCCTCGGGATCTTGTTGATGAGGTGCGTCTGGCCGAGGAGTTGGGATTGGGGGCAGCCTTCATCTCCGAGCGCTTCAATCTGAAGGACGCGCCAACTCTCTGCGGAGCAGCGGCGGCCGCAAGCGAGCGCATCGGTATCGCCACGGCGGCGACGAACCACAACACTCGCCATCCACTCATCACAGCAACGTTCGCGACAACCATGCACCGCCTGACTGGAGGCCGCTTTACGCTTGGCCTCGGGCGCGGGTTCGACGGACTGTTCCGAGCTATGGGTCTGCCTCCGATACGCAGCGACCAAATTCTTGACGCGATCACTATCTTCCGGAAGCTATGGAGCGGTGGCACTATCGCAGGCCACGACGGTCCGGCGGGGCGGTACCCGTATCTACATCAGGACGATACCTTTCATGAAGAGATTCCCGTGATGCTCGTGGCCATTGGCGAGAAGACGCTCGAGTTCGCGGGTGGATGTATGGATGCCGTCGTTCTCCACACGTTCCTGTCCGATGAGGCGCTCGAGCGGTCAGTTGCCGCGGTGCGGCGCGGCGCCGAGCGCGCCGGCAGGGATCCGAGCAAGGTCCGCGTTTGGTCCGTTCTGGCGACCGTAGGGGACCACATCGACGAAGGATTGCGGCTCAAAAAGACTGTGGGGCGGCTCGCCTCTTATCTTCGAGGATACGGAGACGTACTGGTGCGAGCGAACCAATGGGACCCGAGTGTTCTCGATCGGTTCCGGGCAGACCCATTTGTTGAGGGGTTCAAGGGAGCGTTTGACGCGAGGGCGACAACCGAGGATCTCGAATATCTGTCGACCCTACTACCCGACGAGTGGATGGCCGCTGCAGCGACCGGCACGGCTCGCCAGTGCACCGAATCGATCCTCCGGCAGTTCGACCTCGGCGCGGACAGTGTGATCCTCCACGGTGCGACCCCGGTCGAACTCGAGCCGATCCTTGCGGCATATCGCGCCGAGCGTCCGGATGAGTTGCGCCACAAGCCGGTCAATCCAGGATGGTCCGGCGCATGACAGCCGTCGCGGGATCGGCCGCCGAACTGAGCCCGGAGTGGCTCACCCGCGCCCTTCAGACCGAGGTGCGGTCAGCGATGGTCGAGCCAATCGGGACCGGACAGACATCCTCAACATATCGCTTGACAATCGATGCGGACGGGTGCGCTCAGACGCTGGTGGCCAAATTAGCGGAGGGTCCTGAGGACTCCCGACTGCGTGTGGCAACCGCCCATCGAAACGAAGTCGGCTTCTACCGGCAGCTCGCATCGACCGTAAGGGTGCGAGTACCCGAGTGTCGGTACGCGGCTATAAGTGATGACGGGGCGAGCTTCACGCTCCTGCTGGAGGATCTCTTTCCTCGAAAGCCAGGTCGGCAGGCAGACGGATGCTCATTCGCAGAAGCGACGGAGGCCGTCAAAAATCTTGGGCGACTCCACGCCTCTCACTGGAATGATCCCTTTCTCAAACAGGTCGACTTTCTTGTACCGCTCACCGAGGAGCGGGCCGCCTTTCTGGCAGATCTGGCGGGAACCGCGACCGACCAGTTCGTGACCCGCTACGCAGATGAACTCAACGCGAACGATGTCTTGACTCTGCGATCCGTCGCGGAAGTGCTCCTCGCTTGGCAGATGAACCACCCTGAGCCGTTCTCTTTGGTCCATGGTGACTACCGCCTCGACAATCTGATGCTCGACTCAGCGGGACGGGACGTTGTGGTTGTCGATTGGCAGACCCTGACGGCCGCTCTTCCTGGCCGTGATCTCGGGTACTTCATCGGGACCAGCCTCCCCATCGAGCAGCGTCGAGAAGAGGAAAGGCAACTCGTGGGCACGTACCACGGCGAGCTGCGAGCTCAGGGCGTCGAGGGCTACACGCTTGATCGCTGTTCGGCCGACTACCGGATCGGCCTGCTTCACGGACCGATGATCACCGTTATCGGGTCTATGACGTCGACCGGAACGCGGAACGGACCCGCCGATCAGATGTTTCTTTCCATGGCCCGTCGATCTTGTGCAGCGGTGCGGGACCACCACGCGATCGAGGCCGCCTAGGGGTGTTGGCTTCCGATTCTGGGCCCAGCTTGTGCCATCGGACTTCGGTTTCGGCTCGCAGGAAATCATGCTGCTTTGATAGAGTTTGACATCAATATCAATAACTTGATTCACCCGGGGGAAGAGCAGCGAGAGCTCTGATTCGAAGGGCAGGTCGTCTGACGGTGGCATACCAGGTAGTTCTTCCTTTTTGGAGGTAGGGAATGGCGATTCACGACATTGGTGCCCTGCGGGGAGCGGACGAGACCCTGAACCATCAGATCGTCGATACCTTCGCGACGGTCGGGGAGTCCGATTACGCCTGGACGGAGAAGCTCTGGGTCTCCATCGCTCGTGCAGACGGCTCGGTCCAACTGGACTTCGGGCTCGGCAAGTACCACAACCGGGGCATCATCGACGGCTTCGGAGGAGTGTCCCGTGGTCGTGAGCAGTGGACGGTCCGAGGGAGCCGTGAGCTCCGGACGGCCCCAGAGGAGACTGCGGTTGGACCGATCGTCTACGAGGTGGTCGAGCCGCTCCGGCGGATCCGGGTGCGGCTCGAGCCGAACGATGTGCAGCCGATCTCCTTCGACGTCGTCCTGTCGGGCGTGATGCCACCCTTCTTCGAAGAACGCAACCTGGTTCGTAACCGGCGCTCGAATCGTGTGGATGTGAACGTGATTCGCTATCACCAGGGCGGCTGGGCAACGGGAACGATCACCGTTGGCGATGAGACTTACGAGCTTGCGGACGAAGGAGCCTTTGGATTTCGTGACCACTCTTGGGGTGTCCGCCAGGCAGTGGGCGTTGCGCCAGGAGATTTGATCGGTTCTTCCCGGAAGAAGGAAGACGGAGCGGCCATTCCACGCGGCATGATGAAGTGGACGCCGTCGTTCTTTCGCAGATTGGACGGCTCCTTCTACGAGGCGGCCATCCACACCACCGGTGGTGTCTGGAACCGGACGTCGGCCTACATCAACGAGCCTGACGGGCATCAGGCGGTGGTGCGATCCGCCGAGCCGCACATGCGCTATGACCCCCACACTCGCTTTATCCGGGGCGGGGAGCTGCACCTCGTGATGGACAGCGGCGAAACGCGCCTCATTGAGGTCGAAGCGCTGGGGGAGTCGGGATTCTTTCTCAAGACCGCTGGCTACGGGTCCTGGAAGGGTCACATCCATGGCTCATGGATGGGCTCGTTGCAGCTCGATGGTGAGCACATCGCTGACTGTTGGGACGACGAGCACCTGGCGCTGCTGGGCCAGTTGCGGGATACGCCGATTCGAGTGCGCGAGGGGGACGCAACGGGTTACGGAATCATGGAGAGCATCATCGGCGGGGAGTGGCCCGAGTACGGGCTCACCGCTGAGTCGGACCGAGCCGTGTCCTACCTCTGACGACGATGACTTCGACCACGCCACGTATCAACGTGCTCGATCCAGCGTTCTATGTCGACCCGTGGGATGCCTTCCGGTGGCTTCGTGAGGAAGCGCCGGTGTACTGGGATCCGATCCAGAAGCTTTGGGCGATCTCGCGCTACGACGACATCATGGCCGTCGAGCGCGATGGCGCCCGGTATTCCTCCTTCCGTGGCTCGCGTCCCCACCTCGACCAATCTTCGGATCAGTCCATGATCAACCTGGACGATCCGGACCATCAGGCGCAGCGCAGCCTGGTTGCCCGTCGGTTCACTCCGCGGGCGGTGCGCAATCATGAAGATCACATTCGCCAGGTGGTGACCGAAATTCTCGACGAGGTGGCGCCCCTCGGTGAATGCGAAGCCATTGAAGCGATCGCATCACGCCTTCCCGCCATGATGGTCGGAGAGTTGCTCGGCTACCCGCCCGAGCTGTGGGAGCGGGTCCGCTACTGGTCGGAGCAGGTCATGATGCTGGCCGGCCAGACGTCACCCGAAGGACCGCCGCACGAGACGCATCCCGGCATCATCCCCGTGATGCAGGAGTGGGCCGAGCTCACCATGGCGTTGATTCAGGAGCGGCGGGCGGATCCACGCGACGACTTGATTTCGTTGTGGGCCCACCGGGAGGGCTGGGACGACAAGCACGTGCTGGAGGAGACAATCCTCATCCTCGATGGTGGCGCAGAGACCACGCGCACCGTTATCGGCTCCATGATTCGGGAGCTGGCGCTGCAGCCGGACCAGCGGCGGATCCTCGTCGAGAATCCAAACCTCTTGTCGACCACAGGCGTCGAGGAGTTCATTCGTTGGGTCTCTCCGGTGTCGAATATGCGTCGGACGGCGACTGTCGACCACGAGCTCCACGGACAACAGATCCGCCAAGGGGACGAGCTTCTGCTTCTCTATGCCTCGGCGAATCGTGATGCCAGCACGTTCACGGATCCGGACGTCCTCGATGTGACCAGAGCCCACAACCGACATGTGGCGTTCGGATTCGGCACGCATTTCTGCTTGGGTGCGCAACTGGCACGGATTGAGATCCGGGTGATGTTCGAGGAGCTGCTCGCCCGCATGCCGGACTGGAATCTGTGTGATCCCCGAGAGCCCGAGATCATTCCGGCGACGTTCGCCAGGGCGTACGACCGCATCCGTATCCGATTTACCCCGTCCTGATGGAGTCAGAGACTCGCCTCACAACCTGGGTGGCTTCCCAGCTCCCCGCCGCTCACGGCATTCTCGTCGAGGGTCTCGGTCGGGCGGAGATGGGTCATTCCGCCGAGACGCTCTACTTCACCATCAGCTGGGGGGATGCCGCAGGCACGCATCGTGAAGAGGTCGTCTTGCGCATCCGGCCTCCCGACCCGGGACTTCTCGAGCCTTATGACCTGAAGCGGCAGTTCGAGGTGTTACGGGGGCTCGAGGCGACTCCGGTTCGAGCACCACGCCCACTGTGGTTCGAACCGACGGGCGAGGTGCTTGGTCGGGAGTTCTATGTCATGGAGCGTCTGCAGGGCGACGTCTACGAACAAGAGGTGCCCGATGAGCTCGCAGACGACCCTGTGCGTGTCCGGCAAATGTGCAATGGCATGGTCGAGCAGATCGCTGCCATTCATGCTGTCGATTTGCAGGCGACCGGACTCGACGCTCTGGGCGATGGGAGGGGGTATCTCGACCGCGAACTCGGGTTCTGGTCTGATGAGATCGAGCGGGTCAAGCGAGGGCCATTACCCGCGCTCGAGCTCCTCGTGAAGAAGCTTCAGGAGCAGCAACCGGCGCAGTGTCCATCGATCACGCTCGTTCACGGCGATGCGAAGCCGGGGAACGTGGCCTTTCGGGAGGGTCGGGTGACAGCCGTGTTCGACTGGGAGATGGCCACTATCGGCGATCCACTTGCTGACATCGGCTGGGCCGAGCTGCTCTGGACGATCCCCGGGTCCTTCACGACCCTCCCGGGAGCACTCTCGGTCGACGAGTTTGTAGCGCTTTGGGAAGAGCAGACGGGGATCCAGGCGCTCCATCGTCCCTGGTATCGGGCACTCCAGAGGCTCAAGATGGCCACCATCAATCTTGTGGGATCCCATCTCGTCGATGTGGGAGACAGCGACGATCTTCGTTTCGTTGATTACGCCTACGCGGTCCATCCCCTCACCCTTCTCGCTCTCGAGGAGTTGGGAGTGCATGAGCCGCTGCCCCCCGGTCCGGTGTTGCCGCGAAAGGAGCGGCGAGTCGAGCTGAGGGAAGCCCAGGGCCGTTGAAGAACGCGTCGCCGTCCCGCAAATGCCGTGAGTCGAGACGAAAGCAAGACTCGCACGACCGCAACACGTCTGATTTGAGTGGAGGAGCGACAACATGACAACTCGATCCCTAGAAGGTGCGTCTGTGGTGATAACCGGTGGGGGAACCGGCATTGGCGCCGCGTGCCGCGCGAAAGTTTGCCGAAGAAGGCGCAATCGTCACTATCTGCGGTCGCACCGAAAGCCGGCTTGAAGCGACTGCGGAGGATATTCGCTCGGGCGGCGGGCAGGTGTCCACGGTTGTCGCTGACGTCACCGTCGAAGACGACGTGGCGAGAGTCATGGCATCCGCAGCCTCCTTCGGGAAAGGATTGAGCGGGGTGGTGGCGAACGCTGGTGGGGGTGGAGGACTTGCGCCATACCATCTGCAGAATGTTGATGAGTTCGTCCGGGTCCTCCATCTCAACGTCGTCGGCACGCTCTTGTGCATCAAGCACGCCTTGCCACACCTGGCTCGAGACGGCGGCGGTTCGTTCGTAGCCCTGTCGTCAATTGCCGGGCATGTCACGCACAGGTACTTCGGGGCTTACCCCGTGGCGAAGGCAGGTATTGAGTCGATGGTCCGGAACGCCGCCGACGAGTACGGACATGCGGGAGTTCGCTTCAATGCGCTGCAGCCCGGCTTCATCACGACCGAGGTGATGGAGGGTATCGAACGTGGAGGGCCGGTGTGGAACAGCTACGTCGAGCAGACTCCGCTCGGTGACGTCGGCCATCCCGAGGATGTCGCGCATGTCGCTCGGTTCCTGCTCTCGGACGAATCGCGTTGGATAACCGGCCAGACGCTCGCGGTTGACGGCGGTCATTCCCTTCGCGCCGGTCCTGACTATTCGTCGTATGCCAAGCGTGCCTTCAGCGCGAGCGACTTCGACCTGAGTGTGTCCTCATGACACCCATGCCTGGTGAGCCTCGCTGTGCCCCGGCTCAGTGAAAGGTGAGTTCCCGTGCATTTTCCGCCATGATCCGGCGCTGATCAGCCGGGGAAAAAGACGCGACCTTCTCGAGGAAATCTCGCGGTTCCGCCATGCCCTCAGCGTGTGGCCAGTCGGAGCCGAAGAGGATCCGATTCACTGGGAGGTGCCTCGCAAGGTCCTCCACGCTGTCCTCGACGAACGGAGCCACCCAACAATGTTCAATGAACTGTTCGGCGGGCGATGTCGTGAACAGGTGCGGATTTTGACCTCCGTACACCTCCAGCTTGTGCAGAAGATCCGGTACCCAGGTTGCCCCGTTCTCGATGTAGGCCACCCGTAGTCCCGGAACCCGCTGGAAGAGCCCGTGGGCGACAAGGGCGATGGCGAAATCCTCAACGATCCGGTGCTTCTGGAGCATTTCCACGAAGGGCTCGTGGACGTTCAGCGCGTCGGTGTCACCGTCGTGGCGTGCTTCGCCGTAACCCCAGGCCCGCGCGACTGCCTGGTCGACCTCCCTGTAGCCGTCATCGAATCCCGCGTGCGGAGCCACCACCAGCTGAGCCTCGGCGACTCGGGACCAGAACGGATCGAACCGGGGGTCCGCGGGAGATCTGTATCCATCGGCGGTGAAGACCGGGCCGTTGCGAATGGTCACGATCCGGGCGCCACGACTGATCGTCCATTCCAGCTCTGCAATGGCGCGCTCAAGGTCTGAGAGGGAAAGAAACGGCACTCCGAAGATGCGGTCTTGATACGCGAACCCCCAATCCTCATCGAGCCATCGATTGAATGCTCTGAATATCTCAAGTGAGGCTTCGATGTCGGGCTGCATCGGACCCTCGACACAGACGGCATGTGAGGGGAAAATCCAAGTGGCCTCCACACCTTGCGCGTCCATCCGACGAATCCGGGCATCGCGCTCGAACCATTCAGGATGGTCCGCCGGATCCTCTGCCGTCAATGCGTTCGCCAGCGAACTCTTGTCGGTCCTTCCCGCGAAGTAGTCGTAGAGAGCCCCAGGCCGGGGCCGGGGATGTGCGTCTCCTGGACCCGGGATAATCGGGTGCTGCTTGCCGTCGACGAAGTAGTGCGGCTTGCCATCCACGTCCACAAGACGCACCCCACGGTCCGAGAATGCCGAATCGCGGTGGCGGGTGAAGGCATCGCTGGGTTCCCAGTAGTGGTTATCGGCGTCGAAGATCGTTTCACTCTCAGTTGCAGCCACGTGGTCCATCCCTTTCAATCCGTGCCGTGGAGCAAGAGTCTTCCGGGCGTGGCGCCTGTGCATTCGCCGTTGATGAAGGTGGTCCTGCCATTGACGATAATTCGCTCGTAGCCGACGGCCTTTTGAATGAGCCTCCACTCGCCCGCCGGATAGTCGAAGACGCGCTCCTGCGGCAGGCTGTCAACCGTGTGGGGGTCGTAGACGACGACGTCGGCGGGCGCGCCCTCGGCGAGGAGGCCACGTCCCTTGAGGCCTGCCGCCATGGCGGGGTAATACGACAGGCGCCAATGCGCCTCCTCGAGCGTCATAATCTCGTGCTCTCGCACCCAATAGCCCAACAGCTCGGTGGCGTAGCGCGCCGTGGTGACGAACTTGGTATGAGCCCCGCCGTCACTGACGCCCGGGAGAGCGACCGGGGACGTCGCAATCTCCTTCATTGACTGAGGCGGGGTCATCAGCATCGGCGTGGCGAAGCCGACCCTGAGTTGCCCGGCCACCGCGACGTCGAGAAAGGCATCAATCTCGTGCTTCCCCTCCCGACTCGCGATCTCTCCCACGGTGAAGCCTTCGTATGTGTCCTTCAACGTGGCAGCATTGGGTACGTCACTCGAGATCCAGTGCACCTTGATCTCCGTCAGGTCGTAACCGGCGCCAAAGAGCCCTCCGCGTTCCTCGTGGATCTCCTTCATCGCCTGTCGGCGAACCGGATCGGCGAACTTGACCCTCTTTTCCTCGACGGTGCCAAGGCACGCCTCGCGCCAGCACGGGATGGCGTCGGCCAGGTTGTACTCCTCGAGGGTGAATTCGGAAGCGAAATTGGTGGTCAGGGCCTGGGCGAAGACTCGCAGTCCCTCCTCCTCATTCATGTACGCAAGCCTCTTCGAGCGCGTCCTTATGGGAGAGCTGCTGGCCGCCGTGCTGGTTGAGGGCGCCGTCGGCGAGGAGTGCGTTCCAGATGATCGGGCGTCCACTCTCGCGGGCCATCAACTCGGCCCAGTCCAAGGACCCTGTGAGCTGGGCAACGCCCCGTCCCAGCTTCCCGAGGGCGCGACTGAAGGCAATAACCTCACGCTCGGTCATCATGTCGGTGACCATCGGAGTGCCGTCGAAGTCGAGCTGGACGTTCCCGACATCACCAGAAATCTGAGCGCTGAGGCCGCATCCCCCGACCGCCATGGCATCGACCAGCATTTGGCACATCAGCTCGAGCTCGTCGTCGGTACAGCGTCGGCTCTTGGCCTCTTCGATGCCCACGACATACCCGTATAGGGGAGCGAGAGGGACGAACGACATGACGTTGACGCCCTTGGGAGTCCGCTGGACACTGGAGAGGAATTCCTCGAAGGTCACCCAGTCCCAGGGCATGCCCGCCTGCATGGTCTTGAGCGGAACAGCTTCGTTTCGGGCGAGGCTCAGCATGGCCCGCTCGCGGTCTTCCGGCTTGCAGGGCGCGAACCCGAAGCCACAGTTGCCGATGACGACACTCGTCACTCCATGCCAGCCAGACATCGTGCACCACGGGTCCCAGAAGAGCTGGCTGTCGTAGTGGGTGTGGAGATCCACAAAGCCAGGCGCCACCACCTTGCCGGACGCGTCGACAACCTCCTGACCGTCGGCGGCGTTCACACGCCCGATCTGCTCGACCCTGCCGTCTTTGATCGCTACGTCCGCTTTGTACCGGGGGGTCTGCAACCCGTCGATGACGGTTCCCCCTTTGATGACCAGGTCGTACGTCGGCATTGCGGCACCGCTCCCTTCATGCCGAATGCGCGAACCGGCCCCCCGGCGCTTTCATCGGCAAGTGGGACAATCATACCAATGTGTCCGGGGATCGGACAATATGGCAAAAGTGTCTGATGGGAGCTCTAGGTGGCGCCGGGGGGTACCAGCGCTCGCACGAGGTAGTGAGTCAGAAAGAGCCGTTTGGCGGCCCGTGGCCTGGTGCGCCACGGCGGGGACAACAAAATGAGGGCGACAGCGTTCATCCACCGGACAGTCTCACGAACGTCGAGGTCGGCGTGGAGCTGCCCCGTGAGTCGCCAGCGGTCGAGCAAGGGTCCGAGGTGGCGCAACGAGGCGTCGAGGAGCTGCTCGGAGCTGAGTTCGAGAAACGTGATGAACGCAGAGCTGCGCTCGGAGAAGAGAGCTTCGTTCAGCGGACTGCCTTCAACGAGCCCAATTGGCTTGAGGATCAGGTCGGGCAGGCACTTGGCGGCGTCGTCCGGGTCCCGCAGTGATCGCACCACTGTCTCGAGTGCACCGTCCACTCGACTGAGCAGAAGACCGAGAACGAGATCATCCCGGGTACGGAAGTAGCGGTACACCGTCGAGCGTGCCACGCCGGCCTCGTCAGCGACCTCGGTCATTCTGATCTGAGCGCTACCTCGACGAATGATGCAGCGACCTGTTGCGTCGAGCAGCCGCCGGCGTGCTTCGTCGTCGTCCAGGAGGGCGCGATCGTCGCCCCATCGACGCGGTGCCGGTTCACCAGCGTCTACAGGTGGCATGCCCGCGGATACTACGAGGTCACCCGGATTTTAGTGAGCTGCACGTCGGACTCGTTGTCGATCCGATCACGGTGGGGGAGCTGCGAGCTGATTTTCGTGGACGGGTCGACTGTTCGATGTCTCACGCGCAGGACCAAATCGGGCCGTCGCGCTCCCAGCTGCCGCGATTGCGCCCGCTGGGTTCCGGTGACATGATTTCGACATCGCTATCAACCTGAAGTCCGCCATGCTGGACCCTTCTGACCAGGATCAATTGCTGCGACAGAGGGCCGAGAGCGACGTCCTCGCACCAACGAAGGGTGAGTAGACGTGGACCAAGTGCCGATAGCTGAAGACCTCTTCTCGTGGCCGTCGGCCGAGCCGCGCCTCGTGGGTTCCCGCTGTGTGGAGTGCGGCGCCTATGCCTTCCCGTTGCAGGGCTGGTGCCCCCGGTGCGGCAGCGAGATGGACCGCGTGGAGCTTTCTCCGACGGGGACTGTCTGGACCTGGACGAGCCAGGAGTTTCTGCCACCCGCCCCGCCGTATGCCGGACCGGAGATAACCGAGAACTTCGAGCGCTACTACGTCGGATATGTCGAGCTCGAGGACGAGCTCCGCGTCGAAACGAGGCTCATCGGATTCGGCGAGGAGCATCCACACATCGGCCAAAGAGTGCAGGCGGTCGTGCTGCCGTTCCGGACCGACGAAGAGGGGCGCGAGGTCATGACCTACGCGTTTGCACCGGCAAAGGAGTCCTGAGATGACAGACGTCGCAATCATCGGTGTGGGAATGCATCCATTCGGCCGTTTTCCTGGCAAGTCGGCTATCGAGATGGCAGCGGAAGCGACGCGGTCCGCGCTGGGGGATGCCGGCGTGCAGTGGAACGACGTCCAGTTTGCCTTCGGTGGGAGCTACGAGGTCGATAATCCTGATGCCGTTGTGAACAAGCTCGGCCTGACGGGCATCCCCTTCACCGACGTCTATAACGGCTGCGCTACGGCGGCCAGTGCTATCAGCCTGGCGGCGCAGACGATCGAACTTGGCATGTACGACGTCGGTGTCGCTGTCGGTATGGACAAACATCCGGTTGGGGCCTTCAAAGCCGACCCGGTGCAGTACAGCCTTCCGGGTTGGTACGGAGAAATGGGTCTCTTCCTCACGCCGAAGTTCTTCGCTATGAAGATCCAGCGCTATATGTACGACCATGGCATCACGTCGCAGTGCCTGGCCGAGGTGGCGGCGAAGGCGTATCGAAACGGCGCACGGAATCCCAACGCATTTCGCCGGTCTGCGCTCACGGCCGAGCAGATCGCCGAATCTCGGATGGTCAACGACCCGCTCACCCAGTACATGTTTTGTAGTCCGGATGAGGGCGCGGCAGCAGTCGTGCTCTGCAAGGCGGACATCGCACACCGGTACACCTCGAGTCCGATCTTCCTTCGGGCGTCGGAGGTGCGGACCCGTCGCTATGGTGCGTTCGAGGTGCACAGCCCGTCGTCTCCGCTCCAACGGGAGGATGCCCCCACGACCCATGCGTCAAAGGCAGCCTACGAGCGGGCTGGTATTGGCCCAGACGAGGTCGACGTGATCCAGTTGCAGGACACCGACGCCGGTGCAGAGATCATCCACATGGCGGAGAACGGGTTTTGCAAGGACGGCGAACAGGAGCAGCTCATTGCCGACGGTGCCACCGAGATCGATGGACCCTTGCCGGTGAACACCGACGGCGGCCTGCTGGCCAACGGCGAGCCCATTGGCGCATCCGGCCTTCGTCAGATCCATGAGCTGGTCCTGCAGTTGCGCAACACCGCAGGTGATCGGCAAGTGCCGGGATCTCCGAAGGTGGGTTACGCCCAGCTCTACGGTGCGCCAGGCACGGCCGGAGTGACGATCATTTCGCGGTGACCACACCGTGGATCTGAGGGGCGCGGCCGCTTTCGTCTCCGGAGGGGCCTCAGGGCTCGGAGAAGCCACCGCACGGGCAGTGGCCGAGGCTGGAGCGATCGTCACCATTGCCGACCTGGACGAGCAGCGCGGACAATCGGTGGCGGCTGATGTCGGTGGCCTTTTCGTCAAGGTCGACGTCGCGGACGAGCAGGCCGTTTCTCGGGCCGTCGACTCCGCTGTGTCCGAGACCGATCTCCCCCTGCGGATCGCCGTCAGCTGTGCTGGAATCGGGCACGCAGGTCGGATCGTCAATCGATCCGGAGAAGCTCATCCCCTCGACATGTTTCAGCGGGTGCTCCAGGTGAACCTCGTGGGGACGTTCAACGTCATGCGCTTTGCCGCAGCAGCCATGATGAAGTGTGACCCCGTCGGTCCCGATGACGAGCGGGGCCTGCTGGTCAACACTGCGTCCGTTGCCGCCCTGGAGGGTCAGACCGGGCAGGTCGCCTACGCCGCGGCAAAAGGTGGTGTGGTTGCCATGACCTTGCCGGTGGCACGGGACCTGTCCGTCGTGGGGATACGCGTCTGCACCATCGTCCCCGGGACAATGGACACGCCACTCTTTGGCCGGGCGTCGGCGGAGCTGAAGGAATCCCTCGCCAAGGACGTGCTCTTCCCGAGGCGGATGGGCACACCGGCCGAATTCGGGGAGTTGGTCGTGGCGCTAGCTCGGAATTCGTATCTCAATGCCGAGGTGATCAGGCTCGACGGTGGCCTGCGCATGCCGTCCAAGTAGCGGCGGCACCATCGGCGACGGAGGCGCCCAGGAGCGTTCTACTGCGGCAGTTGCAGGCGTCGCTTGGCGATGATGTTGCGCATGATCTCCGAGCTGCCGCCCGAAATCGTCAGCGCCCGCGACCAGAGCCAGGCGTCGACCAGGCGCTGGGCCTCGGCCTCCACGTTCTCGGGCACGGGGGAGTACGCCGTGACGAGTTCAGCACCGTATCTCGCGATCGCGTTATAGGCCTCCGAGTACAGCGCCTTGGCGATCGCTGCGTCGGCGGGTACATCTTGGTTGCGCAACGCCCGATCGACATGGTCTGTCACGAAGGCCCGAGCCGCCGAAGCTTCCGATCCGAGGGCCGCAATCTCCTGGCGCACGTCGAGCCTGTCGAGGATCGAGACTCCATCGACGACGACGACGGACCGGGCGACGCCGACGAGGTCGGCCAGGAGCAGATCGAGCAGCAAGACGTCGCCGCCCACACCGAAGCGCTCCACCTCGAGGCCGGACATTGCCACAGCCCACCCGTTGCCCACTGTTCCGATGACCTGCTCCGGTTCGAGAACGACCCCATCGAGGAACACATCGTTGAACTCGTAGGCCCCCCCGATCGTCATCTTCGGTCGCACCTCGAGTCCTGGACTATCCATCGGCACCAGAAATGCGGTGAGACCGGCGTGTCGGCGTATCTCGGTCGAGGTTCTGAGCAACGCAAGACCCATCTGGGCCCAGTGTCCATCGGTGGTCCAGGTCTTTTGTCCGCTCAAGGCCCACCGACCGTCGCTCCGCAGCTCGGCGCGGGACTTGATGCCTGCCAGGTCGCTCCCACAGTCGGGCTCGCTGAAGAGCTGGCACCAGATGTCCTCGACCGCCCGGATCCGAGGCAGGTATTTCGTCCGCTGCGCGTCGTTGCCGAAATGCAGGATCACGTGACTCGCCAGTTGGACCTGATCGATCGGACGCGGCGCTCGGGCCCGAATCAGCTCTTCCTTCACGATGAGCTCGTGGACTGGGTGGTGCCCAGGGTCACCACCCCATTGTTCCGGCCACGACGCACCGATCAGTCCGTGCTCATAGAGCGTGTGGTACCACGTCCGTAGAGCCGACTCTTCCAGGGCGCTCGTCGGGGCCCGATGGCCCTCGCGCATTTCGAATGGGGCGTGCTCTTCGATGACCTTCCGGGCGCGGGCCCGGAACCCGTCTCCCCCGACGACTTCCACGTCGGGGGCCAATTGCACATCAGGGACCGAACTCCGAGGGGAGCACAGGGCGAAGCTGTTAGCGACGCTTCTGCGCATGGCGTGGTGTAGCGGGAACTCCCAGGTGAAGCCGATGCCCCCGGCGAGCTGGATGCAATCGTCGATCGCTTGTGGCACGTGACGCTGGAAGTACGAGTGTGCCGCGGCGACGGCTCTCTGCTGGCCTTCGCGTCTCGACGAGAGGAGACCCGCAGCGTGCCTGAGCACGGCGGAGCACGCGGCTTCCAGGATGGCCAGATCGGCCAGGCGGTGCTGGATGACCTGGAAACTGGCAAGTGGACGCTCAAACGCAAACCGGCCTTCGAGGTGCCCTTTGACGAGCGCCGTCGCTGCCGAGAGGGCTCCGAGCGAATCGGCGCAGGCCAGGACCACGGCAGCGTCCTCGAGCAGCGAACCGTCCGCGCCGACGACGTCATGAGCGACGGTGTCCCGCAGCACGGCGGTCGACGTGGGCCGGGTGGTGTCCACTGAGGTTGATGCTTGGAAGGCAATGGCTTCTGCCTGGCCATCGACCACCAGTGGATTCCCAGACTCGCCCAAGAAGAGAAGGATGGTTGCTTGACGATCCCCTGAAACGGGCACCCGACCGGAGGCGCGTCCGGTTCGGTCGTCGATGACCAGACGATCACGGCTGGCCAGCGACGCTGCGACGCGGCCCTCCATCAGGGACACCGCGGTCTCGTGCCAGCGAGGGTCCCCTGCGAGAGCAGCCGCGGCCACGAGATTCGACGCCCAAGGCAATCCGGTCAGAGCGTGCCCTGCCTCCTGGCCGACGATGCACGCCTCGGCCGGTCGCCAGCCTGCTCCACCAAGGCTCTCCGGGGTGAGCAGGGCGAGGAATCCAGCTTCGCCCAGCGTCTCGAGGGACGGCTCAGCTGCGAACATCTTCTTGGCTGTATCCCGCAGCAGTTCCAGCTCCGCTGCCTCCGCCAACTGGGGCTGCTGAGGGTTCGTCCCGATCCCGGGCGGCATGTCCCCATTATGACATCGATATCGATATCTAGTCGAAGTAGGAATCAGGTATCCGGGCGAGGGGATGATTGGTCGGGCCTCTTTGACCCGGCCTTCGTGTCAGCGGCGCTGGAAGTGAGGCGTCCTCTTTTCAGCGAAGGCCTTGGGCCCTTCCTTCGCGTCCTCGGAGGCGAACACGGCCCGGCTCCGCTCCAGCTCCCGCCCAAACGCCTCGTCCTCGGTCAGGCCTGAGGACTCCCGGATGGTCGTCAGGATCGCTTCGACCGCCAATGGACCGTTGGCACAGATCTGGTCAGCGATCTCACGTGCTGTCCTGAGGGCGTGGCCGTCCTCCACGATCGTCCCGATGAGTCCGGTGCGCTCAGCTTCCTCCGTTGAGAAATGCTTGCCCGTCAACAGGATCTCGGCCGCCTTCGTGTAGGGGATCTGGCGGGGGAGCCGGACCGCGGAACCCATATTGGGGTAGAGCGACCACCGAGCTTCGGACAGGCCGAAGCGTGCGCTGCGGCCGGCCACACGAATATCGGCACCGAGGAGGAGTTCCATACCGCCAGCGATGCACACGCCTTCGACGGCGGCGATGATCGGTTTGGATGGGCGCCCTATCTTCAGGAAACCCCGCTCCACGTACCTGGGGTCGCTGATCCGCCGCTGGGCCAGATCCAGGGCGCCTTCATCGTCAACGTCCCCAGCCATCGCTCTGAGGTCGGCCCCTGCCGAGAAGTTGCCGTTGGCGCCCGTGAGGACGATGCAGCGAATGGCGTCATCGGCGCTGGCCTCGGCACAGGCGTCGACCATGAGTGCCAACATCGTGCTGGTGATCGCGTTGAGCCGTTTCGGACGGTTCAGTGTGAGTTGCATGATCGGGCCGTCGCGGTCGACGATCACCTGTGGCACGGCGTCCTCCTCGTAGTCGGGTTCGCGATGCTTCGATCAGGGCTTCGCCGAGCGTAAGACGCCCATCGCGAAGTATTGAGCGGCGCCGCCATATGCCTGGGCCAACGCCGTGCGGGCCCCGTCGACCTGGTGTTCCCCGGCTTCTCCGCGCACCTGATTGGCAGCTTCAATGAACCGGAGCATCCCTGACGCACCGATCGGATTTGATGACAGGACGCCGCCGCTCGGGTTCACCGGGAAGCTGCCCGTCATCTCCGTGTCGCCGTTGTCAACCATCATCCAACCCTGCCCGGGTTCGGCGATCTCGTGGCCCTCGAGCCACATGGGCTCGTACCAGCTGAACGGGACGTAGAGCTCAGCGACATCGATGTCCCTGACCGGATTCGTGATGCCTGCCTGGCTGAACACGTCTCGGGCACATTCGACCCCGGCCAGTGGCCTCACCGCGTCGCGCCCGGGGAACTGGCTGAGCTCGCTCCGCATGGCGGTGCTGACAACCCATGCGGGCCTTCTCGGCGATTGTGCAGCTCCGCGTTCCGTGGTCAGTACGGCGGCCGCGGCACCATCCGACGAAGGACACGATTCCAAGAATCGAATGGGTTCCCACAGCATGGCCGATTCCTTGACCTTGTCGATCGTGATGTCCGGGAGCTTGAGGTGGGCATATGGGTTCTTCAGCGCATTCAGCCGGTCCTTGACCGCCACCATCCAGCCGATGTAATCCGGAGCGGAAGAGTCGCGGATGTACTGCCGCACCCACGGGGCGAACGTACCGCCGGCGCCGGCGCCGCCGCTCTGCCCGCTCGAGAGACCCCACTGGGCATCACCCTCGGACTGCTTCTCCCACGCAAGAGCGAGGACCCGTTCGTGGACGCCGGACTGGATGAGGTGCGAAGCGGCAATGAACGTTGAGCCGCCGACACTGCCAGCAGTGTGTACGCGCAGCATCGGCTTGCCGGCGGCACCGAGTGCGTCGGCGAGGAACAGCTCTGGCTGAATGATCCCCTCGAAGGCGTCGGGGGCCTTTCCGATCACGAGAGCATCGATGCCCGACCAATCACACCCGGCGTCTTCGAGGGCGCGCTCAGCCGCCTCGCGAACGAGGCCGACCATCGACACGTCATCGCGCCGCTTTTTGTGATGTGTCTGGCCGACCCCGGCGACAGCACAACGCTCGGCCATCAGTTCCCCCTCGAGTCGAGCAGGGCCACAAGGTTGTGCTGGAGCCCCTGTCCGTTTGTGGCGTGAGCCAATGCCCGGTCCGCCGATCCATCCATTATCCGGTTCGCCGCCTCAATGACCCGGATCAATCCTTCGGCCATGATCGCGTTCGCACAGAGTGCGCCACCCGAAGGGTTGATATCGGTGTCTCCGGGCACCCCAAGGGCATCACGCAGGATGATTTCTTGCGGGCTGAAGATGGCCGACAGTTCAACGACATCCACGGCACCACCGTCGTAGCCAGCCTTGCGCGCTGCCATCATTGTCGATGACGAGGACGTCAAATCTCGAAACCCCGGTTGATGGGGCTCGAGTCGGTGGTCCATGCCTTTGATCCACGCCGGCCGCTCTGCCAACTCGGAGGCACGTGCACCGCGGGCGAGCACCACGACGGCCGCGGCATCGCCTATCGGAGGCAGATCGTGTTTGCGCAGCGGCGAAGCAAAGTAGGGCTCGGCAAGCAGGGAGTCGACGTCGTACTCACCCCGCAGTTGGGCGTTGGGGTTGCTCACTGCGTTCCTTCTGCTGCGAGCGACGATGGTTGCGAAGTCGCGTTCGGTTGCCTTACCCGAGTCGAGCAGCAGCCGAGCCTGAATCCCGGCGTACGACACCGGATCGAACCCCAGTGGAGAGAGAAAGTAGGGGTCGAGTTGCTGCGGCCACAGCGCGGCGGGATTCGACGGCGAGGATTTTCCCGAAGCGAACACGAGCGCCACGTCGATGTCACCGTGCATGAGGCGAACCCAGGCTTCGTACAACGCCCACGCCCCATCCATCTCCACGTGAGACTCGGAGATCGGTGGCCACCCGCCGGCCGCCTCCAGGTTCCGGACGAAGGCAAACGGCCCGCCCGTCAGATAGTCGCAGCTCCCGGCGCAGGTGAAGCCGACTTCCTTGCGTGTGATCCCGGCCTGCTCGAGCGCCGCGTTCACGATTGGTACAAGCAGCTGTACCTCATTTTCCGGCACCGAACGGATGGTGGGTGTCTGGGCTGTTGCCACAATGGCGATATCGGTCGGGCTCGGCATCAGAACATGTGCTCCTTGACCCATTCTTCTGCGACGTCAGGCTCTCCGGTCGGCTCGAAGCCGGCAATGGCGCATTCGAGACCACCCCACCAACGGTTGCTCATGCCGACGAGGCTTCGGTCACCGACCGATTTCCAGATACTCCGCACGCGCAATCCGGAGCGAACCTCTTCGTGGGATATGTGGATGCGCTGCTGCGCGATGGCGTTCGACGCGCCATCGAATACGACCGAACCCATCACAAAAGGTTGGGTTTCCTGCTGCCCGTAATACTGGATGGGCGTGATGACGGTAAAGGCCGTCAGGGTGCCGGTGTCTGCGACCTGTACCTCGTCGTCGTCAGTCGTGAGGTCAAGTGTCAGCGGGTCATAGCCTCGGCCTGGGACATAGACATTCCCCGAGGGGCTTCGGTGTCCAACGATCCGACCCGCGAGGAGGTGCTCACCGAACCGTTGCAGCGTCGGAGTCAGTTCCTCCTGATAGGTCAGTGAGATGAAGTCGTCCATGACCAGGTGTTGCTTCGATTCGGCGCTCATGCGTCGGCCTCCCATCCTTCGATGTCGGTGATCCGGCCGAGGCGCTCGGCCCTCCACCGCGGTCGGACGCGCATGCCCGTGGAGATCTCGTCGGGTGACTCAGCAGTGAGCACATGGACCAGTGAGGTGTCCGCGCCGTCCACCTTGATCAGGGCGAACGCGAAAGCTCGATCGTAAGGCTGTCGCTCCGTCGGATTCGGCACCCATGTCCAGGACATGACGCTGCCGCCGGGACCTACATCCACGAGATCGGCCTCCACCGACATCCCGGTCAGCGGGTCGTATTCCAGCGGCGGGAGTTGGACCCTTCCGTCGACGGTGCGACTGGCAAGCAATCGCCCGTCCCGGAGCCCGGCGGCGAAAGCGCCGAGCAGCGGTCCAAGGGTTCGGGAGTACGGAAACTCCAGTTTCGTCGTGACGACGAGTGGCTCCGTCACATCCGGAAGCAGATTGCGGACCGACTCCCTGGCCATGTCAGCCGTTCCCAACTGGCACCGTCGGAGTGAACCGGACCGGAAGACTTTCGTACCCGCTCACAAAGTTCGATGCTCGATTCTCGGGCGCGCCTGGCCCCGCGAGAGAGATCGGGAAGTCGATCGAGGAGCTTCTCCAGCACCACCCGGAGCTCGACGCGGGCGAGATTCGCACCCAGGCAGAAGTGAGCGCCGAACCCGAAGGCGACGTGCTCATTTGGGCTGCGGGCGATGTCGAACCGGGATGCATCCTCGAAGACGGCCTCATCGCGGTTAGCTGACGGATAGAGCAGAATGACCTTCTCGCCGGCGGAGATCATCTGGCCGCCGAGTTCCACATCGGTCGTTGCCAGACGGGCCATGTTCTTGATGGGCGTCACCCACCGGAGCATCTCCTCGACCGCGGTAGGAAGCAGCTCTCTGTTCTGCTGCAGTGCGTTCCACTGATCGCGATCACGGAGTAACTCGTAGACCCCCCCGGAGATGACATGGCGCGTGGTCTCATCACCTCCATTGAGGATGAGCATTGATTCCTGCAGGATCTCGGCGTCGTCGAGACGCTTCCCATCGACTTCGGCATGGACCAAGATGTTCATCAGGTCGTCCTTGGGCTCACGTCGGCGGGACTCGATAACCGATTGCGCGTATTTGTTGTAAGCCGCGGCGGCATCCATGGCTCGTACCATCAACTGGTCGTTGCCCTGGCCGAGAAAGCTCAACATGTCGTCGCTCCATCGAAGGAGGTCTGCGTGGTCGGCGGGATCGACCCCCAGGGCGTCAGCGATCACGATCAGAGGGAGCCAGGCGGCGATATCCGTCACCAGATCGCACTCACCCTGTTCACAGACATTGTCGATGAGCGTGTCAACGATGCTCCGGATCATCGCCTCCTTGTCCCGTACCCGCTTCGGTGTAAAGCCCTTGTTCACCAATCGACGCCGTTGCCAGTGGTCCGGGTCGTCCATGTCGATCATCATGGGAGTGGGTCCGTATTCCGGTCGGATCCCGCCCGTGTTGCTGAAGAGCTCCGGGTGGGTGGAGACGTACTTCACTAGGTCGTAGGTGGCGACGCCCCAGACACCGCTCTGGGGATCTCGCCACACGGGGGCATTGGCGCGAAGCCATGCCAGTTCCTCTTGGGGATCACGACCCCAGAAGAATCCACTGATCAGCTCGATTCTGTCTTCGATAGTGGTCATGTGTCCTCGGTCCCGTTGTTGTGGCTGGAATCTCCAAGTCCGAGTGCTGGCACCAGCCGGCGTCGCAGGTACTCGCGGAGAGCTTGGGGCGTGCTCGTTCGATCGGACTCGAACATCACGAAACTGAGCAGGAACCGGATCAGGGTCTCGGCGATCTCCTCGAGTTGCGGTTCGAGTTGCGGTTCCCTTTCAACCAGGGGCCCGAGGAAGCTTGCGGTGACCGCTAGCGAACTCGGGGCGAGCACACCGCCAGGTCGGACGAGGCCAATGGCCGACGTCGTCGGATTCTCTCGGAATTCGAGGATGCACGCGGCGGTGATCTCGACGACGAAGTCGGCTCCGGTTCTCGCTGTTGTGGCGCGCGAGACCACCCGATGCGTGATGTCACCCGCGACTGTGGCCAGCACACGCTCGTACAGCTCCTGCCGGGAAGGGAAGTAGGCGTAAAGAGTGGGTCGTGACATGCCTGCCCGCTCTGCGATCGCCGAGTAGGAGACACGCTCCCATTCCTGTTGCTGAGCGAGGTCGGCAGCCGCAGCAACGATCCGCTCCGGAGTCGATACCAGGGCAGTCGTCATTGCCTTGGATTCCTGACTTCGACGGTCTCCCTCCAGAAGGGGGTAGCGGCTCTCATCGCAGCAGCATGACCGAATGAGCCGCTGACCTGGGTCTTCGGTACTGTTCGCGCGGGTGGAACCTTCATGCTCGGTACTTTACACTTCGGAAAGAATCTGTAAAGTACCGACTTGGGGCGCTGAGCAGCGTGCCACCTGCGGGGCGCCACCCCTTCCTGTAAATTGATATCGAGATCAATTACGTGGAGGGCGAAGTGGGGGAGCTTGAGGGAAGACCCAAAGTGCGACAGGCGCTCTTGCGGGGGATGCCGGTGCGACTCAAGCTGCGCCCTGACCTTGTCTTCGTGCATTCGGCACTTTTCATGATGGACGCCATCGTTCTCACCGACAGCGAGATTCCCCCGGCTGAACTCGGATTCTCCGATCGACCGTGATCAGGGAACCATTTGACGAAGACTGGTACGTCGAGAAGGAGAGCGAAGGCGACTCCGACTCACGCGTCGGCCCGGTGACGGTGCCCTACGACGCCATGTTGTTCGAGCGGCGCGACCCGACAACGCCGAACCGCCACCACACGGGGTTTTACCCAGGCGGGGCCTACCGCTATTCGAAGTCGTTTCCGGTTCCCGAGGAGTGGCGGGGGAGCAGCGTCGCTCTCGAGTTTGAGGGCGTGTATATGCGATCAGAGGTGTTCGTCAACGGGCGCTCGGTCGGTGGGCGACCTTCGGGGTACGCGATCTTCCGAGTAGAGCTGGACGATTTCCTGGAGTACGGCGCGGACAACCTCGTCGAAGTTGTGGCCAGAAACGATCAGATGCCGAACAGCCGCTGGTACACGGGGAGCGGTATCTACCGTCCAGTACACCTGCTGATCGGCGGTCGTGTCCGAATCTCACCCGACGGCCCGCGGTTCTCCACCAGGTTGGTCGATGGCGGTGACGCCATCATCGACGTGGAGTCCATGGTCATCAACGACGGAGTCGATCCACGCGCTGTGACGCTCACGACCCACCTTGTGGATGCACGTGGGGACACTGCGGGATTCGCCGAAAGTCAGGTGTCCATTGGACCAGATCTGACCATGACCCTGAGGCAGCAGGTGTCGGTTTCCAGGGCCGAGCTGTGGTCACCGGACACGCCGAGCCTCTACAGCGGACGACTCGTCCTCACCGACGGACCTGAAACGCTCGACCAGACAACAGACGAGTTCGGAATCCGCACGCTCGAGGTCGATAGCCATCGCGGCATGCGTATCAACGGAGCGGCCGTGAAGTTGAGGGGCGCCTGCATCCACCACGACAACGGGGTGATCGGTGCGCACACCCTCGACGCAGCAGAGGACCGGCGCATCCGCATCCTCAAAGAAAGCGGCTACAACGCCATCCGCAGTGCACACAACCCGGTGGCCCGAGCGACGCTGCGGGCCTGTGACCGCCATGGCGTCCTCGTCATGGACGAGCTCACCGACGCATGGCGACGGCCCAAAGTGACCTTCGACGCCTCGCGTGAGTTTTCGGAGTGGTGGGAGCGGGACCTCGAATCGATGATTGCCAAGGACTTCAACCACCCGGCGGTCGTCTTGTATTCAATCGGTAACGAGATAGCAGAGACGGCGACAGATCGAGGTATCGAGCTGAACCGGCAACTTTCTGACCGCGCCCGATCCCTCGACCCAACGCGCTTCGTCACGAACTGCATCAACGGGTTTCTGAACCTGCTCAGTCCGATGGATGACGAGAAGCTCGCCAAAAAGGACGCCGCCAAGCGGGAAAGCGGCGAGGCGCCCAACAAGAACCTCATCCTTGTTCTCAACTACCTGATGGGAGTACTCGACAAGACCTTGAAGTACATCGTGCGCCTGCCCGTGGTCGACAAGCGGACCCGAGACGCCTTCGGGGCGCTCGACATCGCCGGCTACAACTACATGGCCGGCCGCTACCGAGTCGATGGGAAACGCCATCCGGGGAGGGTCATTGTCGGCAGCGAGACCAATCCCACCGAGACCGTGGCGATCTGGAACGAGATCGAGCGACTGCCCTACGTGATCGGGGACTTCACATGGACCGGCTGGGACTACATCGGCGAGGCCGGCTATGCGGCGGTCCACTACAACCAACGCCGTCGACAGATTTACTCACCCTGGCCCGCTCTGCTTGCCGGAATGCCCGTGATCGACATCACGGGCCACCGTCAGACCCAGTCCTACCTCAACGAAATTGCCTGGGGTCTGCGGCGAGGTCCGTACCTAGCGGTACAGCCTGTGAACCACGCTGGCGAGGAGCGAGCCGCCAGGGAGGGGCGGACCGATTCGATCCGGAGCTGGAGCTGGGAGGGTTGCGAAGGCCGCGTGGCAGTGGTGGAGGTGTACGCCAACGCAGACCGGGTGGATCTGCTGCTCGACGGCGTCAAGCTTGGGACTGAGCCTGCGGGCGCAGTGCGGGGTTATCTCGCGACGTTTTCCGTGCCTTACCGGGCGGGCGAGCTCACTGCGGTCGCGTATGAGGCGGGCGGGGTCGAGGTCGGGCGGGATACTCTCACCAACGCAGGAGCCGGGCTCCGGCTCCGTGCAGAGCCAGAGTGCGGTGCGCTTCGGGCTGACGGCGCCGACCTGGCCTATATCCCGATCATGCTGACCGATGACGTCGGCACAATCCGCCCTCTTTGCGACAGGGAGGTCACCGTCCAGGTGAGCGGCGCCGGCACCCTGCTCGGGCTCGGCAGCGCCCAGCCGATCACCGAGGAGGGCTTCTCGAGCGAGTGCCATTCGACCTACTACGGACGGGCTCTCGCCGTTGTCCGATCGGGTCACGAGGTGGGTGAAGTGACCGTCACTGTGTCCGCGGATGAATGCCTCCCAACAACCCTCGTCATCCCGGTCAAATCCGCCGAACCGGGCGGCCCTGACGAGGTCGGCGGAGCGTCCACTCGACCAGCGTTGGAACATCAGGTGTCTGAGGACTGAAGGCACCGAGGCAGAGTCAGCCGAGCGTCAAGGCCCCCGGTCAGGAGTGGACGACGTCCGACTGCGTGAGATGGACCGTACGCGTGGCCAGGGTGACTGAGTCGCCGCTGATCGTGAAGCCGGCCGAGAGCGGGAGCCTGGCCGAGGACGGACCCGCCATGAGCTCGACTTCACCGGGCGTTACGACGAGATTCATGTCGACGTCGTAGTAGGCGAGAAGCGCTGGTTGGAGGTGAAAGGTGACAGTCGCCACGTCTCCTGCGTTTAGCGCCACGCGGTCGAAGCCGACGAGTTCACGCACGGGGCGGGTGACGCCTCGGCGTTGCAGTTGCGCATAGAGCTGCACCACCTCCTCGCCGGGACGGTCGCCTGAGTTCGCCAACTGGATGCTCACCTGCACCGTTCCGTCAGCCTCGACCTCGGCCCTGTCCACCGTGAGCGACCGGTAGTCGAAGGTCGTGTAGCTCAGCCCGTGGCCGAACGGGTAGGCCGGCCCGTTGTCATCTAGGTCGGTATAGGTGCTCGGTTCGCTGCCGTGGCGATGTCCGTGGTAGATCGGGCATTGACCGGCCGTCCGTGGGATCGTGATCGGAATTCTGCCTGATGGGTTCTCGATCCCGAAGAGAACGTCGGCGATCGCCGCCCCGCCGACCGATCCCGGCAGTCCCGCCTGGACCACGGCGGCAGGACCGCCCTCCTCTGCCAGGACCGGCACCGGCTGAGACCCGAGAAGGACCACGACGACTGGCACACCTGTCGCTGCGACGGCCTTCAATAGCGTTCGCTGAGCACCGGCGAGTTCGACCGTCGAGCGGTCACGGGTCTCACCCACCACGGCGTCTCCGACCAATCCGGTCTTGTCGCCGAGGACGACGATCGCCACGTCCGAGCCCGTCGCAGCGTCGACGGCCTCGGGAATCCCCTCCGTCGAGAGATCGTTGACGTGGCAGCCCAGCGCAAACACGACTTCGGTGCCCTCGGCAACAACGGATTCGATGGCAGCGAGGACCGTGGGTGTGTCTGCGTAGACGGCGTCGATTGCCGCCAGCGACGTCTCGGATGGGCGGGTAGCGATTCGCCGGACGAATCCAAAATCCTTGCCCGTGCCTTCCGATTCAGCTTGTTCGCCATCGTTTTCGGTGGTGCTCGGTGAGGGTAGGACGGACTCCCCGTCGAGCACCGGTGCGGGCAACCCCATGTCGCCGTTCGTCAACATCTCGATCACATTGGCGGCGGAGTAGCCCCCGAAGAGATTGCGAATCGATCGCGCGTTGGGGCCGATCACTGCGATCTTCGCCAGATCTCGACTCAGCGGGAGAATCCCCCTCGGGTTCGCCAACAGGACGGTGGCGCGGGTGGCGATCTGGCGGCCCAGCGCTCGGGCGGAGCGCCGTGCCACGTCCGTGCTCGTTGCGGCGAATGCTTCCGCGTCTCCATAGGGGCTCTCGAAGAGGCCGAGGCGGAACTTGGCCTCGAGGACAAGCCGGACGCTGCGATCGACGACCGCCTCGCTCAGCCGGTTCTCTCGCACGGCTTCCGCCAGTCCGGCGTCGTAGCAAGCAGAACCCGGGAGTTCGACGTCAAGTCCCGCCTCGAGCGCCTGCACCCCGGCGTCGGCAATGTCGGCGGCAGTCCGTTGCCGGGCTTGAAGGGCGTTGACGGCTCCGTAGTCGGCGACGGTCAGGCCCTTGAACCCCAGCAGGCCACGGAGCATGCCGGTCAAGAGCCTGCGGGAGGCGGCGGCGGGTTCACCGTTGACATCGGAGTAGGAGCACATGACTGATTCGAGTCCGGCTTCATCGATTGCCGCGCCGAACGGGCGGGCATACACCTCGAGCAGCTCGCGTTCGCCGAGGTTGACGGCACCGATGTTCCGTCCACCGTCCGCCATGCCGTAGCCGAGGAAATGCTTTGCCGTGGCCAGCACTCCCGTGCGCCTGTCCTCACCCTGCAGGCCGCGGACAAAGGCCACCCCGATCGCCGAGGCCAAGTAGGGGTCCTCGCCGTAGGTCTCCTGGACCCGACCCCACCGGGCGTCACGAGTGATGTCCAGGTTCGGTGAGCATGCCTGGTGGATGCCAAGTGCTCGCATCTGGGTTCGAACCACCTCGTTCATCGCCTCGACCGATGGCGGGTCCCAGGACGCTGCCAGGGTGATTGCTGTCGGAAAGTCGATGCAGGCCTGGTGCACAAGTCCGGCCAGGGCTTCATGGTGGACGATCGCGGGGATGCCCAGTCGAGTGCGTTCAACGAGAAATCGTTGAATGTCATTCAGCATCGAAACCAGCCGGGCGGGGTCTGGCGACAGCAGGCCGCCGGCCGAGACCTGTCCGATTCCCTCCGTCAGATGCTCCTCGAATCGCTTGTCGTCGAGACCGGTCGGGCCGAGCAGATCGAACGAGAGCACGCCCGTGAGCTGTGCGACCTTCTCATCCAGCGTCATACGGGCCAACAAGTCGTCGACTCGTTCCTTGACTGGCTCGGCAGCGTCCTGGTACTTCTCCGTCGTCATCGGGCCGGCCTGTCCCTTCGTCGCTCTCACGTGCATGGTGAAATCTGCCTCGTTTGCCAGGTTACCCAAGTTCTTGATATTGATGTCAACTTTTGGTACGTTCCGAACCAGCGCAGAGCCTCTTTGAGCAGGCTGGTCTGCCTTTCAGGAGGGTAGTGAGACGTGGATGTGAAAGAGGAGGAGCACGAGTGAATCCCGTGTCACTCGCCCCCGGACGAGCAGAAGGGTGCGGTCGCCCGTGACCGCCGCAGATCAGCCGGCCGTCGATCAACCGGCGAAGTCGGAGTTCCAGCAGATTGTGGAAATGCTCGAGTCGAACGATGCCGCGCTTGAGCTTGGGTTGAAAAGCGCCTCGGACCTCCTGGAGAGGTTCCCGGAGCTCGCAGACGTCGATGCCCGGGACATTGTGATTGACGGGCTCCACGGTGACGTCCCCGGCCGCGTCTATCGAGGTCCCCAGCAAGGCGGCACCGGGCTGGTGTGGGTCCATGGCGGAGCGTTCATCGGCGGTGATCTCGACATGCTCGAGGCGCACTGGGTGTCTCTCGCACTGGCGGCGAGAGGGTTCGCCGTGCTGTCGCTCGACTATCGCAAGGCACTTCGTGGTGTGCACTACCCGGTTCCTTCCGACGACATCCTGGCGGGATGGCTGTGGGCGACGACCCATGCCGACGAACTTGCGGCGCAGCCCGACGATCTTCATCTGGGCGGCGCCAGCGCCGGGGCCAATCTCGTCGCCGGTGTCACCAAGCGAGTGCGAGACGGCGCTGGGCCTTTGCCGGCATCGCTCATTCTGTTGTATCCCATCGTCCATCCCGAGCTGCCGCCGCTCTCGTCCGAGTTGCGCGAGAAACTGGCGACGGAGAAGGCGGCGGTGTCCCTCCCCGCAGAGACCGTCCGCGAATTCAACCTGCAGTATGCGGGATCGGAGGACGTTTTCGGCGACCCGTACGCCTTTGCGGTCAACGGGCCGTTGGCGGGCCAGCCCCCCGTCTACATCCTGAATTCCGAGGTTGACTTTCTCAGAGCTTCAGGTGAGGCGTACGCAGAGGATCTCCGAACCGCCGGGGTCGACATCACTGTCGAAACGGAGCCAGGCACGCACCACGGCCACGTGAACGGACCCGATGAACCTGGGGCGGTCTCCAGTATCGATCGCCTCACGACGTGGCTTCGGGACCACGGTACTCAGGAGTCCCATGGCATCTGAGAAAGGGAGTGCGTATCCGTATCAGGATCCGCAGCTCTCCGTCGAGCAACGCGTCGGCGACCTGATGGACCGGATGTTCTTAGTGGACAAATGCGGGCTTCTCTTCCACGACATGGTGGCGCCAGGCGACCTCGATGCACTGAACACGATGGTGTCCTTGCCCTCGGCTCGGACCTTGGTCAGCGATTTTCGGCTCAGACACTTCAACCTCCTGGGGGCGGCACCCGACGGACGCCAATTCGCCGAGTGGCACAACAACCTTCAGCGCCTTGCGGCGGGGCACCCGCTCGCCATCCCGGTCACGGTCTCCACCGATCCGCGTCACCACTTCACGGATAATCCCATGCTGTCCATCCTGGCCGGTCCCTTCTCGCAGTGGCCAGAGCCGCTGGGTCTCGCCGCCATCGGGTCCGAGGAGGTGGTCCGCGAGTTTGCGGACATCGCGAGGCAGGAATACCTGGCGGTCGGTATCCGGGTGGCGTTGCACCCACAGATTGATCTGGCGACAGAGCCACGCTGGCCGCGGATCAGCCAAACGTTCGGCGAGGACGCCGATCTCACCTCGCGCCTCGCGGTGGCCTACATACGCGGGTTCCAGGGCGACGGGATCGGGCCTGAGTCTGTCGCCACCATGACGAAGCATTTCCCCGGGGGTGGCCCGCAGAAGGACGGTGACGACCCGCACTTCGCCTGGGGCCGTGAACAGATCTATCCCGGCGAGAATTTCGACTATCACCTGCGTCCCTTCCGGGCGGCTCTTGCGGCGGGGACGTCGCAGATCATGCCGTACTACGGCATGCCGGTGGGAACCGAATACGAAGAGGTTGGATTCAGCTTCAACCGGTCCGTGGTCACGGGCCTCTTGCGTGAGGAGCTGGGTTTCGACGGCATAGTCTGCACCGACTGGGGGCTGGTCATCGATGCCCCCGAACCCGGACCCCTCAGCGCTGCCCGGGCGTGGGGTGTCGAACACCTCGATCCCGACGAGCGATTGTTGAAGCTGCTCGACGCCGGTGTCGATCAGATCGGCGGTGACTACTGTTCCGACAGCCTCGTCCGCCTTGTCAATGCCGGGCGGATTGCGGAAACCCGAATCGACGTGTCGGTTCGCCGCCTCCTCCGGGAGAAGTTCGCCCTCGGCCTGTTCGATCACCCATTCGTGGACGAGAGAAGGGCAGGCACAATCCTGGGTCGGGCGGACTTCCGTGCTGCCGGCTTGCGTGCGCAACAGCGGGCCCTCACTCTCCTCACCAACGGCATGTCCGGTGCCGATGCGCCGATGCTTCCCCTGCAACGCGGCATCAAGGTCTACGGCGAGGGTACGACCGATGAGGTGGTCGCCAGCTACGCGTCCCTCGTCAGCGATCCGAGCGAAGCCGACGTCGCCATCCTTAGGTTGAAGGCGCCGTGGGAGCCATCAGGTCACGGAGGCTTTGTCGACCTGTTTCACGGGGGTTCGCTCGAATTCTCGTCGGAGGAAGTCGAGCGCCTGCTGCACATCTGCAGGGCCGTGCCCACGGTCATCGACATCTACCTGGAGCGGCCGGCCGTCCTCACACCCCTCGCCCGGGAAGCCGCGGCAATCATCGGCAACTACGGCATCGACGAGGCAGCACTGCTCGACGTGCTCTTCGGCGCCGCGTCACCCGAAGGCAACCTCCCTTTCGACCTTCCTCGGTCCATGGCTGCCGTGGTTGCGAGCCGGAGCGACGTGCCCTTCGACACGGAGGATCCACTGTTCAGGTTCGGTCACGGGTTGCGCTACGCGGGTGACGGTTGACCGGAGCCCGGCACGGCTCTAGTGGACGAGACGGTCGCTGCCGGCCCAGTAACGGGCCCTGATCGCCTTCTTGTCTGGCTTGCCCAGCGGGCTGACGGGGATTGCGTCGACGATGTCGACGGTCTTCGGCGCGTGGTGCGAGCCTTTGCGCTCCTTGACGAGAGCGATGATCGCAGGAACGTCGACCGTCGCTCCGGGCCGCGGCACAATGACTGCCGTCACTGCCTCACCCCACTTGTCATCGGGGGTTCCCACTACCGCGACGGCGGAGACCGAAGGATGGGTCGCGATGATGTCTTCTATTTCGCGGGGAAAGACATTGAACCCTCCTGAGACGATCATGTCCTTCTTGCGGTCAACGATCGTGAGAAAGCCCTGTTCATCTTTGCGAGCGACGTCTCCCGTGTGGAGCCAGCCGCCTTCGAGGGCCTCAGCCGTTTCCTCGGGCTTGTTCCAATAGCCCTTCATGACGAGAGGCCCCCGGACGCACAGCTCACCGGGTTCACCGTCTGCGACCTCGTGGCCTTCGTCGTCCAGCAGGCCGACGCGGGTCCACGGCACCGGTCTGCCGCACGATGCGAGCCGGTTGAGGTCGTCGGGGTCGTGCTCTTCCTTGCGAAGCACGCAGACGGTCATCGGTCCCTCGGTCTGTCCGTAGAACTGGAAGAAGATGAGGCCCAACTTGCGGATTGCCTCTTGGAGCCGTATGGGTGACATGGGGGATGCGCCGTAGTAGATCGTCTTCAGGCTCGAAAGATCGCGCTCGGCGAACGTGGGATGGTCGAGCAGGGAGTAGATCATCGACGGCACGAGCATGGTGGTCGTGATCCGATGCCCTTCGATTGCCTCCAACACGGCGGCCGGTTCGAAGGCCGGCAGGACCACCATCGACCCGCCGGCGAGCAGTATCGGGACGAAGAACGAAGAACCGGCATGGCTCAACGGGGTGCAGACCAAATGGCGGACCTCATCGGGCCACTGCCATTCCGACATCTGGATCTGCGTCATGCTGGCGCTCGCCCTGAAGGTGTTCATCACACCCTTGGGCTTACCTGTCGTGCCTCCGGTGTACGCAAGAGCGGAGACATCCTCAGGGCCCACGTCGGGCCCAACGAGACGCCTGGGCTCGAAGGCTTCGCTCAGCTTCATGAGGTCTTCGCCGACATCGCTGGGGCCGTAGGACAACAGCCGGGTGAGGGTCGGCACCTTCTCCTGCAGCTCTTGCGCTCTCCCGGCGAAGGCCGGGTCGAAGATCAGCGTGTTGATCTGCGCGTCTTCGAGAACATAGGCGTGGTCGTCCAGCGAGCCGAGGGGATGGAGCGGAGTGTTCCGGCAGCCGGTCACCATCACCGCCCCCATGGAGAACAGGACTTCGGGCCGGTTCTTCGACAACGTCGCCACGCCCTGGCCGAGGAGGATTCCCTGAGCGCCGAATGCCTGCGCGTAGCGGCTGATCTGGTCCCGCATCTGCGCTGCGGTGAGGACGTCCCCGTCGATGTACAAGCACGGTCGATCGACGTTGCGTTCGAGGGCGGCGATGAGCAAGTCCGGCAGGAACTGCGGTCGGTAAAGGGCGTCCATCCCGCCATTATGACATCGACATCGACTTATGGTCCGTGTAGCGTCGTGGGCGTGAGCGAGCCTGACTCCGTCCTTCTCGTCGAGAGCCGTGATCGCATCCGGGTCGTCCGGCTGAACCGGCCCGAGGCCTTGAATGCCGCCAACCCTGAGCTCCACCGCCGTCTGGCCGAGGTCTGGCTGGAGCTGGAGGGGGATCCCGGCTGCTCTGTGGTCGTGATCACCGGCAACGGGCGGGCGTTCTGTGGCGGTGGTGACATGACCCTCCTCAAGCGGATGAACGAAGACGAGGAGGTCAGGGCGGCCATCCTGCGCGAGGCGCGCCAGATCGTGGAGCGGCTCATCCGGTTCCGGTTCCCGGTGATCGCCGCCGTGAACGGCCCGGCCGTCGGGCTCGGCTGTTCCCTGGCCGGGCTCAGCGATGTCGTCTTGATTGAGGAGAGCGCCTACCTGGCCGACCCGCACGTCTCGGTGGGCCTGGTGGCGGCCGACGGTGGTGCCCTGACGTGGCCATCCATGACGAGCCTTCTGCGGGCCAAGGAGTATCTGTTCACCGGCGATCGCATCGTCGCCAAGGACGCCGTGGAATTCGGGCTGGCGAACCGGGTGGTGCCCGACGGGTCGAGCCTTAACGAGGCACTCTCCCTGGCCGAGCGGATCGCCCGGCAGCCGACGCAGGCGCTCATCGACACCAAGCGGGCCCTGAACAAGCATCTCGAGCGGGCCATGCACGACGTGTTGGACTTCGCGCTGGCCGCCGAGAGCATCTCCAGCGCAAGTGCGCCACACCGTCAGATTGTTGATCGCTTCCTCGAGAAGTCGGCCTCGACGCCGCCGCCGGCCACTCCGAGGGCAAGCGCGTCGTAGGGAGCAGCATTGTGGGCCTGAGCCTGGAGGATCGCAGTGAGATCACTGATCTCCTATCGCAGTACGGCTTGCTCCTCGACCGGCAGCAAGTCGACGAGTGGATGGCGCTCTTCGGTGACGACGCCGTGTTCGAAATGGAAGGCCAGTCGCCCCTGACGACGACAGCAGAGCGAGCGGAGCTCGGCCGCACGGCGCCGTCGGGAACCCACCTAGCCGCGCCGCCTGTCATCCGGCAGAGCGGAGCGACCGACACGGCCGAGAGCGAGCAGACCTTCATGTTCCGGGACGCCGAAACCGGGCGGATGCTCGCGGGGTGGTACGAGGACGTGTTGGTGAAGGTCGAAGGCACTTGGCGCTTCCGGCATCGGACGATTCGTTTCCACGGCAAGCCGCGAAACTCCGCTTCCGGATGAGGCAGGAGCCGGGAGCCGCTCAGGTGCCCCGGATGGACCCAACAGACTGGTGCAGTTCCGGCACCGTGCCCGCTGATGCCCTGAGCGTCACGGCGATCTGATGGGTCAAGGAGCTCGAAGTGCCCAGCAGGGCATCGAGCACGAGGACGCGGCTGTGGAATCGGTGGTGTCCGTGCTCCGTGGTGAACCCCATTGCGCCGAGCACCTGGAGGGATCGTTCACAGATCTGTCTGCCGTTGCGGCCAGCCAAGGCCTTGGCAATGGCGTCACGCATGGGGGGGAGCGCGGGAAACTGCTCGGCTGATTGCTGGGTCACGGCCGCAATCGCCGCCGCATCGACCCGTGCGGAAGCCAAGAGGTGGCGCACGGCCTGGAAATGGGCGATCGGCTGACCGAACTGCATGCGGTCGCGTGCATGCTGCACTGCGCCGCCAAGAGCGGCCTCCGCGGACCCCAGGATCTCGTAGGCGATGGCGAGGCGCCCCAGTTGCATGCTTCGAGCGCGCAACGGCACTGTCTCTGCCTCGCTCAGCGAGGGGGGCAGAGCACTGAGGTCTGATTCGATCTCGTGCAGCGCCAGCCCGTCGCTCAAACCGAGAGGCCTGAGCTCGAGTGTGTCGAGCTGCACCAACGAAGCGCCGTGCCCGGGCCTGTCGATCAGGATCCCACCGGTGGCCTGTCTTCCCACGACCACCGCTCGACTGCCGCGCCGCGCCGACTGGCGCTCGACACTTGCCGTCACGGCGTGCTCGTTGCCCAGGGCTTCGGCGTACGGCTGCGCCATCAGCTCTCCCAGCGCACCCGAGGATCCGAGTTCGCGACCTTGGGCCCGGAAGTAGGCCAGGACGCCGAGCCGCGCCTCAGCATCTGCATCGAGCGACCCCAGGAGGTCCCTCCATCCCAGCACGCGCAGGGCGTTGTCGCCGTCAGTGGAACGCAGCGCGTCCTGCGCACTGCTCAGAAACAGATCGTCTGCATCCTCGACGATGGTCACACCGGCAACTGCAGGATCTGCTTGGCGACGGTGTCCAGCTGCATCTGTTGGGAGCCCCCGTAGA
This sequence comes from uncultured Acidimicrobiaceae bacterium, assembly GCA_963738135.1. GTDB lineage: Bacteria > Actinomycetota > Acidimicrobiia > Acidimicrobiales > RAAP-2 > Bog-473. Next base: position 510,489 of record CAVTVK010000001.1, on the reverse strand, counting down.
TGGTCACGATCCGCGAGAAGAGGTACGCGGCACGCAGATCCAGTCCTTGTTGATCGAACGGATCGAGGATGACGTCCGGGTCGCTGGCCAGTGCCCAATCAAAGAGTCCCTGTTCAGCGGCGCAGAGGACTAGCTTGGTGAATGCTGCTCGGGGCCCGAGGATCGCCCCCTTTTCGTGCACACGGAGAGCCTCCATGCTCAGAGCGCTGACGCCGGCGAGGTCCAGCACGGCGTCACCCAGCATCCCGTCCGATCCTGGCGCCCCACGGGGGAGCATCCCCTGGAGATGGTGCAAGAGGAAACACTGGCGGAACCAGGCGAAAGTACCGCGCTCGCTGCTGAGGATGTGCATGGCAACCGACCAGCCGCCATCGAGTGTCCCGATGAGCCGGTCCGCCGGCACGAGGACATCGTCGAGCGTGACCTCGGCCAGTTCGTCGTGGCCGTTCGCCTGAGCGATGCTGCGCACCTCGACGCCAGGAGAGCGCAGGTCGACAATGAAGGCGGTGATACCGCGGTGCCGCGACTCCGCTGAGCCGGTGCGGGCCAGGACGAGGGACCAACGCGCAAAGCGCGCCCAGCTCGTCCAGATCTTGCGGCCCGTAATGCGGTATGCATCTCCGTCGAGCACGGCGCGGGTCCGAATGGAGGCCAAGTCAGAACCAGCGTCGGGTTCGGAAAAGCCCTGCGCCCACGTTTCGGTGCCATCCAAGAAGCCCGGGAATACCTGTGCGCAGAATTCGGGTGGGCCCATGGCGAGGAGGGTGGGTCCGAGGACCTCGAGATGCTCGAAGGCGGCCATGCTGCCTACACCGTGCCGGGCCAGGCCGTCCCACATGACCGCCCGGTGCATGATGGTCCCCCCGAGTCCTTCGAAGGCTTCCGGCCAACCCCACCGACCCCATCCATCCGCGAAGAGGTCGCCCATGAGGCGTCGCATCGCGACCATCCGGTCGTCGGTGCTGGGCCCGGGAGACGCGGCCTCCACGAGGCTCGCCGGACGGCTCTCGAGCCAGCGCTCGAACGCTGCCGCAAAGGTCGGGAGATCGGCATGGTCGGCTGGAGCCGGACGGGCCAAAGAAGACATTGATATCAATATAGAAATTGTGCCAGGATTTCGCAAGGTGGAAGAGTCGACAGAAGTGACACCAGATGGACAAATGACCGGCCTGGACTGGGCTCCTGTGGAGCCGTCACCCGCCACGGCCTTCCGCCGCACCGTGGGGGATCGAGCCGAGTCGTATGCCGCGCAGGGGTACTGGAACGACCGAGAGCTACGCGACGGACTGGAAGCCGCCGGCTCACTCCGCCCCGATGCTGTTGGGCTGATCGACAACCGGCGATCGTTGACGTGGGCCGACTTGGGTCGACAGGTGGCCATTGCGGTGTCGACTCTTACCGAGCTCGGCGTTTCCGCGTGCGATCCGGTCCTGCTGATCGCCGAAAACTCGGCCGCGGGAGTCATTGCGTACCACGGCCTTCTCCGGATCGGGGCCCGAGCCGTTCTGCTCGACCGTCGTTGCGGGACGGCTGACGTCCGTGCCGCGCTCGACGTCGTCGTGCCGAAACTGGTCATCATCCCGAACGACGAGTGCGATCGGCTTGGGCCAGAGTTGGGGAGCAGTCATCTGATCACGCTGGAGCACTTTGTAGAGGATGATTCTGCGTCGGTGGAAGGTCGAGATTGGTCGGAACCGGACCGCGACGAGGTTGCGGTCATTCTCTTCACCTCGGGGACCACCAGCCGGCCAAAGGGGGTGACGCATTCGCTCAACACGCTCACCTGCGGCGCCAAGAACATGGCGCTGATCACCGAAGCCGGTCCAGACACCGTGATCTTCCTCGTGAGTCCGTTGACGAGCATCACCGGGGTGATGCAGATGCATCTGGCGGCGGACCAGCACGCCACACTGGTCCTCGAGGATGATTTCGAGGCCGAGAGGTCGCTTGATCGCATCAATCAACACGAAGCTTCGCTGCTGGGCGGTGCGCCCGTGATCGTCGAGCGTCTGATCAAAGCGGCGGACAGACGGCCCGGTCGCCGATGCTCGCTCCGCACCCTGGCGCTGGGGGGAACCATGCTGCCGCGCCCGCTGCTGCAGCATGTGATGGATGACTACGGCATGAAAGTTGCGAGGGTTTACGGATCCTCGGAAGCACCGAATGCGTCAGGGAGCATGCCGAAAGACGTCCCGGAGCTCAGGCTGATGGATGACGGCGCGTTGATGCCTGGCACGGAAGTACGTGTCGGGTCCCAAGAACACCCTCAAGAGGGATTAGTGCGGGGCCCCGGCGTCTTCCTCGGGTATCTCGATGAGACGGACAATGAGCTGGCGTTCGAGGGCGACTGGTATCGCACGGGCGATCTGATGGAGGTGTCCGAAGGGCGGCTCACGGTTGTGGGCCGGCTCAAGGAGGTCGTGAACCGGAACGGCTTCAAGATCTCTCTCGCCGAAATCGATGCCGCCATGTTCGATATGAAGGGGCTGGACGAGGCAGCAAGCTTTGCGCTGCCGGATGCAGTGACGGGGGAGCGGCTGGCGGTGGCAATTCTCCCCTCACAAGGGACAGTTATCGGTCTCGAAGATGTCACAAGCCATCTCCGTTCCGCAGGAGTACCAACGCGCCGGCTGCCCGAGGAGCTCGTCCTCTGGGATGAACCCCTGCCCAGGACGACATCAGGCAAGATCGTCCGCTCCCGGCTCGTCATGGACGCACCGTCCAAGCCGTCGATCGTGGCGTCCAGGCTCCAACCCGAGGTATCGCCGGACACGGGATCGACAGCCACTTCGAGGAAAGAGAAGCCGATGACTACTACCAGGGAGCCGACGGGCGACGAACACGCCGCCATCACCAACCTTCTGGCGCACTATTGCCTCTCGCTCGATCACGACGACGTCGAGACCTGGGTCAGCCTCTTTACCGAAGACGGCTCGTTCGACGTCTACGGCCGCTCCTTCGACGGCCGCGAAGGCTTACGGAAGATGATGGCGGCAGCCCCGAAAGGGCTCCATCTGGGGGGCCCACCGCTGATCCGGATGCACGACGCGGACAGAGCGCAGACCGAGCAGAACCTCTTGTTCATCGACCGCCAGAGCGGGAACTCCCGCAGCGCGGTCTACCGGGATGATGTGGTTCGGACCGAGGCGGGATGGAAGATTCGCAAGAGAACGTGCTGGTTCATAGTGCCCGACGGTCTGAGCGACCGGCCGGCGGACTGAGGGCGAGCTCAGTCGAACTAGCGGTCTTTCAATGCGTCCTTGGGTGGTTCATCGGGGTCGAGCCTGAGCGCATTGGCCCACAAGAGGCTCAGCTGTTCAACGACTTCGTCGAACTCATATTCACGGTAGCCCTGGGTCAGCCACAGCTCCGCAAAGCGGGCGATCATCGCTCCCAGAGCGTCCGCCGCGAGTGCCGGATTGACCCTGGGGTCGGCGCGCCCTTCACTCTGCAGTCGCTTGATGGATCGTTCGGATCGTTGTGAAAAGGCCCGCTGACTGGCCATGCGCTCCGCATTAACGTGCGCGTCGTAGCGCGAGGCCTGTTCGATGACACCCATGAGGCGAGTCTCGGCGCGATAGCGCTCGAGGTAGCGGCGATTGGCGTCGCGGATGGCGTCTTCGGGGGATCCTCCCGAGCGCGGCTGGTCCGTCTCGTCGGGCGGGGCGCTCAGCCGCCTTTCCTGCGCAGACGCCACCTCCCGGAAGAGCTGCTCTTTCGTGTCGAAGTAGTGATAAAAGGCCCCGTACGACACCTTGGCCCTCTTTGCGATGTCGGAGATCCGTGCGTCGAACATTCCGTCTCGCTCGAAGATCTCCTTCGCCGCTTTGACCAGGCGTGCCCGCGTCTGCTCGCCCTTGGCGGAGCGCGGGTGGTAGTTGGGTGCCCCCTTGTCATTGACCCGGGCTCTCGGCACTGAGACGGTCCTTTCCGTTCTGGTGTGTCGACTTGAGGATCCCCTCAGCCGACTGATCATCATGTCCTGGGTGCCATCATTTCTAGAGGCCCACCCGTCCGCGAGAACATTGATACCGACATCAACCTCTACTCAAAGGGTACCATCGGGCCGCTAGATCCCATGACATCCGTCTGGGACGGAATGCCTTGTCAAGACCGGAACTGACCAAATGCCCCCGCAGCCATGGCCGCCCGCTGAAGGCGTCGTTGACACCATGATCGGGTTTCCGACGGATCCCGAACAACTGTACGCCGGCCTCCGCCCCGCACTACGCGATCGCGAGTCACTCGAGGACCTGCCGATGCCCGCCGGTTACATGTTCCACGACGTCCCGGCGCACACGGAGCGGGAACTCCTGGATCCCATTGATGTGACCCTCGCCCAAATGGACCGATTTGGAATCAGCACCGGGCTCGTCAGCCTCAGTGTGAATACCGAGGTCACTGAGACGGCCCTCACCCGCCACCCGGGCCGCTTCGCCGCCTCGTTCACCGTCGATCCCAATCAGGGCATGAAGGGTGTGGACCGGCTCGTGAAAGCGTACGAGCGATGGGGTGTCCGCGCCGCGTCCTTCTTTCCGCACGGCACGTCACCACAAGTCGCCATCGACGCTCCTCTGGCCTATGTCTATTACGCCAAGTGTGTCGAGCTCGGAATACCCATGTTCGTGACGGTCGGGATCGCCGGTCCGAGAGTGCCTTCGCTCGTCCAGCACGTCGAGCGGCTCGATCAAGTCTTGTACGACTTTCCCGACCTGGTGCTGGTCATGCGTCACGGCGCGGAGCCCTGGACGGAACTCGCGGTGAAGCTCATGCTCAAGTGGCCGAACCTCTACTACTCCACGAGCGGTTTCGCACCGAAGTACTACCCGTCGTCGATTGTGGATTACGCCAATACGCGAGGCGCCCGCAAGGTGCTGTACGCCGGTTACTTCCCGATGGGACTCACGTTGGAGAGGATCTTCACCGAAATGGCCGATGTCCCGTTCAATGAGGACGTGTGGCCCGAGTTCCTGGGGGCGAATGCGGCCCGCGTGCTGAATCTGGAGGATTCTCCGTGAAAACCGTGACGCACGAGCCTTTGGAGTTCGACGTGCTGGCGTCGAATCTCGGATTCCCGGAAGGTCCCGTGATCCTCGACGATGACTCCTTTCTCGCCGTCGACATCGAGGGGGGCCGCGTCGTTCGGGTCGCAGATGGCCGGGTGTCGGTTGTCGCCACTCCTGGCGGAGGTCCGAACGGTCTGGCTCTGGCGGATACGCAGACGGTGGTCGTGGCGAACAACGGCGGGTTCCTGTGGACGACGGTCAACGGCGTCAGCATCCCGATCGACCACCCCACACACACGAATGAGCCGTCGGGATTCACGGGCGGGTGGATGGAGAGTGTGGATCTCCGCTCCGGCGCGGTCACTCGGTTGTATGACAGTTACGAAGGGAGGCCTCTGCGCGGACCCAACGACCTGGTTTTCGATGCGGTCGGCGGCCTCTGGTTCACCGACCATGGAAAGGGAAGGTTCGAGAGCGTCGATCGGGGCGCGTCTGTACTACGCGCCCCCTGGCAACGGGCCCCTGAAGCAGGTGGCTTTCCCGCTTCTCGGTCCCAATGGTGTCGGTCTGTCGCCTGACGGCACGACGGTCTACGTGGCCGAGACGCACACGGGCCGCCTGTGGGCGTGGGATCTCTCTGCGCCCGGTGAAGTCAAGCCGGCGGCGGGCTCGCTGGCCGTGCGCCATGGTGGACGGTGCGTCGTGGCCACGCCGTTCTCGTTCGATTCGCTCGCGGTGGAGAAAGATGGCCGCATCGCTATCGGGGCCCTCGGTGAGGGGATCGTCGTGGTGACGCCGGACGGAGTGGAGGTCGATGTCCATCCCATTCCCGGCGACGTCACGACGAACATCGCCTTCGGTGGGCCCGATATGAAGACGGCCGTCCTGACGCTCTCGCGCTCGGGTCGACTGGTGCAGTGCGTATGGCCGCGTCCCGGCCTCAAGCTGGAAGTGGGATGACGGCACCGACTGAAGACGAGCGGGCCACGTTTCGGACCGAGGTCGATGCGTGGTTCGCCGCCAACGCCCCGCTCAAAGGCTCGGCCGAGGATTTCTCCGCCATCCACATCATTTCGGGTAACTCCATCGCCGAATATCGAGAAGCCGAACAGCGCGCCCTCAACGTGAGTCTGGCCTGGCAGAGGGAGTTGGTGAATGCAGGGCTGAGCGGCCGTTCCTGGCCGGCCGACTACGGCGGCGAGGGCGCGCCGGACTGGCAGGAGGATGAGATCGCGCAGGTGAAGGCCGCCTACGGAGTGTCCACCAAGGTGCTCGCTGTCGGCCTCGAGATGCTTCCTCCCGTTCTCTTCGTCCACGGATCGCACGAGCAGCGCCTCCGTTACCTCCCACTGGCCCTACGCGGGGAGGAGACCTGGTGCCAGCTGCTCTCGGAGCCCGATGCCGGTTCAGACCTGGGCAGCGCCAAGTCCTTTGCGGCCCCAGTCACCGGAGGCTGGTCGGTGTCGGGGCAGAAGGTGTGGACATCCGGCGCCGGCACGAGTGATTTCGCGCTGCTCATCGCTCGGAGCGACAGGGAGACTTCAGGCATGAGTGGCCTCTCCTGCTTCCTCATGAGCATGAGACAACCCGGGGTCGAGGTGCGGCCCTTACGCCAGATGTCAGGCGCCTACCACTTCAACGAAGTATTCCTGCAGGACGCGTTCGTCCCCGAAGAGTCTCTCGTCGGGCAGCTCGGTGACGCGCGGGCAATCCTCCGAACAATGCTCGCCAGCGAGCGGGCCGCCATCGGCGGAGGAACCAGCGCCAGGGGCGCACAGCAGCTGATGCAACTGGCCAGACGCCTTGGGCGTCACGTGGAGCCACTGGTGCGCCAGGAGGTGTCAGCTGCCTACGCCAGGGAGAGGGTGCTCGATCTCACGCAGCAACGGATCGCCTCCGGCGCTGAGGTCCCGGCCGGTGGATCCGTCGTCAAGCTGCTGTACAGCGAACATGCGCGTCTCTGCGCCAACACCGGGAACTGGTTGCTTGGTCCGTCGGCCACGGCCGAGGTCTCATCCGACGCCCAGACCTGGAGAGAGCGGCTGCTCTTCGCTCCGGGACTCCGCATCGGGGGAGGCACTGATGAGATTCAGCGGAACACCATTGCCGAGAGAGGTCTCTCCCTCCCGAGATGACCCCGAGCGGGCCCCCTGAAATTCCTCACGGGCGCCATCGTTCCTTTAGCCACGCCGTTGACGTGCCGGGGTCGGGCCAAGACGCCCTCTGTTGCACCCGAATCCCTTCTTGGTAGAATCTATACCGATATCAATATCAGTCCAGTGCGTCCTCATCCGGCGACGTGCTGCTCAGTGGAGGGACGGCCGTGGGCGACCACTACACGATCATTTCAGCCGACACCCATGCCGGAGGGAGTCACGCGCAGTACCGGGAATACCTCGAGGCGCAGTACCTGGACGACTTCGATGCCTGGCGCAATCGCTACAAGAACCCGTTCAAGGATCTCAAAGACGACCGGCGCCTCCGCAACTGGGACAACGACATGCGTAGCCGCCAGCAGCTCGAGGACGGAGTCGTCGGAGAGGTGATCTTCCCCAACACTGTGCCCCCGTTCTTCCCCAGTTTCGTGCTGGCCGCTCCGCCGCCGAAGCCGGAGGATTACGCGCACCGACTCGCCGGCATCCGCGCCCACAACCGGTGGCTGGTGGATTTCTGCGCTGCGTTCCCCTCTCAGCGGGCCGGGATCGGGCAGATCTTCATCAACAACCTCGAAGACGCGCTGGCCGACGCCAAGTGGATCGCCGACCACGGCCTACGAGGTGGGCTGCTGCTGCCGAACAATCCACCAGATGCCACGTGGATCGAGCACCAGATCTATGACCCGTACTGGGAGCCCCTTTGGGACTTCTGCGAGGAGGCAGACCTCCCGGTCAACATTCACGGGGGCACTGGCGTGCCTGATTTCGGCAAAGTGCCGTCGGCGCAGCTCCTGTACATCGGGGAGTACGCGTTCTACCAAACCCGACCGTTCCTCCACGTATTGCTTTCTGGCGTGTTCGAGCGCCACCCTCGGCTCCGTTTCGTGATGGCCGAAATGGGAGCGGCCTGGCTGCCACCCCTGCTCTCTCGTCTGGACCAGTCGATCATCCGGATTAGGGAAACCGGTGCGACCGGGGAGCTCAAGTACGGCGAGGACTCGATCCTTCCCCTGACAGCGACGGAATACTTCAAACGCAATTGCTGGGTTGCTGTTTCCCAGCCCAAGGCACCCGACGTGGAGGCGATCCTGCAATTGGGCCTCGACCGATTCATGTGGGGTTCCGACTACCCGCACGACGAGGGAACCGCACCGTTTACTCGGGAGCATCTGCGCCAGCTGTTTCACGCCTGGCCGCAGGCGGACCTCGAGAACTTCCTCGGGGGGACCGTGGCGCAGGTCTACGACTTCGACCTCGCTTTACTGGAGCCCCTGGGAGAGCAGTGGGGGCCGACGGTCTCGGGGACGCAGGAGCCGTTGTTGAGGCTGCCGGAGAACGCCAACGAAGCGTTGGTGCGTGGACCGGTTGGCTGAAGGCAGCTGACCCAGTTTTGTGAGCACAGCCGCAGAGCTCCTCCTCGCGAGGGCAGAAGACGATCGGCCTGCCTTGTTCTTCGGGGATCAGGCATGGTCCTACCGGCAGCTGATCAATGAGGCGAAACGTCGCGGCCGCTTCCTCCAGAAAGGGTTGGACGAGGGACGGCCTCCCCATGTCGGCGTGTTGCTCGACAACGTTCCCGAATACATCTTCTGGCTCGCCGGTGCGGCGCTCTCCGGCAGCGTCATTGTCGGTATCAACTCGACCTACCGGGGTGATCAGCTCGCGCAGCTGGTGGCCTTCACCGATTGCCAATTCGTCGTCACATCGAGCGACAAGCGGCCATTGCTCGACGGGCTGGAACTGGGGCTGGGCAAGGACCGGATCATCGAGGTTGATGCACCGGCATATGCCAGCAGCTCCCGCCCGCGGCCGGTTATCTCGGCCCAGAGGTCGGGCCAGGGGATCTGTTCCTCCTGATCTTCACGTCCGGGTCCACGGGTATGCCCAAGGCAGTCCGTTGCACGCACGGGCGATTTGCCACGACGGGCGGCCACGTCGCCATGGTCACCCAGTTGGCGGCCGGAGATGTTGTGTACGCCCCTCTTCCGTTCTTCCACTCGAGCTCGCTGTTCACTGGCTGGTCCTCGTCGCTGACCGCGGGCGTGCCCATCGCCATCCGGACCCGCTTCTCGGCATCCGGCACGCTGACCGATATCCGCCGTCACCGCGCCACCGTCTTGACCTATACGGGCAAAGTGCTCAACTACATCCTGGCGGTGCCCGAGCGGGCCGACGACGGCGATACGACGCTCCGCCTCGCCATCGGGAACGAAGCCTCCATGCGGGACATCAGCGAGTTCGCTCGTCGCTTCGACTGCGACGTACGGGACAGCTACGGGTCCACCGAGGGCATCATCATCATCCGTCGTGACCCGTCCATGCCCCCCGCCGCACTGGGCCAGGCAGGCGAGACGGTCAAGGTCCTCGACTCGGAGACTGGTCTCGAGTGCCCGCCGGCCGAATTCGACGACCGCGGACAGGTGAAGAACTGGAGCTCTGCGGTGGGGGAGATCGTCGAGACCGCACCGTCAAGCGGATTCGAGGGCTATTACAAGAACGAGGAGGCGACGCAAGCTCGTTTCAGGGGCGGGGCCTACTGGTCAGGGGACCTGGCTTACCGGGACCAGGAAGGCTGGTTCTATTTCGCGGGCCGGAGTAACGAGTGGCTTCGGGTCGACGGGGAAAACTTCGCGGCCGCGCCGGTCGAGGCGATCATCGGCCGATTCCCCGGCGTGCGCTCCGTAGCTGTCTACGCCGTCCCGGACGACCCGGTCGGCGACCGGGTCATGGCGGCGATCGAACTGGAGGATGAGCGAGACGTCGATCCTGGCGTATTTGACCGATTTGTCGCGGACCAGCCCGATCTCGGCACGAAGTGGACATCCTTCATTCGTTCGATTCGTCCAGGAGCTCCCCAAGCTGGCCAGCATGAAGATCGACAAGCAGAGGCTTCGACGGGAAGCGTGGCAGAGCGATGGCGTCTGGTGGAGAGAGAAGAAGGGTGGCCCATTGGAACCGATGAGCGAGAATGACCGCCAGCGCCTCGGACACCTCCTGCCGTGAGACTCTCCATGAACGTGCCGCGCTTCCCAAGTGCCGAGGAAGCGGTGAACTGGGCCGTCTCCATGGAATCTGCCGGCATCGACGTGCTCTGGATCGGCGAGGCCTATGGGTTCGATGCCGTTTCCATGCTCGGGTTGCTCGCTGGCCGGACCAGCCGCGTGCAACTTGGGAGTGCCATCCTGCCCGTCTTCTCGCGCTCGCCGGCGTTGACGGCAATGACAGCGGCTGGCCTGGACTTCGTGTCCTCGGGGCGGTTCATCCTCGGCCTCGGCGCGTCTGGTCCCCAAGTGGTTCAGGGCTGGCACGGCGCCGCCTACGATCGCCCACTGCTGCGCACCAGGGAGACGATCGATGTATGCAGACTGGTGTGGGCGCGCGAGAAGTTGCAGTACGAAGGAAAGACCATCGAGTTACCCGGTGGCGACGGCAGGTCCCTCAAGCTGCTGAACCAGCCAGTCCGTCCAGACATACCGATCTACATCGCAGCGTTAGGGGCGAAGAATGTTGCCCTCGCTGCAGAGGTAGCCCAGGGTTGGCTTCCCATCTTCTTCCATCCGGACAGACACGACGTCTGGGCTTCTTCCCTGACCGAAGGAGCCAGCCGGCGAGATCCGGCCCTCGGCCCCTTGGAAATCGTGGCAGGCGGACCGGTTTCTGTGTGCGACGAGGGCGAAGCCGACCGTCTCCGCGACGCCGAGCGCCCACACGTGGCGCTGTACGTCGGAGGCATGGGATCAGTTGGGCAAAACTTCTATAACGATTTGTTCGTCAAGTACGGGTACGAACAGCAAGCACATGGGATTCAGGAGCTATACCTGTCCGGCAAAAGGCAGGAGGCTGAAGCGCTCGTTCCGGCCGACTACCTGAAATCAACGCTCTTGGTTGGTGACGAAGAGCACGTTCGGGGTCGGATTGAGGCTTACAGAGCAGCCGGCGTCACGTGCCTGAACATCGAGATACCCGACTCGGTGGACGACCCCCCGGCGCTTGTCGAGACGCTGCGAGAATGGACGCGGGGATAGTGGGAGGTCCCTGCCTCTGCACTCCTTTGCGGAAGGCAGCGCTGTGGTGACCAGCGCCTGGCCGCAATACCCGGATTATCGGATCGACCTCGTGCCGTTGGAAGGGATCGGGAGAGTCCACGCGGCCGGGGCGCTCGTCGCGGAGAGCAACCGTTGTCTCATCGTCCATGAGTCCGACCACCTCGACCAGCTCTACTTCCCGCGGAAGGACATCATCGCCGATGCGCTCGTCGAGTCTGACCAGCACACCATCTGTCCCTTCAAGGGCGAAGCGAGCTACTCCTCATTGTCTACCGCCGACGGGGTGCTTGAGAATGCTGTGTGGTGGTACCCGAATCCGATGGGCGAGGTGGCGGGGCTGGCCGGCTATGCGGCGTTTTCGACCGATCTGGTTGAGGTGACCGCCTCTGTGGCGTTTCCGGACGAGCTCGAAGCCACTGTCCGCTTCCCCATGTGGGGCACGGCTGACGACCTCGCCACGCTCATGGACGTCATTCCTGTGAGTGATGGATCGTTCACCGCCCCGCCGTATCCGAATCCTCCCGTCGGCACGTTTTTCTCCTTGGATTGGCACAAGGAGCGACGTGTCGTGATTGAGGGAGGCCAACTACTCGGAGCGGCGATCATCGCAGCGTCCAAGACCAGGCCGGATCAGCACGTGACGTCGGCGCATGTCGTATTTGTCAAGAGTGCTTCGTTTGACGAACCGCTCCGGCTGGCAGTTGACACCTTGCGCCGAGGGTCGACGTTGTCGCTGTTCGACGTCAAGGTCGACCAAGGTGACGTGTTGCGAGCATCAGCGCTCGTCATGACCGACGCTGGCGCTGACGATCTGATCAGACACGGGTCACCCATGCCGGACGTGCCCGGCCCGAGCGACTGCCCCCGGCTGGACATGGGTGTGCTCGGCCGCGATATCCGGGTCGTCGACGGCGCTTATTCGATGCAGGACGCGCCGGCGGGCCCACCCGAACTCTACGTGTGGACAAGGTTCGCCTCGGTGCCACAGAGTGAGGCACTTCACCAGGCGCTCCTTGCTCAACCCACCACCCACTACTCCATAGGGGCAGCCTTACGCCCACATGAAGGCGTTTCCGAAGCCGACGCGCACAGGACGATCTCGACGGGACCCGTGAGCGCGTCAATTGCCTTTCATGACGAGGTCGACGTCACTGACTGGATGCTGACAGAGACGCGAGCGATCTGGGCCGGACGAGGCTCCGTGCAGTCATTCGTACGCGTGTTCGCATCCGATGGACGTTTGGTCGCCTCCAAGACCGTTCAGGCCATAGTCCGAAACTTCGATCGAACTCCAAAGCAAATGGGACAGGACTACGCAACAGTCATGTGACAAACGGCTGCCCGGTTTCGTTTCTGTAGAAGGAGCGCGATTGAGGAGCATGTTGGAGCCCGAGTCTCATATCGAGGCCAATTCTCGAAACCACCCCCAAGTCGTAGCTCGGTTTAGTGAAAGGATTTTCTATGAGCGATCTGATTGATACACATCTCGTAGCGAGGTGGACTGATCTCTCGTGACGACCTCGGACCTCACTCCCCGCTCCGATATTTCCGCCTTGTTCATTCCTGAGGGAGAGTGCCTTGTACCGACCGCTTTTGCAGTCGGGCCTTGGCGTCCCGATGCCCTGCACGGCGCAGCCATCGCCGCTCTGTTTGCAGCGGCTCTCGAGTCGGAGGATCGTGCCCTTGCCCGCGTCACCGTGGATCTTCTTGCTGCCGTTCGTCTCCATCCTCTTCGCCTCGAAGTGACCGATGAGAGTGCAGGACGAAAGGTACAGCGTCGTTCCGCTGTGCTCTGGGACGGAGAGCGGGCCGTGGCCCGTGCCTCCGCGCTCTACATCACCCCGATACATCAGGAGCTGCCCCAGCTAGAGGAGGAAGTTATCGCTCCTCCGGCAGACCTGGCGCTCTTGCCGGAGAGCCGGGCGGGCTGGCCGGGCTTTGAGAGCCTGGCTCTGGCGCTGCACACCGCGGCTGCTGGAAAGAAGACGACCTCGGGTTGGTTTCGGCTGCTTGTGCCTGCGATCGCCGGGAAGCCCTTGACGGGCATGCAGTCAGCGCTTGCAGCGGCGGACTACACCTCGGGCGGTACTGCGAGGCTGTTGTCGCTCAAGAAATGGATGTTCATGAGTCTCGATCTCACGGTGAGCCTGGTCCGACAACCCGATGGTGATTGGATCGGCCTGAACGGAGATCGATCGACGCTGGGGGAGGATGGAATCGGAATCGCGGGAGCACTCCTGTACGACGCGAGCGGATCGTTCGGTCGTTGTATGCAGACTCAGCTTTTGCAGTCCCTCCCTGCGCTGGACCCGTCATGAACTTCCATTCTGCCCTAATGCTTCCGAAGAGGAGATCCCGAGACCGCAGAGCCTCCGTTCACAAGGAGACGAAGCATCGTGACTAAAGACCAGCTCAAATCTCTCTTCGATCTGACTGGCCGAGTAGCGCTCGTGACCGGAGGAACAAGAGGTATCGGTCGCTCTATCGCAGAGGGGTACGCCCTCGCGGGCGCCAAGGTTGTTGTTGCCGGTCGCAAGGCTGGCGCGTGTCAAGAGGCGGAAGTGCATCTACGCGGCATGACTGGCGGCGAGGCATTGGCGGTTCCGACACACATGGGAGATCTTGACTCGGTGAATGCGCTCGTCGAGCGGACAGTTGAGCGCTTCGGTCGGATCGATGTCATTGTCAACAATGCGGCGACATCGCTCGCCCAGCCCCTTGGCGAATTTACCAGTGAGGCATGGGCGAAGGTGTTCGACGTCGATCTTCGAGGACCAGTGTTCCTCGTCCAGGCCGCGCTGCCTCAGCTCAAAGCGAGTAGCGCTGCTTCTGTCATCAATATGAGTTCCATCGGCGCCTTCACATTCTCGGCAGGAGTATCGATGTACGCGGCAGCGAAGGCGGGGCTGCAGGCCTTTACCAGGTCGATGGCGGCCGCCTACGCGCCTTTTGATATTCGAGTCAATGCGCTCTGTCCGGGGTCGGTTGATACCGATATGACGCGGAGCGCCGGGCCCGAGTCCATGGCGCATATGGCAGCGTCGTGCCTGCAGAACCGAATTGCTGACCCCGATGAGATGGTCGGTCCCGCACTGTTCTTGGCCGGTGGGGCTTCGAGCTACATGACCGGTCAGGTGTTGATCTGCGACGGGGGCTACCTAAGCCATTGAGGACAGCGGGATAGAAACCGGCCATCGCCGTAAGACAGGCCCCAGGGGATTGCGAATCTTGACGTCGGAATCCGGTGCCCTGTAGCGTCATGTTCCTGATATAGATATCAGTGTCGATAATTGCTACCGCACGAGACGAGCAGTGTTTCTAGACCCGGCCAGGCATTTCTGTCGATGTTCGTCCTCGCGGACGGGCCGCCATGAATGAGAAAACAGGACCGCGATGCTGCTGGACCTGAGCCCCGACCAGGCCCTCTTCCGAGAGACGACCGCGAGGTTGCTCGACGAGCTCGTCCCCGTGGCAGAGCTTCGTCGCCTTCGTGACAGCGCGGACGGCTTTGACCCCGACTACTGGCGTCGAGGGGCGGAACTGGGCTGGTCCTCGCTTCTGGTCAGCGAGACGCATGGAGGGGGATCCATAAGCGGGCGAGGCTTGGTCGACTTGTCGCTGGTGGCCCATGAGTTTGGGCGCCACGCCGCTCCCGGACCGCTGGCTGTGACCAACGTCGTGGCGGCCACGCTGAGCGAGGTCGGAGGCGACGAGCTTGAGCCGGCGATCAAGGATGTGCTCTCAGGCGAGGCAATCGCCACCTGGTGCCTCAGCGAGCCACCGCCGAACGACCAACTCGGTTCCGTCTCGTTCGACATTCGCCGAGAGGGTGACGAACTGGTGCTGACTGGCGTCAAGCGTCCCGTTGAATCAGCTGCCTGCGCCCGATATCTCCTCGTGACCGGCCGCACCGGATCGGGATTGACCCAGGTGCTTGTCCCCCGTGGAACGCCAGGCGTCTCAGTAACGCCGATGCAGTCGCTCGATACGACCCGTCGCTTCGATCTTGTGACATTCGAGGATGTCCGGCTTCCGGTCGCCGGATCCCTCATCGGCCAGCTTGGGTTGGCGGTCGAGCAGGTTGAACGGCAAGTCAGTCACGCGGTGGCGATCTGTACGGCGGAATCAGTCGGCGCCATGCAGTGCGCATTCGACATGACAGTCGAGTGGGCATTCGCTCGCTACTCGTTCGGCCGGCCGCTGGCGTCCTATCAAGAGCTGAAGCACCGGTTTGCGGACATGAAGACCTGGCTCGAGGCGAGCCATGCGGTGAGCGATGCCGCCGTGGAGGCAGTCGCTAACGGTACTCCCGACGCACCCGAGCTGCTCAGTGCGGCCAAGTCGTTCATCGGTGACTTCGGGGGCGAGCTGATGCAGGACTGCGTGCAGATCCACGGCGGGATCGGCGTGACCTTCGAGCACGATCTCCACCTATACCTACGACGGCACACGGTGAACCGGGCTCTCTACGGCACCCCGTCTGAACATCGGCAGCGCCTCGGCGCTATGGCAGAAGAGCAGGTAGTTCTGGCATGACTGACGTCGAGGTGGAAGACATCGACAGCTTCCGGCAGCGTGCGCGTGCGTTCGTGCGGGCCAACTTGGGCCCAGCGACGTCTGGCACGGCCGCCGACATCCTGCGAAACAATCGAACCGACGACGAAGAGCTTGCCGGGGTCGCCCGTGAACGGGAAGTGCAACGGATGCTCTTTGACGCTGGACTCGCGGGCATCTGTTTTCCACGCGAGTACGGCGGTCAAGGGCTGACGCCGGCGTATCAGAACGTGCTCAACGAGGAACTGGAGGGACGCGAATTTCCTACTCGGATTCAGGCCCCGACGCTCTCACCATGCGCCGCGGTGATCCTTGACTTCGGAACGGAAGAGCAGAAGCGTCGTCACATTCCCGCCATCCTCAAAGGCGAGGAACTCTGGATGCAGTTCCTTTCTGAGCCCAGTGGTGGTTCAGATGTCGCCGGCGCCCTGACGACTGCCGTCAGGGACGGCGACGAATGGGTGCTCAACGGTTCCAAGATCTGGACGACCGGGGCGTGGTGGTCCGATTGGGGTCTCTGCCTGGCGCGGACTAATTGGGACGTCCCGAAACACCGGGGACTCACCGTGTTCACCTTTCCCATTCGCCAGCCGAGCATCGACGTGCATCGAATAGAGCTGCTGAACGGATCCAAGGAGTTCTGCCAGGAGTTTTTGACCGATGTGCGGGTTCCGGATTCGGACCGGATCGGCGATGTCGACGACGGCTGGACGGTGGGAAGCCGCTGGATGTTTCACGAACGCATGCTTGGGAACTCGCCCCTCGTCACCGTCCCCGTCGGGTACGGAAACGCTGGCTCGTCCGCCTCGTCTCTCATCGCTGTCGCTGCCCGCCAGGCCGGCAGGTCCTCCGACCCGTGCGTACGGGATCTGATCGGCGAAGCACGCGTGCTCGACATCGTCAATCGTGAGCTCCGAAGCCGTATCGGTAGTGGAATCGGGACGGGCTCGACGGCCCCTCAGTCGGCCGCCATCATCAGGTTGTTCACCGGCGTTTCTTCGACCCGCCTGAAGACCATCGCATTCGAGATCGCCGGCACCGCGGGGGCGGCTTGGTCAGATGCCGACGGGCAATTGGGCTTTATCGGTGACGATTATCTGATCCGCCAGGTCTCGTGTATCGGCGGAGGAACGACGGAAATGGCCCGGAACGTGATCAGCGAGCGCGTTCTTGGCATGCCCCGGGAGCTTTCACGGGATCGGGACGTGGCGTTCCGCGATGTACCGCGGGGCGCCGCAGGATAGGTCGGTAAGCAGAGATCGGATTGGCCCACCGTCACCGAGGACCGTGCGGCAACCCGCCCGCGGCGGCCAGGCAGAAGTACCAGACGTCATCGTCGAGTGTGGCCAAGGCCGGATCTTCTGGCTGGAAGGCGTAATGGTGATAGGCACCGATGATGGTCTTCGTCATGAGCCATGCGTCTCGCTCAGGATTGCGGGCCGAGAGGGTGCCAGCTCGGGAACCTGCTTCGAGTTCGAGCCTGATGAGATCACTGACCGGTTGGGTGGCGGCCCACACTTCTGCCGGACATGTCTGGTGGAGGCGCCAGTGCTCGGAGGTGATGAATCTGGCCGAGGCCAATCCGTCGGCGGCGTGAAGCGGCGCCAGCGTCCCTCGCACGTAGATCTCGAGGCGTGCCACCGGGTCGTCGAAGGCCCGTGCGCTTTCCGCCAGGTCATTGCAGTGCTCCTTGATGAGAACGCCGATGAGCGCCAGGAGAAACTGATCTTTGCTACCGAAGTAGCGGTAAAACGTCTGGAGGGCGACTCCGGCTTCTTGAATGACGTCCTGTGTCGTAACGCCGGATCCCTTGGTCATGATCAGCAGACGGCCGGCCGAGAGAATCTTGGAGCGCGGACCGGCGTCGACTTCAGCGGGCAGATGTTCCTCGACTTTCGGTGCCGTCGTAACCATGTGTCGAGCCTATCGATTGCCTAGAACGCGGTCGCGCTATACACGACCGCGCCGCCGAGATGCGGTGATGCGTGGCAGGCGAGTCCAATTGAGGCTCGCGCACGTTGCCGATCTCCGGCGCGCCTCGAGAGCTGGAGGTAGCACTCGAGCATCTGTGGCACACCGTGCATCCGACCGTTCCCCAGCGCACCGCCGCCCGAGAGTACGGGCAGGCCCGATGGGAGGTCACTGTCGATCCCGCCCTCTTGGACAAAACGGTGCGCTTCTCCGACGGGGCAGAGTCCAAGAACCTCGAGCCAGAAATAGACGAACGGCGAGAAGCCGTCGTAGAGCTGGGGGAGGTCAACCTCGCCCGGACCGACCCCCGCCGCGTTCCAGAGGCGCAGAGCCGTCTCGCTACCGATGTCGTAGACGTCATCGAGAGGCCAGTGGAGTGGCAAGCGGTTGCGGGTGGGGCTGCCACCGGCGAAGCCGGAGATGTAGACAGGAGGGTGGGGGAGGTCCTTGGCCCGCTCGGCCGAAGTGAGAACGAATGCCGTACATCCGTCGACGGGTATGTCGCAGTCCAGTCGGCGGATCGGATCAACCAAGATGGGGGAATCCAGGTACTCCTGAGCTTCCAGCGGGCGGTCGTGCCAGTACGACCACGGTATCCGCGCCCCGTTTTTCCGAGCTTCGACCAGCACGTTCGCCATCGAGTCCGGCGAGGCGCCGAAGCGTTGGAGGTACTCGTTGTAGGTCAGGCCGATCATGGCGAGAGGCCCGAAGAAGCCCTGCGGCACTGTCCACTGCATTGGGCCAGACGCATGCTGCATCGGATTGCCGTGGTAGCTCCCCGCCGGATTGTGCAGTGCCCGATGGACCAGCACGTAGTCCGCAGCGCCGCTGGAAATGGCGTTGACCGCCAAGGCAACCGAACCCGGCATCTGCCCATAGCCCTGGAATCCCGACGCATAGCGGGGATTGATGCCGAGGCGTTGAGCCAGCCATGCCGATGAGACGGTGCTGACGCCGTCAACGACGGCGTGGTTTCCTGCCGACGGGAACAGGGCGCTCGAGGCGAATCCGTCGATCTGGTCGACGGTCAGGCCGGCGTCCGTTATGGCCCGGGTAGCGGTACCCATGGCGATTGCACCGAGCGGTATCCCAGCGTGCTTGACGATGTCGCTCTGCGCATACCCGACGATGGCCACCTGGTTGCGAGCCGTAAACGATGAGTTCACGCGTGCTCCAGCTCAAACGCCGGCACGGAACTCCCGGGGCCGATCTCTTCGAACGCCACCTGCACGCGGCTTCCGATCGTGAGTGGTGTGTCGGCGCCATCGAGGAGACGACCAATGAGGCGAATGTCGGCTTCCCCATCGAGCGCAACGTCGAGCAAGACGAGCGGGAGCAGATCCTCGAACCCGGGGAGGAACGACTGACGGACCACGATCCAAGATCGGATGGTGCCGCCTCCGCTCACCGATTCGAAGGAGTACGCCGGGTCGGGGTGATGGCACAGGGGGCAGACGATGTCGGGAGGATGCGTCAGCTGGCCGCAGCGGGAGCAGCGGGCGAGGACGAGCTCGTGACCGGCTGCGGCTGACCAGTACGGCGCCGAGAGCTCGTCCGGGACGGGGACTGGGCGTTGATTGGTCACGGGATGACGGCGGTGTCCTTGAGTCGGGTGATGTCGTCCCAGTCGTATCCGAGCTCCAGGAGAACGGACTCCGTGTGCTCACCGTGCTCGGGAGCGGGACGCATGGCGGGCGGCTGCTCGTCGAACTGGACCGGCACGGTCGGCAGTCGGTATGTCGGCCCTCCTTCAATCACCACCTCGCCGAGGTAGTCGTTGGCGAGTACTTGCGGGTCGGTGAGGAGCTCCTCGACTGCCTGGACCGGTGCCCACGGGGCGTCGAGCTCCCTGAGAAGTTCCTTCCACTCTTCGTAGGTGCGGCTCGCGAAGACCTCGTCGAGTGCGGCGGAGCACTCGTCCCGATGAGCATCGCGCGACTGGTGATCAGCGAAGCGCGGGTCGTCACGGAGGTCGGGGCGGTCGACCAGATCGCACAAGGGTCCCCAGTACCGGTCGGATTGCAGGAAAACGAGCTGAATGTGGCGATGGTCTGCCGTGCGATACGTGGCGACAAGCGGATTGAAGACAGGCCCCCTTCCGCCAGCAGCACGGGGCTGGGCACCTTGCAGCGCCGCCAGCAGGTCAGACGACAGTGTCCACATCGCCGTGCCAAGTAGAGAAACATCGACGACGGAGCCCTTCCCCGTCCGCGACCGCTTCAACAGGGCGCCGGCAACGCCGAAGGCGAGCGCCATTCCGCCGTTGCGATCGCCCAGAGCACCCCGGGGGGTGATCGGGTAGTCGCGGTCAGCCGGGGTGAGCACGTGTGCCATCCCGCCCCTGGCCCAGAAGGCCGACGCGTCGTATCCGGCCATGCCGGCGTCGGGGCCTCGAACGCCATAGCCATTTCCCCGGGCGTAGACCAGGGACGGGTACCGCCCCCGCAGTGTGTCGGCGTCCAAACCGAGTCGCTGTAGGGCGTCGGGACGGAAGCTCGTCAAGAAGACATCGGCATTCTCGAGGAGTTGGTGGAGCACGCGCTGCCCATCCTCGGTCTGCAGGTCGAGCGCAACCGAGCGCTTCCCGCGGTTGGCGAGAGCCACCGAGAGGTTGACGCCACCGCTGTCCGTGCCGATGCCTTGGGTAGCAAGACCGCGGTAGGGATCGCCGTCGAGGCGATCGACGCGGACGACGTCGGCACCCCAGTCCGCCAAGAGGGCGCCGGCCACCGGGACAAAGACCCACTGTGCGAGTTCGACGACGCGGATGCCGTCGAACGCGCCGTCACTCACTGGCGCTGGTGGGTGTCAAGACGACGACGGGAATCACGCGTTCAGTCCGGGACTGATAGACGTCATAGTTCGGCCACGCGTCGCGGACGATCGACCACAGACGTGGCTTCTCCTCCTCTGATGCCGTCCTGGCCATAGCCGGCATGACGTCGGCCTTGACCTGGATCTGAGCTCTCGGGTTCGCCAGCAGGTTCCGGTACCACTGGGGATGGTCGGGGGCGCCACCCATGGACGCCACCACGAGGTAGTCGTCCCCGTCGGGAGCGAAGATCAGCGGCGTCGTCCGAGGTTGGCCCGAGCGACGGCCGGTCGTCGTCAAGAGGAGAGTCGGCACTCCGTTCCACAGGTAACCGACGTCTCCCCCCGACTCCTGGTAGGCCCGTACATGATCCTCTCCGAGGAGAGTGACATCTGGAGCTGTGTAGTTGTCGCTGCTCATACGTCGAACACCACCGGAATTTCCATGACGCCCCTTTCGTAGAAACCAACGGGAGAGGGTGGATCAGCCTCGGCGTCGAGCCGCAGATTCGGCAGGCGATCGAGGAGAGCGGAGATGCCGACGGACATTTCGGCTCGGGCCACGTGCATGCCGAGACAGACGTGGGGCCCACTGCCGAAGCCCAGGGCCGGTTTCAAGGGGCGGGCAGGGTCGTACGCATCGGGGTTGTCCCAGCGGGCAGGGTCACGGCTCGCGGCGCCGATGCACAGATGCAGCACCGACCCCTTCGGCAGCTGCATGCCGTAGAAGTCGATGTCCTCGGCGACCCAGCGAGAGAACATCGGGTCGGTGGGCATCCAACGGAGGGACTCTTCGATCGCAGGCTTGAGCAGGGTCCGGTCCTCACGGATGGCATTGAGCAGGGCGGGACGATCGAGGAGCGCCGCGAGAGTAATTCCCATCTGCTTCCACGTCGTGCCGGAACCCGCCATCAGCAGCAGCATTGCAAAGGAGTAGATCTCCGGGTCCGAGAGGCGGTGCTTGCTGCCGTCCTCTTCCGTGATCTCCGCCTCCACGAGCACACTTATGAGGTCATCGCCAGGCTTCTCTCGCCGAGCGGCCACAATCGGAGCCAGGCGCTCAACGACGGACATGGGGTCCGCGAGGGAGGCCCGGACGTCGAGTGCTTCCTCGACCGAGACACCGAAACTCCCGGTGATGGTCAGCACAGGAATGGCAGCACAGAAGTCGACGTTCAGCTCCGCTCGACCCTCGCCAGCGAGGCCGTCCACGAGCGCATCGACCGTCTCTTGGATCCAATTGTTGATCCACCATTGGGCCTTGGCGGGCACAAAAGAAGGCTGCACCAGGGTGCGGTAGCGGCGGTGCTTCGTCCCGCCCATCATGAGCATGCTCTGCGCGAAGCCGACGTCATCGGGTGAACCATCGGCTGCATCCGGCGAAGAAGCGAACACCGCAGGGTTGCGGTACGCGGCGTCGCAGACTTCATAGCTGAACGTCGAGAAGTGCAGCCGCTCAGGGAACGGCAACCCGTGAAACATGGGATCGCCCGGGCAGCCCGTCAATTCGTGAACCGTTCCCGCGTGGACCGCAGCCTTCGCCCGCAATTCATGCCATACCGGGTAGGGGTCGTCGGTGTAGAAGCCACCGGCGTTGAGGTTGAGATTATTCCGAAGGTCGAAGAGCTCCCGGATGCGCTCACGATCGAGGGACGAAATGCCGGTATCGGTCATTTGGCGACGTAGCCTCCGTCGACGGGCAGCAGCACGCCGGTGATGTTGATGGCCTCATCGCTGCACAGGAAGACTGCGGCCTCGGCGCAGTCTTCGGCGGTGATCGGTCGCCCCAACGGATGGCTGGAACCCACTTGTTCGCCGACCTGCTGCATCGCCTCTTGCGTGACAGTCAGGCCGCCTGCAGCCATGAAGCCCGTGTAGGGCATCCCAGCCGGACAGATGGCGTTCACGCGAATGCCGAATGGCGCAGCCTCGACGGCAAGGGCCTTGGTCAGTTGGTGGACACCGCCTTTGGTGGAGCCGTAAACGGATCCCCCCCAACCGACCAGACCGGCGACCGAGCCGGTGTTCAGGATCACTCCGCCGGATCCTTGTTCCTTGAAACGGATGACGGCGTGTTTCGAGCCGAGAAAGACACCACCGAGGTTGACGCCGATGAGGCGCTGGAAATCCTCGAGCGAGTGTTCCTCGAACAGCATGCCCAGCCGCGGCGTAGGAATGCCGACATTGTTGTAGAGGATGTCGAGCGCACCGTAATTGTTCGACGGCCGCGCCGAGCATGGCGATAACGTCGTCTTCCTTCGACACATCCGCTGCGACCGAGACCGCCGTGCCACCGGCGTCCTCAATGAGGCTGACCGTTTCCTTGGCGCTCCCGGCGTCGAGGTCGGCGCAGACGACCCGAGCGCCCTCTTCTGCGAAGCGAAGTGCGGAGGCTCGCCCGACGCCGGACCCCGCTCCCGTGATGACGGCATTCTTTCCCTCAAGTCTCATTGATTCGACTCCCCTTCGTGGGTGATGAGCTGGATGGCTCCGGTCGGACACGCCTCAACGGCGGAACGAACTTCGTCAACATTGTCGGTGGTCGGAGTCCGGAGAACAGCCCGGGCCTCCTCGTCGTGCTCGAACGTCCCTGGCGCGTAGGTGATGCAGAGGCCTGACCCCATGCACAGTTCTCGGTCGATGACGACGGACCAGTTCTTTTCCGATTCGGTCGCTGTCACGCTCCGATGGGAGTCGCCGCAGGCGCCTCGGCCGGCGTGAATCGGTAGAGCTTCTCAGCGTTACCCCGGAGGATCTTGTATTGGAGTTCCGGAGTCAGATCCTTGATGACCCGCTTCGCCGTGCCGATGCAATCAGGCCAGGTCGAGTCCGAGTGTGGGTAGTCCGTCTCGCACATCACGTTGTTCTCACCGATCTCGCTGAGGCTAGCGACACCGTGGTGATCTTCAATGAAGCACCCGTAGACGTGATCTCGGAATGACGCTCGAATGTCGAGTTCGTCGAAGTTCACGCTGCTCCCGGCATGCTCCATGAACGTCACGCCTCGCATGACCCAGTAACGCTGCTTGTCGAGCACCTGCTCGGCCCGCTCCAAGAAGTAGGGGATCCAGCCGACCTCGCCCTCCGAGAGCGCAATCTTCAGATTGGGGTACCTCTGGAAGAGGCCGCTGAACAGCCAGGCCAACATCGTTCCCGAAGTTCGCGATGCGCCCCACGTGAGGTTGGCCATGAAGGGCGCGTCCTTTGATATCTGGGGAAGCGTGGAAGATGAGCCAACGTGCATGCAGACCACCATCTCCAGCTCGTTAGCGGCCGCCATCACGGGCTCCCAATATCCATTGGTGTCATGGATCGTCGGAAGCCCGAGAGGTTCGGGATTCTCGGAGAAGGCGAAGGCCGTGACGCCCTTGGCGGCCATCCGCTCCATCTCTTTGACCGCCAGCGTGGGATCCCACATGGGGATCAGCATCAGCGGAATGTACCGACCAGGCGCTACTCCACACCACTCCTCGATCAGCCAGTCGTTGTAGTGCTGCAGGCACTCGAAGCCGAACTCGCGATCGCTCGCTTCCATGAACAGCTGGCCACAGAAGCGCGGGAGAGTCGGGAAGCAGAGGGACGCAAGGACTCCCGATCGATCCATGTCTTCGAGGCGAGCCTTTGCGTCGTAACAGCCAGGACGCATTTCGGCATAGGACAGAGGCTCCGGACTGAACTCCTCCTTCGATTTCCCGACGACGGCGCTGAGACCTGAAGTGGGAAAGTTCTTGCCGTCATAGACCCAGACCTCCAGGCCGTTCACGGTTTCCATGTGTGGCGCACGGTCACGGTCCTTCGCTGCGACGCGGTCCACCCAGAGGTTCTGCGGCTCCAGAATGTGGTCGTCGACCGAGATCAGCCAGTCAAGATTCAGTGAATCGTTCATTTCAGCTCTCCGATCGCTATGTGCTTCACTTCTTGGAATTCACGGATTCCATCGGTTCCTCGCTCGCGCCCGAGACCGCTTTGCTTGTAGCCCCCGGCTGGGGCGTACGCACTGAACACGCCCGAGTTGACGGTGACCGCGCCGGCTCGAATGCGCCGGGCCACCGCTGTCGCAGCGGCGACGTCCGCGCCATAGACCTGACCGGCCAAGCCGTACGGACTGTCGTTGGCGATGTGCACGGCGTCGTCCAGGTCGTCGTAGCCCAAAATGCCGATCACCGGACCGAAGATCTCATCTCGCGCGGCCGGGTTGGTGTTGTCCGGCAGGTCCAGGACGGTGGGCTCGACGTAGTAGCCCTTCCCGAGTCCAGCCGGGCGCCCACCACCGAAGGCGACCTTGGCCCCGTGCTCCTCGGCGAGGGCGATGTACCGCTCGCAACGCTCTCTTTGGCCGGCACTGATCAGAGGCCCCATGAGATTCGCGGGATCCGAAGGGTCGCCGACCGAGATCATGCCGTAGGTGGCGCACACGGACTCAATGACTTCGGCCTTGCGTTCGTTCGGCACGAGCATGCGAGTCGCCGCGACACAGGCCTGTCCAGAGGTCATGGCGACGACCGCCATCGCCCCCATTCCTGCTCGCTCAACGGCGTCGTCGAGATAGATCTGCGCCGATTTCCCGCCGAGTTCCAGGGACACCCGCTTCACGGTTGGGGCAGCTTGAGCCAGGATCTGTCTCCCTACCGCCGTCGATCCCGTGAACGACACCATGTCGATAGCGGAATCGGTCGTGAGCAGTTCCGCCCCTTCGGCCCCGTCCTCGACCACGACGCTCAAAACGCCGGCCGGGAGTCCGGCGGCCTCGGCCGCTGTGCCAAAGACCAGTGACGAAAGGGGAGTGAGGGGACTCGGTCGAAGGATCACGGAGTTCCCGGCCATCAACGCCGGGATCAGCTTCTGAAACGCCATGATGATGGCGCCGTTGTAAGGGGTAATCGCACTCACCACGCCGATCGGCTCGTGGCGACGGATGCTCAATGTGACCTTGCCGCGTACGAGGTCGTCCAGCGGAACCGGATTCGCTTCCTCGTGAGAGAGGGCTTGGTAGAGGTCGATCGTCTGTCGACCGAGTGTCAGCCCCATAGCGACCTGTGCGCCCTGAGCCATCATGCGCGGCTGCCCTGCCTCGCCCATGATCGTGTCGATCAGGGTCTCTTGCGACGCCTCAACGTGGTCGAGCAAGGCATGGAGGATCTTGGCCCGCTCGGCAACCGGCAGGTCCGCCCAGACACCCTGATCGAATGACTGTCGTGCCTCCGCGATCGCCCGCTGGACCTCCGGGAACGGGGTGACGGCGGCCACGGCCAAGCAGGATTCGTTTGCAGGGTTCTCCACCTCGAAGGAGCGTTCACCCTCGACCCAGCGGCCCGCGATATACGAGCGCCGCCCGTCAATTATTCCCATGGAGCCCCCAATCAGAACGTCGTTCTACCTAAGACACTAAAGCGTGAACCTGTGTCAATGTCAAGTTTGTCCTTGCCTGCATTGTGGCTGGTCGTCCGGGCATTCAGACGCCGGTCCATTCGTTCTCGAGCTGACCCTCTCGCAGTTGCTGGCGCAGTCGAAACTTCTGGACCTTGCCGGACGGGGTACGCGGGAACTCCGTGACGGCCCGCACCGACTCAGGCCATTTCTGTTTGGTGAGATGGCCGGCCGCAAGGTGCTCACGAACTTGCTCCAACGACGGTGCGCCGACGCCCTCCCGCATGCGCACAATCGCGACCGCACGCTCACCGAGCCGGGCGTCGGGTTCGGCGACGACGGCTACCTCCAGAACCGAACCGATACCCAAGAGCAGCTCTTCAACTTCCTGGGCGGAAATATTCTCGCCGCCCCGGATGATCACATCTGAGATCCGATCGGTGATGGTGAGGTAGCCGTCGGCGTCGATGACACCCACGTCACCTGTGTGGTACCACCCGTCCGCGTCGAACACCGTGGCGCTGAGCTCCGCGTCGGTGTAGCCCAAGAAGAGCTCGGGACCTCGACTGAGAATCTGGCCTTCATCGTCGAGCAGTATCTCGACGCCAGGGAGCGGACGGCCATCGGTGGCGAGTCGCTTCTGCTCGGGCTCGTCGACGTGGGAGCCGGTAATGGAAGGCTGTTCCGTACTGCCGTAGGAGCGGTAGACCTTGATCCCGAGTTTCGACGCTCGCTCCGTGAAGGCGACCGGCACCGGGGAACCGCCGAGTCCTGCATAGGGCATGAACCTGAGGTGCCCTTCGGTGAAGTCCGGGTGGTCCAGCACGCTGGTCACGAAATAGGTCGCGCCGCCCGCAACCCCGAGCCCCTCCTCGCTCATGAGCCGTAACACCTCTGCTGGGTTCCACACGTCCAGGAGGTTGATCTCGTCTTGGCGGACGAGCGAGCACAAGAACGCGCTCAGCATTCCCATGAAATGGCCAACCGGGGCCCCGGTAATCGAGGGGGGGCCGCCCGAAGGCGAGAGTTCGCTGAGTTGGCGGGCTTCGAACCCAATTGTCCGATGGGAATGGATCACCCCCTTCGGATCCCGGGTCGTGCCCGACGTGAAGGCGACCAGTGCCGGCCCATCAGGGTCGACGACCACGGGCTGGTCGATCGGTTCCGCATCCAGGAGCCGCTGAAAGGGAGTGGCATGCGCCGGGAGCCCGTCTGGGTCGGATGCGCCCACGACGGCCCAGGGGGCTCCGAGGTCACCCAGTAATTCCGCGTAAGAGGACGTGTAGTCGGCATTACCGAAACGGTCTGCGGTAACAACCAGAGCGGGCTCGGTGACGCGGAGGATGTACTCGAGCTCGTTTGTCCCGTAGAAGTGCACGATCGGCACGACGACGGCGCCGGCGTAGGCGGCACCCCAGAATGTGACTGCGGCCTCGACCCAGTTTGGAAGCTGGAACGCCACGATGTCGCCCGGCCCGATGTTGTTGTCGCGCAGCCATCCAGCGAAGCGTCGAGCGTCGCGGTCGACGTCGGCGACGGTGCCGCGCCAAGGCCTGATCGCCGAATGTACGGCGAAGGTCGCGTCTGGCATCGCGCCCAGGCCCTCGGCGACCATGTCGCCCAAGGTGTCGTCAGTCCACCAACCTTCGGAGACGTATTGACGCACCAGGGCCTCCGGGACGTTGCGCAATTGCCAGCGGTCCACAGAGCTGCTGTTTCGCGTAGCCATAGGAGGCACTGTAACGCTGAGCCGGCCAGTATTCGACTCCGATATCAAGTTCGGTAGCGTTCCCATGGTCGGTTCGAACCGGCGCCAGGACGAGGGCCGGATGGCTGCGTACTCGAAGAGAGGTTTCCGTGGGAGATGGCGAAAGTGACATCCAGGTTGGGATCGTCACAACCGGGGATCGTCGGCACGCACAGGACCTGGAAGCCCGTCCCATCGATTCGCTCTGGGTAGGCGGTCACATCTCGTCGAGCAACCCGAGCCCGGAGGTGGTGGTCGGCCTGACGCGTTTGGCCGCCGTGACGGAGCGCGTGGTCGTGGGCAGTTCGATTCTCCTGCTTCCGCTCTATCCACCGGCGCTCGTGGCAAAGCAGATTGCCGACCTCGACCGTGTCACCGGAGGGCGCCTCATTTTGGGCGTTGGCGTTGGGGGTGAGTACCCGCAGGAATTTCGTGCGGTCCAGGTTCCAATCGAGGAACGAGGAAGCCGGACCAACGAGATCATCCCGCTGCTTCGGCGGTTCTGGACGGCCTCCGAGGTCACTCACCGGGGTCGCTACTACGACATGGGGGCCGTGAGGATTCACCCCCCTCCGATACAGCCCGGCGGCCCGCCAATCGTGGTCGCCGGGCGCAAGAAGCCGTCAATGCGGCGGGCGGCCCTGCTGGGTGACGGATGGTTTCCCTACATGTACTCGCCCCGCCGATACGCCGAGTCGGTGCGGACGATCAATGAGGTCGCCGAGCAGGCAGAGCGGGATTTGGCCGGGTTCCATTGGTGCGTGTGGGTCTTCCTCAATATCGGGCCGGACGGTGAAGTTGCGCGAGAAGAAGCGGCTCGGAGCATTGGAGGCGCCTACAACCAGGATGTCCAAGCAATGATCGACCGCGTAGCTGCTGCGGGAACGGTGGGGGAGGTGACGGCAAAGCTCCAGGCGTTCTACGACGCCGGCGCACGTCACTTCGTCTTCCTCCCCGTCACGGGCGGAGCCTCCTGAGCAACCGGTGCTGGATCGTCTCTTCGCCGAGGTCCTGCCGCCGCTGCACGAACACGCTGCCGTCACCTGGCCCAGGTGACAGGGAAATACGGCGGCAGCTCAGCTAGCTTTTCGTTTGAGTCCGGAGGGGAGCCGGACTGGCTCGATGAACTTCCTTGGAATCGCCAGGGAGCAGTCATATACTGAAGTTGACATTGATATCGAGATCTATGTAAAAAGGTGGGGCGCCTGAGATCTCGGGTGACTGCACTGGAAAGGGCTTCCGGGGGACGGGCTGTGATCACAAAAGCGCTGGCCAGGGTCTATCCATCCGTAGCGACAGTGAACGCAGGGCGCTGCCTTGGCCAGGTGGCGGTCAAAGCCGAGCCGCCATGGTGAGCTCGGGGACGTTCGTTCTGGGAATCCTGAACGGGCTGATCATCGCCCTACTGGCCGTGGGATTCGTCCTGGTCTACCGCGCGAATCGCTTCCTGAATCTGGCGCACGCGCAACTCGGGGTGTTGTCCGCTGTGTTGCTGCTCAAGGTGGTCAATGACTGGGGCTGGAACTGGTGGGTGTCTCTGGTCCCGTGCGTCATCGTGGGGATCGCCACGGGTCTGTTGGTCGAGCGTTTCATCATCGCCCCGGTCCGGCGCAGGACCAAGTCTCCGGTACGCCTCCTCATCCTCACCATCGGTGTGAGCCAGGTGCTGCTGGCCCTTACTTACGTCCCGGGTCTGATCCCAACCTCGACCGCGCCGTTCCCACAGCCGTTCAGTTCGAACGTGCAGCTTGGCGGAGTGGTGTTGAGTGGCATGTCCCTTCTCACACTGATTGCTGTGCCCGCGATCCTCGTGCTCCTGACGATCTACCTCGAGTTCACGTCGATCGGGAAGCAGATCCGGGCGGCAGCCGGCAACCCTGACGCTGCCCGACTCTGCGGAATCTCAGTGTCCCGGGTCAGCCTGATCACCTGGGGCATCGCCGGTGGTCTGTCCGCCCTGGCTGCGATCCTCAACGGACCGGCTACGACCTCGTTCAATGCACAGGCCCTTGGTCCCTACCTGCTCGCGTTGACGATGGGGGCAGCGGCGTTCGGCGCATTTCTCTCGTTCCCCATCGCCGTGGCCGGCGGGCTGGGCTTGGGCATCGT
The DNA here is from genome assembly GCA_963738135.1 of uncultured Acidimicrobiaceae bacterium. Classification (GTDB taxonomy): domain Bacteria; phylum Actinomycetota; class Acidimicrobiia; order Acidimicrobiales; family RAAP-2; genus Bog-473. The sequence goes on along the minus strand of CAVTVK010000001.1, from coordinate 480,722 downwards.
GTACCAGGTGGTGGCCGCGAAGACGAGCAACACGGGCACCGCCGAACTCGCAGTGTTCGCAGTGATCCTGGTGGCGATCTTGGTGCGTGGCACAGCAATTGGAAGGGCGTTCGCTGCAGAAGGGGCCGCCGTGCCCGAACGCCCCGGTCTCCGGGTGCCCGAAGTGTTGCGAGGGTCGCCGTTCCTTCGCAACGGGATCAGGTGGTTGATTGGTGGGTCACTGGTCGTCGCCGTGGTGTTTCCGCTCCTGCCGTATTTCAAGGCCAATCAGTTTCTGCTCGTGCTGGTGTTGATCTACGCGCTGATCGGGGTGTCGCTGACGATGCTGGTCGGATGGGCCGGCCAGGTCAGCCTTGGTCAATTCGCCGTGGTCGGAATCGGCTCGTATGTGACGGCGAAATGGGCCGGAGAATCCGGGTGGAGCATCGTGGAGCTCCTGGTGGTCGCCGGACTTGTCGGTGCCTTCGTCATGGTCGCCATCGGGCTGCCGGCACTGCGGGTGCGCGGGCTGACGCTGGCAGTAACCACGCTTGGCTTGGCGGTGATCGGACCGGACTGGCTCTACCAGCAGGGCTGGTTGGGAGGCAGTACGCCGTTCAACGAGCCGGTCCAGGCGATGACGGTCCTACCGGGCTTCGGATTCATCGGCTCGCAACTGTCCCTGTACTACGTCGCGCTCGTCGTGCTCGTCCTGGTGATGGCGGCCGCAGCCACCCTGCGTCGGTCTGCCGTGGGACGGACCATCATCGCGGTCCGGGACAACGAACGAGCCGTCTCATCGTTCGGGATCAAGCCCGTGACGGTCAAGTTGCGAGTGCTGGCGCTCTCGGGCTTCGTTGCGTCTTCGGCCGGCGTCTTGTTTGCGGCCGCCTGGCAGAGCGTCACGCCGACCTATTTCGACGCAGATATCTCCATCGCCCTGTTGGCCATCCCCGTCGTCGGAGGCCTCGGATCGCTCGGCGGTGCGGTCGCCGCAGCGGTGCTCCTCTACATGAGCACTTTCTTTATCGCGCCACACCTGAGCAGTCTGCTGGGCTCTATCGGTCAGAACGTGGGGTTCTTTCTCTTCGTGGGCGGCATCAGCGTCATTGGCTCCATGATGCAGTTCCCCAACGGCATCGCCGGCCAGGCGCAAGAGTGGTGGCAGGGTCACCTCAACAAGAAGGCGGAGCGCCTCACTGCCACCACCAGCGCGGAGACGCCGGCCAATGGAAAGGCTTCCTCCGCGGCTGACCGTCAGCCATTGGCTCCGGTACCGAGTACAGCGATCGAGCGAGCCGCTGCCAGCGTCAGCTTCGCCACCATTGGGCGCCATCAGGACGGCCGGAAGTGGGGCGAGCGCTCAACCACGACACCCGTCGCGGGGGCATTGCCTCTCGTGGTCGATGGCGTCGCCGTCCACTTCGGTGGCATCGCAGCACTCAGAGACACATCGATCGAGGTGCCCCCTGGGGAGATCGTCGGCCTCATCGGCCCGAACGGTGCCGGCAAGACGACGCTGATGAACACCATCAGCGGCGTGATCCGTCCGGATCAGGGGTCAATACGACTGTTCGGCCACGAGGTCGCTCGTCGGTCGCCGGATGTGCGTGCTCGCTATGGACTGGCGAGGAGCTTCCAGGACGCATCGCTTTTCGCCGGCCTGACGGTGACGGAGACCGTCCAGGTGGCAACGTCGCGGCGGGTCAGAACCCTCCTTCTTCCGGCGATGGTCGGGGCGCCCTGGGTGCGCTCAGCGGAGCGCGATAGCCGCGGGCGGGCACTCGAGATCGTCGAGGCCTTTGGGCTCGGTCCGTGGGCGGACGCTCTGACCTCCGAACTCTCGACTGGTATGCGCAGAATCTGCGACCTTGCGGCACAGGTGGCGACCGAGCCCCGACTCCTTCTGTTGGACGAGCCGACCGCTGGGGTGGCCCAGCGAGAAGCAGAGGCATTTTCCCCCCTCGTGCGTCGGATTCGCGATGACCTGGACTGCACAATTTTGATCATCGAGCACGACATGCCGATGCTCATGGGTCTCTGCGACCGGGTGTACGCCATGGATGCCGGCTCCGTCATCGCCACTGGGACCCCGGAGGACATCCGTGAGAACCCCCTCGTCATTGCGAGCTACCTGGGCACCGACACCACCGCCATCAGTCGATCCGGCCAAACCGTCACTACATGATCCAACCGTCACATCTGATTCAGCCCGTTCGGGCAGCACGATCCCACAAGGAGGAGAACCACATGAGAGTGCCAAAGGTCCTGAGGTCATCTCGGGTCAGGCAGGTGATGGCCATTCCGCTCGCGGCCTGTCTGTTCGGCGGGCTGGTGTTGATCGCCAGCTCACCTTCGGGCGCATCGGTCGCGGCCACGGCTGCCACCAGGAGCCTGAGTGCCAGTAGCTCGGGATGCGTGAAGGGCACAGCTCAGGGTGTCACCTCGAGCACGGTCACCTTGGCGGTAACGGAGGTCGCCATCTCAGGAGGGGCCCTCACCAACGCGACCATCGGAGTGCCCTCGACCCAGGTCCAGGAGAACGACTGGAACACCGTCGCCCAGAGCATCAACAAGTCGGGCGGCGCCGGATGTCGCAAGCTCGTGTTGAAGTTCTACCCCGTCAACCCAATCGACGCCGCTGGCGCGCAACAGTCTTGTCTGACCATCGCCGCCAGCAAGCCGTTCATGGTCCTCGATGTCGGCGCGCTCAGTGCCGTCAACGCGAGCAACTGCATCCCGACCGCCAAGGTGGCGTACGCATCCCAGTACCTGACTCCGGACCAGCTCACGAAGTACTACCCCTACTACCTGCAGCTTCTCGGGGTGCCAGTGTCCGACCTTCGCAACAGTGTCCTCGGGTTCAACCAGCTGGGGTACTTCAAGGCATCCAAGGGCTTCAAGAAGCTCGGCGTGCTCTACTCCACGTGCAACCCAGCGCTGATTGTCGCTGAGCGGGCCGCTCTGAAGCAGGCTGGCGTGCCGAAGAGCAAGATCGTCGAGTTCAACGTGGGCTGTCCGGCCGGACAGACGTACACGCAATCCATCTTGCAGCCGGCAGTTCTCGCCTTCAAGAATGCCGGTGTGACCGACGTGACGTCTGCCGAGGCGGGTACCTCAGCTGCCATTTTCACTCAAGTCGCAGGGCAACAGAACTACAAGCCGCAATACCTCCTCGCCAGCGACACCATCGCTCTGCCAAACACCACGGGTTCAGATGTGCCCGACTCGACCAACCTCAATGGGGCCGTCAACGTGACGGGGCAGGCGTATGGCGAAGAAACCGCTCCAGGTTTCACTCCGGGTCCTGGAACGCAGAAGTGCAACGCGCTCTTCCGTGGCCCCGGCAACACGACCGTCTACAAGTCACTGGACGGCTACGAGGGCGTCGCCTGCAACTACCTGTGGTATGTGCAGGGAATCCTGAAGAATGCGACATCGCTTCAGCCGGCACAGCTCCCGGCTGGGCTGCATGCAGTCGGAACCATTCAGTTCTCCTACCCCTTCGGGCCGGTCAACTACACGGCAGCCCCGAAGAAGGCGCCCTACGGCGTCGGCTACTGGCGTGCGGAGAACTACGTGTCATCGTGCAAGTGCTGGCACATTCCGAATCCCACGTGGAACCCGCCCTTTAAATGAGCGAGCAGGGAGAGCGTCCCCACACGCTCACGGTATCCGAGCTCGACTTCTCCTACGGGAAGCTCCAGGTGCTCTTTGGGGTATCGCTCGAGGTCCACCGAGGGGAGGCGTTGGCCTTGCTCGGCACCAATGGTGCCGGCAAGTCCACCCTCCTCAAGGTGGTCGCGGGTCTGGAGAAACCCACACGGGGGACCGTGACCTACCTCGGGGACGAGATCACCGGCGTGCCAGCCGAACGGCTGCCCAGTCAAGGTCTGCTGATGGTCGTCGGTGGTCGGTCCGTGTTCACGGACCTAACGGTGGACGAAAACCTGGAGATGCAGGCCCTCACGGCCGGAATGGGTCGGTCGCAGAAAAAGGAACGGCGCGAAGTCGTCTACGAGACCTTCCCGTCGCTCGCATCGCGTCGACGGCAAAAGGCGGGCACCCTCTCGGGCGGCGAGCAGCAGCAGGTCGCCGTCGCAAAGGCGCTCTTGCTCGATCCGAAGGTGCTCTGCATCGACGAGATGTCCCTCGGCTTGGCGCCCATTGTGGTGGGCGAGCTTATCGAGGTGGTGCGGCGCATCCATGCCACGGGCGTCACACTGGTTGTGGTGGAGCAAAGCCTCAATATTGCCGCTGAGATCTGCGAACGGTCCGTGTTTCTCGAGAAGGGTGAGGTCCGGTTCGAGGGTCCCACCCGGGATCTCATCGCTCGCGACGACATCGCTCGTGCCGTCTTCCTGGGCTCGACACCTCAACCTGGCGTTCCGACCGTCTAGGTGCTGGCGGCCTAAGTAGGCGGCACCGTCAACACACGAGTCCCGCGAATTATGTCATGGGCGACGCCGCAATCAGTCTCCATCTGATTCAGCCCGTTCGGGCAGCACGATCCCACAAGGAGGAGAACCACATGAGAGTGCCAAATGTCCTGAGGTCATCTCGGGTCAGGCAGGTGATGGCCATTCCGCTCGCGGCCTGTCTGTTCGGCGGGCTGGTGCTGATCGCCAGCTCACCTTCGGGCGCATCGGTCGCGGCCACGGCTGCCACCAGGAGCCTGAGTGCCAGTAGCTCGGGATGCGTGAAGGGCACAGCCCAGGGTGTCACCTCGAGCACGGTCACCTTGGCGGTAACGGAGGTCGCCATCTCAGGAGGGGCCCTCACCAACGCGACTATCGGAGTGCCCTCGACCCAGGTCCAGGAGAACGACTGGAACACCGTCGCCCAGAGCATCAACAAGTCGGGCGGCGCCGGATGTCGCAAGCTCGTGTTGAAGTTCTACCCCGTCAACCCAATCGACGCCGCTGGCGCGCAACAGTCTTGTCTGACCATCGCCGCCAGCAAGCCGTTCATGGTCCTCGATGTCGGCGCGCTCAGTGCCGTCAACGCGAGCAACTGCATCCCGACCGCCAAGGTGGCGTACGCATCCCAGTACCTGACTCCGGACCAGCTCACGAAGTACTACCCCTACTACCTGCAGCTTCTCGGGGTGCCAGCGACGGACATTCGCAACAGTGTCCTCGGGTTCAACCAGCTGGGGTACTTCAAGGCATCCAAGGGCTTCAAGAAGCTCGGCGTGCTCTACGCCACGTGCAACCCTTCCTTAATAGTTGCAGAACGGGCTGCGCTGAAGGAAGCGGGTGTCCCGAAGAGCAAGATCGTCGAGTTCAACCTGGGTTGTCCAGCCGGCCAGAACTACACGGAGTCGATGCTGCAACCCGCTGTCCTCGCGTTCAAGAACGCTGGAGTGACGAGCGTCACAACTGCTCAGGCGGGCACCTCATCCGCCATATTTACTCAGGTGGCGTCGCAGCAGAATTACAAGCCGCAGTACTTGCTGTCGAGCGACTCAGTCGCTCTGCCAAACACCACGGGTGCAGACACGCCGGGCATCGCCAATCTCAACGGCGCTGTCAACGTGACGGCGCAGGCCTACGGTGAACAGACGGTGCCGACCTTCAAGCCGGGTCCCGGAACCCAGAAGTGCAACGCGCTGTTCAGAGGGCCAGGCACAACCACTGTGTACAAGTCACTTGATGGGTACGAAGGTGTTGCTTGCAACTACCTCTGGTATGTCCAGGGGATCCTCAACCACGCGACCTCTTTGCAGCCAGCCCAGCTGCCTGCTGCACTACACGCCGTCGGGACCGTCGAGTATTCATATCCTTTCGGACCGGTCAACTACGCGGCGGCACCAAAGAAAGCTCCCTTTGGCGTCGGATATTGGCGAGCCGAGTACTTCGTGTCATCATGCCAGTGCTGGCATATCCCGAACCCGACCTGGAATCCGCCGTTCAAGTGAGCCATCAGTAAGAGCGCGCCGTTGGACCTGACTGTCTCTGATAGCGGTTTCTCCAAAGAACGGGTCCAGATGCTCCTTGGGGCATCGCTCGACGTTCACGAAGGGAGGCGTTGGGCTCGCCGACACTAATAGTCCGATAAGCCTCCCCTCTTTCAAGGTGACCAAAGGGATTGAGAGCCGTCGCGCTGAGCGGTACGTGCCTCGGAGGCCACATCACCGGTGTGCCCGCCGGCCGGACGCCCAGCCAGGGACTCACGTTACGCCGAGTCGGCGGAACGTGTCATGGTCGGTGAGCGCAGCAGTAAGTCGGGGGATGTGGATGAGGACAACTGCCCGGGAACTGATTCGGGTGATGGCCCAGAGAAAGTATCCATACGAGAAGCTGAGGGCGTACCTCTCCCAGGCCTCGTCCCACTCGGGGACCTTGATCCCGTGAGATTGCAATTCCTGGAGGTAATGGCGGAGCAAACCAGCTTCGTGGGTCCGTCGCGACTCGATATCAAGCACGGTCCCCAGGTGGTAGCTGACGTCGGTTGCCCAGTGCCCGCGCTGCACCACCTGCCAATCGATCCAGTTCGCGCGACCATCGCGGTCGAGGTAGACGTTTCCGGAGTGCGTATCTCCATGGATCACACAGGTAATTTCGTGATCAGCAGTGCGTTGCACCGCTTCGACCAGGTTCTTGGCGTCTCGAAGCTCGGGAGCGATGTCGCCGCAGCGGCCGTCGTCGAGTAGCGACTGGAGAAATTGCCCTTGGAAGTATTCGGTCATGCCGCGAATTCGGGGTGAAAGCCAGTCCATGTGAGCGGTTCGAGCCCCAGCCCAGGTCGAAGCGTGAAGCAGAGCCAACTGGGCCAGCGAATCTCGTACCGTCTCCAATGAGTATGGCCGGTGCGCGCTCAGAAACTGACCGCCCATGTCGACGACGTCATCCATGATGATCATTGCTTGTGCCGCGGGCTCGTCGACGGCTGCGTAATAGCTGCGTGGTGTGCGCACGTGGAGGAGCGGCGCTAGCTCGCTGTAGAACCGGGCCTCCGAAAACAAATCCATCCCAGATGATCCGTCAAGGTGTGCCTTGACACAATAGGATCTGGTTCGCCGCTGCCCTCCCGATTTCTCGATTATGGCGCTGAACCGAACCTTCTCGGCAAGGGTCTTCGACGAATCAACTTGTTCGAGTGCGATGATGCGCTCATCTTCGTTGACGTCGCTGAGGACGTCCCCGAGCCATTCGCAGTCAAGGAGCGTATTGAGCGTTGCGGGAATGGATGCGGGCTGCACATTGTCCAACTTAGGTCACCGTCACCACGTCTCGGGTAACGGTGATCGATGGTGCAAAGCGCAGATTCGTGCCATCACTTGTCCCAACGCTGATGGTGCCGTGATCAAGAACCGACCTCTCCGCTCCGGATTTCCAAATCAGACTGTTCGATTCTGCTCGGGCTGCACAGCACGGCTGCAACGAGTCACGAATTGGCTGATCTCCGAGAGGGCCGTGAAAGACGCCGGATGGTCCTGCTGCAGGGTTGGCCAGACGTGTTGGACGCCTGGTACATAGTGCGCAGTGACGTCGGTACTCGCGCGGACGAGGACATCGGTAAGCCGACGGGAGTCGTCGAGCAGGACTTCATCGGTGGAAGCGAAGATCAGTGTCGAGGGGAACCGGGTAATCCGGGCGAGTACCGGAGAGACGAGGGGGTCGTGAGCGTCCCAGCCTTGGAGGTACAGAGCTGCCGCTTCGGTGGCAGACGCGGCAGAGAAGAGCGGATCTGTCGAGGCGTTTACGGTGTAGCTGGGGGCAGACACCGTGAGGTCGCACCAGGGTGAGAGGAGTACCACCCCGCCCGAAGACTCACTGCCGGCCCCCTCCATGGCCACAGTCAATGCAGTAGCCAGGCCACCGCCAGCTGAGTCTCCTCCCAGGATGAAGGCACCAGGCCAACGGGCTCGAGCCCCTTTGAATGCAGCGAAGGCGTCGTGCAGCGCCGCTGGAAAGGGTCGTTCTGGCGCCAGTGCGTAATCGACGAGGACGACGCGTGCGGCGGTTGCTCTTGCCAGTCGCTCCCCGAACGCCTTCGACTGGCGAGCCGAGCCCAGCCGGAACCCGCCCCCGTGGAACCACAGAAGGGTTGCCTGCGGATCCGCCACCTCGCAGATCACGCACGGCACCTGGCCCAACGTCAGCTCGTCTTCGGCGGCCCCGGAAGGGGAGGGGTCGAGTGCGGCCGCAATCATGGAGCGAAGCGCCTGAAGTTCCCTCGCGGCAGGGGTGCCGGGACGACGTGGCGGAAGGTCCGGTATGAGTAGGGGATCGCGCTGATCTTCCACTGTGCCTCCTCAGTCGTCGTGGTTCGTCTGCGTCACGCGCTGTGCACGCAGTTCCGATATCGGAATGGCGGGAGGTTCCCCTCGAGTCGCCCGCGTGATACCTAATCCCACGTCTCGGAGTCGAGCACCCCATTCAGCAACCTTCGTCGCGCTGAGCGGGGCGGGGAGATCAAACAGGGAAATGGCGAGAAGCGTCCGGCCTTCGGCGTCAAAAACCGGCGCCGCAATCATGAGGACCCGGTACGGCCCTTCGCCCTCGAGACCCTCGAGGTGGTAGTTCACGCGGGCGAGCCCGGAAGCCGCACGCCGGAATTCACCTCGGCTCGCCGGGTGGTCGGCGACAGCGGCGATCGCGTCACTCACGATGTTGTCGGCCTCCGGGACCCGCAACGCGACCGAATATCCACGGTTGGCTGTCGATTCGAGGATTCTCCTATATCGCCCGGTCTCAGCTGGGTCACCTTCTCCGGCACGTGCGGCCCACGTCTCAATCTCCTCTTGGGAACTCCAAGCGGTGAAGACTGCCCCGAGCGGGGGAACCAGCGGCACGCGGCGGCCGACGTCGATGCCATGCGGGTGCGCTCGCCCCGCTCTCGCTACGGCCACGATGTCGTCTCCCGCCGCCACTGTGAGGAGGAGTTCGACGCCGAACTCGCGGCTCACCCGCTTGATCTCTTCACGGGCCACTTCCACCGCGGGGTAGCGCTCGAGAGCGGCGCTCCCGGCCGCAACCAAGAGGGGGCCGAGCGCAAATGTTCGGTTCGAATCCTGACGGACCACGTAGCCGGCGTCGGTCAGTACCGCCAAGACAGTGCGAGCGGTCGCCACGTTGATGTCGTTTGCTCGAGCGATTTGGGAGAGCGTGAAACCCTGTGTCGGATGGGCGATGAGAAAGTCCAGGATTTGGGTTGCTCTTAGTGCGGCGGGGGCGGGTCTCACCATCTCGTCACCTCCGAATCAGCCAGGGCGCGGGGTCGCCGTGGCGGGGCCGATGGGCCCCCTTCAGCTGAGCGGGCAAGCCTCCCGACGACTGGATAGGATTGTGCTATCGCATATATGTTTATGCAATAGCATAGCATAGCATGGAGGAAGTCCGTGAAGCTCGACCTGCTCTACGAGATCCAACCAAAGGTTCGCCCTTGGGATCGGCCCTTTCCGTATGGCCAGCGAAAGGCTGAGCAGGAGGCCTTTGATGAGGCCATTGAGCAGATCCAACTTGCCGACCGTCTCGGCTTCAATACCGCCTGGGTGGTGGAGCACCATTTCCGCGACGGCCGCTCCGCGTGTCCCGCCTCTGAGGTGGTCCTGGGAGGTTTGGCCCTGTCCACTTCACAGATCCGGCTCGGCTTCGGGGTGACGCTGTTGCCCTTCGGATTCATCCACCCAGCCCGGGTGGCGGAGAAGGTGGCCACCGTCGACGTGCTCAGCCATGGACGGGTGGAATGGGGCACGGGCCGATCGACCCCGATGGAACAGGCGGCCTTTGGAGTCCCCATCGATGACCGGTCGCGGGACCAATGGAAGGAAGCGATTGAGATCGTCGTCGCCATGTGGCACGAAGAGCGCTTCTCGTACGAGAGCGAGAACCTCAGCTTCCCGGAGCGTCTCGTGACGCCAAAGCCGTATCAGGACCCGCACCCGCCTGTGTGGCAAGCGGCGACGAGCGACTCCAGCGCCGTGAGTGCAGGGCGCTACGGACTCGGCCTCCTGTCGCTGTCTCTGAGCCGGACGGTCGAGCAGATGGCCGACGTGATCGGCATGTACCACGACGCGCAGGCAGAGTGCGAGCCCCTCACCGACGTCCGCAACGACCGGGTTGGCGCGTACACGCTCGTTCATTGCTGTGATGACTTGGACGAAGCGGTGAACGACGGCCTCTGGGAGTCGGTCCAGTGGTGGTATCGCAACCTCGCCGAATTCACTATCGAGTGGGAACTCCCGCACCTCTCGAAGGAGGACCAGGAACGGGCTTTCCCGCTGCTTAATGTGGGGGCCACGAGCTCGACCGACATCCAGCGCTACCAAGACCAGGACATGATCATCATCGGGACACCCGAGATGTGCCTGGAGAAGATCCTACGGTACGAGGAAGCCGGCGTGGACCAGCTCCTCTGCTACATGCAGTTCGGCATGCTGTCGCATGAGAAGGTCATGCGCTCAGTCGAGCTCCTCGGTACCCAGGTCCTCCCTGAGCTCGAGCGCCGTGGTCACCGCGTCAACGTATCCGGTACGGTGCCCGCCACCTTGGCAACGACACACGCCGGACGCTGAGCGACTGGGAGGGAGAACAGCATGATCGATCTGGGCCTCGAGAACCGACGCGCCCTCGTTTCGGGCGCCGGCAATATCCCCGAGCGGGCTGGTCACGGCCGGCATGTCACGCTTCAGCTAGCCCGGGCAGGTGCGCGCTTGGCCTGCATCGACGTCGACAAAGGACGAGCCGAGTCCATCGCCAACGAGGCGGAGGCGTTCGGGGCCGAAGCGCACCCGATCGTTGCTGACATGACCGAGAGCAAGCAGGTCGATCGTGCCATTGGCGAGGCGTGCGGGTACTTGGAGGGATCGACGTCTGCGTCGACATCATTGGGGGCGCACGCTGGAGCAAGGTCCAAGACGTAACCCCCGAGGACTGGGCCTGGTCCATCGAGAACAACCTGACCCAAGTCTTTCTCCTCTTTCAGGCCGTGAGCCGTCAAATCATTGTCCAGGGCGCTGGGGGATCGCTGGTGGCACTGGCGTCGGTGGACGGGACTGTCGCAGCGGCGTATCACGCACCTTACCGGCGCCGCCAAGGCGGGCATGATCTCGCTAGCCAAGACGTTCGCCTACGAACTGGGTCGCCACGGCATTCGGGTCAACATCGTGGCCCCCGGCAACGTCGGGGGCGGCAACGACGACCAACCCGAGGGCGTCTGGGGGACCGACGAGCACAATCCGCTCGCCCCCCTCGTGCGATCGATATAGCGAACGCGGCCATCTTCTTGTCGTCTGACTTGGCGGCCCGCATCACAGGCCAGACCCTGATTGTCGACAGGGGTGCCACCATTCGGCAAGCATGGTCGATTACCCCGGAGACCTTGCACTTGTACGGCGATGGCAAAGACCACTGAGCCACGACGCACAAGGGACGCACATCTTCCCGCTGATCCGACTGGATCGTGCCTCCATCGTTTGCAGATCGACAAAGTGGGACCCGGATCATGGAACGTCCTAATGCTGGGGTGTCTGCGACATCGCCGAACGACGACACGTGAGGGGCACTGCGTCGGAGGTGCTTCGGCGCCGCCAGAGAGCGACTCCAGTGAACCTTTCGATTTTCTACAGTGACATCAGAGTCGCTGGATCAGCGGAGCCCGAACCGGCCGAGTCGAAAAGGAAAGAGGGAGGATGCGACCTGTGGCGGATGGAGGGCGCCAAATAGAAAACGCTCCGACGCTTGCTGGTGAAGATTAGGAAGGGGTCGTCCAAGGGGTAGCCGCTCACGAGCTACGGGGAGCGGTGGGTGCACCCGGGGAGAGTTGGGCGTCTGCGCCTACACCGGCGTCTTTTCCAAATGGGCCTTTAGGTTGCGGAGAGTCTCTGCGATGGTGGTGTGGAACCATCCTGGCATGCCTTTGCGGGCATCTTCTCCGAGCGCTTCCAGCGCGTCATAGGGCTCGAGAATCCGCCAGGTCTCTTCTACTTTTGTACCCTGCCCAAAAGGTTCGAACGTGTAGCCCCAGCGGACGAGGGGAGTAGACCAACCGACTGCGCCTATGTTTTCCCAGGCGAATTCGCGTGGACGGTCGGCAACGATGACTCGCATCAGCGCTTGCCACGTCCTATCGCCCATGGCATTTGAGCCGAGGAAGTGGGCCCCGACGCCACGTTCCTCGTCTTGCCATTCGCCACCGGTGCACTGGGGACTGACTGCACCCATTGCTGGCATGTCGGCAATGAAGTCGTAGGCGACTCCGATAGGCACGTCAATCGCGATACTGCCAGAAGCGTTGAGAAAACTGATATCCATTGCGGCCATCAATCCGTGTCGGAGAAAGTGGGAGTCGTCACGCAGCAACCTTGAGTGCCTCGGCCAGATTGCCGCCCATGATCTTTTCGATGTCCTCTTGCGGCAGGCTCTCAAGCACCTTGGCGTAGGAGACCGGGTCGGCAAGACCCTCGGGATGGGGAAAGTCAGATCCGAAGACGACGTGGTCCGTGCCGATGGCCTTGATGAGGCCAATGGGATCCTCTTCGAAGAAGGGGTGGATCCAGATGTTCCGTCGAAGAACGGCGACGGGGTCCTCCTCGAACAAGCGCGGCTGCTGTGCGTAGGCCTGTCCCAATGCATTGATCAGCGGTAGCACCCAGCTGGAGCCGTTCTCGACCGGGAGCACCCGCAGGCCGGGGAACCGCGACAGCATGCCGTGACTGATTGCCGACAGCATGGCGTCGAAGATGCCGCGGCTCATGAGGTGTTGCACGGTGGAGAAGGCCGTCGTGTCCGCAAAGGGCAGATAATCGTCCTGGTGGCCTTGCCACTGGTTGAAGTAACGGGTCAAGCCATCATCAGAGGCGTGCATGCCGACGGTGACGTCGTATTCGTGCACCTTGGACCAGAAGGGGTCGAACTCGGGGAGGGCAAAGGACCGGAAGCCTTTGAGGCTCGGCACTGGAGCGGGGCGAATGAGGATGATCTTGGCTCCACGCTCCACGACCCAATCGAGTTCGCGGATGGCCTCATTCACGATCGGCAGCGTGATCACCGGGGCGGGGAAGATCCGGTCCTTGTAGTTGAACGTCCACTCCTCGTGCATCCACTGGTTGAGGGAGTGGATGATGACGTGGCTGGCCTCCGGGTCGTTGTGCAGCCGCTCCTCGAGGACGCTCGCCAGCGTCGGCCACATAATCGCCCGGTCCACGCCCTGCTCGTCCATCAATTGGAGGCGAGGCTGCGGCTTGAAGAAGGCATCAGGCGTGCGGATGGGAGCACCGAGGATCTCCCGCCGCGACTTGCCTTCGGGGTTACCGTTTTTGAAGAAGTCCTCTTGGGCCCCCGGGCGGGCCACGACGGTGAACGTCGGGTTCGGAATGTATTCCGAGATCACGTTCTTAATGGCGAGCTTGTCGCGCCCGTTGACTTGCACGTACTTGATCACGTGCTTGTATTCGTCCGGCAGGAAGCGGGTGAAGGCGTCCGGCTGCTCGTACATGTGATTGTCGGCATCGAAGACCGGATAATCGAGACGGCGTTCCATGAGCTGCTCCTCCTCTTTCAGCGTCAAAATACCGTAAGTTGACATCAATCTCAACTATGAAACGAGGTGGTCGGGGATTCGCAGCCATGCGCTTGGCTGTTCCTCGGATCGGACCGACAGCTCGAACCCAGGACGTCTCGCCGGCCTCAAATCGGCAGGCTCCGGGACTGAGCGTGGGCGAGCATCACTGCAGCATCGTCCGGGGCGATGACGCCGGATTCGACGAGGTGCTCGGTCGCGGCCTCGTACTTTGCAATCCAGGCGGATCGATCAGGATAGATGGCCTTGATCGTCTCCGGCGAGAACGGCGTACTGCTGCCGCGCAGGAGACTGGTTCCGTCGTCCCCCAGGCGCTCGGCGGCATGAGTCCCGAGCGGTGCCTCCAGGTCGGGCCAGCGGATTCCACCCAGGGCGTTGCCGTGCTCGTCTCTCGGAAAGCGAGGTGGGTCGCCCTCCTTGAGGAGACGCGGCTGATGGAGTGGTGGGGCGCCTCCGTCGAGCCAGCTTCTCAGAGCGCGCGATGCGCCGCGAATGGCCGGGGCGAAGGACACAGTCGTCCCGCCGATGAGCGATGAGGTCTCTTCGAGTTCGTCTGGGCTGGCGTACGCGCTTGTGTGCCCTGTGCCCGGGATTTCCCACCAGCGAACCATTTCCGTGTCCAGCTGGTGGTTCGGGTCACACTCCGAAGCCTCGGACTCCGAGTTGACCACGATGATCGGCACGTCGAGGTCATCGCGTAGAACGTAGGTGAACCATTCGAGGACGTGAAAGATGTTGGGCCCGAATGTCTGCGGGAGCTCGGCCGGGGCTGAAGCCTGCGTCAACGCGCAGGGAGTATTCGGGTAGACCACGACCAGATAGGCGTCGAACAGAGGCCGGGTCACGTGGATGCCGTTGATGTAGGTGCCAAGGCGTGCGCCGGACTGAGACCCACCTGTCGCAATCAGGTGGCGTACCTCCAGGCCACACAGCGCATCCACGTCGGTGGGTCGGTTGGGGCCGAGCAGCTGCCCCGCTTGCGTGAAGATGTCATAGGAGTAGTCGTCGCCGGGATGTTGGAGAGTCTCATATCGAGCCGGGTCGTGGGTCTTCAGCGTTGGAAGCGCGCCTATCGCGGCCAGCGGGTGGTCCGGACTGCCTTCCACACCCACGATCTGGGCGGAGACGCCCACGATGGCGAACCCGTCCTGGATCAATTTCGAGGCTCCAGGGCCGTTGAGAAAGCGCTCGCCGCCGGACACATTGTTCCATTCGACGAGCACGCTGCCGTTGAAGTCAGAGGGATTCCGGGGGCGCACCACGAGCATCCGAGTGCGGAACGGCTGCTCGTTGGCTGGCTCCGCGTTCCAGCGTCCGTCCGTCGGGTACTCGTCGGCGCCCCCGGCGAGCACGAATTGAGTCGCGGTGCCTTCGAAGAAGAACTCCTCCTCTATGCCACCAATCCTTTCGACCTCCTGGGCCACCGAGCACATCGGTGTTCCGGATACGGAATCGACAATCGTCCCCACGGTTCTCTCCTCGTTGATGACCGACGAATCCTCAGTGGCGCCAATGAGCTTTAGGCGACTGACTCCGGCCAGTGTGCGTCAATGAATGATCGGACCTCAGACGCGAGCTCTTCGTCTTCGGGAGCCTGCGAAAAGAATCCCGCGTGACCTGCGCCTTCGACCACGTGCAAATCTGCCTGTACTCCCGCCGAGCGCAGAGCCCGGTGCAGGCGGACGGTGTTCGACAGGAACAGATCGCGTGTCCCCGTCGTCAACATCGACGGCGGGAAACCCTTGCCGAAGTCGGCGAACAACGGAGAAAGATAAGGATCACTGAGGTCGTGGTTCCCTGCGTAAAGAAGGTTGGCGGGCATCAGGCTCTCGGTGAGCACATTGTCGAGGCCGAGGTTGGTGTGAAACGAGTCACCCGACTCAGTCAGATCGACTTCAGGGGTCATCAGGACCGCAGCAGCGGGCATTGGGAGTCCCTCGTCACGCGCTCTGAGAATCAGTGCTGCTGCGAGGTTCCCTCCTGCCGATCCTCCCCTGACGATGATCTCGTCGGGCCGGTGGTCACGGAGGAGTGCCCTGTAGGCGGCCACGCAGTCATCGAGCGGCGCAGGGTAAGGGTGATCGGGTGGCATTCGGTAGTCCACGGCCCAGGTGCGGACCCGGCTGAGTCCGACTGCGTTGAGCCCCATGATCCGGCAACTCTCGCCTCCTCCCGTGACGAACGCACCACCATGGATTTCGAGGAGTGCCCGACCGTCGTCGCCAGGAAGATCATGAGGCGTGATCACGTACGCCCGGACTCCGTCCAGGTCGACCTCCTCATCGTCTGCGGGAGCCTGTGAGGCTCGATCTCCCACTATCTGGACGATCAGCGCATCACTCTCGGCCGCCCTGCTTCGCCAAGCCTCGGTGTCGTCGAGCGCTGGGAATGGGGAGCCACCCACAGGCCCCATTGCGACGATGGCCTGGGCTTGTGGGCTCAGGGATTGGGGAACGGGAATGTCACGAGCGGGAAGATGCACAGTCTCAGCCAGCGCTGGCAGTCGCAGTCCCCGGTATGTCCGCTCCGCAGAACGGTTGCGAGGATACCGCCGTGAACCCGCTCTTGCCGGCCTGCATCATCCACGAGCAACTCTTCGCGTCGTCGTGCCCGAAGTCTGTGGCGAAGTCCAGAGTTTGAGGCAGAATTCCGTTGGCGTTGTACGACTTCACACCTCGAAGAGCGGTGATGACACCTGCTCGGGTCGGATTCGGCCCCGCGAGCTGCAGTCCCTTGATCATCAGATCAGCGCCCAACCAGGCTTCGTACTCGCTGAAGGACGGGAAGTCCGACTTGGAGTATCCGTCGTACTTCTCCATCGCGGCCTGCATCTGCTTGGTGGCCGTGTTGGGCAGGGACCACGGACGGAACAAAGAGTAGAAGTAGTCGCCCTGTAGTGCTGACCAGCTCGGCGAGTGGATCACGTCAGGTTGGTAGCCGGTCGCGAACAAACCGGTCGATTTCACACCCGCCTGCTCGAGCGCCACGGCCAGGGCAAAGTTCGAGTTGTTGTCCATCTCCGGCGCCAAGGAGTCCACGTGATTCTGCTTTGCCGACAGGGCCTCCGTCGTGAAGTCGACTCCCCCGAAGGGAACAGTCGTGTCGAGCACGCCGACCTTGCCGCCTGCATGCTTGAACGAATCCGCCGTTTGGATTGCGGCACGGCTCGAAGACGGGGAGATCCCGTATCCGTAGGTGCCGAGCACTTTGGCCCCGTGTTGCTTGAGGAAGTTCCCGGCCAACGTGGTCACCGGATACTTCGGGTTGAGACTGCCGACATCAGCCGCGAACATATTCGTGTAGGGCTGCTGGCCCCACTCGGGACCATCGCTGTACGAGCCGGTGACCGGGACACCAGCCTGCTGGGGGTACTTTGCGGCAAGGAAGAAGAGCGGGCTCTGCGACACGATGGCAAACGCCTTGGAATCGGCGTCTTGCACCGCGGTGGCGATCGCCGTCGGACTTGTCTGATCGTCGATGATCAGCGGAACGATCTTGTGACCGTTGACCCCCCCTTCTGCATTCTGGAGGTCGATCCTTGCCTTGAAGGCCCCCGGCGATGATCCGTCCTCGGACGCGCCCTCACCGGTCACGGACGTGATGTAGGCGATAGTGATGGGTGAATTCGAAGCAGTAGCAGGAGTCGATGTGGCGACAAGGCCGATAGTCCCGGTAGCTCCGACGAGCAACCCGGTGGACAGCATGAACCTCGTTATCCGCTTGGTCGTGGCCCGAGGGGTCCTTCGACCGGTCGCTTTCGCTGTCACCTTTGTACCTCCTGCTGCTTGGTCTTGACTCGACGGATGGGAATGGTTTAAAGCTACATTGATATCAATGTCAAACGATGGCCCCGCCCGAAGGAATTGCGAGCATTCAGGGCCACACAATCGAGATGACGAGGAGGGAACACCGTGCCACACAGCAGCCTGGAGGATTTGCCGAGCGCAACGTCACGCGGCTGGCCGTCTGCCGAAGGCCACTTCCGGTCAGCGCACTGGGGCGATATGGAAGTCAGCTTCACCACGGTGGACGGTCCGCTCGACTGCACGGAGCTCTACAAGCTGGGTGGCTACCCGGGGGGTGTCTGCCAGTGCCCGCACTACTTTTATCTTTTCGAAGGCCGAATCCGCTGTCTCTGGCCTGGGACGGACATCCCCGAAGAAGTGGTCTCCGCCGGTGAGGTCTGCTTCTTCCCGGCAGGGCATGTATTGATTTACGACGAAGCCAGCCGCGTGCTGGAGCTCAATCCCGCCTCCGCACTGCACGACTGCATGGACGCAGTGGAACGGGTCGCACAACAGTGAGCCTTACGGGAACAGCGGACCCGACTGACATCCATGTCCGCCTCCGCCGCCTGGAGGACGAGTCGGCGATCCAGCGCCTGCTCATGTCGTATGGCCCGGCCGCCGACTCCGGGCAGTCGACGTTTGCCGCCGGCCTCTGGCTCGAAGACGGTGAGTACGACTGGGACGCCAAAGGAGAGCCCCACCGTGGCTCCGCTGCCGTGGACTCCATGCTGCAGACGAGCGGCCACCGCCAACTCATGGCAGAGGGCGTGGCGCACTTCGGCGGTCCGCTCCTCGTCGAAGTCGATGACGATCGGGCGACTGCCGTCAACTACTCCCTGATCATGCGTCGCGAGGGGCAACGGTTCTACCTCTGGCGCGTCAGCGCGGTGCGGTGGGACTTGGAGCGATCCGGCTCGACGTGGCGAGTGCGGCGCCGCACGAACCGTCTTCTCGACGAGACCGGCGCCGGCCGGGAACTCTTTAGGAGCGCATTGGACGAGCTCTTTCCCCGAGGCCCACGGTGACGGATCGCCTCGCTGGGAAGGTTGCCATCATCACCGGCGCCAGTACGGGACTCGGTCCCGTGATGGCAGCGCGCTTCGTGAGAGAGGGCGCAAGGGTCCTGCTGTCTGCTCGCCGCGAAGATCTGGTGCAGGAGGCCGCGGCCGCGGCCGGGCCCGGTGCCGTTGCCATGCGGGCCGACGTCACGAGCGAGGACGACGTTATCGCCATGGTCGCCCGGGCCGTCGAGGAGTTCGGCCATGTCGACGTGCTGTGCAACAACGCTGCGGCGCCCGGTACCGACAGGTACATCTGGGAGCAAACCCTCGAGAACTGGAACGCGACGATCGCTATTGATGTGACGGCAGCGATGCTGTGCACGCGTGAAGTCCTCAAGCAATCGATGCTGGAGCGGCGGGCGGGAGTGATCCTCAATTTCTCTTCCACGAGCGCCTACGCCGGGATGACCCGCAAGAGTCATTATGTGACTGCCAAAGCGGCGCTGCGGGCTTTCACCAAGGTTGTCGCCCTTGACGTCGGCGAGTACGGCATCCGCTGCAACTGCGTCGTTCCCGGATCCATCGACACCGAGCTGTGGCGAAACTGGGTCCGCCGGATGGCCGAGGAGCAAGGGGTGGAGTACGAGGCCCACCGTGAGCGGCTTCTCCGGGGCGTCGCGCTCCGCGACATCTCGTCCACGGATGATGTTGCCAATCTGGCGCTCTTCCTTGCCAGCGACGAGAGCCGGACGATCACCGGGCAGTCGATCCCGGTTGATGCCGGTGGATTCATGCAGGGGTAGAGAGATCTCCGCATGATGACGGCCGACACCCGGAGCGCAGTTTCCTGGGGATGCCAGCTGGTGAACGCAGTCCGTGCGTTCGCGCTGTCCCGACGAGGAGCGGGGGACCGATGATCTGGTTGGATGCCGTCGAGCAGGCACAGTCCATTCGGCGGAGGGCAGCCTCGTCGGTCGATCTCGTTCGGGAATACCTCGAGCGCATCGATCGCCTCGATCCTGCGCTGCATTCGTACGTGACGGTCGACGCCAGCGGGGCGCTCGAGGCCGCTGAAAAAGCCGATGTGCAGATAGCACGGGACCCCACGGATGTCGGCCCGCTCCACGGTGTCGCCATCTCCGTCAAGGACGTCATTGATGTCGCGGGCTTGCCGACAACCCACTCCTCGAAGGCCTTTGCTGACAACGTAAGGAGCGCGGACGACCCTTTGGTTCGACGAATCCGTGAGGCCGGACTCGTGGTCATCGGGAAGACGAACATCCCCGAGTTCTGCACATCCATGACATCGTCAGAATTGAACGGTATCTGCCGCAATCCGTGGGATCCAGAACGAACCCCAGGTGGCTCCAGCGGGGGAGCGGCAGCGGCGTTGGCGGCCGGTCTCTGTTCGATCGCTCATGGCACGGATGGCGCGGGATCAACCCGCGTACCCGCCGCGTTCTGTGGGTTGGTCGGTCTGAAGCCGACCAGAGGTCTGGTGTCCTTCGGGCCGGAGGAGGGGAAGGCCTACTTCGGGACAAGCGAACCCGGGGTGATCGCCCGCTCCGTCCGAGATGCCGCCGCCATGTTGGACGTGATGGTCGGTACAGGTGATCCGCTTTCGGCGTGGTCCCCGCGTCCGACGGACACCTATTTGGAGCAGACCGTGGCAGTGTGCGGACAACTGCGGATCGCAGTGACCACGTCCCCGCCGTTCGGCTCAGTGGAGAGCGAGTGCGCCGATGCCGCGGTTCGTGTCGGAGCGGTGCTGGAGAGCCTGGGGCACCACGTGGTGTCCGGCACGCCAGATTGGGGAGTCATTCTGCAGGCGGCGCTCATTCCAGCGGAGGTCCCCGGCGCAGCCGGTTTGGTGAGCTCTGAGCACTACGAGCTTCTCGAGCCGCGCAATCGACCGATTGCGCAGAGGTTGGCGGGGTTGACGGTAGCCGAACATGCGCAAATGGTGGATCTGACGCGCAAGTCATCGGCCGAGTTCCTCACCTTCTGGGAGGACGTGGACGTCCTGGTTTCGCCGACTGCGGGCATGCTCCCCCCCTCCGTGTCATGGGCACCATGGGAGCAGACAACGGCAGAGCACATGGCGACCTTTGGGACATTTCCCAACTTCGCCCAGCCGTTCAACCTGTCCGGCCAGCCTGCACTGAGCATTCCAGTCGCCTGGAGCAGCTCAGGTCTCCCGATAGGCGTGCAGCTCGCGGGTCGTCGGCTCAGCGAAGCCGATCTCCTGCGGCTGGCCGCTCAGTTGGAGGCGGCACTGCCGTGGTCGTCCCACCACCCGGGTCCCCCCATAGGAGGAGAATGAGATGAATGCTCGTGTTGCATTGAGGATGGTGGGACTGACGCTTTGCTTCATGGGGCTCTTGACCATGACTGACCTGTCGCAAGCGGGAGCGTCCATTCGCGCCGCTGACACGCCTTGGCCCGGGGGTTCATGGCAGCCGGATCCGGTCCGCTACGGCATGACGACAGTGCACAACGTGCCGCTCAAGATGGACGACGGCGTGACGCTGCTCGCCAACGTCGGCTACCCGTCGGATGTCTCCACCGGGAACAGGGTCTCAGGCACCTTTCCGGTGCTCCTCACGCAGGATCCGTATTCCGGCGCGGCCCAGCTCCCGAACAGCTACTACGTCACCCGCGGCTACATCAACGCTGTGGTCGAGGTCCGTGGTACCGGCGACACCTACGGGCCTGGCGGGAGTCAGGTCGCCTCATCTTTCTTCGGACCCCGTCAGACCAAGGACAGCGTGGCGCTCGTCCATTGGGCTGCGCACAAGCTTTCGGGCTCCAACGGCGTGGTAGGGCTCGATGGCTGCTCGTTTCTCGGGATCGACCAGATCTTCACAGCAGCCGCCGTCGGACCGCAGTCACCGGTCAAGGAGATTCTTCCGGCCTGTGCAGCCAACAGCTACGACAATTACTTCGCCGGGGGAATTCCGAGTCAAGTTGCCGGGCTCTTCGACAGCCCGCTGGCCCAGTCCCTCGACGGTACGAAGAATGAACCGCTGAACAATGCCGCCAACGACGCGCTGGAGCATCAGTTCGTTTCCGGCGGCCCCGCCGCGTACAACGGCAAATTCTGGCAGGAGCGGACCACCTACAACGTGGCTCCGCAGATCGTTAAGAACGGGATCCCGGCGCTGCTCTGGAGTGGGTGGTATCCGACTGACGGACCAGGTTCGTTGATCGAGTACGCCATTTTCCAGAATGCCTATGCGCACCGGGCGCCGTTCGGTCCCATGGATCCAGATCAATCGACAACAGGCCGGTACCAAATTGTCGTTGGGCCATGGATGCACGGCCAGGGTTTGGATGACGCGATCCAACTCGAGTGGTACGACACCTGGTTGAAGGGTGAGCACACCGGGATCACGAATACTTCGACGCCGATGCACCTCTACGACCTGCAGGCGGGGCAATGGGCCAACGCCAAGACCTACCCGTTGACAGGCGACTACACGGCGTACCGCCTGGGCGACGGCGGTTCGTTGTCAACCTCCTTGCAGGGTTCGGGGTCATCCCGGATTCTCTGGGGCCAGCCGGTCGCGGGGAAGACATCGATCAGCTTTGACGCGCCATCCTTCAGGCGCCAGGTGACGATCGGTGGTCCGATTGCCGCCACGATCTACGCGCGTTCCAGCAATCGCAATTTAGAACTCATCGGGACTCTGTTCGATGTCGAACCGGATGGCAAGAGCACCCAGCTGGCTACTGGGACGGTCTTGGGGAGTCTCCGAGCAGTGGATCGCACTCAATCGTGGTACGACAAGAAACAGCTGATGGTGCTGCCGGACCATCCGGACACGGCCGATCGCTATGCCGCGGCCGGGACGCTGCAGCGGTACGACATCGGCCTGACGCCCACGCTGTACTCCGTGCCGGCGGGAGATCATCTCCAGTTTGTTCTCACGACGCAGGCTCCGACGAGCGACTGTGCGAGCTTGCTCTCGGCCCTGACCACCCCCTTGCCGTGCATCTTGAGTACTCCCCAGAAGAAGACCGTCCCCGGAGGGGTGTATCAGATCGTCTGGAGCCCTACGTCACCGTCGTCGCTCAATGTCCCAATACTGGGATCTGGCGATGTGAATGAGACCACCAGCCGTGTGACCTCGACCAGCTCGGGCGAGACAGAACCGATCAACTGGGGCCGGTGAGTGCGATGTTGGGTCACCCCTTGTGTCGCGCCGCGATTGGAGAGCCCTTAGATGGGCGCCGACGATGCGATCGCTGGCGGTGAAGCTTCGACTTTGCGTATCGGGACCACTGACATTCCGGTGACCGTGCGCTCCGTGAACATGACGTCGCGGAGAGCCTGTGGTATGAGAAGTCCAGACAAGTGCACCGATGGAGTGATGTCGCGGCGAGAACGGTAGGTCTCATCGGCTCCGAAAGGTAGGCGCCTTCAACCACGAGAGCCGCCTGGTGGCGCCGGAGATCTCAAAGTAACCGAAAAGGGAGCGGCTCATTGTGCGGTCGATTCAATACCACTTCCCATTGCATCCCATTGCGTGCGGTCCGCCATCGAGGACGGCTCCGCATTCCTCACAGAGGAGGTGGGCCCAGCAGGCCGTCTCGCCCCCACTCTCGAAGTCCTGAGCACGCAAGGCCTGATCGCTGGGATCCGCATTTTCCTCGGCTATTGAGAGGAAGTCGATTGAGAACCAAACCCCATCAAGTGGCTCTATTTCGTGCTCGACCTCGGGAGGGATCGCCTGGATCGAACCTCGGCTCAGGATGGTGTCCAATTCGGGCTCGGTGCGCGCGGCAAAGCGCAAATGCCCGTCGTATACGACGATCTCCCCACGTCCCAGCAGCGATCCGATGCGCTCGTCCGAGGCCATTCGGCATTGTGTGCTCGTCCCACTGTGCACTCGTGCGAAGTAGCCGCAGCCCCTCGGGCATTTCGGTCCGGTCGCAGAGAGGGCAGTCGAGCGGCGTCCCGATGTGGGTGTTGCGCCCTTGGGGGTCCAGCACCCACTCGCGCAGCTGGAACGGCGGGTGATGGCGTACATGCTGGCGGTGACCACACGACAGATGCGCCACCCATTCGTCCTCGCCGTCGAGGGAGTAGTCGGTGATCGTTCGCTGCACTACTTCAACCTATCGAGACGATCGCTCAACGGCTTCGCCAGGGCGAGCCCATACGAAGCGGGGCCCGGACGAGCTTGGCGAGTAAATGACCCACTCAGAATGAAGGCATGCCGGACCGCTGGCACCTAGTCAGTCGGTTCCCGACCCGTCTGCGTCATCGGGTCCGCCGCGAACCGGCGGCGCCACACGTCGCAGTGTGAGCACTCGCTCTGCGTGGCGCTCCTCTTCGAGGAGCTTCTGGCGAGCCTCGAGCAGGTCGAACTGGGTGATGAGACCCCGGAGACGCGTCGTATCGGTCCGCTCGACCACGGGAATCACGCCGATACCTAGCTCAGCCATGCGATCGGCAACCGTTCGGAGTATCTCATCGGGGTACGCGATTGCTTTCGGTGCCAGCATTGCCTCGCAGACGCTTTGGCCAGTTGCGCGGGCCGCGAGCACCGACGACCACGGCAAGATCCCCACAAGTTCGCCGCCGCCACCAAGGACTGGATAGAGCCGTTGGCGTCGTTCCGGTGAACCTTCGCCCAGTGCACCGTAGAGATCGGAGAGCGGCCGATCTGGTTCAACAGTGAAGACGTCAGTGTCCATGACCTCGCGCACAAACGTTGCTTCGAGCGGGTCGACGGAGTATTCCCGCATGACGTGAAAGCCTCGCCGAACCACCTTTTCAGTCAGGATCGACCGTTTGAGCACGAGCACGCTGACCAGGTGGGACACGGTGGCCACGACCAACAGAGCGAGCAGGCTGTTGGCGTCGTGTGTGAGCTCGAAGGCAAAGATGATGGCGGTGAAGGGTGAGCGAGTGACCCCCGCCAAGGCCCCGGCCATTCCAATCAGTGCCCATACCCCGGGGGAGGTACCTGGGAGGACATGGCCTAAGACCCCCCCGAGGGCGGCTCCCATCATCAGGATTGGGGCGAGGATGCCGCCGCTGGTCCCGCTGCCGAGTGCACCCGACCAGATGACCAGCTTGACGACGAACAGGACGGCCAAGGCGCTCACGCCGAGTTCGCCGAGAAGCTCGGCGTGGATGGTGTCGTACCCGACGCCGAGCGCCCGGGAATCGACAAGGCCACCGAGACCGATGATGAGGCCCCCGATCATCGGCCACCACATCCAGTCCAGATGGCCCGTCAACTTCTTGAAAAGGTCTTCGGACCGATAGACCGCCTGCGTCATCAGCCATGCCGCGAAGCCACAGGCGACGCCGACCGCGGTTGCTCCGAGCAGAACCACTCCGCCGAGGGGCGGGTGCGATGGAACCGGGAAGATCGGTTGTGGCGCGACCAGGCCGGCGCTGGCCATCACCATGCGCAGGGCGTCGGCCGTCGCGGCTGCGATCCCGATGAGGACCATCGATCGGGGTTTGAACTCGAAGGCCAGGAGTTCGACGCCGAACAACGTGGCCGCGACCGGGGTTCCGAACACAGCGCTCATCCCTGCTGCGGCCCCGGCGACCAGGAGGCTCTTGCGCTGGGCGGCCGTGAGATGGAAGAGCTGGCCTACGACCGACCCGACGGCACCGCCAGTCAGGATGATTGGTCCCTCGGCGCCGAAGGGCCCACCGGTCCCGATGCTGATGGCGCTCGAGATCGGCTTCAAGATGGCGAGGCGGGGTTGGACCTTGCTGCCATTGATGAGGATCCGCTCCATCGCCTCGGGGATGCCGTGGCCCCGGATCTGCTCGGAGCCGAACCGGGCCATCAGTCCGACGACCAGACCGCCCCCGATAGGGATGATCACGGCGATGGCGCCCAAGGTGTTGCCGTAGGGGGAGACCAGATGCACGCTGAGTCGCTGGAAATAAAACAGGTTGGTAAAGAACCCGATCATGTCGAGGAGGGCCAGCGAGATGCCGGCTCCGAGCACCCCGATCACCACTGCCAGGGGCACCAGGGGGAGAATCGCCCGAGTCGTGGTGAAGTCGCCGAGCACGTTTTCGGTGTTCTCGCGGGGTGGCCGATCGGCGACAGGCTGCGCGATTTCAGCCACGCCCGGACCGTTCGCGGCCTCCGCTGCGTTGTCGGCTCTCTCGGGCTGACCGTGTCGCGTTAGAGCCCTCACCTGGGCATTCGCCATCCTCTGCGACGGATTCAGTCACGTTCGCCGCTTTCGCCTGCAACGTTGCGGGGTGCGATGGGGGACCGTTGTGGGAGGGCTAGTTGAGATTTAGTGAAATATATCGTGCCAGGATGATATCCTGACAGGAGTGAGTTTGCCCGATTCCGTCTACGCCCGCCTGCTGGCCTTGCGGACTGGGCTCCGCCATTTCGAACGCTGGAGCGAGAGCCAAGCGCGCGTCGCAGGCCTCACTCCCGCCCAGCACCAGTTGCTGTTGGCCGTCCGAGGGCATGATGACCCCCGTGGTCCGACGATCGGAGAAGTAGCCGACTATCTGCTCCTTATCCACAACAGTGCGGTAGGTCTCGTTGACCGCGCTGTTGTGGCCGGTCTGGTGAGTCGGACCCGAGACGAAGACGATCACCGGGTTGTCCGATTGCATCTCACAGAAGACGGCGCTGAACGACTGGAGGTTCTTTCGGCTCTTCACCTCGAAGAGCTCAAGCGTCTTGCGCCTCACCTCCCAGGAGCGTGGGAAGACCTGGCCCCAGTCCAAAGGACTCACGGCTTTCCGGGTCCGCTTGCAGCGCGAGAGTTGCAGGGGAGATAGCTCCATTGAGGCGGGAAGTGGCCTCGACGGGGACGCACTCCAATGAACGTCTGCACGAGGAGTTTTGCGGCGTGTTCTCGGTGGGTGATCAGCCGATGAGCTCTTCGGAGCACGTGGCGGAACGGGATCACGATCTCGGTTCGCGTACCGACATCCATGATCTGGTCGTCGGCTTCTACCGGGAGATCGTCTTCGACGAGCTCCTCGAACCGGTTTTCGGTGAGGTCGCTGAGGTCGATTGGGCCATCCACATTCCCAAGCTCATCGACTATTGGTGCCGGGTTCTGCTCCGCCAGTCTGGCTATGAAGGATCGATTCTCGAAGCGCACCAACATGTGCACGATTTGAAAGCACTCAACGTCGAACACTTCGACCGTTGGTACGCACTGTGGGTCGAGAGCATTGACGCCCGTTGGGCGGGACCGCTCTCCGAGCTGGCCAAGGAGCACGCGGCACGGATGGGGGGCACCCTGGCGCGGCGTCTGGTGGATGTCACGTGGACGCCATCGCCATCAGGTGACTGTGACTCTGAGTCCGGTGCTCCCTAAGCTGCGAGCGATGAAGGGCGGGTGCCGATGAGGACCGCATTCACGGAGTTGCTTGGCGTGGCGCACCCCGTGGCGTTGGCCCCGATGGGTGACGTTGCTGGGGGTGCACTCGCCGCAGCGGTGTCCAACGGCGGCGGCCTCGGCCTCGTCGGTGGCGGCGGTGGTGGCAATCGAGCCTGGTTGGAGCGTGAGCTCGATTTGGTCGCAGCGTCCACGAGCTTCCCCTGGGGGGTCGGGTTCTTGTCCTGGGCTCTCAATGCCGAGACGCTCGAGTGGACCCTTGCGCACGGACCAAACGCGATCATGTTGTCCTTCGGGGATCCGAGGCCATTCGCCGAGATCGTCCGAAATGCGGGCGCCACGTTGATCGTCCAGGTGACCGACCTCCACGAAGCCCGTCAAGCCATCGATGTCGGGGCCGACGTCATCGTGGCCCAGGGCGCCGAAGCCGGTGGTCACGGTGGCCGACGGGCCACCTTCCCATTTGTACCTGCAGTCGTCGATCTTGCTGCCCCCACGCCGGTCTTGGCGGCGGGCGGCATCGCCGACGGACGCGGCCTAGCGGCTGCACTGGTGCTCGGCGGGGCTGGCGCACTGGTCGGAACGCGGTTCGAGGCAAGCTTGGAAGCGCTTGTTGCTCCGGAGGTCACCAAGGCGCTACTCGAGGGAAGTGGGGACGACACCGAGCGGAGCCGCGTCCTCGATATCGCTCGACGCTCCGCCTGGCCCAACCGCTACACGGCGCGCACGTTGCGCAATGAGTTCCTCGATCGCTGGCGAGGCCGCGAGGATGAGCTGCGAGCGGATGAAGAGGTGTTGGACGCGTACGAAATGGCAGCGACTCAAGAAGACCCGGCCGTCGTACCGATCTGGGCTGGCGAGGGGATCGATCTGATCACGGACTTGTCATCGGCCAGGGACCTCGTGGGCACATTGGCAGGAGAGGCCGAAGCCGCCATTGGAAGCGTCACTGAGACCGAAGAGCGGCAGAGGTAGATCACCCACAACATGAAGAAAGCATCGGAGTCAGTCAGGTCTGCAACCTCCTCTATGGCCTTTGTTTCGGTGCGCCGACCGCAATGGAGCGACGAGCACGGCACGTGACGCTCCGGGACCGATCCATCACCAAGTACCTTCAGGCCCTGGCCCAGCGCGGAATGGCTCCGACGGGCGGGGCGGTAGCCGCATTGTGCGCGGCACAGGCATCTGCGCTCGTCATGATGGTCGCCCAGTCAATGGATCCAACCAGTAACACTCCATCCGTGCGGACGGAATTCGGGTCAGTGGCGTCTGCGTGTGAGGCAATGATCACCGAGTTGCTCGAGCTGATGGAACAGGACTGTGAGGCGGTCGACGCCCTCATCCCAGTGTTGCCATCGCCGAAGGGCGTCTACGCGGCGGGAACCCCTGAGTCCTCGACTCTCCATGCGGTGTTGGCGGACGCCACCTGGTCGCAGGTCGGTGTTCTCAAGGTCGCCACTCGCTTGCTTGGACTGACGGAGGGGCTCGCTCCGCTGGTCCCCTTGAGAATCCGAGCCGACTTGGCGGCTGCGGTTGAGGTCACCCGATCGGCCCTTTCGATCGCGCTTCTCAATGTCGATGTCAATGCTTCACTCTCGAATCAGAATCGCCCCGACGAGTTGTCAAAGGCACTTAAAGAGGCCCGCGCGGCAGTGCATCGAGCTGGTGAACTGGCCCGACATTTGGGAGGAATCTAGGTGTGGGATCCAATCACGTTGTTGACTCGGCTGAAGGTGGCCCCCAATGGCCGTGTGGTGTCGGTGATGGTTGTACGGGATGACCCGCAAGAGCCGCTACGTCACCGCCAAAGATTCGGTTGATTCAACCCTTCTCAAGGAGGATTGTGTTCGAGCAAAGGACGATTGGAGGCGAAGAGAGAGGCTTGCGGCCCCAACCTCAGTGCGGACTGTAGATTCGAGACGCGAACTGCCATCCACTGGGTGTGCGGCGGAGCGTATCCTCGTATTCGCCGACGGCGCTGATGACGGGAGGCGATTCCTTGGTGATGAGCGCATATGCGCGAACGGTCGCCGTGTCTCCGTCGACCTCAATGATCTCGTTCATCGTCAGATGATGGCGGTCGTCGGGAACCATCGAAAGGAATTGGCGCAAGGCATCCTTCCCAGCGATTGGTTCGCCCAAGCTGTAGTGGAAGACCCCATCCTCGGTGAAAAGTCCAGTCCATGCGTCGACATCGCGAGCGTCGATGGCGAAGCAGTAGCGCGCCAGAAGCTTGCGAATCTCTTCAAGGTCATCAGGCAACGAACTCACACCCCAGAGGGTAATCGACGCGTCGCGGTCTGATCGGTGCGTGAATATCTGCCAAGGTAGCGTCGACGCGGCGCACAATCTCAGAGCGGAGGCAGGGTGAGGAATTCATATGGGTCGAGTTGATGGAAAAGTAGCGCTCATCACCGGGGCGGCACGGGGTCAGGGACGATCCCATGCTGTGAGATTGGCGGAGGAAGGGGCCGACGTCATTGCCATTGACGTCGCTGCTCAGATTTCGACAGTTCCGTATCCCATGGCCACAATGGAGGACCTCGAAGAGACGGCATTTCTTGTGAACGAAGCAGGCCGTCGTTGTGTGGTGGTGCGGGCAGATGTCCGAGACATCCACGCGCTTGCCAGTGGCGCCGACAGAGGCGCTGAAGAATTAAGGTGGGATCGATATCGTCATTGCGAATGCCGGAATCCTCCCCTTCGCGCCCGGCCCCGAATCGTTGGACGAGGCCGCGTCATCGTGGACCGACGCTATCGGGGTGATGCTCACGGGAGTCTTCAATACAGTTCGAGTGACTCAGGAACGCCTTATCAGTCAAGGCCGAGGGGGTTCGATTGTTATCATCAGCTCGACTGCCGGGCTGAAGGGAGCGGCCGGTGAGTCTGGAGGCATTGCTGGCTACACGGCGGCGAAGCACGGTGTTGTGGGCTTGATGAGAGGCTATGCCAAGCTCCTTGGCCCGCATTCAATTCGTGTGAACACGGTGCATCCCAGCGCCGTGGCAACGCCAATGATCATCAATGAAGCGTTCAGCGCGTACTCGGGCAACAGCGAGTCAATGAGCGACCTCGCTGGCAGGCTGCTTCCCGTAAGCGTGCTTGAAGCGCGCGACGTATCCGATGCAGTGGTCTGGCTGGTCTCGGACGAGGCCAAGTTTGTTTCCGGCATCACACTGCCTGTCGACGCCGGTTCAACCTGTCCATGAGCCCGAATCAGGCTCAGCCGACATCAGCAATCAGCCCGAGTGTCGCAAGTGCCCGACCCGTCACGGTCAGACGGTGGGCCCCTCGGTAGGAGTTCGGGGGATAGGGGAGACGCCGAGTCGATCCACGACATCAATCAGAAGCCCAGCCAGGGCCTCCGGACTGCTGATCATGGCATCATGCCCTGACTCCAATTCCACGATGGTGTCGACTCCTCCGAGTAGCTCTGTCGACCCAGTGCCCATGAAGCTCGAGGTGGCCAAGTCGCTCGGGGCAACCCATACTGCTTCCTCGATGGCAGAAGCATTGCCGCTCATCCGTGAGATCACGCACGGATACCTTGCCGAGAAGGTGATTATGACGCCATCGGTCATGTACGGCGAACTTCTGGGCGAAGGCCTCTCCCTAGTGGGAAAGGGCGGAACATTGGTCTGTACGGCTGTCGCCCCCATGTCGCAGACGACGCCGTCGATCAACCTGTTTGAAATTGGCGATGTGGAGCAAAGAGGTGAAAGGCACGATCTTTGGTTCTCTCAGTCCCCGTGCGGCCGTCCCGAGTCTCCTCCAGATGTATCGCGTCGGATCGCTCAAGCTCGATGAACTGATCACCTGTCGCTATTCCCTCGGAGAGATCAATGAGGGCTATGCCGCCTTGAAACGGGGTGAACTGGTCCGGGGCATCCTGGACTGCACGCGGCTCTGAGTGCCCGACAGCCGTCCGATAGTGGAGCGAACGTCCTTCTTGATGTCAGACTCCTGACATCAAAGACTCAGTACCGCTCGACAGCACTCAGAGAGTGACTCCAGGAGGGGATTTGGTATGCAGGTTCAGGGACTTTCCATCCCCAGGGACTGGGACGACATCACTCCAGAGTGGATGACCGCTGCTCTCTCCGGCCACTTTCCCGGTGCGGAGGTCGCTGCGGTCAACCTGGTGATGCGAGATGACGGGACGAACAGGCGTGCCCGGCTGGGCGTCAGCTACGCGTCGGGATCATCCGGACCAGCGGAAGTCTTCGCCAAGGCTCCCGATCCGCGACACGCCGAGCTGAACAACGCCACCGGTGGCCTCTTCAATGAGCCACGGTTGTTCCAATCCGGGATAGCGCTGCCCCTCGACCACCCGACGCCTTACCTGTCCATCATCGATGAACCTGCTCTCGACTACATCATCGTGATGGAAGATGTCACGACCCGGGGGGCCGATCCGCTCAACGCGACCCGGGCCATGACGGTTGAGCAGGCGACCAACGGGCTACGCGCTCTGGCGCGCCTGCACAGCAAGTATTGGGGAGATGGTGTTGCGAATGAGCCGGCGCTCCAGTGGGTCCAGCCTTACGTCGCTTGGGGCCGAATGGGAAGCAAGATTCCAGATGCCATCGAGTTCATGGGCGACTCTTGCCCCGATGAAGTCCGGGCCATGACAGTCAAGGAGATCATTGAGGACACCTGGGTCCCATACATCGGGTCCTTAGGTACGTCGGCCCAGACCTTTCTTCATGGAGACGCGCACATAGGCAATACCTACCTACTCCCAGACGATGAGGTCGGCTTTCTCGACTGGCAGGTCGTTCGCCGGGGAAACTGGTCAGTGGATGTCGGTTACTTCTTGCAGGGAGCGCTCTCCATCGAGGACCGACGTCAGAGCGAACGAGACCTCTTGGAGGAATACCGCGTAGCACTTGACTTGTCGGCGGACGAGCGACCCTCAGCGGAAGAGGCCTTGCTGCGCTACCGGGCGTCAGCGAGCCATGGGCTCGCCCTCTGGCTCTCCACGCTGAGCGCTCCAGGCTGGCAATCGCGAGATGTGAGCCTTTCGCTAGCCCAGCGGTACGCCGCGGCGTTCGTCGATCTGGGATCTCGGTCTGCGGTCGCCGCCGTCACTGTTTGATTCGGAGCAGACTGCCCCTGCGCTCCGGACACCCCGACGTGCACAAGTCCGGTGACCTACTGGGCACCGGATGCACGCTGCGTTCTGTTCTCCAGCCAAGGATCAATGTCGATTCAGGCTGATCAACTCGCTCCTTGACCCACACACTGGCCTCGCCGCTGTGCCAATCTGTGAACATGCTCACGCTGTAACCCGCGCTGAATACGTCATCCAGCTGGCCCTGAATGTCGTCGAGAGGCGCCGATGTAAACCTGCTGCGACATCTCGTAGGTTGGCTCAATGTCGAGGGTGAGATGTGTCACGATCCCCAGCGCACCGAGCGCGACCACTGAGCCCGAAAA
Source organism: uncultured Acidimicrobiaceae bacterium (assembly GCA_963738135.1). Lineage (GTDB taxonomy): Bacteria > Actinomycetota > Acidimicrobiia > Acidimicrobiales > RAAP-2 > Bog-473. The sequence goes on along the minus strand of CAVTVK010000001.1, from coordinate 448,633 downwards.
AGTGTCTCGATGGGAGTCCGGCGTAGCTCGACCAAGGTTCCATCGGCAACGACGAGCTGAACTGCTGCGACAGTGGCAGCGAGAACGCGTTGGTCATCGCCAGATCCGTGGGTACCTGTTTCGCATGCCCCGGCAATCGAGATGTCTGGGATTGAGGCCATATTCGCCAAAGCAAAGCCCGCCCCGTGTAAACCTTCAGCCAATTCGGTGTAGGTCATGCCAGATGCCACCCTCACCGTCGAACTGACTGGATCGACTTCGAGCGTCTTCGGTCATCCGTCCAAGAGCACTAGGTCATCGGCGGTATCAGCAATCCTGCTGAACGAGTGGCCGCGTCCAACGGGACGTATTCGACGGCTGCTATCCACGGGTGACGAAGCGCGTCGAGCGATTCCGGCTCATATATGCGTGTGGCGCCAAAGGCGACGTTGCCGGCCCAGTTGCTCAGCGAACCACGTTGGCTCACTTTCCGTGGACGACCCGTCCCAGGTGGTCGGCCGCACGTCTATCCGAGGACGCTCGCGACTTGGAATAATGGCGTGTCAGCACCTGGGGCCCATGTCCTTGACGTTGGGCGACCATGCTGACATTGAACCCGGCGTCGAGGAGTTCCGAGGATGTGAACTTGCGGAGAGCGAGGATCGAACCGTCGAAGTTGAGGTCCCCGTGGCCCGATGCACGGGCATGTTCCCGCCGTTCGGCCGCCGCCACGGCAAGGCTCGCCCATCGTTCGCTGTGACCCAACGCGGCACCAATCTCTCGATAGGACATACCGCCGCCCGGCAGCGGTCCAGGCTTCGCGGATGGCCGAGCGGAGGGAGTGGACCGCCGTAACCGTAGGGCCTCGTCTTCACGCGTGACGACGTCTGGATCCTTGTCTTCAATCCCCAGGTAGCCCTTCAATACGGCCACTCGCTTCGTGAGGTAATCGGGCGGCATGGGAGTCGAGCCATCCTGCGTAAGGCTGAAGAGGAAGGCATCTGCGGCCAGCTCGACTCCTGCGGCGGAGGCTCGTTCTTCCATCTGGTTGTAGTGGCGCTTCAGCATGGCCGTCGTCTCGGCGTCGACGTGGAATGTCCTGCTCTGGCGTGTCTTCGTCGTTTTGATCTTGCCTGACGATGTAACGGCGGAAGCAATCGTGATTTGGTTCTTTCTCCACGCCACAGCGGCGACCGGTATGCCCACGAGCTCACCCCGTCGGATGCCCGTCACGGCTCCGAGAACCAGGAGCGGAGCGATATCGGGAGTGACCTGGACCGCGGTCGACAGCAGGATGGACAGTTCTTCGACCTCCGGTGGTGTCCGCTCTTCAGAGCGATACGTGCTGGTCGGCAGTTGGAATTCGGCCATGGGGTTGCGCGTCGTCATTCCTCGTCGTTTGGCCCACCGGAAGAACGGTGCGTAGAGGCTCTTCGCTTGGTTCAGGCGAGAAGCGCTCAGGCCGGCTTGGCGCATCGCGCCGAACAGACGGTCCATGGTGGCGCTTTCGATCCGTTTGACCTGCTGGGCCCCGATGGTGGGCGAGAACCATCGTTGGTGAAGGTAGCGATAGTCGTTGATGGTCTTCTCCGCGCGGCCCTTCTCCACTGCCAGGTACTCATCCAGAAACCGATCTACTGCCTCGTCGACCGTGAGGTCCCGTAGATCCCTGGATTCTGGGAGCTGCGAATCGGTCATCTCGTCGACGAACTCCGCCAAGAGGGCAGCCGCGGCGGCTTCGCTCTTCGCCGAAGTGGTGCGGGTGAGGGATCGAGGCCTGCCGTTATCCCAGCGGCCGATGGTCACCCGAAGTTCCCACGTACCGGGCCGAACCATCCGCATCGAGCCGGCTCCCTTGCGTGCCCTCCCACGGCTCGGTGTGTTCTCAGTCGGCGCGCCCTCCAGACTGAGGTGTTCGATACGCACGCAGGCGGGAGTCGAAGGGCAAGTGACAACTCGCTGCGTGGGTGACAAGGGACCGTGTGCCAGTTCCCAAGCCACGCGGTGCGCGGTGGCTACCGTTTTGCCGACCTTGATCCGACCAGTTCCACGATCGGGGTTGAGGCTGCCGAGCCAGAGGTGATGTTCACCTGTCCTGTCCACCAGCCGCTCGAAGCGCGTCGCGAGATCCTCGACCTTTCGGCCCACAGATTCAGTGTATCGATAAGTGCATCGAAAGGTGTATCTGGGTCGATCCCCACTTTCCGAAGTCCGATGCACCTAATGCAATCCCTAGTGGGCCTCTGAACTGGACTTTCTGGTGCGCCCCTCGGGATTCGAACCCGAAACCTGCGGATTAAGAGTCCGTTGCTCTGCCGTTGAGCTAGAGGCGCACCGCAGAGTGTAGGCGAGCGGCCCGCCGTGTCCGCGAGACGCGGCGCGACTCCCCGAAGGCCCCAGCCCTGCCCGCATGGGCCTGCACCAGGGATCGCCGCGACCACCTGAGGCTGACATGGACGTCAGATACACTTCGCCCCGATTTGCCGGCGCCGCTTCTCAGCGCCGAAGGTGGTCGGAATCGGCAGCCGGCGAGGCCGGGGAGGGAGTGCGGTGGAGCTCGAGTTCACGGGTGAGCAGGAAGAGCTGCGCGCCTCGGTCCGCTCGTTCCTCGAGAAGGAGTGCCCCATCGAGGTCGTACGCGCCGTCGTCGAAACCGGTGAGGCCCCCGAGAAGCTGTGGGGCTCCATGGTCGCCCTCGACTGGCCCGCCCTGGCCATCCCCGAGGAGTACGGCGGCATCGGCCTGACTGTCCTCGAGACGGCGGTCGTGGTCGAAGAGCTCGGCCGGGCCGTCGCCCCCGGCCCGCTCCTGGCGACCGTGACCCAGTTCGCACCCATGGTGCGGGAGGTCGGCACCCCCGAACAGCAGCAACGCCTTCTCTCGGAGGTTGCGACGGGTGCCATCGCCGGAACGGTGGCGCTGGCCGACCATCCCAGGGCGTGGGCATTGGACGACGTCACCATGAACGCCGAGCCGGCTGACGGCGGTTGGATCCTCGACGGGACGAAGCTCGCTGTCCTCGCCGCCGAGGGGACGACAGACGTCATCGTCATTGCGCGGGCCGGCGCGGGCATGGGCGCGTTCGTCGTGCCTGCGGCGGAGGCCGGCCTTACCAACGTGCACTCGCTCGATGCCAGCCGCCCCCTCGCGTCGGCCGCCCTCGACCATGTCTTCGTCCCCAGTGACCGCGCCCTGGGCGAGCCCGGAAGCACTGCATCCACGCTCGGCATCTCGCGGGCCCTGCAGGAGGCCACGGTCGGGCTCGCGCTCGAGACGGTCGGCACCTGTGACGCCCTCTTCCAGTTGTTGCTGGCCTACATCAAGGAGCGCAAGCAATTCGGCGTCCCCGTCGGTTCCTTCCAGGCCATGAAGCACAAGATGAGCAACATGTACCTCGCCATCGAACGGGCCCGCTCCCTCTGCTACTTCGCGGTCGCCGCCATCAACGAGGACACGCCGACCCGGGCCACCGCCGTCTCCATGGCGAAGGCCGCCAGCGACGACTGCCAGCACGAGGTCGGTCGCGAATCGATCCAGTCCTTCGGTGGCATCGGTTTCACCTGGGAGCACGACACCCACCTCTTCGTGAAGCGGGCCGCCACCGGGGGCGCCCTCTTCGGCGGCGCGGCCGTGCACTCTGTGGCCGTGGCCGCCAGTCTCGGCATCACCTCCGGCTGAGGCACGGCAGGCCGGCAGAGCCCCATGCGTCCGGTGCGCCCAGGCGAAGCACTCATCGCCGCGCTGGACCTCGTCCCGCATCCCGAGGGCGGCTGGTACCGGCGCACATGGGTGGCCGATGCCGAAGACGGGACGCGCCCGGCGGGTAGCGCCATCTACTACCTCCTGCTGCGAGGCGACGTCTCTGCGCCGCACCGACTCGATGCCACCGAGCTGTGGCACTTCTACGACGGCGACCCCCTCGAGCTCACCCGCGAGTGGCCCGACGGGCGCTGCGACGTCCAGATCCTCGGGCCCGACGTGGCATCGGGGCATTCGCCCCAGGTCGTGGTGGACGCCGGCGTCTGGCAGTCGGCCCGCCCGCTCGGGCGCTACACCCTCGTCGGCGCGACGGTGACGCCGGCCTTTACCTTCGAAGGGTTCCGGCTCCGTCAGGACCCGGAAGGACCGGGCTGAGGCACGAGTGCCCGGGCCGGCCACATGACCCTTCCCGTCGACCCGCCGTTGAACCTCCGACCTGCGAGTAGGTAATGATCACTGGCACGGCATCCGACCCGGACGGGCCCGAGAGGAGGCAGCAGTGAGCGAGCCGCGAGAAGAGGGGCTGTCGGCCCTGCTCCACGAGACCAGGACCTTCGCCCCTCCGGAGGAGCTCGCCAAGGAGGCCAATGCGCAGCCCGGCATCTACGCCGAGGCCCAGTCCGACCCCCTCGCCTTCTGGGCCGCCCAAGCCCAGCGGCTCACGTGGGACACCCCGTGGGCGGACGTGCTGGAGTGGGACCTTCCCTTCGCCAAGTGGTTCGTCGGTGGCGCGCTCAACGTGGCCGTCAATTGCGTCGACCGCCACGTCGCCGCCGGGCTGGGGTCCAGGATCGCCTTCCACTGGGAGGGCGAGCCCGGTGACACCCGGACCATCACCTACGACGACCTGCTCACCATGGTGTGCCAGACCGCCAACGGCCTGACCGAGCTCGGCGTGCGGGCGGGCGACAAGGTCGCCGTCTACATGCCGATGATCCCCGAGACGGTCGTCGCCATGCTGGCCTGCGCCCGCCTGGGCGCGCCCCACACGGTGGTCTTCGGCGGCTTCTCGGCCGACGCCCTGCGCGGTCGCATCCTCGACTGTGACGCCCACTTCGTCATCACCGCCGACGGCGGCTACCGCCGGGGCGCCCCGAGCGCCCTGAAGCCGGCGGTCGACGAGGCGGTGCGAGAGTGCCCGGCGGTCCGGCGTGTGCTGGTGGTGCGCCGGACCGGGCAGGACGTGGCCTGGGACGACACCCGGGACGTCTGGTGGGACGACCTGGTGTCGCGCCAGCCCGAGACCCACGCCGCGCAGGCCTTCGACGCCGAGCATCCGCTCTACATCATGTACACCAGCGGCACCACGGCGAAGCCCAAGGGCATCCTCCACACCAGTGGTGGCTATCTCACCCACGTCTCGGCCACGCACCGCCTCATCTTCGACCTCAAGCCCGAGACCGACGTGTTCTGGACCGCCGCCGACATCGGCTGGGTCACCGGGCACAGCTACATCGTCTACGGCCCGCTGGCCAACGCCACGACCTCGGTCATGTACGAGGGCACGCCGGACACGCCGACACGCGACCGCTGGTGGCAGATCGTCGAGAAGTACAAGGTCAACACCCTCTACACCGCGCCGACCACCATCCGGACCTTCATGAAGTGGGGCGAGGACCTCCCGGCTGCGCACGACCTGTCCAGCCTGCGGCTGCTGGGGTCGGTGGGCGAGCCCATCAACCCCGAGGCCTGGATCTGGTACCGCACCCACATCGGCGGGAACCGCTGCCCGATCGTCGACACCTGGTGGCAGACCGAGACGGGCGGCATCCTCATCTCGCCCCTGCCCGGCATCACCGCCACCAAGCCGGGCGCGGCCATGACCCCGTTCCCCGGCGTCAGCGCAGACGTCATCGACGACGAGGGCAACTCCGTCGGCAACGACGCCGGTGGCTACCTCGTGATCACCGAGCCGTGGCCCGGCATGACACGGGGCATCTACGGGGACGACGAGCGCTTCACGGAGACCTACTGGACGCGCTACCCGGGGCGCTACTTCGCCGGCGACGGGGCCAAGCGCGACGAGGACGGCGACCTGTGGCTGCTCGGACGTGTCGATGACGTCATGAACATCTCCGGGCACCGCATCTCGACCACCGAGGTGGAGCACGCCCTCGTCAGCCACCCGGCGGTGGCCGAGGCGGCGGTGGTGGGCGCCGACGACGACACCACCGGCCAGGCCATCGTGGCCTTCGTCACCCTGAAGGGGGCGAGCGACGTCGACGGTGCGGCGGGGGAGAAGCTGGTGGCCGAGCTCAGGGACCACGTGGCGCACGAGATCGGCCCCATCGCCAAGCCCCGCCAGATCATGCTCACGCCCGAGTTGCCCAAGACCCGCAGCGGCAAGATCATGCGCCGCCTCCTGCGCGACGTCGCCGACGACCGTCCCTTGGGCGACGTCACCACCCTGCTCGACCCCACCGTGGTCAACGCCATCAAGGACCACATGGCGGACGGCGCGCAGGAGAAGGAATAGCCTGCGAGACCATCGTGGTGACGCTCGACCATCTCATCCTGACGATCAACGACCGCGACGCCAGCGTGCGCTTCTACACCGAGGTCATGGGCTTCGGGTACGAGGGCGAGGACGGGCCGTTCTCGGTCGTGCGGGTCAGCCCGGACACGACGCTGCAGCTGGCACCGTGGGGCACCGAGGGCGGCGCGCACCTGGCGTTCGCCCTCTCACCAGACGAGTTCGACGCCGCGTTCGCCCGGGTGCAGGCCGCCGAGCTGCCCTACGGCGACTCGTTCCACGACGTCGGCAACATGCAGGGCCCGGGCGAGGAGGCCGGCGCCCGCGGCCTGGGACCCACGGTCTACCTGTTCGACCCCAACGGACACCTGGTCGAGCTGCGCCACTACTGACGCCGACCGGTCAGGCCGGCGCGTGCACCTCGAGCACCGTGGCCGAGCCCATGCCCCCGCCCGCGCACAGGGACCCGACGCCGATGCCGCCGCCGCGCCGGCGTAGCTCGTGGATCAGCGTGACCAGAATGCGGGCGCCCGAGGCGCCCACCGGGTGCCCGAGCCCCACCGCACCGCCGTTGACGTTGACGATCTCGTGCGGGAAGCCGAGCTTGCGGGAGCAGGCCACCGCCATGGTGGCGAAGGCCTCGTTGATCTCGACGAGGTCCACGTCGGACTCGCTGAGCCCGGCCCTGTTCAGGGCCCGGGGGACACAGATGGTCGGCGCCAACCCGGTGCGGGCCGGCTCGATCCCGCAGGAGTTCCACGACAGCAGGGTCGCCAGCGGCGCCATCCCGTGGGCCTCGGCGTAGGCGCGGGACACCACGACCAGGGCAGCACCTCCGTCGGCGATGCCCGAGGAGTTGCCGGCGGTGACCTGGCCGTCGGGCCCGGTGAGCGAGGGCAGCGCGGCCAGCTTCTCCGGGGTCGTGTCCCGGCGCGGGTGCTCGTCCACGCTGACCGTCACCGTCTCGCCCCGGCCCGCCGGCACCGTCACCGGCACGATCTCGTCCTCGAAGCGGCCCAGGTCGGTGGCGTTCACGGCCCGGATGTTCGAGTGGTACGACCAGTCGTCGGACTCCTCGCGGGTGATGCCGCACTCGCGGGCGGTGTTCTCGCCGACCGTGATGAGCATGTTGGTGTTGGGAGCGTCGGCCGTATCCGGGTGGCTCGGGGGCATGAACTGCTGGACGCCGCCGAAGGGGAAGGGTGACTTCTCGAAGAGGAGCGGGGTGCGGGTCATGGAGTCGATCCCACCGGCGATCACGGCGTCGGCCATGCCCGAGCGGATGTTGGCCGCCGCCTCCTGGACCGCCATCATCCCGGTGGCGCACTGGCGCTGCACCGCGCCGCCCGGCGTGTCGGGCGGCAGCCCGAGGGCATTGGCCACGTAGCGCGCGGTGCAGCCGCCCCCGCGCAGGACCTCGCCCAGCAGAAGGTCGTCGATGTCGTCGGGCTCCAAGCCGGCCGCCTCTATGACGCCGGTCACGGTCTGCATGCCGATGTCGGCCACGGTGAGCCCGGCCAGGGCGCGACCCGAGCGCCCGATCGGCGTGCGTGTGGCGGCGACGATGACGGCGTCGTTGGCTTCGGTCATGTGGGTGTGCCTCCTCAGGCCCGCACGAAGACGGGGATCGTGAACTCGTCGGAAATGGGTTGGAAGGTGACCCGCAGGGGCATGCCCACCTGCAGCTCCTCGAACGGGCAGTCGACCACGTTGGTCATCATGCGCGGCCCCTCGGCCAGGTCGACGATGGCGGCGACGTAGGGCACGCGGTCACGAAACGGGGGCATGTCGTTGTTGTAGATGACCGACCAGGTGTACAGGGTCCCCTCGCCACTGGACTCGTGCCACTCGACCTGCTCGCTCCAGCACTTCGGGCAGAAGGGGCGGGGATAGTAGGAGTAGGCGTCGCAGTCGAGGCAGTGCTTGATGAGGAGTCGCTCCTCCTTCGCCGCCTCCCAGAACTCGATGGTGTCGCCCTCCGGCGTGGGAAGGTCGAACCGCACGGTGCTCATGTCGCCCCTTCCCTCACTCGGGTCCCGGCGGCCGCAGCCCCGGGGCGAGCAAATTCGGTGCTGTGGTCGGTGGCCCCCGGGATTGACCCCTGGGAGGCGCATCGGCCATGCTGCAACGAACCTGACACCGGCGTCAATTTTTCGCACCGACAAGCACCTGGGGGACACTCGAACCGTGTTGATGGACGATCACCTGGCCCGCATGGCCGAGGAGTTCGGCGACCGGACGGCCTTTGCCGTCGTCGACGTCGGGTCCATGACCTTCGCCGAGTGGGACGGCGCGGCCAACGCCATGGCCCGCCGGCTCGTCGAGGCCGGCCTCGAGCCGGGCGGCCGCGTCGGCATCCACCTGCGTCCCGAGCTGGCGCTGCGGTGGCTCGTCTCGTATTCGGCCGCCCACCGGGCCGGCGGCGTGGCCGTCCCCATGAATCCACGTCTGGCCCCGGCCGAGGTGGCGCACATGCTCGAGCACTCCGGCGCCAGCGCCGTGGTGGCCGACGGTGACCTGCTACGCAGCGATGGCGAGCAGGGTGCGGGCCGCCTCGTCGCCCTGATCGACGCCGGCGCGGAGGACGGGACGCCTCCGCCGGACAGCCACGTCCCGGTCCTCGGCTGGAGTCACGTCACCTCCGGCGACCGCTCGCCCTTCCAGGTGCCGCGCGTGTCCGAGGACCTGGCCGACATCCTCTACACCTCGGGGACGACGGGCCGCCCCAAGGGAGTGGCCGTCCGCCATTCCAACGGCTCCATGATCGGAGCGGTCGAGCCCAACTGGAGCGGCGCCGGGTGGCTGCACGCCAGCCCGCTCTTCACCTTCGCCGGCATCGCGCTCGTCTACACGCCCATGAAGATGGGCCTGCAGGTGATCTACCAGCCCCGCTTCGACGCCGACCGGTGGCTGCAGGTTGTCGAGGACGAGCGTCCGCTGGCTGTCTTCCTCGTCCCGACCATGGCGCATCTGCTCATCGACAACCCGCGCTTCGCCGAGGCCGACCTCTCGTCGGTGCAGATGTGCTCGGTCGGCAGCGCGCCGCTGGCGCCCTTCGTCGTCGAGCGCCTGCAGGAGAAGATGCCCGACGCCCTGGTGTCGAACAACTACGGCATGACCGAGGCCGGATCGGCCTATTGCGTCATGCCCAAGGGCGAGGCGATAAGGCGTCCCGGCTCGGTGGGCCAGATCGCCCCGCCGGCGGTGGTACGCATCGTCGACGAGCACGACCAGCCGGTGCCTCCCGACACGGTGGGCGAGGTGCGCCTGCAGATGCCGGGCCGCCAGCGCGAGTACTTCGAGGACCCCGAGGCGACGGCCGAGATGTGGCGGGACGGCTGGCTCGTCACCGGCGACGTCGGCAAGCTCGATCCGGACGGGTACCTCTACATCGTCGGCCGCTCGAAGGACGTGATCATCCGCGGCGGGAACAACGTGCACGCCACCGACGTCGAACACGTGCTCGTGCAACACGACGCGGTCAAGGAGGTGGCCGTGGTCGGTGCGCCGCACCCGGTGCTCGGCGAGGACGTGGTGGCCTTCGTCGTCCTGCACCCCGGCGCCGAGGCCGACAGCGAGGAGCTCCGGGCCTTCGGGCTCGAGCAGTTGGCCGATTACAAGGTGCCGCGCCAGTTCATCTTCATCGACGAGCTGCCCCGGAACCCGACCGGAAAGGTCGTCAAGCCCGAGCTGCGGGCCCGCGTTGCCGGCACGCCCGCCTGACCCTCGCCCTGCGATGCCGCATCAAGCCGTCGACTGCATGTGACGCGCACATGAACTCTGTCCGATTTTCCGCAGAGCGGCGCGAGGGACACTCCGCCGTCTCGTATACTCAGGTGATCATGACGGACGACAACGCGATGCAAGACCGGTTCTGCCGGTCCCAACAGGGAGGCAACTCCCTGGGGCAATCGCGCCTCGCCATGTCCGAAGTACAGATCTGTGGGATCCCCAAGCTGAGCAACGGGGAGGTGGCACCGACGCCGTAGAGACTCTCACCAGTCCCGACGTCCAGGAGCCGCTTCCCAACTGGGAAGCGGTTTTTTGCGTTCTGGCACCGGTGCGAAAGGCCCGGACCCGGATTGCCTCGTCGCAACCCGGCCCGGAGGACGAAATCGGCAGGAAACGACCATGCACACAATCGAGACTTCACAAGAGAGAGGCACCATGACCACGCAGCTGTGCCCGCGCTGCCGGTTCCACCCCGCGTCGCCGCGCCTCTCGGGCTACTGCTCGTGGGACTGCTACGAGGCCGACGACGACGACGAGGACGAGGAGGACGACCAGGCCGCATGACGCGGCCGCAGCGGGGCCGCGTCCGTGACCGGCTGGTCCCTCGCCTAGCTGACCTCGTCGGGGAAGCGCAGCCTGGCGAGCTGGGTCGACTGTCCGACCAGGCGTCCCCGGCTGTCCCACAACACGCACGTCTCGTCGACCATCCCGTCGGCCACCAGGCCCGCCGTCATGCGGATGCCGAGCCAGCCCGGAGCGGGACGGGCGCGCACGTAGGCCGACATCTGCAGCGTCGGCACCCAGCCGGTCGATCCGATCATGAGCGTGGCCGGCGGAATGGCGTCGGCGAGGAAGAGCAGCGACAGGGCGTCGGGTTGGCGTCCATCGGCGAAGCGCGTCCAGCCGCGCAGCTCGGCGGGCGTTCCGGCCGGCCGGGGAGCGTGGGAGAACGGGACGGTCGCCGGGTCGAGTCGGAGGTCGAGCACATCCATGATCCCGACGTAGACACCATCCGGGATCTGCGGGATCAGGCGGACACAATCCTCGGGATCCGGCGCGTGGAAGGGCTCCGTGCCGTCGTAGCGCAGCGCTGCGCCGTCGGGGAGGCCACCCAGAACGAACACCGCGTCGACGATGTCGTCCTCCCCCTGGGCGAGGACCGCCCGGACGTGGGCGGCCGTCCGTCCGCTGCGGAGCAACGTCGTGCGCACGATGGCATGGCCGCTCGCCGGCGCCCTGAGGTAGGTGACGGAGGAGGCCAGCACCTCCCAGTCCCGCCCGCCGTCGCGCCGGGCCGTGACGCGGGCGGCCCGCCCGAGAAGGGCGAGGAGATAGCCGCCATTGGCCTTGTCCCCGACGGCCCAGAGCGGGTTGACGCCGGCCCCGAAGAGGTGTGGATCGTCCGTCTCCTGCAGCGCCGTGGCTGCATCGAAGGACAGATCCTCGGGCTCGGACATGCGGGCGACCCTAGCGGCGGCGATGATGGCGCATGACGTTCGATATGGAGGCAACCTTCAGCGACGACTACCCCTACTTCTACGAGGAGTCGATCGACGACGTGCACTCGGACGCCGACACGGCCGAGATCCTGGGCCTGCTGGAGCTGCCGTCGGGTTCGCGCATCCTCGATGTGCCGTGCGGGCACGGGCGCATTGCGCGTCGGCTGGCCGCGGCGGGCATGGTGGTGACGGGCGTCGATCTCACGCCCGCCTACGTGGAAGAGGCGCGAACCGATCCGCACCTGCGCCCGGACAGCGTCACGTACCTCGAGGGGGACATGCGGTCCCTTCCCGTCGACGGGCCGTTCGACGCCGTGGTCTGCTGGTTGAATTCGTTCGGCTACTACGACGACGCGGACTGTCACCGCGTGCTCGGCGAGTTCCACCGCGTTCTGCGACGGGACGGGAAGGTGGCGATCGACACGATGCACCACGACGGTGCCGTTCGGCACTTCACCCCGGCACCCGATGCGGTCGTCGTCCAACGTGGTGACGACGCCATGTTCGAGGTGTCGACCTTCGACCCGACGCAGGGGCGGATGGTGATCGAGCGCACCGCGTACCGGGCGGGCGTGCTCCGTCGCGCCTCGTACTTCGTCCGACTTCCCACCCCGCCCGAATGGGTGGACTGGCTCGAGTCGGCGGGATTTCACGACGTGCAGTTCCGTTCCGGTGGCGGGGGCCCGCTCGAGCTGGACAGTTGGGAACTGGTGGTGATCGCGACGGCCTGAATGCGCAACGGGCGTGCGAAATATCCCTCGACACATGTGAGGCGACCGCGTACTCTGCGCGTGGGGGTGGGGCGGGATCAATTGGGTAAGGAGCATCCATGCGACGTACTGCCGTTCTGACCGTCTTCCTCGCCAGCGCCCTGTGGGCCGTCACCATCGGGCTGGCGCCCGCAGCCACCGCGGCGGCGGCGATTACCGTCCCGCCACAGGTGAATGCCACGACCTGGACGCTGGGCACCATCCCCTCATCGGGCCCGGGCGATACCGACGTGTTGCATGCGGTGTCGTGCACCAGCTCGACCTTCTGCATGGCGACCGGGGAGAGCGGCGCCGCCAACGGCAGCCTCATTGAGCAGTGGAACGGCACCGCCTGGTCCGTCGTCACCAACCCGGCCTCGACCGGGGCCGTCACCCTGAACGGGGTGTCGTGCGTGGGCACCTCCTTCTGTGCGGCCGTGGGTGAGGTCGGCGGAGGCCTCCCCGTGGTCGAGCAGTGGAACGGTTCGGCGTGGTCACTGGCCACCCAGAGTCCCCCTCTTGCGACAACGCCGGCGCAGCTCCACGGGGTCACCTGCGTCTCCAGCACCAACTGCGTCGCCGTCGGCTCGCAGACGACCGCAACCGCCACCGTTCCCCTCGTCGAGCAGTGGAACGGAACGTCGTGGGCGACCGTCGCCGCTCCGGCTCCGATGGGGACGGTCGCCAGCACGCTGCAGGGCGTGTCGTGCAGCGGCGCGGCCTTCTGCGTCGCCGTCGGGAACAACCAGGGGGCGAGCTCGACCTCCACGCTGGTAGAGCAGTGGAACGGGACGGCCTGGACCATCGTTACAAGTCCCGACGTTTCCGACGCCGCCAGTGCGTCCAATCTCCTCTCGTCCGTGTCGTGTGTCGGCACTGCTTTCTGTCAGGCGGTCGGGAGTTCCAACGACGGGGTCAATCCGGAACGGACGCTGGTGGAGTCGTGGAACGGCTCGGCCTGGGCCATCGTCGCCAGTCCGAACGTGTCGCCGACCGAGGGCGACAGCCTCGCCGGCGTGAACTGCTTCTCCCCGACCACCTGCAGCGCCGTGGGCCAGACGCAGGCGACGGTCGGTGTCTTCGCCCCCATGGCAGCAGTCTGGGACGGCACCTCGTGGTCCCTCGCCTCGGTGCCGGACGGCGCGCCGGGCGCAGCGCAGACCGAAGCTGAAGGCGTCTCCTGCCTCACGAACTGGGAGTGCGTCGCTGTCGGGGGGACCAACAACAGCGGGACCATCGACCCCTTCGTGATCACCGCGCCCATCGCCCGCGCGGGCTACCGCTTCGTGGCCTCCGACGGCGGGGTGTTCGACTACGGCGCGCCCTTCCTCGGGTCGACGGGCGGCATGAAGCTCAACAAGCCGATCGTCGGCATGGCGGTCATGCCTGCCAGTGACGGGTACGACCTGGTGGCGTCCGACGGGGGCATCTTCACCTACGGCAGCGCGCAGTTCTACGGATCGGCAGGCTCCATACATCTCAACGCCCCGATCGTAGGGATGTCGATGACCGCGGACGGCGGGGGCTATTGGCTCGTGGCCACCGACGGGGGCATCTTCAGCTACGGCGACGCCCAGTTCTACGGCTCGACGGGCAGCCTGAAGCTGAACAAGCCCATCGTCGGCATGGGGACCACCCCCGACGGCAAGGGCTATTGGCTGGTCGCGTCCGACGGCGGCATCTTCAGCTACGGCGACGCCGTCTTCTTCGGCTCGGCGGGCTCGCTGCCACTCAACAAGCCGGTCGTCGGCATGGCCGCCCCGGTTTCGGGGGGCTACTACCTCGTCGCTACCGACGGCGGGATCTTCTCGTACGGGCCGCCGTTCTTCGGCTCGACGGGCTCCCTCAAGCTGAACAAGCCCATCGTGGGCATGACCGCGGTGGCCGGCGGCTACTACCTGAGCGGTTCCGACGGCGGGATCTTCACCTTCCCGACCACCAATGGACCCCCGTTCCTCGGCTCCACCGGTTCCATAGCCCTCAACCAGCCCATCGTGGGGATGACGGCGTAGGCCCGGCGGGCCGACATCCGGTCCTCGGGAGATCGGGCGGGGCCTGCAGCCTGAACAGGCCTGAACAGGGAGGATGCGTTCCGAGAGGAGCGCCGCGGCCGTTAACGTCTCCAGCAGAATGTGTGCGTTCTTCGTGATGTCTGGGATGATCGATCCATGAGCGCCGGGATTGTTTCGTGGGGGACGTACCTGCCCTTTTGGCGGCTCCAGCGGGGAGCCATTGCGGGCGTGCTCGGCAGCGGCGGCGGCCGGGGGACCCGGGCCGTCGCCTCCCATGACGAGGACACCACCACGCTGGGGGTCGAGGCCTGCCGTCGGGCGCTGGCCGTGGGTCCGGGAAGAGGTGCGGTGCAGGACGTCCTGTTGTCGACGCCCGACCCGGCCTATCTGGACAAGACCAGCGCCACGACGGTGCACGCCGCCCTGGACCTGAGCCGGGGCTGCGGGGCGTACGACGTCTCCGGATCATCACGTTCCGCCGTCGGGACGTTGCTGCTGGCGCTGGGTATGGCGGGAGGCGCGCGGACGACGTTGGCCGTCATGGCGGACCTGCGCACCGGTCTGGCCGGTTCGGCCGAGGAGCGTGACAGCGGTGACGGCGCGGCGGCTCTGCTGTGCGGGCCCGACAGTGCGGTGGCCGAGCTGATCGGCCGGGGTGCCGCCAGCGACGAGTTCCTCGACCGCTGGCGGGTGCCGGGTGAGGCGGAGTCGCACGTCTGGGAGGAGCGCTTCGGCGAGGAGATCTACGTCCCACTCGCCCGTGAGGCGTTTGCCGCCGCGCTCAAGGACGCCGGGTTGGCCGAGGGTGACGTCGACCACGCCGTTGTGGCCGGCCTGCACGTTCGGGCGGTCAAGGCCGTGACGAAGGGGCTCGGTGTGCGCGACGGCGCGCTGGCTCCCGACCTCACCGGGTCGGTGGGCAACCTGGGCGCGGCGGCGGCGGCCGTGGCGCTGTGCGACGTGCTCGAACGCGCCCGACCGGGGCAGGTGATCGTCGTGTTGTCGCTGGCCGACGGGGCCGACGCGCTCGTGCTGCGGACGACCACGGCGTTGACCGCGGCGCAGGCGGCCAGGGCCGAGGCCGGCGTCCTGTCGGTGGCGGAGCAGGTGGCGGCCGGGCGGGACGATCTGCCCTATGCCACCTTCTTGACCTGGCGGGGCCAGATGCACCGCGAGCCGCCCCGGCGCCCCGACCCCGAGCGACCCGGTGCGCCCACCGTGCACCGCTCCGAGGCGTGGAAGTACTCCTTCGCCGGGAGCAGGTGCCAGGTCTGCGGGTTCCGCCACATGCCTCCCACCAGGGCCTGCCTCTCGTGCCACACCATCGACCAGATGCAGCCCGAGCGACTGGCCGACGTGCCCGGCACGGTGGCCACCTTCACCATCGACCACCTCGCCTTCAGCTTGTCGCCCCCGGTGGTCGGGGTCATCGTGGACTTCGACGGTGGCGGCCGCTACCGCTGCGAGATGACCGACGTGGTCGCCTCGGAGCTGTCCATCGGCGACCGGGTCTCCATGACCTTCCGGCGCGTGTGGACGGCGCAGGGCGTGCACAATTACTTCTGGAAGGCGCGCCCGGCCGTCGGGCGGCCCGCGTCCGACACGTCCGCCGCCGACGCCGACACGGATACCGTCGATGGCGGCGGCCAACGCAGTGGCGACAGCAAGCGAGGAGCGTAAGACGATGAGCAGCAAGGGCATCCGCGACCAGGTGGCCGTCATCGGTATGGGCTGCACCCGTTTCGGCGAACTGTGGGACAAGGGCGTCGACGACCTCCTGACCGACGCCACCACCGACGCCGTGGCCTCCGTCCCCAACCTCGAGCTGGCGGACATCGACGCGTTCTGGCTGGGCACCATGACGTCGGGCGTCTGCGGTACGACGCTGTCCCGTCCGCTCAAGATCGACTACAAGCCCGTCACCCGCGTGGAGAACTACTGCGCCACCGGCTCGGAGGCCTTTCGCAACGCCTGCTACGCCGTGGCTTCGGGGGCCTACGACACCGCCATGGCGATCGGCGTCGAGAAGCTCAAGGACACCGGGTACTCGGGGCTGACCGGTATTCGCGCCGTCGGCGACGGCACCGACCCCGGCCTGTCGTCGCCCGCCGCCTTCTCCTTCCTGGCCCCTTCCTATGCACACAAGTACGGCGTCGACCGGGACCAGCTCAAGGAGGTCATGACCCGGATCGCCTTCAAGAACCACCAGAACGGGGCGCGCAATCCCCGGGCGCAGTTCCAGAAGGAAGTCTCCATGGAGACGATCGCCAAGGCGCCACTGGTGGCGGGCGATCTCGGCGTCTTCGACTGCAGCGGCGTGAGCGACGGCTCGGCGGCGGCCATCATCTGCCGCGTCGAGGACGCCCACAAGTACTGCGCCAACCCTCTGTACGTGAAGGCGCTGGCCTTCGTGGCCGGCCCGGCCGCCGGCCCCATCGACCCGGGATACGACTACACGACCTTCGAGGAGGTCGTGCGCTCGGCCGCCGACGCCTACGCCCAGGCCGGGATCACCGACCCCCGGGCGCAGCTGGCCATGGCGGAGGTGCACGACTGCTTCACCCCGACCGAGCTCGTCTTGATGGAGGACCTGGGTTTCGCCGAGCGGGGCACGGCGTGGAAGGAGGTCCTGGCGGGCACGTTCGACCGCGACGGCGAACTGCCGGTCAACCCCGACGGCGGCCTGAAGTCCTTCGGCCACCCGATCGGTGCCTCCGGGCTGCGCATGCTCTTCGAGTGCTGGCTCCAACTGCGGGGGGAGGCCCCGCCGGATCGCCAGATCGAGACCGTGGGCGCCGGACGGACCCTCGGACTGACCCACAACCTGGGCGGCGCGCCGGGCGAGGGCGTCAGCTTCGTCGGCATCGTCGGCACCGAGCTCGACTGATGGCCCACTCCACGGACGCCGGCCCCGTGGACCTCCTGGCCGAGACGGAGGACCAGGCCGCGCTGCGCCAGCTGGCGCGCGATGTGGCCGAGCGCGAGGTCGCACCCCGGGCCCATGACGCCGACGAAGCTGGTGCCGTCTCACCCGAGATGCGCAAGGCGCTGGCGGCGGCGGACCTGCTCCGGATCACGGTGGGGGAGCAGTGGGGCGGGATGGGCCTCGGTGACATCGAGGCCTCCATCGTCTTGGAGGAGATCGCCCGGGCCGACGTCTCGTCGGCCATCTGCTGCCAGCTCACCTTCAACGGCCCGCCCCGGGGGATCGAGCACCTGGGCCCCGATGCGATGAAGGAACGCTGGCTGCCGGTCGTGGCCGACGGGGACGCGTTGATCAGCATCGGCATCACCGAGCCCGATGCGGGATCGGCCGTGCAGAACTTGCGAGCCGCGCTGGTGGAGGACGGGCCCGGGCGCTGGCGCCTCAACGCCTACAAGAACTACTCGACGCTGGGCGACGTGGCCCAGGGCGTGCTGGTCTGGTGCCGCTGGCCCGGCGGCGAGGGGGCCAAGGGCATCGGCGCCGTCATCGTGCCGACGGACCGCGAGGGGGTGTCCCTCACCGGGCGCCACAAGGGCATGGGGATCCACGCCGCCACCGAGGCCGAGCTGGCCTTCGACGGCGTGGAGATCACCGCTGACGACATCCTCCTTGCCGGTGATCCGTCGAGCACGGAGGCCTTCAAGGTCTTGCTGTCGCACCTCAACCACGAGCGCTGCGGCAACGCGTCCATGTGCATCGGGGCGGCGCAGGGCGCGCTGGAGCATGCCGTCCGCTACATGAACGAGCGCGTCATCGGCGGGCGCCCGCTGGCCGACCTGCAGGGCCTGCAGTGGAAGCTGGCCGACATGGCGGTGCAACTGGAAGGGGCCCGCCTGCTGCTGGCCCGTGCCGTCCGGCTGGCCGGCCCGCACGGCACTCCGCCGGCGCTCGAGACCGCCATGGCCAAGGCGGCGGCCAACCTGGCCGCCAAGTTCGTGTGCGACGAGGCCATGCAGATCCACGGCGGGTACGGCTACTCGCGCGAGTACCCGTTGGAGCGGGCCTACCGCGACATCCGGGGCCTGTGTTTCGGGGCCGGGACGGTGGAGGCGCAGCGCAACTACATCGGCTTGCGGGTGGCCGGCGGCGCGCGTACCGGGTCGCCCGGCTGGAAAGCTCCGCTGACGTAGGCGGCCGTCCTGTCGCATCGGCCTGCTCGCTGCAGGGTGTCGCGACGTCGTTTCGCCGAACCACTTCGTATCCTGGGTCGATGGCAACCAGACCTGTGGGAATCACGGCCGCTGCGAGGCCAAACGGGATTGCGTGCGAGTCTGCCCGTACGACGTCTTCGGAGTGCGGCGGATGGACCCCCAGGGACTTCACGGCTCTTGGGATGCTGGGCAAGCTCCGCACCACGGCCCACCGCCGGATGACGGCCTACGTCGCCCGGCCTGATCAGTGTCACGGGTGCGGACTCTGCGTCGCCGTCTGTCCCGAAGACGCCATCACCCTGGTGCCCGAGCCGGGTTTCTGATTTCGTCGGACCGCTCGATCTGTACGCATCACACCGGCGGACGGGACCGTTCTCTTGCGTGATCGCCGAGATTGCCTCCGTCGCCCCGCCCCGTGCCGCCACCCGCATGTCGAATGAGGAGCGGATAACCCGCCTCGACGAACTCTTCCGCATGATGGCGGCCGCTGAGGGCGGCTGACGCTTTTTGCAGCTGTCACCTGCGAGGTGAGTGGCCTTCGCTCTGAGATGATCCGGTGGCCTGAGGTAGGTCAGAACGGGACCAAAGTCCCTATTGGATCGGGACGGTTGGGCCTTCTGTTGCCGGGTGTTGGGGAGCATTGTGCAAATGAGGAGGTCCTGTGAGATGTCGATGACTTTGAATGATCCAAAGGACCCGCGGGATCAACATATGAGTGCAATCGAGGTCTACGCAGATGTGTGGTGCCCGTTCGCACATGTGGGCCTCCAGTACGTCGTTGAGCGTCGGTCTGCGATGGGACGTGGAGACGTTCTCTTGGACATCCGGGCATGGCCCCTCGAATTGGTCAACGGAGCGCCGCTCGACCCTGATATCACTGCTTTATATGTCCGAGAACTACGATCTCAGGTAGCCCCTCATCTCTTCGGGGGTTTTGACCCGAACCACTTTCCCACGACTTCGTTACCCGCTCTCGCGTGTGTACACGCCGCATACAGTGAGGATCTGAAAACAGGCGAAGCAATGAGCCTGGCGCTTCGTGATGCACTCTTTGAGGAGGGCCTCGACATTTCCCGACCCGAGGTGCTTTCTGAGCTTGCGGAATCATTCAACGTTGGTCCATATGGCGCTGCCGACGAGGAGGCGGTACGCAGAGACTGGGAAGATGGGGTTCGACGGGGCGTCAGAGGGTCTCCACATTTCTACTGCGGAGACTTTGACGCCTTCTGCCCGTCCCTCGACATCTCAAGAGGTATGGATGGAGCGTTGACCGTCAGGAAGGATACGGCGGTACTCAACACCCTTCTGGCCAACTGCTTTGTCGACTAGTCACGTCAGACGCAACCCGTCAGCCCTGTCTCAGTTCCGGCGAACTGGGGGACCCCCTGATGCCCGCATACGCGAGCCTCAGTCGCTCCTCGGGGTAAGGCAGCCCGCTTGAGTTCGCCTCATGTGGCTGTCGGGGAGTCCTCGTGTCCGAACCACCGAGCGGCTCGCGTGGACCCCCACTCCCGCTTCTCCTCGTTGAGCGCAGCAGTGGGTGCGCTGAACTTTGCGACGGGTGTGTCGTAGGAGAGGAAATCGACGTCGATGCGCCCCACGAGGTCATCACCCAGCTCCACGTAACACGCCGACGCCCCGTCGTAGGGGAGCGGAACGCTCCCGCCAGTGAGCTGGGAGATGAGCACTTTGGCGACGGTGGCCGCCTCGCCTTCGGCGATCCCTCCGGCACGAGGGACCGGCGCGCTCGTCACGTCGCCGACAGCGAAGACGCTGGGGAATTTGGTGGCGAAAGTGGCTGGGTCAACGGGAATCCATCCGTCCTCGGCCAGATCCGAAGCGACGACGACCTCGGGGGCACAGTGGACCGGAATCCCCAAGAAGAGGTCATAAGGCAACCGCCGCCCATCGTCGAGATGTGCGACGTGGTGCTCGGGATCGAGCCGGGTCACCCTCGATGAGGGCCAGTACTCGATCCCGTGGTCCTCGAGAATGGCCACGATCGCCGAAGAGGTTTTCTTCGAGATCGGAATGGGCATCGGCATGGGACTCACAAGGTGGATGGTCGACGATTCACGCAGTCCGCGCCGGGAGAGGTAGTCGTCGAGGAGCAGTGCGGTTTCGTTTGGCGCCCCCGGACACTTGAAGAACGGACCGAGCACTCCGACGACGACGGCGCCGCCTCCGAAATCGGCCAGTGCATCACGAGCTCGCTCCGCGCCCGCGGCAGAGTAAAACTCGTACCCATCGTCCGCCAGTCCCGGCGTCGCCGCCACGTCGTAGTCAGCCCCGAGCGCGACCACGAGAATATCGGCGTCGTAACTCGCCGAGTCAGTGACGACTCGGCGAGTATTGGGATCGATTGAGGTAATCGTCTCTTGTCGGAACTCAACGCCAGGCTTGGCGATGTGTCGATAAGGGTTCCACACCTCGGAGGCGCTGCGTCGACCGAACATGACGTCGAGCTTCGAGAAGCCGAACATGAACGACTCGTTCTTGTCGATGAGGGTGATGTGCACCTTGTCGGGGACCGACTCGGACAACGCGGTCACGAGCTCGAGGCCGCCGAAACCAGCTCCGAGAACGACGACGTGTTTGGCCATGGGGGGCACGGTAACAGAGCCTGTAGGGGTATTACCAAGGGTCAGTCGCCGAAAGCGAGGGCGTGAATGCTCGGGTGGTGGAGGCCCTCTCCCGGGGAACTGGGGCACTGCTCCCCCCTTTTCTTTTGGGCACTGGAAAGGGGCGAAGATCTCCCCTTTAGCCCCCAGGTGGGCGGTAGTCGCCTCCAACCTTCACTGCAGCGTCGACTTCCTCCGGAGTGAGCAAGACGGTGGTCTTGATGTCTATCGTGCCGCTGGCAGCGACCAGCAGAGCGACACCGGCAGCGGTCACATTGTCTGGCAGATCCATGATCGTAACGACATCCGTTTCGCCGAACGAGTAGTAGAACGCGTCAAGCTTTCCACCCACGCTGGAACATGCCTTTTCGACGACGGCTCGACGGGCCGTGCCCCCCTCCTTGCGGAGTCCCTGGACCCCATCGCCGATATAGGACGCTTGGACAAGGTACTTCGGCATCGAACTCCTCCTCTGTCTCTGACGCCCAAGTTTCACACCCTTTGGCGGAACGGACAACGGGCGTGCCGGACAGCGGTCTGCCAGCCATCACCTTCCGGAGCCGAGCCGACGACCGCCCGGAGGATGGAGGAGCGGGACCTGGTGCGCTGGCAGGTGCCCCACCTGACCGGGCGTTCGGTACCTCCGACCTGCGAGGGCACGCCGTGGTCTCCCAGACCATCATGGTCACATCCTCGAAGGGAGATGAAGTTTGCCGAGAGTGAAGATCCGAGACGCGTCCCTCTTTCTGGAAGTAATTGGCAAGGGTCACCCGCTCTTGCTTATGCACGGAGGTCCCGGTGCAGATCACTATTCGATGCTGCCGTTCCGGAGTTGTGCAGATCAGTTCACTCTGATTTTTTACGACCATCGCTGCAACGGACGATCGGAGGGTGTCCCGATCTCCTCAATGACTTGGGAGAATCTGACGGCTGACGCCGATGCCCTACGCCAGGCGTTGGGTTTCCACCGGTGGGCCGTACTCGGGCATTCCTTTGGCGGAAAGGTGGCCCTCGAGTACGCCCTGCGGTATCCGGACAATCTGACGCATCTCGTCCTTTTAGATACGGGCGGCGACAGCCGTTGGGCGCAGGAGAACGCGCCAGAGCTCCTCGCCAGGCGAGGGTACAGCCCCAAGAAGGTGCGACTGGCCCGCCGCTTCTACAACGGAGAGATCACGCGGCGAGAGTTCTACGTGGCCTTGATGAGCCTCGGAAGCGCGTACTACTCCCACGCGGCAACTCTCTCTACACTCCGCGAGCTTTTCCACGGGGCGTGGCGATCGAAGCCACGGCCCGAGGCGCTCATCTTCGCGGGTCCCCACCTACTGAAAGGCTGGACGGTCATGGATCGCCTGGGTGAGATCAAAGCTCCGACGCTCGTGATGGCAGGGGCCGACGACTTTCTGTTCCCTCCGGAGCATCAGCTTGAACTCGCGGCCGGCATCCCCGACGCTCAGCTACAAATGATTGAACACGCTGGCCACAATCCACACTCCGAACGGCCAGAGGAAGTCTTCGAGGCACTACGACGGTTCATCCCTTCCGGCACGACTGCGGATCCGAAATAGCGCCGCGACATTCCCGACCTCGGGTTGCCCCCTGCCGGGGTACTGGGACAGGCAATCGTTCCAGCACAGTTCGAGGCGGCTTAGAACCGGATTGGGAACACTCGCTGCGGTGAGAACGATCTCGACGCCCTTCACCTCACCCAGGCGGAGGGTGTCCACGGACGACTGAATGGCGGTCCCCTTGGAGTCCGTCGCGAACGAGGAAATGACGGGCGCTCGAATGTGGTGGTTCGACCGGTTTACGTTTACTTCGTCATTAGGCGGCAGACACGTCAAAGCCCAGGCCGGTTACTGGCCCCTGAGCACTTTGGAATGGGCGATGTCCCGCAGCCGTGACTGGGCGAGGAGCCACTCACTGGAGCGCCCGACGCGGGCTTCCGCGAGGAGGTGATGCGCTCCGTCGGGACCGTCCGTCCGCGCCCCGCACTTCCGGCAGACGGGTATCCGGCCATTGGTTTCGGGTGCGTGGTGCTCGTCGAGCTGTGAGGCAACCTGCAAACACTCGGATGAGGTCATGGTGCTCCTTTGTGCGCACACCCCAGGCGCAGAATCTGGAAGGATCATCCGGGCGCTTGACAGGCGTGTGCCAGTCCAGCCTACGCCTCAGAGCTCCGCACATGCGGTCCGACGTTTGCCCACGCCAAAAGGACCTCTGATCAGATCGTCAACACGACCCGGCCACCTTGGAGGCCTTGCTCTGGTCGGAGGGGTCATGAGTCCCATCGAAGCGCTGGCGGAGAAGTGCGGTGTCGCCACGGAGCACTTGCAACGCGGCCCGCCCTTCGCCCCCGTAGGTGTATCCCTGGGTGTAGGCGTCGCCCGAGGGGCTGTCGTCGATGTGGGTCGGGGTGCCCCCGATCGGCTCGATGCCCGTGTCTTCGTTCCAGTCGTTCCACGATGTCACCATGATGAGTGGCAGGGAGGGATCGACCTCGGGTAGGGCGACACAGCGGAACAGGTGGTCGAGTGTCGATGCCGGACCGTCGCCTGGCAGCCACTGGCGCGGCTGGGCGGGGTGGTCCGTGAGTAATCGGAAACCACGATCGTTGAAGCTCGACGAGATGTCGGGAATCACCGGAACCTGGCCATCGGTCGCCGCGCTGTAGTCGCGGAGGAGATGCCGCTCGTCGGCCACGAGGTCGGTCGCACCGGGATAGCCGGTGAAATCCTGGGTCGGACCCAGGAAGAAGTTCGGATCGCCGTAGTAGAGGGTGTAGGAGGTGATGGCGTCGAACTGCTCGATGCGTTCCGCCTGCGGCGTCGTGGTCAGGACGGGACCGGCGGGATGTGGGTCCTCCGGTGCGACGCGCCAGTAGACCTCGTCCCCGATGAAGAAGGGGTTGAATCCTTTCGCTTCGAGGACGGTGCGCGCTCCGTGAATCATGCCGGCGACATCGCCCGTGAGGGTCCGAGTCAGGTAGAGGAAGACCACGGGCCGGCCGTGGATGCGCAGGTACGAAGAATTGTGGAAGTAGTCCTTGGCGAAGGTGAGCATGTCGGCGTCGAAATGCAGTTCCATCTGGAAGGTGACGGGCGTTGATTCGCTCCCGGGGTCGAAGCCAAGGTTCCACGTCTCATAGAACATGGCGAAGCGCATTTGGGAGATGTTGGGTGCGGCCAGAAAGTCCTTCATCGCACTGTCCGCGGCCTCGTAGTCCTCTCCCGAGTAACCGGCGTCGTAGGGCCACCAGTCGACGGCGAAGAAGTTGATGCCGGCCTGGCGGGCCTCCGTAATGTCCCTGGCCGCCGTCTTGGGGCTCTGCGAGTTCACCAAGGACGAGGTGGGTACCTGTGACGGAACCAGATGCGACCGCAGGGTGCCGCCGGCGAAATTCTGCGGATTCCAGAGGTAGTAGTAGGCGCCGACGAGAGGAGGCACCGCCGGCGACGAGTCCGTTGCGGCTGTAGCCGGAGCGTTGACGGCGAGAGCGCTGACGGCGAGAGTGCTGACGCTGAGGGCGCTGACGCTGAGGGCGCTGACGGCGAGGAGGAGCATGGCAATGACGGCTCCGAGGCCCCGCCGCACCCGCCGCATCCGCACGGCGGGATCCTAAGAGATGGCAGCGCGGGCGAATGGACCCGTCGCCGACGCCTGGGCGCGGTTCTCCCCGTCTCCGCCCCGGGGTGGAGAATGCGACATGGCCTCAGCCGATGACCCCGGGGCAGACCGCGGCGATCTCCCCGAGGCATCCGAGAGCGGGCTCGCCGTCCCAGCGCAGTCCCGGGAGACCGTCCGCGAACGCGTCGTGCACCTGCGCGAACGGGCGGAACGCACGCGAGCGGGTATCGAGGCCCGACGGGCTGACTCGGCCTCCATCGCCACCGCCTTCGAGGCCGTCGAGCGCGATGCCCAGAGCGGGGGTGGCGTGCTGGCGGCCGCCGTCGCCTTCCGCCTCTTCATGTTCCTCGTCCCCTATGCGTTCGTCATGGTCACCGGGTTCGGTCTGGCCTCGACCGCTGCCGGCCAGGATCCGGGTGACGCCGCTCGCTCGGCGGGCATCAGCGGACTGCTCGCCAGCGCGGTCGCCAGCACCAGCACCCTGTCCCTGGTGAACCGCATCGTTGCGCTCGTCCTGGGCGGTGTCGCGTTGGCCCTGACGGCACGCTCGCTCGTGCGGGTCCTCTGGATCGTCCACCGGCTCATCTGGCGAGTGGAACCTCGGCGCAAGCCCAGCCCATGGAGTCCCCTGATCCTGGTGGGTTTCGTCACGGCCCTCTTCGGCTTCGGCGATCTGACCTCGTGGATCGGCTCGCAGTCGCTGGGCCTCCGGATCCTCGCTTTCTTCATGACGATCGTGATCTCGGCCGGCGCCTGGTTCCTGGCGTCGTGGTTGCTGCCGAGAGACGACTGCGCGCTCTGGGCGCTCCTGCCCGGGGCCCTCATCGTCGGCGTGGGCGTCGGTCTCCTGCAGATTCTCACCATCACATACGTCGTCCACGTCGTGACACGGAAATCGGCCCTCTACGGGGCCATCGGCATTGCCCTGGCGCTGCTGCTCTGGACCTACTTCGCGGGGCGATTGCTCACAGCGGCGATCTCTGCCAACGCGTCACTTTGGAGGCACCGGATGGGGGAGGAGGTCGGGCACGGCGACCTGCTGTCGCCTCGGTGATTCAGGCGTTGACGGCGGCCTGGGCGAACTCCGCCCAGACGGCCACCCACTCCTTCCAGACCGGGGGTGGGTAGTCGTGACCCATTCCTTCGATCTCGACGTAGCGCGCGCCCGGGATGACCTCGGCCGTGCGCCGGCCGCCGCTCGGGCTGATGAGGGTGTCTCGGCTGCCGTGGATCACCAGGGCGGGCAGATCCAACGTCGCCAGTTCCTCTGAGCGAGAGCCGTCGTGCATGACGGCGGTCATCTGACGCCCCACTCCTTGCGGGCAGAAGCAACGGTCGTAGGCGGCGGCGGCCCGGGCCCGGATGGCGTCGTCGTCGAGCCACTGGGGCTTCGATCCGTAGACATGAAGGGCGGCCACTTGCCGGTCGATGTAGGCGGCGCGTGACGGCGCGGCCGGTGCCAGCAGGAACGCCAACGCCTCCTCCGAGCTGTCGCCGAAGCCGGGTTCGCCCGTCCGCGACATCACCGACGTCAGTGACAAAACTCGGTCGGGGTGATTGAGGGCGAGGCGCTGCACGATCATGCCCCCCATGGAGCAGCCCATCACGTGGGCCTTCTCCACCCCGATGGCGTCGAGGACGGCGACGGCGTCGTCGGCCATGTCGACGAGCGCATAGTCCGTCCCGTCGAGCTTGGTCGAGAGCCCGACGTCGCGGTTGTCGAAGCGCACCACATGGAACCCCTCGTCACAGAAGAGCTGGCACCACGACACGTCGTAGTTCAGGCACTGTGAGCCGAGCCCGTTGACCAGGAGGAGGGTCGGCGCCATCGCATCCCCGAATTCCTCGTAGTAGATCTCAACCGTCCCGTTGCGCGCCGTACTCATGAACCCTCCCGCTCCCCCTTTGACAATTGTGACGTCAACCGCCGGAATCCCGCACGCGGAAGACGACTCCGAGGTCCAGGGAGTGCACCCGACATCGCCCGCCAGACGGGCGCCCTACTGGTCCCTGAGCGCTAGCGCTGCATCGACTTGGTCTCGACGAACTCCTCGAGACCGTACTTGCCCCGCTCGCGCCCGAATCCGGACTGCTTGTAGCCACCGAATGGCGCGCTCGGGTTGAAATTCCCACCGTTGATGTCGACCTGGCCGGTCCGCAACTGCCGGGCCACCCGCTCGGCCCGGGCCGAATCGGCACTCCAGACCGCGCCGGCTAGCCCGTAGGGCGTCCCGTTGGCGATCTCGATCGCCTCCTCCTCGGTGTCGTACGGCATGAGGACGAGCACGGGCCCGAAGATCTCCTCCTTGGCGATCGTCATGTCCGGCGTGACATCCGAGAAGACGGTCGGCTGCACGAAGAAGCCCTTGTCGAGGCCTTCGGGAGCGTCGGCGCCGCCGACGATCAGCTTGGCCCCTTCCTCGACCCCCTTGTTGATGTAGCCGCGCACCCGGTCGCGCTGGACCCCCGACACGAGCGGCCCGATGAGCTTGCCCGCTTCGAAGGGGTCGCCGGGGGCGAAGCCCGCCGTGCCGGCGACGGCCATCTCCTCCACCTCGGCCAGCCTGTCCCGGGGGACGAGCATGCGGGTCAGGGCCGAGCAGGTCTGGCCGGAGTTCATGTAGCAACCGAAGAGCCCGGCGGGAACGGCCGTCGCGAAGTCGGCGTCGTCGAGCAGGATGTTGGCCGACTTGCCGCCGAGCTCGAGGGAGACGCGCTTGACGCCCTCGGCCGCCAGCTCCATGACCCGACGCCCCGCCCGGGTGGAGCCGGTGAAGGAAACCATGTCGACCTTGGGGTGGGCGGCGATCGCCTCACCCACGACCGGACCGACACCGCTGACCAGGTTGAAGACACCCGGCGGCAGGCCCACCTCGTCGATGACGTCGGCCAGAATGAACGCGTTGATCGGCGCCACCTCACTCGGCTTCAGCACGACGGTGCAGCCGGCGGCCAGCGCCGGGGCGACCTTCAGGACGACCTGGTAGAGCGGGTAGTTCCAGGGTGTGATGGCGCCGACCACGCCGACCGGCTCACGCACGACGAGCGAGTTGCCCACCTCTTCCTCCCACTCGAAGCTCTCCGCCGCCTTGGCGGCATCGGCGAAGGCGCCCGCGGGCAGGCCCACCTGAATGGAGCCCGAGAGGGTCATGGGCATGCCCACCTCGTGGGAGATGATCTGGGCGACCTCGTCCGTGCGGGCACCGAGCGCCTCGCCGATGCGGGTGAGCAGCTTGGCGCGCTCCTCGCGGGACGTGGCGGCCCACGACGGAAACGCGGCGGCGGCGGCCTCGACGGCCTTGTCAACGTCAGCCGCCGTGCCCTCCGGAATGGTGGCGAAGACGTCCTCGGTGGCCGAGTCGATGACCTCCAGCGTGCCCTTGCCGGTCGAGGGGACCCAGGCCCCGTTGATGTAGATCTTGTCGCGCACGAGCATGGGAGCCCTCCCTCGGAGATGTGATTGCAGCCTCCCCACCCTATCCAGGCGGGAGGGGATTCGCCCGTGGCCCCCGGGCCGCTCGGGCCCCCCGGGCAGGCGCCCGGGCCCTCGGGCCGCTCGGGGCCGTTCGGTCAGTCCTTCTTGCCGAGCAGCGGGTGCTCGCCCATGCCGACGGGCTGGAGGTGCTGACCCAGTACCTCGTGGAAGTGGTCGGCCACCTCCTGGGGCGACCACCCGCCGTCCTTCCACATGGTGGCGATCTGCCGCGGCGTCTGGAACAGGGTGTAGGCGAACCCGGTGCGCCCCAGGACCTGCCCATTCACGTACGAGGCATCCTCCGAGGAAAGGAAGGCGATCAGCGGCGCATTGAGGGCGGGGTCCTGATCGGCAGGCGGCTCGGCGCCCGCATAGAGCCCCTCGGTCATCCGGGTGAAGCCGGCCGGGGCCACCGCGTTCACCGTGATGCCGTACCGACCGAGCTCCAGGGCCCACACGAAGGTCATGCCCATGATGGCGGCCTTGGCGGCGCCGTAGTTCGTCTGCCCGAAGTTGCCCCGCAACCCGGCCGAGGACGTGATGTTGACGATGCGACCGTAGCCCGCGTCCTTCATGATCGGGGCGGCGTGGCGCACCGTGTTGAACGTGCCCTTCTGGTGGACGGCGATGACGGCGTCGTAGTCCGCCTCGTCCATCTTGACCACCGTCCGGTCGCGGACGATCCCGGCGTTGTTCACGACGATGTCGATGGACCCGAAGTTGTCGACCGCCGCACCGATGATCCGGCCGGCGCCCTCGAAGTCGCTCACCGAATCGTGGTTCGGGACGGCGCTGCCGCCCGCCGCCTCGATCTCCTTGCAGACCTGGGCTGCCGGGTCTTCCTCGGTGCCCGCTCCGCCGAGGGTCACGCCGACGTCGTTGACGACGACCTTGGCCCCCTCCGCCGCGAGGCAGAGGGCGATGTCCCGCCCGATCCCCCGACCCGCACCCGTCACCACCGCCGCCCGGCCGTCAAGAAGTCCCATGGGATCAGACAGTACCCCGGCACCCATTCCCTGACAGCCGTGTCAGGCATTGTCCCGGGCGTTGTACGATCAGGGCGACCGCCGGGCGAGGACGTTCGCCCACTCAGTCGTGAGGAGATCCCGGGCCATGGCCTTCATTGAGAACGCACCAGAGCAGATCGTCGCCGCGGCGAAGGAGCTCCTCGAGAAGGGGCTCGTCGAAGGGACGTCGGGGAACATCTCGGCCCGAATGGAGGACGGCAACATCGCCGTCACCCCGTCCTCGCTCGACTATCGCGTCATGACGGTGGAGGACATCGTCATCGTCAACCCGGCCGGCGACGTCGTGTCCGGCGAGCGCGGCCCGACCTCGGAGAAGTACCTGCACCTGGCGGCCATGAACGCGTACGAGGACATTGCGGTGTGCATCCACTCGCACGCCGTGTACGCCACCATGTTCGCCGTCGCCCACCAGGACATCCCGAGCTGCATCGACGAGTTCACCGTCTATCTCGGCGGCGACATCCGCTGCACCGAGTACTGCCCGAGCGGCTCGGCGGAGTTGGCCGAGCAGGTGGTGAAGGCCCTCGAGAACCGGGGCGCCGCGCTCATCGCCAACCACGGGATGGTGGCCATTGGCACGACCATGTCGAAGACGATGCACAACACCGCGCTGGTGGAACGCTCGGCCAAGATCATCTGGGGGTCCAAGCAGCTCGGCGGCATCTTCCCGCTGCCCGAGAAGGTCAACGAGAACTTCATGAGCATCTACCCCTACATGCGATGAGGGAAGGAAAGATCAGCGCCCGCCTGGCCGAGCTCGGCCTCACGCTGCACGGGCCCCATCCGCCGCACGATCCGCTCGATGCCGTGGTGGTGCACGCCGGCGTGGCGCGCACATCCGGGCAACTGCCTCGCATTGCCGGGGAACTGACCTGTCTCGGGCGCCTGGGCGATACCGTGACGGTCGAAGAGGGCGCCGAAGCTGCCGCCGTGTGCGCGCTGAATGCCCTGGCCGTCTTGGAGGAGGCGCTCGGCTCACTCGATCGCGTCGACCGGGTCCTTACCGTGACCGGCTTCGTGTCCTCGGCGCCCGACTTCTACCAGCAGCCGGCTGTGGTGGACGGGGCCAGCAAGATCCTGGCCGATGTCTTCGGCGAGGCGGGCCGCCATACCCGTTCGGCCATCGGCGTGGCGGCACTGCCGCGCAACGGGGCGGTCGAGATTGAGGTGACGGTCGCGGTCAGCGACTGAACGCGTCAGCTATGACCGGGCGGGCCACGGCGGCCAGGTCCCAATAGCTCGCCGTGCCGGTGTCCCGCAGTTCGTTCACGGCGTTGATGGCGGCGCCGTACGCCGCGACCGCGATGGCGCCGCCCACCGAGATCCGGCTCACGCCCAGTTCGGCCAGTTCGCCGACGGTCGGTGCGCCCGGCAGCACGAGCACGCTGACGGGGCGGTCGACGGACGAGAGCAGCTGACGCACATCACCCGGGTCGACGACCCGCGGGGCGAAGAGGATATCGGCGCCGGCCTCCTGGTAGGCCTGCAGACGGGCGATGGTGTCGGCCAGGTCCTCGCGGCCGTGCAGGTAGTTCTCGGCCCGCGCCGTCAGCACGAACGGCACAGGGCCCGCGTGGGCCGCCTCGGCCGCCGCCCGCACCCGGTCGGTGGCCTGAGCCAGCTCGTAGATGGGAGCGTCCCGGTCCCCGGTGAAGTCCTCCACGGATCCGCCCGCCAGTCCGATGTCCACGGCGGACGAGATGGTGGCAGCCACGCCGTCGGGATCGTGGGCGAAGCAGTTCTCGAGGTCGGCCGAAACGGGGACGTCGACCGCCCCCGCCAACTCGCCGCTATGGGTCAGGACCTCGTCCTTGGTCATGTCACCGTCGAAGCGTCCCCTCGTGGCGGCGAATCCGCCGCTGGTGGTGGCGAGCGCCTCGAAGCCCAGCGCGGCGAACAAGGCGGCCGACCCGATGTCCCACGCGTTCGGCATCAGCAGTGGGGTACCCGGGACGTGCAGCGCGCCGAACCGCTCCGCACGTTGCGCGGCCGGCGTCATGGTCAGTTGACCCGGGCGGGCTCGGGAAACTCCCAGTACTGGAACTCGATCGTCATGGGCAGGAGGTAGGTGACGTAGAGCGAGTGGATCTTGACCACGTCCTGGTCGTCGACGTGCAGGTCGATGAGCTCCATGCGATCGTCGACCTTGCGGAAGGCCTCGGCACGCTCCTGCAGGCCGCGCAACTCGTCGAGGGAGCCCACGGAGAAGCCGTAGTGGTCCATGCGGGGGCAGCGCATCGGATCGTCCTCGGCGATGAGGAAGATGAACTGGTCCCAGTGCACGCAGCTCATGATCATGCGGCGCCTGTCCTCGGTCATCATCTCCATTTCGGTGAAGCCCATCACCTGGTCGAAGAAGCGGCAGACATCGGCCCGGTTCGTGGCATCGAGCAGGTCGGCCGGCAGCGACATGGCCACGTGGTTGAAGCGTGGATTGCCCGTGGGATAGAAGGGATGGGGCATCAGGACTGCACCTCCGGAACGACCATGACCTTGCCTGCGATGCGACCGGCGGCGAGTGCCTCCAGCGTGTCCGCAATGGCGGTGAGCGGGATGTCGGCGGGATCGATGAGGCGCTCCGAGGGGAAACCGTCGGAGGCGAGGAGCTCGAGGGCCCGCTCGAAACCGCCCTGGTCGTAGACGAACGAACCGGTGACGGTCAGCTCGTTGAGGATCATGCGGTTGATGTCGAAGGTGGGATGGTCGATGCCGGCACCGACCATCACCAACATGCCGCCCCGGGCGAGCTGGCAGAAGGCGGCCTCGATGGCGGCCCGGTGGCCGGAACACTCGAGGACGACGTCGACGGCGCGCGACGACATGCGTTCGGGCTCCCAGGGCGGGAACACCTCGAGTTCCTCAGGGTTGACGAGGGCGGTCACACCGAGGTCGGCCGCCAGGCGGCGACGTCCCTCGTGCGGCTCCACCACCGTGATGTCGGTGATCCCCATGGCCTGCAGCGCGGCCACGCTCAGGGCCCCGATCGGACCGGCACCGAACACCATCACCCTGTCGCCGGGTGCGACGCCCGATCGCGTGATCCCGTGCAGTGCCACCGAGAGGGGTTCGGCCAGCGCAGCGTGGCGGGGGGAGAGGCCCTCGGGAAGGCGCAGGACACCGCCGGCCCGGCACACGATGTACTCGGCGAAGGCGCCGTCCGACTGCTCGCCGGTCATGCTGTTGCGGTTCTCGCACTGCGAAGGCTTGCCCTCCAGGCAGCGCCGGCAGGTGCCGCAGCGCTGGCCGGGCCCGCCCACCACGAGCTCGCCGACGGCGAAATCGGTGACCGCATCGCCGACGGCGGCGATGGTGCCGCTCCATTCGTGCCCGGCGACGGCACCGGGCGTGAAGCCCCAGCCGTCGCGCAGCTGATGGATGTCGGACCCGCAGATGCCACACGAATGGACCCGGACGACGAGCTGGTCCGGTCCGGGACGGGGGAGCTTGCGCTCCTCCACCGTGATCACGCCGGGCGACTGGTAGACGGCTGCCGCCATCACCTCGGGAATCGATGACGCTGACATGGGCGTCAGGCTAGGCGCTCGCCGTCAGCCAGGCGAGGCCTCCGGCCAGGTGCCGCAGGTAGGCGGGGGTCTCCCAGGCGCCGGGGAAGTGGCCGAGCGCGCTGTAGAAGGTGCGGGCGGCGCCGTCCTCGACGCTCCAGGCCAGGGGGAATCCGCAATCCGGGACGCGGCCCCCCGGCATGGAGAGGTCCACCTGGCCGTCGGCGAGGCGGAGCAGGACACGCGCGTCGGGCCGGAGTTCGGCGAAGAGGTAGACCTCATCTCGCCACTGCCACTCGGTGCCGAGGTGTGCGGTGGCGGGATGTTCGCTCGTCTATGACCTCGATGGTGAAGTCCTGCGTCCAGGGATGGCCGTCGAAGCGGGCGCCGAGCATGGAGCCGTACTCGGGCCAGCCGTGGTTGGCGTCGGTGGCCGAGTGCACGCCGAGGATGCGCAGACTTCCTTTTTGCCAGGCCCGGTGGATCGCCGGTTTCTGCAACGCGGACCAGGGGGTCTCGCCGATGGTGAACAACGTCAGCACGCGCGCCGCCGCCAGGCGGTCCGGCGAGATGTCGTTGACGTCGTTCACGACGGTTGGCCGGAGGCCGTTCATGCTCGCCAGCTCGCTGAGGCCGGTGGCGGCCTGTGTGAGGACGCCGTGCACGCCCGCCGGCCCGTCGGCGTACGGCGCGACCTGCGTCACGATCAGCATCTCGTCGGACACGCCCGGGAGTGTAGGGCTGGTGCCGCACCACCGCCCGGTGGTCCAATGCACGGACGCCCGACCACGGGCAGCGACCGAGGAGGATCACGAAGTGAGCACGACGAGCAGGAGTTCCGAGGACGTTGCGGCGGCTCTGGCGCGACTCGGTTCCGCCACCATCGGCGAGTCGGGTGGCCTGGCGGCGGACCGCAGGCTTCGACCGGCCTGGGCCGGCGCCGCCCTGGCCGCCCCGGCCTACCCCGTGGGCTGCACGCCGGGCGACAACCTGGCAGTGCATGTCGCCGTCACCACTGCGCCGCGGGGGAGTGTGCTGGTGGTGGACGTAGGACAGGTGGCCGACCGAGGGTATTGGGGCGAGGTGCTGACCACGGGGGCCGAAGCCGCCGGACTCGGCCGGTCTGGTCCTCGACGGCGGGGTACGCGACGTCGCCGCCCTCGAGGCGCACGGCTTCCCCGTGTTCTCGTCCACCATCGCCCTGACCGGTGCGACCAAGGACAAGCCGGGGACCGTCGGGGCTCCGGTGCGGGTGGGTGGAGTCCGCGTGGCGGTGGGTGACTGGGTCGTGGCGGACGTCGACGGCGTCGCCTTCGTCGCCGGTGATGCGCTCGACGACGTGTTGGCGGCGGGAACGGACCGGGAGGCCAAAGAGTCCGGCTATTTCGAGGCCCTCAGGTCCGGATCGTCGACCGTGCAGCTGCTCGGACTGGACGCCTCGCTGGTGCG
Source organism: uncultured Acidimicrobiaceae bacterium (assembly GCA_963738135.1). GTDB lineage: Bacteria > Actinomycetota > Acidimicrobiia > Acidimicrobiales > RAAP-2 > Bog-473. The sequence goes on along the minus strand of CAVTVK010000001.1, from coordinate 414,590 downwards.
GCGCGGGGACAGCGGGTGAGATCCGGCGTCCGGTGACACAATGCGTCCATGAGCGACGAGACCTCGGCAGCAGACGAGACGGTGGAGCGCATGGAGGTGGGGAGGACCATCCCCGTTGAGGCGGGACGGATCTTCGCTCTGCTCAGCGACCCGAAGGGCCATGTCACCATCGACAGCTCGGGCATGCTGATGGACTCCACCGGCGTGCCCGCCACCAAGGTCGGCGACGAGTTCGTGATCCATATGGACAGAGAGGCGCTCAACGACTTTCCGATGGGTCGTTATGACGTCACCGTCCACATCACGACGTTCGAGCCCGACCGGGAGATCGCCTGGACCATTCAGGGTCAGATCAAGCCCCAGATCGGCCACATCTACGGCTACCGGCTCGAGCCTGCCGACAATGGCACACTGGTGACCTCGTACTACGACTGGTCGACCATCGACCCGCAGTGGAAGGAAGCCAACATCTTTCCCATCATTCCCGAGTCGGCCTTGCGTGCCACCTTGGGCATTCTCGAACGGACGTTGACGCACTCGACCGAGTGGTGACGACTGATGGGACTGGACTGGGACTGGGACTGGGATCCGGGGGCCGGGACTACGAGGCGCCGGCAGAGAGCGACTGGATCGCGGCCATCCCGACGATGGGACGGTTGAGCGGCAACCCGCCGGCTGAGCCGTAGAAGCCCGCATCGCCGTAGCTGAAGATCCCCCCGTCGCGCGCCACCATCCAGTACCCCTGGCCGTCGGCCGTTCGATCCATGCCCACCACGGGCGCGCTGATCGGCATGCCGCCGGCCGATCCGAAATAGGCGACGTTGCCGAAGTTGAAGATGCCGCCGTCGGACGCAACGAGCCAGTAACCGCTGCCGTCGGGAGCCGTCGTCATGCCCACGATCGGTTTCTGCAGCGGCAGTCCGCCCGTGGATCCGAGAAAGGCGGCATCTCCGAACGCAAAGATCCCGCCGTCCGACGCCACGAGCCAGTAGCCCTGCCCGTCGATGGTCGAGGCCATTCCGACGATCGGCTTGTCGAGCCTCAGGCTGCCCGTCGAACCGTAGAAGGCGGCATCCCCGTAGGAGAAGATCCCGCCGTCCGACGCCACGAGCCAGTACCCGGCGCCGTCGGGAGTGGGCGACATGGCGACGATGGGCGCATTGAGACGTGTCCCGCCGGTAGACCCGTAGAAGACGGCGTCACCGAAGGCGAAGATGCCGCCGTCGGATGCGAGCAACCAGTAGCCGGCATCATCCGGGGTGGCGGCCATGCCGACGATCGGTGCGTTGAGATGCAGGCTCCCCGTCGATCCGTAGAACTGAGCGCCGCCGTAGCTGAAGATGCCTCCGTCACTGGCGACTTCCCAGTATCCAGGCGCGCTGATGGGCTGGATGGAGATGACCAGGCTGGCCGTCGTCGACAGGAAGTTGGAGTCCGTCACTTCGAAGGTGACCGAATACTGTCCCGAAATCGTGGGTGTGCCACTGAGGCTCCCGCTTGCCGCCAGGTGGACGCCCGGCGGCAGTGTCCCGCCGGCGACCGCCCACGAGTACGGCGCCAGGCCGCCGCCGGCAGAGAGGGAGCCGGCATAGGGCACGCCGATAGTGCCCTCCGGCAGGCTGGTGGTGGTGACGCTCGGCGGTGCCGAGAGGGTGGCGATGGTGCCGCCCGTATTCGCACCCCTGCCGACGGCTTCGCAGTTCACGGGGCTGGCGCAGTTGATGCCCGACAGCGTGGAGACATTGGACGGAGTTGGCTGGCTCGTCCACTGGTTGCCGCCGTTCGTCGTGGTGATGATGTCGGCGCCTCCGACCGCCGTGCACGTCGACGAGCTGACACAGCTGACGGAATACCAGTGCCGTCGAACCGGCGGGGGTTCCCAAGTCGTTCCAGACGGAGCCGCCATTGGTCGTCCTGATGACGTGGGCGCCCGTGGCCAGGCAGTTCGTGTCGCTCGCGCAGGAGACGGCGTCGAGACTCGTGACGCCGGTCGGCGGAGATCTGCGGAACCCAGGTCATGCCGCCGTTGCTCGTGGCGAGGATCACCGCACTGGGGCCACCGGACGAAAGACCGATGGCGGTGCAGTGCAGCGAATCCGGGCAGGAAATGCCCGTGAAATTTGTCACGATCCCCGGATAGGGCTCGGCGGTCCACGCGGCACCGCCGTTGCTCGTCGCGATGATGCTGGGCGAGGAGCCGCCGAAATCGCTGACGGCGTGACATGTCGCGCTACTCGTGCAGGAGACTGCGGTCAGAATCCCGACGCCCGTGGGGACGGGCTCAGCGGTCCAGGAAGCGCCGGCGTTGACGGTCCCGATGATGACCGGGCTGCCGAAGATGCCGAACCCCACGGCGGTGCAGTCGGATGTCGTCGCACACGAAACGCCATTGAGCCCATCGACCTCGGGAGGTATGGCCTGCTGGCTCCATGCGTATCCCTCGTTGACCGAGGACAACACGGTGTTCCACCCGACCGCAAAACAGTTTGCGGTTGACGGGCACGACGCGGAGTTGAGGCGGCTGGTTCCTGCTGGCGGCGTGCGTGCCGCCCATGAGAGACCGCCGGTCGTCGTCGTCATGATGGTGGATCCAGCTCCGATGTTGCCGTTGTTGCCGACAGCGACGCAGTCCGCCGGGGCTGAACAGGAAATCCCGGTGACATCGACTGCGTTGCTCGGCGGGCTTTGGAGCGACCAGGTGGAGCCATTGTTGGATGTGCTGACGACGTACGGGGTGGAGCTGAGGTTGGTGCCGACGCCGATGCAGGTCGTTTCACTCGTGCAGATCACAGCACGTAGCTGCTTGCCACTCGGCATCGAGCTGGCGACGATCCATGCAGTCACTCCACCATCCGTCGTGCTGAGGTCGCTCCCGCCACCGCTGGCGCGATACCGACTGCGACGCAAGTTGTACGACGTGGCACACGAGACCTGAGATAGTGAGCAACACAGACGGCTGGTCCAAGTCGTCCACGCTGGTGCCATTCGTCGTCCCGACTATCGATGGTCCGTCATCGAGATTCCGACGGCAATACACGTGAGGGCATTGGGACAAGACACGCTGGCGAGAGAGTTGAGTCCGGGGGCGCAGTCTGAGGGTTCCAAGTGGATCCATTCGTCGTCCGAGTAATCCCATTCCCGCCCACCGCCGTGCACTCATCGATAGTGAAGCAAGAGATCGACTGAGCCGGAAACGACGGGTCCTGAACCGTCCAACTTGCGCCGCCGTTGCTCGACTTCATGATCCCCGAACCGCCGCCGGCGTAACAGACAGCGGCCGACGGGCACGAGACCGTGGACAGGGTGGTGACGCCGGGTGGGGGAGTCGCGTCGGACCAGGTGACGCCGCCATTTTGGGACACGATGACGGAGGCCACATGGCCACCGTCGTCGCCCACGGCCACGCAAGTCGCGGAACTGGGCGACACCGTCGGAGCACAGGAGACGCGCGTCGACGTTGGCCAGCGGCGTGAAGCTCGCCTTCGTCTGCCATGTCGGAGCGACCGCCGCGGCTGGACGACTGTCGAGACAGCTATCCCGAGAATCCCGACCAAGGCAACGACGGTCAGCGTCGCCAAAGCAGCGACGGTGATACCCCGAACCGTTCGCACCGCCACCTCCCTCCGACGAGGAGAGCCCACCAATGACGCAAGGGATCGTATCCTCCGATCCACCGGTGATTCGCATCGGACTGCGCCACCGAACGGAGAACGGTCGTCGCTAGGTGGGTTGCGGCGCCGGCACGACGGCGTTCGGCGGCGTCCTGCCGGCAAGAACGTCACACACGCCTTGACATGCCAGGCGCGCCATGCGCGTCCGCGTCGCGATAGTTGCACTCCCGATGTGAGGAAGCAGGGTCGTACGGGGTGCGGTGAGCAAGCGGGGATTCACCTTTGGTTCCCCATCGAACACGTCCAGCCCCGCCGCGTAGATCGAACCCGATTCGAGCGCGTCGACGAGCGCGTCCTCGTCGACGACCGGTCCCCGCGCCGTATTGATAAGGACTGCCGTCGGCTTCATCCGGGCGAGCTCAGGGGCCCCGATCAGGTGACGGGTCGACTCACTCAGCGGGACGTGCAGGCTGACGATGTCGGAACGCTCCAGCAACTCGTCGAGCGTGGGGACGAATCCGGCCAGGCCGGTGTCGTGCCGGGTGGTGTGGATGACGTCCATGTCGAAGCCGGCCGCCCTCTGGGCCACCGCACGAGCGATGCGGCCGAATCCGACGAGCCCGAGGGTGGATCCATGAACGTCACGGGCGAGATGCGTACCGAAGCCCCACCCGGTCCATCGGCCCTCTCGAAGGTCCCGCTCCGCATCGGTGGCCAGTCGGGTGGCGGTGAGGATCAGAAGGAAGGCGAGATCTGCCGTCGTGTCATCGAGTACGCCGGGGGTGTTGCAGATCGTGATGCCCATCTCGGTCGCCGCCACCACGTCGATGTTGTCGTACCCCACGGCTGCGTTGGCCACGACGCGCAGCCGTCCGCTCCGGCCGGACTCGAGCACGGCCGTGTCGATGCGGTCGGTGAGATGGCAGACGATCCCGTCACAGTCGGCAGCCAGACGAACCAGCTCATCGGCCGCAAGCCGTGCCCCGTCCTCGCGCAGCACGATCTCATGGCCGGCCTCTTTCAGGGGGTCGGTCCCGCCCTCGGTCAGGGGGCGGGTGACCAGGACACGCGCCACCTAGTGCGTCGTGTAGTTGATGGCGCCCGCACCCTTCACGCCGATGGCGAAACAGAAGCAATGAATCGGAGCATGGTCGCTGATCGGACGTAGCGAATGGACCTTGTCCGGCGGGATGTACACCAGGTCGCCCTGGGAGATCGGGCGGTCTTCACCGTCGATCGTCATGACGCCCTTCCCGTTCATCACGTAATAGAACTCGTGAGTCGGATGGGAGTGCGGGTCGACCAGACCGCCGCCCGGGACCTCGAACTCGTTCACGAGCTCGAGGTAGCCCCCGTCGGTGATGTCCTTGAACTCGCGGGACTCGATCATCCACCAGACCGGAACGGTGCCGTTGTGCTCGACGACCGGCGCCTTCGCTTCAATGCTGCGCACATCCATCCTGTGGGCCTCCCGAGATTTCCTAGACTGACTCCGGTGTCAGGTTAGGCCGCGCTGCGCCATGGGCGCGCAGTCCCGGGCACCGGTCGAGGTAGCGGATCAAGGGAAACGGGAGCGAGCGATGTCCCCAGACGCATCCAACGGAGAACGAACCTTGGTCCCAGAGGCGCTGACGGAGGCCGCGTGGTCGCCGTTCGGCTGGCTCCCCGTCGCCGATGTGGATCCGAGAGACGGCCAGGAGACCCTGACGTTCGAGTGGGCCGACGCCCATGTGAACCTGATCGGGCACGCTCGGGCCGAAGTCCCGGAGACCCCCAAGGGCCTGCGCTGCGAGATGCTGTTTCGGCACGACACCCACACCCAGGCCCTGATGCCGCTCAACGTCCCGGCCGTGATCGTCGTCGCCCCCGCCGCGGTCGAGTTCAGGGACGAGGCCGAGGCGGCCACCGTCCGTGCCTTCCGCATCGACCCGCTCGAGTCGCTGGTGCTGCGTCAGGGCACCTGGCACTGGGGGCCGTTCCCCATGCAGGGCCCTGAAGTGCGTCTGTTCAACGTCCAGGGCCTTCGTTACGCCGAGGACAACCGCTGCTTCGACCTGGCCTCGAAGGGTCTCTCCGTCGAGGTCGATCTGTCGTGAGGACCGCTCGAGCCGTCGGAGCCGCGCGTGGAGCTTGACGACGCCGAAGAGGCCGAGGTGGTGCCCGCCACCGTCGCCGAGCTCGTCGACTCACTCACCGCGCGGGCGACCGGGCGAGACGCCGTCGGGAGGCCGACCTTCACCACGACCAGCCCGAGGTGGTGGGTGCACGGTCGTGTGTTCGGCGGCATGGTGGTGGCCCAGGCATTGAACGCCGCCATGCAGACGGTCCCCGATGACCTCCAGGTCCATTCGCTCCACGGGTACTTCTTGCGCCCCACCAGTCCCGGGTCCGAGACGGCCCACGTGGTGGACAGGGTGCGGGACGGGAGGTCGTTCAGCATGCGTCAGGTGACGAGCGCGGTGGAGGGCAAGGAGACCTTCCGAATGACGTGCTCGTTCCACGTTCCCGAGGAGGGGGACAGCTATCAGCTCCCCATGGCCCCGGGCGTACCTCCGCCCGGCGACATCGAGGGGTTCGAGGGACCCTTTCCCTTCGACATCCGTGAGCTCGGGCACACCGAGCGCAGAGAGGACGGCACCTACGAGTCGACGCGACGTTGCTGGTTCCGAGCTCGCGAGCCGCTCCCCGATGACCCAGCAGTGCACGCCGGCTTTCTGGCCTACTTCTCGGACATGACCGGGGCCTCGTTCCGTCCCCACAGCATCGGCGTGTGGGGCACGCACACCGATGCCAGTCTCGATCACGCCTTGTGGTTCCACCGCCCCTGGCGGGCCGATGTCTGGAGCCTCTTCGATATCCACGCGCTCGTGAATGCGGGCGGCAGAGCAACCGTCCGCGCGACGATGCACGGCGAGGACGGGACCTTGCACCTGAGCATGGCGCAGGAGCTGCTCATCCGGGAGCTCGACGAACCGTTGCTGGTCGAGGCCCCCGTGTGGTCTGGCCGTGACGCACCAGTTGACGGTTGACGGTTGAAGGAGAGGTCGATGGGACTACTTGATGGACAGAGGGCGGTGGTGACCGGTGGGGGATCGGGCATCGGGCGGGCGACCTGCCGTCGCATGGTCGAAGAAGGCGCCCAGGTGGCGGTGTTCGATGTGAACGGCGAGGCGGCCGAGGCGGTCGCCAAGGAGTTAGGAGGGATCGCCTTCGCGGTCGACGTCGGAGACCCCGATGCCTTGCGTCAGTCCGTGGATGCCGCGGCAGATGCGCTCGGGGGCCTGTCCATCATCTACAACAACGCCGGCACAGGCGCCTTCAACAAGCTGCACGAGATCGAGCCCGCGGAATGGGACCGCGTCCTGCGGGTGAACCTCACCGGCGTCTGGGCCGGCATCCGGGCCGCTGTGCCACACCTCCTGGCGGGCGGCGGGGGTTCCATCGTCAGTACGGCGTCCATAAGCGGCACGCGGCCCGCCGCCGGGGAGAGCCCCTATGCGGCCAGCAAGGCCGCCGTGGCGGCGCTGACCGCCTCCGCCGCCTTGGAATACGGACCGTCGATCAGAGTCAACGCCGTGTCGCCGGGAATGATCCTGACGGCCATGACCGAGCAGATGTTCGAATTCATGCCGAGTCAGACGGAGCGCTTTGAGAAGGGCACACCTGCGGCGCGGATCGGCCAACCCGAGGACATCGCCGACGTGGTCGTGTTCCTCTGTTCTGATCTGGCCCGCTTCGTGACCGGCCAGAACATCGTCGTCGACGGCGGGCTCACCCTGCACGGCTCGGGCGTCGACGGCATTTACGACCTCGTCTTCCCGGCGAAGAAGCCGCCCCGTCCGTAGAGCGGGGCGAGCCTGGTCCGCCCCGGTTCAGGCGTTCGAATCGAACAGCGCTCGATACACCATGGTCGTCATCGTCTCCAGAGCGACATCGTCGATCGGTTGCCCCATGAATTCGCGCAGGTAGTGGAAGCGGTCGAGCATGGCGAGGGTGGCCAGGCCGGCGGCATCGGGGTCCAAGATGTGGCCCGACGAGTCGGGACTGATCTGTTTGGCCAGTGCGCCCGACATGGAGGTGAAGGTGTTGCGGATCAGGTCCAGCAGTTCCGGGTCGACGGTGGCCAAGTCGGTCCAGGCCCGGAACAACGGCGCGTAGCGGGTCCACAGTTCGGAGTAGGCCTGGATCCATCCGTGCACGTCCTCCCACTTGGGCGCGCCACCTTGAACCGGCAGCGTGCTCAACGCGTCGTAGAGGTTCTGCGCCTCACCGGACGCTTCTGCCACCAGCGCACGCAGCAGATCTTCCTTGTTGGAGAAGTAGAGGTAGAAGGTGCCGTGCGAGGTCTTGGCGATCTCGACCACGTCGTTCACGCGGGTGGCGTGGTAGCCGCGTCGGTCGAACGCCACCATTGCCGCGTCCAGCAGCTTGCGCATGGTGCGCCGGCCCTGGCTCCGCAGGACCCGCTTGCTGGCCGGCGCGCCGACCGCGTCGGCATCGGCGAGGGCGACGACGCCGTTGGTGCGGCCCCCGGACCCTGCCGCCGAACTGGACACGGCCCGGCTCGCGGTCTTTGGCTTCTTCGCCGACGTCGACCGACTGAGCTTCTTCGGGGCGGGCGCCGGGTCATGCTGGACTCTCGGCGGTCCCATGCCCGGAGCATGGTAGTGCCGGGCATGGTTGAAATGGCTAACCTGACACGATGGTCAGGTTTGGTTGGGGTCAAACATGAGGCTGGACCAGGGATTTCGTGATCTTGAGTCCGCTGCGAAGCGGGTTTTGTGACCCTGACGGCCAACGCATCGGGTGGACGGGTCGTGACCACACTCGAGGATGCCGTGGCACGAAGCGTGCGGCCGGGTGACTCCGTACTTGTGATGATGGGGCACAGCCGTTGGACGGCCGCCGCCCGGGAACTGGCCAGGCAATTCTGGCGGACGGACCCGGCCTTTACTCTCATCATGACCAGCCTCGGCGCCCTCGGCGGGGCGTTCTTCAAAGGTGGCCTGGTACGCAAAGTGGTCACTGCGTATTCCGGCAACAGCTTCCCGACCTACAACCCCAATCCGATCTTCCGTCAGGCCTACGAATCGGGCGAGGTCGAGGTCGAGCACTGGTCGATCCTGACCCTGTCGCAACGACTCGAAGCAGCCGCCCGCGGCCTGCCCGCTGCAGTGACGGGATCGCTGGTCGGTTCTTCCATGGCGGACAACGAGGCCTTCGCTGTCGTCGATTCGCCCTTCGGGCCGCTCGGGCTGCTCGAGCCACTGGTGCCCGACGTTGCGCTCGTACACGCCGCCGCAGCGGATCCTTCGGGCAATCTCGTTTTCTCCGAGCCCCTGCTCGATGGCGTGTGGGGGGCCTGGGCGGCCCGTCGAGGCGTCGTGGCGACGGTCGAGCGGGTGGTCGACGACCTCGAGGGACTCGGACACCGGGTCCGGGTTCCGGGTCACCGCGTCCTCGCGGTGGTCGAGGCACCCTTCGGCGCCCATCCCGGAGGCTGCTACGCCCCCGGGCTGCCTGTGCGCAGTTACGGAGAAGACATCGCGCACTGGAGCGCCGCTGCTGACGCAGCCGCGAAGAACGAGTTCGAGACATATGTCGACGAGTGGGTGCTCGGTCCGGCCACGCATGAGGACTACCTCGCTCGCGTCGGACCGGACCAGCTCAAGTGGCTCGAGGCTCGTTCTGACCCGATGTCCTGGAAGGCCGACGCCGACGCCAATCCGGTCGTCGACGACCCTGCCGTCTCCCGCTGGGAACAGGCAGCCTCGCTGGGCGCCCGAGAGCTCGAGAGGGTGGTGGATGCCGTCGACGCGGACGCCGTGCTCGCCGGTGCAGGCGTGGCCAACCTGGCGGCCTGGGTCGCCGTGGGACGGGCCCGCGCCGCCGGGCGCAACGTCATGTTGACGGCCGAGCTCGGGCTCTGGGGCTACGAGCCGACCCCTGCGGACCCGTACATCTTCAACCAGCGGGTCTTCCCGGCCACGCCCTACCTGTCCGACGCCTCGGCCGTTCTCGGCATGGTCATCGGAGGTCCCGGGACGACGACGGTGGGCTGTCTCGGTGCCGCCGAGGTCGACCGGGACGGGTCCTTGAACTCCACCCAACTGGCGGGTGGTCGCTTCCTCGTCGGTTCCGGAGGCGCCAATGACGTTGCCAGCCGGGCCACTGCCTGCGTCGTGGTGACGCTGGCCCGCCCCGAACGGCTTCCCGAGACCGTGGCTTACGTCACCTCACCCGGGCGGCGCGTTGTCAGTGTCGTGACCGACAAGGGCATCCTGCGACGCGACGATGGCGTGTTGCGTCTGGCCGCCGTGCCCGCCGGCGAAGGCACGATCGAGGACAGGGTGCGAGCCTTCGCGTCCTCATGTGGCTACCAGCCTGAGGTGGCCCGCCAGGTCGAGGAGCTTGTGGCTGTTCGCTCCGACGAGGTACTGGCCCTGCGCGAGTACGACCGCCGGAGGTTGTTCCTGAACTGACGCGGCAGAAGATGACGTGAAAGAGGCCCGCGCGGTCGAGGCTGAAAGTAATGCTGTTTGGCGACGTGATAGAGCACAAGGGGTGAGCAATGGGCGTGAAGCCCTCCAGCTACAGTGACCGGCATCCCGGGGGGGATGCACGAGCGAGAATTGGGGACGGAATGCGAGTGAGACATGGATTCAGGGCGCTGACTTCGGTGGCGCTGTTCGGGGCGATGCTGGGGACTGCCATCGTGACCACGTCGGCCGGGACAGCCGGGGCCGCCGCAGCACCGAGCTCTGCGCCGGGTGTGACGTCGGACTCCATCACGGTGGGCACGATCTCGACCCAGACCGGGACGCTGGCGTCCAACTTCTCCTCCATGATCTACGGCGAGAGGGCGTACTACAACTACATCAACGCCCAGGGCGGGGTGAACGGTCGCAAGATCAACTACAAGTACGCCTTGGACGATGCCGGGAACCCCACCACGTTCAACCAGTTGGCCAACACGTTGATCAACCAGGACCACGTGTTCGCGGTGACCGGCGTGGCGACGGCATTCTTCTCGCCCAACCTCTTCGTAGAGTCGGGCATCCCCACCTACGGCTACAACGTCACTGGCAACTGGGCCGGCCCGAAGAACCTGTTTGCCGCTGGCGGCTCGGTGCAGTACTACCCTGCCGCCGGGCCGCAAGTGTCTTACGTGGCCCGCAGCACACAGAAGAAGCCGTCGATCGCCTTCATTGCATACGGAGTCGCGGCGTCAGCCGCTTCGTGCCAGGCTGAGGAGACTTCTCTGAAGGCCGCCGGCTACACGGTCAGCTATTCCGACCTCAAGGTCAGCTACCCGGGCTCGACCGTTGCCACTGACGTGCAACGCATGAAGCAGGCCGGATCCAACATGGTCGTGAGCTGCATGGACGTACAGGGCAACGTCACCATGGCCCGGGCGATCAAGCAGTACGGCCTGAGCACCATGACCCAGCTCTGGTTCAGTGGCAACGACCAGTCCACGCTCGATACGAACCAGAGCCTGATGCAGAACGTGTACTTCGATATCGGGCACGTCCCGTTTACCGCGCCCACCTCTTCGTACCCGGGCCTGAAGTTGTACTTCGCGCAGATGAAGAAGTACGAGCCCAAGTACACCACTGACGAGCTTGCGCTTCAGGGGTGGGAGTCGGCCGCCCTGTTCGTCCAGGGCGTCAAGATGGCGGGCAACAACCTCACCCAGGCCAACGTCATCGCCCAGAACAATTCCCTGACCTCGTTCACGGCTGGCGACCTTACGGCTCCGGTCAATTGGAAGAGCGCTGGGCATAGCGGAAACGCGCCGCCCTACTGCCTTGCCTACATCAAGGTGTCGGGGAACAAGTACCTGCCGACACTCAACAAAGGGAAGAACGTCTTCAACTGCTTCCAGTCGATCAACCCGAAGAAGGGCCCGGTCTTCCCGTTGCCACCCGGCACGCCAGCTCCCGCCTGATCGCAGGAAACGGGGACTGGATCAGGTTGGCGTCGGGTAAGAGAGCATAGCGATGGCGCAATTGCTGGGCTTCGCGCTTCCGGGCGTGCCCTACGGGTGCACGTACGCACTCGTCGCGGTGTGCCTGGTCCTCACGTACCAGGCGACGGGTGTGTTCAACTTCGCCTTCGGCGCCCAGGCCTTCGCGTCGGCGTTCATCTTCACCTATCTGACGCAGTACCACGGCTGGACCGGGTGGGAGGCGTTCCTCCTGACCGTTGTGGTGATGGGTCCGGTCATCGGCTACGCCTTTGACCGGCTCATCTTCCGTCACATCCCGAACTCCAATAGCACGGCGAAGCTCGTCTGCAGCCTGGCACTCCTGGTCGGGATCCCCTCGCTCTTGCCGGTGATCTTCGGTCCCCAGAATCTCGATGCGACCACGACGATCTTCCCGTTCTTCAACCCGAATGTCGTCTACTTCACCATCGGAAGCGGGACCTACGGGACCCCGATCAACGGGATCTACCTGGCCACTATCTCGGTCACCGTGGTCGTCCTCGTTCTGCTCACCATCCTTCTGCGCTTCACGAGCCTTGGTCTGCAGATGCGGGGCGCCGTGGAGAGTCGGCGCCTGGTTCAGCTCGACGGCATCAACGCCAACGGGGTCGTCGCCGTGGCGTGGATCATCTCGAGCTTCATGGCGGCCCTTGCCGGCGTGCTGCTCGCTCCGGTGTACGGGGCCTTCAATTCCGACGAATTCGTCACCTTGACGGTGACGGCCATCGCCGCGGCGGCGTGGGCGATGCTGCGTTCGCTGCCGATTGCGGCCGGCGTCGCGGTGCTCATCGGTGTCGTCACAACGGTGTTGCAGGGGTACATTCCGCCGGACAGCTTCTGGAACGCGGCGGTGGTGCCGTCGCTGCCCTTCTTTGCCATCGCAGCCGCGCTGCTCATCCTGCCGGGACTCCGTAACCTGGACTCGAGCCGGGACCCCCTCGCCACCATCGACCCTCCGCCTGTGCCCATTGCCGCCGCGTCGCGTGCGCCGACGATGGATCGAATCATCCGGATCGTGTGGTGGGTCGTGCTGGCGGCTTTCTGCGTATCCATGTTGACCTGGATTCCGGTCACCTGGGAAACCGTCTTCAACAACGGTCTGACCCTGTCGATCATCTGCCTTTCGGTGACCTTGATCACCGGCATGGCTGGACAGCTCTCGCTGTGCCAGGCGACGTTCGCCGGCATCGGCGCCTTCACGGCTGCCGTCTTCGCAGTGCACCTCGGGTTCAACTTTCTCGTCGGGGGAATCATCGGAGCCGCTATTGCTGCAATCGTCGCCGTCATCCTGGCCCTCCTGTCCCTGCGCCTGCGCGGACTGGGGCTGGCGCTCATGACGCTGGCCGCGGCGTTGCTCTTCGACAACACCGCCTTCAACGACATCTGGGTCACGGGTGGCGCCCAAGGCACCAGCTTGCAATCGAAATGGTTGGGCACCAGTGCCTTCTTCGACTTCAACGGCCACGCCATGTTCATCCTTTCCATCTCCGTACTGGCCGTCGCCGTGGTGATCGTCCTGCTGGTGCGCAAGGGGACGGTCGGCCGGAACCTGGCCGCCATGCGGGGGAGCGAGACGGCGACGGCGGGGCTGGGCGTCAACCCGACCTGGCAGCGCATTGTCGTCTTCGCCCTGTCGGGGGCGATTGCCGGCGTCGGCGGTGTCCTCTACAGCATTCAGCAACAGCACGTCTCGCCGGTGGACTGGAACACCACCTTCTCCCTGGTCCTGGTCGTGCTTGTGGTCACGACGAGCGTCAATACAGTGGAAGGAGCCATTCAGGCCGGCATCGGTCTGTTCGTGGTCGAGCAGTTGCTGACCTATCTCCCTTCACGCTTCGGGGGCCCGAGTTTGACCATCGTGTTGTTCGCATTCGGTGCGCTGACGTACGCCCAGCATCCCGAAGGAGTGCTGGAATACCAGAAGCGCCGCTCGACGGCGCGCTTCGAGCGACTTTTCTTCCCTGCCGAGGCGAAAACAGAAGAGGCGAAGGCCCGTCCGGTTTCGGTTGGTGCCAATGGCTGACGTCGGCCCGCTTCTGCACCTCCACGGCGTCTGCAAGTCCTTCGGCGGGATTCAGGCGGTGCACACCATCTCGTTTGACGTCGCCCCGGGGGAGAGCGTCGGGTTGGTTGGTCCGAACGGGGCTGGTAAGACGACCCTGTTCAATTGCGTCTGCGGACAGCTGCGACCCGACACGGGTGACATCGTCTTCGAAGGGCAGTCCATGTCGGGCTTGCCGACGTACAGGCGAGCGCGGCCTGGGCATCGGGCGCACCTATCAAAGGGTTGAGGTCTTCACCGATATGTCGGTGCGTGACCACCTGATGGTGGCGGAGCGTTCCCGGCAGGGAGAGGGACGCCTGTGGCGGGACCTGCTCAACATGAGCAAGCCGAAGCCGGAGGAGATGGAGCGCGTCGAGGCCACACTCGAGCTGGTGGGAATCTCTCACTTGGCGGACACCTCGGTGAACGCCCTCGGGCTGGGTCACTGCCGGTTGGTCGAGTTGGCGCGGGCCTTGGCGACCGAGCCGAAGATCTTGTTGGCCGACGAGCCGTCATCGGGGCTCGACCTGCACGAGACGAAGGAGGTGGCCGCCGTCCTGCGGACGGTGCAACGCGAGAGGGGCACGGCGGTGCTCCTGGTCGAACACGACCTCGCCATGGTGGCCGAAGTAGTCGATCGGGCGGTTGTCATGGATCTCGGTGCGATGTTGTTCGCGGGCACCTTCGACGAGTGCATGGCCGACCCCGCCGTGCGCGACGCCTACCTGGGTCAGATGGGGCGCGTGTGACCACGGCCACCGTCACGCCAGAGGGCGCAGACGTCCTGTCGGTCTCCAACGTCAGCGCGGGCTACGGCCCGTACCGGGCGCTGTTCGACGTGTCCTTCCGCGTGCCAGAGGGGGGCATCGTGGCGCTGGTCGGGTCGAACGGTGCCGGAAAGTCCACCGTGGCCCGCACGGTCACCGGGTTGGTCACCGCCTCAACGGGTCAGGTGATCTTCTCCGGGCAGGACGTGACCGCAATGCCTGCCTACAAGATCGCCCGCCTCGGGATGGCGCACGTGGTCGAAGGGCGTGGAGTGTTCTCGAGCTTGACCGTCGAGGAGAACCTGACGCTGGCCTTTCGCCAGCGGGAGGGACGGGGCAAGCTCAAGGAGAACCTCGAGCGGGCCTACACGGCCTTTCCGATCCTCGGTGAGCGCCGGCGCCAGTCGGGCGGCACCCTCTCCGGCGGACAGCAGCGGCTCCTGTCGCTGGCGAAGGTGCTTGTTGTGCCCTCCAAGGTGCTGGTGGCGGACGAGCTTTCCCTGGGGCTGGCGCCCGTCGTCGTCGACACGGTGTACGAGGGGCTGCACGAGATCAATCACAACGGCACCGCGCTCGTCGTGGTCGAACAGCAGATCAACCGGGTGCTGGACTTGGCGACGTGGGCTGTCGTCTTGAACCACGGCAAGGTCGAGTACCAGGGCGACCCGGCCGGAGCCAGCGCAGCGGTGGAGAGCCTGATGGCTCGGCGTGAAGAAGCGGTGGCGTCGGGCGCGGCCGAGGCCGAGGCCGAGGCGGAAGAACCGAAGAATTAAGGTCGGCAGACCTGAGAGATCTCGAGGAGGCAACAACATGAGAGAGCCGGTCATCGTCGACGTCGTGCGCACGACGTTCGGAAAGCGCGGTGGCGCGCTGGCCAATTGGCATCCGGCGGATCTCCTAGGGTTCGCTCTGACGACCCTCATCGAGCGGACCGGCGTGGATCCCGAGCGCATCGACGACGTCATCGGCGGGTGCGTGAGCCAGGTGGGGGAGCAGAGCACGAATCTCGCTCGCAACGGGTGGGTCTCGGCCGGGCTGCCACAATCCGTGCCCGCCACGACGGTCGATCGCCAGTGCGGCTCCTCTCAGCAAGCCGTGCACTTCGCCGCAGCAGGCGTGGCGGCGGATCACTACGACATGGTTATCGCCTGCGGCGCGGAGGTCATGAGCCGTGTGCCCCTGGCCTCCAACGCCCGGGGAGGGACGGGGCCGTTTCCACCTTCGTTCATGGAGCACGTCGACGGACGGCTCTGGACCCAGTTCCGGGTCAGCCAGGTCCTGGCCGAACGCTACGGGATCACGCGGGAGGAGATGGACGCCTACGCCCTCGAGTCACACCGCCGCTCCGCCGAGAGTTGGGACAACGGTCACTTCGAGCGCGAAGCGGTGGCCGTCCCCATCAAGGCGGAGGACGGCACGCTCACCGGCGAGTTCCTGCGTTCCGACGAGGGCATTCGCCGAGCCTCGACCATCGAGGCGCTCGCTGCGCTGCCACCCGCGCAGAGCTGGGAGCCCGAGACCGCGCCTGACATCACGGCGGGGAACTCGTCCCAGACGACCGACGGCGCAGCCGCCATGCTGATTGCCGACCGGACCGTCGCCGAGGCGATGGGACTTCCCATCCGGGCCCGGTTCGCGCACTTTGCGGTCACCGCTGACGACGCCGCCATCGTGCTGTCCGCACCGGTGCCTGTGACCCACAAGCTGCTCACACGATCGGGCATGAAGGTCGACGAGTTCGACGCGGTGGAGTGCAACGAGGCGTTCGCGGCCATTGCGCTCATGTGGCAGAAGGAGTTCGACTACGAGATGGCGCGGTTCAATCCCCGCGGCGGTGCCATTGCCATCGGTCACCCGTTGGGCGCCAGCGGCGTGCGCCTGATGGGCACCCTCCTGAACCACTTGGAGGCCACCGGCGGCCGCTACGGCTACCAGACGATGTGTGAGGGCGGCGGCCAGGCCAACGGCACGGTCATCGAGCGGCTGGACTGACCCCAGGGGATTCACTCGCCACCGCTGCTTCCTGTGCGGCCATGAGCGGCTGGATCTTGCGCGTCACGATGATCCACTCGACCACGAAGGTCAGCCCGGGGACCAGCCCCGCGGCGAACATCAGGATGATCCAGGGAATGTGCAGCCGTGCCTTGAGGGCCAGGAATCCGGCGGCGATCAGGTAGACGATGTAGAGGTAGCCGTGGCCGACGCCGAAGACGGCGAGCTCGACCTGGAAGCCCCCGAGCGCGATGTGCAGCCCCGTGAAGAGGAACAGCGGAATGATCAGCACCCCGACGATGTTGGCCATGAGCTGATAGCGGAAGAGCGCGCCTCGTAAGCCTCGCTGGGTCAGTCGCCTCACTGCTCCCGCCGGACGACGACGGATTCGCGGGCGCGCCACGTCTTGGGTCCCTGGGCCGCCAGCGCAGCCAGGCGCGCGTTGTACGCAGCCAGCGCGGGATCCTCAGTGTCGGAGCCAGGTGGTACGACCACGGGAGGCGTCGTGGGAACCGAGTCCGGGCCGCCGGACAGGGCTGCTTCGTCGGAAGGTGCGGCCGCCAGTTGCCGACGCATGCCCTTGAGCCCGACGGTGTCGTAGTCCGTGTGGATGAGCATCCACCACAAGTAGATGCTCAAGAGCCCGAAGACGGGCCACATCACCGAGTACAGGTAGCTGAGCTGGTTCCCATCGGTGGCTCGGTTGATCTGCCACCAGGCGGCCACCGCGCAGCCCGGGACGAGCACGAGGACGGCCAGGGTGAGCGACACGGATCTGCGGGAAAGCCACCGTTCACGCACGTTGGCCATGTTACCGGCCCCTTCTCGTCCGATGATTTCGCCGCGGCGCCCCGTTAGCCTGGGCCGGTGTCGCCCCCCACACCGATCACCCGGGCTGTGGCGGCGTGAGTGCCGACGGCGCTGGGGCGGTTCCTCCGGCTGAGCTTCCGGGCAGCATCACCACGGTGCACCGGTATGAGCTGCAGCTACCCCGGAAGGAAGTCTGGGAACTGATCAGTGATGTGTCGCAGTACCGCACCTGGTGGCCCTGGTTGCGGTCGTTCGACGCCGTCGCCCTGGCCGAGGGCGAGGAATGGCACTGCCTGGTGCAGCCGCCGATGCCGTACCTGGTGCGGTTCGGCGTGACGATCGACCACGTCGAGGTGGCGGCGCTCGTACGGGCAACCGTCAGCGGTGACGTGGTCGGCCACGCCTCACTCACCCTCGACGACGCAGACGGCAGCTGCACAGCGACGCTGTACAGCTCGCTGGCGCCAGGGAACAGGGCCCTGCGACTGATGTCACGTTTCGCCGCCCCCGTTGCCCGTTTCGGACACGACTGGGTCCTCGATTCGGGCACCCGCCAGTTCATCGCCCGCGCCGTCAAACCCTCGGCGGGCGAGTAGACACCCAAGTCGTGAAGTTCTCGTTTCGGCAGATCCTGGCTTCAACCGCCGGTGCGGTGGTCGCGGCGATCATCGCCTCGACCTTCGGCGTCAAGGGGACGATCGTCGGTGTGGCCATCGGTTCGGCGGCTGCCACCATGGCGACTGCGTTGGTGGCGCAGTCGATCGAGCGCGGCCACGAGGCGGTCAAGCAGGTGGCGGTCAAGGCTCCCGAAACTGCGACGCTGTTGCGCAAGCTCGGCGGCACGGGCTCCAGCGGGGACACGCTGGCCACGTCGTCGGCGTCTGCCTCATCGTCGGCGTCGTCGGCACCGACGGAAGTGGTGCGCTCGGGCCCGCGGGACGACGGAAACGCCGAGACGGTCCAGATGGAATCGACGGCGGCCCCGGTGCGGGAGACCGAGCTGGAGATCTCGGCCGTGGCAGATGCACCGGCCACCGAGCGTCTGCGGGCCTCGACCAGTCCGATGCGGCCTGCCGTTCGTCGGCCCGCGCTGGCGGGCCGGTTCTCCTGGCGCGCCATCGCCGCCAGCGCAGCTGTGGTGTTCGTGCTGGCCTTGTTGTTCATCACGGCGATCGAGCTGATTTCGGGCAAGCCGCTCTCGGCGATCTTTGGCGGATCCGACGCGGGCACAACGCTCAAGGATCTGGTCACCCCGCCGCAGGCACCCGCGACCACGCCGACGACCACGCCGTCGACCACGACCACGACCACATCGACGACTTCGACGTCGTCCACCACCACGAGCACGACGACGGGAGCGACGACGACGAGCACCACCGCCCCCGTCGGTGCAGCCACCACCACGACCACGTCCCCGGCTCCGGCGACGACCACGACCACGGTGGGAGCGGGGGCCACCTCGACGACGACGCCGTCGGGCCGGGCTACCAGCCCTTGAACTCGGCGGGGCGGCGCTCCACGAAGCTGGCGATGCCCTCCTTGGAATCGACCGTGGTCGTGACCAACTCCTGTCCCATGGCCTCGTCGTAGAGCGACGTGGCGCGGTCGACGTCGAGGGCCCGGTTGGTCAACCACTTGGCCACCCCGATCGCCTTGGTTGGTCCACTGGCCAGCCGGCCGGCCATCTCCTCGAGCGTGGCCTGCAGCGCGGAGCGCGGCACCAGCCGGGTCACGAGGCCTATCCGGTAGGCCTCGGCGGCTGGGACATCGTCGCCGAAGAAGAAGAGTTCCTTGGCCTTCTGGATCCCGACCAGTCGGGTCAGGATCCACGCTCCTCCGGCATCGGGTGCGATGCCGCGCCGGACGAACACCTCCACGAACTTCGCCTCCTCGGCCATCACGACGAGGTCGCAGGCCAGGGCCAGGTGCATGCCACCCCCGGCCGCCGTGCCGTTGACGCCGGCGATGACCGGCTTCTCGCAGTCGAGGATGGAGGTCACGAGGCTCTGCCAGCCTTTGCGGATCATGCGCGAACCGTCGCCCACGACGCTGTCGGGCGCGTCGTCGGGCTTGGGACGAGGCGGGAGCCGTCCGCCACGCAGGTCGGCGCCGCTGCAGAAGGCCTTCTCACCGGCGGCCGTGATCACGACGACGCGCACGAAGAGGTCCGACGACGCGTCGCGGACCCAGGCCGCAATCTGGTCCCGCATGAACTGGGTCATGGCGTTGCCCGCGTCGGGCCGGTTGAGGGTGATCCAGCAGATCCCGTTCTCAATCCTCCGGAGCAGATCGTCGCCGGCCGGGCTCTCAGTCGTGTCGCTCATCGGTCTCCTTGGGGTGGGCGGGCACCGTAGGCCAGCACGCCGGCCCGCTGCCGCAGCACCGGCGGCGACACACTCTCGCAGGATCAGGCCGTGGGCTGGCGGAAGGGCTCGCAGAAGGGCTCGCGGGGGGACCCTCACCGTATCTGACGTCGTAGTCAGTGTCGATCCGATCATCCCCGGTAGAAGCCGTATTCGGGCGAATTGTCGACCCTTTCACGCCGCCGTTACGGTGGACGATCAGAGGGGTCAGTCTTCTCCCGATTGGGGCTTCATGCGCATGTTGGACGGGAAAATCGCCGCAGTCGTCGCGTCGGGAGGCTGATGACGCCATGACGAGCCGGCGCGTGGCGATCGTGGGAGCCTCGACGTCCGACTGCGGTCGCGTCGACGACAAGACCGCCTTCCAGCTGAACTTCCAGGGGACGAGTCGGGCACTGACCGACGCCGGCATCGACAGGTCCGAGGTCGACGGCTTCATGTCGCTCACGGGTGCGCTGCCCCCGGTGGAGCTGGCCGAGTATCTCGGACTGCGGCCCAACTGGGTCGATTCCACCGGGCACGGCGGCAGCATCTGGGAGTGCATGGTCGAGCACGCAGCGGCGGCCATCGCCCAGGGCCTGGTCGAGGTGGTCGTGCTCACCTACGGCTCCACCCAGCGGGCCGACCTCAAGAAGAAACTGCGGATGGCCAACCTCTCCTTCGGGACGCGCGGACCCATTCAGTTCGCCGCGCCGTTCGGCCACCCCGTGGGGTCGCACTACGCCATGGTGGCCCGACGTCATATGTATGAGTTCGGCACCACTATTGAGCAGCTGGCCGAGGTCGCCGTCTCGACGCGCTACAACGCCGGCTTCAACCCCGACGCCTTTTACCGGGATCCCATCACGATCGACGACGTGGTCGATGCGCCCCTGGTGTGGGACCCGCTGACCAAGCTGCACTGCTGCCCCCGCACCGACGGTGGCGGGGCCATCGTCCTCACCCACGAGGAGCGGGCGCGCGACTGCGCCGACGTGCCGGTGTGGGTCCTCGGCACGGGCGAGGCGACCTCGCACACGACCATGAGCGAGTGGGAGGACTTCACCGAATCGCCCTGCGTGCGCTCGGGGAAGCTGGCCTTCGACCGGGCGGGCGTGACGCCCGCGGAGATCGACACCGCGCAGGTCTACGACGCCTTCACGCCCATGGTCCTCTTGACCCTGGAGGGGCTCGGATTCTGCCCGAAGGGCGAGGGCGGGGCCTTCGTGGAGGACGGCAGGCTGCGCGTCGGCGGCGCGCTGCCCACCAACACGGACGGGGGCGGCCTCTCCGGCTGCCAACCGGGCATGCGGGGCATCTTCCTCCTCATCGAGGCGGTCAAGCAGTTGCGGGGTGCGTGTGGGGAGCGCCAGGTGCCCGACGCCAGGCTGGCCTGCGTGAACGGAACCAGTGGTTGGTTCACGGCGGCCGGCACCGTCATCCTCGGTACCGACTGACCGAGACGAACGGACGGACGAACGAAAGAACGACCGCGTCGCGAACCGGACGCGGTCGTCTCGCCCCGTAGCCTGGGTCGATGCCGGCGCCCTATGACCTCACGCGGGAGGAGCTGGCGCACATTCTCGACGGCGAGCCGGCCTATCGCGTGCGACAGGTCTGGGAAGGCCTCCACACGAGGGCACAGCGACCGGAGGAAATGACCGAGCTCCCGGCCAGTCTGCGCACCACGCTGGCCGCCGCACTGCCCCCGGGGCTGCAGGAGGTCACCCGGCAATCGGCCGACGACGGCGAGACCACGAAATGGCTCTGGGCGCTCCACGACGGGGCCCAGGTCGAGACGGTCCTCATGCGCTACCCCGATCGGGTGACCGTCTGCGTGTCCACCCAGGCCGGCTGCGCCATGGCCTGCCAGTTCTGCGCCACCGGGCAGGCTGGGTTCCAGCGCCAGTTGAGCCAGGGCGAGATAGTGGAGCAGGTCGCCGTCGCCATGCGGGACGCTCAGCCGCGTCGGGTCTCCAACATCGTGTTCATGGGGATGGGGGAGCCGCTGGCCAACTACGACCGGGTCTGGGGTGCCGTCGAGCGGCTGCACGGCGACATGGGGCTCTCGGCGCGCCACCTCACGCTCTCCACGGTGGGCATCGTGCCGGGCATCCGGCGCCTGGCCGCCGAGTCACTGCCGGTCAACCTGGCCGTCTCGCTGCATGCAGCCAACGACACGCTGCGGGACGAGCTCGTGCCGATCAACCGGCGCTATCCACTGGCCGCGCTGGCCGACGCCTGCGCCCAGTACGTGGCGGCCAGCGGGCGGCGCCTCTCCATCGAATGGGCCCTGATCGACGGCGTCAACGACCGTGACGGCGATGCAGTCGAGCTGGCGGCGTTTGCCCGCCCGCTGGCCGCCCACGTCAACCTCATCCCGTTGAATCCCACGCCGGGCTACCCCGTGGTCGGCTCGTCACGGGGGCACGTGCGCCACTTCCGTGACCACCTCGACGCACTCGGGGTGAACGCCACCGTGCGCATCACCCGGGGTGCCGAGATCGACGCCGCCTGCGGGCAGCTGGCCGCCTCTCCCCGCCCCACGTCGGCGCGGCGGCCGCAGCCGATCCGGTTGCTCCCCGACGCTCCGACTCGATAGAACGTGTCGATGGCACGCGCAAATCGTTCGGGAGTCGTCCGCCCCTCGTTGTTCTGGTTCCTGCTCCTCGACGGCGGCATCGTCGCCCTCATGAAACTGGCGCTGAGCAAGTCCGCCTACGACAAGGTGGACGACATGACCGGCGATGCCCTGCCTCCTCGCGAGACCCTGCAGGGACTGTTGATCGCCACCGCCGTGATCCATGCCACCGAGGCCGTGGCCGCTGGCCGGATGGCCAAACGCCGCGGCCTCTCCCCGCGCGGCTGGCGGCTGCAGACCTTCGTGGTCGGCTTCCCCTCACTGCGTGCCCTGCGCCGGACCGCCCGCGCCACCTGAACCCGCGACGATGCCGGACCGGCGTGAGGTGTTCTACGCGGCGTACGGCTCCAACCTCTCGGCCCAACGCTTCGCCTGCTACATCGTCGGCGGCCCGGCGCCGGGTTCGGGCCACGTCCACCGCGGCGCCCGCGACAGGCAGCTGCCGGAGTCCTGGCGCGCCCTGCGCGTGCCGGGGATCCTGTACTTCTACGGGCATGCGCGGACCTGGGGCGGCGCTCCGGCCGCCTTCGAGCCGTCCCGAGACCCCGCCACCGAGCACCTTGCCACGGAGGTCTTCGCCCGGGCCTGGCGCCTCGGATGGGAGCAGTTCGAGGACGTCGTGGCCCAGGAGAACGCCCGCGCCACCCGCGCACTCGAGATCGACCCCGGCGCGCTCGTCGAGGGGTATTCCGTACTGATCGGACCTGGTCGCTACGACCGCCTGCTCTGTATCGCGACACTCGAAGGCGTTCCGGTGGTCACGATCACGGCACCGGGGTCCCTCGAGTCGGTGACGCCGGCGGCGCCGTCACCCGCGTACCTGGCCCACATCGTGACCGGGCTGCGGGAGACCTTCGATTTCGAGGATGCCGCCATCGTGGACTACCTGGGCCGTGCGCCTGGAGCGACGCCCGACCTCATACGTGCCGCAATGGCTCTGTGACGGACCGTCGTGGCGGGCGCTTCAAGCCGGAGCGCAGCGCCTTTACGTAAGAGGTTCAGCGCTCAGCGGTTCTGCCAGTTCGGCGCCCGCTTCTCGGCGAAGGCCTTCGGCCCTTCCTTGGCGTCCTCACTGCTGAAGACCTCGCCCGAGATCTCCGACTCGATCCGGAAGGCCTCCTTCATATCGGTGGCCAGCCCTCGCAGCGCCGACTCCTTGGTCTTGCGGATGGCGAGGGGGCCGTTGGCCGTGATGCGGTAGGCGTAGTCGTAGGCCCGCTCCATGAGGTCGGCCGGGCGGCAGACCTCGTTGACCAGTCCCATCTCATAGGCGCGTTGCGCCGGCACCTGATCGGCGCAGAGCAGGAGCTCCATGGCGGCCGGCCAGGGGACCTGACGGGGGAGCCGCACCGTGGTGCCGCCGCCGGCGAACAGTCCCCGCTTGGGCTCCATGACCCCGAAGGTGGCGGTGTCGCTCGCCACCCGCAGGTCCGTGCCACCGAGCATCTCCATGCCGCCGGCCACGCACACGCCGTTCACCGCCGCGATGATCGGCTTGTAGAGCTTCGAGCCGCGCAGCACGGCCTTGACGCCGTCGTCGAGCCGGTAGCCGCCGAGCTCCTCGGGGCGTTGGCCGGCCTGCATCTTGCTCTGCAGCTCGGTGATCTGCGGAATGTAGGTCTTGAGGTCGGCGCCGACACAGAAGTCCTTGCCGACACCCGTCACGATGGCGACGTAGGCGTTGTCGTCCTCACCGAAGCGGTCCCAGGCCGACCGCAACTGGAAGAAGTGCTCCATGTCCATGGAGTTGCGCGCCTCGGGACGATTGATGGTGATGGTGACGACGTGGTCGTCACCGAGGGCGTAGTCGATCGACATGTGCTCCGGTGCTCCGGTGGTCAGCGGCCCGTCAGGGCGCGGCAGTCGGTGGTCGGGATGGTCGGGATGAGCCCGGGCCTTCGTCCTTGGTCCTCAGTCGTCGTCGGTCAGCCGCGTGGTGAAGCTGCTCACGCTGACGATGCCCTTCTCGTTCACCGAGGTCTGTCCGCGGGCCCGGGAAACCAGCGCGGTGTCGACGTCGGAGGCTTCGGCTCGCAGCGCCCCCACCGTGCACTTCTCGCGCGGCCGGACGCTGAACGGGTCGAACTGGAAGTGCTTCATGGCGTTGAGGTGGGTCATCTTGTCGATGTCCTGGTCGGACACGCCATCGAGATACTTCATGAGCCCTTCCGGCGACTGGGGCCACGTCGAGTCCGAGTGCGGGTAGTCGCACTCCCAGGTGATGTTGTCGATGTTCATGTAGTCGCGGTTCTGCACGCCGAAGGCGTCGTCGATGAAGCAGGTGATGACCCGGTCCTTGAAGACCTGGCTAGGCAGCTGGTCGCCGAAGTCCTGCCCCGTCCACTTGCGGTGGTGCTCGTAGACGTAGTCGATGCGCTCGAGCGCGTAGGGGATCCAGCCGATGCCGCCCTCGGACAGGGCGAAATGCAGGTCCTTGTACTTGCGCAGGATGGGGGACCAGACGAGGTCGGCGGCCGCCTGCACCATGTTGATCGGCTGCAGGGAGATCATGACGTCGATCGGTGCCTCCACCGAGGTCATCAGGATCTGCGAGGACGAGCCCAGGTGCATGCAGACCACGGTGCCCTCGTCGGCGCAGGCGGCCCAGAAGGGGTCCCAGTGCTCGTTGTGCAGCGAGGGCCAGCCCAGCTTCTCTGGGTTCTCGGAGAAGGTGACCGCGTGGCAACCCTTCTTGGCCACCCGGCGGATCTCCTCCGCACCGAGCTCGGGGTCCCAGATGACGGGGATGGAGAGCGGAATGAAGCGGCCCGGCTCGGCGCCGCACCAGCGGTCGATGTGCCAGTCGTTGTAGGCCCGCACCATGGCGAGCGCCTCGTCCTTGTCCTCGCGCCGGGCGAAGAGCTGGCCGCAGAACTGAGGGAAGGACGGGAAGCACATGGAGCCGAGCACACCGTTGACCGACATGTCGCGCACGCGCTCGTGCACGTCATAACAACCGACGCGCATGTCCTCGAGCGAGGTGGGCTCGATGCCGTACTCCTCCGGCGGGCGGCCGACGACGGCGTTGAGGCCGACGTTGGGGATCTGGTTGCCGTCGTAGACCCAGACGTCGGTTCCATCGTCGCGGCGGACGAGCTTGGGCGCCTTGTCCTGGTACTTGGCCGGCAAAAGCCCGTCGAACATCCCCCGTGGCTCAATGACGTGGTCGTCCACGCTGACCAGGATCATGTCCTCGGTGCGCATTTCGTCCTCCCCTTCTACCGGATCGACGCTCCCGCGTCGACGACTTCCCTGACACCAATGTCACCTACCTTACGCGCCCACGCAAGCCGAGGTGCGAAGCGGCCGGTCGCACCAGATGCCACGGCGTACGCAGCCCGGGCAACGGGTTGGCCGAAGCGGTCGGTTCGGGGGTCTGACGAACGACATTCGCGCGAGGTTGAGAAAAATCGCCCGAGGGTCGCCATCGGTCGAGAGACTCCTCTCGCTGGTCGGGCGCCGTGGTACGTCGTCGGTCGTAGGTCAGAGGAAAACGGAGAAGGCGGGGGCTCCCCGCGCTTTTCAGGTTCTGTTCACGCGTGTGCAACCTGGAGTTCGGATTCGCGAACGCGATCGCCACCCGACGCGTCGGGAGCGCACAGGCCGCGGCGGGGGAGGATGATGTCGTCGATGATCCCGTAGTCGCGGGCCTCGTCCGAGGTCATGTAGTAGTCGCGGTCGATGTCCTTGGCCACCTGCTCCAGGGGCTGCCCGCTGTGGTGGGCGATGATCTCGGACATGCGGCGGGTCAGCGACAGGACCTCGCGCAGCTGGATCTCCATGTCGGAGGGTGCACCGCGGGTGCCCGCCGAACCCTGGTGGATCATGATGCGGGCGTTGGGCAGGGCGAAACGCTTCCCGGGGGCGCCGCCCGACAGGATCATGGCGGCGGCCGACATGCCCATGCCGACGCAGATGGTCGAGACGTCCGGCTCCACGTGCTGCATCACGTCGTAGATCGCCATGCCGGCATAGGCCACCCCTCCCGGGGAGTTGATGTAGAGCGAGATGTCCCGCTCACTGTTCTGCGCCTCGAGGAACAGCATCTGCGAGATGATCAGGTTGGCCACCTGGTCGTCCACCTCCTGGCCCAGGAAGACGATCCGTTCGCGCAGCAATTGGCTGTAGATGTCGAAGGCACGGTCTCCCCGGTTGCCCTCCTCGATCACGGTCGGGACGAGGACCTGCTGCAGGCGGTCCGGACGGCTGGTCATGGTCGGGCTCATGGGGGCTCCTCCGTGGGTGGCTCGCTGGGTCCTTCTCACGTTATATCAAATATGAGATAATGAGGCCGTCGTGAGCGAGCGCCGCCATCCCACCGTCTTCCCCGGCTTCCGCGAGATGGCCGAGCGCAGGCACTCGGTGTCGGGGCAGCTGATGTCGCTGCGCCGGGAGCTCGGGCTGTCCCAGGCCGAGGTGGCGGCCCGCATGGGGACCTCCCAGTCGGCGGTCGCCCGCTTCGAGGCGGGTGACCTCGACGTCCGACTCTCGACGGTGGAGCGCTACACGACGGCGTTGGGGGCCCGGCTGGAATGGAGGATCGAGCATGGCTGAACACGACGAGCCCGAGCCCTGGGCCTGGCCGCCGCCCGATACCGGGCCGACCGGGATGGGGCGGGGCCCCGAGCCGCTGTCCGACGTGGTGGCGCGACGGCTGCTGGCGCAGCGCGTCGTCCTCCTGCGCGGCCCCCTCGACGACTTCTCCGTCACCCGTGTGGCGGCGGAGCTGATGACGCTCGATGCCGAAGGAGACGACCCCGTGACCCTGCGCGTCGACTGTGGCGAGGCTGCGCTGGCACCCGCGCTCACGCTGATGGACGTCGTCGAGCTGATGGGCGTGCCGGTCCGGGCGCTCTGTCTCGGGCAGGTGGGTGGGGGCGCCGTTGGCGTCGTGGCTGTCTGCGGCCACCGTTCCGCTCTGCCCAGCACGCGCTTCTCGCTCTCCGAGCCGGCGACCCAGCTGCAGGCCCACGTGCGCGACGTCGGCCGGTGGGCCGAGCTGCGCTCCGACGAGCGGGAGCGCTTCTGCGCCCGGGTCGCGGCCGCCACGGGGCAGCCGCCGGGAACGGTCCGACAGGACCTGGAGCGGGGCCGCTTCCTGGGGGCGGACGAGGCGCTCGGGTACGGGATTCTCGACGAGGTGGCCCGGCCCGATGCCGAGGTGCGCCGGCTGCCCGGCACGGGGCCGCCACCCATGGGATTCCGCCCGTTGCGCTGACGGCGGGCGTCGGCGAGACCGAGCCGGTCCTCCGTGCCTACGATGCGGCGATGACCACGAACGGTCCCCGTTTGCCGCCGTTGGCCGCCGGCGAATGGGATGACGTCCTGACCCGGGTGGTGGAGAACTCGCCCGGTGGCACGGACGAGCCGATGCACATCTTCACCACCCTCGGGCGGGCCGACCCCGAGCTGTTCCGCCGCTGGTTGGGCTTCGGCGGCGCGCTGCTCGACGGCAGCCTCCCGGGCCGCCTGCGCGAGCTGGTGATCGTGCGCACCGCCGCCCGCTTCGGCGGCCGCTACGAGTGGGCGCAGCATCTCGCGCTGGCCGAGGTGCAGGGTGTGACGCCGGCGGAGCTGGTGGCGCTCAGCGATGTCGTCGGCGCGGGATCGCTGGACGCGGTCGACTGGTCCCCGGTGGAGCGCGCCGCGTTGCGCGTGGTCGACGAAACGGCCGACGACGGCGCCGTCTCCAGCGCCACCTGGGACGTGCTCGAGGACCTCCTGCGCGAGAGCGAGCTCATTGAGCTGCTCATGCTGATCGGCCACTACCTGATGTTGACCACCGTCCTGCGATCGCTGCGGCTGCCGCTGGAGCCCCGGGCCGAGGCGCTGGCCCGGCGGGTGCCGGGTGGTCCGGCGGATTGAGGGTCCGGGACGTGATCGCATGACGTCGCTCCTGGCGGGTCGGAGCATCACGGTGATCGGCGCCGGGACGCAGCCGTCGCGTGATCCCGACGCCCCTGTCGGCAACGGTCGGGCCATTGCCGTGCGGTCGGCGCGGGAGGGCGCGTCCGTCATCTGTGTCGACCGCGACGAGGCCGCGGTCGAGGAGACGTGGCGGATGATCACCGAGGAGGGCGGAAAGGCGGCCATCGTGGTGGCGGACGTCACCACCGAGGAGGGCTGTCGGCTGGCCGTCTCCGACGACCCGGGTTTGGCGTCCGACGGACTCGTGCTCAACGTGGGCACGGGTTTCGGCATGGGCGTCGCGGGCACGTCCATCGACGACTGGGACAAGACCTTCGACCTCAACCTGCGCGCCCATTTCATGCTGGCCCGGCGCGCCCTGGTCACGCTTTCCGACGACGCGGCCATCGTGTTCATGGGCTCGGTGGCGGGCCTGCGCCCGGGGAGCCGCATTCCCGCCTACGACGCGTCCAAGGCCGGGCTCATCGGCCTCAGCCGTCACGTTGCCGTCGAGGGGGCCCGGCGCGGCATCCGGGCCAACGTGCTGGCGCCGGGGCTGATCGACACGCCGCTCGGCCGCGCCGCCTCCGCCGGGCGGCCGTCGCGCACCCGATCGCCCGTCCCGTTGGGCCGGCAGGGCACGGCCTGGGAGGTGGCGGCCGTGGCCGTCTTCCTCCTGTCGGACGAGGCGAGCTACGTCACCGGCCAGGTCCTGGCCGTCGACGGGGGGCTGACGCTGGTATGAGCGCGCACTCGGGGCAGCGCCGCTCGGGGCCCGACGTCGCACTACGCCCACCCCGTCTGGGGCGGCGGGTGGGGCGATTCAACCGCGCCGTGACGAACAAGGTGGCCGTCCATGTGGCGGGGTGGGCACCGGGGTTCGGCCTCGTCATCCATGTCGGCCGGCGGACGCGGACCGTGTACCGCACGCCCGTCAACGTCTTTCGCACCAAGGACGGGTTCCGCTTCGCCCTCACCTACGGCCCGGACGCCGAGTGGGTGCGCAACGCGTTGGCCCACGGCGCCGTGCGCCTGATCACACGCGGCAAGGAGTACGAGCTCACCGACCCCGAGCTGGTGACCGACCTCCATCGCCAGCACGTGCCGGCCGTCGGCCGCGTCATCATGCGGTGCATGCGCGTCTCGCAGTTCCTCGATTTCCACCGGGCGGGCGAGGGGATCTGACGCCGGTCTCATGACCCCACGAGGTCGTAGCTGAACCCGGTCGGCGTGGCCCCGTGGGGTGTCGAAGGGCTGAGCCCGGATCAGGCCACCACCTCCATGCGCAGTCCGCGCTCGTCGCGATCGCCGCCAAGCTCGAGGTGCGTGGCTGCGACGCGGCGCCGGGCCGTCCACGCGCCCGCGAACGCGTCGAGCACGTCGTCGGCGCGGGCGCCCGGCGGGGTGCGGCGAATGTGGTGGTCGATGTTCTCGCGGCCGAAGACGGTGCTCAATGCGTGGATCCGCTCGGCGCGTCCGCCCGCGCTCGTCTTCGGGTGGGCCATCGGCGCGCCGGCCAGGACAGCGAGGCTCAGCTCGGGACACATTTCGAACAGTCGCTGCTGCCGCACGGGTGTGACGAGCGCATCGACTTCGCGGATCTTCGGAAGGATGTTGAAGAGCTGCTTCGAGATTGCCTTTCCGCATGCGGCCCGGGACAGCGCACACGCCTCCTCGTAGGTCGCCGCGGCGACGACGGATCGCACCGGAGCCGGGAACACCGAGCTCCGCCGCGGTCCCAGCCGTTGTCGGGCCTCCCTGTCGGCGCGCCGCGGCCCCCCGGGTGCGAGGCCGATCGGGATGTCGATGGCGGCGGCGGCGAGCGTCCCCGCGTCGATCTGCTCCATCAGGCCGTGGAGGTCGGGGACGAGGCGGACGTCCACCTCGTCGGTTCCGGTGCCCGTCACGGTGACGACGACCCAGCCGCCCCGAGCGCCGTCGACGCCGGCGACCCGGGGGCCGGGCGCAGCCGCGGCACTAGCCGAGTGTGGCGTGATTGATCCCGTCGGCCGGCGAGAGCGTGACCCTGCGGCCGATCAGCTCGTCGGCTTCTTGTCCCCCCAGCACGGCGGCCCCGCCGTCGAGGAGCGCGTAGCAACGGCCTCCTCCGGGCAGGTCGCAGACCAGCACAGCCCGCTCCGGCCCTCCGTCGCGGCCGTGCAACACCGTGTAGGTCGCCACAGTGGCGTCGCCCGCCGGCGCCTCGACGATGGCGACGGGCTCGTCGGCTGCGACGGCGGGTGGCGGGTCGGCGAGCACCCCCGCCCCCGGATCGGTCGACCACACGCCGTAGGCGTGCTTCTGCATGTGCATGCCGACCCCGCTCGTCACGCCGTACGAGCCGGGGTCGCCGCGGAGGGTCTCGGCCATGGCGGCCAGCGCATGGGTCATGTAGTTCGAGCCGGGCCCGCCGTGATAGGGCAACCCACCCGTCTGCGTCACGCCACGGCTGTCGTTCGCCAGCATCCCGAGCGCGTCGAGTGCGAAGCACACGGAACTGGCGAAGCACGAGTACAAGTCGAAGTGGGCGACGTCGTCGGCGCCGATGCCCGCGCCGTCCAGCGCCGCGCCCGCCGCCGCGGCCATGGCCGGGGAACGCCACAGGTCGGGATGGCCGGCGACATGGGGAGGGTCTTCGGCGTAGGCGGCGCCCCGCAGGTAGACCCGTCGTTCCTCGGGGATCCCCAGCGCGTCCGCCCGGGCCGCGCTGGCCAGGACGAGCGCCGCCGCCATGTCGACGTCCATGATCGACGTCATGAGCTTCGTGTAGGGGTAGGCCACCATGCGGTTCGCCGGGCTCGCGGTCACGATCTCGTCGGGCTGGCGGGCGACCGGGAACCAGGCGTGCGGGCTCTCCGCCGCGACGGCGGTCATGGGCGCCAGGACGCGGCCCAGCTCGGCCCGGTGCGCGTCGAGGTCCCGGCCGAGGTGAGCCCGCCGGGCGTTGTCGAACAAGGCGAACGTGAGGTAGGCCTCGAAGACGGCATGGGTGATCTCGGAGGGGTCGAACTCCATGTCCATCGGGAAGCGACGCTTCTCCGCCGGCTTGTACGACCACTGCGGCTTCTCGCCGGCCTTGCTCAGCCTGCGCACCGTGGCGAGCGCCTCCGCGCCGGTGATCAGCGCCAGGTCGAGGTGGCCCGCCCGGGTCTCCCGCGCCACGTCGGTGGCCAGCACGAGGGGGACCGACCCGCCGATGCCCGAATAGCGCCGACGGGCCGGCGACGCGCCGATCCGCTCGGACAGCCGGGCGACGGCGTCGTCGTACTGCCACGACTGCGAGTAGACGATGTCGATGCTCTCCAACGCGGCCAGGAGCGCCGACGCGTCAGCGACTCCGGTGTCGGCCGCGGCCTGGCGTGCCAGCTGCTCCCACATGGCGAGCGGCTCGGGTGCGCCGTCCGGCGCGTCGGCAGCGTGCCAGGTGTGACGGGCGACACCGATGATGCAGGTGGCGCGGGGATCGGCAGGCAACGGTCGGCGCCGTCAGCCGCGCGACTTGCCGGGCATGGCAATGGCGCGGTCGGCGATGATGTTCTTCTGGATCTCGGTGGAGCCCCCGCCGATGGTCGAGTAGCGCTGGAAGGCGTACAGGCGGGTCCACTTGCCCCGGTCCACTGCGTCCGGTCCGCCCCGCGCCAACGCGCCGGCCGGGCCGAGCAGGTCGACGGCCAGCTCGGCCAGCGTCTGGGCCATGGACGACCAGGAGAGCTTGGCGAAGGGGACCTCGGGCCAGTTCTTCTCGCCCTTCATGATCTTGGACAACGCCCGGAGCGACAGCAGGCGCGCCAGCTCGATCTCGGTCCACACCTTGGCGATGCGGTCGCGCAGCGAGGGGTCCTCGAGCGCGCCCGGGTTGACGCTGCGGGCCGCCTCGACCATGGCGCGCAGGTCGGCGGCGAGGATGGCGATCTGCGAGGCGATCCCGACGCGTTCGAAGCCGAGCGTGCCCATGGCCACCATCCAGCCGGCGCCCTCGTCGCCCAGTCGCCACTTGGCCGGGATCCGCACATCGGTGAAGAAGATCTCGTTGAAGAGCTCCTCGCCCGCCATGTCGCGGATCGGGCGCACATCGATGCCCGGGGTCTTCAGGTTGAGGATGAAAGCAGTGATCCCCTCGTGCTTCTTCCCGCGCTCGATCGCCGTCGGGTCCGTGCGGAGCAGGAACAGGCCCCAAGTGGCCAGATGCGCCGACGAGATCCAGATCTTCGAGCCGTTGATCACGTACTCGTCCGTGTCCGCGTCGTAGATGGCCGAGGTGCGCAGGTTGGCGAGGTCGTTGCCCGCCATGGGCTCGCTGAAGCCCTGGCACCAGTGCTCCTCGGCCTCGAGGATGGAGGGGAGCCATTGTGCCTTCTGTTCCTCCGTGCCCCACTGAATGATCATGGGCCCGATCTGCCAGATGCCGTTGGTGTTGAACGTCCCCGGCGTGCGGTACTCGGCCATCACCTCGGAGTAGAGGAGGCGCTGCATGGCGTTGATGGTCCGTCCGTGCGCGTAGTCGGGGCCCCAGTGGATGGCGGCCCACCCGCCCTCGTGCAGCTTGCGCTGCCACTTCTGGCGGCGCTGCTGGCTCGCCTCGCCCGAGAGGCTGGCGTCGTCGGCCAGCGCTTCGGCCTCGAGGAACGGGGGCAGGTTCTCGTCGAGCCAGGCCCGCAACTCCTCGCGGAACTTCTCGTCCTCTGGTGCAAGGGCAAAATCCACGAGGGGAAGGGTATCCGACCACCGTGTACTCTGACGCCGGTGTCAGGGAATGACGCGTCGCTGGACGAGACGTAGGGGAGGCCGTGGACTTCACGTACGACGACGAACAGCTCGCACTGCAGGATGTGGCCCGCGGCGCGCTCGAGCGCGAATGCGGGCCCGCCGTGGTGCGGCAGCTGGCCGACGAGGCCGCCGGCATCACGCCTTCGCTGTGGTCGACCTTGGCCGAGTTGGGGTGGACGGGCCTGTTGGTCCCCGAGGAGTACGGCGGCAGCGGGACCGGCCTGCTCGAAACGTGCGTCGTGCTCGAGCAGATGGGCCGCATTCCCCTCCCCGGTCCGTTCTTCTCGTCCTCGGTCGCCGCGACCCTGGCCGCGCGTGCGCTCGGCGCGACGGAGCTGCTGGCCGACCTGGCCTCCGGCGCGCGTCGGGGCACCGTCGCGCTGGGTGAGCAAGGACACGGCGACCCCCTGCAGACCGTGCGGACGCGGGCACGACGCAAGGCGGCGCAGTGGGTCGTGAGCGGCGAGAAGCCGGTGGTCATGGACGGCCACACGGCCGACTGGGTCATCGTCGTGGCGCGCAGCGAGGAAGGGGTGCGTTCGTACCTGCTCGAGTCGCCCGAGGCGAAGCTCGTCCCCTCGCTCGACCCCACCCGCAAGCTGGCCCGGCTCGTGCTCGATGAGACACCCGTCGTCCCGCTGGGCCCCTCGGGGAGCCAGGCGGGTCTGTGGCAGCGGGTGCAGGACGACATCGCCGTCGGGTTGGCGGCGGAGACCGTCGGGGCCGCCGACCGAGCCCTGACCGAGGCCATCGCCTACACCTCGGAGCGGATCGTGTTCGACAAGCCTGTTGCGACCTATCAGACGGTGCGCCATCGGCTGGTCGAGATGTTCCAGCAGGTCGAGATGGCGCGGGCAGGCTTCCAGTTCGCGGCCTGGGCCTCGGACACCGAGTCCCCCGATCGGGCGCAGGCCGCGGCCATGGCCTCGAGCTATGCCGCCGATGCCGGTGTGCGGGTCACCGGCGACGACATCCAGCTGCACGGCGGGGTGGGATTCACCTGGGCCAACGACGCCCACTTCCTCTTCAAGCGAGTGAAGCAGAACGATCTCCTGGCCGGGGGCGCCGGAACGCAACGTCACCGGCTGGCCACGATCTTCATTGAGTCCGCATGACCACGTTCGAGCTTCGACCCGTGCCGCCCGAGCTGGCCGAGCGCTACCTGGCCGAGGGCGCGTGGGACGACCGGACGCTCGGGGAATTCCTGCGGGACGCTCTGCTGCAGGACCCGAAGCGGCCCTTTCGGATCTGGTCGCCGACGAACCCGTATCTCGGTACGGTCGGCGAGGTCTACGAGGAGTCGCTGCGCGTGGCGGGCGGGCTGCGGGCGCTGGGCCTCGGGCCCGGCGACATGGTGGCCTTCCAGTTGCCCAACTGGGTCGAGGCGGCGATCACCTTCTACGCCTGCAGCATGCTCGGCGTCACCCTGGTGCCGATCGTCCACTTCTACGGTCCCAAGGAGCTCGGTTTCATCCTCCGCCAGAGTGGAGCCAAGGCGCTGGTCATCGTCGCGCGCATCGGCCAGCGCGACTACCTGGCCGACCTGGCCACGGTGCGCGACGGCCTGCACAACCTCGAGCACGTCGTGGTCGTGGGCGACTGTGCCGACGATGCGTCCGGCTACGTGCGCTTCGACGACCTGCGCGGTGCGGACCCCGTCAGCGGGCCGGCGCACGTCGACCCGGACGGCCCGGCGCTGATCGGCTACACGTCCGGCACGACCGCCGACCCCAAGGGGGTCGTCCACACGCACCGCACCCTGGGCTGCGAGGTGCGGCAGCTGTCCGACCACCAGTCCATGCGCGACCTGCCCAGCCTCGTCGGCGCGCCGGTCGGCCATGCCATCGGCATGTTGGGAGGGTTGCTCTGCCCGCTCTACAGCGGGCGGCCCATCTACATGATCGACGGTTGGGATCCGCCCACCGTCCTCGACGCCATGGTCGAGGAGCACATCGCCGCCGGAAGCGGCTCGACGTACTTCTTCACCAGCCTGCTCGACAGCCCGGGGTTCGGTCCCGAACACGTGGAGCTCATGCGCTACGTCGGGCTGGGTGGCTCGCCCATCCCCAACGCGGTGGCCGAGCGGGCGGACGAGCTCGGGATCTCGCTGGTCCGCTCGTACGGCTCGACGGAGCACCCCTCCATCACGGGATCCCTCCACGACGCCCCCAAGGAGAAGCGGATCCACACCGACGGCAGGCCGATGGAGTGGGTCGAGATCCGGACCGTCGACGAGGAGGGCAACGACGTCGCGGTGGGGGAGCCCGGCGAGATCCTCAGCCGGGGCGCCGACCGCTTCGCCGGATACACGGACCCGGCGCTCAACACGGAGTTCATCGATGCCGACGGCTGGTTCAGCACCGGCGACATCGGCATCATCGACCAGGACGGGTACCTGACCATCACGGATCGGGTGAAGGACATCATCATCCGCGGTGGCGAGAACGTGAGCGCGGCCGAGGTGGAGCAGCTCCTGGCCCACATGAAGGGCGTGGCCGAGGTGGCCGTGGTGGCGGCCCCCGACGAACGGCTCGGCGAGCACGGGTGCGCCTTCTTCCGTATGCAGCCGGGGGCCGAGCCGCCCGACATGGACGGCCTGCGGGCGCACCTGCAGGAGGCGGGCCTGACCCGGCAGAAGTGGCCCGAGGAGATCCGGATCGTGGACGAGCTGCCGCGGACGCCGTCGGGGAAGATCCAGAAGTTCGTCCTGCGCCAGCGCCTGCGGGAAGGCGGGTGAGCTCGCAGCGCCATCGGCTGCCCAAGAATCCTGCGCTCGGAGGCTGGGGGCGATACGCTCCAACTGGCGTTCCCAAACAGTTCAAGCCCAGTGCAGGTGGTCACATGCGGCAACGGATCCCCAAGCAGCAGATCGACCTCTTGAAGGCGGTCCCGCTGTTCTCCGGGTGTTCACAGGGCGAGCTCCGGTCCATCGCCCAGCTGGGCACCCCGGTCGATGCCGAGAAGGGCGAGTACCTCACTGCCCAGGGCTCCGCCGGCCGTGAGTTCTTCCTCGTGCTCTCGGGGATCGCATCATGCCGGCTGGGAAAGCGCGAGGTGGCGGAGTTCACGACCGGCGGGTATTTCGGCGAGCTCGCACTCCTGCACAATGGGATCCGCACGGCCGACGTCATCGCCGAGACCGACATGGAGTTGCTGGTTCTCGACGCCCGTGAGTTCAGGTCGATGTTGATGACGACGCCGGCGATCGGCGTGAAGATGTTGTCCCGACTGGCCCAGCGGCTCGCCGACGCCGACGCCCATTACAGCCATTAGTCATCGCAGCTGATCGCAGCTAGTCGTCGCCCTCGAGGACCTGCTGCATGAGCCGGAGCTCCTTGCTGATGGAGTCCAGGCTCCCGGCGGCGGCAGCGGCCACCACCTCGTCCGGGAGACCCGCGGGCAGGGTGACCCAGAGGGTGAGGGTCGCCTCGCAGCCACCGCCATGGAGGGGTCGCACCACGAACTCCTCGTACGCGTCGCTGCCGCCCGACATGCCGGCGGTGACGAGCGTCGGAGCGACAGCGTCGACGATCCACAGCTCAATGGGCTGGGGCATGCCGGGCCGGCGCGGGTCGGTCAAGGCGAAGGTGTAGCGCGCGCCGGGCCCGTGCACGCCCCCGGCGTCGTCGCCGCTGCCGTCGGCGACGCGGACCACACCGCTCACGTCGGGGTTGTAGTCCGGCAGGTTGGCGAAGTCGAGGCGGTAGGCCCAGACGGTCTGGGCCGGCACCGTGAAGGTGGCGGAGGCGACCGCGGTCGGCGTGGTGGTGGGGGTGGCGTTGGGCACGGCGCCAGTGTGCGCCGCGGCGGCCGGCGCGGGCAACTGCCGCGCGCTCGCCTCAGTCGGGCGGCCGGAGGATGGAGGCCGCCTCGCGGGCCCGGCCGAGGGAAAGGGCGGCGAGGTCATCCCCCTCCTCACCGAGCACATCGGCGGCGTGTTGAATGAAGATCCCGACCACCATGGCGCTGAGGAGCCGGGCCACTGCGGCGGCCCCCGGTCCCTCGTCGAGGTCGGGACGGTTGGTCTTGACCCAGTCTTCGATGCTC
Source organism: uncultured Acidimicrobiaceae bacterium (assembly GCA_963738135.1). GTDB lineage: Bacteria > Actinomycetota > Acidimicrobiia > Acidimicrobiales > RAAP-2 > Bog-473. The sequence continues at coordinate 377,672 of CAVTVK010000001.1, read as the reverse complement.
GTCTCGAAGGAGGCGAAGAGGTCGAGCCCGACGGCGCGGGCGGTCGCCTCGCCGCGCATCGCCTCGCCCACCATGAGGCGGACGAAGTCCTCCACCTCGAACATGGACGTCATGATCTCGGCCAGGAGCTGCGCGAGCGTCAGCGGCTCGGTGTCGCGCACGCCGCTCTCGCTCTCCACGTGCACCGGACGGATGGGGAGGAAACCCTGTTCGATCAGGACGGACTCGAGAAGGTCCCGCTTGCTCGGGAAGTAGTGGTAGAGCGAGGCGACGTTGAGGCCGGCCGCGGAGGCCAGGTCACGCATGCTCGTCCCGTCGACCCCCCGCTGGGACATGAGGGTCAAGGCGATCTGCAGGATCCGGCGGCGGGTCGCCGAGCCCTCACCCTGGTTGCCTTCGCCACGCCCCGCGGGCGCACCGCCCTCGGGCTGCGTGTTCACAGTCGTTCTCGGTCCCATGTTTTCCGCCCTCCGCCCCGAGCCTACGGCGGGCGGGCGTCCCAACGTTCCCTAACGATCGTTTGCTAGAGTCAGGATCAGCGGGTGCGACGCACGAACCCGAGGGAGTGCAGGAGCGACATGCCAAGTTTCAATACGACAGCCGATCCAACAGCGGTTCCCTTCGATCCTTACGAATTGAAGGACGTGGTCGGGGGCACCATCCGTGACCCGTATCCCGCGATGCAGGCCCTGCGACGCGAGAGCCCCGTCCACGTCGGCCCGATCGACCTGGGCGAGGGCGCCGACATCTCCGACCCCTCCAAGCCGGCCCCGGTCACCGTGTTCGGCTTCGACGAGGCCGTCCAGGTGTTGCGCGACAACGAGACGTACTCCTCCGCCGTCTACGGAGAGATCGTGGGCATGGTGATGGGCCGCACGATGCTCGAGATGGACGAGCCCGAGCATCGCGCCATCCGCACCCTCGTCGCCGGGAGCTTCCGCTCCAAGATGCTGGCGCGTTGGGAAGAGGACCTGGTGGCGCGCGTCGTCAACGAGCTGATCGACACCTTCGTCGACGAAGGGCGGACGGATCTCGTGCGGTCCGTGACGTTCAACTTCCCCGCGCAGGTGATCGCCCGCATTTTGGGCCTGCCGCGCCAGGACTACCCCAGCTTCCAGCGCTGGGCCGTCGAGCTCACGAGCGTGGCCGCCAACTGGGAGCGCGGTGTCGCCGCCTCGGAGGCCCTGCGCGACTACTTCGCCGGCGTCATGGCCGAGCGCCGGGTCACGCCGGGCGACGACCTGATCAGCGACCTGGTGCAGGCCGAGGTCGACGGGGCGCATCTGAGCGACGAGGAGATCTTCTCCTTCCTGCGCCTGTTGCTGCCGGCCGGCGTCGAGACGACGTACCGCGCCTCGGGCAGCCTGATCTACGCGCTCCTGCAGGACCGGGCCCAGTTCGACGCGCTGTACCGGGACCGCTCGCTGTTCCCGCAGGCGTTCGAGGAGGGGCTGCGCTGGGAGCCGCCGGTGACCGTGATCCTCCGGCGGGTCACCCGTGACACCGAGCTGGCCGGGGTCAGCATCGAGAAGGGGGCCGACGTGGCCCTGCTGATCGGCGCGGCCAACCGCGACGAGCGCAAGTACGAGGATCCCGACCGTTACGACATGTTCCGCGACCAGCGCCAGCACGTGGGGTTCGGCTTCGGCGTCCATGTCTGCCTGGGCATGCATCTGGCCCGCATGGAGTCCCGCATCGCCATCAACACCCTGTTCGACCGCCTCGGGCCCTTCACGTTGGACCCCGAGGCCGAACCGCCGCACATTGAGGGAATGGCCTTCCGCTCGCCCCTCTCGCTTCCCGTGGCGTTCTCTCCCGGGGGCTAGTTTTCAGGCGTATGGGCGACAGAGCCGATCCGCCGCAGGACGCGGCGGCCATCGTGGGCATCGGGCAGACCGAGTTCTGCGGGCGGGCAGAGGCGGTCGCAGGCGCGCCGCGCGGAGACCTGAGCCGGGACACGGGCGCGCTGCCGGTGGACCCGTCCGGCGAAGTCGTTCCCTCCGGCGCCGTCGTGCTGCGGGCCGCGTGATGGGGGAGTCGGACGTGCCCTTGGAAGTCAAGATCGACTGGGACCGCTGCATGGGGTCGGGGAACTGCGTCTTCTGGGCGCCCGAGACCTTCGAGCTCAGCGACGACGGCCATGCCGTCGTCGTGGATGCGGCGGCCACCGAGGAGGAGCGGCTGCGCATTGCCGCGCAAGGCTGCCCGGTCGGTGCCATCTCCCTCTGGCGCGCCGGCGCCGAGGTTCCGCTCGAGGAGAAGACGTAAATGCCGATCGCCGTCACCGAGGACCACGAGTCGCTGCGCGCCACTGCGCTGCGCTGGACCCAGACCCACTGCCCGGCCACGGTGCCGCGCCAGGCGGCCGAGGCGCCGCCCGGGTCAGATGGGCTGCCGGCGGCCTGGGAGAAGATGGCGGCCCAGGGCTGGCTCGGCCTGCACCTGCGCGAGGAGCAGGGCGGACAGGGCTTCACGCTGGCCGAGCTGGCGGTGGTGCTCGAGGAGCTGGGTCACGCGTTGTTCCCGGGGCCCCTGCTGCCGACCGTGCTCGTCTCGGCCGTGCTGGCCCGGGTGCCCGCTGGCCCGGCGAACGTGCCGCCGGAGTGGCTGCGCGGGCTGGCCGACGGGTCCATCACCGCCGCCGTGGCGTTGGGCGCGGCGCCGCACCCCTGGCTCCCGGTGGAGGACGGGGCACTGGCCCTCGGCGGCGCGGTGCGCCCCGTGCTCGGGCTGCCCACCGCCCGCCTCCTCCTGGTCCCGCTCGACCACGGCACGACGACCAGCTGGCTCCTGCTCGATCGGGAGGCGCTGGGCGACGCCGTCTCCGTCGAGGCGCTGCCGGCGCTCGACGGCACGCGCGCCGTGGGGCAACTCACCATCGCCGGGGAGGGCCGGGTCACCGTCCCGTTGCACGAACAGGTCATGGTGTCCGACGACGACGTGCGCGGCCTGGCCCTGACCCTGGCCGCGGCCGAGAGCGCCGGGATCGCGCGCTGGTGCCTGCACACGGCGTCGGACTACGCCAAGGTGCGCGTGCAGTTCGGCCGGCCGATCGGCCAGTTCCAGGCGGTCAAGCACGCGCTGGCCGACATGCTGGTCGCCGTGGAGCAGAGCGCCGCGGTGGCCTGGGACGCCGCCGCCGCCTGGAGCGAGGGCGACGCCGTCGATGACGACGCGCGTGATCGCCACCTGAGCGCGCGCATCGCCGGTGCCGTGGCGCTCGGCGCCGCCGCGCACTGCGCCAAGGAGTGCATCCAGCTCCTCGGGGGCATCGGCTTCACGTGGGAGCACGACGCCCATCTCTACCTGAAGCGCGCCATGGCCAATCTGCAGCTGGTGGCCGGCGGCGACGTGGGTGCGCTCGAGCACGAGGTGGCCGGCCTGGCCATCGCCGGGGCCCGGCGCAACCTGGCGGCCGATCTGCCGCCGGAAGCGGAGTCGTTGCGCGAGGAGATCCGCGCCGTCGTGGCCGAGGTGGCCGCGGCCGCCGACCAGCGCGCCGCCATCGCCGACGCCGGGCTGATCATGCCGCACTGGCCCGCACCATGGGGCCGGGGGGCCTCGCCGCTGGAGCAGCTCGTCATCGACGAGGAACTGGCCGCCGCCGGCGTGCCGCGGCCGCACCTGGCGGTCGGGGCCTGGGCGCTGCCCACCCTCATCGCCCACGGCACGGCGGACCAGCAGGAGCGCTGGGTGCGCCCGACGCTGCACGGGAAACTCAACTGGTGCCAGCTCTTCAGCGAGCCGGGCGCGGGGTCCGACCTGGCCGCCCTCAGCACCCGGGCCGAGCGCGTGGAGGGGGGCTGGGTCCTCAACGGGCAGAAGGTGTGGACGTCACTGGCCCAGACGGCCGACTTCGGCATCTGCCTGGCCCGCTCGGATCCCGACGCGGCCAAGCACGCCGGCATCACCTACTTCATCGTCGACATGCACGCCGACGGTCTCGACATCCGGCCGCTGCGCGAGCTGACCGGCGCCGCCATGTTCAACGAGGTCTTCTTCAATGACGTCTTCGTCCCCGACGACGCCGTCGTGGGTGCGCCCGGGGACGGCTGGCGCATCGGGCGCACGACGCTGGCCAACGAGCGGGTCTCCATGTCGACGGGGGCCTCTTTCGGCCCCGGCGTCGAGTCGTTGACCCGGACCCTGGCCCGCCGGAGCGAGCGCGGCGAGCCCGGTCCGGCCAGCCTGGAGGGCCGGCTCGGGCATCTGATCGCCGAGGCGCAGACGGTGGCCCTGCTCGGCCACCGGGCCACCCTGCGGACGCTCTCGGGCGTGGACCCCGGGAGTGGGTCGAGCGTGCGCAAGCTGCTCGGCGTGGAGCACGAGCAGCGCGTCCAGGAGATGGGCATGGCCCTCTACGGCGCCGACGGCGCGATCCTCGACGGGAAGGCACAGCGCTGGGAGGAGGGCTTCCTCTCCACCCGCTGCCTCACCATCGCCGGCGGCACCAGCGAGGTACAGCGCAACGTCATCGCAGAACGGATCCTGGGCCAGCCCCGCGATCCGGAGCCGGGTTCGTGAGCCGTACGATGACGACGCCGTGAGCGCTGGGGCCGATCCCGACGACGAGTTCGACATCAACGTCGACGATGACGTATGGCCGTTCCCCTCGGAGCGCTTCCTCGGCGAATGGGCACCGAACGTCCTGCAGGCCCAGAACGCCTGGATGGCCTCCATCGACTCGCTGCGAGCACCCGACCGCAAGACCCACGAGCTCATCCGCATGGTGTGCACGGTCATCGCCCGCCAGCCGGGTGGTGTCCAGCGTCATGCCCGGCTGGCGGCCGAGGTCGGCGCCACCTGGGACGACATCGCAGGGTCCATCCTCCTGACCCAGCCGGCCTTCGGGATCGTGCTGGCCATTCAGGCCCTGCCGGCCGCCCGGCGCGGCTACAAGCAGGGTGCGGCGGGCTCGCCCGAGGAGGACGACGGGGACTCGCTGGACGACTGACGCCCGTGTCATAGTTGGCCATGCGCCTCGCGCCTGACGACACGCTGAGTGAGTTCCGCCGCACCTTCGAGTCGTGGCTGGACGAGCACCTGCCGGCGCCCGACGTGGTAGCCGCGAATCCCCGCCGCTCGTCGGCCCACCTGCCGGACTGGGCCCGTACCTTCCAGCGCGACATGTACGAGGCGGGTTGGCTCGTCCCGGGGTGGCCACCCGAGCTCGGCGGCCGCAACGCCACCCCCGAGGAGCAGATGGCGTACTACGAGGTCGTCACCGAGCGCATGGCGCCCCGTTCGCTCAACCCCCAGGGCCTGTCCATCTGCGCCGCCTCCATCGTCGAGTACGGGACCGACGACCAGAAGGAGCGCTACGTCGTCCCGACCCTCAAGGGCGAGATCACCTGGTGCCTCGGCATGAGCGAGCCCAACGCCGGGAGCGACCTGGCCTCGCTGACCACACGGGCCGAGCACCGGGACGGTCACTTCGTGGTGAACGGACAGAAGGTGTGGACCTCGGGCGCCCATGAGGCCGACTTCTGTCTGTGTTACGCGCGTACCGACCCCGAGGCGCCGAAGCACCGCGGTATCAGCGCACTGATCATCGACATGCGCACGCCCGGCATCGTGTGCCGGCCGTTGCCCGAGCTGACCGACCCCCACCACGCCGACTTCAACGAGGTCTTCTTCAGCGACGTCGAGGTGCCGGAGGAGAACCTGCTCGGCGACCTCAACCACGGGTGGACCGTGAGCCAGGGCTCGCTGCGCCACGAGCGGGGGATGCTCTGGATCATGAACGTGTCGAAGATGGAGCGCACGCTGAAAGGTCTGGCGCGCCTGGCGGCGCGCCCCGACGGTCACGGCGGCACGCTGGGCGACGACCCCCGCCTGGCCGAGGCCATCGGCCGGTTGGCCACCGACACCGCGGCGATGCGCTGCCTGGGCTACCGCGGCTTCTCCAAGGCCAGCCGGGGCGAGATGTCACCCGAGCACATGGTGCTCAAGCTCTTCACCAGCGAAGGCGAGCAGCGGGCCTGCCAGCTGGCGCAGGAGGCGCTCGGCCTGGAGGGGCTCGACCTCGACGGCCCGGGGCCCAACCGCTTCACCGAGTGGGACCGGGCGCACTTCGAGCCGGACCGGGTGGAGGCCAGCGCGACCGGCGCGTTCTACGACGGCGCCTGGGCCCTGCAGTTCCTGCGCTCGTTCTCCGGCACCATCTCCGGCGGCACCTCCGAGATCCAGCGCAACATCGTGGCCGAGCGCGTCCTGGGCCTGCCCCGGGGGTAAGGGGCCGGCACCGACGCTTGCTGAGGTTCTCGCTGAGGTTCTCACTGAGGCTGAGACTGAGGCTGAGGCCCTGGCTGCGTACGGCGGCCGCGGCGGAGGCGGTCGGCCCCTTCGGGGGCCCGGTCTTGGATGTCGATGAGGGGCTGACGCTCGGCAACCAGTAGTTCGCCGGGTCGCCGCAGCCTCCCCGAGGACATGGTCATGGTGGCGTGCGCGGCCGCGCACCGCCGGGGAGAAGGTCGACCGGCGTGCTCCCCGAGCGGCGTCATCGCCCTGCGGCAGCCCCTTCGATCACAGTGAGCACCGTGTCCTCCATGGAGGCCCACGACCCCCATGTTCACGGCATTGCCGCGGCGTGGCCGCTTGGTTGCACGCGTCGGGCCGGCTGCGCTCGCCAGGCACGACACGGGGGACGCAGCCGGCGCCCCCGCCGGTTGCAACAACAGCTGCCCAACCTTGCTGAGCGGCAACGTCAAGCCCTGGACCTGCGAAAAGAGTTTGGATTTCTTCCAAAAGACCTCTTCGGTTCCCGCCAATTCGTTCCGATACCACCGTGAACGAAGCGCAGGCAAAGAGGGGGAACACAGCGTGCAGCGCAGTACCCGTCGTCGCATCGCGACACTTCTACTGCCCATCGGGGCAATGGCCATGAGCACCATCGCGGCGGGGTTGACCAGTGCGCCGGCGTCGGCGACCGGCATCCTGCCTCCCTCCAACCCCTCGTCCAACATCGCGCCGGACAATCCGGACTGGCTCACGTCCATCGACGACGCGCGCAGTCACGAGGGCGTCGGCTCCATGAACGTCTCTGAGTCTTCCCTCGGCGCTCTGCCGCTCGACCAGCAGGTGCTCACCGTCGTGAACAACGAACGCGTCGATCGCGGCGAGCAGCCGATCGAGTACGTGACGGCACAACTCGACGCGTATGCGCAGAACGGCGCCAATGCCGGCGGCGATCCGACCTTCCCGTCCGCGGTGACCGGTGGGGCTCCGCTCACGTTCGGTGGATCGATCTGGGCCGGAGGACTCACGTCGGTGCTCGAAGCCGACTACTACTGGATGTACGACGACGGGTACAGCGGTTCGTCGACGTCCAACACGGCTTGCGGCCTGTCGAACCTCTCCGGGTGTTGGGGCCACCGCGACATCGTCCTGCACCAATTCGGCGGCTGCCCGAACGGCCCGCCGATCCTGTCGATGGGCGCAGCCTTCTCACCGTCGGGCTACACGTCGGGCTCTCTCGCCGCCATCTTCGTCAGCTCGTGCGCCCCGCCCAGCGACGTCACGGCCAGCTGGGGTCAGCTGGCCGGCGCGGTCCAGTCCGGCTCCCGCACCGTGGCCATCGCACCGACCGCCAACGGGACCGGCTACTGGGAGGTCGAGGCCAACGGTACGGTCGCAGCCTTCGGCTCCGCCGTGAACTACGGCTCGCTCAGCGGCCAGCTGAACGCGCCCATCGTCGGCATGGCGTCCACGCCCGACGGCAAGGGGTACTGGCTGGTGGGTACGGACGGCGGGATCTTCAGCTTCGGTGACGCCTCCTTCTACGGCTCCACGGGCTCGCTTCGACTCAACAAGCCCATTGTCGGCATCGCCACCACGCCCGACGGCAAGGGCTACTGGATGGTGGCCGGCGACGGCGGCATCTTCAGTTTCGGCAATGCGGCCTTCTTCGGGTCCATGGGCGGCCAGACCCTCAACCAGCCGATCGTGGGTATCGCCAACGACGCGGCGACCGGCGGCTACTGGGAGGTGGCTTCCGACGGCGGTGTGTTCAGCTTCAACGCCCCGTTCTTCGGCAGCACCGGGAGCATCCACCTGAACAAGCCCATCGTGGGCATGGAGGCGTCACCCAACGGCCGGGGCTACCGCTTCGTGGCCTCCGACGGCGGCATCTTCACCTACGGGGAGGCCCCCTTCGACGGCAGTACGGGCGGCATCAGCCTGGCGGCGCCGGTCGTGGGCATGGCCGCCGACAACGCCACCAACGGGTACTGGATGGCGGCGGCCGACGGCGGCATCTTCACCTTCGGCGGGGCCAACTACTTCGGACGGGTCGTCAGCACGCTGGGCTAGACCGCGGGGCCGGAGACGGTCGGCCGCGCCAGGGCCCTGCTGGCTCCTGATTCCTCTCGGAAGTGCCTCGTGACAGCGATGGGCAAGACTGCCTGCCATGGCATTCGGGCAGCAGCAAGGACCACCAGCGTCAGCGAGGCAGGTCCAAGAACTCCTCGCCCTTCTGCAGGAAGCGGGCCACACCGATTTTCGCGACGCACGCGGGCCGATGGGGTTCACGCAACGCCAAGCCGGAGGCAGGTTCACCCGGACCGAGGCTGACGCGTTCCTGGAGCAACTGCGTGACGCGGGGCCGGACTCGGAGAAGGCGGTCGAGGTCCCGATATGGCGGCGGTCGGTGCAAGACGACGTGCTGAGCCAGATCCCCGCGGAGCGGCTCGCCGTCGAACTTCGTCGTCGCGGGTGGAGCGTCGTCGAGCCGTTGCCCTAAAGCAGCGATCCGTGGAGTGACGGGGGTTCGAGGACAGGGGCCTCGGCGCGTCCGGCGTATCGGCGCGCGATACTCGCCGGACCGATCACCCCCGGACCGAACATCCCGAGGGTGCCAGTGAGCCGACGAAACGTCCCATGAGGAGCACCAGATGCCCGATACCGTCTTCCTGCCCGACCGCATCGAAGTGACCCGTTCGATTCCGGCGCCGCCTTCAGCCATCTTCGACATCGTGCGCAGCCCGGCGGGCCACGTCGCCATCGACGCCTCGGGCATGCTGCAGGATTTCACCGGCGACCCGGCGGAGAAGGTCGGCGACAGATTCGTCATCCACATGGACCGCGAGTCGCTCAACGACTTCCCTCTCGGCAAGTACGACGTGACCGTCAACATCATCGTCTTCGAGCCCGACCGGGAGATTGCGTGGGATCTCGGGCCCGACATCCCGATCCCCCATTTCTATGGCTACCGTCTGCAGGCCGGTGAAGACGGGATCACGGAGGTGACGTCGTACTACGACTGGTCCAAGGTGGAGGGCGACTTCAAGGACCGATTCCCGATCGTGCCGGATTCGGCCCTCCGCGCCACGCTGGGCATTTTGGAGCGAACCGTCCGAAACGGTCTCTGACTCCGGATCGCCCCCAACGACCGAATGCGGTGGAGACCGTCAGATCACGCCGCGGGCGCCCAGGTCCGACAACTCGTCGTCGCTCAGGCCGACCAGGCCGCACCACACCTCGCGATTGTGTTCGCCCAAGCGCGGCGCCCCTCGGGGTGAGGCCGTGGGGTGCTTGGCCAGCCGGGGGAACGGCGCCTGCTGGCGCACTGGCCCGATGACCGGATCATCGATCTGCACGAGGTCACCGCGAGCTGCCATGTGCGGATCGGCGAAGATGTCGGCCGCGCTGTAGGCGGTGCCGACGGGCACGTCGTACTCGACGCAGCGCGCCGTGATCGTCTCGGCGGGCAGGCTCGAGGTCCAGTCGGCCACGATGCCGTTGATCTCGCCGCTTCTCGCCGCACGCTCGGCCAGGGTGGTGAAGCGGGGGTCCTCAGCCAGGTCGGGCCGCTCCATCGCCTTGCAGAGGCGATGGAAGTTGGCGTCCGACCCGGCCACGATGCACACGTAGAAGCCGTCGGCAGTCGGGTAGTTGTCGAGGGGAGCCGACGTCGAAAGCCGGTTGCCCTCGCGCTGGCGAACGAGGCCCAACTTGTCGTACCCGGCCAGCGTCCACTCCAGAACGCGCAGGATGGACCCGTACAAGGGCGCATCGACGACGTCGCCGCCCCGACCCGCCTGGTCGCGCCCGTACAGGGCGGACACCGCTGCGAAGGCTGCGAAGGTGCCGGTCAGGTAGTCCGAAATGGTGACACCCGGCCGCACGGGCGGACGATCGGGTTCGCCCGTGAGGTTCAGGAGCCCGCCAAAGGCGATGCCGAGCCGGTCGAGCCCGGGACGGGGGGAGTAGGGGCCGGATTGCCCGAAGACGCTGATGCGGACATAGACGAGATCGTCCGGCAGGTCGTCCGGGCCGAGACCCCAACGCTCCATGGTGCCGGGGCGGAAGTTCTCGCACAGCACGTCGGCCGTCGCCACCAGCCGCTCGAAGAGGTCCTTGCCCTCGGGCTTGCGCAAGTCGCAGGTCACGCCGCGCCGGCCCCGCCCCTCGACCGACCAGAACAGCGAATAGTCCGGACCATCCTCCACCGGCATGAACGGGCCGATGGTGCGCATGAAGTCGCCGTCGCCCGGCAGCTCCACCTTGATCACGTCGGCACCGAGCTCGCCCAACAAGCCAGCGCAGAACGGCGCGGAAATCCGGGTCCCGACGTCGATCACACGGATGCCGGCCAGCGGTCCCGGGACCGAGTCGCTCATGCCTTTGGTTCCGGGTGGCCCTGGTCGCGTTCGGCCATGACGTCGCGCATGGAGCCCTTCGTCTTCCGGGCGGCGAGCGCGTTCAGCGCCGTGGCCGAGTTGTGCACCCAGTGGTGCGCCATGAAGTGGTACTTGAGGGCGTCGCGCTTGCCCATCAGGGTGCCGGTCTGGTTCAGGCTGTCCTTGACCGTCTGGGCGGTGACCGGCGGGACGAGGGCGATTCGGTCGGCCAGCTCTCGGGTCCGGGTCTCCAGCTCGGACCGGGGGACGACCCGGTTGACCAGGCCCAGGCGCCATGCCTCCTGGGCGTCGATGGTGTCGCCTGTGAGCAGGAACTCCTTCGCCTTGCGGATACCCAGCTCCCACGGTTCGACGAGCAGCTCGACGCCGGCACCCGTGAGGCGCAGGACGGGATTGGAGAAGACGGCGTCGTCGGCGGCCACGATGAGGTCGCACATGGCGGCGAGCATCAGGCCGGCCGCAATGCAGCTGCCCTGGACCGCGGCGATGGTGGGCTTGCGGAAGTCGTGGATGCGCAGGCAGCGGTCGTAGTACATGACCTTCTCGTGGTGGAACTTGCCCTCGGGCGTCTCCCGTAGCGCGACCCAGGGGTCGTCGCTGTCGCCGGCGACCAGCGCCTTGAGGTCGTGACCAGAGGAGAAGTGCTTGCCGGCACCGGCCAGGATCACGACGCGCACCGCGTCGTCGGCGTCGGCGCGGTCGAAGGCCTCGTCGAGCTCGTCGATCAGGGCCGAGTTCTGTGCGTTGGCCATGTCCGGCCTGTTCATGGTGATGGTGGCCACGGCACCATCGACCTCGTAGCGGATCGTCTCGAAGTTGTCTGCCATCTCACCCATCCTCCCTGAGTCGCCCATCCTGTCGCGGTGCCGTCCTGTCGCGGCGAACGCTCAACCCCGGGGGAGTCCCAGGACGCGTTCGCCCACCAGGGTGCGCTGGATTTCGTTCGTCCCGGCGAAGATGGACGACGCTTGGTAGTAGAGCCACGAACGCTGCCAGGCGCCGTCGGCGGGGTTCCCCTCCGCCCCTTCCCACAGCGGGGAGGCCGAGCCCAGCACGTCGAGCGCGGTCTGGTGGAGCCGCTTGGACATCTCGCTCCAATACAGCTTGAGCGCACTGCCCTCTGGTCCGGGCGCCTCGCCCTTGGAGAGCCGGGTCAGGGAGCGCCAGTTGTGCAGCTGGAAGAGTCGCACCTCGGTCGCGGCTTGGGCCAGCGACTGGCGCAGGCGCCAGTCCTCGAAACTTCCGTTGGACTCGGCCAGCCGAAGCAACTCTTCAATGAGCTGCGTGTGGATCACAAGCTGGCGCGGATTGATGCCGCGCTCATGGGCGAGCGTGGAGCCGGCGACGCCCCAACCCTCGCCTTCGGTGCCGACGCGGCGATCAACCGGGACGAAGACATCGTCCAGCTCGACCTCGTTGAACTCGGCTTCGCCGGTGGACTGCACCAGCGGGTGGACCACGACGCCCGGCGCGTGCATGTCGATGATGAGCGCCGTGATGCCCTGCTGGCGCTTCGGGGCGGTCGGGTCGCTCCTGGTGAGACAGAGGCCCCAGTCGGCGAACTGGGCGTAGGAAGTCCAGACCTTGCGCCCACTGACCCGGTAGCCGTCAGCGACGGGCACGGCGCGCGTGGTCAGCGAGGCCAGGTCGCTCCCGGCGTCCGGCTCGCTGAAGAGCTGACACCACAGCTCGGCCGCCGAGAGTATCCGGGGGAGGAAGCGCTCCTTCTGCTCGGGCGTCCCGTGCGCCAGCAGGGTCGGGCCCACCAGATTGATGCCGATGCGGCCGACCAGCTCGGGTGCCCGCGCCCGGGCCAGCTCCTCGATGACCACGTAGTTCTCGAGCGCCCCCAGGCCCCGGCCGCCGTACTCCTGGGGCCAGGTGAGGCCGACCCAGTCGTCGGCGGCCAGCTCGCCCTGCCAGCGGCGTCCGAAGGCCACCGTCTCGGCCAGGTCGTCGAAGCGGGGAGGCAGTCCGATGCCGTAGGGCCAGGGCAAGTGTTCCATCAACCAGCTCCGGAACGACGCCCGCAGTGACTCCTGCTCGGCCGTGGCGTGCAGATCCATCCGCCGCAGCATGGCACAGCCACCCCCGCAGGTGACACCCGTGTCAGCGCTCACCGTAGACTGCGCCGCCGTGGACTTCGACCTCTCGACCGACCAGCAGGCGCTGCGCGACGCCGCAGCATCGCTCCTCGACAAGATGGCCGGGACCGACGCGCTCCGGGCACGGGTCGGGACGGGCGTTGTCGTCGGGACGCTCCCGGGAGCGGGTGCAGTCACCAGTGCTGGCACGGACGCTCCCACGGGCTACGACGAGGCCGTGTGGTCGGCCATGGCGGAGCAGGGCTGGTTGGCGATCGAGCTGCCCGAGGAGGAGAGCGGCCTCGGGCTGGGCATGGTCGAGCTGGCCGTGCTCTGCGAAGAGATCGGTCGCCGCCTGGTCGCGGCGCCGTTCCTTCCCACCATCGTGGCGCTCGGCGCGCTGTGCGGGGACGAGGCGCGAGCCGATGCCGGGACGAAGGAATGGCGTGAGGCGCTTGGCCTGGGCGATGCAGTGGGCTGCGTCGCCGCCGCCCCCGGACCGGATGGCTTGGCCGTCTCGGGGTCCGCCGGCGAAGTGCGTCTCAGCGGAGCGACGGCTCCTGTCGCCTACGCGCCTTCGGCCGATCTCGCCGTGGTGCTGGCCGAGGGCCGGGTGTACGGGGTCGACCTGCGCACGGAGGGACGCCCGGCGCCACTGTCGGCCATGGACCGCACCCGTGAGCTCGGGGTACTCGCCTTTGACGGCACGCCGGCCCGGCTGCTGGGCGGTGAGGAGGCCGCAGAGCAGCTGATCGACCGGGCCGCCACCCTGGCCAGCGCCGAGATGCTCGGTGCGGCCGACCACGTGCTCGCCCTGACCGTGCAGTACGCCAAGGACCGCGTGCAGTTCGGCAAGCCGATCGGTTCGTTCCAGGCCGTCAAGCACATGCTGGCCGACTCCCTGGTCGACGTCGAGGGCATGCGCTCGACGGTGTACTACGCGGCGTGGTGCGCCGCGGCGGGTGACCCCGAGCGCGCGCTGTCCGCGAGTATGGCCAAGGCGTGGTGCTCCGACGCGTCGCGCCGTGTGATGTCGACGGGTCTGCAGGTGCACGGCGGCATCGGCTTCACGTGGGAGCACGAGATGCACCTCTACCTGAAGCGGGCGCAGCTCGACCAGGTGAGCTACGGAGACGCCGCGGCACACCGTGACCGCATCGCCACGCTGCTGCGGGCCAGGCTCGAGGCCGGCCAGGCGCTTTCCTGAACCGGACTAGCGCGAGGAACCCAACGACGCCGTCCGGGTGCCGTTGATTTGGAGCATGGCCAACGCCTGCTCCTCCATGCCGTGGGCCGCCGGCTGACCGTTCGCCAGTGTCTGGGGCGGCACGACAACGGTCAGTCGGACCCCGACGAGGTAGCCCGCCCGGACGGCGGCCCGCTCCCTGACCGTGCCGTCCACCGTGCTTGTGCGCGGCTCGCACGTGGTGGCCGTCGCAGAGGGTACCCGGGCGTCGTAGGCCGCCAGGGTCTCGGTCCGGACGAACGCCGTCCCGCTTTCCGTCCAGGGCGTCGAACCGCCGACGATGGCGGTGTACGTGCTGAGGCTGCACGCCACGGCGGACGGACGGAGGACCCCGATGAGCTTGAAGCTCGAACCGACCTGCTGGTACACGGACATCCGCGCTGGAGGCTTGTAATCCACCTGGCGTACCTGGCTGACTGTCCCTTGCGATCCGCCGGCGGAAATGGTGTTGACGAGATTCATGGCGAAGGACGTCGACCCGGTGGGCGTGCCGAATGTACGAGCCGACCCGTTCTGAACGGTGAGCGTCGCCCCGCTCGGCGCCGACGACGCGCCCAGCACGGCGAAGGCCAGGGTGCCGACAGCGAGGACGGCAAGCAGCACCAACGGAATAAGGTTGCGGCGAGGCATGGGCTCAAAGCTAGTGCGGGGCGTCCGCGCGGTCGGCGTCGGCGTCGGCGTCGGTCGGCTTCAGTCGGCTTCAGTCGGCGGCGGCGCGACGCTGCAGTGCGGCGCGGTCGGGCTTGCCCGAGCCCAGCAACGGCAGCTGATCGAGTCGCTCGACCTTTTCGGGCGTCTTGAACACAGCCATGCCGCGCCCGGCGAACCACTGTCGGCACGCCTCGAGATCGAATGGCAGAGCCGACTCGACGAATGCCGCGACCCGCTCGCCCATCAGCGGGTCCGGATAGCCCACGGCCACCGCGTGGTGGATGGCGGGATGCGCCTCGAGTGCGGCCTCGACTTCGGAAGCCGAGATGTTCTCGCCGCCGCGGATGATCACGTCCTTGAGTCGGCCCACAATGCGCACCCAGCCGTCGTCGTCGACCGTGGCCAGGTCGCCTGTGCGGAACCATCCACCCCGCGCAATGACGGTGGCGGTCTGTGCGGCATCGGCGTAGCCGGCGAACATCTCGGGCCCACGTACCCAGAGCTCGCCCGGCGCCCCGATGCCACAGTGCGCTCCCGTCTCGGGATCCGAGACGCGGAGCTCGACTGCGCCGACGGCACGCCCGTCGGTATCGCGGGCCTTCTCGAAGGGATCGTCGTCCGTGCTGGTGGTCACGGTCGGCGCTTCGGTGGATCCGTAGGTCCGTTTGACGCGGCAGTCGAAGGTTCGTGCCGTGTCTTCCACGAATGCCGGCGTCACCGACGCACCACCACTCGACACCAGTCGTACCGAGGACACGTCCGTATCCGGGCGCTCCTGCAGCGCGCGGGCCATGGCGATGAAGAAGGTGGGCGGGCCGGCCAGGAAGGAGATGTGCTCGCGCGCCACGAGATCCAGGGCCTGCTCGGGGTCGAACCGGCGGACCAGGACCGAGCGCAGGCCGGCTGCGCCCGGCACCAGGACGCCGTTGAGCAGTCCGGAGATATGGGCCATCGGCGCTGGCATCAGCACGGCGTCGGCCGGGCCGAGCCCGTGCACCCGGGCCATCAACGAAGCCTTCCAGCTGAGCCCGCGCTGGGTGTGCAGCACGGCTTTGGGGATGCCGGTCGAGCCCGAGGTGAAGAGGACCAGGGCCACGTCGGAGGGCTGGCTGGGGAACGCGCCTGCGGGCACCGGGGTACCGCCGACCGCGGCGACCAGCGCGGCGGGGTCGGAGAACTCCTCGGTCTGGAGCTCCAGGACCAGAGCGGGCTCGATCTGCCCGAGGGCCGCCTCCACGTCCGCCGCACCGAACGAGTGGAGGACGGGCGCGGCCACGGCGCCGATGCGCCAGCAGGCCCGGGTCAGGACGGCGGCCGCCAGGCTGTTGGGGACCTGCCAGGCCACGGCTTCGCCTCGCCTGACGCCCCGGGCGCGAAGCCCGCCGGCCACGGTGGCGACCAGCGTGTCGAGCTCGGCGGCGGAGAGCCGGCTGGCACCATCGACGACCTCGCCCCCGTTGGCGGTGAGGAGGGCGTCCAGGGACGGCACGTCCCAGGGCCCGCCCGGCTGGCGGTAGCGACGCGCCTGCTCGGGCACCCAGGTCGGTCGAAGGCGGGCCGTCACGGCAGGGCACCATACCCGGGCCCCGGTATCGTGACGCCGATGTCAGGGTGGTGGAGGGAGCCGGCGTGGATCTCGCGCTGAAGGAAGAAGACGAGGAGTTCGCGGCCTCGTTCCGGACGTGGCTGGGGGACCACCTCCGACGCCCATCCGCCTTCGTCGATTTGGCCGACGAGGTGGCCTGGGGGCGACAGTGGCAAGCCACCCTGGCGGCCGACCGTTGGGTTGGTGTCCACTGGCCCAGCTCGTATGGCGGACGCAGCGCCACACCGGTGCAGGTGGCGCTGTACCAGAGTGAGTACGCCCGGGCTCAGGCGCCCCAGCCGGTGAACCGGGTGGGCATCAACCTGGTGGGTCCGACGCTGTTGGCACACGGCACCGAGGACCAGCGCCTGCGCTACCTGCCCGCCATCCTCTCGGCCGAGGAGATCTGGTGTCAGCTCTTCAGCGAGCCCGACGCCGGGAGCGACCTGGCCTCACTCTCCACGCGGGCCATTCCGGTCGACGGGGGTTTCGAGGTCACGGGCCGCAAGGTGTGGACGTCCTACGCCCAGTTCGCCTCGTGGGGGCTGTGCCTGGCCCGCACCGACGCCGACGCACCCCGGCGCCAGCAGGGGATCACCGCGCTGATAGTGGACATGTCGGACCCCGGCGTCGATGTGCGCCCGCTCGTACAGATGACGGGTGACGCCGAGTTCAACGAGGTCTTCCTGACCGACGTCTTCGTGCCCGACGAGCACGTGGTGGGCATCGAGGGGCAGGGGTGGACCGTGGCCGGCTCCACGCTGGCGCACGAGCGCGGCACGAACTTCCCGTTCAAGGAGCAGGTGGTGCACGAGGCCTACCTGGCCCGGCTGTACGAAGAGGCGCGGGACAACGGGACGCTGGAAGACCCGCTCGTCGCCGACGCGCTGGCCCGGGCCTCTATCGATCTGCACGTGCTGCGACTGCACAATCTGCGTACCCTCACCCGACTCGGTAGGGGCGAGGAACCGGGCCCCGAGTCGAGCTGGGTGAAGCTCATGTGGACGACCATGACACAGGGCCTTTCGGACGCCGCACTGCTGGTGACCGGGCGCGACGCGTCGTCCGCCGAAGCCGGCCCGTGGGCGCGGCAGTGGCTCTGGAGCAAGGCGGCCGGCATCGCGGGCGGGACGTCACAGGTGCAGCGCGACATCATCGCCGGGCGGATCTTGGGTTTGCCGCGCTAGCGGAGCAACGACCGCGTCAGCCGCTTGCGGGGGACGGATCGGACGGACGCCCCGCCACCTCTGGCTCCTAGGAGGCGGTCAAGCACGGGATGCCGGCTCGCCATGCTGGTCAAAGCCGGAGAGATACACCTGCTGACGCAGGGTGCGGCGTAATCTCTTCCATGCGCGGAAAGGAGTTGTTGTCCCGCCGGGCCACCAGCAACCTCGCCGCGGTGAAGATGGACCTGGCGGGTGCAACGGTCGACGGAGACCAAAGTCGGATCACGCTGCTCGAGACGATGCTGGACTCCGGCGGTGACATCTTGGTGTACCGGCCGCAGCTGCAGCACTACGCGCTCCTCTTCGGCGACCTCCAGACGGCCGAGCACGTCGCTGTCGTCGTCCCCGGCGTCGGCGACGGAACGAATCTGTGCCAGGACTGGATCCCCGACGTGGTCAATCTCTACGAGGCCAGTACGTCGACGGCGGTCATCTTGTGGAAGGGCTACGACAACCCATCCGACATCCTGGCCGCCGCGGCAGGCTCGATCGAGTGCGGCGATGACCTGGCAACGGCCGCCTACGACCTCACCGAGTTCATCGCCACGCTGGATTTGGAGCCCGAGCAATCGTTGACGATCATCGCCCACAGTTTCGGGTCGATCGTCACCGGGGCGGCCTTGGCCGACGCCGGACTGGAGGTCACCGACGTCGTGGTGGCGGGCAGCCCGGGCATGACGGTCGACGGCCTGCGCGACCTCCACCTCCAGCAGTCACACTTCTTCTCGGAGCAGGCGCCCGGGGACGCCGTCGCCGAGCTCGGCATCTTCGGTGCGTCACCTGCCTCGCCGCGGTTCGGCGGCACCAGAATGAGCACGAACGCTCCGGACCATCCGACAGTCACAGCGCATTCGCGCTACTTCGAGCCCGGCTCCGCCGCGTTGGAGAACATGGCAGATGTCGTCACCGGGCAGTACTCCGACATAGTGCGGCACCGGGCCGGGTTCCCCGAGATCGCCGGCGGCCTCGTCGCCTGGGCTCTGCGGATGCCGGTGGCCCCATTGCAGACGGTCGGGCGCCATTACCGGGGGCCAGGCTTCCGGCTCCTCACCAACTGGTGCCGCTTCGTGGACCTCGGGGCGAGCGAGACCGGGAACTTGGTGTGCGAGGTACTCGACGAGGGCGAGCGCGCGCTCCTCTGGTTCGCGCACCGTGTGGGAGCGGTGCATGGGCCCGAGCCGGCGCCCGATGCCGATGTCCGATGCCGATGCCGATGCCGATGCCGATCCGGCTCTGACGCCGACCCCACCGCGAGCGACCCCGGTCCGTCCTGAGAGCCGCACCTTCTGGGCAATCCGACCCGGCTCCGGAGTGGTCGGTGTCCCGTCCAGGACTCACAGGACGGCCAGCGCGATGCGGGCGGGAGCGGGGGAGGAGGGCGCCACGTTGGGGGTGCCACCGGTCGCCGCGAGAGGCTCGATTTCAACCTGACAGCAGCGTCAGCAATCGGGGTAGGAGGCACGCTACGTTTGCCCGATGCCCGTTTGGCTGAGTGAAGACGAGTACGCCACTTTGCGAGCCGCCTGTGCGCAGATGCTGCCCTCCGGTGAGGGCACGCCGGGCGCGGAGGAGGCTGGCGTGGCCGACTACATCGACGGTTTTCTGGGGGCGTTCTCCTTCGACCCTCCCCGCATCTGGGCCGGTGGTCCCAGCTCCGGGCGCAAGGGGGGCGAGGCCGGCTTCGCCACTTTCCACCGCCTGTCCCCGCTGGACGAGCTGGCCTGGCGCATGCGCATCGAGGGATCGCAAGGGCGCCCGGATCGAGAGTTCAACGGGCCCGTCGTGGGGCTCCAGGAGCGCTACCGGGTGGGCTTGGCCGCACTGGGAGCCGATTTCACCGAGGTGGAGGGGCGCGAGCAACGGCGCAGGCTGCGCGCTGACGAGGCCTTCTGCGAACTCTTGTGGGAGCACTGCTGCGAGGGCATGTACGGGGCGCCCGAGTACGGAGGGAACCGTAACGCCATCGGCTGGACCTCCATCGACTACGAGGGTGACGTGCAGCCGCGGGGCTACACCGACGCGGAGGTGTCACAGCCATGAGCCCCAGCGCCATCATCATCGGATCCGGACCCGGCGGTGCAACCGCAGCCGAAGTGCTGACGAGAGCCGGCTGGTCCGTCGTCATCATGGAGAAGGGCCGTAACCATTTGCTCGATCCCGACGACCTGACTCGGCCCGCCGGGGACTACTCAAACGACGAGATCAAGTTCGTGTCGCGTTACTTCCTCGGTCCCGACCCCCTGGTCGAGCCCCGGGCGTTCCGCCTCTCGGCGGAGGAGGGGGAGCACACCCACGTCGGCGAGGTGAACTCCATACCGACGACCGTCGGTGGGGGCGGGACCCACGCCGACGGCAAGGTGCCGCGCTTCCGGGAAGAAGATTTCGGCCTCTTCTCGACCTACGGGCCGCAGGAGGGCGCCGTCATCGACGACTGGCCGCTCGACTACGACGAACTCGAGCCGTACTACGCGGAGGTGGAGCGGGCCATCGGGGTTTCGGGGCGCGAGGGTGCGAACCCCTTCGCTGCGTGGCGGTCGGGCCCCTACCCGATGCCCCCGGGTGCGCCCATGTACGGCGCAGTGCTGTCGTCGGCTGCGGCCGAGAAGGTAGGCCTCCACCCCTACGAGGCGCCGACGGCGGCGAACAGCATCGCCTATGACGGCCGACCCGCCTGCAACAACTGCGGCTTCTGCGCCTTCTTCGGCTGCCCCATTCACGCCAAGGGCGACCCGGTCGCCCTGCTCACCAAGGCAATGGCCACGGGACGGGCCGAGTTGATGGCAGAGACCTACGTGAGCCGCATCATCACAGAGGGCCGGCGGGCCACTGGGGTCGAGTTCATCGATCGGGAGGGCGGCACGCACTCCAGGGAGGCCGAGCTGGTCATCGTGGCGGGTGGCGCCATTGAGACGCCGCGCCTGCTGCTTCTCTCCGGCTTGGACCATCCGGCGCTCGGCAAGTACCTGATGGTGCACTTCCAGACGATCGTCGTGGGGCACTTCCCGGACATGCGGCTGCACCCCCACAAGGGACGGTCCGTCACCCACGTGCACGACGACGCCATGGTCCAAGACGATCGCACGCGCCAAGCGGCCGCAGGCGCAGGTCTCCCATGGTTCCGCGGCGGTCTGGTCGAGCACAGCGGGGGAGGGCTCCCCATCATGGAGGCTCGGCACTCGCCCTGGGGACGCAATCATGCCCAGGTGATGCGCGATTCGAATCTGCGCGAGCGCATGTGGGCCTTCATCATGCAGGGAGAGGACTTGCCCTACGCAACCAACACGGTGGATCTGAGTCCGTCCATCCGTGACGCCCGTGGCTTTCCCGTCGCCAGAGTGACCTACAAGCCCGGGCACCACGAACTGGCCGCATCGAAGTACCACGGCAAGATCCTGCAATCCGTGCTGGAGGAGATGGGCGCCGAGTGGGTGATCCACACCTCCTCCCCGGGTGTCTCGTACCACGGGATGGGCACGACACCCATTCCCGAGAGCCGCCACGTCATGGGGACGGTCCGGATGGGGGACAACCCAGACACCGCGGTCGTGGACCGCTGGGGCCGTGTGCACGCCCTCGACAACGTCGTGGTCGCCGACTCGTCGGTCTTCGTCACCTCGAGTGGCTACGGGCCCACGCTGACCCTGGTGGCGCTGGCCTCGCGGGCGGCCCACCATCTGGCCGGCACGACGCCCGAGCCCACGATCAGGAGCTGAACCCTCAACCTCAAGGTCACCTTCACCTTTACGTTGAGGGATGCCTGAGGTGGCGGTCTCGAGGATCGTCCTCGGCTGGAGATTGAGACTCCTGCAAGACCCCAGGTAAGGAGCCTGAGGGTCAGCGAATGCCGCGGGTGAGCAGCATGGTGCCGGCGATGGGTCCGCCACCGTTGGCCACCGCGGCGACCTCGGGGTTTCGTCCGCCAGGGCGGACAACCTGGCGCTCTCCGCCCTCTCCCCGGAGCTGGACGCACGCTTCGTGGATGAGTGAGAACCCATGGAGGCGTCCACCGGAGAGCTGGCCTCCGGCCGTATTGAGCGGCAGCAGCCCGTCGCGGGCGATGTTGGCGCCGCCCTCAATGAAGGGCCCGCTCTCACCTCGCCCGCAGAAGCCCATCGCTTCGAGCCACACGATGGTCAGCACGCTGAAGCCGTCGTAGAGCTGGGCGGTGTCCACGTCGGTCGGTTTGAGATCGGTTCGCTCCCACATCGACGCCGCCGCATCGCGGGCAGCCATGGTCGTCATGTCGTCGAACTGGTCCCAGCTGGGGCGCCCGCGTAGCGCGGTGCCCACTGCGTTGATCTGCACGGCGGGGTGGTCGAGGTCGCCCGCCACATCGCGGTGCGAGACGATGACTGCAGTCGAGCCGTCACACGGCGCGTCGCAGTCGAAGAGGCAGAGCGGCGTGGTGATGATGCGCGCGGCGAGGTAGTCGTCCATTGACATCGGGTCCGTATAGACAGCCTTCGGGTTGAGTGCGGCGTTGCGCCGCGACGTGATGGCGATCTGGCCCAGCTGCTCGCGCGTCAGCCCGAACTCATGCATACGGCGCTGGCCCACCATGGCAATCCAGTTGGCGGCGGACACGGCACCGTAGGGGATGGACCACTGCATGAAGCTGCCGAACCGGGGGACCGAGCCCCCGCCGCCGGTGCCACCCATGGGCTGGCGTCCGCCCGTGCCCTGGGCCGAACCCTCGGTCACGGTGCGGTAGACGAGCACGTGTTTGGCCAGACCCGCGGCCACGGCCAAGGATGCGGCAATGACAGCGCGCATCTGTCCCGGCCCCTCGCCGCCGCCGTCGTGCCAGTTGAGCGACAGGCCCATGGCGTCCTGGACCTCGGGCGTGGGCGGGCCGCCGAAGCCGGGTGTGCCTGCCCCCATGCCGGGGTACGTGGCGAGCCCGTCGATGTCGTCGCGTGTCAGGCCGGCATCCTCAATGGCAGCCAGTGACGCCTCGACGGTCAAGTCCAGGTCGGAGCGACCCAACCGGCGGCCGACGTCGGATTGCCCGATGCCGGAGATCACGGCTCGCCGCTCCAGCGGCTCCTCGGTCGGACGGAGGCTCACGACGCCTCCTCCACCGGGGTGAAGAGCGGAAGCCAGACATCCTCGACATGCTCGAAGAGCACCCGTACCGGCATGCCGACACGCACGTCGTCGGGCTCCACGTCAACCAGGTTCGTCGTGAGGCGCACGTCGGGCTGCTCGTCGATCGACACCCAGGCGATGATGTATGGGTCACTGCCTGGGATCCATTGCTGGTAGTTGACGGTGAACGTCTCGACGTGGCCTCGCCCACTGACCGCGTCGGGTGCGAGATTGCGCGAGAGACATCGAGGACAGACCGGCCCCGGCGGGTGGATGTAGAACCCGCAGTCGTTGCAGCGAAGGAAGCGCAGCACGCCGTCCTCGCCGGATGTCCAGAAGAATGCGACGTCGTCACTGAGGCGCGGCAGGAGTCGCAGCATCGGGCCGTTGGCAACCATGGCGGCATGTTGGCACAGGCGCACCGGCAGACCCCAACCGACGGTGCCATCAGCGTCTCCTCAAGCTCCCAGGACGCCCCCTGCCACGAGCGCGTCGCGTGCAGCCCCAACCCCACGCACATGGTGGGCAACAAACCCGGCGCGCGCGGCCGCCTCTACGTTGATGGCGTTGTCGTCGAGGAAGAGGACTCGTCGGCGGGAGACCGGGAGTCGGCTCGCCACGGCGTCGAAGATGGCTGCGTCCGGCTTGACCAGGCCGAGCTCGAAAGAGAGAAAGCGGAAGGCGAAGGCCTCGGTCAGCGGTATCGCCTCGTAGTTGGCCGACCACTGGAACGAATTCATGTTCGAGAGGAAGCCCGCAGGGACCGATGCCTGCACGGCCTCGACCAGCTCGAGCGCTCCCTCGAACGGGGGCTCAGGCCAGCGGCCGAATTCCCTCAGGAAGGCCTCGGGCTCCAGTGCCAGCCCCCAGTCGGCCACGATTCCGTCCGCAAACTCCTCAGCCGTGCATCGCCCGGCCTCGAAGCGGCGCACCCAGCGGCAGCTGAGCCAGCGGGCCCACAACGCCTCGTCGCTCTCGATGCCGGCCAGGGACCGCATCGGTCCCACGCCGCCAGGCTGGATGAGGACGCCGCCCAGGTCGAAGAGGACCATCTCAATCCGCTGTCCCGCCACGACTGCGATGCTATGGGGCGGCCACCGGGCAATTGAGCACGCTCTTTTCTGCGGCAGGATGGACGCAGCCGGACGAGGAAAAGGGAGGATCGCGTGAAGCTGTCCATGACGTTGAACTATGCCGGCGGGTTCGAGGAATCGGCCCGCCAGGCGGTGGCGCTGGAGAAGGTCGGGCTCGACGTCGTCTGGGTGGCCGAGGCGTACAGCTTCGACGCCCCGAGCTTCATGGGATTTCTCGCCGCCAAGACGGAGCGAGTGGAGATCGGCTCGGCCATCCTGCCGATCTACAGCCGCACACCCACACTGATCGCCATGACGGCCGCCGGCGTCGATGCCGTCTCGGGCGGTCGCTGCCTCCTCGGTCTCGGCGCCTCGGGTCCCCAGGTGATCGAGGGATTCCACGGGGTCCCCTATGACCGCCCCCTCACTCGTACGCGCGAGATTATCGATGTCTGCCGACAGGTCTGGGCGCGCGAGGCGCCTCTCGTCCACGACGGTGCGGCGTTCCACATCCCCCTGCCGCCCGGTGAGGGCACCGGGCTCGGAAAGCCCCTCAAGCTGATCAATCACCCCGTGCGTCCTCGCATCCCGATCTGGGTGGCCGCCCTGGGCGAGAAGAACGTGGCCATGACGGCCGAGGTGGCCGACGGGTGGCTCCCGATCTTTTTCTTCCCCGAGAAGGCCAAGGAGGTCTTCGGGCCCTCCCTCGCCGCCGGGACGGCCAAACGTGATCCGTCCCTCGACTCGCTGCAGATCGCTGCCGGCGGGATAATGGCCATCGGCGAGGAGGCAGAGGTCGCGCCCATCCGTGAACTCGGGCGGGGAGCCGCCGCGTTGTACATCGGCGGCATGGGTGCCAAGGGGAAGAACTTCTACAACGCGCTGGCCTGCCGCTACGGCTACGAGAAGGAGGCCGCCGAGATTCAGGACCTCTACCTGTCGGGCCAGAAGAAGGAGGCGGCGGCGCTGGTGCCGGCCGAGCTGCTCGAGGCCACGTCGCTCTGCGGGCCGGAGTCCTACATCAAGGAGCGGGTGGCCGCCATGGCCGAGGCAGGGGTGACGCATCTCAACGTCACGCCGGTGGGCGCCGACCCCGTCGCCATGGTCGAAAAGCTGCGAAGCTGGGTGTAGTCGGGCGGGGGCACGCTGGAGCGCCCCGAGAGGAGCGCCAATGCACGACCTGATCATCCGTGGCGGCACCATTGCCGACGGGTCGGGGCAGCCGACCCGGACCGGTGACGTCGCCGTCGACGGCAGCATCGTCACCGCGGTGGGCGAGGTGCAGGGACCGGCACGGCGCGTCATCGACGCCGAGGGCCTCCTCGTCACCCCGGGCTGGGTCGACATCCACACCCACTACGACGGCCAGGCCACCTGGGATCCGGAGGTCTCGCCATCGGGTTGGCACGGCGTGACCACGGTCGTCATGGGCAACTGCGGCGTGGGGTTCGCCCCCGCCCGCGAGTCCGACCGGGCCTGGCTGATCCAGCTCATGGAGGGCGTTGAGGACATCCCGGGTACCGCACTGGCCGAAGGCATGAACTGGAACTGGGAGACCTTCGGCGAGTACCTCGACGAGGTCGAGCGCACCGACCGCGTCCTCGATGTGGCGTCGCTCGTCCCACACGGGGCCGTGCGGGCCTACGTCCTCGGTGAGGGCCGGGCCAACGACACCGCCAATGGGGAGGAGATCGCCGAGATGGCGGCGCTCGTGCGCGAGGCCGTGCAGGCCGGCGCCATCGGTGCGTCCACCACTCGCACGGTCCTGCACCGGGCCAAGGACGGCGAGCTCGCAGCGGGTACCACTGCGGCCGCCGACGAGCTCATCGCCATCGGCGAGGCCCTCGGCAAGGCGGGACACCGGGTCTTCTCGGTGGCCAGCGACATGCGGGACCTCGACCACGAGTTCGCCTGGATGTCCGAGATCTCGACCCGTGCCGGCGTACCGGTGACCTACCAGGTACTCCAGGCCGACTTCGCACCCGACCTGTGGCGCGAGTGGATCGATCGGGGCGTGGCCGCCAACCGCCGCGGCGCTTGGCTGGTCCCGCAGGTCGCCGGTAAGCCGACGTCGCTCATGGTCGGGTTCCAGTCGGCGACGCACCCATTCGCCCACCATCGGGCCTACCAGGAGATCGCGCACCTGCCGCTGCCCGAACGGGTGGGCCGCCTGCGGACGCCGGAGGTGCGGACCGCCATTTTGGACGAGGAGCCGCGCCCGGGTGGCTTCGTGCAATTGCTGCGGAGCAACCTGCACAAATTGTTCCCGTTGGGGGACCCGCCCGACTACGAGCCGGCGCCGGAACGCAGCGTGGCCGCCCTCGCCGCCGCACAGGGCCGGACGACTGACGAGGTTCTGTACGAGCTCATGCTCCAGCGCGACGGCAAGGAGCTCCTCTACTTTCCCTTGCTCGACTACGCGGCGTACAACCTCGATGCCGTGCGCGAGATGCTGGTGCACCCGGCCACGGTCCTCGGGTTGGGCGATGGCGGCGCCCATTGCGGCGTGCTGTGCGACGCCAGCCTGCCGACGTTCATGCTGTCCCACTGGGCCCGGGACCGCAGCCGCGGTGCGCAGTTGCCGGTCGAGACGGTGGTGCACCTGCAGACCCGCCGGACCGCCGAGCTCTACGGGTTTCGCGATCGGGGTCTCCTGGCACCTGGCTATCTGGCGGACGTGAACATCATCGACCACGGCGCACTGGCTCTCCAGCCTCCGGAAATGGTCTACGACCTGCCGGCGGCGGGCAAGCGGCTGGTGCAGCGCGCCAGCGGATACGTGGCGACGATCAAGTCCGGCAGCGTCGTGCGTGCATCCGACGAGGCGACGGGGGAGCGGCCCGGTCGCCTCCTCCGTGGCCCACAACCGTTGCCGGCCTGATCCGGTCCGGCGATAGAGCGGCGCGGCCATGCGGCGGTGCAGCGGTGGCGCGGCTCAGGCCTGCGCCGCGTCGAGCGCCTCCTCAAAACCGCTCACGCGCAGTGCCGCAATGTGTGAGCCGTCCGTTTCGAACACGTCGTGCACCGTGTGCTGGCTGCCGCCGATGTGGACGTCGATGTCGACCCGTATCTGCGTCCCGTCGAAGGACGGGGGGCCGGGAGCGGGCCGAAAGTCGTCGAAGGCAAACGTCTTCGCCGTGTAGTACTCAGAGATGGCGTCGCGACCTTGCAGGCGGATGTCCCCACTCTCGAACACGGCGTCCGGGGTGAACAGCGCCCGAACGAGATCGATCTCCTGCGCAGTGACGGCGGAGAAGTAGTCGTCGACGAGCCCGGGCAGCCCGGTGCGACGGGACGGGAGCCCGTAGAGCCTGCGGGCGTTGAGTCCCAGCACGTGCACCTGCGCCGCCGTGGCGCACGGGGCCACGGTGGCGCGGATGGCCTCCACCGCACCCGGGAAAGTGGCGTCATGGTGCGGATAGTCGCTGCCCCAGACGATGCGGTCCTGGCCGAGGAAGGGCACCGAGGCGGCCAGCATGCGCTCGTCGACCTCGAAGCTGATGGCGCACTGCCGGGTGAAGTACTCCGACGGAGTCAGCGCCATGTCGGGACAGAACCCGCCGAAGGACTTCGCTTGCTCGTTCAGGCGCTCGAGCCAGAAGGGTGCCCAGCCGCCGGAGGACTCCAGGAAGACCAGTCGGAGACCGGGGTGGCGTTCCAGCGTGCCGAGCGCGATGACCTGGGCGCAGGCGAGCATGGCTTCGAACGAGTGCGAGACGGCGTGGAGGATCAGCGGGTTGAAGGGGCGGTCTGACCCGAGCGTCGGCACGGTGACCGAGCTGCCTTCGTGGATGCCGATGGGCACGCCGAGCTCTTCCGCGGCGTCCCAGACCGGGTCGTAGGCCCGGTCGGACAGGGAGCGGCCGAGGCAGGGGTTGGGGCGGACGAACCCGGCCACGAAACCCAACTCGGTGACGGCGCGCCGGAGCTCCCTGGCCGCCTTCACCGGGTCCTGTAGCGGGACCATGGCCGCCCCGAAGAGTCGGCGCGGATCGGTGGCGCAGTACCCGGCCAGCCAGTCGTTGTACGCCGTAGCAAGCGCCACGGCCGCCTCCGGGTCCTCCACCAGCCCGAAGTACAGCCCGATGGTCGGGTACAGGACGGCCTGGTCCATGCCCTCGCGGTCAAGGTCGCGCAGCCTGGCCACGGGGTCCGACCCGCCCGGTTCGGCGTCGGCCAGCGGACGGAACGACGAGGGATCGTCGAACGTGGAACCCGGCCGGGCGAGGGTGCCGAGAGGCACGCCCAAGATCTCGGTGTCGCCGACGACAACATGTTCGTACCCCGAGCTGTCGGCGGTGATGCGGGGACGGTAGCGATCGCCCAGGGCGGCCCAGGCCGACTCGGGCTCGACCACATGGCCGTCGGCGTCGATGACAGGTCCGGCGCAGGGCGGGAGAGGGAGATCCCCGCGCCCGGTCACGCCGTTGGGGTGCGCCAGTCGTCGACCAATGGGAGCCGGTGGCGGAACAGGCGGCTGGCGTTGCCGCCGGCCACGGCCCGCAGTTCGTCGTCAGACAGCGCCCCCCAGGTCGCGGCCAGCACCAGCTGGGTGTCCGGCCACGAGGAATCGGCGTGGGGGTAGTCGCTCTCCACCATGATGTGGTCGAGTCCGATGACGTAGCGCTGCGCCACCGCGGACGGGTCGTCGATGGAGCAGAACCAGAAGTTGCGCTTCAGCACCTCGCTCGGCAGGAGGTCCGAGGGCCAGGCGGTGCTCTCGGTTCCCGACGCCGAATGGCCGAGGACGTAGTCGGCCCGGTCCATGAGCATCGGCACCCACCCGATACCGCCTTCGGACAGTGCCACCTGGAGTCCGGGGAAACGCAGGGGGACGCCGGACCACAGCCATTCTCCGGCTGCGAGGAGCGCATTGACAGGGAACAGGGTGGGCAACAACTCGAACGGCGGGTCCGGCGAAGGCAGGGGGGCCCAGGAGGACGCGCCGGTGTGCAGGCAGACGACAGTTGCCGTCTCCTCGCACGCAGCAAAGAAGGGGTCCCACGCGCCGCTGAAGATGGAGGGCAGCTGCAGTTGAGCCGGGAACTCCGGGAAACTGACCGCCTTGAAGCCCCGGGCAGCGTTGGTGCGCACCTCGGCGGCCGCCACCGCCGGGTCGGCCAGCCAGGGCAGTTGCAACGGGATGATGCGGTCGGGATATGTTCCGGCCCACACCTCGAGGTGCCAATCGTTGAAGGCGCGCATGCAGGCGAGACCGAGGGCCTTGTCCTCTGCCCGCGAGTAGACCGCACCGCAGAATCCCGAGACGAGCGACGGGAAGCACAGCGAGGCCCAGATGCCGGCACGGTCCATGTCGTCGATGCGGGCGTCGATGTCGAAGCAGCCCGGCCGCATCTCGTCGAAGCGGGCCGGTTCCATGCTCCACTCGGCCCGCGGCCGACCGACGACGGCGTTGAGCCCGACGTTGGGATACTGACGTCCCTCGAAGATCCAGGTCTGGGTCCCATCGTCCTGCTCGATCACCCTGGGTGCGTCCGCGGCCAGCGCGGCCGGCAGTCGATCCTCGAAGAGGTCGGGGGGCTCGATGAGGTGGTCGTCGACCGAGATCACCGGCACGTGGATCGGCCTGGGCTCGGGGTCGGGGAGCAGCGTGGCCCCGCCGGATGAGGGACTGCTCTCGACGGTTCCCACGAGAAGGTGACACTATCGTCAGCACCGATGTCCGGCCCGGGGGGCACATGACCGCACAGATCGACGACGTCATCACCGGCGTTGGCCTGCTCATCGACGGCGAGGTGGTCGCCGGCGGTGCCGGCACCTATCCCGTCACGAACCCCGCCCGTCCGGCCGAGGTCGTGCTCGACGCCCCGTCCACCACGCCGGCCCAGCTGGACCTCGCCGTGGCCGCCGCCCGCCGATCCCAGCGCGCCTGGGCTGCACTGGAGCCCGAGGACCGGGCGGCCCGGGTCATCGCGGCCGCCCAGGCGGGTGTGACCGCCGTCGAGCGCCGGGACCTGGCGCGCCTTCTCACCCGAGAGCACGGGAAGACGCATCTCGAGTCCATCTTCGACACCGCCACCATGGGTGGCATGGCGGCTGCGTTTGCGCCGCTGGTCGCCGAGGCTCTCGCACCGCGTGACCTGGGGGGCGGCGCCACCCGGATCGAGTGGGTCCCGCACGGCGTGGTGGCCGCCGTTCTGCCCTTCAACTGGCCCGTCTCGGTCATGGGGAACAAGGTGCTGCCGGCGCTGCTGGTCGGCGACACCGTGGTGGTGAAGGCCCCACCTTCCTGCCCGGCCACGGTGCTCCTGGTCGCGGCGGCGATGGCCGAGTCGCTCCCGCCCGGCGTCCTCAACGTCGTCAACGGCCCCGATGCCGCGCTCGGCGCCGCACTGGTCGGGCATCCAGACGTCGACATGGTCTCCTTCACCGGGGGGGTGGGTACCGGTCAGGCGGTCATGGCCGCGGCGGCGGCGGCCACGCGGCCCGTCGTCCTGGAGCTCGGTGGCAACGACGCGGCCATCCTGGCGCCGGACGTGCGCGGCGACGCCGCGCTGGCCGACCGCATTGTGGAGGCCGCCTTCGTCACGAGCGGACAGGTGTGCATGGCCATCAAGCGGCTCTACGTCCACCGGGACAGGTTGGACGAGACGGTGGACGCGCTGGCGGGCCGGCTGGCGACGGAGTTGGTGGGGGATGGGCTGGCCGACGGGGTGACGATGGGACCGGTCCACACGGCTGCTGCACGCGACCGTGTCGATGCGTTGGTTTCGGAGGCCGCCGCGGCGGGGGCCGTGCTCGTGCGGCCGGGGCGGATGCGACCCGAAGACGAGGGATCCGGCGGCTATTTCGTGTCGCCGGCGCTCGTCGTGGCTCCGCCATCAGATGCCGGCATCGTGCGTCAAGAGCAATTCGCCCCGGCCCTGCCGGTCATCCCCTACGACGACATCGACGACGCGCTCGCTGCGGCGAACGACACCACCTTCGGCTTGTGCGCGTCGATATGGAGCAACGACGACGCGCTGGCCGCGGACGTGGCTTCGCAGCTCTCGGCGGGGACGGTCTTCGTCAACGCCCACGGCATGTCGGCCATCGACATGTACGCGCCGATGGGAGGCTGGAAGCAGTCGGGATTCGGCGTCGAGCTGGGCACCGAGGGTATGCAGGCCTTCGCCCGCCAGCGCGTGCGCGTGGTCCGACCCGGCCCGGCGGAGCAGGGGGAGTCGGCATGAGGGTTGCCATCCGGGGCGGCACGGTCGTCGACGGGACGGGCGCACCGGCGGTTCGAGGCGACGTGCTCATCGACGGGGAGCGGATTGCAGCCGTCGGCCGCTGCGTGGACACCGCAGACGCGGACACGGTGATCGATGCCAGCGACATGTTGGTCACGCCGGGTTTCGTGGACCTGCACACGCACTACGACGCCCAGCTCTTCTGGGACCCCACCGCGAGCCCATCGCCCTTGCACGGCGTGACCACCGTCCTGGGCGGCAACTGTGGCTTCTCCCTGGCGCCCATGGCTCCGGAGCACGTCGACTACATCTCGCGGATGATGGCGCGGGTCGAGGGCATGCCGTTGGCGGCGTTGCGGGCGGGTTTGCCCTGGGACTGGGGCTCCTTTGGAGAGTGGCTCGGACGGTTGGACG
The DNA here is from genome assembly GCA_963738135.1 of uncultured Acidimicrobiaceae bacterium. Classification (GTDB taxonomy): domain Bacteria; phylum Actinomycetota; class Acidimicrobiia; order Acidimicrobiales; family RAAP-2; genus Bog-473. Next base: position 346,472 of record CAVTVK010000001.1, on the reverse strand, counting down.
GCCGCATTGCCGTGAACGCCGGCTTCCTGGTCGGGCACTCGACGCTGCGCCGCCTCGTCATGGGGGAACGTGCCGTCGGGGGCGGAGCCGACGCCAGCGACCTCGAGGCCATGGAGGCGGCCCTGCACGCGGCCTTACGGGAAGGGGCGCTCGGTTTCTCGACCTCCCAGGTCCACACGCACAACGACGGTGACGGCCAGCCGGTGCCCTCACGCGCCGCCGCCCGCGCCGAGATGGAACGCCTGGCCGCAGTGGTCCGCCAGCATGAGGGCACCACGGTCGAGCTCATCGTGGCGGGCTGCCTGAACGGCTTCAGCGAGGCGGACATCGACTTCCTCTCCACCATGTCGCTCCTGGCGGATCGCCCGGTCAACTGGAACGTGCTGGGCGTCTCGGCCATGAACCCCGATGGGGCGTGGGGCCAACTGGCCGCCGGGACAGCGGCCACCGCACGGGGGGCGACAGTGGTCGCATTGACGCTGCCCCACACCATGCAACTGCGGCTGAGCTTCGAGCACGGTGCCATCCTCGACGGCCTGCCCGGATGGCGTGAGGTCTTCGCGCTCCCAGTGGTCGAGCGCATGGCGGCGCTCTCGGACCCCGCGACCCGTCGCCGCCTCGACGCCGGAGCACAGTCCGACGAGGCCGGGATCTTGCGGCACCTCGCCGTGTGGGACCGCCTGATCATCGACGAGACCTTTGCCCCGGAGAACGCCGACGCCGAGGGCCGCAGCGTGGGAGAGGTGGCGCACGAACGCGGCGTCGAGCCCTTTGACGCCCTTCTCGACATTGTCGTGGCCGACCAGCTCCGCACGGGCCTCCGGCCTCCCATCGGCGAGTCCGAGCAGGACTGGGCGCTGCGCGCCGAGGTCTGGCAGGACCCCCGGGCGATCGTCGGCGGCTCCGATGCCGGTGCGCATCTCGACACGATGTGCGGTGCGATCTATTCGACTTCCATGTTGGGCGACGGGGTCCGGGCGCGTGACCTGCTCAGCTGGGAGCAAGCGGTGCGGTTGCTGACCGACGTGCCGGCCCGCCTCTACGGGTTGCGCGACAGAGGCCGTCTCGCGGCCGGTCACTACGCCGATGTGGTGGTGCTGGACCCGACCACGATCGGCCACAGCGCCGTGCGGACGCGTGACGACCTGCCGGGTGGGGCCAGCCGCCTCTACGCCGACGCAGTGGGTGTCGGTCACGTCCTCGTGAACGGGACCGAGATCGTACGCGGCGGGGCCTTCACCGGCGCGGTTCCCGGACGGGTGTTGCGCTCGGGCCGCGACACGGACACCGTGCACGCCGGTTCGGACTGGGCCGGTGCCCGTACCTGACGGCGGGGCACCGTCTCGGCACACCGCGAGATCGGTCTCGCGGGCCAACACCGTCCTACACCGCAATGGGCAACATGGTCCGCGACGTGCCGTGGGCCCAGTGATGCGAACGTTGTGCGTTGCCGCTTCCTGCGAAGCGCCATCCCTATACTGAGGGCTCGCGTGGACATCGATTTGGCTACGAGCGCTGAGCAATTGCTGCCCTACGTCAGCGGATGGGAGGCGCTTGCTGATCGGGTGTCGCAGCCTCGCGCTGGCGGAGCCATCGTGGCGGCGTGGGCTCAGCACATGATGGGCGACGATTCGGAGTTGCGCATCTGGATCGCGCTCGATGGCTCGGAGGTCGTCGGTGTGCTTCCCTTCGTTGCCGAGAAGATGGCGCGCAAGCGGTTCCGGCTTCTCCCTCCTGCAACGGACATGATGTACGGCGCCATTCCGATCGCGGATCCGGACCGGGCCGACCAGGTGGTTGCTGCGATCGCCGACGATTTCACCGCCCAGGCGGACCTGGTCGACATGGCCAGCATCTTTTGGCTGCACGAGGGCTCGCCATGGACAGCAGCCTTCGGCGGCCGTCTCGCCGGACCCGACTGGGTCACCACAGCACAATCGCGGTATAGCTCCTACTACACGGACATCTCCGAGGGGGTTGACGGGTGGCTCGCGCAGCGCGACGGGGATTTCCGCCGAGAGGTCAGGCGGCGGGCACGGCGCAGCGCGGAGCGAGGGTTCCGGATATTCACGACGGTCGAACCAGCCGAGATTGCGCAGCGGCTCCCTCGCCTGCAGGCGTTCTACCTGCGGCGCAAGGCGGAACGGGGAGGTGAGGGCTACCAGTTCGATGACGGCATGAGCAATGCGATCGAAAGCGCACTCGAACTCTCGATCCCCGGCCGGTTCGGGCTATCCGTGCTTGAGCGCGACGATCTGATCATCGGCATGCAGTTCGTCCTTCGGGCCGGCATGAGAATGAGCAGTTGGATGACGGGATATGACCCCGCGCCCGAGTGGTCTCGGCTGGGCACTGGGATCGCCACGCTGCTGGAGGCGCTCGACGCCGGGGCCCGCGCCGGATGCGAGACCCTCGACCTGGGCGTGGGCGACGAGCCGTACAAGGAGACGTTTAAGGACGCGACACTCCCACTCGAATCGGTGACGTGGTGCAGGACCCGGCTCGCCCGATTGCTGCAAGCCGCCGCCGAGCCTTCGCCGAGCGCCGACGCAGACGTCGATGGAGACAGCGCCGCGCCCATCGGAGCTTCAGAGTGAATGTGGAGGAAGCTGTTCGCGCCAGCGTCATCCTGCCGGTGCGCAACGGTGAGCGCCCCTTCTCTATCTGAGATCGGAGGGATCCATGATGATCGTGAGGGGCTTCGGAGTCCGGCGATTGTGAAAGTCACTGAGGCGCAACGCAGCGGGTTTGAGGGCGTTCGTTGGGCGTGGCAACAGCTTGACGGAGACGCCCGCTACTTCTTTCAAGGTTTGGTGTGGATGGACGGGATTGCCACGCTGGTCGACGAAGACGTGGCGTGGGTCGTCGTGATGGAGTCAGACCAGCCGGCGGCGGTGTCGGTCCTGCAACGCCTCCGCCTCACACGAGCAGGGCTGAGCTTGAGAGTCCTGTCCGAGGTTCGCCTTGGGGATATGGGATATCCGTTTGCGGACTGTCTGCTCGGCGCTCATGCCGACACCACCCCGACCATCGACGTGGATGACCTCCTCAGAGTCGCGGGCGCATGGGATGTCGTGGACATCAAGTCCCGCCGGATCGGATCGCCCTGGGTCGAGCTCGTAGCGAGCAAGGGTTGGGTGCAGGAGGAACCCGACGGCGGTGTGGGGATCCTCGACACCCGCCGTGGAGGCGAGGAATGGCGGAAGTCCCTCCCCAAGAACATGCGCGACTCTGTGCGAAAGGCGCGGAGACGGATTGCGGCCTCCGGGGGCAGCGAAGTGATTGTGTCGACAGGATCCGAGGTGCCGACAGCCTTCGCACAGTGGGTTGCGCTGGAAGCATCCGGGTGGAAGGGCGTGGAGGGGGATGCGCTCGCGCATCGGCAGGAGTGGCGGGATGTGCTGGGTCATTATCTCCGGACGACGGAGAGCGCGCAGATTCGCTCGCTGCTCGTCGATGGCCGTGTTGTCGCATCGCAGATCTGCGTGACATGTGACAGGTCCCTCGTGCTCATGAAGGTCGCCTACGACGAGCAACTCGGTCGCCTGTCGCCCGGGAACGTGCTGATGGCCGACCTGGTCGAGGCATGCTGCGAGAACCCTGACATTGACCGCATCGACTGTACGGTGTGGCAGGACTGGCATCAGCGCTGGGGAATGGTTCGCGAGCCGACCTATCGAATTCTGGCCTTCAATCAACGATCTGTACGAGGCCGCGCGGCGCAGGCGGCGTGGCATGTTCGTGGGCGTCTCAAGCAGAAGACTGTCGAGATGCGACGGGACGACGACGCTCAGAGCAGCCGGGTGTCCAGTGCCACCTCGCGGGTGACCGCACCGTCCCTCGTCAACGAGTAGGCGAGCTTCCCCTCCACTTCGGAGAAGGCGTCCTGCAACACGGTGCCGAAGAAGACGAGCCCGGTGCCGTTCTCGGTGGCGTAGCCGTCCGGCAACGTGCCCTCGGCGATGAGGCGATGGATGAGGGGCCGTCGCTGTTCCTCGACGTCGTGGTGCGGGCTGTTGGACCACGGGAGGAAGGCCAGGCCGTTGGTGACCGGTTCCAACGTCGGGCCGAAGGAATCGGTCGTCCCGCCGACGTGCCAGCAGAGCGAGCCAGCGGAGACTCCTTTCAGCACGACTCCCGCCTCCCAGCACTCCCGGAGCACGACGTCGAGGCCGTGGAGGCGCCACAGCGCCAGCAAATTGGCTGTGCTGCCTCCGCCTACCCAGATGACGTCCTGCGCCAGTAGGTGGGCACGGACATCCGGCACGTTCGGCATGGGGAACAGCGTGAGGTGTGAGCTGATGAACCCCAGCTTGGAGAAGGCGTTGTGCGCTGCCGCCAGCCGCGACGCGTCGTCGCCGACGGCAGTGGCGATGATGCAAATGCGGGGGTGCGTGCCGGCCCGGGCCAGCTCGGCGGCCAGCCGGTACGAGGGGCCGGGCCGCAGGTTCGACGGATCGGGGCCTTCCGCTTGGAACCCGATGGACGTGGCGACGATGGTCGGTTGACGCGCCGCCACGTCAGGAAGGGAGGACCTCGGGGTTGACGATGTGCAATGGCCGCGCACCAGCCATGAGCCGGCAGAGGTCCTCGGCGATCGTCCTGGTGTGGTTGGACTCGGTGTCGTAGGTGGCGCCGCCGATGTGCGGCGTCAGCACGACCTGCGGGAACGTGGTCAACGGATGGTCCGTCGCCAGGTGCTCGCCCTCGAAGTGGTCCAGCCCGGCGGCGCCGACCTTGCCCGACGCGAGCGCAGCCACCAGAGCGTCCGTGTCATGGATCTTGGCTCTGGCAGTGTTCAGGTAGACGACGCCGTCACGCATTTTGGCGAACGCGTCGGCGTTGATCATCCCCGTCGTCTCCGCCGTCACGGGGGCATGGACCGAAATGACGTCGGACCGGGCCAGCAGCCCATCGAAGGAACTGGTGGCATCCGGCGCGTACGGGTCGTAGGCGAGGACGTCCATGCCGAGGCCGCGTAGGCGCCAGCGCAGGGCGCGCCCGACAGCGCCGAGCCCGACCAGGCCGACCGTCCGGCCGTTGAGCTCCCAGGCCCGGTAGCGCTGGTAGGGGATCTTTCCGTCCCGGTAGATCTCGCCTTCGCGCACGTCGCGGTCGGCCGGGACCACGCCGCGCGTGGCGGCGAACAGGAGGGCCACGGCGAGCTCGGCCACGGCGTCCGCGTTGCGTCCCGGAGCACGCAGGACGGGGACCCCGGCAGCGGTTGCCGCCGCCACGTCGACGTTGGTGGGATCACCGCGGCAGCTGCACACGGCCATGATCGGCTGCTCGTAGAGGTCGGTACCGCAGGCGTCACTCTCGACGATGACGATGTTGGCGCCCTCGGCCGCCGCCCGCTCGGCCAGTTGGGTGGCGTTGTAGATGCGGAGGGACGGCTGGTCCAGCCACGAGTCGAGCACGAGATCCGCCAGCTGATGGAGCAAATCGAGGCCGGGACCGCTCACGGCGGCGGTCACCAGAGCCTTGGGGCGGGAACCTGTCATGTCGGTCGGACTCTCCTTCTCGGGCGGACATCGTCCATAATGTCGGATCATGACACGCGTGTCAGATTCGTGAAGTCATCCGGAGGTCCCGTCACCGTGGGTGTGGACGTGGGCACCACGTCGGTGAAGGCCCTGGCCGTCGACGAGAACGGTCGGGTCGTGGCCCGCGCCAGGGTGCCGCACACCGTGATGGCTCCCGAACCCGACGTGCTGCGCCATGATGCCAAGCGGGCCTGGCGCTCCGGGCCCCGCAAGGCGTTCGAGCAGGTAACGGCCCAACTGCAGGCGGAGGGGAACGCTCCCGCCGGCGTGGCAGTGGCGGCGATGGTCCCCTCCATGACCGCCGTCAGCCGGCAGGGTGTGCCGTTGCTGCCCGGACTTCTCTATGGGGACCGCGAAGGTCGGGCCACCGATGACGCTCCCCGCGACGTGGCAACGATGTCGATGCCCGACGCCGAGGGCTTCCTCCGTTGGGCCTCGGCCGAAGAGCCCGACGCCCGGGGGTACTGGCCGTGCCAGGCAGTGGCTACCAACGCGATCTCGGGCATTCCGGCGGTCGACACCGGCGTGACCGCCTCCTTGGGAATGCTCCACACCCACAAGGGATGGAACGCCGAGCTGCTCGGCTCCATGGGTGTGTCCGAGGCGCAGATGCCGACGGTGGTGCCCATGGGCCAGGCGGCGGGCATGCTGCCGGGGAGCGACACCATCATCACCGGGGGCACCATCGACGCTCTTTGCGACCAGATCGTGTCGGGCGCCGTCCACCCGGGCGACGTCCTGGTGATCTTCGGGGCCACGCTGATCTGCTGGGCCGTGTGTGACGAGTGGCTGACCGTGGAGGGGCTGATCAGTTACCCCAGCACGACGGCGGACCGGTATCTCGTGGGTGGCCCCAGCAATGCCGGCGCCCTCTTCGTGGACTGGGCCCGACAACTGTTGCGTGGGACGCCGCGTCCCGGGCCGGACCGCGAGCGCCTCGAGCCGCGGCTCGGGCAGCCAGGACGCGTGCCCGTCTGGTTGCCGTATGTCCGCGGGGAGCGCACGCCCTTCGAGGACCACACGCTCCGCTCCAATCTCTACGGTCTGGACATCGGGTCTGGAGCCGAGGCGCTCGAACGTGCCGCCTACGAGGCGAGCGGGTTCGTGATCCGTCGCATGCTCGAGCGCTCGGGCGTCAAGTCCACGCGGATCGTGGCCAGCGGAGGCGGCTCCCGCGTGACGGCGTGGATGGCCGCGGTGGCCGATGCCACCAACCTGCCTGTCGAGACCGTCGCCGTGCCCGAGGGGGCCGCACTCGGCGCGGCGTACTTCGCCCGTCTGGCCGCCGGGCTCGAACCGTCGCTGGACGGCTCGGTCGCCTGGTCCGCCGTGGGGCGCACGATCGAGCCCGACCCCGCCTGGGTGAGTGCTGCCGATGTGCGGTACGAGCGGTTTCGCGACTTGGGCACGGGCGCGTAGATCACGCCCTTGGACGGGATGGCGGGGCGCGTCCAGCGACTCGAGTTCTGCCCATAGCTCATCGGGGAATTCCCGAGAGAAATTGCGGATGGTCGAACTGTCGGGGCCGCGATCGGAGGCTCGACCAACCGCATGGCCCTGTCGCATCGGCTCCGTTGACCGTTTCGGCTGTGTTGACGTGTCAGCGTGTGACCATCTGCGGTTCGTGACGAGTCATGACCACCGGTGAGCGAACGCGTCTGCCAGTTCGTCGCATGACAAGAAATGGTCGTTGACAAAAAAAAATTCGGCGAGCCGTGACGTCAGTGCAACCAAAGGCAAAACCAGGGTGCCGATTCCGTTCTGTGCCTGCGCGGCTATGGCTCAATGCAAGTGACAACTTTGTAGTTACAGATCACCTACTGAACGCGAGCCGAACCCCCCTTGCTAAGGGGACAGCAAAGGAATATAAAACCAGTTGTCGGTGCATTGTTCATCTGTAGATCGAGCGTTGTTCATTCGCATTTCGAGTGGTTCATTTGCACTTCGAGTTGTTCAGGCGTTGCCGTTGGCGCTCATCGGGGCTCTGCAGTACGGAGCTGGGGGTGGCGGTTAGGGGTGTAGCCCAAAAAAGCAACAACCAAAAACAAGGAGATGCAAAAAAAATGAAACGATTCATGACAAAAAGGGTTGCGGCGATTGGCGTCGTCGCAACGCTTCTCGTAGGCGGAGGCGTCGCGTTCGCCGCATTCCAAGGTAGTGCGTCCGGTACTGGAAACGGCTCTACCACGGCCGCTGGGCCGGGGCCGTGTCCTGTCAGCTTGTCCGTGGACTTCGATCCAGGGCCGGCGATCACTCCGGGTGGATCGGCGTTGATCGACTTCGACGCGTCGAACGCGGGGACGACTGCCTGCCTGATCAAGACGATTTCGGCGACAGTGTTCAGCGGCATCGGACCCGTCTCTTCCTCGAACCCCGGATGCCAGAACATCATCGACCAGTTGCAGTCGCAGTTCTGGCTGACGCCGGACGGTTCGGCCGCCACGACCAACACGCCGGTCCCGCAGAACGGCACGACTGGTGTGCTGGTGCAGCCCGGAAGTCACAACATCCCGTTGCCGGGCGAGGGGCGTCTCCACTGGTTGAACACCGCCTTTGACCAGACTCCCTGCCAGAACCAGCCGTTGACTCTCGCGGTGCAGACCCCGTAGGAGCGCCATTCCGACCAGGTGGAGTGGCGGCATCGGTTCGCCTCTTCACCTGATCGACTCGGCCGGAAGGCCGGGCCTCGGAGCCTGTGCTCCGTGGCCCGGCCTCTGGTCGCGGCATACCTCGAAGAGGTCCGCGAGTCACACGACAGTGAAAATGGCGAGCAGATGAATCAAGAGACGTTGAGGCGAACGAATTCCATTGCGGGTGCGCATGCAGGCGCCACCGCCCTGGTGGCGGCCGGCGGACCTCGTGTCCGTTCGACGGCTCCTGGACGCACAGATGTACGTCACGCTCGTGACACGAAGAGACGGCGATGACACAGCCGAGCGAGTATGCCGAGGAGCCGGTCCACGAGGAGCTGACTCTCTCCGCCGCGGTGCCGCATCTGGTTGTGGCCCTCGTGCCACCTTCCTCCGATGAGGTGCGTGGTGCCCACGCCATCAGGGGTGAGGCCCCGACGGGGGAGCTGCGTGGCGCCCACGTCATGAAAGGCGACCCCCTTCTTTCGATCGAAAACCGAGCTCTCCACGCCGTCAAGGTCGACCAGGAAGCCACACCCGAGCCGCGCACTGTGACACTGGCAACCGCACCTGTCGCTGGCGGTGACCCGGATCCGGCCGTCGCGGCCGACGTCCACCTGCGGCACGACACTGTTGTCCCGGCTGTGCTTCTGAAGGCCGGTTCCACGACGCGGCAGGACGCCCACGCCACGGCGAGACGTCGGTGGAGGCTCATCCCTGTGGCCGGCGCTGCGAGCGCGCTGGTGCTGGGCCTGGGAGGTGGGGGCGCGTTCGCTTACCTCCGAGGCGGAGTCTCGGGCTCGGGCACAGGTGGCACAACGACCGGGAAGCCGGTCACGCTCGGGGTGGTCGCCGCGGCCGGAACAGCCCAGCTGCTTCCCGGTCGCACGGGTGCGGCCTCCTTTACGCTGGACAACTCAAATGCCTTCGGTGCCGCGTTCGACCAGGTCGCTCCCGGCGCCACGGTTGTCTCCGACAACACGGGTCTCTGCGCAAGCAGCTACATCAGCATCGCTCAGACGTTGCCGTACACGTTCTCGCCAGCGGTCACAGTGAGTCCTGGAGGGACGAGCGGGAACCAGTCCGTGCCCAACATCGTGAAACTGGCCCCGAACGCACCCAGCGCATGCCAGGGCGTGACCTTCACGGTGACCCTGACGCTTTCTGGACAGTCATCATGAAGCGGGGATCTCACCGTCATGGAGGCGAACGGCTGGGGAAAGTCGGCGGCTTCGTGTCGTCACTGAGGGCGGAGCGTGGCCTAGGCGGCGCCCACTCCCGGCGGCCCAAGCACAGACGAACTGAAGCCGGCCGCATCCGGCGGGCGCGCAATCCAATCATCTTGTTCGTCTGCGCATTCGTTGTCGCTTCGGGTTCCGCGGCGTTTGCCTACAACACGACACCGGGGAGCGGGAAAGGGCAGGCGCAGGCCATTGCACTCGGTACCCCGGGAAAGGGCAGCGCCTCGAGTCCGACGACGACGAGCCTCTCCCTGAGCTGGGTGGCAGCAACGACACTGCCGGCGGACGGTGGGTATCTGGTCTTGCGAAGCGCGGCGCCCGGGGGACCGTACGCAAAGGTCTCGAGCGGGTCGTGCCAACAGTCGATCACCCTGGTGTCGAGGGCGACGTCCTGCACGGATACGGGTCTGACCACGGGCACGACCTACTACTACCAAGTGGAGGCCGCCTACTACGACATCAGCACCTTGTGGGTAAGCACGCCCGACGCCGAGTTCTCCGGCACGACCAGCTCGGCCGGCCAGTCCGGCCAGTCTCTGTCGATCACCAGCGCGGACAGCACGACCTTCGCCGCTGGCGGCGCCGGGAGGTTCACCGTGACGACGGTCGGTTCCCCGGTGCCGGCACTCACCGACAAGGCCTTCCCGGGCTGCACGCCGTCGATCCTTCCGGGTACGGTCACCCTCGTCGATGATCACAACGGGACCGCCACATTGGCGGGAACGCCTCCCGCAGCGGGCAGCGGTACCTCCATTCTCTGCCTCACGGCCAGCAATGGCACCAGTACGGCCACCCAGAGCTTCAGCCTGAGGGTCGTCAGCGGAGCGGAGAAGAGCGCTCCCGCCATCACCAGCCCCAGTTCGGCGAACTTCCTCGCCGGCAGCGCGGGGACCTTCCAGGCGGCGGCGTCGGGGAGTCCGGCGCCCACGTTCTCCAACGCCGCGTTCCAGGGCTGCAGCCCGTCCCTGCTTCCGTCGGGCATCACCTTCTCGAGTAACGGCTCGCTTTCGGGCACCCCAGGGGTCGAGGCAGTCGGCATTTACACCGTGTGCATCAACGCTGTGAACGGCGTCGGACCCGGCGCAACCCAACGGTTCACGCTCACGATCGGTAGCGGAGCACTAGTCTTCAGCTCTCCACCCGTATCCGGTGCCACATCGAGCACGCCCAACCTCGGCCCGATCACGGTACGTCGCCAGAGCAGCTCGGGTGCTCCGATCACATCCGGCGGCGCTCTGACGGTGAATCTGACGGGGAGCCCAGGTGCGACCTTTGGAGCGGCGCAGTTCGCGTCGACACCGATGACAAGCGTGACCATCCCGAGCGGTCAGGCCGCCGCGACCTTCTGGTACGGGTCGACCGCGACCGGCATTTCGACGATCGGCGCCACCGCTCAGGGGTATTCGTCCGGAAGCCAGCAGGAGACGATCACCACGGCCCCGGCCGGACTCGGCATCGCACCCGCTACCGGGAGCACCGGGAGCCCCGTGATGTCGTGCGGACCGCCAAGCGCGGCCTCGACCTGCAACGTGACGGGAGTTGGCCCCGCCGGAAGGTTTGCCTTCTCGGTCATGTTCTTGAACGCAGGCCAAGGCCCTGCCAAGTACAGCGCTTCGCAGCCTTCGACGATCCACGAGGCCGGTCAGGCGACGGGCAGCGTCACGATCGGCGCTGGTGCGTCCGGGTCGGGGCCCAACGCACTCAGCGCGACGTTGGGACCGTCGACGCTGACGTTCGGCCCGTACACGCTGACGGTCACGGTCGGCGCCTGACGCCGAGTCGCGTGGCGGCGCGGAGCCGGATGGGCTACTGATCGGTATGTCGGATCGGTAGCTCGCCGCCGATCAGGGGCGGGTGCGACTAGCCGTTGGGGGTGAAGGCCACCTTGAGAGCGCCACTGCGGTCCTGGCGGGCCAGGGCCTTGAGCGCGGGCCACCACTCCTCGAGCCCGAAGCGGTGAGTGAGCATCGGCGTGATGTCGAGCCGGCCTTCGCGGACCAGTTCGAGATAGAGCGCGATTGCGTGGAGACGGCGGCCCTCGAAGTCCTCCATGCCGAAGGCGTTGGACCCGGCCATGGTGATCTCCTTGAAGTAGATCGGGGTGGACTCCCAGCGCTCGGGCGTGGCCACGCCTGTATAGACGAGTCGACCCCGCTCGGCGAGCACGCGAACCCCCACCTCGAGAGTCTCCGCCTTGGCGATGGAGTCGTAGACGACGTCGATGTGTCCGGGATGCGTGACGGGAAGCCCGTCCAGTGCCGCGTGCAGGACGGCGCCCGACCAGGCCGTCAGCTCCTCGACGAGTTGGAGCCGGGGCTCGTGTGCGAAGACGGCGTCCGCCCCGAAGCGCACTGCCATCTCGCTCTGGGCCTCGAAGCGGGCGACCACCCCGACCTCCACACCCGGATAGAGGGCCTTGAGGATGGCGACGCTCGTGAGGCCGAGGGCACCGGCGCCGTAGACGAGGACACGGCCCGACTCCGGCGGCGGGTGGCGCACGATGGCGTGGAACGAGACCGAGAAGGGATCGGCCAGCACTGCGGCCTCGTTGGAGATCCCGTCGGGCACCGGGATCAACATGGAGTCGTGGGCCGCCAGCTGCTCGGCCCAGGCGCCCGGTGCTCCCGTGATCACGCCGACATGCACGCCTGGCCCCAGATCGCCCTTCGTGAAGCTCCAGCACAGGCTGAGGTCGCCGGCCTGGCAGGGCGGACACAACGGGGATATGCCGCGGGGCGCGCAGGTCAACCAGGGGTTGAGGACGACGCGCTGGCCGACGTCGAGCCCGCGGGCCTGGGGCCCGAGCGCCACCACCTCGGCGACGACCTCGTGCCCGGGCACGTGGGGGAGCGAGGAAAAGGCCGCCATGGGATTGTCGATGTCTCCGGTGTTGAAGTCACCCAGGACGAGCTTGGCGTCGGATCCGCAGATGCCCGAGAGGATCGGCCGGGTGACCACCCAATCGGGGCGAACGAGACGGGCGTCGTCGACGTCGTGCAGGCCGAATGGGATGCCGGCCAACATGACCTCCAACTCGTCGGCGGGGGTGGGCCGGACCTCCTCCTCGTCCGGCGGCGCGCCGAAGAGCAAAGCCTTCACTGTCCCGCCCCTTCCGTGCCGCCCAACCCACGCATGCCGACAATGAAGCTGTCGATGTCGGACGTCTTGGCCTCAATGACCGCCTTCATGTCGGGTAGATAGTGCTCGAACTCGTCGCTGTCGATGGCGTCTGCGATGCCGGCCGCGATGACCTCCGGCGGTTCTTTGGGTCCGTCGTAGAGGGGTGCATCGTTGTCGGGTTGATCCCAGATCTCTGTGTCGATGGCGCCGGGAATGATGAGTTTCACAGCCACCCCCGTGCCGTCGAGGTCGACGACCATCGATTCACTCCAGCCGGCCAACGCGAATTTGGACCCGGAGTAGGCGGCTTCCGCGGTGATGCCCAGCCGCCCGCCGAGGCTCGAGACGTTCACGATCATGCCGGCGCTGCGCTCGAGCATGCGCGGCAGCACGGCCAGCGATATGGCGACGGGGGAGAAGTAGTTGATGCGCATGGTCCGTTCGACTTCGGCCATGGTCAGCCGCGTGACATGGCGACGCATCGGGACGGCTGCGTTGTTGACGATCACATCGAGCCCGCCATAGTGGTCCCAGATCTGCAGGGCCAGGTGGGCTGCGGCTTCCGGGTCCGAGAGGTCGGCCGCCCAGCGGCCCGACGTCGGCGAGGTGGCGCGGCACTCCTCGAGCACCGCATCGAGCCGATCGGCCCGGCGCGCCACCAGCGCCACGGTGTCGCCGCGGCCGGCGAGCTCCCGGGCCAACGCAGCGCCGATGCCCGACGACGCGCCAGTGACGAGGACCGTCCGGCCAGCAGCACTCACCCTCGAACCTCCCCAGCGCCGACTTCTGTCCGCCGCGTCCACTCCTTCGGGAGGGCACGACGGCTTCTTCGGGGTGAGCGAGGGGTCTCGAACCCCCGACCTCCAGGACCACAACCTGGCGCTCTAACCAACTGAGCTACGCCCACCGAGGGGCATAAGTGTGGCACAACGACCGGGGTCCTCCCACATGCCGCTCGTCGGGCCTGGAGGCTGGAGCGTTGCATGCTCGGAGCATCCAACCTGGCTATGTCAGGCTGGTCTGCGCTGCCCTCGTAGCTCAGTTGGAATAGAGCGGCTGACTTCTAATCAGCGGGTCGCAGGTTCGAGTCCTGCCGAGGGCGCCGAGTGTGATGTCGCGAGACATCGAGGACCGATGTGTCAAGACATCGTAGACCGGCCTGATCAGGGAATGTTTTGGTAGTCCTTGGTCGGGTCCAAGATCAGCCGGCGTAGCGGTGAGCCATCGAGACCGACGATCTCGATGTTGAGATCGTCGATGAGGACGGCGACGCGCCAACCGGCGTAGGCATTCCCGATGCCGATGTGGTGGAGGCGCCCGCGCCGGCGAAGGGTGATCCGCCCGGACTTGTCGACCCGGTCGAGACGAAGGCGCCGGTCGGCGACCTTGACGAAGGCGGGCGAGGGTCGGGCCTTCTCCCGAGCGCCATAGACCGAGAGCGGAGTGCGTCGACCGATGCCGCGGTGGGGACGGACCTCGTTGTAGTAGGCGACGAAGCGATCGATCTGGCGCTGGAGCTGTTTCTTGGTCTCGATGCCCTCTTGGGCGGCCACGAACTTTTTGAGGCTCTGGTGGAAGCGCTCGACCTTGCCGCAGGTCTGGGGGTGATAGGGCCACGCGTGCTTGGCCTCGATGCCCAAGGCGAACAAGGCCTGTTCGGTCGCGCCGGCCACCTGGTGACGGCGCTGGGTGGAAAAGATGAGCCCGTTGTCGGAGAGAAACGATGCCGGGTAGCCCCAGTTCTCGGCCGCTTTGTGCAGCACGCGCACGACGTCGGTTGCCTTGACGACCATCATGGCCCGTGACGCCACACAGAGCCGGGAGTGGTCGTCGATCATGTTGAGCACCTCGAAGACCTCCCCGCTGGCGAGCTCGACGTGGGTCATGTCCGCCTGCCAGGTCTCATTGGGCACATCGGCCTCGAACCGGCAGAACGAGCTCTTGGGGCGCTTGTGGGGCTCGAGCCTGACGAAGCCCCTCGCTTTGAGCACCCGGTGAATGGTCGAGGGCGACGGCGCTCGAAGGTGACGCTGAGCCAGGTGATAGTGCAGCGTCTGGGGACCCGCGTCGAGACCGTCGCCGGAGAGCTCCTTGTGCAGGGCCACGATCTCGTCCTCGTAGAGGTCGGCGATCCGCGTCGGCGAGCCGCCGGTCGCCGCGAACGCGGCTCGAGCCCGGCGGGGCCCTCGAGGCGGTAGCGACGCCAAAGGGTAAAGAGCCAACTCGCACTCACATCGTGGGACCGAGCCAGCTCCTTGAGCGGCCTCCCGGTCCGTAGGTGTGCGTCTCGATCAGGAACCGGCCCATGTCCACAGGAGCACCCCCCATTCGGTGGTCCTCTATGTCTTGACACATGCCGGGCTCAGGCGGTCTTCGATGTCCTGAATCCAGTCACTGCCGAGGGCGCCGAGAATTGGAATCCCGGGATAGGAGATAAGTGGTTTTTCAAAACGCCCCACCCCCTCCGCCCCCCGCTGAGGTTCGAAACACAGCTCGCTCTTCCACCGCCACCGCCACCCCGATTCAAATCACCACCGCCACCGCCACCTCGGTTCAAATCTCCGCCACCTCCGCCCCGATTCAAATCACCACCGCCACCGCCAGGCCTCTGGCCCACCAGTCCGGCGCCGCCCGGGGAGCTAGTTCAGACGGAGAACTCCGGGGCGTGGTCTTGGCCGACGAAGTCGAGCCGGGCCCTGCCCCTAACGAATCCTCTTTGAGTCAAGACCTCAATTCCACCTCCGTTCAGGCGCGATGAATCGACACGTCACGAGACGGGACAGATGCCTAGGCTTTGCGGTGGTCCGGGAGTGACTTCGCCGAAGAGCCGGCCTTCAGGGTGCAGAGCCGACCACGCAGGCTACGAGTCGTTCCCTAATGTCCTCCCGGACCCCTTTCGGAGTCGATGACCAACTGGCGATAGAGGGCGTTGCTCACGTGGCGCTTGAGTGAGCGCAGTGCCTCTCGCTTGGTCTTGCCCTCTGCGACTTTGCGCTCGAAGTAGGCCCGACCCTGCGAATGGGGTTGGCGGATCTGGCAGATCGCCACCATATGGATGGCGTTGTTGAGCCGACGATGACCCCGCAGTGAGAGCCGGTGGAATACCCGACCTCCCGAGGAGTGCTCGACCGGAGCGATGCCCGCGTAGGCGGCGTAGCTGTCCCGGTTGGCGAAGCGACCGACGTCACCGCTGTAACCGATCACCGAGCAGGCGAGGACCGGGCCTACACCGAAGAGGTCGGTGAGGGAGGTCTTCGACGCCCGCACGGCGATGCGGATGCGACGATGCGACTCTTTGATCTGCTCGTCGAGGCGAGCCACGTCATCGACGAGCTCGAGTGCGAGCTGGTGGCGCATGTGCTCGATGGGGGTCGACGGCTCGAAGGAGCCGAGAAGCCGATTGGCATCAGAAACGTAGAGTTCCTTGGCAATTCCTCCGGGTGAGAGCTCGGCCAGGGCGTTGTGGAGCCTGCAGATGAGCTTGGCCCGCAGCCGGCCCAGATCGTGATTGCGCTTGGCGAGGAGTCGCATGATCTCGGTGTGGTCGGCCCGCTCGAGAGTGCGAAGACCATTCGAGCGCAAGGCGGCGACGGCGACCGAGAACGCGTCGTTGGGGTCGTTCTTCTCCGATCGCCCCGTGCTGAGCACCCGGACCCTCGAGGCCAAGGTGGGTGGGACGTCGAGGACGACTTCTCCGGCATCAACGAGTTGTTGGGCCAACAGGTATCCGAGCCCACCGGCGGACTCGATGGCCCAGGTGCGCTCGGCGAAGGGCTCGGCCCAGGCCAACAACTTGGGCGTCTGCTGACACGTCGCACACACCGTGACCTTGGCCACTTCGCGTTCGTCACCGCCAATGGCCACGGCCGTGTGGCTCGCCTTGTGGGGATCGACCCCGATGATCACCGACATGAGCACCCTCCTTTGGGTTGATGGCAACCGCGAGGGCACTCCTGATTTGGATCTGGTGCACACACTCCTCTTTTGAGCCACTCCGCGGTCAAGGTCCAGACGAGTGGCATCTCGTAAGAAAGCCAGCCGGTTGGACCGGCGGCAGGCACTTAAGGGAGCCAGCCCGTCAGGACCTCTAAACGCTACGGATCAGCCGTTGCGTCTGCTCAAAGTCTCAATCAGGCACAACGGGGACAGGGCGCCGAACATTTCGGGGCCGCCCCGGTGACTGTCTTTTCAACCTTCCTACGGCGTCGCGTCACCAAGCTTCTTCGCAAGGGCGGCGACGAATATGTCGACGTGATGGTCACCTTGTTCCAACAACGTGGCACATGCGGTAGACCGGGCCTGTCGCTGATCTCCGTCTGCGTCAGCCAGGCTCCTGAAGGCGACTGCGGCATTCCGGTAGACACCGGCTGCCGCCCCTAGCTCACCTCCTGCTTTTGCGAAGCCCCTCGGTGCGTGCGAGCTTCAGAGCCACCCGCTGAGTTTGCTGCAGGCAGATACCACCTGTGACGCAACCGCTTCGTCCGTCTCGGACGGCCCCTCTAGTTCCGTCTGGAACATTTCCCGGAGGTGGTCAACCGTTTCAGTAACAGCCACTAGATATCCCTGGGCAGTAGAAGCCCAACTGCGCCTCGCGGTTTCAGGCTCAGGAGTCCCGGGCGCCATCGCAATATACGCAGGTCAGGAGGGTCAGTTTGCCAAACATTCGCGATCTGTTCACCGTTATGTAACCCTAAGCTCGCCCTTTCGTCACGCTGGCCTGCGAGATTGCAGATCAGGTCGTCCGTCAACTGGGCAGTGTGAGTTGCTTACGTCACAGTGAGGCTTGCCGCGTTGGTCGTGGCCGAGCCGATTGGGTTGGTGAACCTGGCCCGGAACTGCCAGCCGTTCACGAACGGGATGGCCGTTCCGCTTATGCTGGATGACGTCAACCCCGCCACATCGAACCACGTCGAGCCATGGTTGACCGAGAGCTGCCATTGCACGGACGGTGCGGTCTCGGTGCTCGCAGCAGCGGTGAAGGTGAAGTTCTGGCCCGCGGCGACCGTCTGGCTGATTGGCTGGAGGCTGATCGTGGGCGCTGTGCACGGCGTGACGGGCGGGGCTGCGAAGCTGGGTGGGTTGAGCAACGCGGGAGTGCTGAAGTCGAAAAGGTGGAGCATTGGATCTGCGGCAGCGTCTCGGGCCGTCAGCGAAGGCAGCCCGTAACGCGTCTCGATGAAGCGCAGGATCGAAGTGTGGTCGTCCACGACGTGCGAGACGTAGTGGGGTTTTGCATACGGTGAGATCACCACGACAGGCACTCGGATGCCGTACTGGTTGAAGCCGCCTGGGGTATCTCCGGGCTGGAGCATGGGCGCGATGGCGTCGGGCGCAACGGCGGGCGGCGGGGCGACGTGGTCGTAGAAGCCGCCGTGCTCGTCGTAGGTCAGGAACATGGCCGAATCTGGCCAGTTCGGACCGGTCCTGAGGGCCTGGTACACGCTGTAGCTGAAGTTCTGGCCCACCTGGACGTTGCTCGAGGGATGTTCGTCGCTTTCTGTGTTCGGGGCTCCGATGAAGATCGGGTCGACGAAGGACACGGATGGGAGCCTGCCAGCCGCTGCATCCGCGTAGTACTGCGAGATGGGCGCCACGTGGTCCATGTGCTGCTGCACGTAGCTGAAGAACGAGCCGAACGGGAACTGCGCGTAGTAGATCTTCCAGCTGATGTTGGCCGCTCCGAGCAGGTCGAAGATGGTCTTCTGGGGCCATCCCCCAGGCGGTGGGGCGTCGTTTCGGATGTGGCCGAAGGATGTCCCGGCGAGCGCATAGAAACGATTGGGGTAGGTCTGGCTCAGCACGGACGCGAAATAGCGATCATCTGTCGCGAAGGTGTTGTACAAGGAGTAGTAGAAGGGCAGGTCGGTCTGGTCGTAGTACCCCATGGTTCGAGAACCCGTGGGGTCGGTAGCGTCGGCGTTAGCCGAGGAGATGTCGTTCGCGGCGGTGAAGCCGTTCATCGCCCCGTTGTTCCATTCCTGGTGTGTGCCGTTCCAGGAGTGGTTGAGGTCCGACGTCTCGCACAGACTCGTCTTGTGGAAGGGCACGATGGTTGCCCCGGAGACAAGCGGATTGGGATTGCCCGTGGTGGGCTCGGCTTTGTACAGCGGGCTGGCCCTCGCTGTGGAGTTGCCCAAAGTACGTGTCGGCCGAGCGATTCTCCTGCATGAGTACAACGATGTGGTTGATCTTTCCGATTCCACTCTTAGCGTTTGCAGGAGCTGCTGACGGTGCGCTCACGACTACCCCGCCGATCGTGAAGACCATTACGACGAGTGCCTTAATCCAGGTTCGCATCCCGACCCCCAATCTCTCAATCGAACCCTAGATGGCGGTACTCTGCGGCGCTAGGACCTGGGGACCGAAGTGAACCTGCCGACCGAAAGGGGGGGTGTCACGGGCGACCACCCGTCGCCGGTCGCCCGGCCACCTGCCCGTTGCAGCTCAGTCCGACCCTTACAGCCGCTGAACAAGACCCTCGTCCTATGGCTTATAACCCCGGAGACGCCTCAGGCGCCGCTAGCGCTCGAGGATTCTCCGGGGCCGACCGGAATGGCACCAGCTAGCGGCTTGACGTGGCATTGGTGCACGGTGCGTTCGTGCGGGGCGAGAAGGCCGGGCTCCGGGTTGATACCGGCGCTGTGCGAAGGATTGTCAGGTGCGCCGGGAGTGCCTCGAGGGGTGCCCCCGTTCGCCGGGACGGGGAGTACCAGTAGCGAATCCTCACCCAACCGGCAATGCTCCTTGTGTGAGTATCTCCCAGTTCGTGATCTCCCCCGATGACTGGAAGAGATTGAACGATGCCGAGCGAAGCGAATACACAGCTTCGGCGGCGACACACGGAATCGCATTGGCGGCCAGCCCGAGCGCAGGGACCAATCCCGACCAGCTCATACTGGTCACCAACGACAGCACGATCGGTGCCCCGTTCTACCTGGGTCCTGTTCTGTGTGGTCGAGCACATTGGGAGCACAACTTGCGCGAACTCCTTGAGATGGACGATCCCTGCTTTCCAAACCCGTTCCGGGACGACCCTGGGTCGATCCGATCCTTTCTCTAGCCAGGAGACTGTCCCATAACGATGCTCCTATGGGCTGTCAAGGACGAGTTGTTCACGAGGTAGGAGGCTGTACACCTCACGGGCGACGTAACGCTTGAGGCATCGCATCGCCTCCTTCTTGGTCCGGCCTTCGCTGATCCTGCGTTCCATGTATGCGATCGTGCGCGGGTCATTGGCCATGCGGGTGATCACGATGTGCCACAAGGCCGAGTTGGCTTGGCGGTCACCGCCGCGGTTGAGCCGGTGGCGCTGTTGCTTGCCACTCGAGGCCTCCAGAGGCGAGGTGCCGCAGAGGTGGGCGAAGGTCGCTTCGTTGCGCAGCCGATCCGGGTTATCTCCCGCGCCAATCAACAGAGCGGATGCCGTTTCGGTTCCCAGGCCGGGAGTGGCAACCAGTTCGGGAGCGCTCTCGTGGACCAACTTCTTCATGATGACATGGATCTCAGTGATCTCGTCTTCGAGGGCGATGGCCCGTCGGGCCAAGGTTCGAAGGGTCAGCTTGGTGAGCGAGGTCACGTCGCGTTTGGTGCCAGGCCTATAGGCCGCCGCCCGCTCGAGCAGATGGTGCACGTTGAGGTGGCGCAGCTCTTCGCGAATGGGATCGGGCGCGGTCGAGATCAGGCTCCGCATCTGGTTGAGCGCTTGGGTCCGGCCCTTGCGGGCCGAGATCCTGGCCACCCGAATTACCCGCATGGCCTCGACGTTTCCGTCCCTGGTCTTGGCTGATCCGTTGGCGTCACCACTTTGCGCCGTCCGGGCCGCCGAGATGGCGTCTTCGGGATCTGACTTGCCCTTGCGCCGCCGGCGCTGGCGATTGGGCCGGTCCACCTCGACGACGGCAATGCCCTCGGCCTGGAGATGGCGAGTGAGGCCGGCCCCATAGGACCCGGTGCCCTCGACGCCAACGAGCTCGACGGGACCGAAGTCGCTCAGCCACGCCATCAGCTTCTTATAGCCCTCGGTCGTGGTCTCGAAGCTCTCGACACCGAGGAGCGCCCTCCGGTCGTCTAACGCCGCAGCTACATGGACGTCGAGGTGCGTATCGACGCCGCCGGTGACCGCTCGTGCCAGAGTGTGCATGTCATCCCTTCTTCGCTTTTGGTTGGGGTGGCACCGCACCAGTGCGACGACGGACAAGACAGCGATGGGCCTGTGCGGCAGGCTCCTATGACCAGTTCCCTCTCCGGAGTGGTGGACCCGCTCAGCTGCCGAGTTCAATCCTCGCTGCCGGATCGGGGCGAGGGATCCGTCGAGGTGGCAGGCTGCAGTGGTGGGAGGATCCGGCGCCCTGACGACGTACCTGGGCACTGCTCCCGGCGTCGGAAAGACCTACGCCATGTTGCGGGCGGGCCGATCTCGTTCTGATGCGGGAGAGCGGGTCGTCGTGGGGTGGGTGGAACGCCATGGCCGGTCCGAAACCCGGGCCCAGATAGGAGACCTCGAAGTAGTGGCACCTCGCTCGGTCGCCTACGAGAGCGGGACCTTCGCCGAACTCGACGTCGAGGCGGTAGTGGCCAGCGGCGCTGGCGTCGCCCTTGTCGACGAATTGGCCCACACCGTGGTGGGCACGACCAGACGCAGGTGGCAGGAAGTGGCGGACATCCTGGCGGCCGGGGTTGACGTCATGACGACCGCCAACTTGGCCAACCTGGTGTCGGCCCGGGACTACGTGGCGCAACTCACCGGAGCCGGGACAGTGGAGACGATTCCGGACGAGTTCGTGCGCTCTGGGGAAACCGTGCTGGTCGATCTGCCCGCCGATGCTCTCCGTCGGCGCATTGCCGACGGAAAGGTGTACTCGGCCGACCGGGTCGGAGGCGCCCTGGCGGATTACTTCAGGGTGTCCAACCTCCAGGCGCTCAGTGCCCTCGGGCGGGCCTGGATGGACGGATCTCTGGAGGCGGTGGCTGAGGAGATGCTCGAGGCGCGCGGTCTCGTCGCTCCTTCCCGCCCGACCGTGGTGGCGGGCGTGTCGGATACCGGCTGGGGGCAGCACGTGATTCGCCGCGCCAGCGAACGAGCGATCGAGGACGACGCCGACCTGCTGGTAGTCCACGTCAGCCTCGCCGACGGGATGACCCACCGGCGATCGCAGGCCCACGCCCAGCACCGGGACTCGGCGACAGCGGTCGGAGGCTTCTACGTCGAGATGACCGCGGCGTCGGTGCCCGAGGGCCTCGCCCGAGCGGTGAGGGACCACGGCGCTTCCAGACTCGTTGTCGGCCGGCACCGTTCCCGGCTGGGAGAGATCGTGCACGGCTCGGTCGTCTCTCGATTGCGGCGGCTGCTCCCGGAGGTGCGCATCGAGATGGTACGCGAGCAGTCGCAGTCACCAAGCGCGAGTGCCTGACGACACCCAGGCTCCGCCTGGTTCGTCGCTCAGTGTCCGCTATTGCGGCAAAGCCGAGACGGTGGCTGGCAGCGAGTCCCCCGTCTCTTTGAACGCGTTGGGCCAAAATGCCCTCATGGATCTCGGATTGCGTGACAGGGTCTACCTCGTAACCGGAGGTAGCCGCGGTCTTGGTTTTGCCGCGGCCCAGGCACTCATTGGAGAGGGAGCAAAAGTCGTCGTCGCATCCCCTCATGAGGCCACAGCTTTGGCAGCAGCAGACCGCCTCGCACAGAGCGGAATCGCAGCGAGCACCCCCACCTGGATCGTCGCGGACACTGCGGATCCTGCCACGCCAGGTCGACTCATCGCGGCCGCGAATGAGACCTATGGTCGCATAGACGGGGCGCTCGTAAGCGTAGGGGGAACCCCAATCGGGAGCGTCGCAAGCACAACAGACGATGCGTGGCGTGCTGCTTTCGAAAGCGTGTTCCTCGGGGCTATCCGCCTCGGGCGCGTTCTCGCAGCCGAGCTAGGCAGCGAGGGAATCAGGCTCCCGGGAGGGACGGGCGCGTCTCTCGTCTTCGTGTTGGGCTCGTCGGTACGCGTACCGCTGCCGAACCTCGCCATCTCAAATGGCCTATTCCCTGGGCTCGCGGGTGTCGTGAAGACGTTGGCGGATGAGAATGGCCCTGCAGGAGTTCGGATCAATGGACTATTGCCAGTCCGGATCGCCACCGACCGAGTCCGTGAGATCGATGCCCTCGCCGGCGATCCCGAGGAGGTTCGCGTCAGGCAATCGGAGCACATCCCGTTGCGGAGATACGGAGAACCAGAGGAGTTCGGCCGAGTTGCCGCCTTCTTGCTCTCTCCCGCAGCGTCGTACATCACAGGAGCAATGATCCCAGTCGACGGAGGTGCCATCCGCTCGATCTGAGCGCGGACACCTTTCGGGACCGTCGGACCGTCGGACCGTCGGACCGTCGGACCATCGGCATGTCCCAGTACGCGGTATGAGTGGGACGGTTCGGCACATCAGGGGCAATGCCCACACAATATGGGCGCGAATTCTGGGATAGCCGATGCCGTTCGCGGTGCCACCCGAACCGTCGATCTGTCGCGCTTGAACCGTTGCGCTCGCGGCCGACTGCCGATCATCTCTACATCGGCAGCGGCTGCGATGTCGCCATCAGCCGGCCTGGGGCGACCCGGGACCAACGTGTGGTCGAGACCTGGGCGCCGCCGCTCGGCGGCCGCGGCCCGCAGCGAGCGTGCTCGCGGTCAACCTTCTGCGCCCTTCACGATCCGTACCGAGATCTTGTGCGCGTCATCGTTCTTCGCTAATATGCAACCAGATGGTTGTAGATCAGGCATCCGACGCTGACGTAGACCGCATCTTTCACGCCCTTGCTGACGGCACTCGGCGCGACATCCTTGCCACCGCCGTCGGGGGCAGCTACAGCGTGTCGGCGCTGGCGAAGCGCTACCCGATGAGCTTCGCCGCCGTGCAGAAGCACGTCGCCGTGCTGGAAGGTGCCGGGCTCATCAGCAAGGAGCGGCATGGGCGCGAGCGGCTCGTGCGCACCGACGTCGACACCGTCCAGAGGGCCCGGGTGCTCCTAGACGGCCTCGAGGAGCTGTGGCGGGCGCGGGTGGACCGGATCGACGACCTTCTGGCAACCGAGAAGCGAACCA
The DNA here is from genome assembly GCA_963738135.1 of uncultured Acidimicrobiaceae bacterium. Lineage (GTDB taxonomy): Bacteria > Actinomycetota > Acidimicrobiia > Acidimicrobiales > RAAP-2 > Bog-473. Next base: position 322,851 of record CAVTVK010000001.1, on the reverse strand, counting down.
CTGGAGGAAAGCGATGAGCGTGACCAGCGTCGAGAAGGACCCCGAATCCCTGACCATGACGGTCACGGCGAACCTCGATGCCACCGTCGACCGGGCATGGCAGCTGTGGGCCGACCCCCGCCAGTTCGAGCAGTGGTGGGGGCCCCCTGGCTACCCGGCGACCGTGGTCGACCACGACCTGCGGGCCGGCGGGCGGATCACCTTCTTCATGACCGGGACCGGGGGCGAGCGCCACGACAGCAGGTGGGAGGTCATCGCCGCCGTCCCGCCCCGCCACCTCGAGCTGCGGGATGCCGACGTGGACGACGACGGCCGCCCGAACGACGGGAACTCGATGACAGCCATGATCATCACCATCGACGAGCGCGACGGCAGGGGAGCTGTGATGACGATCCGCACCCACTTCGACTCGCAGACGGGGATGGAGGAGGTGCTCGCCACGGGGTTCGAAGAAGGCATGCGCATTGTCTTCTCGCAAATCGAAGCGGTCCTTGCCGGCGCGCCTGCGTGAAGGGCGGAGACGGTGGCCGACTAGAAACCCGTCCACCGTGTCGGATCGACCGCGCTGCGGATGACGCGAAGCGACTCAACCCGCAGTCTCGGCATAACACCCACTCAGAAAGAGCGACAGAGAGGACTGCACCATGTCAAAGGAAAGCAAACCGATCGAAGCATCACGCAAAATCGAAGCACCTGCGGCCGCCATCTTTGAAATACTGGCGAATCCGCAACGTCACATGGATTTTGACGGATCCGACATGCTCCGGGGAGCCGTCCTTGACCGTCCCATCTCCGAGGTGGGCGACACCTTCACCATGAAGATGCATCGGCTCGGAGACGACTACCTCATGCTCAACTACGTGGTGGAGTTCGAGCCAGATCGGCGCATCTTTTGGGAACCGGCCCCCGGAGATCCTTCTCGGGCCGAGGGTGATGATCCGTCCAAAGTCGGCATCCCTGCGGGCTACCGCTGGGGCTACATCCTCACCCCGGACGGTGACGATGCCACCATCGTCACGGAGGTATTTGACTGCGGCACCGTGACGGAAGAGGTCCGCCAATCCCTGTTGAGCGATGGTGGGGCGTGGATCAACGGGAACAATTCCATTCTTGAGTCCATGACGGCCAGCCTGGAGAGGCTCGAGAAGGTCATTGCTGAGTAGCACTGCTCCGGAGTGGGGTGCCCCCGTACATTGATACTTCTCTGAGGGTCCACCGCTTGATTGCTGGTCCTGAATAGCTTCGGGAGTGCTGGCAGGTCCGGTCTGACTCGGATCCCCGTGACGTTGCGAGACGTCGTCGACCGAGACCAACCAGCGGCACATTGACAGCGGCACGTCCCGTCTCCGAGTTGGGGTGATTGGCCCGGCTTGCAGCAACAAGCCTGGGCCGCCCGTCGCTCCGATCCGGAACGGCCGTGCCATCCCTAACTTCAAAGACAGAAGGGATGACCAATGACCATCGTAGAAGCTGCGCGTGGTGTGACTGGTGGCGTCGACACACACCTTGACGTGCACGTAGCCGCCGCCCTCGACCCGCTGGGTGGGCTGCTCGGCACGGAACGCTTCGAGACCAACGCTGGGGGTTACAAGGCGCTGCTGGCCTGGCTCGAGTCCTTCGGGGACGTGACCAGGATCGGCATCGAGGGCACCGGCTCGTATGGCTCGGGACTGACTCGCCATCTGCGCCGAGTGGGAGTCGAGGTCATCGAGGTCGACCGACCCAATCGAGAGGAACGCCGTCGCAGCGGCAAGTCCGATCCTCTCGACGCCGTTGAAGCGGCCCGCGCCGCGCTCAGCGGCCGAGCGAGTGGCAGCCCTAAGTCCAGGGACGGTGCTGTCGAAGCCATCCGAGTGCTCGTCGTCGCCAAGCGCTCGGCCCGCCAGGCCAGAACCAAGGCCCTCATCCAGATGCGCCACCTCGGCTACACAGCTCCCGAACAGCTTCGTTGCCGCCTCAAAGGCCTCTCGGTGCCGGCCCTTGTCGCCGAAGGGTCCCGGCTCCGGCCGACGCGATCCCCCGATCCGGTGACCGCGGCAACCAAGGCGTCGCTGTCCTCGTTGGCCCACCGGATCGAAGCCCTCGACGACGAACTTGCCGAGCTCGACACTCGTATCGAGGCGCTCCTCGTCGCCACCGTGCCCGACCTCCTCGACGTCTTCGGCGTCGGACCCGACACCGCAGCTGCATTGGTCATGGCGGCCGGCGACAACCCCAACCGACTGCGTTCAGAGGCCGCCTGGGCCCACCTGTGCGGTGTCGCACCCGTCCCGGCCGGATCGGGCAAGACCAACGGCAAGGTCAAGGCCCACGACGGTGGAGATCGCCAGGCCAACAGCGCGCTCTGGCGCATCGTCATGGTGCGCATCGCCCACGACCCCGAGACCCAGCTCTACTTCGAGCGCCGGGTCAAGGAGGGCAAGACCAAGGCCGAGGTCATTCGCATCTTGAAGCGTTACGTCGCCCGCGAGGTCTACCGCTACTTGCCTCGCGGCTGAAGCCTCGGGCTGGTGGGTCTGGCCTTCCCCCGTACTGTCGCTTCTTGGAGCTGACTCTCCAGCGATTCGCCGACCCTCAGCTCGAGCCAATGATCTCGAAAACGCGTGACCCAATAGGAGCTTGTCCTCACCACGAGTGACTGATCAATGTCGTGTCCGCTGTTTTCACTCCCGAGCCCCAAAGAGGGGTTGACAAGTGATAGGAGCTCGCCGGAAGTAAGAGGCCTTGGATCAGGGCGCGGTCACCCTATGCAGAACTCGTTGCCCTCAGGATCAAGCATGACAGTCCAGCTAGTTCCGTTGCCTTCTCGGAACTCGACCATCGTGGCGCCGAGAGCAATGAGTCGCTCGATCTCGTCCTCCGGGTCCTTGGTCGCTAGGTCAACATGGATTCTGCTCTTCGCAGTCTTAGGTTCAGGAACCCTCCAGAACAGGATCCCCCGGACACCTCGGTGATCGGGTGCAGCCAGAGCTGCGAAGCCATCCTCTTCGGCTACGGACCGGTACCCAGTGACTTCTGACCAGAAGGATGAAAGCCCTTGAGGATCAGCGCAGTCGAATGTCACGTATTTGATGAACGCCATCATGGCGCGAAGCTAGGTCAGATTCCGTCGAAGCGGCCGCCTAGAGCGAATGGAGCGCAGCCGCAGCTGCTGCCGCAGCCGTGGTGTTGGACCCCGTACGATGGCTCGGAGCGCTTGTGCCACTGGTCCCCCCTAACGGGAGGGCCATCTCGGAAGACGGTTTAGCGCAGCCCCGGCAAGAACAACCTTGGTACTGTCGTCGCTTGATCGAAATCACCGAAACATCGGACTTTTCCGCTGCGGAGGCAGCACTGCTCTCTGATGGAGAGTCGGACCCGTACGGAACAGACAATTTGGCCATCTCATGGGCGCCAAAGGACCATCAGGTGTGCTTCTCGGAGGCCGGACGACTTGTCGCCCACGCCGGATACCTCTTGATCGACGTGGAGGCGGACGGCGTTCGCATTCCGGGAGTCGGCCTTGGCAGTGTCATGGTTCACCCGTCACTGCGAGGACAAGGCATCGGCGCTCGTCTGGTCCAAGAGACGACCGACCGCATGAAGATGACCGGAAGACCCTTTGCTCTTCTGTTTTGCCGGGAGATCCGTCTGCCTTTCTACCGACGATTGGGGTGGCGCCGAGTCGGCCCGGAGGTCAGCGTCGAGCAGGAACACGAACCGATGACAATGCCCCTGCTGACATGCTGGTTCTCTTTTGAGCAAGATTGCATCGCCCCGTCGAACCGCCTTCGAGTACTGGGCCCGCCTTTCTGAGGGGCGTCGCGCACGCACTCGCTCGTTTGGCCGCATGAAATAGGCGGTGGCCCGATCAATGACACCGGAGTGGGTGCGCGGGTCGTCGCCGTAGGTCTCGAGGGTCCGACCGCTGTAGCGGGCGAGGCACGCGGCCGCGGTCATCTGGGCCCGATCGGCATCCCTTGGGCCCTTGGGCCCATCCGCCGATACCGCGCTGATCAGAATGCGACCTTGGGGAGGTTCAGGCTGCTTACCCCGGACAGGGAGGTGCGACCACGGGAGACTGGGCAGAGCCCGTGGTGTTGCCGCAGGTGGTCACGTTGGTCGTCGCCGGCCAGCCACTCGGCGCATCTGACAGCGTCACGTTGAAGTAGTTCACGAAGGCGTTGTTAGTGACAGCAACGCTGCTCCCGAACAGGTGGGCGTTGTTGCACCGGGGGTTCCTGTGTCGGGCGGCTGTCGTGGCGCCTTCCCAAAAATTGGGATCCGTAGGCTGCTCCGACCAAGGCAACCCATGGTTCCGGCGTTCAGCCCTGGCGAGAGACGAGCGCCGCGAGGTTGTCGACTGACTTCTCCAGCATGGAGAGGGGAACGATCGGGAAGTGCGGACGGGCGTACTCGGGGATGTCGGGCCAGGCGCAGTAGTTGGTGACGATCGTCTCGTCCGGGCCGACCGCCATGATCTCCCAGCCGTAGACATGACCGAACGGACCGTGGTCGGGCAAGCCGACGTTCCACTCGAGGAGCTCGTAAGGGACGATCCTCGTCACCGTGTTGACCGACTTGTACTTGCCCATCGGCTGGTCGCCCAACGCCTCCCGGTCCATGTCCATCACGAACGTGTCCCCGGGCGCGCTCACGCGCCGGGCCCCAGGCGCCGCCTCCAGCATGCCCGAGCCGTCGATCTCGACGTGCATGGCAGGATCGGTGACGATCCGGAAGACCTCTGCCGGACTGGCCGCGACGGTACGGCTGGCGGCGATCCGATCTGCAGTGGGCACGATGTCTCCTCCGTGGGGTCGCTTCGTGCAGACACTAGCGACCGGGCCCCTTGGTCAGCGGATACCGTGGGCCGGAGTGGTCGAAGCGCGGGATACCTGGCAGGACGCTGTCAAAGAGAAGCTGAGGCCGCTCCGCGACCGCATGGTGCATGGGCTCGGAGGCACAGTCCCGGAACCGACGCGGCGGGGAATCACCTATGACGAACTGGTCGCCCTGCTCTACCCGACGCTGCCGGACGAGCTCCGCCATGATGTCGACGAGGCGGCCGACGGGGGACCTGGCCCGTGTGTCGACCATCCGCCGGATGTTGGGCACGATCGAGCATCAGGTCGCGCCGACGGCCTTCTCCGTGCAGTTGGCGGGGGAGGATGCCGTGCGCTGCACGGTCGGCGGCGTCGAGTTGTTCTGTGACGCCGCCGATGCAGCCGTGACGCCTGGTTTACTGTCCGGTCACTACGAGTCGCACCTCACTGCGGTGTTCGAACAGCACTGCACCAGGGGAATGACGGTGGTCGACGTCGGTGCCAACCTTGGCTACTACTCGCTCTTGGCGTCGAGGCTGGTCGGTCCGTCCGGCCAAGTGATGGCGTTGGAACCGAACTCCGAGAATTGCCGGCTCTTGTTGTCCTCGCTCCGACTGAATGAGACCACGAACGTCGAGGTGTTACCGGTGGCGGCGGATGCAGCGACCGGTTGGGCGTACTACTCGACGCACGTCGGATCGAACGGGGGCCTGATCGACGACGGGGACCTCCTCTCTCACCCCGGCACGGTCGTGCCGACATTCCGACTCGACGACCTCATTGAGGGTCCGGTGGGCTTCCTCAAAATGGACGTAGAAGGAGCCGAGGGTCGGGTGGTGCAGGGCGCGACACGCATCGTCGAACGCGATCGCCCAGTCGTGACCACCGAGCTGAAGGACGAGATGCTGCGCCGGGTGTCGGGCACCACAGTGGGTGACTATCTGCGTTACTTCGAAAAGCTCGGCTACACGGCGTCGCTGCTCGAGAAGTCCACCGGAAAGCAGAAGCCCTACAACTCTGTTGCGCACCTCCTCGCCGACTGGGGCGGGACCGACGAGTTGCGTGACGTGCTCCTGCTTCCTCGTCCGTCCTGAGCAAAAGGGGGCGCCCAGGCGCCAGACTGGTCGGGTGCTGATCCGGATCGAAGGGCGCGACCTCCCCGGGTCTTCCTGTGGACCGGGACCCGACTACCCCGATGGCCATCCCAACATCCACGTCGGCGTGCAGCGCCGGAACAAGCCGGGCGAGCTCTCGGGCGTGATCCGTGGGGACGCGCGCAGTGCCGTGTGGGAACTCGACTGCATGACGAGCGACAGCGCATCCGGGCTCGACCTCCGGAGCCCTTTCCTGCAAGGTGGCCCCGGCAAGAGGTTCGTCTACCTCTCGTGGGGCGTGGTTGACGCAGCGGGCGAGTTCGCAATGTTCCGCCGGGCCAAGCTCATGCTCGACGGTGTGCCGTCGGACATCCTGCGGGCAGCCGTGGAGCGAGGGGCCCTCGTCGGCCGGCTCGGTCTGACGGACGAGAAAGGCCATCCACGGTGTGCCGCCGTGCGGCCGCCCGTGATCGAGTGGTCGGCCGGAGTCGGGTTCTCTACCGGGTGACGACCTGATCCTGCGGCGCGCCCACGAGCCCGGTGAGCAGCTCGTCGACGTCGCCGGAGACGACGAGAGCGTCGACCTGGCGGGCCTTGATGAAACCCTGTGCAACGGCGTGGCGGACAAAGGCGAGCAGCTCGTCGAAGAATCCGTCCACGTTGAGGATGCCGCAGGACTTGTCGTGAATGCCGAGCTGGGCCCAGGTAACCGACTCCATGAATTCCTCGTAGGTGCCGAATCCGCCCGGCAGCATGACGAAGGCGTCCGACAGCTCGGACATGAGCGCCTTGCGCTCGTGCATGGTGCTCACCACGTGCAGTTCGCTCAGCGCGGCGTGGGCGATCTCGTGGCCCGCCAGTGACTCGGTGATGACGCCGGTAGCCCGTCCACCCGCAGCCAGGGCGGCGTCGGCCACCACACCCATCAGGCCGACCGAGGCGCCGCCGTAGACGAGCTCGATGCCCGCGTGCGGCGACAGTGGACCCAAACCGCCGGGCCGCCTCCGCGAAGACGGGATCCGCACCAGGACTCGAACCGCAGAACACGCAGACCGTCTCCACCGTGGTCATGCGGGGCTCCCTTCGGGGATAGGTATTTCCGTGCGGGGCGCCCGCGCGCGGGCCGACGGACCCGCCGCACGATCGTTTCCGCTGCATCTCTGTCGTGGATGGTCAGGGAGAACGCGGCGGCGGCCAGAGCGAAGATCGCCGCGGTGAGGAAGGCGAATCGGTAGCCCGTGATGTCCGGCGATGAGGTCCCGCCCGTGCCATGGGCCGTGCCCGCACCGATCAACACGGTCGAGAGGACCGCGACGCCAGTGGCACTGCCGACCTGGCGCATGGTGTTGAAGAAGGTCGAGGCCCGGCCCATCGACTCTGGGGTGATCATGGCGAAGGCCGCCGCCTGGTTCGGCACCATCACCTGCGCCATCATCCACCCCAGAACGAACATGAGCCCGCGGATGAACCACAGGTTGGTGGTCACAGTGATCTGGGTCAGCACGAGCATGCAGGCGGCCAGACCGAGCAACCCGGCGGTGATGTGCCGGCGGGGGCCGACACGCGGGTAGATGAAGCGGCTGGCGAACTGCGCTCCGATCATGACGCCGAACGCCTCGGGGAACGTGGAGAGGCCCGATTGCAGCGCAGAGAGCCCTCGTGCGTCCTGGAAATAGAGGGGGATCAGGTAGAGCATTCCCAAGAAGGCGGCGGCGGCCAGGAACATGACGCAGTTGGTCGAGCGGAACAGCCGCTCTCGGAGCAGGTGCAGGTCCACCATCGGCCGTGTGGTCCGCAATTCCACCAGGACGAACGCCACCAGGAGTGCAGCCCCGGAGACGCAGGTGACGACCACGGCCGTCGACGACCACGATTCGAGTGGGCCTTCGGACACGCCATACATCAAGAGGCCCAAACCGGCGCCCCCGAGGATGAACCCGGGCACGTCGAAGCGACCGGCGTCGATGGCAGTAGTCCGCTCCAACGCCAGGGCGCCGAAGAGGACCGCCACAATGCCGATCGGGACGTTCACGAAGAAGACCCAGCGCCACGAGAAGTTGGTGACCAGGAACCCGCCGAGCACCGGCCCCACGGCGGGGGCCACGGTGGTCCCAAGAGTGAGGATGCTGGCCGCCCGCACGCGCTCGGCCGGCGGGAAGACCCGGTAGAGCATGGCCATGCCGACCGGGGCCATCATGCCGCCGCCCGCACCCTGAATGACCCGGAAGACGACGAGCTCCGGGTAGTTCTGGGCCAGGCCGCACAGGGCCGAGCCCACGGTGAAGACGACGATGGCGGTGAGGAGGACGCGCTTGCCGCCGAATCGGTCCCCCAACCAGCCCGACGCCGGAATGAAGACGGCCAGGCTCACCAGGTAGGCGATGACGACCCCGTCGACCGCCGTGGGGGGGATGTGGAATTCGCGGCCGATGGTGGGCAACGCGACGTTCACGATGGTGATGTCCATGATGTTCATGAACATGGCGGAGACGAACACGATGCCGACGACGGTCTTCTGGTTCATGCGGGCGACAGCCATGTGCTCTTCCGGTTCTGGGTCTTGCCGGCGAGGCGCAGCAGTCGACTCGAGAGCCCGTGCCCGCCCGCCCCGTTGCGCCCACGACCCTATGCGCGCCGTCGCCGCGGCTCCGACGGCCGGGTCCCGCTCGCCCGTACTCCAAAGCCCTAGGGTTGGGCGGCCATGAGAGGACGCGCCCGACGAATGCGCAGGGCGGCTTGCCTCATCATCGTGGTGGCGGCTGCTGCGCTCGCCGCATTCCCGCCTGCCGGAGGGGCGGCCTCCCGCCCGCTCCGGGCGGGATCGGACACGGTCTGGCTGTGCAGCCCCGAGCAGGCTACTGATCCGTGCACGTCGAGCCGGGCCGCCACTGTGGTGACCGCGCAAGGTGCGACGAGCGCCGCAATTTCCCCGACCTCGCCCACGACACGGCGCTTCGACTGCTTCTACGTGTACCCGACGGTCTCGACCGAGACCAGTGCCAACGCCGACCTCACCGTGCAGCCGGCCGAACAAGCTGCGGCGATCGTTCAAGCTTCTCGCTTCTCCCAGCGCTGCACCGTCTGGGCTCCCATGTACCGCCAGGTGACGGTGGCTGGGTTGTCTGATGCAAGCCTGACCACGGTCGCCACCGCGTACCTCAGCCTTCTCGCCGCCTGGAGGGATTATCTGGCTCACGACAACCACGGCCGGCCGATCATCTTCATCGGGCACTCGCAAGGTGCCGCCATGCTGATCAAGCTGTTGCAGACCCAGGTCGACCCCTCACCGAGCCTTCGCAAGCGCATGGTGTCCGCCATCCTGCTGGGGGGCAACGTGCAGGTCCCTCCGGGCCGGGTTGTCGGCGGCACCTTCCGCAACGTCCCCACCTGCGGGCGGGCCTCTCAGACTGGCTGCGTCATCGCCTACTCGTCCTTCGGATCGACGCCGCCGGCCAACTCGCTCTTCGGCCTTGCCGGCCGGGGAGTGAGTCTGCTGTCCGGTCAGAAGGGCGCCGGGACACAACAGGTCGTGTGCGTGAATCCCGTCACCTTCACTTCCCGGGTGGGCGGCTTGCAGCCCTTCTTTCGCACCGCCGGCTCGCAGACGCCGGGAGTGCGGGTCCTGACGCCCTGGGTCACCTTTCCGGGTCTCTACGCCGCCCAGTGCCGGCAGAGCGGTGGCGCCTCCTGGCTGCAGGTGACGGCCACGCCGGCGCCATCTGACTCCCGCCCCACCGTCTCCGCCAGTCTCGGACCCCAGTGGGGATACCACTTGAACGACGTCAACCTGGCCCTGGGCAACCTGGTCACCGATGTCGGCCTGCAGGAGGCGGCCTTCCGCTGAGTCGCCCGTCGCCGGGGTCGGATTCCCCCTGGGAAAAGTGCCGAGCGGGTCGTAGACTCCGACGATGCTCAAGGTCATTGCCGTGGCGAACCAGAAGGGCGGCGTGGCCAAGACGACAACCGTGCAGTCGCTCGGTGTGGCCCTGGCGCAGCAGGGTCATCGGGTGCTCGTGGTCGATCTCGATCCGCAGGCCTGCCTCACCTATTCGCTCGGCTTCGATCCCGACGCGCTCGACGCGTCACTGCACGACGTTCTGGTCCGCCGGGCGCGCCTGGCGGATGTTGTCAAAGCCGTCCCCGAGGTTCCGGGGCTCGATCTGGTGCCGGCGACCATCGACTTGGCCGGCGCCGAAGTGCACCTGCTGACCCGCACCGGTCGCGAACATGTTCTGGCCCAGGCCTTGCTCCCCGTTCTCGACAACTACCACGCCGTGCTCATCGACTGCCCTCCGTCGCTCGGCGTGCTGACGATCAACGGGCTGACCGCGGCGGAGGCGGTCATCGTGCCGCTCCAGTGCGAGGCCCTCAGCCACCGTGGCGTCGGCCAGTTGCTCGAGACGATCGAGGACGTTCGACAATTCGCCAACGAGAAGCTGCAGGTGCTGGGTGTGATCCCGACGATGTTCGACGCGCGCACGACGCATTCCCGCCAGGTCCTCTCCGAGGTCGAGGAGCGCTACGGCCTGCCGCTCTTCCAGCCGTCCGTCCCGAAGTCGGTGCGCTTCGCCGAGGCGCCGGGCCTCGGACAGTCAGTCCTGCAACATGCGCCGACCTCGCCGGGAGCTGTGGCATATCCGCGCTCTCCACCCGGGTCTTCGACGCCATGCAGACCGCCTGATCGCGGTGGCCGCGGCGCGGAGCGACAAGGCGCCTGACCCCTTGGGCAAGAGGGCCTTGTTCTGGGTGCCGACGGCCGGGCAGCCGGTCTCGGACGACGTCGTGTCCGGCCTGGCCGTGGCCTTGCCTGTGGGCAAGCGGGCGCTCTATTCGGGTGCTGGCCTCGACGCGGACAGCCTGGTGGTCACATCGGGCAATCCCCTCGATGGGCGGGGGAACTTCACGGTTGTGTGCGGGCGGTGCCGGCAGACCTCGCACGTCGGCGTGCTCGACATGCTCATCTTCCAGCTCCCACTCGGGGTGTGGTTGCCCCGAGGCCGCTTCGACCACCGCATGACCTGTCCCGCCTGTCGCAGGCGGTCGTGGTGCAGTGTGACCCTGCGTCGGAGCTGAACCTCCCCGTCAACTGGCTCCTCGGTGCGCGCTGATCAGCCGGGTTCGGGGTCGAGCTGGTTCGCCCCGTTTCGTCCGTGGTCCCGCCGGAGGACGCCGCGGTGCGCCCGGAACGGTGTCGGTCACGCCGCATTGACGCCCATCGGGGGGCCATGTGCGCAGACGTCCGAAAACCTGATCGTTGGTCGGGATGCGGGGATTTGAACCCCGGACCTCCTGCTCCCAAAGCAGGCGCGCTGCCAAGCTGCGCCACATCCCGTTCTGTTACCCATGAAGCTCTCAGAACTCTAACTGCCTGAGCAGGTCCTTTTGGGACTGCTCATCGAGCTTGCGCGACGCGGTTCCATACGGGCGGGATCTGCGCGTGGTGGCACGGTGATGGTGCCGCCCGCCGATGCCGGCGTGCGGCCAGCGCTCCCGAGGCGACCCTCGGCTGAGGCCCTGACCTTCGGCATGGCTCCAGAGTCCTCTGTGGCCGGTATGGGGCCGTCGGGCTCGTCGTGGCTCGATTCGAAGGACAGACGAATCGCTTCTTCTGATGCCAGCCCTGTTGTTGCATCCCATCGGCTCACGCTGAAGCTTTGGTTCCGCCATCAAGAATCGGACGCTGGTATGGGATCAGCTTTCGGCAAGAGAACCGTCGCACCGAGTCCGATCAGCCCGAAGACTCCCAGGGCGATCATGGCAATGCCATAGGAGCGCTTTGGGTCGGCCAGTCCTGCGACGAGGATGGTGCCGGCGACTGCGGTCCCGAACGATGAGCCGAGGTTCGACGCACTGCGCGAGAGTCCCGAGATCTCGCCTTGGAATCGTTCGGGGAACGAGGACTGCACGACATTGACCGACGGGGTGAGCATGACGCCGAGGCCGGATCCGATCAAGAAGAGCCCGGGGGCGAAGGACCAGGCGCCCGGATGACCTTTCACCAGTCCCAAGAGCACCACGATCCCCACCAGCGTGACGATGAATCCCGCCCCGATCAGAGCCCGCTGACGAAATCGCTTGGCCAGGGGCCTGGCGGCCAGCGAGGTCAACAGGATTCCCACCGTGGCCGCGGTGAAGATCACGCCCGTCTGGATGGCGTCGTAGTGCCGAACGACCTGGAGATACGCCGCAACCGTGAAGGACGTCCCCAGCAAGACCGACCACTGCATGTTCTGCGTCACCAGAGCCAGATTGGACGTGCGGTTGTGGAACAGCGAGGTCGAGAGCAGGGCTTCGCGGCCCTCGCGCTCTCGTCGGCGGATCCAGAAGAAGAAGCTTGCGAGCACGAGTGCCCCGAGCACGATGAGGCCCGCCATCAGCGCAAGGCTCTGGTCCGCAGCCATGATCCCGCCGACAAGGATCACCAGCCCCGCCGCAGAGAGAACTGCACCCACCACGTCGAACGGGCGGGTCGGATCCGGCGCCACGGGGTCGACGATGCGGCGAGCCATGATCAAGATGGCGACGATGACGAGCGCCTGGAAGATGAAGGCAGCCCGCCATGTGATGGTTGTGGTGATGACGCCTCCGATGAGGGGACCCATGGCGGCTCCAATCCCACCGAGCGCGCTGATCACTCCGAAAGCCCACGCGCGCGACTTCAGGTCGGTAAAGAGCAGCGTGGTGAGGATGTAGACCGGCGGTATCAGCAGTGCCGTGCCGACGCCTTCGAAGATCGAGTTGCCCAGAATCAGGATGCCGATCCCAGGGGACAGCGCGCTCAGCACTGCGCCGATGCCGTAGATGGTCAGACCGAGTGTGAAACATCTCTTTCGTCCCACTCGGTCCGTCAGCTTCCCGCAGGGGATCATCAACGCAGCCATCACCAGCAGGAACAATGTGATGCAAACCTGTACGCCTTGGACTGTCGTATGGAGGTCGGTACTGATGTCGGTGATCATCACGTTCATGTTGGAGCCGGCGAAGCTGCAGATGAACTGGGCCAATGCGAGGGGTACGAGCATCGCCCGCAGCGAAGGGGAGGGAGCCTTCGAACTCGCCACCTCGGTCATCGAGATCAAGACTCCCTTCTGGTCGCCCGCTGGGGCGAGCCTTGATCACACGATGTACCCGCGTCAACAGTGCCGCGGATGTGCCTGAGCCGGTGCCGTTCAGTCGCGTTTCAGGGTCCCTGGTCTTGTCCCGCTGGCGTTGACGCTGTTTGTCTGAACCGCTCGAGCGGAGGCGCGGCTGGATCCGGCTACGTGGTGGAGAGGCTCTTCGAGGTGCGATCCATCGGAGATCCGAACCTGGGACCAGCGGAGCCCTCATCACCCCCGAGCGAGAGCCCGACGCTGCCGAACGTGGTGGCCCAGGAGGAACCCCAGAAGGACCAGTGCGACGACCACACCTCTGGAAAGCGCTTTCCTGCCGCTACGACTCGTCTCCATCCCCCCATTGTGGCCCCGTCATCCCGCTCCAGTCGACCGTCGTCGTGCCCCGCCGCCGCGGTCGCCTTCGTTCTCTGGAACTGGGCGTCTATCGATGTGCCGTTCCGCCGATGTGACTGAACTCAGGCCTCTGTGACGGCAGCGATGGCGGCCTCGAGCGTCGGGTAGAACTGGTCACGATCGAGCGTCTCGAAGAGTCCGTAGCGACGCACGAGATCTTGGAGGCGGGCTCGCATCTCCGCGAAAGCCATGTGGATGCCCGCTGCGTTGAGCTCACGGTCGAGCTGCTCGAGCATCTTTGCCGCGGAGACGTCGACGTCGGTCATGGCTTCACATTGGACGACGACCCACTTGGCGTGGCGTTCACCGACGGTGTGGCGGATCTGGGCGCGGAAGACCGAGCTGTTCGCGAAGAACAGGGGAGCCTCCCATCGGTAGACCACGATCCCAGGGACCTCCCGCGCATCGGGGTACCGCACGACGTTGTGCCAGCCCTCCAGATCCTCCACTTGGCCGAGGACGGCGCCATGGGGTTGCCAGCTGCGGTGGAAGAACAACAGCACCGCGAGGACGATCGCGATGACGATCCCCGGCAGGACCCCGAACACGATCACGCCCACGCTGGCAACCAGCGAAAGAACCAGTGCACTCTTTCGCACCCGGGCGTAACGAACCAACGCCCCGAGGTCGAGGAGGGAGAGTGCAGCGGCGATCAGGACGGCGGCCAGGGCCGATTGCGGAAGATCGGCCAGCAAGGAGTTGAAGAACAGCAACAGCGCGACGACGATGCCGGCGCCGACCAACGAGGCCAACTGCGACTTGGCCCCGGCCTGCTCGACGACCGCCGTGCGCGAACCGCTGGTCGACACCGCGAAACCCTGGAGGAGCCCCGCGGCGAGGTTGGCCGCGCCGATTCCGATCATCTCCTGGTTCGGATCCACCTCTTCGCCCCGACGGGCGCCGAAGCTCGAGGAGGTGGCGATCGTGTCCGCCAACGAGACCAGTGTGATGCCCACGGCTGCGATCATCAGAGGTCCGACATCAGCCCATTTGGTCCAGGGAACCGAAGGCGTCGGCACACCCCGGGGGAGTGTGCCGACGGTCGCCACCCCGTGCGCGTCAAGGTCGAAGATGGCGGAGACCGCGGTTGCCGCCACAATGCCGACGAGGACCGCCGGGACCACCTTGGTGAATCGGGACAGCACCAACAAGATGGCCAGTACCCCGAGGCCGACCACCAGTGCCGCACCGACCGTGCCGTCGAGCCCCTGAGCGAAGGCCTTGAGCTCAGGGCCGAAGCCTTCGGCGTCCGTCGAGAACCCGAAGAGCTTGGGCAGTTGGCCCACGATGATGACCACGGCGAGGCCGTTCATGTAGCCGACTTGCACCTCGCTCGAGAGGAGGTCGGCGACGAATCCAAGCCGCCCGATCCCCAACCCGATCTCAATGACGGCCACGATGATCGCGAGCATCCCGGCGAGTGCAATTGCCCGATGAGCATCTCCGCCCGACGCCAGCAACGGCAAAAGGGCCGCGAATATCAGGGGTGAGATGGATGAGTCCGGGCCGAGGACCAGGATCTTCGACGGACCAAAGATGGCGTAGCCGACGAGGCACCCGATCGACGTGTACAGGCCGGTCACAGGTGGCAGCCCCGCCAGCTCCGCGTAGGCCAGTCCCTGCGGCACCAAAATGGCGGCGAGCACAACGCCGGCAACGATGTCGGACCGAGTCCACTGCCGGTCGTAGGTTCGAACGGCCCTGATCCCCGGAATCCACCTGGTTATCCCCGAAGGGTCGTCACCCACCGTGCCCCCGATCCAGCGCGACAATCGGACATGTCGCGAGCTTCGCCTCGAACCTACAATGCCCGCGAGGACGGAAGGTGGGAATGGTGCACCATTGTGCTGAGAGCCGACTGCGGGAAGGCCCGTCGTCCGGTGGCGTGACGACCCGAGGATCTCGGGCCGTGCACCCGGACCGCGAGAAGGCGCGCCGTGCCTGAGTCGAGGCGTCCACGCCACATCGGCCAACGAGCCCTGGCCATCGTCTCGCTGCTCGCGGTCCTTCTCCTCGCTGCGGCACTGATCGGCTTCCTCGTGCGCAACGGCGCGTATGTCATTGTCGGGGCGGCCGGCTTCGTGCTCGGCATCGCCGGAGGATGGTGGGCCATCACGGAGAGGGCCCCGCGGCGCGGGTTTGGGATCATCGGGATGGTCGTGGGCTCGGCCGTGCTGGTCACCGCACTGCTCGGAGCGGGAGGCGAGGACTGGGAATCCTTCGTCCGGGTACTCGTGTGCCTCGCCCTGCTTGCCATAGCCATCGTGGCCGCACGAGCAGCCTTTGCTGCGAGTATCAGGAGTACCGCAAGAACCCGGATACACCACGCCACCCGGCCCTCCCACCCGGTCCTGCTCTGCAATCCGTGGTCGGGCGGTGGCAAGGTCGAGAAGTTCGGACTGGTGGAGTTGGCCCGATCGCTCGGAGTCGAGACCGTGATGCTGGACCACGGGCTCGACCTCGCAGAGCTCGCCCGAGACGCCATCGCCCGGGGCGCCGATTGCCTGGGGATGGCCGGTGGGGATGGCTCACAGGCCTTGGTCGCGTCCCTTGCGGTAGAGCACGATCTTCCCTTCGTCTGCGTCGCCGCAGGGACGCGGAACCACTTTGCCCTCGACCTCGGGCTGGACCGACGGAACCCGCGCCAGAGCGTGTACGCCTTTCGAGATGCCCTCGAGCGCCGGGTCGACTATGCGACCGTGAACGACCGCTTCTTCGTCAACAACGTCTCATTGGGCGTCTACGCCACCATCGTCCAGCAGGAGGGATATCGGGATGCCAAGGTGGCGACGACCAAGCAGTTGCTCCCTGAATTGCTGGGCCAAACCCAAGAAACCTTCGATCTGCAATTCGTGACGCCCGACGGCGCCGAGGTCGACGGCTCTTTCCTGGTCATGGTGTCGAACAATCCTTACGTGCTCGCCGCCTCGCCCAGCACGTCGCAGCGTCTCAGACTCGACACCGGGCACCTCGGCGTGTTCGCCGTTGCTGCGGCGACCGGCGCGCAAGCGGCCGAGGTCGTCACCCTGGCCCTGGCCGGCCAGGGGTCGCGGAGCGGGCATGCCTTCGAGTTCAGCTGCGAGCAGTTCGAGATCAGGTCCCGATCCGGCAAGGCCTACGCCGGCGTCGACGGCGAAGCCCTCGAACTGGACACACCGATGATCTTCCGTACCCACCCACAGGGCCTGCGCATGCTCGTCCCAGAGGGCAACGACGAGATCGCACTGAAGCGTCAGACCCGTAGTGTGCGCCTGCATGACCTCGTTCTTCTGGCGAAGGGCACGCAGCCGGTCTGAGCTCAGAACCGCATGGGCACCTCGTGCCGAGGCACATCGGGAACTCGGTAGTCGCCCTTCTTCTGGCGAGCTGGCAGGACGACGTGGTCTTCTTCCTCGCGTTCGTAGGGAACCATGTCGAGGACGTGGCTGATGACGTTGAGGCGGGCGCGCCGCTTGTCGTCGGAGTGGGCGATGTACCAGGGCGCTGTCTCGGTGTCGGTGGCGGCGAACATGGCGTCGCGGGCTCGTGAGTAGTCGTACCATCGGCCATAGGATTCGAGGTCCATCGCGGACAGCTTCCAGGTCTTGCGGCCATCGTCGATGCGAGCAGTCAAGCGACGCGTCTGCTCGTCCTGGCTGACCTCGAGCCAGTACTTGAGCAAGATGATGCCGGAGTCGATGATGGCCTGCTCGACGAGGGGAACGAGCTCGAGAAACCGAGCCGACTCCTCCGGGGTGCACAACCCCATGACCGGCTCGACTCCGGCTCGGTTGTACCAGCTTCGATCGAAGATCACGACCTCACCACCAGCGGGGAGGTGGGGCATGTAACGCTGAAAGTACATCTGCGAGCGCTCGCGTGCGTTCGGGGCGGGCAGAGCCACGACCCGAAAGATGCGGGGGCTGACCCGCTCCGTGAGCCGCTTGATGACGCCGCCCTTGCCGGCGGTGTCCCGACCCTCGAACACGATGCACACCTTGGCACGCTCCTCGACGACCCACCGCTGCATCTGCACGAGTTCGACCTGCAGCCGCCGAAGTTCCTCCTCGTATTCCTTGCGCCGCATCTTGGTCAATGGAGCACCCCTTAGTCCGTTGTCTGTCGTGACGCGATCGGTCCTGTTGTCTCTGTGGGGCCGTCAAGCGTAATTCACCAAGACTGCCACGCGTTGGGACATGAGGCCGAGCTGTCGGACCGAAACGCCAACGGCCGCGTGCGCGACGAGAATGGCTGCGGCGATCAAGATCACCTGCGGATGTGTAGGAGTCGCCGGTCACGCGCGGCCACTCGAGGTTGGCCCCCTCCTCAGGAGTGTGTAATCGATGCCCACCGTGGTGCAGGCGGCACCTATGACTTCTGCGCCTCCGCTGCCTCGGCTTCGAGCTCCTTCTGGTCTGCCTTGAGCTGCTTCTCCTCGACCTTGCGCGCCCGCTTCATGGCGGAACGGACCTTTGCTTCCATGTCGGAGACGGCCACGACGACCAGACCGGCTTCACCTTCGTCGAGGGACTCACCCAGGTCCTTCAGATCTCCACGGCTCATGCCCGCCGCGGCGTGCCCGGCGAGTGCCCCGAGCAGCGCGCCTGCGCCGGTCGTGCCGAGCAAGAGGCCTCCGCCGATGGCGGCGGCGGGGAAGAGGACGATCACCAGACCCGTGGCCAAGCCCACTCCGCCGCCGAGCACCCCTCCGACGCGGGTCGGGGTCTCGTGTTTTTTGGCGATCTTGACTCTTCCCTTGTGGTCACGCTCGATCACGGCGGCGTCGTAGGAGTCGATCAGATTCGCTTCGGTATGGAGGTCCTTGATGAGTTCGTAGTCCGCCAGGGCATCTCCGACGTCGCCGTAGACGCCGCAGTACACGAAGAGGGTGTCGATGGCCATGCTGTGCTCCTTTGTCCGGGTCGAGAACCGATGCGAGTCAGACGTCCCCGAAGACTTACATGCGGCTCAGTTCTTGCGGGCTGAGCGTCGCTTCCACGGGCCCGCCGTAAGCGGCGAGAGCGTAGATCACGAAGACGCCGAGCGCGATGTAGGTCAGGGACCAGATCGGGTAGTAGGGCATCCACCAGATTGCGCTGATGGCGCCGATGGCACCGGCTGCGATGCCGACCCAGCGGCTGATCTGGGAGCCCCCCATCACCGCCAAGCCGCAGAGGATCAAGATGATGCCCACGACCAGGTAGACCCAGCCGTACGTCTTCAGACTGGTGCCGAAGAGAGCGTCTTGGAGGTTCTGGGGAATGACCCCGTGATAGCGGAACGCCCAGATGGCATCGAAGATGCGCATGATGCCGGCCACCCCCAGCACGATGGCGGCGAAGAGAATCCAACCGCGTCCCCGTTCGTTCATGGTGCACCTCCACTCGAACGTGATCGGCGCCGGGCGAGGTGCCGGGCCGTTTGCTACTGCCACTGCAGGTATATACCGGAGCGACCCGCAATGGAAGAGGTTGCGCAGATGCGCGGGCGAGCCGACGCTTGATAAGGGCAAACGAAGGGGGGAGAACTGGGAGGATCCTGAGACCCCGGGCCTGGCAATTCGGCAACGAGGGCGCTAAAACTCACTCGACGCAGTGGACGGTGGTCGCCTCACCGCTTCTGTGTTGCGTACCGATTCCGAGTTCAGTCGTCCTTTCGATGTCGGAGAGGCGCCCACGTGCGAAGAGAGGGAGTGGCAGATGGCAAAGAAGGACGGGCCCCTGGGTCCGGTCAGCTACCTGATCGTGGAGTTCCCGGGGAGCAAGATGACCGGGGAGGGCTTCCCAATCCTGGTCGATCTCGTCGACCAGGGCGTGATCAGGATCTTGGACCTCGTCTTCGTGGCCAAGGGCCAGGACGGATCGTTGGGGATCATCGGCCTCGCCGATTTGGATCACGACGGGACGATCGACCTGGCCGTCTTCGAGGGCGTGTCTTCGGGGCTCGTGAGCCCAGACGACCTTGCCGAGGCGGCTCCGGCTATCGCGCCGGGCTCGTCGGCCGCCATCTTGATCTTCGAGAACCGGTGGGCGACGCCGTTCATTCAGGCGTTGCGTCGCAGCAAGGCCGAGCTGGTCGCCGCCGGTTACATCCCCCAGGACGACCTCGTCGCCGCGCTCGATGCGGCAGAAAGCTGAAAGGAGACCGACCATGCCACTTCTCAGAGGTATCGCACGCACCGCCGCCATCGCCGGGACGGCGACTGCCGTGTCGAACCGCGTCTCGCGCCGCCAGCAAAATCGCTGGGCGCAACAGGACGACCAGCAGTACGCCCAGCAGCAACCCCAGCAATACGCTCCGCCGCCTCCGCCGCCTCCGCCTGCGGCACCAGCCAGGGACACGGTCGCACAGCTCAAGGATCTGGCGGAGCTCAAGTCACAGGGGATCCTCACCGACGCCGAGTTCGAAGCCCAGAAGGCCCGCATCCTGGCCGGATCCTGAACCAGGGCTCCCGCTCCCGACGACTCTCGGTTGCGGGCACCGACGAGATCAACCGGCGTCAGGTTCGAGGCAATCCGCAAGGGACACCTCGTGACTGCCGTCGCGGTGCTGGGGGAGATGCCTCGAGGAGTACGCGTCCGCGTTGACCCGGACGGAGTCCGGGCTCGACTGCGCCCTCTCGGATGCGGGCCGGCACCCCGAGCGCCATGGCGCCGGCCGGAACCTCGGTCCCCGGCGGCACGACGGCCCCGGCACCCACGAGCGATCCCGAGCGGCAGACGACTCCTTCGAGGACGACTGCGCCGGAACCGACGAGCACCAGGTCCTCCAGGACGCAGCCCTCCAGATGGGTCAGGTGCCCGATGACGCAATCGTCGCCGATGCGCGTCTGCTTCACAGCCTGGGTGTGGATGACGGCCCCGTCCTGTACCGACGTACGGGCGCCGATCACGATCGGGCCGTTGTCGGCACGGATGATGGCCCCGGGCCAGACACTCGAACGTGGTCCGAGGCGGACCTCGCCGATCAGAACCGCAAGGGGGTGGACGTAGGCATCGGGGTGAATCCGCGGCCGTTCGTCACCCAGGGCGAAGAGAGTCATGGAGGACATTCAAACAGCGGCGGTACGGCCCGGGGAGTCCGCCCACGTTCTCACATGCCACTTCGCTCGCTAGGCCCGCTCCACCGCCAGCACCTGCCACTCGTCGGGCAGGCCCTTGAGGTTGTGCCGGCCCCGGTCGTCGAAGACGATGCCCGAGCCGACCACCAGGTCGCGCACCGTTCCCGTGACGAGGACCTCGCCCGGTCCCGCCATGGCGCTCACGCGGGAGGCGATGTGGACGGCCAGTCCGCCGATGTCGTCCCCGCGCAGCTCCACCTCGCCGGCGTGCAGGCCGGCCCGTAGGTCCAGGCCGAAGCTCCGGGCCGTCGTCACCATGGCCTCGGCGCACCGCACCGCCTGCGCCGGAGCGGCGAAGCGCGCCAGTATCCCGTCGCCCATGGTCTTGACGAGGGCGCCGTCGTGGCGGGCAAGTAGCCGCCCGACGTTGACGTCGAACTCGTCGAGGACGGCCCGCCATTGGCGGTCGCCCATGTCGGCCGCGCGCACGGTCGAGTCCACAATGTCCGTGAAGAGCACCGCGGCCAGGAGGCGTGTGGCGGCGTGCACGCCGCGCGCTCCCGTGACGAACTCCTCCATCTCGTCGACGATGGAGTCGAATTCGCCGGACCACGGCAACAGATCGGGACCGGTGGTGGTGATCAGGCGGGCGCCGCCGATGTGCTCGGCGAGATACCGGCCGTGCATGCTCATGTTGGCGTAGCTGTCGACTCGCGCGAAGACCAGCGTCGGGCAGCTGATGGAGGGCAGGCACCAGCGCATGTCCGCCGAGAAGGTGACGAGATTGAAGGCGATGGCGGTCGCCGGGCTGGCGCCTCGCCTCGCCGCGCGGCCCCACCACTCCTGGAAGCCGACCCGGTGGGCCAGGCTCGGGGCGAAGATGGCGACGTCCGTCGGCACGTCGTCCTCGGTCCGGGTGACCTCGATTCCGCGCGCCGACGAAAGCTCCTCCTGGGCCACGCCGAAGCCGTAGTCCGCGGCTTGGCCGACCCGGGCCGTCCCGTTCACGATGACGAGTGAGATCACCCGTTCGGGGTGGGTCGCCGCCAGCCAGAGCGCGGGCATGGTCCCCCCGGCCGAGGCCAGGACGACGGCCCGGGCGCACCCGGCCGCGTCCATGACGGCGAGGGCGTCGCGCCCCCAGCCCTCTATGGAGGGGTCGGTGTCCGTCGGCAGCGGGTCGGACAGTCCCAGCCCGCCGGCATCGAAGCGGATCAGGCGGGAGAAGTCCGCCACCCGCTCGGTGTAGCGCAGCCAGTTGGGCTCGTCCACCGTCTCGTCGATGGAGATCATGAGGCCGCTGTTGAATTCGAGCACGTCCACCGCGTCGGTCCCGGAGTCCCCGGGAGCAGGGCCCCAGACCTGGTAGCCGATGTGGATGCCGTCGCGGAGGGCGTACTGGGTCGAGGGCGCCTCCATACCTCGTGCAGTCTGCCGTGTTGCGGGCCCGAGCGGAGCGGAAGCCCCGAGCCGCGGCGCAGGGTGCGCTGTGCGGTCAGCCCGGATGCAGCGTCAGCGGCCGCCGCGCACCAGGCGCCCCGGCAGGGCACCGGTGGGCTCACCGTGCTCGAACGTCACTGTCCCCGCCTTCAGGGTGGCCACGTAGCCCGACGCCTTCTGGAGCAACCGGCGCCCGCCCGCCGGCAGGTCGTTCGTCACGAACGGCGCGCCCAGGGTCAACGCGTCGTAGTCGATGAGGTTGAAGTCGGCCAGCGCGCCGGGCTCCACGGTGCCCCGGTCCGCCATGCCGTAGAGCCTCGCCGTGTCCTGCGTCTGCTTCTTCACGACGTATTCGAGCGGGAGCCGCTCGCCCCGGCTGCGGTCGCGGGTCCAGTGCGTGAGCATGAAGGTGGGCATGGAGGCGTCGCAGATGGTGCCGGTGTGGGCGCCGCCGTCGGCCAGGCCGAGCAGGCCCTGCGGGTGCAGCATCATCTCGCGCACGTGGTCGAGGTCACCGGTGGCGTAGTTGAGGATCGGGATGTAGAGCAGGCCCTGCCCGTCATCGCGGGCCATCTCGTCGTAGGCGACCTCCAGCGGTGACCGGCCGCTTGCCGCGGCCATGCCGGCCAATGAGCGTTCGGGGCCTGGCTCGTAGTCGGGCGGGTTACCGAGGATGAAGGTGCGGTCGTAGGCCTTGGTCATGGCCGCGGCCTGGGCCGGTGACGACGGCGTCCACGACACGATGGAGCGGCGCACCTCCGGGTCGGCCAGCGCCGACGCCAGCTCACCCGCCGACCCGCAGCGCTCCCGTAATTCCACGTAGGCAGGGAAGTCCGAGAACAGGCACAGCGTGGTGTGGTGCCCGGACAAGATCCCGGTCGGGCGCCCCGCGATCTGGGGGAACAGGCGGGCGCCCTCGGCGCAGGCCTCGAGCGAGGCGGCCAGCTGCTTGCGCCACAGCTCGGGGTCGTCGTCGGCCTGCAGCAGGACGTAGGACACGGGACGGTCGATGGCCGCCGACAGCCGGCGCATCCAGTCGACCTCTTGCCAGGCGTCCTCGAGCATCTCGCCGGCCGAGCCCAGCGGGGCCAGCTCGAAGACGCCGGCACCGGCCTCGCCCAGCGCGGACCCGATGCCGAACAGCTCGTCCTCGGCCGCGAATGTCCCAGGCACCAGTTCGCCGTCGATGGCGCGGTGGCCCAAGGTGCGAGAGGTCGAGAATCCGAGTGCGCCGGCCCGGATGGCGTCGAGCACGATGGCCCGCATCGCCTCGATGTCCGCGGCCGTGGCCGCCTCGTTGCGGGCGCCCCGCTCGCCCATGACGTAGGCCCGCACGGCGGCGTGCGGCACCTGGGTGCCGACGTCCACGGTCCAGTGCCGCTTCTCCAGCGTGTCGAGATACTGGGGGAAGGTCTCCCACTCCCATTCGATCCCCTCGGCCAACGCCGTGCCGGGGATGTCCTCGACCCCTTCCATGAGGCCGATCAGCCAGTCGTGCCGGTCGGGTTGCGCCGGCGCGAAGCCCACGCCGCAGTTGCCCATCACGAGCGTGGTGACGCCGTGCCACGACGACGGGGCGAGCTCCGAGTCCCAGGTGACCTGGCCGTCGTAGTGGGTGTGCACGTCGACCCATCCAGGGGTCACCAGCAAGCCGTCGGCCTCTATGACCTGGGTGGCACCGCCCTGGATCACGCCCACTTCGGTGATGCGGCCGGAATCCACCGCGACGTCCGCCTCACGCGCTGCAGTACCGGTCCCGTCGACGAGCGTCCCACCCTTGATGATCAGGTCGTGCACGGTACACATCGTTTCACGCCAGCCTGCGGCCCGCTCACCGCGACTGGCGTGCCCTCCGGGTGGAGGGTCAGACCTTGGCTTTACCCAAGATCCGGTTCATCTTGGTGCCGCAGATTGGGCAGGTGCCCTGTGCGGCGCGGCGCCCGTTGGCCAACTCGACTTCCTGGCCGTCGAACTCCCGCTTCTCTCGGCACTTCACGCAGTACCCCTCGTAGTTAGCCATGGCAACTCCTTCGGTCGGTGATGGCCTTGAACGGTTGTCGAACGTAGTGGGGGGGTTCCGGGGATTGGGGGATGGTCGGGCGGATTCAGGCACGATCGAGGGGTAGGGTCGGTCTCGTGGCCGACAACCATGCAGGTCAGGACGTTGACTGGCTCCACGAAGGAATCCGGAACCGTGCTGCGTTGGCGGAGACCTGGGCGTCGCTGGCCGAGGCCTGCTTCGAGCTCTCCGAGACGGAGTGGGCGTTGCCCACGGAATGCCCCGGCTGGGACGTGAAGGATCAGCTCTCCCACCTCATCGGGATCGAGCAGGCGATCATGGGCGAGCCCGTTCCGGCGTGGACCGGACCGCTCGGGGAGCACGTGAAGAACGACTTCGCGGCCGCCAACGAGCCCTATGTCGCGGTGCGACGGTCGCTGCCCGGTCCGGCGGTCCGGGCGGAGTTCGTCGCGGTGACCGCGGCCCGGTTGGACCAACTCGACGCGCTCGACGGCGGCCGAGTGGGCTGCCATCGGCTGGAGCCCGATTGGTCGGGTGCCCCATGCGGAATTCATGACGGTACGGGTCTACGACTGCTGGGTACACGAACAGGATGTCCGTCGCGCCCTGGACAGGCCGGGTGGGAGCGGGAATGCGGCGTCGGCCATCTCGCTGGCTCGCATCCAGAGCGCCATGCCCTTCGTCGTCGGCAAGAAGGCGGGCTGCGCCGATGGCACCGCCGTCCGCTTCGACATCAGCGGCCCGGGGGGCGACGCACGAACCTTCACGATTGCTGTGGAGGGCGGCCGGGCCCGGCAGGTGGATGACGACGCAGCGCCGTCGGTGACCCTCTCGCTCTCGAGCATTGACTTCACGCGCCTCGGCTGCGGCCGGGCGGACGCCGCACAGGTTGAGGCGGCGGGCGGCATCGCGATGGCGGGCGACGCCCTGGTGGGCCGGTCCGTCCTCGGCGCCATGAACTTCATGTTCTGAGCCGTCGGCACACCGCGGGCTGGGCCGTGCGCCCGGGTCATGGGGCGGCCGGTAGAGTGATCGGCTCGTGATGCGTGCGACAGCAGAGCCAATGGAGGGAAACCTCGTCCGACTGAGCGTTGAGGTGGACGAGCCCGAATTCGATCGAGCGCTCGGCGACGTCGTGCGCACGCTGGCCCAGCAGGTGCGGGTGCCGGGCTTCCGGCCCGGCAAGGTGCCGCGGAAGGTGCTCGAGGCCCGCATGGGTGGCGCCGGAGCGCTGCGCGCCGAGGCCCTGCGTGAGTCGTTGCCCGACTTCTACGCCCGCGCCGTCGTCGACACGGAGCTCGACCCCATCGCCCAACCGGAGATCGACATCACGGGCGGCGAAGACGGCGGCGCCGTGTCATTCGATGCCGTCGTGGAGGTGCGGCCGATCGTCGCCATTCCGGGGTATGACGGTCTCCACGTCACGCTGCCGGGACTCGCCGTCAGCGACGAAGAGGTGCAGGGTCAACTCGACCGCCTGCGCGAGAACGACGCGGAGCTCGAGGTGGTGGATCGTCCGGCCATCGATGGTGACCTGGTGACGATCGACCTGCACGGAAACGATGCCGCAGGTGCCGAGGTGGTCGGAGTCGACGACTATCTCTACGAGGTCGGCACGGGCAACGTCGTCCCCGAGCTCGAC
The DNA here is from genome assembly GCA_963738135.1 of uncultured Acidimicrobiaceae bacterium. GTDB lineage: Bacteria > Actinomycetota > Acidimicrobiia > Acidimicrobiales > RAAP-2 > Bog-473. The sequence continues at coordinate 297,306 of CAVTVK010000001.1, read as the reverse complement.
GCCGAGCTGCACGGCGCCAAGGCTGGGGCCATCCTCGCCTTCGACGCGGCCAATCCCAACGACCCCGACCAGAACGTGGCGTTCCGTGTGCTCGTCAAAGAGGTCAAGATCAAGAAGCTGCCCGAGGCCACCGACGAGTGGGCGGCCGAGAGCTCCGAGTTCGCCACCGTCGCCGAGCTGCGCGACGACATCGCTACCCGCATTGGTCGCGTCAAGCTGATGCAGAGCCAAATGGCGCTGCGGCAGAAGACGATCGAGGCCCTGGCCGACCTGGTCAGCGACGACGTGGTGCCCGAGGTCCTGGTCGACTCCGAGGTCAACGAGCGGTTGCACGACCTCCAGCACCGCCTCGAGTCCCAGAACCTGGGACTGGCGGAGTATTTCCAGGCCACCGGCACCTCGCCGGACGAGCTCTTGGGAGCGGTACGGGTGGACGCCCTGGCCGCCGTGAAGGCGGACCTGGGGCTGCGGGCCCTGGTCGAGGCCGAGGAGTTGACCCTCAGTGAAGAGGAGCTCCATGCCGAGATAGTGGCGATGGCGGAGCGGATGGGGACCACGCCGGCCGAATTGCGCCGCCAACTCGACACGGCCGGCCGGACCGGCGCGGTACGCTCGGAACTGCGCAAAGGCAAAGCGCTGGAGTGGCTGCTGGACCACGTGGATCTCTTCGACGAAGAGGGCAACCCGATGTCACGGGATGACCTCAAGGCGGATGCCTCGGGAGAGGGCGAAGTCGAGCAGAGCGAGGAGAGCGAGTGAAAATGCAGAGTGCGGGGGATCCGATGAAGGCCTACAACTACCTGGTCCCGACCGTGATCGAGTCGTCCAACCGAGGCGAGCGAGCCTATGACCTGTACTCGCGGTTGCTCCGTGAGCGCATCATCTTCCTCGGAACGCCCGTCGACGACGCGGTGGCCAACCTCGTCTGCGCTCAGATGCTGTTCTTGGAGTCCGAGGAGCCGGACAAAGACATCCACCTCTATATCAACTCGCCCGGCGGGGAGATCACGGCGTTGTTCGCCATCTACGACACGCTGAAGTTCATCAAGGCCGACGTGTCCACCTTCTGTTTCGGTCAGGCGGCGTCGGCGGCGGCGGTCCTGCTGGCTGCCGGGGCCAAGGGCAAGCGCTTCGCTCTGCCGCATGCACGCGTGCTCTTGCATCAACCGTGGGGTGGTGTGGAGGGTCAGGCCAGCGACATCGAACTGCAGGCCAGGGAGATCCTCCGCATGCGGGACCTGCTGTCGGGGATGTTGGCCGAGGACACCGGTCAGACCCAGGAGAAGGTGGCTCAGGACACTGATCGCGACTTCATCATGACGGCGGCAGAGGCTGTGACGTATGGCGTCATCGACGAGGTCATCACCGCACGGACGATGGCGCCACTCGAAGCCATCGGCGCCGCGTAGGACGAGCTGGGACGGACGGGAGAGCGATCTGGTGGCGAAGTTCGGAGAGGGCGGGGATCTCGTCAAGTGCAGTTTCTGCGGGAAGACCCAGAAACAGGTCAAGAAGCTCATCGCCGGTCCGGGTGTCTACATCTGCGACGAGTGCATCGACCTGTGCAACGACATCATCGCCGAGGAGCGGGATGAGTCCACCGAGCTGAGCTTCGAGGACCTGCCCAAGCCGCGGGAGATCTTCGACTTCCTCAACGACTATGTGGTCGGGCAGGAATATGCCAAGAAGATTCTGTCGGTGGCCGTCTACAACCACTACAAGCGGGTGCAGGCTGGACCGCCGGCCGCTGAGGACGGGGTCGAGCTGGCCAAATCGAACATCCTCCTCCTCGGTCCGACCGGTTGTGGCAAGACCCTGCTGGCCCAGACGCTGGCCCGCATGCTCAACGTTCCCTTCGCCATCGCTGATGCCACGGCGCTGACCGAGGCTGGGTACGTCGGTGAGGACGTGGAGAACATCCTCCTCAAGCTGATTCAGGCGGCCGACTACGACGTGAAGCGGGCCGAGACCGGCATCATCTACATCGACGAGATCGACAAGATCGCCCGCAAGAGCGAGAACCCCTCCATCACCCGTGACGTGTCCGGCGAGGGCGTGCAGCAGGCGCTGCTCAAGATCCTGGAGGGCACCACCGCCTCGGTGCCGCCCCAGGGGGGACGCAAGCACCCCCACCAGGAGTTCATTCAGATCGACACGACCAACATCTTGTTCATCTGTGGTGGCGCATTCGCCGGGCTGGACAAGCTGATCGAGTCGCGTATCGGCAAGCGCGGCATCGGCTTCCGCGCCGAGGTGCACCGCAAGGACCGCGAAGACGGCGAGATCCTGCGCCACGTGCTGCCCGAGGACCTGATCAAGTTCGGCCTCATTCCCGAGTTCATCGGCCGCCTGCCGGTCGTGAGTGCCGTGTCGCCGTTGTTCAAGGATGCGCTGGTGCAGATCTTGGTCGAGCCCAAGAACGCCCTGACCCGTCAGTACGAGCGGGTGTTCGCGCTCGACAACGTTGAACTCGAGTTCACCCCCGATGCGCTTGAGGCGGTGGCCGAGCAGGCGCTCCTGCGTGGCACGGGTGCCCGTGGTCTGCGCGCCATTCTCGAAGAGGTGCTGCTCGACGTGATGTACGACCTGCCCAGCCGCACCGACGTGGGCAAGTGTGTGGTGGACCGGTCGGTGGTGCTCGACCGAGTAGCTCCGACGCTGGTGCCCCTTGGAGGCGCGCCGGTCAAGTCAACCCGATCGCGCCGCGCCGCTTCCTGACCGAACCGGAACCCTCGCCCGTGGACGAGTCCGTCGCTCCGCCCTTTGACGGACTGCCCGACGCGTTGGCCTGGCTCGACAGCCACGTCGACTTCGAGTCAAACATGCCGCGCCGGCGCGCAGTCCCGACGCTGGACCGCATGCGGGCGCTCACCGCTGTTCTGGGTGAGCCCCAACAGTCCATTCCCTCCATTCACATCACCGGGACGAACGGCAAGGGGTCGACGTCGGCCATGGCGACCTCGCTCCTCATGGCGAAGGGCCTGACCGTCGGCACGTACACGAGCCCCAATCTGCACACAGTGGCTGAGCGCCTGGCTCACAACGGGGAGTCGATCGACGATGCGTCGCTCACCGACGTCCTCACGGAGCTGGCGCTGCTCGAACCGCTGTTGCCGGAGCGTCCCACCCGTTTTGAGCTGCTCACCGCCGCCGCCCTCGCCTGGTTCTCGACGGAGGCCGTCGATGCCATGGTGGTGGAAGTGGGTCTCGGCGGGACCTGGGACTGCACGAACGTCGTGCAGGGCGACGTGGCAGTGCTCACCAACGTCAGCTTCGACCACACCGACGTCCTCGGCCCCACGCTGGAGGGGATCGCATCGGACAAGGCGGGCATCATCGAGCCGGGGAGCAGGGTCGTGGTGGGGGAAATGGCCCCTGAGCTGGCGGAGATCGTCACCAACCGGGCCCACGAGGTCGGGGCGGACTCGGTGTGGGTGGCGGGACGCGACTTCGGTTGCGAGTCCAATCAGGTCGCCGTCGGTGGCCGGGTGGTCACCCTGTGGACACCCGGTGAACGCTACGAGGACGTGCTCGTGCCGCTGCACGGCGCGCACCAGGGTTTGAACGCCTCGGTGGCGTTGGCCGCGGTGGAGGCATTCTTCGCGGAGCCGTTGGCGGTCGATGTGGTGGAGGAGGGGTTCGCCACCGTGCGCGTGCCGGGCCGTCTCGAAGTGTTGGGTCGTCGACCTTTGTTGCTCGTCGACGGCGCGCACAATGCGGCCGGCATGGCCGCATTGGCCGACGCGCTGGTGGAAGAGTTCGCGGTCGACGGTGATTCGGTGGCGGTCGTGGGGATGCTCTCGGGTCGCGACCCGTCGGCGATGTTGGCCCCTTTGGTTCGGGTGGGTGTCGCCGCCGTCGTTGCATGTGAGCCTGATTCGCCGCGCGCCATGCCGGTCGCCGCGGTCTCGGAAGCGGGCCGTGCGCTGGGCCTGTCCGTCTACGAAGAGCCGAATGTGATCGACGCGTTGCGTGTGGCGCGCGGCATGGTCGACGCGGACGGACTGGTGGTCGTCGCCGGGTCTCTCTATGTGGTCGGTACGGCGCGCGAAGAGGCATTGGCGGCCTCCGTCCCGTGGGAGGACGCTGGTCGCTGACCGCGGTCGGACCGGCCTCTGGGTTGTGTAGTGTCCACCCTTCGTGGACCGCACTCTTGTCATTGTGAAGCCCGACGGCGTCGAGCGGGGCCTGGCCGGCGAAGTAGTGAGCCGCCTGGAGCGCAAGAAATTGCGCCTGGTGGCGGCCGAGCTCCGAACGATCACCAAAGAGGTCGCCGAAATCCACTACGCCGAGCATTCCGAGCGGCCGTTCTTCAGCGATCTGGTCGCCTTCATCACGCGGTCGCCCGCCCTCATCTTGGTGGTCGAGGGTCCGAAGGACACCTATGCCGTTGTGCGCCTGATGATGGGCACGACCAATCCGGCCGAAGCTGCGCCCGGCACCATCCGCGGCGACTACGGGATCGAAACGACCGAGAACCTGGTGCACGGCTCTGACTCCCACGAGTCGGCTGCACGGGAGATCGGGCTCTTCTTCCCCGGGCTGGCGAGCGTGTAAGGCACACGGACCGCAGCACTGCACCGGCCAACGCCGGTGTAATTCCAGGCTGGAAGGGCGCCCAGCGGCGTCCGCCTTGTGGACCCCCTCGGAGTCCCATAGCCTGTGGGCGCACCATCGCGGGCGCCGGCTCTTGCCGACGCCCATCCGGATTTCCTCGGGAGAGCCTCAACTATGGCCGAAAATCGCCTTTCCCTCCTTGGTCGTGACATGGCTGTCGACCTCGGGACCGCCAACACGCTGGTGTACGTCCGCGGCCGTGGCATCGTGCTCAACGAGCCGTCGGTCGTGGCCGTCGACATCAAGGATGGGCGCCCCCTGGCCGTGGGGGCGGAAGCGAAGCGGATGATCGGACGCACCCCGTCGAACATCCAGGCCATCCGGCCGCTCAAGGACGGCGTCATCGCCGACTTCGAGATCTGCGAGAAGATGCTGCGCTACTTCATTCACCGGGTGCACCAGCGCCGCTTTGCCAAGCCGCGGATGGTCATCTGCGTCCCCTCGGGGATCACGGGAGTGGAACGCCGGGCCGTGATGGAAGCGGCGGAGTACGCGGGCGCACGTCGCGCCTACATCATCGAGGAGCCGATGGCGGCAGCAATCGGTGCCGGACTCCCGGTGCACGAGCCGACGGGCAACATGGTCGTCGACATCGGCGGTGGCACGACTGAGGTCGCGGTCATCTCTCTCGGCGGCATCGTGACGAGCCAGTCGGTGCGCATCGGGGGCGACGAACTCGACGAAGCGATCGTGTCGTTCGTGAAGAAGGAATTCAGCCTGGCGCTCGGCGAGCGCACCGCGGAGGAGATCAAGATCACGCTCGGCTCGGCCTACCCGTTGGAGCAAGAGCTGCACGCGGAGATTCGTGGCCGGGACCTCGTGAGTGGGCTTCCCAAAACGATCGTCGTGTCCACCGAAGAGATCCGGCGGGCCATTGAAGAGCCAGTGTCGGCGATCATCGACGCCGTCAAGGTCACGTTGGACCGGACGCCTCCGGAACTGGCGGCGGACATCATGGAGCAGGGGATCGTGCTCACGGGTGGGGGAGCGCTGCTCCACGGGCTCGAGTCCCGTCTGCAGCACGAGACGGGCATGCCCATTGTGGTGGCCCGAGACCCGCTGAACTGCGTCGCCATCGGCAGTGGCCAGTGCCTCGAGGAGTTCGAGGCACTGAAGCGGGTGCTGATCACCACTTCAACTCGCTGATCGATCGACCGGTTACTCCTGGGTGGCCCGGTCCCGGCGGTCTCGCCGTACCCTGACGGTCATCGTCCTCGTCGTTCTGTCGCTGTCGCTCATCTCGCTCGACCAGAACGGACGGACCCACAGCCTGACCTCGGGGGTCAAGTCGGTCGCCAACGACGTCTACTCGCCGCTCCGCCAGGGCGTCCTCGACGTCATCAGCCCCATCGGGGACTTCTTTGCCGGCGCCTTCAACTACGGGTCGGTCCAGGCGCAGAACGAGCGGTTGCAACGCACGCTCGGCCAGCTACGCGCGGCCCAGTTGGAACAGGGCTTCGAGAGGAATCAGCTGCGCAACATCACCGCCCTCCAGCACCTGCCGTTCTTGCAGTCGTTGCCGACTGTCACTGCCGAGACGGTCGACCAGTACTCGTCGAACTTCACCGCGACGATCACGCTCGACAAGGGTCGCGCCGAGGGCGTCGATGTGGGCTATCCGGTTGTCGGTGCCGGGGGCCTGGTCGGCCAGGTCATCCAGTCCTTTCATCACTCGTCCGTCGTCCGGCTCATCACCGACGGGGTGTCGAAGGTCGGCGTGACCTTCGGCAACCAACTCACCGGTATCGTCGACGGACAGGGCCCGTCGAACTCTATGACGGCGGATCTCGTGGCACCCCACACCCTGCTGCGCAAGGGCGAGATCATGTACACCAGCAGCCTCGATGCCGCGGCTTTCCCACCGGGTATCCCCGTGGCCACCGTGCACTCCTTCCACACCTCGGCCGGAGCGAGCCAGGAGACCATTCATGTCGATCCGGCGGCCGCGCTCGACCAGCTGGCCTACGTCGACGTTGTGCAATGGGTGCCGAACACGTGACGGCACGCTCCATGCTCCGGGTGGCGCTGCTGATCCTCGTTGCCCTGCTGGTCCAGCAGACGATCATGGTGGCCCTGCGGGTCGACGGTGCCCATCCCGACCTGCTCTGGCTCCTACCCATCACGGCTGCGCTGCTCGACGGGCCCGAAACCGGCGCCATCGTCGGATTTTGGTCCGGGCTGGCGTTCGACCTCGTGCTCCCGACCCCGTTCGGGCTGTCTGCCCTGGTTGGATGCCTCCTGGGCTACGCCGTGGGGTCCCTCACGACGGCCGCCGACCCCCGTGCGACGTGGCTCAAACCGGTGGCCGCGCTCGCGGGAAGCGTCGCAGCGGACATGCTGTTCGCCGTGCTCGGAGCAATTCTCGGACAGGGAGAGATGGTGCAGGTGAACTTCCTCGCCCTCCTGCTGGTGGTCGGCATCTCGAGCGTGGTGCTGGTCCTCCCGGTCAGCCGGCTGATGCGGTGGGCTCTGATCGGGGAGAGCAACCGCCGCTCGCTCGTGCCGGCCCAAGCCGACAGCAGGGCCTGGTGAAGCGGACCCTCCGCCATCCCATCCGCGGCGACCGGCTGCACCCCAGACCCTCGACGCGGCCCGCGCGGCGTAGTGCCTGGCGGGGGAACACAAGTGGGCCGCGCATGCGGCCGCGCAAGAGCGTCAATGTGGCGTCGATCGTCGGCTCCCCCGAGGAAGAGGAGGCCCGGCCCAACCTCCGCCTCCGTATTGTCGGCGTCGTCGTGCTGCTCCTCTTCGGTGTCCTCGTCCTGCGACTCTGGACGCTGCAGGTCGTCGAGGGCAAGAGCTACGCCGCTGCAGTCACGCGTAACCAGGTACGTGTCGTCAATGTGGCCGCACCCCGCGGCGAGATCGTCGATCGCGCCGGCACGGTGTTGGTCTCCAACACACCACAGCAGGAGATCCTGTTGTCACGGGCCGAGGCCACGCAGAACCCGGCCATCGTCGGCATGGTGGCGGCGCTCGTCGGTCAGACGCCGAAACAGGTGCAGGCCTCGATCAACAACAACCAATACAGCCCCTACGAACCCGTGCCCGTGGCGGTCGGCGTCTCAGAGGACACGGTGCAGTTCCTGCAGACGCACCAGTCGCAGTACCCGGGCGTGACGGTGCAAACGGTCGCAGAGCGGACATACCCCCAGGGAGGGACGACTGCCACCCACATCCTCGGTTTCGTCGGCGGCATCACGGGCAGCTACCTGGCCGACCATCCGAACGACGGCTACACCCAGGGCAGCCAGATCGGCCTTTCGGGGATCGAGGGTCAGTACGAGCCGTACCTGAAGGGCGTGGACGGGCGCCAGGCGCTCTCGGTCGACGCCAGCGGCACCGTCGTGGGCACGCTCAGCTCCACGGCACCCCAGATCGGCGACACGGTCGTGCTCAACATCGACGACGGGCTCCAGCAGGAGGTGCAGAAGGACCTGCAGGCGCAGATCATGGCCGACCGCAATACGCCCGACCAGGTCGACGGTGGCGTGAAGCCACCCGCACCGGACGGCGCCGTCATCGTGATGAACCCGCAGAACGGTCACGTGTACGCCATGGCGTCCTTCCCCAACTACGACCTGAACGAGTGGGTCGGCGGCATCTCAACGGCGAACTTCACGGCGCTGCAGCAGAGTGGGGCGGAGAACAACAACGCCATCGATGGGGAGTACACGCCGGGCTCGACCTTCAAGCTCATCACGGCGACTGCCGCACTTCAAGACGGCCTTATTTCTCCGACGACGCCGTACAACGACACCGGGACCTTCAAGATCCAGGGGTGTCCCGCGCCCGGCGTCAACAACGACACGGGCTGCACCCTGCACGACGACCCGGGCGACACCGGGGGAACGTACAACGTCTCGAGCGCACTGACCGCATCGAGCGATGCGTTCTTCTACAACCTGGGTGAGATGTTCTGGCAGCAGCAGGCCAAATACGGCGAGACGCCCATTCAGGAGGAGGCCACCGCCTACGGCGAAGGGACTGTCACTGGTGTCGACATCCCCGGTGAGGCTCAGGGGCGGGTCGACAGCAAGGCGACCCGGGCCAAGCTGCATGCGGAGGCGCCGAAGGCCTTCCCTTATGCGGCGTCGTGGTTCACCGGCGACAACATCGAGATGGCGTTCGGCCAGGGCGAGACGATACTGACGCCGATCGAGCAGGCGGAGGCGTACTCCACCTTCGCCAACGGCGGCACCCGCTACGCCCCGCAAGTGGCGTCCCAGATCGTTGACCCAGTCACCGGCAAGGTGATCAAGAAGCTCGACCCCCAGGTCACCGGGAAGGTGCCGATTTCGCCGACCACCTACAGTGCCTTGCTCGCAGGTTTCGAAGGTGTCATCTCCAGCAAGAACGGAACGGCGTTCCAGGATTTCCAGGGATTCCCGGCCTCGTGGAACCTCGCCGGAAAAACCGGGACCGCTTCGAATCTCGGCCCGAACGGACAACCGCTCGAGCCGAACAGCTGGTTTGTGGCCTTCGGCCCGAACCCCAATCCGCAGTACCTCGTCCTCGCCGTCATCGATCAGGGCGGGTACGGGGCCCAGGCAGCAGCCCCTCTCGTCAGGAACATCTTCGACTACATCGTGGCGAATCCCGGGATCAACGGCCCGGCCAAGACGCCGACGCCGTCGAGCCCGGCCAGCCAGACGGCGCCGGCGACCAACCCGCCCCTGGGGACGCCGACCACGACCACGACCCAACCGGCGAAGTCAGGGGCGACCGGCGCGTCCACGACGACCTCCACGACAACGGGCGGGGGCTGAGCGTCCCGTAGGGTTGATGCGAATGGAGACCCTCTGGCCGCAGATCGAGCGCATCCTGCCCACCGTGTCGAAGCCGGCTCGCTACATCGGGGGTGAACAGGGATCGGTCTACCCTGAACATGGTCCTGGCCGAGTGGCCTGGCTCCTGCTCTACCCCGACACCTACGAGATCGGGTTGCCAAATCAGGGGCTGCAGATCCTCTACGAGATCCTGAACGAGCGCGCCGATGCCCTGGCCGAGCGCTCCTACGCCCCGTGGGTCGACATGGAGGCCGCCATGCGGGCGGCGGGGGTACCGCTCTTCAGCGTGGAGCAGCACCTGCCCGCGGCTGCCTTCGACGTCCTGGCCTTCAACCTCTCCGCGGAGCTCGTGTACACCAACCTCGTCAACTTGATCGATTTGGCCGGGCTCCCGCTCCACGGGGTGGATCGCGGCGGCGCCGATGCAGTGGTCGTAGCGGGCGGGCACTGCGTCTTCAATCCCGAGCCGTTGGCCGACTTTGTCGACGCTTTCGTCCTCGGGGACGGCGAGGAGGTTGTCGGCGAGATCAACGAGGTCATTGCGGCCTGGTTGGGTGCCTCGCCCCCTGAAGGACGGGACCGCAGGGAGCTGTTGCACGCATTGGCGGGACTCGACGGGGTGTACGTTCCTGCGCTCTACACCGCTTCTTATGAAGATGGGCGCTTGGTGTCGACCCTCCCGGTGGCCCCGGGCGTGCCGACCGAGGTGGCCAAGCGGACGATCAGCGACCTGGCCGACTGGCCGTACCCCTCGCGCCCTCTGGTGCCGCTGACCGAAGTGGTGCACGACCGGCTCAACGTCGAGGTCTTCCGCGGCTGCACGCGGGGCTGCCGCTTCTGCCAGGCCGGCATGATCACCCGACCGGTGCGCGAGCGCCCTGCGGCACAGGTGCGCGCCATGGTGCAGCGTGGCCTTGAATGGAGCGGTCACGACGAGGTGGCGCTGACGTCGCTCTCATCGGCTGACTTCTCCGGCATCGAGGACACGGTGCGAGACATCGTCGACGACCCCGATCACGGGGGTCGGGTGTCGGTGAGCCTTCCGTCTCTCCGGGTGGACGCCTTCACGGTGGGGACGGCAGCCGAGATCCAAAAGGTGCGACGCACGGGCCTGACGTTCGCTCCCGAAGGGGGAACGTGGCGCATGCGCACGGTGATCAACAAGCTGATCACCGAGGAGGATCTCTACAGCGCCGTGGACGCCGCCTTCAGCCAGGGGTGGCGCCGGATCAAGCTCTACTTCCTGATCGGCCTGCCCACCGAGCTGGACGAAGACGTGCTGGGCATCGCCGACCTCGGGTCGCGTTGTGTCGAGATCGGCCGGAAGTACCAAAAGGGAGTGACGGTTGTGGCCTCCGTGGGAGGCTTCGTGCCGAAGCCCCACACGCCGTTCCAATGGTTCGGCCAGGACACGGTGTCCGAGCTCGAGCGTAAGGTAGCGCTGCTGCGTGACGCCGCCCGGCGGACCCGGGGTCTCACGATCCGCTGGCACGAGCCGGCGGCATCGGTCGCAGAGGGCTTGGCCAGCCGGGGTGACCGGCGGATGGGTGCCGTCATCGAGCGGGTTTGGCGGGCGGGCGGCACCTTCCAGGAATGGTCGGAGCGCTTCGACCTTTCGCTGTGGGAGGCCGCACTGGCCGCCGAGGGGCTCACCGTTGCCGAGGTGTGTCATCGCGATCGCGGGGCTGATGAGGCACTTCCCTGGGATCACATCTCTGCCGGCCTGCATCGTGATTTCCTGTGGGGCGACTGGCAGGACGCGCTGGCCAGCGTGGCCGTCGAGGACTGCCGCTGGACCCCGTGCTACGACTGCGGCGCCTGCACCGGTTTCGGGCTCGAGCACGTGGTGGCGTCGCCGCTCCCACCAGCCGGTGGGAGCCAAGGGACGGGACAGGACCTCAGTGTCGGGGATCGGATCCCGGTGCGCCTGGTCAGCCGTGTTCCCTGAGGGCCAGCGTCGCCTCCGCCTACGGTTCACAAAGGCGGGGAAGGTCCGCTTCACCAGCCACCGGGACGTCGCTCGCCTGTGGGAGCGGGCGTTGCGGCGCAGCCGCCTTCCCATGGCGTACTCACAGGGGTTCGTGCCCCATCCGCTGGTGAGCTTCGGCCTGGCCCTGCCCACCGGCTGCGAGTCGCGGGGCGAGTATCTCGACATCCGCCTCGAGGCCGCCGGAGCGCAGGAGATCCCGCTCATGGATCTGCCTGCTGCCTTGAGCCGACTCCTGCCCGAAGGGATCGACGTCGAGGCAGCTGCCCTGATCGGAGAAGCGGAGGGTTCGCTTCAACAGGAGGTAGCATCGTGTGATTGGGAGCTGGAGGTGCTCGGAGTGCGGGATGAGGAGCTGCAGGAGCGGGTGGAAAAGATGCTCGCTGCCCCCGTGCTCACAGTCTGGCGGGAGCGAAAGGGTCGTCAAACCGAAGACGACATCCGCCCGGCCATTCGAACACTGTCCTTGACCAGCCCCAACGGTCATCTCCGGGCGGAATTGGCCACGCATCCGCGTGGCGTCCGGCCGGGTGACCTGGTAGCGGCCCTGGGCGCCCCTGCGGCGCCGGGACGGGCCTGTCGAACGCATCAATGGATCGAACGCGATGGCGCTCGGTTCGAGCCGCTCCATGTGGGCGCGCCCGGGACCGATGGCGACGCGACACAGCACGCGAGGAGGGCTTTCCCTCATGTCCGAGACGGAAATCAGCCACAGCCCGGAGGGTCACCCCCCGGAGCCACGGGGGGGCAGCAGCAGTAGCCCCCCGGACGGGCCGCGGGCCGCGCCGAAGTCCAAGCCGAAGATCGGCGACACCAGGCCTGCCCCGGTTGTCGCCCCGCCGCCGACCCAGGCGGCGCCTGTCGTGCCGCTCAAGCGACCCGAGGCGCCCCCGTCCAGGGACGACGCAACAGCCGGAGACGGGGGCGCAGGGACTTCCGGGGACGAGAAGCGTGCCCGGAGCCGGCGCCGCTCTGGGCGGGACCGCAAGTCGAAGCAGGTCGGCCGGTACTTGGTGTGTGTCCACGTCCAGCCAGACATGACCCAGATCGCCATGCTGGAGGGGCGTTCCCTTGTGGAGCACTACGTCTCCCGTTCGGCCGACGACACCAACCAGATCGACGGCAACGTCTACCGAGGCCGCGTTCAGAACGTGCTGCCCGGCATGGAGGCTGCGTTCATCGACATCGGCATCCCCAAGAACGCCGTGCTGTACCGGGGTGACGTGCGATACGACCGTGAGGACATCGAGGGTGGTGCGTCCCAGCAGGCCCGGATCGAGGACGTGCTCAAAGCCGGTCAGTCCATCCTGTGCCAGGTCACGAAGAACCCGATTGGGGCCAAGGGCGCCCGCCTGACCCAAGAAGTGTCCCTCCCCGGTCGGTTCGCGGTCCTGGTGCCCAACTCGAGCGCCTTCGGCATCTCCAAGCGGCTGGGCGACAACGAGCGGCGCCGGCTGCGCCGGATCATCGACGAGGTCAAGCCGGCCGGCCACGGCATGATCGTGCGGACGGCCGCTGAAGGCGTGTCGACCGAGGAGCTGCAGCGCGACGTCACCACCCTGCTGGAGCAGTGGAACCTGATCGAGGCCGAAGCGAAGCGCTCCGACGCACCGGGCCTCCTGTACCGGGAGCCCGAGCTGTCGGTCCGGATCCTCCGGGAGGAGCTCAACGGGGAGTACCGGGGCGTGGTCATCGACGACCTGGCACTCTTCGAGCAGGTGCGGGACTACGTGCGGGCCGTCAGCCCGGAGCTCTCCGACCGGGTCGAGTACTACGACCCCGATGTCGAGGGGCTGCCGATCTTCGAGCGCTATCACGTCCACGAACAGCTTCACAAGGCGCTCGACCGCAAGGTCTGGCTTCCCTCGGGAGGTTCGCTGATCATCGAGCGCACTGAGGCGCTCACCGTCATCGACGTCAACACGGGCAAGAACGTGGGCAAAACCAATCTTGAGGAAACCGTCTACCGGAACAATCTGGAGGCCGCCGAGGAAGTCGCCCGCCAGCTCCGGCTCCGGGACATCGGCGGCATCATCGTCATCGACTTCATCGACATGGAGATCCGGGAGAATCGCGACAAGGTGGCCTCCGCCCTGCGCAACGCTCTGGCCCGGGACAAGACGAGGACGCAGGTCTTCGACATCTCGGAGCTGGGTCTCGTCGAAATGACCCGCAAGCGGGTCTCGGAGGGCCTGCTCGAGACGTTGTCGACCGAGTGCGCCGTTTGCGGCGGCCGGGGCGTGACCCTGGACGACTCGGTCCTGCGCTAGGATCTCGCACTTATGTATGCCGTCATCAGGTCCGGAGGAAAGCAGGAGCGTGTGGCCGAAGGTCAGCGCGTCCGTGTCGAGCTGCTCGGGCAGCCCGTTGGCGCGGAGGTGTCGCTCGAGCCGGTCCTCGTTGTCGACGGCGCCACGGTGCTGGCTACCCCGGCCCAACTGGCTGGGGCCACGGTGACGGCCAAGGTCGTGGGGTCGGAGACCGGCCCAAAAATCAACGCGATGACCTACAAGAACAAGTCGAACCAGCGTCGCCGGTGGGGTCACCGCCAGCACTACGCCACGTTGGAGATCACCGCCATCACGGCGGCCGGTTGAAGCTCAGGAGCGCAAGACAATGTCAAAGACGAAGGGTGGCGGGTCGACCCGCAACGGCCGCGATTCGAACGCACAGCGCCTAGGCGTGAAGTGCTTCGATGGCACGGCTGTGACGGCCGGATCCATCCTGGTCCGGCAGCGGGGCACGAAGGTGTACCCCGGAGTGAATGTTGGACGCGGGGGCGACGACACCCTCTTCGCCATGGCGGAGGGTGTCGTGAAGTTCGGCGAGCGCCGCGGTCGTAAGCACGTGAGCGTGCTCACCGACTGAACGAGTCGCTGTCTCGCCTGAACTCAGGCGCGCTGGTGCAACTCGATCCCGTTGCCCCACGGGTCCGTCGTGAAGGCCTGCTGGCGTCCCGTCGTCCCGACATCCGCCGGATCGGTGACTTTGAGACCTCGGGCCCGCAGCTCTGCGACGGCTGCGCCCAAATCGTCGAAGGTCAGGGCGAAGTGCTGGCCCATGTTGATCGGTACGGTTGCCTCAATCAGGTGCACCTGTTGCCCGTTGGCGACGTCAAGCCAGGCGCCGGGGAACCCGAAATCGGGCCGAGTGTGATTCTGCACCAGTCCCATCGTCTTGGTGTAGAAGGTGATGCCGCCCGGTACGTCGCTCACGTTGATGGCAACGTGGTCGACACCCGTCGGCGCTACGGGATCTGTCACGGCAGTGAGCCTACGACGTGCCGGACGATGGCGGCCACGACGGGTGCGGCGGCGGCCCCGGCGTCGGCGATGCCGGTGAAGTCGATGGTGGCGTTCGCCGCGGCGGCCGGATTGGTGACCAGGGCGAGACCGAGGACCGCGGCGCCGACCTGGCGCGCCGCAATGGTCTCGAGGGCCATCGACATCCCCACGACGTCGGCACCGGCGGCCCGCAGCATGCGGATCTCGGCGGGGGTCTCGAACTGCGGGCCCGTCAGCTGGGCGTAGACGCCGGGTCGCGCGGCCAGCACCGCGGCAGCGGGCTCTGCGGTGGCGAGGTCGAGGGCGAGCTCACGCAGGCGCGGGGCGTAGGCATCGGCCATGTCCACGAAGTCGGGACCGACCACCGGGCTCCGTGCGGTCAGGTTGACATGGTCGTCGACGACCATGACGGACCCAGTGACCAGATCCTCTCGGATGCCTCCGGCCGCCGCGGTGAGCACGACCGTGTGACACCCGGCGGCAAGGCCTGTGCGGAGAGGATGCACCACCTCGGCGGGCGTGAGGCCTTCATACAGGTGGCAGCGCCCGCCCAGCACGAGCAGTCGACGTCCGTTGTGGTCGACGGACCAGGCCCGAGCGCGGTGGCCACCGGCGGTATACGGCGGGAAGTAGGGCAGGGTGTCGAGCGGCACGGATTCCTCGCCCGCCCCCAGGAGCTCGGCCGTGCCTGACAGCCCGCTGCCGAGGACCACGAGCACATCGTGGTGGTCGACCCCCAGGCGGCGGGCCAGTTCGCGGGCGCTGTGCGCCGCGCGGTCGGCGGCGGCCTCCATGGGGTGATCGTAGAGGGTCATCGGCGTTGCGGCGCGTAACATCACTCGAACATGTCCTCCTCGTCCGCACCCCCCGTCCTCCATCCGTTGGCGCCTCTCACGGGTGACGAGATCATCGCCGCACGCGAGATCGTCTTCGCCAGTGGTCGCGCCGAGATACCCAACGAAGCTCTTCGATTCGCCTACATCGGCCTGTGCGATCCCCCGAAAGACATGGTGCGTGGCGCCGACGCCGGCGAGGACGTGGTGGTCGACCGTCGGCTCCGCCTCGTTCTCCTGCAGGGACCGGTCGCCGACGTGGTGGAGGCGATGGTGTCGGTCACGCGGGGGGAGATCGACCGCTGGGAGATCGTGCGCGATGTCCGCCCGCCGCTCCAGATGGAAGAGTCGATCCTGGTCCTGGCTGCCTTGCACGAGCATGCGGAATGGAATGCCGCTCTCGAGCGGCGCGGCATCTCGGACAAGTCGCTGGTGCAGATCGACCCCTGGCCAGCCGGGACGTTCGGGCTCGGGCACGAAGAAGGGCGGCGCATCACTCGGTGCCTGGCCTACTTGCGCGAATCCAAGGACGACAACGGCTACGCCCGGCCGCTCGAGGGCCTGCTCGCGTTCGTCGACATGGGTCGGGGAGAAGTGCTCGAAGTGCTCGACACCGGCGTCGTGCCACTGCCGACCGAACACGGGAGTTACTACCCCGAGCACAACGGACCGATGCGGACCGACCTCAAACCCCTTGAGATCATTCAGCCCGAAGGGCCGAGCTTCGAGGTCGACGGAAATCTCGTCCGCTGGCAGAAATGGTCGTTGAGGATTGGCATGGACCCGCTGGAGGGTCTCGTGTTGTGGACCGTTGGCTACGAGGACGGAGGCAGGGTCCGCCCCATCGTCTATCGGGCGTCGGTCAGCGAGATGGTGGTGCCCTATGGGCACCCCGGCCCCATGCACGCCTGGAAGAGCGCATTCGACGCCGGCGAGTGGGGTCTGGGTCGCATGGCCAACTCGTTGACGCTCGGCTGCGACTGTCTTGGTGAGATCCACTATTTCGACGATGTCTTCGCCGACGAGCGGGGCAAGCCGCGCACGCGACCAAACGCAATCTGCATGCACGAGGAGGACTACGGGATCCTCTGGAAGCACGTCGACATGGTGTCGGGGCGGACCGAGGTGCGGCGCTCGCGCCGACTGGTGATCAGCTCCATCGCCACCGTGGGGAACTACGAATATGGCTTCTACTGGTACTTCTACCTCGATGGCACCATGCAGCTGGAGGTGAAGCTGACCGGCATCATGTCCACCATGGCGGTGGACGGAGGCGATCCCGGAGATCACGCCAAAATGATCGCACCCGGTCTGGCCGCGCCATTCCACCAGCACCTGTTCAACGTCCGGCTCGACATGCAGGTCGACGGTCCCGACAACGAGGTCTACGAAGTTGACGCCGTACCGACGGGTTCGCCGGGAAGTGCCGAAAACCCGTGGGGAAACGCATTTGGCACGACGGTGACGCTGCTGGAGACTGAGCTTGCCGCCCAACGTGACGTTGATCCGTCCCGCAGTCGGACCTGGCGCATCGCCAACCCGTCGCGTCGCAACGGTGTGGGGGCTCCGACGGCCTACAAGCTGTTGCCTGGGGCCACGCCGACGCTGCTGGCCGACCCGACCTCGAGCGTGGGGCGTCGGGCCGCCTTCGCGTCACACAACCTCTGGGTCACGCCGTTCGATCCGGAGGAGCGCCGTGCCGCGGGTGACTATCCCAATCAACATCACGGCCACGCCGGCTTGCCGACCTGGACCGCCGAGGACCGGTCGATCGTGGATACTGACATCGTCCTGTGGCACTCCTTCGGCGTCACCCACATTCCGCGTCCGGAGGATTGGCCCGTCATGCCGGTCGAGTACACGGGATTCACGCTGCTGCCGTCCGGTTTCTTCGATCGCAATCCCGCTCTCGACGTGCCACCCTCTTCCGATCACTGCCATGACTGACCACCAGCCTCAGGAGTTCCACCCACCCGTCGAGGAATATCTCGAGACGATGCTCTCGCTGTCGGAAGAGGGCGTGCCTGTGATCCAGGCGCGTATCGCTGAGCGGTTGGGGCGCTCCGCCCCCTCCGTGTCCGAAATGCTGGACCGCTTGCGCGAGGACGGGTACGTGGCGCGGGACGGCCGTCGACTGTCGCTCACCGCGAGCGGGCAGGCATTGGCAGAGAAGGTCGTGCGCAAGCATCGCTTGGCCGAGCGCCTCCTCGTCGATGTGATCGGGCTCGAGTGGCACAAGGTGCATCGCGAGGCCGGCCGGTGGGAGCACGTGATCTCCGACGATGTCGAAGCCAGGCTGGTGGAGTTGTTGGGTGACCCGGCCACCTGCCCGCACGGCAATCCAATCCCGGGATCGCATTCGCAAGCACCCTTCGGCCCGGTGCGCCCACTCGCCGACGTGAATGTGGGCGAACGCGTTCGACTGTTCCGCATCAGCGAAGAAGTCGAATTGAATCTCGACTCGCTCACGATGCTCGATGAAGGCGGATTCATCCCAGGCGTCGTAGCTGAGGTAGGCGAACGCGATCCCGATGGCAACGTGGAGGTGACGGTGGAGGGGGGTCGGGAGGCCATGCGGGTCTCGCATGACCTCTCTGACCGGTTGTACGTCGGCGCACCATGACCGTTCGGCTCGAAGCCGACGTCGTCTTCACCGTCGACAGCGTCGACACCGTGCTGGCGCCGGGTGCCGTCGAGATAGAGGAGGGCCGCATCTCCTGGGTCGGTGACCCCTGGCAGGTCCCGCCCTCTCCCGGCACCGAGGTCCGCCGCCTCGGTGGGTTGCTGATGCCGGGACTGGTCAACTGTCATGGGCACTCGCCCATGACGTTGTTGCGCAGCGCCGGCGACGGGTTGCCGCTCGAGCGTTGGCTGCAAGAATCGGTCTGGCCGCGCGAGGCGCGGCTGGAGGACGAGGACGTGTACTGGGGCATGCTGCTCGGAGCGGCCGAGCTGCTCGGCAACGGCGTCACCACCACCTGTGAGCAGTACAGACATCCGAGCGCAGTCGTCGATGCGGTTATTGAGGCGGGAATCCGTTCCATCTATACGCCCGCCATCTTCGACGTACCGAACGCGGGCCCCGAAAGCACATGGGAGGCGTTGCTGGACAGCGCCTGCGAACTGGTCGACGCCACGAAGGGCAAGTACGAGCGACTCCAGATGGGCTTCGGACCGCACGCCGTGTACACGGTTCCACCGGAGGGCTTGCGGACTATCGCAGCCGAGGCGCGAGCGCGAGAAGCGCTCTTGCAGATTCACCTGTCCGAGACGGAAGCCGAATGCGAGGTCGTGCAGCAGCGTTACGGCATGAGTGCGCCGAGACTGCTGGCCTCGAACGGGATCCTGGAGGGCCGGGTGCTCGCCGCCCATGCGGTGTGGCTCGATGATGCCGATCTGGGACTGCTCGCCGAGCACGACGTCGCGGTAGCGCACTGCCCAGGCTCCAACGGGAAACTGGGTTCGGGCATCGCCCCTCTGTGCACGTTGCTCGATCGAGGGGTCCGGGTCGGCCTGGGCACCGACGGGCCAGCTTCCAATGATGACCTCCATCTTTGGGATGAGTTGCGATTGGCGCCGCTGTTCGCCCGCGCCATCGCGGGGGATCCGGACGTCCTGAGCTCCGCCACTGCTCTGCGGCTGGCCACCCGGGGTGGTGGAGAGGCGCTCGGCCTCCCCGTCGGCGCGCTCGAGGTCGGGCGACCCGCCGACCTGATCCGGTTGCGCACGGACGATGCCCGATTCACCCCTGCGCTCAGTGACACCGAGCTCCTGGGCCACCTGGTGTGGGCAGGCGCCGGTCATCTGGTGACCGATGTCTGGGTGGGCGGTGCACAAGTCGTCGAGCAAGGCCAATGCACCACGGTGGACATCGACCGCGCGCGCGTCGAGGTGGGTCAGCGCGCCCGCCGCCTGGTCTCGTCGTAGGACAGGGCACGTGGGGTGGACTCCTCGTCGTCCTCCTCCGTCGGTTGTGTACAGGTTCCACTGTCGCATCGACACGCACGTCACCTCAGGGGCATGAGGTGCAGGGTCCTGACTCTCTCGACGTACAGAACGCGCCAATGGTCTCAGGTGAAACCGGCGCCAGACGCCTTGGTCGAGCGGTGATGAACTATGTCTCGAGTTCTCAGTGGCGAGCCCGTCCCAGAAAAACGAGCGCTGCGCCAATGAACGGTGATTGCAGCGTCGGTTCGTGATCCTGACGAAGACGAACATGCGCCAGCGCGCCCTCTCAATCGACACACAACTGTGCAGGCGCGTCGCAGGAAAGCGGAAGGTGTCGGTGTTCTCTCGGGGTGAGCCGAGCCAGCCAATGCCGACGCGGGGAGTGCGTTCGGCACGCAACCGGTCGTCACGATCGAGGATGCGGGGGGCAACACGGTGACCACGGACGCGAATCACATCACGTTGTCCATCACCTCGGGAAACGGCACGCTTTCGGGCTGCACATCGACCACCACCGGCGGCGTAGCGAGTTTCAGCGGCTGCACCATCGACACACCCGGACCTCACAACCTCACTGCGACGGACGATCCTGAATCACTCGAGGGCCTCAGTAGCTCAGTCGAGGTGACGCCGGGCTAGCCACCCGGTGTAGCAAGGAGCTCCCAGGTAGAGCGGGCCGCCTGGCACGAACCTCGAGCCCGTCCAGTGCGCCCGAGGGTGGGCCCTGGACTCGTAAGCTGGTCAGCTATGCCCGGCTTCGTCGACCAGGCCCAATTGCACGCGCGAGCAGGCGATGGGGGAGCCGGAGCAGTGTCGTGGCGCAGGGAAGCCCACGTGGACCGGGGTGGTCCCGACGGCGGCGACGGCGGCCACGGCGGAGACGTCTGGCTGGTGGCGTCCGTCAACGAGGCCTCGTTGCTCGGCTTCCGGGATCATCCGTTCCGTCGCGCCACCGATGGCGTGCACGGCTCGGGCTCCAAGCGCCACGGTGCCCGGGGCAAGGACCTCGTGGTGCCCGTTCCGGTGGGAACGGTCGTCCGTGATCGTGGCGGCTCCGTGGTGTGCGACCTCGACGTGGACGGTGCGCGCTTCATGGTGGCGGAGGGCGGTCAGGGCGGACGAGGCAACGCTCGCTTTCTCTCCAACCGACGCCGCGCTCCCGCCTTCGCCGAACAGGCCGAGAAGGGGCAGGAGTTCTGGTTGGACATGGAGCTCAAGCTCATGGCCGATGTGGCGTTGGTGGGCTTCCCCAATGCGGGCAAGTCCACGCTGATCTCGGCGGTCTCGGCAGCAAAACCCAAAATTGCCGACTACCCGTTCACCACGCTGGAGCCGCATCTTGGAGTGGTCCGCGTGGGTGGTCTGCGAGACGGCACGGAGTTCGTCGTGGCCGACATTCCCGGACTGGTGGAGGGAGCGGCCGAGGGCAAGGGCCTCGGACACCAGTTCCTGCGCCACATCGAACGCGCCCGGGTGCTGGTGGTGCTCCTCGACCTGGGCGCGCCCGATGTCGGTGGGGTCAGCCCCGCCGAGCAACGGCGCATCCTCCTGTCCGAGCTTGGTTCGTACCGACCCGAGCTCCTCGAGCGTCCCCGGATCGTGGTGGGGAGCAAATGCGATCTCGGCGTGGACGAGGAGGGCATGTGCGACATGGTGCTCTCGGTGGCAGCAGCCACTGGGGTGGGCACGCTGGTGGAGCGTCTGGCACCGATGGTGCAGGAAGCACGAGCTGAGGCGGCGGTGGCCACCTCGAGCGAGATCGTCGTGCACAGGCCCATTCTCGAAGGCGTGGCCGTGCAGCGATCGGGAGCCGGCGCATGGGTGGTGCACGGGCGCGTGGCCGAGCGTGCCGTGGCGTTGTCCGACCTCACCGACGAAGGAGCCCAGGCGGAAGTGGTGCGCCGCCTGCGCCGCCTCGGCGTGGACCGCGCACTGGCCCGGGCGGGTGCACGTGACGGAGACGAGATCACGGTGGGCGCCATGAGCTTCACGTGGGGGGACGACCGGTGATCGCCGTCGTCAAGGTCGGCTCATCCTCCGTCACCAGTGAGACGGTCACTCGGCTCTGTGGGGAGTTGGCATCGGCGCGGGCCGCCGGGCACACCCTCGTCGTCGTGTCATCGGGCGCCATTTCCGCCGGATGGGACGCGCTCGACCGCGGCCGGCAGCGGCCTTCGGATCCCGCCGTCCTGCAGGCCGTCTCGGCCGTCGGGCAGCACCGCTTGATGCGAATGTGGCAGGACGGCCTCGAGCCCCATGGCGTGTTGGCCGGTCAGGTGCTGCTGGCACCTCTCGACTTCGTCCACCGCACGCAATATCTCCATGCTCGGGGGACGTTGCGCCACCTGGCCGACCTGGGCGTCGTCCCGGTGGTCAACGAGAACGACGCCGTGGCGGACGAGGAGATCCGCTTCGGCGACAACGACCGGTTGGCCGCCCTGGTGGCCCATCTGGTCGGCGCGCAGCTCCTGGTCCTGCTGACAGATGCACCCGGCCTGCTCACCGCCGACCCGCGCCGCACCACGGAGGCATCGCTCATTGAGGAGGTGGTCGAGATCGACCAGCAACTCGAGGCATTGGCCGGTGGGCCGGGGTCCGCGATGGGCAGCGGCGGAATGGCCTCGAAATTGGCAGCCGCCAAGATCGCCACCTGGTCGGGCGTCCAGACGGTCATCGCGGACGCCGCTCGCCCCGGCGTGGTGGCCGCCGCCCTGGCCGACGAAGCCGGCGTCGGGACGGTGTTTCGGGCCCGTGAGAGCCGGCTCTCGGCCCGCAAGCTGTGGATCGCCTTCGCACTGGGATCGAGCGGCAGCCTGACCGTGGACGAGGGTGCGCGGGTGGCCCTGACGGGGCGGGGGCGCTCGCTCCTGGCTGCCGGGGTGACGGCCGTGACCGGCGCCTTCCGGTCCGAAGATGCGGTGGAGATCACCGGCCCCGACGGCATTGTCTTCGCCAAGGGCCTGGTCCGGGTGCACGCGGCCCAGGCCGCCGAATGGATGGGCCGGCGCAGCCAGGTCGTCGTTCATCGTGATGACCTGGTCCTTGTAACCTGACCCGATGACCTCGCCCGCATTGGAGCAGCTCGCGGGCCGCGTCCGCTCGGCCGCCCGGGTCGTGGCGAGGGCGCCGAGCTCGGTCCGGGACGATGCCTTGCGGTTGGCTGCGGATTTGCTCGAGGCGGAATGGGCGTCGCTGGTCGAGGCCAACCACGCCGATCTCGTCCGCACAGAGGCGAGCGGCATGGTGGAGGCGGCCCGGGACCGGTTGCGCCTGACCGAGGAGCGGGTCAGGAGCATGGCCGCAGGGCTGCGCAAGGTGGCGAGCCTGCCCGACCCCGTGGGTGAGATCACCGAGGGCTGGGTGCGGCCGAACGGCCTACGGGTGTCACGGGTGCGCGTCCCGCTCGGCGTCATCGGCGTGATCTACGAGAACCGTCCGAATGTCACGAGCGACGCCGCCGGTCTCTGCCTCAAGGCCGGGAACGCCGCCTTCTTGCGGGGTTCCTCGTCGGCCCTCGACTCCAATCGGGCCATCGTGGCCCTGCTGCGGCGGGCCGCGGTCAAGGCGGGGTTGCCCGAGGACTCAGTGGCGCTGGTGGAGGACACATCGCACGAGACGGCCACGGCGTTCATGCGACTGCGCGGTTTCATCGACTGCCTGATCCCGCGCGGCGGTCAGGCGCTGATCGCTTCGCTCATCGAGCAGGCCACCGTGCCCTACGTCCTCGACGGGGACGGCAACTGCCACCTGTACATCGACGGCGCGGCCGACCTGGCCATGGCGCACGAGCTGGCGATCAATGCCAAGACGCACCGCTTCGGCGTCTGCAACGCGGTCGAGACGATGTTGGTGCACTCGGCGGTTGCGGCCGATTTCCTCCCGCGCCTGGCGGACTCGTTGGTCGCCGCCGGCGTCGAGATCCGGGCAGATGAGCGGGTGCGGACCCACGTGCCCAGCGCTGTTCCCGCCCTCGAGAGCGACTTCTCCACTGAGTTCCTGGGACCGGTGGTGGCGATCGGCATGGTGGATGACGTGGGCGAGGCGATCGAGCACATTGCCCGCTACAGCTCGGGCCATTCCGAGGCGATCGTGACATCCGACGTGGCCGTAGCCGACCGCTTCGTGGCCGAAGTGGACGGGGCCGCCGTGTTGGTGAACGCGTCGACGCGCTTCGTCGACGGGGAGGAACTGGGGCTCGGGGCCGAGGTGGGTATCTCCACCCAGAAGCTGCATGCCCGTGGACCGATGGGAGTGAAGGAGCTGACGACGTTGAAGTGGATTGTGCGTGGTGACGGGCAGGTGCGCCGGTGAGTGACAAGAACGCAGCGCTGGGCCTGCCGGAAAGCGGTCCCCCCCGGTTCGAGTCATTGGACGCGGTGCGGGGCGGCCTGGCCCAGGTCGGCTACCTGGCTGACGAGTCCATCAGTGGTGTCGTGTACCTGGCGGACCGCCTGGCCAAGCCGGTGTTGGTCGAGGGTCCGGCGGGCACCGGGAAGACACAGCTGGCCAAGTCGGTGGCGGAGCTGACCGGCGCCCGGCTCATCCGCCTGCAGTGCTACGAAGGGCTCGACGAGTCCAAGGCCCTGTACGAGTGGAATTACCGGAAGCAGCTGCTGCGGATCCAGGCGGGGGAGCACGGGAAGTCCGAGGAGGAGGGACCGAGCTGGTCCGAGCTCGAGGAGGACATCTTCTCGGAGGATTTCCTTCTGACCCGGCCCCTGCTCGAGGCCATCCGCGCCACCGAGCCCGTGGTGCTCCTGGTCGACGAGGTCGACCGGGTCGAGCTCGAGACCGAGGCGCTGCTGCTCGAGATCCTCTCGGAGTACCAGGTGTCGATTCCCGAGCTCGGCACCGTGCGGGCCACGCAGCTCCCCATGGTCTTCCTCACGTCGAACAACACTCGTGAGCTCTCCGAGGCGCTCAAGCGCCGCTGTCTCTACCTGCACATCGACTATCCGGATCTCGAGCGCGAGCGTGAGATCGTGCGGGCCAAGGTGCCAGGCATCAGCGAAGAGCTGGCCGACCAGGTGGCGCGCATCGTGCGCTCGCTGCGTACCCTCGAGCTGCGCAAGGCGCCCTCGGTGTCCGAGACCATCGACTGGGCGCGCACGCTCGTGCTGCTCGGGGTGGAAACGATCGACGCCGCGGGGGCCAAGGACACCCTGCACATCCTGTTGAAGTACCAAGCCGACATCGAGCGGGCCTCCAAGGAGCTGCTGTCGGCCTCGCCGAGCTGACCCCGTGCTCGACCTCCTCTCCGGCTTCGTCACCGAGCTGCGCCGTTCGGGGCTGCCCGTCTCCTTGACGGAGCATCTCGACGCGGCCGAGGCGGTCAAGCACATCCCGCTCGAAGATCGCGAGGCGCTCAAGTACGCGCTGGCCGCCACGCTGGTGAAGTCGTCTTCGCACTGGCGGGCCTTCGAGACGGCCTTCGAGGTGTTCTTTGCCGTCCGTTCGGGCGGTGCTGCCGGCGTCGAGGGTGAGGAAGGCGCGGAGGGGGACGACGAGGCGAACGGCGAGCAGTCCGGGGCCGGCGGGTCCCCGGGTCAGCGGCGCTCGTGGCAGAGCGGCGGTGGCGGCGAGGGCATGACGCCCGAGGAACTGGCCGAGATGCTCTTCAAGTCGCTGTTGTCCGCCGATGCCGGCCTCATGAACATGGTGGCGCACAATGCCGTCGACCGCTACGCCGGAATGGAGCCGGGACGCCCGGTGGGCGGGACGTACTACCTCTACCGCACGCTGCGGAACTTGGACCTCGACGCCGTTCTGGAGCGCTTGATGGCGCAGGCCCAGGCGGGTGCCGCTGGCGGGTCTCTGACCGACCTGGAGGAGCGCCTGGCCGCAGACGAGTTCAAGGCGCGTATCGAGAAGTTCCGCCGTTCGGTCGAGACGGAGATCCGTCGGCGCCTGGTCGAAGACCGTGGGGCGGAGGCACTGGCCCGCTCGGTGCGCAAGCCGCTGCCGGAGGACATCGACGTCATGCACGCCACTCGCGAGGAACTGGCCATGCTGCATCGGGTGCTGCAGCCACTGTCGCGCAAGCTGGCGGTCCGCCTGGCCCGGAAGCGCCGCCACGGCCGGAAGGGTCCACTCGATTTCCGTGCCACCATGCGGCGCTCTCTGTCCACGGGCGGCGTGCCGATTGAGCCACGCTTCCGGCATCCGCGGCCGGCCAAGCCCGAGATCTTCGTGATCGCCGACATCTCGGGCTCGGTGGCCAGCTTCGCCCGCTTCACCCTGCACCTGGTGTACGCCATCTCGTCACAGTTCTCCAAGGTGCGCAGCTTCGTCTTCGTGGACGGGATCGACGAGGTGACCCGCTTCTTCGAGGGCGTGGTCGACCCGGCCGAGGCGGTGGCCCGCATCAACCTGGAGGCGGATGTCATCTGGGTGGACGGGCACTCCGACTACGGGCACGCGCTGACGGAGTTCCACCGGCGTTGGGGCGACCAGGTGACCTCGCGCTCGAGCGTCATGGTGTTGGGCGACGCCCGCAACAACTACCACGCGTCGGCATCGTGGGTGCTCGAAGACCTGCAGGCCCGGGCGCGCCGCGTGTACTGGCTCAATCCCGAGCCCCGTGACTATTGGGGCTCGGGTGATTCGATCGTGGGGGAGTACGCCCCGCACTGCGACGACGTGGTGGAGTGTCGGACCTTGCGTCAGTTGGAGCACTTCGTCGGAAACCTGGCATGAGCGAGGACGGAAGTCAGTCTGCGAACGGCAGCGCGGACGAACGCGCCGAGGCGGGGGTCCTGCGGATCTTCCCGCCCGAGGAGGGCGCGACGCGGATCGTGCTGGTGCGGCACGGCGAAGCGGAGTGCAACCTGAACCACATCATCGGCGGGCCCAAGGGGTGCACGGGGCTGACCGCTCTGGGTCGCCATCAGGTGGCGGCCCTGGCCGATCGCCTCTACGAGAGTGGGGAGTTGCGCCAGGCGACGGCCCTCTACTCCTCGGTGCTTCCGCGGGCAGTCGAGACGGCGGAGCGACTGCGACCCGTGGTCGGGCCGGGACCCGCCGCCCTGGGCCCGGTTCGGCAGCGCTGTGACCTCTGCGAGCTGCATCCCGGCGATTGCGACGGGCTGGAGTGGAGCGAGATGGTCCAGACCTTCGGTGTGCCCGACTGGGACGAGGACGCGACGGTTCCCATCGCAGCAGGCGGCGAGAGCTGGGCGGGGTTCGTGGAGCGGGCCTCCGGTGCGGTGCGAGCGCTGGTGCGCGAGCACCCCGGCGAGCTGGTGGTGGCCGCCGTGCACGCCGGGGTGATCGAGGCGACGATGATCGCCTTCCTCGGCGTCGCGCCCGAGGTGTACCGGCGGGGCTGGGTGCGAATCGTGCATGCCTCCATGACCGAGTGGGAGTGGGTGCCCTCGGAGAATCGCTTCGTCCTGCTGCGCTTCAACGACTCGTGCGGTGTGCCGAGGCGGGCGGAGAACGGGTCAGGTGCCGTCGAGGAAGGCGCGGGCCAGGGCCTCGGGCGCTCGGGCAAGCCAGGCATCCTCGATCGCCTCACGCAAGGGCTTCTTGGCAACCGTCCGTAGCTGGACCAGGACGGCGGCGTAACCGTCGAAGTGCGGGACGGTGAAGAAGCCCTTGACGCCGGTGGCGAGAAGGGCGTCCTTGTCGGCCACGTCGGCCGTGCTGAGGGCCAGGATCGGGCCGTCCGGCGGGATCGTGTCGCCGAAGCGCTTCAGATCGGCTTTGGAAAACGGGCGTTCCCAGGCGAAGGCCTTGCCGTGCACGAACCACGTGCGGTTGCCGTGCCGGGCCCCTTCGGTCACCTCGGGGAGGCTCGTGACCATTCGCTCGACGTCTTCGAGAGCTGCCATGGAGGCAAGCTACCGGGAGCGTCGCACCGCATGGGATTCGCCGCACGGCTCCGGGTGTGAGGGTGGGACATGACCTCGCCGGACCCGGCCACGCATGTGGTCGAGTTCTGGAGATGGCCTGTGGCGCGCTGGCCGACTGACCTCGGACGGGTTGGTGTGGCCCGAGTACGCTGAATGCTCCGGCGAAAAGGGGACGATGCGATGTACAAGACACTGGTGGTCGGCACGGACGGCTCTCCCACTGCCGACAAGGCGGTGCAGTCCGCGGCGGAGCTGGCCCGCTCGTTGGGTGCCGCCCTGCACATCGTGACGGCCTTTCGGTTGCCCCGTCCGGGGATGGGTGCCGCGACGGGTGTGGCCCTGGTCGACAGCGGCGCGGGCCAGGCCCTCGCCGAGGAGAGCGCGCGCGTCGTGGCCCAAACCGCCATCGAGCAGTTCGGAGACGGCCTCGTCGCCGAGGCACACGCCGCGCATGGCAATCCGGACGACGTGATCCTCTCGACCGCAGTGGAGGTCGAGGCCGACCTGATCGTCGTCGGGAGCAAGGGGATGCAGCGCCGCTATCTCGGCAGCGTGCCGAACTCCGTGGCCCACGGCGCGCATTGCGCCGTGCTGGTCGTCAAGACCGACTAGTCGCGACCGGCTCCGGGACGGTCCCGTGCGCAAGGACTTCTTCAAGGGGCTCACCGCCGAGCACTACGACCTGGACACGGCGGAGTGGTTCGATCCGGCCGTCGTCGGTCCCACGGTCGACTTCCTGGTCGAGCTCGCCGGCGACGGCGCCGCCCTCGAGCTCGGGATCGGCACCGGGCGCATTGCGCTCCCGCTGTCGGCGCGGGGAGTACCAGTACACGGCATCGACCTCTCGGCCGACATGGTGGCGCAGCTGCAAGCGAAGCCGGGCGCAGATGCAATCGCGGTCACCATCGGCGATTTCGCCACGACCGTGGTGCCCGGGTCCTTCCGGCTGGCCTACCTCGTCTACAACACCATCGAGAATCTGGCGAGCCAGGATGACCAGGTGGCGTGCTTCGTCAACGTGGGCCGCCATCTCGAATCGGGTGGGTGCTTCGTGATTGAGGTAGCAGTGCCCCCGCTCCGCCGGCTGCCCCCCGGGGAGCGGGCACTCCCGTTCCGGGTCACGCCGAACCGGGTCGGTTTCGACACGCTCGATGTGGCCCAACAGCTCGGCGTCTCCCACCACTATTGGGTCGATGGAGGGCGGGCCGACACTTTCACCATGCCCTACCGCTACGTCTGGCCGGCGGAGCTGGACCTCATGGCCCGGATCGGGGGAATGCGCTTACGCCAGCGATGGAGCGGGTGGAGGCGCGAGCCGTTCACGAGCGAGAGCATCTCGCACGTATCGGTATGGGAGAAGCAGCGGGACGCGGTGAGTGCGGCCGCCCGCTCGGGCGGTGCGGTGCGGTAGCGTCCCGGACCGATCAGACCTGGCTCAACGCGAGGTCGCCGGCCGAGCAGATGTCGCCGTGAGGACCGCCGCGGCCACGACGACCACAGCGACTGCGCCTCGGCGCCAGAGCGCACGCAGCGCCACACTTTGCACGGTCATGGGGTCCCCCTCACGCACGTCGGGCCTCTGCCGAACGGTGCCGTGTCAAGGCTATGGGAACAGGCTCGTCGCCTCATGGGCCGAAAGCAGCATTCCCGGCAGAATGGGCGCTCATGCTCCTCGTGCTGATCACCGGTCTGCCCGGTACCGGAAAGTCGACGATGGCCGCAGAAGCCGGCCGCACTCTGGGGGCGCCCGTCCTGGGCCATGACTGGGCGATGAGCGGTCTGCGGCCCTACCCCGAACTCCAGGACGCGCTGCATGGCATGGGACTGCGGGGGCACCGGGGCGTGGGATGGTCTGTGCTCTGGGCCTTGGCCCGCTCGCAGCTCCGGCTGGGATCCTCGGTCGTGCTCGACGGCGTGGCCCGCGACCCGGAAGTGGGGGGCACGCGCCTCGTGGCCGGCGAGGAGGGGGCCGGGAGTGTCGTGGTCATGACGTCGTGCCGCGATGCTGGGCTCCACCGGCAACGTGTCGAGGGCCGGCAGCGACATATCCCCGGCTGGTACGAGCTGGAGTGGGACCACGTCGAGCGGGCCCGATCGTCGTGGGTTCCACCAAACGCGCTCGATCTGGTTCTCGACGCCGGCGATCGCCTCGAAGAGAACGCCGAGAGACTGCGAACGCTGCTCACGGCGGCGCAGTCGTGACCGTCAGCGCAGGGCGATGACGCCGGCCGGCGTGGATGTGAAGCGGGACGCGCCGAGGTAGAAGGCTCGCAGGTCCTCCTCGAAGTCGACGTGGAGCCACTCACATCCGGCAACCCGGCTCTCCTGCTCTGCTACTTCCAGCATGGAACGGCCAATCCCGGCGTGTCGTCGGTCGCGGGCGACCGTGGTGTCGATGACAAAGGCGTGGACTCCACCGTCCCAGGCCACGTTGACGAAGCCGACCAGGTGCCCGCTGTGGTCCGTGGCGCAGACCCAGCCGAGGCTGTGCCGCTCGAGCTGCGCCCGCCAGTCGACGTCCAGCAGGGCGTGCTCGAAGCCTTCTGCGTGGAGCGCGTTGACGTCCCTGTTGGCAAACGGTGCTCGCCACTCGTAGCGGACCTCCCCGTGTACGGGGTCGTTGGGCTCGTACAGGCCGCTAGCAGGCGTAGTCGTCGTCGTAATTGCCGGGGCTACCCGGCACGGGACCGCTGAAGTACTGGACGATCTGCGGCGGGCCGGGGAGATGCGCTCCCTTGGCCACCCAGTTCGAATAGTCCGCACACGATCCGGGACCGCTCGGCGAAGAGAGGTAGTCGGCCATCCAATAGGGGACCGAGGGGGTGTAGTTCCCCACGATGTTGTTCCAGACGCCCGGGCTGGCGTAGATCCCGACGTCGGCGACGCCCTCGGTCTCGTGCAGGGCGTTCAGGGCACCCTGCACGAACAGAGCGTTCTCCTGCAGGTTCGCTGACCATGCTCCGATGGTGGGGCTGTTGCTTTCGACGTCGAGCCACCAGGGGGTGGCGGTTGAGCCGGCCCCGGCATTGAAGGCGTCCGTGTAAGCGTGGATCCCGGCCTGGTAACCGGCGTTGCACGACGTGTCGCCGTTGCAGCCCGGCTCGTTTGTGGCCGACGTGCCGTAGGTCAGGTAGGTGTAGAGGTTGAGCCCGCCACCGGCCCAGGCCAACTCCGTCGGGAGGCACGTGTTGAGGTTGCCCGACGAGCTCCCGTCCACCTGCACGATCCCGATCTGGTGGTCGCCTGCCGGGAGGCTGTTGCACTGGAACTTGCTGATGTCGAACCCGTAAGACCCTGAGGGGTACGTCCCGCCGATGAAGGCCCCGGTGCTCCCGGGCGCTTCGGCAATCCCCACGATGGGGCGAAAGAGGTTCGGGGGCGCGGACCCGTAGTAGTTGGCCGACCCGAAGTTCGACACCAGTCCCGCGGTGTCGGTGAACCAGTAGCCGTTGCCCGCCGGTGTGGTCGCGGCGGCCACGATCGGGTGCTTGATGCTCTGGCCACCGAGCGAGCCGTAGAAGGGCGCCGAGCCGAAGCTGAAGATGCCGCCGTCGGAGGCGACGAGGAAGTAGCCGGCCCCGCCGGGCCCCGTGATCATGCCGACGATCGGTTTGTTCAGCACCAGGCTGCCGGTGCTGCCCTGGAAGTTGGCATCGCCGTAGCTGAAGATGCCGCCGTCGGAGGCAACCAGCCAGTAGCCGTTGCCGCTCGGTGTGGCGGCCATGCCGACCACCGGCTTGTTCAACCGCATGCTGCCGGTGCTGCCGTAGAACTTGGCCGAGCCGTAGCTGAAGATCCCGCCGTCGGCGGCCACGAGCCAGTACCCGCCACCCCCCGGCACGACCGCCATGCCGACGATCGGCTGGTTGAGCCGGATGCTGCCCGTGCTGCCGTAGAAGGTGGCGTCGCCGTAGCTGAAGACACCGCCGTCGGAGGCGACCAGGTAGTAGCCGCCGCCATCGGACGTGGGCGCCATGCCGACGACGGGCTTGTTGAGCACCATGCCACCGGTCGACCCGTAGTACTGGGCACCTCCGAAGCTGAAGATGCCTCCGTCCGAGGCCACCAACCAGTAGGCGGGCGTCGGCGAGTTGGGGGCCGCGGCGGCAGGCTGCGTGGGTGCGGTGGCCGCCACGACGACGAGCGCCAGCAGCGGCAGTGCTGTCACCAGCACTGCGAGGACGAGGCGGCGGATCAACTTCTGAGGAATTCCGCGACGCGGAAGGCCAGGTCGAGCGACTGGCGGGCATTCAGCCTGGGGTCGCACGTCGTCGTGTAGCGGGCGTCGAGGTCCACTTCGAAGATCTCCTCTGCTCCACCGAGGCATTCGGTCACGTCGTCGCCGGTCAGTTCCACGTGCAGGCCGCCGGGCCAGGTTCCCTCGTCGCGGTGGACGTCGAAGAAGGAGCGCAGCTCCGAGAGGATGTCATCAAAGTGCCTCGTCTTGCGGCCGCCCTCGCTGGCGAAGGTGTTCCCGTGCATGGGGTCGCAGGCCCACACGACGGCGTGGCCCTCGGCCTCGACCGCTCGGACCATCGCCGGGAGGACCTCGGTGACCCGCTCGGATCCGAGGCGGGTGATGAGCGTGAGGCGGCCGGGGAGGCGGTCCGGGTTCAGGCGTTCGCACAGCGCCACGAGTTCCTCGGGGCTGCAGCGCGGCCCCACCTTCAGGCCCACGGGGTTGTTGATTCCCGCCAAGAACTCGAGATGGGCGCCGTCGAGCTGGCGGGTGCGGTCGCCGACCCAGACCATGTGAGCCGAGCAGTCGTACCAGTCGCCGGTCAGCGAGTCGACGCGGGTCAGGCACTCTTCGTAGGGCAGGATCAGCGCCTCGTGGCTGGTGAAGAAGTCGACCTGATGCAGCCCTTCCTCGGCGCCGAGGTCGATACCGCAGGCCGCCATGAACCGCAGCGCGCGGTCGATCTCCGATGCGATGCGCTCGTAGCGCTGACCCTCGCTCGACGAGGCGACGAATTGCTGGTTCCACAGGTGCACCTGGGACAGATCGGCGAACCCGCCCTTGGTGAATGCCCGCAGGAGGTTGAGCGTCGAAGCCGACTGTTGGTAGGCGGCCACCAGGCGTGCCGGGTCGGGCGTGCGGGCCTCGACCTCGAAGGCTTCGTCGTTGACCATGTGGCCCCTGAACGACTGCAGCTCCACGTCGCCGATGCGCTCGGTGGTGGCTGAACGTGGCTTGGCGAACTGCCCGGCGATGCGGCCCACCTTGACCACCGGCACGCCCGCCGCGTAGGTGAGCGCCACGGCCATCTGCAAGATGATCTTGAGCTTGTCCCGGATGGAGTCCGCATTGAAGTCGGCGAAGGACTCCGCGCAGTCTCCCGCCTGCAGCAGAAAGGCGTCGCCGTTCGCCACCTGCGCCAGCTGCGACGTCAGGTAGCGCGCCTCGCCGGCGAAGACCAGCGGCGGCACCGTGGCCAGCCGAGCTTCCGCCTTCTTGAGCGCGTCCGCGTCGGGCCACTCCGGCTGCTGGGCGGCGGGGAACTTGCGCCAGGACGCGGGGCTCCATGAGGAAGTCGCAGCGGGGCTCGTCACCACAACAGGTTAACGCCGTAGGATCGCTCCTCATGGCCGCCTTCCGCTTCGCCCTTCAGGCCTCGCACGCGGCGACCCCCGCTGCATGGCGTGACCTGGCGCGGAAGGCCGAGGACCTCGGGTACTCGACCCTCTACGTACCGGACCATCTCGACGACCAGTGGGCCCCCATGATCGCCGTCACGCTGGCGGCCGAGGCCACGACAACACTTCGGGTGGGCACCCTCGTGCTCGACAACGACTTCCGGCATCCGCTCGTCCTGGCCAAGGAGGCGGCCACGCTCGACATCGTCACCGACGGCCGCTTCGAGTTCGGCCTCGGCGCGGGCTGGATGAGGACCGACTACGAGCAGTCGGGCATCGCCATGGACACGCCGTCGGTGCGGGTGGCCCGCCTGGCCGAGAGCCTTGCCATCATGCGCGCCATGTGGCGCGACGGGAGTGCCACCTTCTCCGGGGAGCACTATCGCGTCACCGAAGCCGCCGGGACCCCGATCCCGGTGACCCCGGGCGGCCCGCCGCTCGTCATCGGCGGCGGCAGCCGCCGCGTCCTCACCTTGGCCGGTGAGTATGCCGACATCGTGAGCATCGTCCCGAGCCTCAAGGCCGGGTACGTCGGACCGGAGATGGCCGCAGAGTCCGTCGTCGAGAAGTACGCCGACCGGGTGCGCTGGGCCCGCGAGGCCGCAGGCGAGCGGGCCGGCGATCTCGAGCTCCAGTGTTGGACGGTGGCGGTGCAGGTGGTCCCGAATGCCACCGAGGTGGTCGCTTCGTTGGCGCCACTGTTCGATCTGACGCCCGAGCAGCTACGCGCGGCTCCGCTGGCACTGATCGGCACGGCCGGGGAGATCATCGAGCAGTTGCGGGCGCGTCGCGAGGACCTCGGTTTCAGCTACATCGTCGTCCACGAGGCGGAGATGGAGGCGCTGGCACCGGTGATCGCCGAACTTGCCGGTAGCTGAGGCTCCGGCCCACATCGGGATCTTCGGCGGCACCTTCGATCCGCCGCATGTCGGTCACGTGGCCGCGGCCCGTGCCGTCCTCGGCCAGCTCGGGCTCGACCGCCTGCTGCTCGTCGTCGCCAACGACCCCTGGCAGAAGTCGGGGGAGAGGGTGGTATCGCCGGCGTCAGACCGCTACGCGCTCGACCGAGGCGCTGGCCGCGGAGATCCCCGCTGCCGAGGCCAGCCGACTGGAACTGGAGCGGGGCGGCCCCAGCTATTCGGTGGATACGGCGGAGGAGATCCTGGCCGGGGCCGGGGGCGCCCCCATACAGCTGTACCTCGTGATCGGAGCGGATCTGGTGCCCGAGCTCGCCACCTGGCACCGGCCCTCGGACCTCCAGCGCCTGGTCACATTGGCCATCGTGTCCCGACCCACGGACCCCGTCCCGGACGTACCCCCAGGCTGGCGGGCCGAGTGGGTAGACGGTCCCCAGGTTCCCGTCTCGAGTTCGCAGGTCCGTGCGCTCCTGGCTGAGGGCCGGTCCGTCGAGGGCATGGTTCCCGAGCCGGTCATCCGTTGCATCCGCCGCCGCGGTCTGTACGCTGTGTCCTGAATGAGCGCCATGCCGGCCGGGTGGACGGAGCTGTCGGAAAGTCCCCGCGTGGGCGCGCTTCCCGCACAGGCGCAGCGCCGGGCGGATCGCCGAGCGGAACAGAAGGTGGCGCGGCGCTCGCGCCAGCGGTGGGCCGTTGCCGGCGTTTCCATGCTCACCCTCTCCTTCGGCTGCACCGTCGGGATCTTGGAGCTGCTCCATTGACCCCAGGCGTGGACGTGCAGGTCCAGCTGCCACCGGCCGTGACCACCGCGGCCGAGTCGGCCGATGCCAAGCTCGGGCGCGACACCGTGGTGCTCGGGATGGCCGAGCTCTTCGGTGTGGTCGACGCCTTCGTCATCACGAGCGCGCAGAACACGCGTCACGTGCGGACGCTGGTCGAGGAGATCGAGCGAGGCGTCAAGGAGTCGCACGGCATCTCGCCCGTCCACGTCGAAGGACTGCAGAGTGCGACCTGGGTGCTCATGGACTACGGCGACTTCATCGCACACGTCTTCCTGCAGGAGACGCGCGAGTACTACGACCTCGAGCACTTGTGGTCGGGCGCACCGCGGGTGGCGTGGCGCCGCCCGGTCGAGGACGCCGGCTGACCGCACGCCTTCGCTGCCCGTGCCGGGCCGCGTTGAACGTTGCATGGCGGAACGGTGAACGGCAGAACGGCCAACCGCTACAGGAACTCGATCAGGTAGACCGGCGAATTCACCTGCGAGCCGTTGGCGATGGGGACGCTGATGTGCTGGCCGTCGATCTCGAAGAGCACGCCCGTGGTCGGTCCGTTCTGGGCGGCGACCGTGGCGACGATCTGCGCCACCGCCAACTCGATGTTGGTCCCGGTGATCGCGCCGAAGGCCGCGTTCATGTTCACGGTCACGATGCCGTCCTGCGTCGTCGTCGACAGCACCGACACGTTGCTCGGGATGGCGGTGGTGAGGCCCTGCGCGGTCTCGGCCTTCGTCGGACCGGCGAGCATGGACGTGATGACGGCGGTAAGCGGGGCCGGCGCGGCCACGACGCGTGGCGCCGAGGTCAGCGCGTTGCCAGTGTTGAGATAGAAGACCTTGACCGGGACGAGGGAGGTCGGCTTCGGCAGTGTGGTCGTGGTTGTCGGGAGTTGAGGGTTGAGGAGGTTGAAGGGGACCTTCGACGGAGTCATGGTGCTGGGCGACCCTTGGGTCGGGATCGCACAGCCGGCCGCGACGAACGCGACGATCGGCACCAGCAGCAGGGCGAGGCGGCGCCTCACGTGTCGTCCTCCCGCTCGGCGCCGTCGTCCACCACCGGCAGGGAGAGGACGAAGCGGGCGCCACCGCTGCCGGAGGACTCGACCCGGACGTTGCCGCGCATGACGTGCATGTGCTCGTTGACGAGCGCCAGGCCCAGCCCGGTGCCCGTCCCCGTGCCCCGCTTTCCCGAGGCGGAGCCCCGGTAGAAACGCTCGAAGATCTTCACCCGCTCCAAGGGGTCGATGCCCGGCCCGTCGTCGTCGACGGTCACCTCCACCAGCCCATCGCTCCCGGGTGCGACGACGATGGCGCTGACGCCACCCCCGTAGTGGTCGGCGTTCTCCATGAGATTGACCATGACACGTTCGAAGCGCCGTTTGTCGACGCCCACCCGCCACCAGCGAACGGCGGGGTCGATCTGCACCTCCGGAGGCCCCACCCGGGCGTGGCGCACCATGTGGCCGAACCCCGTCTCGACCGAGCGCTGCACCAGCTCGGAGACGTTGACCTCTTCCAAGAAGATGTCCACCGAGCCCGCGTCGGCCCGTGACATCTCGAGGAGGTCGCCCACCATTCGTTGGAAGCGCTTCAGATCGTCGCTCAAGAGCTGCAGGGCCGACCGCGAGCGAGGGGGGAGGCTGTTCCGGTCGGCCTCCAGCACCTCGAGGGCGGCGGCGAGCGTCGTCAGGGGCGAGCGCAGCTCGTGACTGACGTCGGAGTTGAACCGGGCCTCGCGCTCGATGCGCTCCTGCAGTTGGTCCACCATGGCGTTGAACGAATGGGTCAGGTCCTCGAGGTCGGGGTCGGCGGCGTCCGCGTCCAGGCGGGTGTCGAGATCGCCGCCGGCGATGGCGCTGGCCGCCCGCGACACGTCGGTCAACGGCCGCAGCGAACGCACACTGGCGAAGCGGCCCAACCCGGTGCCGAGGAGGGTGGTGACGACGCCGGCGGCGAAGAGGGTCAAACCCAGGACCCGAAGGGTGTGGTCGAGGTCGGACAGGTCGAACACCTCGAAGTAGGAGGCGTGGACGGAGGGGATGGGGATGCCGACGCCGATCTCCGCCGTCCCCTGGGCGGTCCGGTAGGTCTGCGTGGCCGCCGCGCCGGCCAGGACGTCCTTGCGTAGTTGCACCGGGATGGACGCGCTGACCGACAGTGACGACTCGTAGGCCTTGGAGTGGTGGTAGATGACCGAGTGGGCGTCGGACCCGGCGTCGATGTTGGCCAGGAGGGAGACGTACTGCTGCGGCTTCGTCCCCTGCTCCAACGAACTGCGAACGAGCACGGCGTTGTTGAAGGCCTGGTGCTGTGCGGCTGACTCCCGGCCCGCCAGCAGGAAGTGGCGGACGGTGAAGTAGGACAGCCCGCCCATCAGGATGGAGAGGATCAGCGCCCCGAGCCCGAAGACGGCCGTGATGCGGGCGCCGATGCCCAGCTTCACGTCAGGGCACCAGCTTGTAGCCCATGCCCCTCACGGTGAGTATGTGCTGGGGCACCGCGGGATCCACCTCGACCTTGGTGCGCAAGCGCCTGATGTGGACGTCGACGAGACGCCCGTCGCCGAAGTAGTCGTAGCCCCAGACCCTGTCGAGCAGCTGCTCGCGGCTGAGCACCTTGTTGGGGCTGGCCGCCAACTCGCACAGCAACCGGAATTCGGTTCGGGTGCAGTGGACCTCGTCACCGTTGAGGCGCCGGAGCACCCCCTGCTCGGGCAGCAGTTGGAGGTCGCCGAAGGTGAGTGCACCCGGCTCTTCCTCCGCCGGTCGGGCTCGGCGCAATAGGGCCCGGATGCGGGCAGCCAGCTCCTTGGCCACGAACGGCTTGGTGACGTAGTCGTCGGCGCCCGCTTCCAGCCCGGCCACGACGTCGTGGGTGTCCGAGCGGGCCGTCACGATGATGATCGGCACGGCGCTGCTCCGTCGCAGGGCGCGGCAGCACTCGAAGCCGTCCATGCCCGGCAGCATGAGATCGATGAGCGCGACGTCCGGCGGCGCCTCGGCGAACATGTCGAGACCTTCTTCGCCGCTGGCGGCGTCCCTTACCTCGTAGCCTTCACCCTCCAGGGCGAGGCGCATCGAGGACCTGATGCGCTCGTCGTCCTCGACGACCAGAATGCGTCCGCTCATCTGCCTCCGGCTCAGCTGATCCAGATCTGGGTCGGCCAGATGGAGCCCCCGATCATGCCGTAGGCCATCTGGCCGTTGGGCGTGGTCGGGTTGTTGAAGTTCTGCACGTTGGGGTCGCCGACGACGGCCCAGACGGCGCGGTCGGTCCACAGGTACGGCGTGTCGAGCCCCAGCCGCTTGTTCACCGTCTGGTACGCCGTTTCGCGCACGGACTTGTCCGAGCTGGACCGCCCGGTCAGGAGGGCCTTCTCGATGGCCGGGTCGGCGTTGCGGGCCATGTTGATGGACAGAGCCCCGGAGCTGACGGTGGTCGTGCTCCAGAAGATGTAGTTGAGGTCGGGGTCCACCGCGCCGAACTGGCGCCAGCCCAGCGCCTGGTACTTGCCGGCCAGCGTGTTGTTGATGGTGTCGTTCTGCTGCACGATCGTGGTCTTGACCTGAAAGCCCACCTGCTGCCAGGCCTGTTGCAGGTACTGGGCCGACCGGATGGCCGCCGGCGAGTTGGTCGAGCCGTACGTGAAGCTGATGGGCCCGCCCTTGGCCGACGCGGCCGCCTTGACCAGTTTGGCCGCCTGGCTCGGGTTGTAGCCCGGGTACTTGGTGGTCGAGTAGTAGGGGGATCCGGGGACGAAGAGGCCGTTGCTGACCGGGAGCACCCCCGCGTCGATGACCTTGGCGTACTGCTGCCGATTGATGGCCATGGCGGCGGCCTGTCGGACGTGGGGGTCGTTGAAGGGCGTGGCCAGGCAGTTGAGCTGCACGCAGAACATGTCCGGCTCGCCGGCGACGTGGGTGCTGTCGTCGATGTACGAGTAGCTCTTGTTGCCCCGGAACTGGGTGATGACCTGCGGGGTGTCGGTGATCATCAGGTCGATGGTGCCCGACTTGAGCGCCTCGGCCCGCGCCGACTCGTCGGGGATCGGCTTGTAGGTGATCTGCGACAGGTAGGGCATGCCCTTGCGCCAGTAGTTCGGGTTGGCCGTGGCCGTGAAGTGGTCGTTGGGGATCCACTCCTTGAAGACGAAGGGGCCGGTGCCGACCGGGTGCGAGGTGCCGTCCGGGTTGGCCAGCATGGACGGTGCCGCGATGTAGGCGATCTGCCCGCCGAT
This sequence comes from uncultured Acidimicrobiaceae bacterium, assembly GCA_963738135.1. Lineage (GTDB taxonomy): Bacteria > Actinomycetota > Acidimicrobiia > Acidimicrobiales > RAAP-2 > Bog-473. Next base: position 258,425 of record CAVTVK010000001.1, on the reverse strand, counting down.
GCCACCGGCCAGGTAGAACGGGAACGGGATCCAGGGTTGCTTGAACGTGATGGTCACCGCCAGCGGGCCGGTTTGGGTGATCGACACCAGGGTGGGGCCGAGGATGACGCCGGTGAGCAGCGACTTGGCCTGAGCCTGGAAGTTCGTCAGCAGCGCGGCGCCGTTGCACGGCGTGCCGTCGTGGAACACGACGTTGGGGCGTAGGGTCACGGTCCACGCGGTGTACGAGGCGTTGGGCACCACGGATTGGGCCAGGTAGGGCGCCCAATCGCCGTTGGCCAGGATGATGGTCAGCGGGTCGAAGACGGTGCGGGCGTACATCACACCCACCTCGTCGAAGCGGGCCTGGGTCGGGTCGAAGCCCGATTCCTCTGCGTCCACGCCAAAGGTGAGCTTTCCGCCCTTCTTGGGGGCCTTGTTCGTGACGCCATTGCGGCCCGGTCCGTTGGTCACGGCGCCGGCGATGTCGTCGAGGCCAAGGCCGAGTGCCCCCGCACCCGCCACCCCCGCTGCGGCAGCCGCACCACCCAACAGCACCGAACGACGATCAAATCTCGAGACCATCGGTCCTCCATTTCGATGAACCCACCGGACCCCCCGAAGGTTCTCGGGCGACGTTAGTGCCCAGGATCCCCTGCGTGGGGGCGGTACCGTTGCCTGCGTGTCGGCCGACTGGGATCTCCCGGGGTTTTCCGCCTGGCTCGGTGGCCGGGCCGCGGCGACCCGCACGGCGTACCTCAGCGACCTCACCGCCTTCGCCGAGTGGATGTCCCGCAGCGACGTCGACAGCCCCGAAGGCGTCGACCGCATGCACCTGCGGCGGTACCTGGCCTCCCTGGGCACGCGGAAGCTGGCCCGGGCCACCATCGCCCGCAAGGCGGCGGCGCTGCGCTCCTACTTCTCCTGGCAGGTCCGCCAGGGCCGCCTCAGTGCCGATCCGGCCCGCTCGCTGCGCGCCCCGTCGGGAGGCGGGCGCCTACCTCGCGTGCTCTCGAGTGGTGAGGTGACGTCGCTGCTCGATACCCCGGCGGGAACGCCGCTCGACCGGCGTGACCTCGCGGTCCTGGAGCTGCTCTACGCCGCCGGACTCCGGGTCTCCGAGCTCTGCGGGCTGGACCGCGGCGACATCGACCTGCGGGGCCGGACGGTCACGGTGCTGGGCAAGGGCGGAAAGCAGCGGCGGGTGCCGGTCCACGATGCCGCGGTCGCCGCGCTCCGGGCGTGGTTCGACGACGGGCGTGACGCCATGGAAGGCCCGCCCGAGGCGGCCTTCGTCAATCGCCGGGGCGCCCGGCTCGGGCCCCGGGACGTGCGGCGCATCCTCGACCGCCGGTCTGCCTCACCGACCCACCCGCACGCGCTGCGCCACACCTACGCCACGCATCTCCTCGATGGCGGCGCCGATCTGCGGGTCGTCCAGGAGCTTCTCGGCCACGCCAGCCTGGCCACCACGCAGGTGTACACCCACGTCAGCAAGGAGCGCCTGCGCGCCGTCTACGGAGAGACCCACCCCCGGGCCTGAAGGGCACCCCCGGCTGAAGGCCCGCTGAGCGGCTAGCATGGTTCGGCCCACCAGGGGGTGGGCGGCAGTACCGACAAACACCACCTGCACGCGTTCCACGGTCGCCGCCATCGGGCGGCGCTGCGTCAGGGGAGCAACCGACTGGAGGAAAAGCACTATGGCCGTCGTTTCCATGCGACAGCTTTTGGAGGCCGGGGTTCACTTCGGCCACCAGACGCGGCGATGGAACCCGAAGATGAAGCGCTTCATTCTTGGTGAGCGCAACGGGATCTATCTCATCGACCTGCGCAAGACGCTCACCGGCGTCGAGTCCGCCTACTCGTTCGTGCGTGACCTCGTGGCCGACGGCGGCACGATCCTGTTCGTGGGGACGAAGAAGCAGACCCAGGGCCCCGTGGCCGAGTACGCCGAGGCGTGCAACATGCCCTACGTCAACCAGCGCTGGCTGGGCGGCATGCTGACGAACTTCGCCACGGTCTCGGGCCGGGTGAAGCGCATGCAGGAGCTGCGAACCATGGAGGCCGCCGGCGACTTCGAGGGCATGCCCAAGCGCGAGGCCCTGCAGCACACACGCGAGCTCGAGAAGCTGAGCCGCAACCTGGGTGGCATCGCCAACCTCGAACGGCTCCCCAATGCGGTGTTCGTGATCGACACCAAGAAGGAGCACATCGCCGTGACCGAGGCCCGCAAGCTCGGGCTCCCCGTGGTGGCGGTCGTCGACACCAACTGCGACCCCGACGTCATCGACTACGTGATCCCCGGCAACGACGACGCCATCCGTTCGGGCTCACTCATGTGCCGCGTCATCGCGGACGCCGTCGTCGAAGGGCGCTTCATCGCCGAGCACCGCCGCAAGCTCGCGCCCCCCGCGCCGGAGGAGACCGGCCCGTCGTCGGCCCCGCGTCCCCGCCGGGCCCAGGCCGCTGCGGCCGCTGCCGCCTCGGCGCCGGCTCCGGCCCCCGCCGCCGCCCCCGGCGCAGCCCCCGCCACAGCCCCCGCCCCAGCGGCCAGCCCCGAGCCAGCCGAGGTGGCCTGACCGTGGCCAGCTACACCGCCAAGGACGTTTCGGCGCTGCGCCAGATGACCGGCGCCGGCATCCTCGATTGCCGCAACGCCCTCGAGGAGACCGGGGGCGACCTCCAAGAGGCCGCAAAATTGCTCCGTGAGAGGGGATTGGCCGGCGCGGCCAAGCGGAGCGACCGTGAGGCCTCCGAGGGCGCCGTGGCCGTGGCCCGCTCCGGTGACGCCGCCGCCGTGGTCGAGCTGCGCTGCGAGACGGACTTCGTCGCCAAGGCCGACGAGTTCGTGAAGCTGACCGATGAGCTGGCCGCCCTGGTGGCGGCCAAGGGGGAGGAAGCCGCGGCGGAGCTCGACGACGCCATCGACGGCCTGCGCTCGACGCTGAAGGAGAACATCTCGGTCGGGCGGGTACGCCGCCTGGTGGCCGAGTCCGGCCAGGTGCTCGACACCTACCAGCATCTGCAGGCGGGGCGCGGCGTCAACGCCGTGGCCGTGGTGATCGAGGGCGGCAGCGACGAGCTGGCACACGACATCGCCGTGCACATCGCCTTCACAAAGCCGACCTACCTGAGCCGCGACGAGGTCCCCGAGGCCGACGTGGCTGCCGAGCGCGAGACCTTGACGACGATCACGCGCAACGAGGGCAAGCCCGAGGCCGCTCTGGACAAGATCGTCGAGGGCCGCCTGACGGGCTGGTTCAAGGAGCGGGTGCTGCTCGACCAGGCGTACGTGCGGGACGAGAAGCAGACGATCGCGGGCATGCTCGGCTCGGCCCGCATCGTGTCGTTCGCGCAGGTCGTCATCGGCGCCTGACGCTGCTGCCCGTGGGAGAACCGCGTCGGATCGTGCTGAAGATGTCGGGCGAGGCGCTCGCCTCCGCCGCGTCGGACGAGACCATCGATGCCGCCACCGTGGAGCGCATGGCCAAGGAGATGGGCCGCGCCATGGACGGCGGGGGCCTCGAGCTGGCTGTCGTGGTCGGCGGCGGCAACATCTGGCGCGGCACGACGGGGGAGAGCGGCGGCATGGACCGCGCCACCTCCGACACCATGGGCATGCTCGGGACCGTCATCAACGCCCTGGCGCTGCAGGACGCGCTGGAGCAGCAGAACCAGCCGACGCGGGTGCTGAGCGCGCTCTCCATGGCCGAGGTGGCCGAGCCGTACATCCGGCGCCGGGCCATCCGCCACCTCGAGAAGGGCCGCATCGTCGTCTTCGCCGCCGGCATGGGCAACCCGTTCTTCACCACGGACACCCCCGCCGCGCTGCGGGCCGCGGAAATCGGCGCCGAGCTCCTGTGCAAGGGCACCCACTCCGGCGTCGACGGTGTCTACAGCGCCGATCCCAAGCTCGATCCGACGGCCACCCGCTACGAGGAGATCTCGTTCATGGAGGTCATCAACAAGGACCTGCGGGTGATGGATCTCACCGCCATCACCTTCTGCAAGGACAACAACCTGCCGATCCGGGTCTTCGACCTCATGGTCCCGGGCAACATCCCTCGTGCCCTCAGCGGTGAAGAGATCGGTACGCTGGTCCGCTGATGGACGACGACCTCGCCGCCCTGGTCAAGGATGACACCAGGGACAAGATGGCCAAGGCCATCGACCACGTCCGCCACGAGATGAGCAACGTGCGTACGGGCCGGGCCTCCTCGGCGCTGCTCGAACCACTGATGGTCGACTACTACGGGACGCCTACCGCGCTGCGTCAGCTGGCCGGGTTCAGCGTGCCTGACGCCATGCTCCTGGTGATCTCCCCGTACGACAAAGGCTCGCTTGGCGCGATCGAAAAGGCCATCATGGGTTCCGACCTGGGAATCAATCCCACCAACGACGGCACGGTGATCCGGTTGGCCTTTCCACCGTTGACAGAAGAGCGGCGGAAGGAGCTGGTGAAGGTCGTCCGGCACAAGGCCGAGGAGGGGAAGGTAGCTGTGCGCAACCTGCGGAGGGCGGGACGACACGATCTCGAGGCGCTCCAAAAGGACGGCGACCTCTCGACCGACGAGCTCGACCGGGTCGAGAAGGACCTCGACAAGATCACCCAGGAGCAAGTGGCCGCCATCGATCAGTTGCTCGCCAACAAAGAGCAAGAACTGCTCCAGGTCTGAGGAGCGAACGGTGCCCGACGACACAGACGATTTTCAGGACTTCATGAACGGCTCTGGTGACGACCTCGACGATGCCGCCGAAACCGGCGCGGAGGGGATCGAGGAGGAGCCGCCGAGCTACCACTCCGGGCGCGTGCGCATCATCGGCGCCGAGCCGGCTGGCGACACCGTGCGCGAGGTGACCGGACCGGTCGTCGACGACCACCCGGAGATCCCGCACTGGAACGACGCGCCCACCGGGCAGGTTCCCGCCATCCTCGATACCAGCGCGGGCGAGGAGCAGTCCGTGGCGCCGCCGACGTGGCGCGAGGAGGAGACGGACTGGGAGGCCCAGGAAGAGGTCTTCGAGCCGTCGATGTTGTCGGACGACCTGCCTGCGGTCGGCGCGCTCCTGGGCGAGCAGCGCGAAGACGTCGACGTGGAGCGGCAGCCCTGGCACTTCGAGTCCGACGACACGCTCGTCATCCCGCCCGAGCCCGGCTTCGAGCCCCTCCCCGAGCCCGAGCCCGAGCCGGAACCCGTGCACCAGCCCGAACACGTCCTCCTGCAAGAACCCGGCTACGAGCCGGAGTTCGAGGCGGGGAACGGGGCGCCGCGGGCGGCCGTGCCGATCACCGCCGGCGCGTCGGCCGTGGCGGCGTCGCGCCTCACCCCGCCCCGGGCGCCCGAACCCAAGCCACGCGCCACCCGGGCGAGTCGGAGCAACGGCAACGCCACCCGCACCGGCAACGTCAACACGGCGGGGACGGCGGGTCGCGACATGCGGGTGGCCATCGGCTCGGGCATCCTGCTCGGCGCCATCGCGCTGGCCTGCTTCGCCGCCGGCACGGTGGCCAGCATGGTCATCGTCTGCGTGGTCGTCCTGCTGGCGACGGCCGAGGCCTATGCCGCCTTCCGGCGGGCCCAGTACCACCCGGCCACGTTGCTGGGGCTGGTCGCCGTCCTGTCGCTCCTCATCGAGACCTACAACAAGGGCGTGGCGGCGTTGCCGCTCGTCCTCGTCCTGCTGGTTGCCGGCTCCTTCATCTGGTACCTGGCCCGGGTCGAGCCGGCCGCCGAACCGGTGTCGGGCCTCTCGTCGTCCGTCTTCGTCTTCGTCTGGATCGGCGCCTTCGGCTCCTTCGCGGCGCTGCTGCTCAATCCCAACCTGTTCCCCGACCGCCACGGCATCGCCTTCCTGTTGGCCGCAGTCATCGTCACGGTGGCTGACGACGTGGCCTCGCTGCTGGTCGGTGCGTCCATGGGGCGTCATCGGCTGGCGCCGTCCATCAGCCCCAACAAGAGCTGGGAGGGCCTGATCGGTGGTGCCGTCGCCGCCATCCTCGTCTCGATCATCGTCGTCCACTTCATCCATCCGTGGACGCTGAGCAAGGCGGCGATCTACGGCGTGGTGGTGGCGATCGTGGCGCCGTTGGGCGACCTGAGCCAGTCCATGATCAAGCGTCATCTGGGGCTCAAGGACATGGGGCGGTTGCTGCCCGGCCACGGCGGCGTGCTCGACCGGGTCGACGGCCTGCTGTTCGTCATGCCCGCCACGTACTTCGTGGTCAAAGCGATGCACCTCGGGTGAGCTGACCCGCTGATGCGCACGGTCAGCCTGCTGGGCTCCACCGGCTCCGTCGGTACCCAGGCACTCGACGTCATACGCACCGAGCCCGAGCGCTTCCGCGTCCACGCCCTGGCCGCCCAGCGCTCCGTCGAGGAGCTCCTGGCCCAGACGGCCGCCTTCGGTCCCGCGTTGGTCGTCATCGGCGACCCGGACCGTTACGGCGAGGTGCGTGACGGAGTCCCGGCGGGCACCGAGGTGATGGTGGGGGAGGAAGGCATGGTGGCCGCCGCCGCCGGTGCCGACGTCGTGCTCAACGCGGTCGTGGGCTTCGCCGGCCTGCCCGTGACCATGGCCGCGCTCGAGTCCGGCAAGCGGCTCGCGCTGGCCAACAAGGAGTCGCTGATCGCCGGCGCCCCCGTCGTGCAGAAGGCGCGCCGCACCCCGGGCGCCGAGATCGTCCCGGTGGATTCCGAGCACTGCGCCGTCCACCAGTGCCTGGCCGCGGTGCACGCCGTCACGGACGTGGCCCGGCTGCTGCTCACCGCGTCGGGTGGCCCCTTCCGCGGCATGACCCCCGAGCGCCTCGATACCGTGACGGTGACCGACGCGCTGGCCCACCCGACATGGTCGATGGGGCCGAAGATCACCGTCGACTCCTCGACCCTCATGAACAAGGGCCTCGAGGTGATTGAGGCGCACGAGCTCTTCGGCATCGGGTACGACCGGATCGACATCGTGGTGCACCCGCAGTCGATCGTGCACTCCATGGTGGAGCTGCGTGACGGGTCAACGCTGGCCCAATTGTCGAACCCCGACATGCGCCTCCCCATCGGGTACGCCCTCGGCTGGCCCGACCGGGTGGCCACGGCCTTCGGGGCCCTCGACTGGGCGGGGGCCCAGACCCTGACCTTCGAGCCTGCCGGACCGCGCCGTGTTCGGCTGCATCGACCTGGCCTACGAGGCGGGCCGGCGGGGCGGATCGGCCCCGGCCTGGCTCAGCGCCGCCAACGAGGTGGCTGTCGAGGCGTTCCTCGGGAATGCCCTGCCCTGGGCCGGTATCGCCGACGTGGTGGCCGAGACGATGGAGGGGTGGGTGGACGAACCCGTCGACGAGGTCGATGCCGTGCTGGCGGCCGATGCCCAGGCCAGGGCCCGGGCGCGCCTCGCACTGGACCGACGCCGCACCTTCGGTGGCGGCCGGTAGCGTTGCAGCTGTCATGACGCTCACCGAGAAGGAAGCGCCGGCGGCGGAGCAGCCCATCCAGCCAGAACCGGCCCCGGACAACAACCCGCAGCGGGTCATCCAGCTGGTGGTGGCCCTCGTCCTGATCACGGGAGTGTTCATCGCGCTGGGCTGGGGCTACCTCCTCCTCTTCATCGCCATTCTCTTCGCCATCGTCATGCTGCACGAGTTCGGGCACTTCATCACCGCCAAGCGGGCCGGCATGAAGGTGACCGAGTACTTCGTCGGATTCGGCCCCCGGCTGTGGTCGGTGCGCCGGGGCGAGACCGAGTACGGGGTCAAGGCCATTCCGGCCGGTGGCTACGTGCGCATCACCGGATTCACCTCCACGGAGGAGGTGCCCGAGGAGGACGAGGCCCGGGCCTACCGGCAGCAGCCGTTCCACCAGCGGATCATCGTGGCGTCCGCAGGCTCGGTCATGCACATCCTCATCGCGTTCGTCCTCGCCCTCATTCTGGTCTTCAGCTTCGGGCGGGCGACGAACAACTACAAAGTGGGCGCTCTCGAACAATGGCCGGGCCGGACCACCCCGGCGGCGCTGGCCGGCCTGAAGGTCGGGGACACCATCGTCTCGGTGAACGGCAAGCACTTCGCCAATCCCAACTCCATGACGAACGCCATCAAGCGTTCTGCCGGCACGCCCCTCACGCTCGGTGTCGAGCGCGACGGCAAGCTCATCCACCTGACGGCGACGCCCCAGAACGGCAAGGGCGTCAAGGTGGACGGTGCACCCCTGGCCAACCGCGGGTACCTCGGCGTCGAGATCTCCTCCGCCACCACGCCGATCGCCGCGCTGTCGGCACCGGGTGCCGCCCTCTCGGACATGTGGACCATCACGCACCAGGAGATCACCGGGCTCGGGCAGACCTTCTCGCCCAGTGGGTTCTCGTCGGTGTTCCATCAGGTGACGAACTCGAAGGATGCGCAGTCCGTCGTCAACAATCCCGGCTCGGCGCCGCGGCCGGTGTCGATTCTCGGGATCGCCAACCTCGGTGCCCAGTCGGAGCAGGCCGGTCTCGCTTCGGTGCTCGTCCTCCTCATCGCGATCAACGTCGTCTTCGCAATCTTGAACATGCTGCCGATGATCCCCCTCGATGGCGGGCACGTCGCCGTTGCCGCCTACGAGTGGATACGCACCAAGCGGGGGCAGCCCTACTACCGGGCCGACATCACGAAGCTGTTCCCGGTGGCCGCGCTCTTCATCGCCTTCCTCCTGGTGTTCGTCTTCGCCGGGATCTATCTCGATATCACCCATCCGCTGCAGCTCCACTGACCTCGTGGAGCTCTCCGCGTCACTCCTGTCCCCGCGCCGACCCACCCGCCGCATCACCCTCGGCGGCGTGCCCATCGGCGACGGCGCACCGGTGACGGTGCAGTCGATGACGACCACCAAGACGGCGGACGTTGACGGCACGCTGGCGCAGATCTACGCGCTGGCGGCGGCGGGCGCCGACATCGTGCGCTGCACCTGCAACGAGGAGGCGGCGGCCGAGGGTCTGGCCCACATCGTCCCGCGCTCGCCGGTGCCGATCGTGGCCGACATCCATTTCCATCACGAGATGGCGCTGGCCGCCCTGGAAGCCGGCGTGCAGGGCCTGCGTCTGAACCCGGGCAATCTGCGCAAGGAGGCCGAGATCAAGCAGGTGGCCGCCGAGGCGCGTGACCGCGGCGTGCCGATCCGCATCGGGGTCAACGCGGGATCGCTGCACCCCGACCTCTACAAGAAGTACGGGGGAGCGACACCGGAGGCACTGGTGGAATCGGCCCGCAACGAGTTGGCCTTCTTCGAGGAGGTCGACTTCACCGACGTGAAGATCTCGGTCAAGGCCTCCTCGGTGGCGCTGATGATCGCCGCCTACCGGCTGGCCTCGGAGACGTTCGACCACCCGCTGCACCTCGGTGTGACCGAGGCGGGGCCGCCGCCCGCCGGGCTGGTCAAGGGCACGGCCGGCATCGGCGCCCTGCTGGCCGAGGGCATCGGCGACACCATCCGCTTCTCGCTGACCGCGGACCCGGTGGAGGAAGCCCGGGCCGGGCGCCAGTTGCTCGAATCGCTCGGCCTCCGGGAGCGCAAGGGTCTCGACCTCATCGCCTGCCCCTCGTGCGGCCGGGCCCAGGTGGACGTCATCGCGGTGGCCAAGGAGGCCCAGGAGGCGCTCGAGAAACTCAACCTGCCCATTCAGGTGGCGGTGATGGGTTGTGTGGTCAACGGCCCCGGCGAGGCGCGCGAGGCCGACCTCGGCATTGCGGCCGGCAAGCAGAAGGGCCACCTTTTCATCCGCGGCAAGATCATCCGCGTCGTCCCCGAGTCGGAGATGGTGCAGGCGCTGGTGGACGAGGCGGAGCGTCTCGTGGACGAAGGGGTCGAGGCGCGTCTGGCCCTGGCCGATTCGAGCGCAGAGGCCGAGGCGGAGGCCGACCGGCGCGCCCTGCTCGACGCGACGGGCGCCGATCCCAACCACGCCGGCGAGAAGATCGAGATCATCCGGCGTCACAGCGGGGGAGAGACCGACCACTAGCCTGCGCACCCATGGCCAAGGGTGCGATCGTCACGCGTGAAGAGGACTTCCCGCGCTGGTACCAAGAGGTGATCGCCGGCGCCGAGATGGCGGACAACGGCCCCGCCCGCGGCACCATGGTCATCCGGCCCTGGGGCTACGGCATCTGGGAGCTCATGCAGGCCGAGCTCGACCGGCGCATCAAGGAGGCCGGGGCCGAGAACGCCTACTTCCCGCTCTTCATCCCCGAGTCCTTCCTGAAGCTCGAAGCCGAGCACGTGGAAGGCTTCGCCCCCGAGCTGGCCGTCGTCACGCACGGCGGCGGCAAGGAGCTCGAAGAGCCGTTGGTCGTCCGCCCCACCAGCGAGACGGTGATCAACAGCTTCTTCTCCAAGTGGGTGCAGAGCCACCGCGACCTGCCGCTCCTGATCAACCAGTGGGCCAACGTCGTGCGCTGGGAGCTGCGGCCCCGGCTCTTCCTGCGCACCAGCGAGTTCCTGTGGCAGGAGGGGCACACGGCGCATGCCACCGAGGAGGACGCGCTGGCCTACGCGCTGCGCATCCTCAACGACGTCTACCTCTCGACCATGGTCGATGTGCTGAGCATGCCGGTGCTCACGGGGCACAAGACGGCGCGCGAGCGCTTCGCCGGCGCCACGCGCACCTGGACGTGCGAGGGGATGATGGGCGACGGCAAGGCGCTGCAGATGGGCACCAGCCACGAGCTGGGCCAGAACTTCGCCGCGGCCCTTCGACATCACCTACGCCAGCGCCGCGGGTACCCAGGAGTACGTCTGGCAGACCTCGTGGGGTGTTTCCACCCGCCTCGTCGGCGCGCTCGTCATGGGCCACGGGGACGACTTCGGCCTGCGCCTGCCCCCCGCCCTCGCCCCCTCCGAGGTCGTGGTCCTCGTGGTCAAGGACGGCCCCGAGGTGGGCGCGGCCGCCGAGGCACTGGTCGCCGAGCTCACGGCGGCCGGGCACCGGGTCCGCCTCGATGCCCGCACCGACACCAGCTTCGGCCGGCGCAGCGTGGCCTGGGAGCTCAAGGGCGTCCCGCTGCGCGTGGAGGTCGGCCCGCGCGACCTGGCCGAGGGCAACGTCACCGTCGTGACCCGTCACCGCCGGGAGAAGCAGAACGTCTCCCTGGGCGCCGTCGCCACCACCGTCACCGCCATTCTGGACACGGTCGGGCCCGAGCTCCTGGCGGAGGCCACGGCGGCCCGCGACGCCAGGACGGTGGCCGCCGCGTCACTCGAGGAAGCCACCGAGGCGGCCTCCGTCGGCTTCGCCCGGGTCCCTCTCGGGGCACTCGGTCCCGACGGCGAGGACCGCCTGGCCCAGCACGCCCTCTCCATCCGTTGCCTGCAGCGGCCCGACGGCTCGTTGGCCGAGCCCGGGGACCCCGAGGACGATCTCGTGGCCGTCGTCGCCCGGTCCTATTAGTGCGGGAATTGCTATAATCCCTTCTGCTGTCCATTTTTGAAGATCAGTACCTCGTTGAAGCGTGGGCTGCGGCCCACGCTTTCGCTTTGCGGGGACATATCAGGACGATGACCAGGACCACGAGAGGAGGCGACGGCGATGACCAGGAGTACCAGCGGTACCGACACGCTGGCGAACGCGCTGTCGCCGATCCTCCAGTCGCGCGGCCTCGACCTGGTCGACGTGGAGGTGCACGGGGCGCAACTGACGGTCTTCGTCGACCGCGAGGGGGGCATCAACCTCGACGAGCTGGGTGAGGCCACCCGGGACGTCTCGGCCGCCCTCGACGAGATCGATCCCATGCCGGGCCGCTACACGTTGTCGGTCTCGAGCCCAGGTCTCGAGCGGCGACTCCGCACCCCGGCGCACTTCGCCCGGGCCGTGGGGGAGACCGTGACCGTGCGGATCGATTCGGGGACCGAGGACGTCCGACGGGTCACCGGGACGCTGGCGCGTGCGGACGAGGCGGGTTGCGTGCTGACCGGTCCCGAGGTGCCCGACGGCGAGCTGCGCATCGCCTACGACCAGATCGAGCGGGCGCGGACGGTGTTCGAGTGGGGGCCCGCGCCCCGCCGGACGAAGAGCGAGAAGCACGAGAAGAGCGAGAGGGTGAAGCGGCAATGAGCAAGACCAACTTCGAATTCCTGGACGCGCTGGGTCAGATCGCGCGTGACAAGGGGATCTCGGTCGAGACGTTGCTGGACGCGCTGGCCAACGCGCTGGTGGCCGCCTACAAGCGCCGCCCCGACGCGGCCGAGGAGGCCGTGGTCACCATCGACCCCGACTCGGGCGAGATCCGCGTCTACGGGCAGGAGCTCAACGAGGACGGCGAGGTCGTGCGCGAGTGGGACGACACGCCGGACGACTTCGGGCGCATCGCCGCGCAGACGGCCAAGCAGGTGATCCTGCAGCGCATCCGCGAGGTCGAGCGCGACATGAAGTACGAGGAGTACGCGGGGCGCGAGGGTGACATCGTCACCGGCATCGTGCAGCAGACCGACAACCGCTACACCCTGCTCGACCTGGGCAAGGTCGAGGCCCTGCTCCCCCAGGCCGAGCAGGTCTCCTACGAGCGCTACGAGCACGGCGCCCGCCTGAAGGCATACATCGTCGAGGTCCGCAAGACCACCAAGGGTCCCCAGATCGTCGTCAGCCGGACCCACCCGGGTCTGATCAAGCGCCTCTTCGAGCTCGAGGTCCCCGAAATCGGGTCCGGCGTGGTGGAGATCAAGGCGGCGGCCCGCGAGCCGGGCCACCGCACCAAGATCGCCGTGTGGTCCAACGACCCCAACGTCGACCCGGTCGGCGCCTGCGTGGGCGCCCGCGGCTCTCGTGTGCGCATGGTGACGAACGAACTGCGCGGCGAGCGCGTCGACGTGGTCCCCTTCTCGGACGACCCCGTCGAGCTCATCCAGAACGCGCTGGCCCCGGCCCGCGTGCGAGAGGTGCGCCTCGACGAGGAGACCGGCACGGCCACCGTCATCGTGAGCGACTTCCAGCTCTCCCTGGCCATCGGCAAGGAAGGGCAGAACGCCCGGCTGGCGGCGCGGCTCACGGGCTGGCGCATCGACATCAAGAGCGAGACCCAGCTGGCCGAGGAAGAGGCCGGCGGCTACGGCGAGCAGGACTGGGCCGAGGGCGAGTGGGTCGAGGACGAGAGCGGCGAGCTGGTCTGGAAGCCGGCCGAGGGCGGCGAGGCGATGTCGGCCGAGGAGTGGACCCACCAGGCGGAGGATCCAGCGGAGACACCCGCCGCCGGGTCCGGCGACACCGACGGGGCGGCGCCGGCGGAGCCGGCGGCTGCCGCCGAAGCGGAGACCGCCACGCCGGCCGATGCGGCCACGCCCACCGAAGTCGTCGAAGTCGTCGAAGTCGTCGAGGTCGTCGAGCTGGCAGACGGGGAGGTTGCGGTGGCAACCGAGGTGACCGAAGAGGCCGAGGCATAGCGCCGACACGGACCTGTGTCGGTTGCCGGAGCGCCCTGCCGGCCGACCAGCTGATCCGGATCGTCCGGCTTCCGGGCGGGGCCCTGTCGGTGGACCGGCACGGAGCGGGGCGGGGTGCCTGGCTGTGCCGGGACTCGCCCGGCTGCCTGGACGATGCGGTGCGTCGGCACGGCTTCGAGCGGGCCTTCGCAGCGTCCATCGATGCCGGGGACATGCAGCAGTTGCGTGCACAGCTGGGTGAGGCGTGGGAGCGCCCCGCACCTGATGTGCGAGGATAGGGGGCTGGGTTGACGCCTTGCCCCAAGACAATTCAAGGACAAAGAGAACCACTTGCCGAAGAAGATCCGCGTCTATGAGCTGGCCAAAGAGCTCGGCCTCACCAACAAGGAGGGGCTGGAGCTGGCCCTTTCCCTCGGGATCGGGGTCAAGAGCCACTCGTCCTCTATCGAGGATGCACAGGCCGACCGCGTCCGGCGCAAGGCCGACGCCGAGGGTCTGCGCCGCCCGGTCCAGCCCGAGGAGCCCGCTACGGCCAAGAAGGCGGGCAAGGCGACGAAGGCCGCCAAGACCGCTCCTCCCGCCGCCGGCGAGGGTGGCTCCGGCGAGGCGCCGGCCAGGCGACCGCTCACCTCGGTCTCGAGCAGCGCCGCCGCCAGCAGCGCTCCGGTCAAGAAGGCACCGGCCCGTCCGGTCTCCGCTCCGGCCGCAGGAACCGGTGCGGGGACGACCGCCCCCGGCACCTCGGATCTGCCGGCCCGTTCGTCCCGCCTGATCAGCAGCAGCCGTCCCACCCCGCCCCCGGCGGCCCCGGCTGCGCCCGCTGCCGCCTCTGCGCCGGCGGCGACCTCTGCGCCGGCGGCCCAGTCCGCCCCGGTGGTGTCGTCCCCGACGCAGGCTCCTCCGTCCACCCCGGCCCCGGCCCCGGCCTCGTCTCCCGGCCAGTCAGCCCCGTCTGCTCCGCCCGCGTCGCCGTCGACGCCCGCGCCGGCATCCGCCCCAGCAGCAGCTCCGGCGGCGCAATCGCCGGCCCAGGCGTCCGCAGCACAGGCCCCTGCCGGCGCGGCCCCCGCATCGGCCGACGCCGCCGCGCCGACCGCGCCCGATCGCTCCCGCGCCACGCGCCCACCACTCAGCCCTTCTGGCAAGCCCGTGCCCCCGCCGCCGGGATCACGTCCGCCTCTAGGCCCGAGCGGTCGGCCCATTCCGCCTCCGCCCGGTATGGGCGGGCGCCGGCCCAGCGCGCCGCCTCCGCGTCCCGGTGGTTCCTACCCCCAGCGCACCGGCGGGCGTCCCGCCGGCGGTGCCGGCCGTCCCGCAGGGACAGGTGGACCGTCGGGTGGTGGCTACGGAGGCCGTCCCGCCGGTGGCGGTGGCGGTTTCAGTGGCCGTCCAGGTGGCGGAGCGCCCGGTGGTGCACCACCGCCGGGTGGTCGTGGCGGCATGCCGGGGCGGCGGCCTCCCCAGAGGCGGGCCCGCAGGCGCCGGCGCAATCTCGAAGAACTGGAGCCGACGCAGCTCACCACGTACCAGCCGTCGACGGCGCCCGTGCCCGACGGCGAGATCATCATCGAGCGCGGCTCGACGGCCCGCGACCTCGGGCCCAAGCTCAACCGCAGCGCCGGCGACATCGTGCGCTTCCTGCTCCTGCAGGGCGAGATGGTCATGGCGACACAGTCGCTGACCGACGACATGATCGAGCTATTCGGAGCCGAGATCGGCGCCGAAATCCGCCTGGTCGACCCCGGTGAAGAGCAAGAGGCCGAGCTGCTGGCCCGCTACTTCGAGGAGGAGGACGAGGAGGACGAGTCGGATCAGCGACCCCGTCCCCCCGTCGTCACCGTCATGGGTCACGTCGACCACGGCAAGACCCTGCTGCTCGACCGCATCCGCTCGACCGATGTCGTGGCGGGGGAGGCGGGTGGCATCACCCAGCACATCGGTGCCTACCAGGTCGTCTGGAACGACCACCGCATCACGTTCATCGACACCCCGGGCCACGCCGCCTTCACCGCGATGCGCGCCCGCGGCGCCGAGGCCACCGACATCGTCATTTTGGTGGTGGCAGCCGACGACGGCGTCATGCCTCAGACCATCGAGGCCATCGACCATGCCAAGGCGGCGGACGTCCCGATCATCGTGGCCGTCAACAAGATGGACCGGCCCGACGCCGACTCGTCGCGTGTCCTGCAGCAGCTCTCCGAGCGCGAGCTCGTGCCCGAGGCCTGGGGCGGCGACACCATTGTCGTCGAGGTCTCCGCACTGCAGGGGACCGGCATCGACAGCCTGCTGGAGCAGATCGTGCTGGTGGCCGAGGTCGAGGAGCTGACCGCACGGGTCGAGGGCGAGGCCCGCGGCGTCGTGCTCGAGGCCAACCTCGAGGCCGGACGTGGCCCCGTGGCCACCGTCATCGTCGAGCAGGGCACCCTCCGGGTCGGCGACCCCGTTGTGGCCGGCCCCGCCTGGGGCAAGGTCAAGGCGCTGGTGGACGACCGGGGCGACCACATCAAGGAGGCGCTGCCCTCCACGCCGGTGCAGGTGCTGGGCTTCTCGGAGCCGCCGCACGCCGGTGACGAGGTGCGTGGCGCCAAGGACCTGGCCCGGGCCCGCACGCTCGGTGAGGCCAGGGTCCAGCGCTTCCGACTGTCGGGCCACAAGCCCGTGGCGGGGGCCGGGGCCAAGCTCGAGGACCTCTTCGAGCAGATCTCACGGGGCGAGACGGCCACGCTCAACATCGTGCTCAAGGCCGACGTGCAGGGCTCGCTGGAAGCGGTGACCGATTCGCTCAAGCGCCTGGAGCGCGAGGACGTGAAGCTGAGCTTCGTCCTGCGCGGCATCGGGGGCATCACGGAGAACGACGTGCAGCTCGCGGCGGCCTCCAACGCCACGATCATCGGCTTCAACGTGCGCCCCGACAAGCGCTCCCGTGAGATGGCCGAGTCGTCCGACGTCGAGATCCGGACCTACGAGATCATCTACAAGCTGCTCGAGGACATTGAGGCCGCCATGCTCGGTCTGCTCTCCCCGCTCTACGAGGAGGTCGTCACCGGCGAGGCCGAGGTGCGCGAGGTCTTCCGGGTGCCCCGGATCGGCGCCGTGGCCGGCTGCTACGTGCGCGACGGCAAGATCACCCGTGGTTCCAAGGTGCGCTTCCTGCGCGACGGCACGGTCATCTGGAAGGGCGCCATCAACTCGCTGCGTCGCTTCAAGGACGACGTGCGCGAGGTGGCATCGGGCTTCGAGTGCGGCATCGGGTTGTCGGACTTCCAGGATCTGAAGGATGGCGACATCATTGAGACCTACGACGAGCGCGAGATCGCCCGGACCTGATTCGATTTTCAGACTTTCCCGAGCGCCTCGGCCCCCGTTCGGGCCGGGGCCGGGTCGAGCTGCACTGATCTGAGGAGTTGAGGTTGTGGCTGTGAGACGGCGCACGGCGACCTACCCGTGTGCCTTGCGGGTCAACCAGGTGTTGCGGCAGGTGCTGGCCGAAGAGCTGGAGCGGCTGGCCGACGCCGACGAGTTGCCCATGGTGACGGTGACCTCGGTCGACGTGGCGCCCGACATGCGGACGGCTGTCGTGTACCTGGCCACCCTCGACGAGGCGACCGCACTGGTGCTCGAGGAGCGGCGGGTGCGTTTGCAGCGCACCGTGGGCGCGCAGATGACGATGAAGCGCACGCCCCGACTGACCTTCCGGGCCGACCCGGCCATCGCGGCGGGCTCCCGGGTGGAGGAGCTGCTGCGCGGGCTGCACTCCGACCATGACGGTCACGAGGACCACGAGGGGGAGTCCCCGGCCGGCGACTCGTGAGCCCGGATTCCGGGCCCGGCCCTGAGGCGGGGCAGGACGGGCAGGACGGGCGGGATGGTCGGGATGGTCGGGGCCAGGCGAACATCACCGGTCTGGTTGTCGTCGACAAGGAGGCCGGATGGACCTCCCACGATGTGGTGGCGCGGTGCCGCCGCATCTTCGGCCAGCGGCGGGTGGGCCACGCCGGCACCCTCGACCCCGACGCCACGGGCGTGCTGCTGGTCGGGCTCGGCCGAGCCACCCGACTGATGCGCTTCCTGACCGCGCTGCCCAAGACGTACACGACGGACATCGTGCTCGGCGCCGCGACGTCGACGCTCGATGCGTCCGGCGAGGTCCTCGCCACCTACGACATGTCGCATGTCACGCCCGAGGCGTTGGCCGCGGCCGCCGCCGAGCTGACCGGCGAGATCGAGCAGGTCCCGCCGATGGTGTCGGCCGTGAAGGTCGGCGGCCGCCGGCTGCACGAGCTGGCCCGCCAGGGCGTCGAGGTGGAACGCCCGGCCCGCCCGGTCACGGTGTTTCGCTTCGACACGACACCGCACCCCGATCGCCCCGGCGTGTACCGGGCCGAGGTGGTGTGCTCGTCGGGGACGTACATCCGGGTGCTGGCCGATGACCTCGGACGGCTCCTCGGCGGGGGTGCATATGTGGCCAATCTCCGGCGCACTGCCATCGGCTCGTTCGGCGCCGCCGACATGCGCCCTCTCGACGCCATCGGTCCCGACCAGGTCCTCACTCCAGCGCAGGCCATGCGCGACCTCGACGCCGTCACCGTGGCCCCGGACGCCGCCGCCGCCATCCGCACCGGGTTGCCCCTCGACCGTGTCCCGCTCGGCGCCGTGGGCGACGGCCCCTGGGCCATGCTCGACGAATCGGGGAACCTGCTGGCCGTCTACGAGGCGACCGACAGCGACCGCATCCGGCCGGCCGTGGTGCTGGCCACCCCGTCCGCCCCGTCCGGGCAGACCGGGCAGACCGAACAGGGCCGGCCATGACGGACGCCCGACTACCCTCGGTCGCGATGCCGTCCGGTGAGGAAACCGCAGTCACGATCGGGGCCTACGACGGGGTCCATCTCGGGCACCGCGCGCTCCTGCGCGACCTGTCGGCCCGGGCCGCGTCCGCCGGCCTCTCCACCGTGGTGGTGACCTTCGACCGCCACCCGGCCGCGGTCGTGCGCCCCGAGTCCGCGCCCAAGCAGCTGACCGGTCTCGAGCAGAAGCTGGAGCTGCTGGCCGAGTGCGGCGTCGACCGCACCGTGGTCATCCCCTTCGACCTGGCCCGGGCCGAGGAGTCGGCCGAGGACTTCGTCAAGGAGGTCCTCGTCGACCAGTTGTCGGCCCGCCTGGTCGTGGTTGGGGAGGACTTCCACTTCGGGCACGGACGCCGGGGCAACGTCGAGCTGCTGCGCCGCCTGGGCGCCGACTACGGCTTCGAGGTGGTCGGGGTGGGCCTGACGGGTGACGGCCGGAACGCCGTGTCGTCGACCCGCATCCGGGCCCTGCTGGCCGAGGGCGACGTGGAGGAGGCGGCCCGGCTCCTCGGTCGCCCCCACGAGGTGCGCGGCCCGGTGGTGCACGGCGACGGACGGGGCGGGCCCGAGCTGGGATTCCCGACCGCCAACCTGGCCGTGGACGACGACATTGCCCTGCCCGCCGATGCTGTCTACGCCGGGCACTTCCGGCGGCCTGACGGTTCTCTCCACCGGGCAGCCATCAACGTCGGCCGCCGCCCGACCTTCTACGAGCCGGGCACCGCAGCGGTCCTGGTGGAGGCCTACCTGCTCCACTTCGACGGGGACCTCTACGGGGAGGCGGCCCGGGTCTCCTTCTCGCACCGCCTGCGATCCGAGCAGCGTTTCGAGTCCGTGGAAGCCCTCATCGCCCAGATGCGGGCCGACGTGGAGGCCACCGAGAGGGTGCTGGCGTCGGCCGATCAGTCCTGATCACCGCTGATCAGCGGGCGGCTGCTACGATGTAAGGCGGCTGGGGCAGGTTCCCGCCACACTCCGACAAGCTCTTTTGAGGTTCTTCCTACATGCCCGACACGCAGGCCACCATCTCCGAGTACCGGTTGCACGAAAGTGACACCGGCTCACCCGAGGTGCAGATAGCCCTGTTGTCCGGCCGGATCAACCACCTGACGGAGCACCTGAAGGAGCACAAAGGGGACCACCACACCCGGCGCGGCCTGATGAAGCTCATCGGTCAGCGCCGTCGGCTGCTCGATTACGTCCGCAAGAACGACGTCGAGCGCTACCGCACCATCATCGGCCGACTCGGCATCAGAAGGTAGCGGCAGCAGCAGCACCACAGAACCGGGCGTCTTCAGCCACCTGGCTGCCAGTCGCCGCTCACTTCGGGTGCGAGGTGGTCGACTACTGGGAACCAGAAACGAAGATGCCCCCGAGACACGAGGAGCATCATGGCTGACGCCATTTCCGTGTCGGGCCCGATCAGCGGGACCGACCGAACCATGTCATTCGAGGCGGGGAAACTCGCCCAGCTCGCTGACGGGGCCGTCGTGGCCCGCATCGGCGACACCGTCCTGCTGGCCACGGCCACCGCAGCCCGATCGGTCCGGGAGGGGGCAGACTTCTTCCCGCTGACCGTCGACATCGAGGAGCGGACCTACGCCGCCGGCAAGATCCCCGGCTCGTTCTTCCGCCGGGAGGGCAAGAGCTCGGACCAGGCGATCCTGACCTGCCGTCTGATCGACCGTCCCCTGCGCCCGTCCTTCCCGGAGGGTTTCCGCAACGAGGTACACGTCGTCGGGACCATCATCGGCGCCGACCAGGTGAACCCACACGACGTGCTGGCGATCAACGCGTCGTCGGCAGCCTTGATGCTCTCGGGCATCCCCTTCGACGGCCCCATCGGTGCCGTCCGGGTTGCCTACACGACCGAAGGCGCGTGGATCCCGCACCCGACGTTCGAGGAAGGCGAGGAGTCGACCTTCGAGCTCGTGGTCGCCGGCCGTGCGCTGACCGAAGCCGCCGACAGCGAGATCGCCATCATGATGGTCGAAGCGGGAGGGACCGAGAAGTCATGGTCCTACTACGACGCGGGCGCCCCGAAAGTGACCGAGGAAGTGCTGGCGTCCGGGCTCGATGCGGCCAAGCAGTGGATCCGCGAGGCCATCAACCTGCAGCGTGAACTGGTGGCGGCCTACACGGCGGCGCGGGGACCCATCCAAACGATCCCGTTCACGACGTTCAGTGACTACCAGGACGACGTGTGGGCCCGGGTGGAGGCCGTCGGCACCGATCCCATCGCCAAGGCCAACTTGGTGCGGAGCAAGGCCGAGCGCAACGCTGCGCTCGATGCTGCCGGCGAGGAGATCCGTGCCGCCCTCGGCGACGAGTTCGCCGACCGGGCGGGCGAGGTCAAGGGCGCCATCCGCTCGCTGACCAAGAAGCTGGTACGGAAGAGCATCGTCGAGGACGGCGTGCGTGTGGACGGCCGTGGCATTGCCGACATCCGTCCGCTCTCGGCCGAGATCGACCTCCTCCCGACCGCGCACGGCTCGGCACTGTTCCAGCGCGGCGAGACCCAGGTGCTGAACGTGACGACGCTGGGCATGCCCCGCATGAACCAGCTGCTCGACACGATCACGCCGGTCGACCACAAGCGCTACATGCACCACTACAACTTCCCACCCTTCTCCACGGGCGAGACCGGCTTCATGCGGGGTCCGAAGCGCCGGGAGATCGGGCACGGATTGCTGGCCGAGCGTGCACTGCTGCCCGTCGTGCCGGGCGAAGAGGAGTTCCCCTACACCCTGCGTGTGGTGTCCGACGTGCTGGCCTCGAACGGGTCCACCTCCATGGCCTCGGTCTGCGGCTCGACGCTGTCGCTGATGGCCGCAGGTGTTCCGCTCCGGGCCCCCGTGGCGGGCATCGCCATGGGCCTCGTCTACGACGAGGGCACCTACGTCACCCTGACCGACATCCTGGGCTCGGAAGACGCCTTCGGCGACATGGACTTCAAGGTGGCAGGCACGGCCGACGCCGTGACGGCGCTGCAGCTCGACACCAAGATCGCCGGTCTGCCGGCCGACGTGCTGGCCAAGGCGCTGCTGCAGGCCAAGGAAGCCCGGCTCATCATTCTGGGCGTCATGGCCGGCGCCATCGCCGAGCCACGTGACCACGTGGCCAACAGCGCGCCGAAGATCGTCTCCATGGAGATCCCGATCGACAAGATCGGAGAGGTCATCGGTCCCAAGGGCAAGGTCATCAACACCCTGCAGCAGGAGACCGGTGCGGACATCGCCGTCGACGACGACGGTGTGGTGGGCACGGTGACGATCGGCGCCAAGGACGGCAACGCGGTCGAAGAGGCGCGGCGACGCATTTCGCTGATCCTCGACCCGCCGACCGCCGACGTGGGCGTGGTCTACGCCGGCAAGGTGGTCAACATCACCAAGTTCGGTGCCTTCGTGAACGTGCTGCCGGGTCGTGACGGCCTGCTGCACATCTCGAAGCTGTCGTCTTTGGCTGGTGGCAAGAGGATCAACAACGTCGAGGACGTGTTGACGCTGGGCCAGGCCGTCGAAGTCCGGGTCGACGACATCGACCCGCAGGGCAAGGTCTCGCTGTCGCTGGCCTCGGCGCCCGAGGGTGGCGGCGGTTCGTCGTCCGGATCCTCCTCGTCTTCGTCGGGGAACGGATCGGCCCACGGTGACGCCGGGGGGTCCTCTTCGTCCTCGTCGTCCTCTTCCCGTCCTTCGTCTTCTTCGTCCTCGGCGCCCGCTCCGGCCAGGACGGCCGACGGGTCGTCGTTCGAGGATGCCTTCGAAGCCGAGTTGGTGGCGGACCTGGGCGATCTGGGCCCGGGCGCGGCCGAAGCCGGGAACGACCGCGGTGGTGACCGCGGCGGCGATCGCCGGCCCTCGCGTGGGCGTTCGCGTCGGCGTTGATTCTCGTTGATTGAGACGTCTGTTTTGCCGTGTGGCATCCGCTTGGTCACCGAGACCATGGCGGATGTCCGCTCGGTAGCGGTCGCGTACTGGGTCGGGACCGGTTCGCGCGACGAGCCGGACGAACTCGCCGGGGCCTCGCACTTCCTTGAGCACCTGCTCTTCAAGGGCACCGAGCGGCGTTCTGCCGCAGCCATTGCGGAGGAGCTCGACGAGGTCGGCGGGGACTGCAACGCCTTCACCACGAAGGAATACACGACCTTCTACGTCCGGCTGCTCTCCGAGCACCTGCCGCTCGGGCTCGACATCCTGAGCGACATCATGTGGCAGCCGGCGCTGCGGCCCGATGAGATCGAGGCGGAGCGCACCGTCATCCTCGACGAGATCCTGATGCACGCCGACGAGCCCGCCGACCTGGCGGGGGAGCGGTGGCAGTCGGCGCTCTTTCCGGGTCACCCGTTGGGGCGGGACACGCTCGGGACGGCGTCATCGGTGCAGCGCATTACTCGAGGCGACATCAGCGCCTTCTTTGAGATGCACTACCGGCCGTCCAACATGGTCGTCTCCGTCGCCGGCGATTGCACCCATGAATCCGTTGCGGCCGATCTGGAGCGTCGCTTTGCCGGTGAGTCGGGTGGTGCCGCCCCGACTCGGACCGCACCGGGGTCCGACACCGTGTCCCTCGACGTTGTTCGGCGCTCCACCGAACAGGCGCACCTGGTCTACGGCATGCGCTCGGTGTCACGTTTCGACGAGCGGCGCTGGGCGCTGGCGGTGCTCAATCACGCGCTGGGCGGTGGCTTGTCGAGCCGGCTCTTCCAGAAGGTGCGCGAGCAGCGCGGACTGGCCTACTCGGTGTGGTCAGAGCGAGCGTCCTACGAGGACAGCGGCTCGCTGGCCGTCGTGGTCGGCACGGCACCCGAAAATGTCGACGAGGTCCTGCAGATCGTGCACGCGGAGCTCGATCTGCTGGCCTCCGATGGCGTGACCGACCGGGAGTTGGCCGTCGCCAAGGGCAACCTACGCGCCGAGATGCTGCTTTCGGGTGAGGATTCAGGTGCCCGCATGAGCCGTCTGGGCGCGTCGATGCTTCTGCACGGCAAGGTGCTCTCGGTCGATGAGGTGCTGGCCCATATCGAGCGGGTCGAGCGGTCCGACGTCTTGGCGGTGGCGGCCGAGTTGGTGGGGTCACCGAGGACGCTGACCGCCGTCGGACCCTTCGACGGGCGGGACTTCGAGTCCCACCAACCTGCGCTGGCCGCCCGGTAGCCTGCAACGCATGCGGGCCATGCAGAAGGTCGGTGTGGTCGGAGCCGGCGGTCGCATGGGCCAGGAGGTCTGCCGCGCCGTCTCGGAGGCCGCCGACCTGGAGCTGGTCGCGGCCATCGACCCCGGCCATGTCGGGGCCGATGTGTGCGGCCACACGATCGTCGGCGAAGTGAATGCGCTCTCCGACCTCGGGGCCGAGGTTGTGGTCGACTTCACCATCGCCGAGGCGGTGCGCCACAACATCACGCACTACGCGGTGCAGGGCATTCACGCCGTCATCGGGACGAGCGGACTGTCCGACGCCGACATGGCCGACGTGGCGGCGCACTTCTCCGGGAGCGCAAGCAGCGCCAACGCGGTCGTCGTCCCCAACTTCGCCATCGGGGCGGTGCTGCTGCTGCACCTGTCTCGCATTGCCGCGCCGCACATGGATGGCGTCGAGATCATTGAGCTGCACCACGACGCCAAGCGCGACGCTCCGTCGGGGACAGCCATGCACACGGCGGCCGTGATTGCGGCGGCCCGGCGTGAGGCCGGGAGCGGTCCGTTGCCACCCGATCCGACGACCGACGTGGTGCTGGCGGGCGCCCGCGGCGCCGAGGCGTCCGACGGCGTGCATGTGCACTCGGTGCGCCTGCCCGGGCTCGTGGCGCACGAGGAAGTCATCTTTGGTGCGCCGGGTCAGAGCCTGACCATCCGCCACGACTCCTACGACCGCCGTTCGTTCATGCCCGGCGTGCTGCTGGCCGTGCGGGCCGTGCCCGGCCGTCCCGGAGTGACGGTGGGCCTCGAGGCGTTGCTGGGGCTGTGAACCCCGACGTCCGGGAGCGGCTCCTGCAAGCGACCTACGACTGCGTCGCCCGCTGGGGCCTGGCGAAGACGACGGTGGAGGACGCGGCACGCGAGGCCGGGGTATCGCGGGCGACGGTCTACCGCTACTTCCCGGGCGGGCGTGACGAGCTGCTGACCGCCGTCGTCGGGTGGGAGTTCTCCCGGTTCTTCCTGCGGCTCTATCAGGAGGTCTCCGACGCCGACACCCTGGAAGAGGTCATGGAGCGCGGGCTGATGTTCGCCCATCACGCGCTGCTCGAGCACGAGGTGCTCCAGCGCGTCCTGGTCACCGAGCCCGAGATCTTGTTGCCCCGCTTGTCGACGGAGGCGGACCAGACCCACACCTTGGTCGCCCAGTTCCTCACCCCGTACCTGATACGCCACGGGATGGCGGAAGGCACGGACCTCGACGCGGCAGCCGACTTCCTCGCCCGGATGGTGCTGTCCTATATCAGCTCCCCGGGTCGCTGGGACCTCAACGACCCGGGGCAGGTCGCGTTGCTGGTCCGGTCCGAGTTGCTGGCCGGTATCCGGTGACGGACTCGGGGCCACAGTCACAGCCCCAGCCGGTACCGCCCCCGCCCTGCTACCGCCATCCCGAGCGGCCGGCCTCGGTCCTCTGCGGCCACTGCAACCGCCCCATCTGCACCGACTGCATGATCGCGGCGCCGGTCGGCTGGCAGTGCCCCGAGTGCACGTCCGAAGGGGCCAAGCGCTCCCGGCACGTCCCGGCCTTCACCCATACCAGCCGGGGTCGGACCGGCGTGGTCGGCTCCACCAACCCGACGCCGGTCGTCCTCGCCATCATCGGCATCAACGTGGTGGTGTTCTTCCTCGAGGGCTTCGGTTCCAATGCCAGCGTCGTGAGGCGCTACGGCATGTGGCCCGACGGGGTGCACGCGCTGCACCAGTACTACCGGGCGTTCACGTCCATGTGGCTCCACGCCAGCTTCCAGCACATCCTCTTCAACATGATCACCCTCCTGATCGTCGGCCCGGCCCTCGAGGTGCTGGTGGGCAAGCTCCGCTTCATCACCCTGTACCTGCTGGCCGGGCTCGGAGGGAGCGTGGGTTCCTACCTCCTGGGCCCGCACAACGAGCTGGGGATCGGCGCCTCGGGCGCCATTATGGGCGTCCTCGGGGCGTATCTCGTGGTTGGGCTGCGCCGCCGCCTGCCGGTGACACCAGTGGCCCTCCTGTTGGTCATCAACCTCGCCCTCGGATTCACGGGCAACACCGATTGGCGGGCCCATTTGGGCGGCCTGGCCGTCGGGGGTCTCCTGGGTCTCCTCTACGACTACGCCGGCGACCTGCGGGACCGTCATATCGCACTCGTGCTCACCGTGGGGGGGAGTGTGGCCGTGCTCGTCGTCCTGGCGCTGCTCATCACTGCCGTTGCGCCGGGCCACTTCAATCTCGGTTGAGGTCGGGGCCAGGCCGGCGGCTCCCAACCGCAGCTGGCGACCGACCCACCCACCCGGTCCGGTGCCCGCAAGCCCGGGATGGTTGACAGTGAGACAAAAATCGCCATACTGTTTCACGAGTGAGTGCAACTGCGGCGCGGTCTGAATCCATAGAGACCGGCCTTCCGGTCGGAGGGCGGGACCGCGTCCTCCGACACCTCGGGGCAGACGATCGCACGTCGACCCGGGTGCGCCTCGTGGACGGGGCCCTGCGCTGTCTGGCCCGCCAGGGCATCGCCAAGACAACGGTCGACGACATCGCCCGCTCGGCCGGTCTGTCCCGCGCCACCGCGTACCGCACCTTTCCTCGCGGCAAGGAGGGCATCCTTGCCGCCGTGGTCGAGACCGAGGTCGCCCGGCTCTTCTCGTCCCTGGCCGTCGTCATGGGCGAGGCAGCCGACCTCGAGGACGTGCTGGTGGCCGGCATGGTCGAGTCGGCCCGGTGGCTACGCGACCACGAGCCCCTGACCTACCTGCTCGAGCACGAGCCCGGCGCCGTGCTGCCTTTCGTGACCTTCGGCGGGTTCGACCAGGTGATGCGGACCGCCAGCGACCTGGCCGCGCCGTTCTTCGCCCGTTGGCTCGAGCCCGAACAGGCGTCACGGGCCGCCGAATGGGCGGTGCGCATCGTGATGGCGTACTGCTCGGACCCCTCCCCGCACGCCGACCTCACCGTCCCGGGCGACACCCGCGCCCTCGTACGGACCTTCGTCTTGCCCGGCATCCTCGCCTTGCGACTCGAGGCGGCGGAGTCGTCTGACGCTGCCCGGACGTCGGCTTCCACTGCCAGTTCTTCCGTCACTTCTTTCACTTCCCACTCTCCAACGACTGACCGAGGACCCCGGTCCACCGGTTTCAACAATCCCAACACTCCAACCACCAAGGGGGCGGCCCAATGACCACACTCGACGAGAACACGACCGAGCAGCTGCGATCGAACCTGGACCTGATCGGTCGCGAGGACATCCACGACCTCGAGGCCGTGATGAGCGTCGTCGGCAAGTACGACGTGGAGGGCTTCCATCGCGTCCCGGACAACTGTCCGGCCGAGTTCACCTGGGACTACGAAAAGGGCGCCAAGCCTCAGCTCGACAAGCTCTACGAGAAGGCAAAGAAGGCCCAGTGGAACGGGCAAACCGATCTGGACTGGTCGATCGAAGTCGATCAGGAGCGTGTGGTGATTGCCAACGCCGAGGCCAACCCGGCGCAGGCACAGTGGGATGAGGCGACCCTGGCCGGTACGGCCCTGGAGAAGTGGGACGAGAAGAAGTTCATTCAGTTCGGCATGGAGAACCAGAATTGGCTGCTGTCGCAGTTCATGCACGGTGAGCAGGGCGCGCTGCTCTGCACGGCCAAGATCGTCGAGACCGTCCCCTGGATCGACGCCAAGTACTACGCCGCCACGCAGGTGATGGACGAGGCCCGCCACGTCGAGGTCTTCTCCAAGTACCTCGACGAGAAGCTGTCGGGCCACTACCCGATGAACGCCCACCTGGGTCTGCTGCTCGACGACATCGTCTCCGACTCCCGTTGGGACATGACGTATCTCGGCATGCAGATCATGGTCGAGGGCCTGGCCCTGGCCGCCTTCGGCTTCATCCACATGATGACGACCGAGCCCTTGCTGAAGAAGCTGCTGCGCTACGTCATGGCCGACGAGGCCCGCCACGTGGCTTTCGGCGTGCTCAGCCTGCAGGAGTACTACAAGGAGCTCAACGCGGCAGAGCTCCGGGAGCGCCAGGAGTTTGCCTTCGAGGCCGCCATCCGCATGAAGGACCGGATGGCCATGCAGGAAGTGTGGGAGCGCATGGAGGTGCCCACTTCCGACGTGGTCAAGATCATGCAGGCCGCACCGGAGCGCGATGACTTCCAGATCCTGCTCTTCTCCAAGATCGTCCCCAACCTCAAGAAGCTGGGACTACTCGACGCCGCCGACGGTTGGCTCCGGACCAAGTTCACCGAAATGGGGGCGATCGCGTTCGAGAACCTGACGGACTCCACCCAGGAGGAGGACGCGTTCGCCGACGGATCGCCTGCCGAGCGCAACGTCGAGTAGCAAGGCACGACTGGTCACGGCCAGTCCCAGTCCCGGGTCGCAGAAAGCACCCGCAGACGCCGCCGCGCCGCGCATCGCTGGTAGCGTGAAGGGGCGATGAGCCCGGCACAGCAGGACTCGCCCCGCTTCGGGCGGGTGGTCACGGCCATGGTGACGCCGTTCGACGACGCTGGTGAGCTGGATATCCCCGCCGCCGTCGATCTGGCCCACTGGCTGGCTGCGCACGGCAGCGACGGGCTCGTGCTCAGCGGCTCCACCGGCGAGAGTTCGGTGCTCACCGACGACGAAAAGGTCGCGCTGTGGCGGGCCGTGGCCGAGGCGGTGGCCATCCCCGTCATCGCGGGCACCGGCTCGAACGACACCGCTCACTCCGTCGCCATGACGAAGAAGGCCACGGCATGCGGCGTCGACGGTGTCCTGGTGGTCACGCCCTATTACAACCGGCCGTCCCAAACCGGCATATTCGAGCACTTCAGGACGGTGGCCGAGGCGGCGGGAGAACTTCCCGTCGTGGTGTACGACATCCCGGTCCGCAGCGGCCGGCGGATCGCCACGCCGACCATGCTCCGCCTCGCCCGCGAGGTGGCCAACGTCGTGGCCCTCAAGGATGCCGCCGCCGACCCGGCCACCACCGCGCACCTCGCCGCCCAGGTGCCCCCGGGCTTCGAGATCTACAGCGGTGACGACGTCATGACGCTGCCGCTGCTGGCCGTCGGCGCGGTCGGCGTCATCAGCGTCGCCGCCCACTGGATCGGCCCGCAGTTCCGGAGGGTGGTCGACGCCTTCATGGCGGGCGACCTGGCCACCGCCATCGCCGGCAACGCCGAGCTCCTCGACTCCTTCGACTTCGAGTCGTCACCCGATTTCCCGAACCCGCTGCCGGCCAAGGCCATGCTGCGTGCGCTGGGCCTGTCCGTCGGCCAGTGCCGCCTGCCCATGGGAGCGTCCACCCCTGAGCTCGACACCCAGGCGCAGAAGATCCTGGCCGCCGTCGGGCCACCTGCGGTCACGGTCGCTCCGCTTGGCTGAGCGCGGCAACAATCCGAAGCCCGTCCGGGTCGTATTCCTGGGCGGACTCGGGGAGATCGGACGGAACTGCGCCTGCATCGAGGTCGATGGGCGCATCGTCATCCTCGACTGCGGGATCATGTTCCCCGATCCGGACATGCCGGGCATCGACCTGGTGCTGCCCGAGTTCACCTACCTCTACGACCGCAAGGACCGGGTGGACGGGATCGTCCTCACCCACGGGCACGAGGACCACACCGGCGGGTTGGCCTTCCTGCTGCGCGAGGTCCATGCGCCGATCTACGGCTCCGAGTTGACCGTGGGCCTGGCCCGCCACCGCATCGACGAGGCCGGGCTGGCGGGCAACACGAAGTTCATCCCGGTCGCGGACGGGGAACGTCTGAAGATCGGCGCCTGCGACGTCGAGTTCATCCCGGTGACGCACTCGGTACCCGAGGCCATGGCCATCGCGTTCCACACGCCCCAGGGTGTGATCCTCCACTCGGGCGATTTCAAACTCGACCTGCAACCGGTGGACGGCCGGCGCACCGACATGTCCCGGATGGGGGAGCTCGCCCGCACCGAGGGCATCCGCCTCCTCCTGTCGGACTCCACCAACGCGGAGGAGCCTGGCTTTACCGAATCGGAATCCACGGTGGGCGTGACGCTGCGCCGGGTTTTCGCCGCCCAGGCCGGCAAGCGCATCGTCGTGGCCTGCTTCGCCAGCCACATGCACCGGGTGCAGCAGATCATCGACGCCGCCGTGGCCAACGGCCGCAAGGTGGCCACGCTCGGCCGCTCCATGGGGAAGAACGTCGAACTGGGCACCCGCCTCGGCATCATCAACATTCCCGACGGCGTGCAAATCGACATCGAGGCGGTGGACAGCGTGCCCCCCGGCGAGATGTGCGTGATCTCGACGGGCTCGCAGGGCGAGCCGATGTCGGCACTGTCGCTCATGGCCACGGGGCAGAACAAGTGGCTCCGCATCAACGAGGACGACGTCGTGGTCATCAGCGCCCACCCGATCCCGGGCAACGAGTGGT
The DNA here is from genome assembly GCA_963738135.1 of uncultured Acidimicrobiaceae bacterium. Lineage (GTDB taxonomy): Bacteria > Actinomycetota > Acidimicrobiia > Acidimicrobiales > RAAP-2 > Bog-473. The sequence continues at coordinate 228,645 of CAVTVK010000001.1, read as the reverse complement.
CCGTGGGCCAGGTCATCGATGACCTGCACCGTCGCGGCGCCGAGGTCGTGCACTCGGGTGCGGAAGCGGTGCACGTCAGCGGGCACGCCCGCCAGGGGGAGCTGCGCACGCTGATTTCGGTGACCGAGCCGGAGTGCTTCGTACCGGTGCACGGCGAGTTCCGCCACATGGTGCATCACGCCCGCCTCGCGCTCTCGATGGGTCTCGACCCGGCCAAGGTGCTCCTGTGCGAGGACGGGGACGTCATCCAGCTCGACGCCAAGGGCATCTCCCGTGACGGCAAGGTCCCCGGCGGCTACGTCTACGTGGACGGCACGGTGGGGGACCTGGAGCACGGCGTGCTGCGCGACCGCAAGAAGCTTTCCGAAGAAGGCGTCGTCATGGCCGTGGTCACGGTCGACCGCCAGCAGAGCAAGCTCAGCTGCCCGCCGGTGATCGAGACGAGGGGCTGGGTCTACGCACCCGAGGCCGAGGAGTTGCTCGAAGAAGCGAGCGAAATCGTCGCGGCGGCGGTCACGCAGGCCCTGCGCGATGGTGCACACGACATCGAGGTGCTCAGCCGCCACACCCGCAAGGCCCTGGGCAAGTTCGTCGGCGACCGCACCAAGCGGCGCCCGATGATCGTGCCCGTCGTGCTCATGGTCTGACCCCGCCGTTCCCCCTCTCGTTCTCGTCGCCGGGTGCCCGGTCGTCCTCCGCACCCTCATCTGTCCCACTGCTCCAACCCGCAGCACCCCCACCCGCACCGGCCGCTCCGCCGTGCAGCTCGTGCCCCCAGCGGAAGGAAGGGGTGTACATCGCGACCAGGCGGGCGACGAGCACGACCAGGAAGATCTGGCCCACCAGCGCCTCGAGTACCGCGTTCGTACGCGGGAGCCCGGTTGCCGGGGTGAGGTCGCCGTAGCCGACGGTGGCCATCGTGATGTAGCTGAAGTACGCGAAATCCGCCGGGCCGTGCTGACCGGGCTGGGCGAAGAACGAGTGGCCCGACACCAATTGCACTCCATAGTCCGCGTTGGCGAACACCAGCCCGATCAGTATGTAGATGCACAGTGCTCCAAGAACGGTCTGCGTCGTGACGCGGGCGTGATGCAAGATGCGCCAGCCGATGGCGATCGGGCAGGCCAGGACGAGCAGCGAGGCCAGGATCACGATCGTGCCGTAGGCCCGATCGCCTCCGCCGAGCGCCACACCGATCGCCGCCACCACGGTCACGGCGACGGCCACCCGGACGACCAGAAGGAGGCGGTGCGGCACCTGCGAGGTGCGGAAGGCGAGGAGCACCGTCAGCCCCAGCCAGACGACGCTGACGATCAAGGCGGCGCTGCCGCTCCAGCCCACGGTGAGGAAGACGTAGTCCACCAACAGGAACAGGAACACGATTCCGTACGAGTCCGGCCCCAGCATGATGTCGCGTAGCGCCTGCATCCGGGTGCGCGGCATCTGTGCGGTCGCCATGGGGACAATCATGGCCAACCGACGTCCGCCGGTAGGGGATCTCCACGGGCACGATCGATTCCCCGGCCGCTGAGCAGAGCCTCCTAGGATCGGACGACGATCGGAGCGGGGAGGGCAATGGCCGAGCAGCGGGCACGCGACCAAGGCGCCGAGCGCGTCCCCGCTCGCGGCCAGATCTAGTCCGGCCGCACCCGGACAGTCATCCCGCAGGTCGCGTGGCCAACGAGCAGTGGCACTTCGCCGAACGGGTCGGCGAAACGATCCTCGGAGTCGGGCTGGCCTACGTCTTCTTCGGGCTTCTGCTGCCCGACGTCCTCAAGCTGTTCGGAGCAGGCCCTTCCTGGTCGGACTGACGGCGCGCCTCAGGAGACGAAGCGCGTGACGAAGCCGAGCGCCGTGTCAGCCACCTCGCGCCAGCCGCTGTCGATCGTGAGGGCGTGGCCGCGACCGGGGATCTGAACGAACTCCGTCACCCCTTCGTTCTTCTTCTGCCGCCTGAACGTCGCCTTCGAGATGGCGGTGGGAACCGTGTGGTCCTTCTCGCCGGACATGATCAGCATCGGTCCCCGCTCGACGTTCTCGTGGTCCACCTTGGCCTCGGTCCAGGGATTGATGTTGGCGAAGGCGGATTGGAAGAGGGGCTCACCCGGAGCGGCCACGGCATACGTCTCGAAGAGCTCCTTGGCCTCGTCGTCGCTGACGGCGTTGGCGAAGGCGTAGTGGAACTGCTCGAAGGTCAGCGGGATGGCCCGATGCTTGTTGCGCGGGTTCGAGAGGACCGGACCGGCTGACCGCAGGGCCGAGATCGGGAGCGGGAGCACACCCCGGTATGGCGCTGCATCGATGGCGACAGTGGCCGCCGAGAGTCCCCGGCCCGCCACGATCTGCGCCAGCAGCCCGCCAAAGGAGTGCCCGATGACCGCCGGCTTCTTGTTCAGTCCGTCGATGACCGTTGCATAGTGGTCAGCCACGTCGCCGATCGACTTGTTGGCGAAGACCTCCGGGTGCGCCTTGGCCTCCTCCACGGTCTGTGGGTCGTCGGGCCAGCCGGGTGTGAGGGGAGTGAAGCCCGCGTCGGCGAAGACCGCCGCCCATCGGTCCCAACTGCTCGGCAGCAGCCAGAGACCGTGAATGAACACGACCGGCGTCTTGCCGGATGCGTTCGCCTCGTCGATCTGTCCCTGTTCTTCAGCGGCGATGGTCGCCATGGAGTTCCCCTTCGTTGCACTTGTCCGTGTCCGCGCAATGGCGCGAACCGGTTACTTCAGCAGAAGCCGGAGGGCGTGTCGATGGCGATCGTGTGACGATGCCCGCCTGTGCCACGAAATGGTCCGTTTCTCCCGGGAGAGATCCGGGACTCAGTCCTCGACCCGGGTCCAGGCTGGGTTGGATCGACCCGACCAATGACTGACGACCGCAACGGCCATCACAATGGCCAACGCGAGGATCAGCGGCACGGAGACGTGCACATGAAGAATGAGGGCCGCGCCGGCCAGCGCGCCCAGGAACATGGCGACAACGGAGATCAGACGCCGGCCCGACTTCGATCCCTTCCCGCCGCCGAGCGCACTGTCCGCGCCGATCCCCGTCACCGTCAGCGTCAGGACGGTGGTGGTCAGGTCGGGCACGGCCAAGCGGCGCACACTCGAGTTCTGGACACCCATGGCCAGGGCGAGGAACACGATGAGCGAATAGCGCACACCGGAGTCGAAGGGACGCGATCCGACCAGCGCCAGGATCACGGAGACCGCGAGGAGCAGCGCCTGGGTGGCGGTGGCCATCGTGACGTGATGACCCCGGTGATGCCCGAACCGCTGGACGATGCGCCCGCCCAGGACCGACCCCATCCCGAATGCCACCAGCGCCACCACCGACGCGCCGATCGAGAAGCCCTGGGCCCCGGCGACGGCAAAGCCGAGGAAGACGACGTTGCCCGTCATGTTGGCGACGAAGACGTGGCCCAAGAGGAGGTAACTGAACGCATCGACCAGTCCGGTGACGACGGTCATGGCAACCAAAAGCGGCGGGAGCGGGCCGAACCGAGCGTTCCGGTCCGGAACCAGGGTCTCGCGGACCTCGGTGAGAAATGTCGGCATATCCAGGGCTCCTCTCAGGATCGTGATCGATGAGGCGGCAGGAGCGGACCGAGATCAAAGCGTCTTGATCAGCCCTCCGTCGATGGTGAAGTCGGCGCCGGTGACGTTTCCGGCACGAGGACTGGCCAGGAACAGCATGAGGTCCGCCACCTCTTCGGGAGTGGTGAAGCGGCCGGTCGCCGCATCCGCGGCGGCTTGCTCTGCCACGGCAGCCGGGTCTCCGCCACCGGCTGCCGCCACGGTCTGGGCCACACCGCCCTTGCCGAGCCACAGCGCGGTCGAGACGGGCCCGGGACTCACTGTGTTCACCCGGATGTTGTGCTGCGCCACTTCCTTGGAGAGCGACTTGGAGAAGTTCGCCACGGCCGCCTTGGACGCGCTGTAGTCGAGGACCGCCGGATCGGGGAGGAAGGCGTTGACCGAGCTCGTGGTCACGATGGCGCCGCCGCCCGCGGCGATCATCGACGGCAGGACGGCGCGCGTCATCCGCACCGCCGCCATGAGGTTGAGGTTCATGGTGCTGATCCAGTCCTCGTCGGTGATGCTCAGGAAGCCGCCGACGCGAGGGTGCGCCCCACCCACGTTGTTGATCAGGATGTCGATCGCCCCTCGGCCGAGCGCCGCCGCGGCGAGGTCGGCCGGACCGGAAGGTGTCGAGAGGTCGACCACGACCGCCTCGGCCGAGCCCGACGCCACGAGGGCATCGAGTTCTTCCGAGCTCGCGCGTGCTCCTGCGACCACATGCGCGCCTTCGGCGGCGAGTGCCGTCGTGACCGCCAGTCCGATGCCGTGGCTGGCACCTGTCACAACCGCCACCTTGCCTTCGAGTTCGAGCTGCATGGCGTGCTCCTTTGGCGAGGCTGAGGCGGGACGTTGCGCAGCCTAGGGCGGATGCCGGCATGCACCGCGGGCTGCTGCCGGGGCGTTCGGGCACCCGGAGCACGCGATTCCGAAACACTAGGGTTCAGCGCCATGAACTACTGGGTGACGTATCCCCTCACGACGCATCCCTACAACCCCGAATTCACGACCAAGCCCGCGCTGACCCGCTTCTGCCAGGTGGCCGAGGACGCTGGATTCGCAGGCATCGGCTTCACCGACCACCCCGCTCCCACCGAGCGCTGGCTGAAGGCCGGCGGCCACGACGCCCTCGACCCGTTCACCGCGCTGTCCTTCTGTGCGGCCGTCACCGACCGCATGCGCCTGATCCCCAACATTCTCGTGTTGCCGTACCGCAACCCCTTCGTGGTGGCCAAGGCGGCGGCGACGCTCGACGCGCTCTCGGGCGGGCGGTTCACCCTCGCCGTCGCCACCGGGTACATGCGGGGGGAGTACAAAGCACTCGGCGTCAACTTCGAGCAACGCAACGCGCTCTTCGACGAGGCCATCGAGGTGATCCGCGGCGTCTGGAGCGAAGAGGACTTCGTCTACGAAGGCTCGAACTTCAGCGCGAAGGGGCAGACGGCGAACCCCAAGCCCACCCCGCACCCCCCGATCTGGATCGGCGGGAACAGCCGCATGTCGCGGCGACGGGTCGCCCGCTACGGCGACGGCTGGAGCCCCTTCCCGGCCCCCAAGGTCCTGTCGAACACGGCCAAGACGCCGCCGCTCGAGTCCGTCGACGACCTCCGGCCCATGCTCGACGAACTCAAGGGCTTCATGGAGGAGGCGGGCCGGGACCCGGCCAGCATCGACATCGCTTTTGGTACGGGCGCCGGCGGCGACCCGGGCCGCGACACGTTCGACCCCGAGGCCCGGCTGGCGGCCGACGAGGAGTTGACGGCGCTCGGGGTGACCTGGTCAGGCGCGGGCGTGCCGGGGGATTCGCTGGCGCACGCTCTCGAGTCCCTCGAGCGGTTCGGTGAGGCCGTCATCCGCTGACCCCGGCTTCGAGCCGCTCCCGGTCCTATATTGACCCCGAACCGCCCTATCGGGGCGGGTCCGTCGGGGGCAACGGGGGAAGGGGATCACATGCGTGACCGCACGTTCGAGCGCATCGGCGCACTGAGCGGTCTGGCGTTCTTCGTCCTGGCCGTGCTGTCGGGGTTCATCTATCCCCAACAGCCTCGGGTCGACGCCGCGCCGGCCAAGACGATTGCGTGGGTCCACGATCATCACGTGGCGCTCCAAGCGGGCATGATCTTCGACTTCTTCGCCGCCGGCGCGTTGCTCTGGTTCGCCGGGTTCCTCTTCCGTGTGCTGCGCCGAGCCGAGGGGGACACCGCATCCCTCGCACCCGTGGTCCTCGCTTCGGGCATCGGTGTCTCCGTCACCACCGCCCTGGCCGCGCTGCCCACGGTGCTCCTCGCCTTCATGGATGCGCAGCCGGCCGGCCTCAACGATCCCTCACTGGTACGCGCGCTCGGCGATCTGAACACGATCTTCTTCTCGGCCACGTCCGTCATGACCGCCGTCTTCCTGGCCGCCCTCGGCTGGGCCATGCTCCGTGGCGAGCTCGCCATGCCGTGGCTGGGCGCGCTGGCGCTCGTGGTCGCCGTCTTCAACTGCATCGCGGTCTGGATCGGCGTGACCTTCAGCAGCTACCACGGGCACGCCTGGCTGATCATCGGCTGGGGCGCCTACGTCGGCTTCCTCATCGTGATGCTGCTCGCCACCATCGCCCTGCTGCGCCACCCGCACCCGCACCCGACCACCACGGGCTCCGCCTCCGCCGCGGCGGCACCCACGCGGGCCGCCACCGCCGCCTGACGCGTCACCGCGCCGAAGAGGCGCCGCCGCGGGACCGTTCCCCGATATGGCAACTGCCGCCCGACGTTCCCGCCCGGCTCGTCGCGGCGGGGCCACGCCGAGCCGCCGGACCAGACCCCTGAGTCGTGACCACGGAGGTGATCCTCGCTCGGCCGAGTTGGCTGACAGCATCGGGCACCATCAGCGGGTCATCTCCGAGCACGAGGGCGCCATGCTCGGTGAGATCGCCGAATTCGATCGCGCGGAGGCGTGGCGCGGCGATGGAGCACTCTCCATGCGCGACTGGCTGGTCGCCCGCTGCCACGTCAGCCGGGCCCGGGCTCGCACGCTGGTCGAAGCCGCCTCGAAGGTGCACGCGCTCCCGGCGCTCTCGGCGGCCCTTTCCGACGGGCGCCTGACCCTCGATGTCTTCGCGCCCCTGGCTGCCGTCGCCACCCGCGACACGGACGCCGACTTGGCCCTGGCGGCTGAAAACTGGACGCCGAAGCAGGTCCGGCAGCTCGTCGCCGAAGTGAAGGGGACCTCGGATGCCGAGGCGGCCTCGCAGTTCGAGCATCGATACGTCCGCTTCGACGATGAGCGCCGCCTCGTCTGGGCCCAGCTCACGGGTGATGCATACGCCCTGGTCAAGTCGGCCATCCTGAGCCGGGCCCGCCGGCACGACCACCCCAGCGCAACCGACCCCGACTACGTGCGCTTCGAGAGCCGGTGTGCCGATGCCCTGTTCCAGATCTGCGTCGAGCAGGGTGGCAAGAAGGCCGCACCTCGCGCCGGTTCGGTGTCAACCAGCAGTCCTGCGCCGGTCCACGGCGGGGGCCGGACCACCATGGTCGTGCACACGGACCTCGACCGCCTCCTCTACGGCGACGGCTACGGTCACGCGTCGATCGAAGGGGTCGGTCCGATCTCCGCCGAGGTGGCGCGTCGGCTCGCGTGCAGCGCACAGATCACCCTGTCCTTCGATGCACCAGACGGAAGCAGCCTCGATCAGAGGCAACTGGAGCGCGACCCCAGCGACGCCCAGCGCATCGAGATCCGGCGCCGCGACAAGGGCTGTCGCTTTCCGGGTTGCGGGTGCAAGAACGTGACGGACGTGCACCATGTCGTGTGGGCCTACAAGCAGGGGCGCTCGATCATGTCGAATCTACTGACTCTCTGCGTTGCCCACCACAGCCGTGTGCACGAACTCGGGTGGAAGATCGACGGTGACGCGCAGACCGAGGTGCGCTTCATCAGCCCGCAAGGCAGGGCGTTCGTGTCATCACCCTCGCCAACCTGGCGCCGCCCGCCGCGCAAATGAGGGCCGAATGTCCTATCCCTTGACCGCGCGCACGATCTCGTCCGTCACCGCTTCGGGTTCTTCGAGCGGAAGCATGTGTCCCCTGTTCTGCAGGGTGACGAGTCGCGCCCCCGGAACGGTGGCCACGATCTGATCTGCCTGCTTGGGCAGAGTCAGCGCGTCGCGCGTGCCCACCATGACCGTCGTCGGCACCCGCATGGTGGCCACCCCCTCGCGCAGGTCCATCGTCGAGATCGACCGCAGGAAGTCGCCGCGCACCGTGCCGTGGCAGCCTCCGAAGAGATCCCTCGTCAGATCCAGGTGCGCACGGACCGGGTTCTCGCCGAACGCTGAGCGCACGAAGACATGCCCGTTCTTTGAGTGCATGGCCCGCGTGACGAACGGTGAGGCCACCATGGCGCTGGCGGCCCGCGCCCCACGGGCCGAACCATCACCGAGGCTCGTGACCGCGGTTGAGACCAGCACGGTTGCCTTGGCCCGCTCCTTCAGCACGTCGGGCCGGTGGGTGGCCAGTGACATGATCGTCATGCCACCCATGGAGTGCCCGGCCAACACGACCTCGCGCACGTCGGTCGCTTCGAGGACTGCGGCCAGGTCGTGTGCCAGCGTCTCGATGGTCAGCGGCGCGGTGCCCCTCGTGCTGGCCCCGTGCCCGCGCTGGTCGTAGAGCACGACGCGGAATCCCTGTGCCTGGAGGCTGCGGGTGACCGGCAGCCAGATCTCGTGGCTGCAGCCCCAGCAGTGGGGGAGCACCACCACCGGCGCTGTCGGACCGTTGCCGCCGAGGTCCCACACGGCTAGCTGCGCCCCGTCGGGCGTCGTCACGAGTGCGTGGTCCGGCCGACTGACGCCCTCCCCCCACCCCAGAGCGAAACGCCCGTCGTCGACCTGGTCATCGACGGCGCGTTGCGCCGCCAGCCGCTTGTACGCCACGCCGACGGCCCCCAGTGCGGCCAGCGCCCCTCCGACGAGCAGTACCCGGGACCGGGGCCGAAAACGCCTGCCGCCTCGACCGCCCGAGGCCGATGACGGGGCCGAAGACGGAGACGAGGACGATGACGGGGCCTGGGGTTGGGGGAGCGGGGTCATGTCCTTCGAGCGTATGTGCCGCATTTGCAGCGATGCGACCATACCGACGGCACCCTGAACCGCCGCGCCGACCTCGGCCGGCTGGCCCAGGAAATAAGGGTTTGACCAAAATGCTTAGATTCAGAAGAATGTGGGCATGGCTTCGTGCATGAGCGCATCCACGACCCGCACAAGCGGCACCGGCACCGGCACCGGCACACACTCCGACAACCGCACCGTCGACCAGCGCATCGAGCGCCTCTCCACTGCCTCGCTGAAGCGCATCATGGAGCCCGACACCGAGGTCCCCGGTGAGGTCGGAGACGGCCAGGTCCTCCCCGATGAGCTCCTCACCCTGGCCAACGTCCCCGAGCTGTTCGATCAGCTCAGCGACGAGCAGAAGCGCCTCCTGGCCCGGGAGGAGTTCGCATCGATCGTCGACACCGGCGTCCGCTTCGAGTCGGTCCTGATGGCTGGATTCAGCCTCGACATCCTCGCCCGACCCGACCTCACCGACCCCCGCGTGACCTACCTGCTGCACGAGATGGGCGAGGAGACCCGCCACTCCCGTCTCTTCGTCCGGCTGCTGGCCCAGGTCCGACCACAGGCCAAGAGCCCTCTCGACAGCCCGGTCGGCCGCGTCGCGCAGCGCGTCGTCATGCCCTTCCTCACCGCCATGCCGGCGCTGTTCTGTCTGCTCGTGCTCAGCGGGGAGGAGGTCCCCGACCTCCTCCAAAAACTGGCCAGCGAGCATCCCGACACCGACCCGATGATCAAGGCGGTCTCGAAGTACCACCGCCAGGAGGAGGCCCGCCATCTGGCCTTCGGCCGCATGCTCTTCCCGGAGACCTGGGCCGCCGCCGGCCCCCTTCAGCGCTTCTTGGTACGCCACCTGGGCTCTCGGATCGGTATCGCCATGTTCGACACGATCGTCCATCCGGCTGTCTACGGAGCCATCGGCCTCCCGACCTGGCCGACCTGGCGGGCGGTCAACCGCTCGGCCGGTCGCACCGCCATGCGCCACAGGGCCCTCCGCCCGCTGCTGACCCCGCTGCTCGAGGCGGGCGTCTTTCGCGGCGGCCGCGTTCCTCGGGGTTGGCAGACCGCCTGCGGCGTCGACCGCGCCGGTCGCGCCATCGACCCGGTTGCGGCGGCCTGACCCGGTGCCGCCCGAGACCAAAGGGGACCGCACCCGCCAGGCGCTCCTCCACGCGGCCATCGTCCGCTTCGCTCGTGAGGGCTATCGCGGGACCTCGGTCGCCGATGTCTGCCGCGACGCCGGCCTCTCGACGACGGCCTCGTATCCCTACTTCGCCAACAAGGAGGTGTTCTTCGTCGCCGCGGTCGACGAGGATGTCGCCGGTCTGATCGAGGACGCGGTGTCCCTCGTCGTCATCGACGAGGATCCCGACCAGTGGGGCCGGGTCATTCTGCGCGCCCTGGTGGCGCACGTGGACGCTCATCTGCTGGCGGGCCGGATCCTGCGCGGCCTCGAACCCGACTTCACCATGCGTCTGCTGCACATCCCGGCGCTCCAGGAGCTGCGCAAGACCGTGACCGAGCTCATCCGGGCCCAGCAGCTGGCCGGCGACGTGCGTCGGGACATCGATCCGAGTCAGACCGCAAGCGGCATGGTCGTGATCGTGATCTCCCTCCTGATGGCCACCATGCAGACGGGAGCCGACGGCGGCGACTACGAACTGGTGGCCGCCGATGTGGAATCGGTCCTCCACGCCGCCACACGCCCTCCGACCTGATCACTGGCGAACGGCCCATCGGCGCACGGGACATCCCGCCCACGACGAACCAAGCCGGTCCAAGAAGCGTCTCTTCTTCTGTGAGGCCAGCCGCGCCAGCTGTCACCGCCGTCTGTGTCGTCCTCGCCGGGCTCTGCATATGCGGCCCGTCGGCGTCTGCGTCTGCGCCCGCTTCGGCAGCGTCCAGCACCCGTTCGAGCGCCATCACTCGGACCGCGCACGTCGCCTTCGAGGACTGCAACGCGCGGCACATCACTCTGAGCGTGACCATCGCGCGCCGAAGCTTCGCGCCCGAGGAGCCGGTGACGTACACCGTCCGCCTGCGCAACAGCGGGGACACCACGTGCGGCGCGGTACCGGCGCAGCAGCCCGTCCCCGAGGCGCACCAGTCGCTCACGGTCGGGCCGTGCGGGACCCTGTCCGTGCTCGTTCGGAACGCCCATGGCGTCAACGTGTTCCCGGGCGTCGTGGCATACGGCTGCACCGAGGAGGTCGCCTTCAGTCTCGGGCCGCACAGCTCGGCCCAGGCCACGGGATCCTGGAACCGCATCGAGGCGCTCGGTGCGCCTCCCAGCTACGTCCGGGCACCGGACGGCCGGTACCGGCTGACCGTGGATCAGGCCGTCACCGTCCCCCTCACCCTCGCCCCGGGCTGACCTGGGACCAGCCTCGATACAATCGTTCTCCCACCCGCTCCGGCAGCACTGGCCACGCAGACGCAGGCCAAGCAGGGCACAGCGCAGCACGGCCCGGCCGGGTGGGGTACGGAAGGCAAAGAGAGGAACGGGGTTCAATGTCGGGTCACTCGAAGTGGGCGACCACCAAGTACCGCAAGGGCGCCCAGGACAAAGCCCGCGCCAAGATCTTCGCCAAGTGCATCCGCCTCGTCGAGGTTGCCGCACGGGAAGGCGGCGGCGACCTCGAGGCCAACGCCACCCTCCGCACCGCCTACCAGAAGGCGAGAGCGGCCAGCGTCCCGCTCGACACGATCGAGAAGGCCATCAAGCGCGGCACCGGTGACCTCGAGGGCGTGCGCTACGAGGCGATCAACTACGAGGGCTACGGCCCCGGCGGCGTGGCCATCATGGTCGAGACGCTCAGCGACAACCGCAACCGCACCGGCGCCGAGATGCGCAACCTCTTCAGCCGCAATGGCGGCAACATGGCCGAGCCCGGCGCCGTCGGCTGGCAGTTCGAGCGCAAGGGAATCGTGACCGTCAGCCTCGACAGCGACGAGGACAAGGTCATGGAGACCGCCATGGAGGGTGGGGCCGAGGACATGACGAGCAACGGCGCCGCGTGGGTGGTGACCAGCGCGCCCGCAGACGTCGAAGCGGTGCGCCAGGCCCTCGACGACGCCGGCCTCACCCCGGAGTCGGTCGATCTCAGCCTCGAGCCCACGCAACTGGTCCCCGTGCCCGACGAGACCGAGGCCAAGAAGGTCCTGCGCCTCCTCGAGGCCATCGACGACCACGATGACGTCCAAGCCGTCCACTCGAACGCCGACATCTCCGACGAGGTCCTGGCCGCCTTCGAAGGCTGACAGGGCGGCCCGCCGCCCCGGTCCGGGGCGGCACCGACGCGGCGGCCTCAACAGATCCGCCCCCGGCGAGGCACCCCCGACTAACCTGCGAACGCATGTTCGTATTGGGCATCGACCCCGGCCTGTCACGCTGCGGCTACGGCCTGGTGGCCCGTTCCGAGGGGACGGCCGGCCTGCGGGCGCACGCGGCCGGTGTGGTGGAGACCGACCCGGCGGCGCCCCTGGCCGAGCGGCTCCTGACCCTGCACACGGAGCTGCGGGCGCTGGTCCAGGAGCTGCAGCCGCAGGCCGTCGCCGTCGAGCGGGTCTTCTTCCAGGTGAACGCCAAGACGGCCATGTCGGTCGGCCAGGCCAGCGGTCTGGCGCTCCTGGTGGCGGCCGAGGGCGGTTGCGAGGTGGTCCAGTACACCGCCAACGAGGTGAAGCTGAGCCTGGTCGGCTACGGGGCGGCGACCAAGGAGCAGATGCAGCGCATGGTCGCCCAGGTGCTGGGCCTGCCGGCGATCGAGGGCCCGCCCGACGTGGCCGACGCTCTGGCCCTGGCGGTGTGCCACCTCACCACGGTGCCCCTGCGACGGGCGATGGAGGCCGCATTGAGCAAGGAGGGAACAGCGTGATCGGACTGCTGCGTGGAGCGGTGGTGGTACGGAGCGGCGAGGGCGAGGTGATCGTCGACGTCGGAGGCGTGGGCTACCGGGTGGCCGTCACGCCGGCGACGGCGGCCTCCTTGGTCATGGGGGGGAGCGGCGCCGAGGCCACGCTGTACGTGCACACCCATGTGCGCGAGGACGCCATCGTGCTGTACGGGTTCGTGCACGACGACGAGCGGCGTTGCTTCGAGGTCCTGCTGGGCTCGCACGGGGTCGGTCCCGCGCTGGCGCTGGCCATCATGGCGGCGCTGTCGCCGGCGGCGCTGTCCACGGCGGTGTTGGAAGAGGACTTGGACACCTTGTGCACGGTGCCCGGAGTGGGGCGCAAGACGGCGGCCCGGCTGCTGATCGAATTGAAGAGCCGGCTGGACCTGCCGGACCTGTCGCTGTCGGGATCGGGTGTGGCCGGGGTCGGTGGCGCCGGCGTCAGCACCGGGTCCGGACCCGCATCCAGGACGTCTCGGGCCGAGGCCCGGGCCGCCTTGAGCGAGCTCGGCTACGCCCCCGACGAGATCCGCGGCGCGCTCGACGGCCTACGCGACGATGTCGGGGTGGAAGAGATGCTGCGCCTGGCGTTCCGCGAGCTGGCCTCGCGGTGATCTTGTGAGCCCCCGCGCCCGGCGGGAGGTCCTGGCCGTGGATCCGGAGTCCATGGCGTCAGCCGACGGGTTCACGGACCCCGGCGCCGACGCGCAGCGCCGCGCCCGCACCGACGCGGACACCCATGCAGACATCGACGCAGACGCCCATGCAGACGTCCACGCTGACATCGACCCCGCCGCGGGTCCGGGAGGCCGGGTGGTCGATCCGGCGGCGTCCAACGGTGCCGAAGAGGCCGAGGAGGTCGGGCTGCGGCCCCGGACTCTCTCGGAGTTCTTGGGGCAGCCGCAACTGGTCGAGCACCTGGGGATCGTGCTGCAGGCGGCGCGCCAACGGCGCCAGCCGGTGGACCACATCCTGTTCGCCGGCCCGCCAGGGCTGGGAAAGACGTCCCTGGCTGGCATCGTCGCCACGGAGATGGGCGCCGGGTTCCGCATCACGGCCGGCCCCGTGCTCACCCGGGCCGGTGACCTGGCCGCGCTCTTGACCGATCTGCAGGACGGCGACGTGCTGTTCATCGACGAGATCCACCGCCTGCACCGCTCGGTGGAGGAGATGCTCTATTCGGCCATGGAGGACGGCCGCCTCGACATCCTGATCGGAAAGGGACCGACCGCCCGCTCCATCCGGCTCGAGCTTCCGAGCTTCACGCTTGTCGGCGCCACGACGCGGACGGGTCTGGTCGCCGCGCCGCTGCGGGACCGTTTCGGCTTCGTCGGTCGGTTGGACCTCTACGATCCGGCCGACCTGCGCTCCATCGTGGAACGATCCGCTCGCATCTTGAAGGTGCGCATCGACGCCGAGGGCGCCATTCGCATTTCCGAGCGGTCACGAGGGACACCCCGGGTGGCCAACCGGCTCCTGCGCCGTGTGCGGGACTTCGCCGAGGTCCGTGGCGAAGGGTTCATCGACGGTGCCATCGCCAGCGACGGCCTGGAACTGTTCGGGGTGGACGAGCTGGGATTGGACAAGGTCGACCGGGCCATCCTGACCACGCTGTGCGGCCGTTTCGGCGGTCAGCCGGTGGGACTCACCACGCTGGCGCAGTGTGTGGGCGAGGAGACGGACACGATCGAGGACGCCTACGAGCCCTTCCTGTTGCAGAGCGGGCTGATCCAGCGAACCTCTCGGGGCCGGGTGGCCACGCTGCGCGCCTGGGCCCACCTCGGCTTGGAACGGCCGGCGTCGGCTGCCGACGCAATGAACACGCCTCCACTCTTCTGACGGGGCCCTCATGATGCAGTTGTGACGCGTCAATTCACATTTCTTGCGCCATTGCTTGACGTTCTGTTCTACCGTTGCGGGGTTGCGCCACAAGACGGAAGCGAGGTGACCACATGGCAGGAATGACGACACGCACGACGCACTCGTCGCTGATCGCGCCCACAATTGTGGTCCGGCCGCCCGTGTTCTTGTTTGGTGCTGCCGGAGGGAGGCCCCGCATCGCCGGGCCCGACCTCTGCCCCGCTGGTCACTGACGCCGACCACGACACCGCCGGGCTGACCGCCCGGACGCAATCCGAGGTCCACCGATTCCGGTAGCCGGCCTTTCTGTCCTTCGCGCACGACCCGTGCGCAGCTCGCTCGCCTCACCTCCCAACTGGAGAATCCCATGGGTGACCGCACCCTCTTTCCCAACGCTTCGACCAAAGACACCCTGGCGTACTGCTGGCGCCAGATGCAGCCCGACGCCGCCGCATTCGCGGGCGCCTGCACCGCCATCGTGCTCGGCACGCTGGCCAATGCCGTGGCGGCGCCGCTGATCTTCGCCGCGCTGTTGAGCCGCATATCGCAGCTCGGGCCGCACGCCGGGTTGTGGCAGACCTTCGGCCCGCTGCTGGTGGCCTACGCCTTCGTGCTGGCCGCCGCCACCCTCTTCGGGCGCATCGGCGGCTGGATGAACTGGGGCGCCACACTGCGCTCCTTCGGCCGCGCCATCACCAACGGGTACGACCATCTGATGAGCCTCAGCCACGCATGGCACACGGACAGGCCGTCAGGTGAGGTCATTGCCACGCTGGAGACGTCGACGTGGGCCTTCGTCGACATGATCGACGCCATGGTCTGGGGCATCCTGCGCATCAGCGTCACGACGCTGGGGGCCATTGTGGTGCTCGGGATCGTGGCCTGGCCCGTCGCGCTCGTGATGGCCGGACTGGTCAGTGTCTTCGCTCTGGTGCTCCACCGCCGTATGGCGCGGGTCGTCTCGGCGGAGAAGGAGTTCTCCGATTCCCACTCACGGGCGACCGGCGTGATCGCCGACACCATCGCCAACTTGACCACCGTGCGCTCGCAGGCGGCCGAGGAGCGGGAAAAGGAGCACGTGGGTGCGTTGGTCGCGGACTCGCTCGCAGCCGACCTGCGGGCACGCAAGGTCTTCACCACGACGCGGATCCAGATGGAATCGGCCATGGCCTTCTTCAACTGGGCCTCCATCGTGGTCGGCGTCGTGCTCGCCCTGCACCACGTGGCGGCGGCCGGGGCGGTGTACCTGATCCTCTTCTACGCGACGTTCGTCGGGACCAGCCTGGAGGAGTCGTTCGAGTTCATCCGCCTGATTTCGCGGGCCATTGGCCGCTGTGCGAAGTTCGCCGGCATTGCCGCCACGCGGCCCGACATCGTCGACCTTCCAGGAGCGCCCGACATGGTGGTCCCGCACGGGCGGGTGGAATTCCGCGACCTGCGGTTTGCCTACCGCGCCGGAGCGCCGCTGTTCGACGGACTCGACCTGCGCATTGAGGCGGGGGAGCACGTCGGCTTGGTCGGGCCCTCCGGGTCGGGCAAGACGACGCTCACCAAGCTGATGTTGCGCTATGCCGATCGTGACGGTGGCTTGATCGAGGTGGACGGTCAGGACATCGCCTGTGTCACGCAGCATTCACTGCGCGGCCACATCGCCTATGTCCCGCAAGACCCGCAGATGCTGCACCGCACCATCGCCGAGAACATTTGTTACGGGATGGATGCCGGCGACGTTCACGGTGTCGACATGGACCTCGTGCGCTCCGTCGGTCGTGCCGCCTACGTGGACGAATTCGTGGAGCGCCTCCCCGACGGCTACGAGACCGTGGTGGGGGAGCGCGGCATGAAGCTCTCCGGTGGGCAACGCCAGCGGGTCGCCATTGCGCAGGCCATGGCCAAGGGGGCGAAAGTGCTCGTCTTGGACGAGGCCACCTCGGCGCTCGACTCCGAGTCGGAATCGCTGGTGCAAGAAGCGCTCTGGCATCTCATGGAGGGGACGACCGCACTGGTGGTCGCACACCGGCTGGCCACCATCGCCCGCTTGGACCGGATCGTGGTCCTCGATCGTGGGCGGGTCGTGGAGCAGGGCACGCACGCCGAACTCCTCGCCGCCGGCCGCAAGGGCGTCTACAGCCGCCTCTGGGCCCACCAGTCTGGCGGCTTCCTGGCTGCGTGAGCGTCCCGGTCCGCTGGGTGTCGAGGGTGCACTCGGCGGACGGGGCGCAGTCGGTGCGCTCGGTGGATTCTGACCGGGCGGTCAGGTGGTCAGGTGGCCGACCCGGAGCGGACGACCGATGCCACCGACGCGCCCAGCGGCAGGTACACGCGGAATGTGGTGGACCAGCCCGGGGTGTCGACGATGTCGACGAAACCCTCGTGCGCTTCGGCCACGGACTTGGCGATGGCCAGACCCAGCCCGGTGCCGGGCACGCCCATCTCGGTGGACGAGGCCAGCCGGTAGAAGCGCTCGAACAGTTGATCTCGCTCGCCCTCGGGAATACCGGGCCCCTCGTCGAGCACCTGCACCCGGGCGTAGGAGTCGACGTTGTCGACGATGACGTGGACGCGACCACCGCGGGGGGAGAACTTGATGGCATTGGAGAGGAGGTTGGCAAGCAGCTGGTGCAGTCGGGTGGGGTCGCCGAAGATCGGCACCTCGTCGCCGGGGTCGATGGTCAGGACGATGCCGGCGACCGTGGCGGAGGTCTGGATGGCGTGGACCGCGTCCTCGGCCAGGCGGCTCAGGTCGAGCTCGGTGAAGGCGACCCGGAGCCCGCGGCCGGCGCCCGGGTCGGCCAGCAGGTCCTCGGCTACCCGCTGCAGGTGTTCGGCGTTGCGCTCGATCGTCTGGAGCATGCGCATCTGGCTCTCGGTGAGATCGGAGGTGGCGTCGAGCAGCAACTCGACGAAGCCCCTGATGGAGGTGATCGGCGTGCGCAGCTCGTGGGAAACGGTCGCCACCACGTCGTCCTTCATCTGGGTCAGCTCACGCAGCCGGTTGTTCTGCTCGATGAGCGACTGCGTCACTTCCTTCTGGATGGCGTAGAGACGCTCCCGGTCCGCCGCCAACTCCTCGCGCTCGGTGACGTCGATTGCGACGACGACGTAGCCCCCGTTGGCCGGGGCGGCGTCATTGCCCTCTGACGTCCGATCGTCCGAACCCGCCGCGTCGTCCACTTCGGCCCGGTCCGCCTGGTCGCCGCCCTCGTCATCGAACGCAATGTCCGGCGTCGGCACAGGCAGGGCTCGCACCCGCACGACGCACCGGCGTTGCTGCCCGTCCTTACGGGTCGCTGTCCACGGGACCTCGGCCGCGGTCTCCGCGTCGACCGGCTCGAGCGCGGTGCGCATGGCGTCGATCGTCTGGCGCCGTTCGTCGATTTGGGCGGGGTCGATGAAGTCGGCGATGGAGTGGACCCCCACCACCTCCGCCGCCCGGTAGCCGAGCATCTGCTCCGCTCCGGCCGAGAAGAAGGTCACCGTGCCCGCCGGGTCGACGCCCATGATGGCGCTGCCGGTGGCGGCGCGGAGGAGCGTTTCGAGCCGGTCGCGGGCGTAGTCCGCCTCGCGGGCGTTGCGGCGGGCCATGCGCGATTGCTGGGCCAGGTCGGTCAGGAAGGCGCGGTCTCGCGACACCATCGTGTAGACGGTGGAGGCGACGAGCGTCGTGACGGTCGCCATCACGGCCACCTGGCGCCACTCGAGCGTGGGGTAGTCGGGCGCCCCGACGAGGAGCACCGGGACCAACAGGGCCAGATCCATGCAGAACAGCCCGACGAGAAGGTGCAGGCGCCTGCCGTACAACGAGAGCCAGACGATGGGAAGGAGATAGACGACCACGAGCCCCGAGTCGGAGCCCCCCTGGGCGTCACGGATGATGGCAATGACCGCGATGTAGCCGATCGGAATGATGAGCCAGGCCCAGTCGGGGAGGCGCTCCCAGGGCAACAGGAAGGCGGCCGCCACCAAGACGAAGAAGATGCCGCCGGCGATCGATATCTCGCGGCGAGCGTCGTGCGGGAAGGGGACAACGGCGATCAGGACGGTGCCAATGGCCACCAGGGCGAAGACCGGGAGGCGTACCCTCATGGACCCCGAGAACCCGATCGGGAGGGTGGACCCCGGCAGTTGCGGATCGCGGCGCCGCTCGGCGTCGGCTTGGGGTTGGAGCGACTCGTTCACCGGTTCCGCGAGCGGTAGCGGTAACCGAAGCCCCGGACGGTCTCTATCGGGCCCTCGTCGCCCTCGTCCCAGCCGAGCTTGCGACGGAGGCGCAGAACCGCGTACTTCACCCTTGAGGGGGCGAGGCCGCTCGGGTCGTCCCAGGCCAACTCGATGAGCTGGTCAGACGACAGGACCTGGCCCTGGTGTCGGGCCAGGGTGGCAAGAAGGCGGTACTCGGTCGGGGTCAAGATGACCACCGCACCGTCGATCGTGACCTCCTGATGAGCGAAGTCGATGTGCAAGGTGCCGTCGTCGAAGGCCGTGACGGGCTCACCCTTGGCGACCTGCCGGCGCCCGACGGCCTGCAGGCGCGCCAGGAGCTCGACCCGGCTGAAGGGCTTGGTCAAGTAGTCGTCGGCGCCCGAATTGAGACCCCGCACCTTGTCCCTCTCGGTCCCGAGGGCGGTCAGCATGAGCACCGGCACGTCGCTCATGTCCCGGATGCGCTCGAGCACCTGCCAACCATCCAGGTCGGGGAGCCCCACATCGAGGATCACGATGTCGGGATGGCTCTGGTGGAACTGGCGCACCCCGTCACGCCCTTCGAGGGCCTCCGCGACCGAATAGCCCTCGCGCTCGAGAAGCGTGCGGAGGAGCTGACGGATGTCAGCCTCATCCTCAATGACCAGCACTGAGATATGACCGTCTCGCATCAGGGTGCAACTGTACTGGGCAAATGGCCAAACCGAGTGAATCGGGGACTCTCGTCGTAATTCGAGAAACTCCAGGTCAGCCTCTTAATCGGGTCTCAGATCGACAAAAGCGAGCCGAGAGCGGGCCGAAAGGCGCCCCAGCGGGACGGACGAGTCGGGAAACCACGGATGCCTCGGAGCGCTCACGACGGCAGGTCGGGGCGGTCCGAAGGCGTGTCAGACAGTCCTTCAGGGAGCGAAAGGTGCGCCGGCCCGGGCCATCGGTTCCCCCGGAACTCTCCGTCCGACGGCCTCATCTGGCCGGCGCACCTCTTCGCTACTCCTGTCCCCCCGGTGTTCCCCCTCGTAAGAATCCGCTCCCCTCCGGCGGACTCTCAGTCAGTCGTTCCCCCTCGAACGACCAGCACCGTGAGGTTGCTGTACTGATGGTCAGTACCTTGCACGGCAGCCGTGGCAAACCGGGGCCACATTGGGTTGCAGTCGGGTTGCCCACGTCGACGGGCCGCGAGGGAGGCGAGAAGACGCCGTTGTCCCCGCCGGGAGGCGACCGGTAGACCCCACCGTGAGGCGACTGTCAGACCCCACCGTGAGGCTGGGCGGACTCCCACCCGGCGGCTGGTGCAGGGCGATCCGGGCCGATAGGAGTCCGCCGCGTCCTGGTCCGGCCGAATGTCGCGGCGAGCCGACCTCCACCAGGGACGACGCAGCAGCCCGACCGAAGTGTGGCGCCTGGCCTGCTGGTGATTCGCACTTCGCTGCCCAGGAGACCGGGAACCCACGCACTAGGGTGGCGCGTCGCAACCAATTGCGGTCCAAGGATCCCCTATGACACCAACCCCCGCAGTGGCCCACTTCGTGCTGGCCGCGGCTTCGAAATCGAGTTCCAGTTCCCTGCTGACGCTGCTGCCTCTGGTGGCGATCGGGCTGCTCGGCTATTTCTTCTTCATCCGGCCCCAACAGCGCAAGGCGCAGGCGGCCAAGCAGGCGCAGGGTTCGGGCTACGACGTCGGCGACGAGGTGCAGACCGTCGGCGGCGTCATCGGCACCGTTCTCGAGGTCCACGGCGACCGCTACACGCTCTTGACCGGTGCCCTCGGCGAGGACGGCAACCTCGACGGGCCCCAGCCGACCCGGATCGTGTTCGTGCGCCAGGCCATCGCCAAGAAGATCGAGCCGATCGAGGACGTGCGGGTGGACGACGAGCCCGTGCAGGACGTCCGGCCGGCGCGGGCGGCCGGGAGCCGCAACGGCACGAGCGACGCCACAACGGCCAAGACTGACAGCCATGACGGGGATATCGACGACGTAGGTGGGGACGGTGCCGCCAGCAGCGGCGACCTCGGTGGGGAGGCCGAAGAGGCGTGAGCCCGAAGTCGGGGGGACGGGCCCAGCGACGCCAGCGACGGAACCTGTGGATCAGCGTGATCGTCGTCGTGGCCATCTCCATCGGCTCCTTCGCAGCCGTGTTCGCCGCCAAGTGGTCGCCCCGGTTGGGACTCGATCTCGCCGGCGGGGTGGCCGTCGTCTACACGGCTGAGGGGCACAACATCTCGCAGTCCGACCTCGACGAGACCGTCAACATCTTGAATCTCCGCGTCAACGGCCTCGGTGTGTCGGGGGCCGAGGTGCAGACGACGGGCAAGAACCAGATCTCGGTGTCGATCCCGGGAGTGACGGATGCCCAGCAGGTGCTCAAGCAGATCGGGCAGACGGCGCGCATGTACTTCCGGCCGGTGGAGTGCTACGGGTATCCCCAGCCAGTCCCGAAGGGCTCCAAGACCAAGGTGTTGCCCACCGGCATCGAGACGATTCCGGCCTGTTCATCGTCGTCCGCGCTGACGGCGGCCAACCTGGACGTCAACACCGCCACGGGCAATCCGTCGAACAACGTCGCCGCCCGACCCCCAGTACGCCAGCCTGGCGACGACGAACGTCGAGAAGCCCGGCTACGCCACCAGCATGGTGTTGCTGCCGGGCCTCAGCGGAGCGTGCGGCCAGTCCGGGCTGCGCTGCGTGCTCGGGCCCTCACAGATGACGGGCCGCTCCATCGGCAGCGCCCAGGCGACTCAGAACCAGACCGGCCAGTGGGTGGTCGACTACACGCTGGCCGGCGCGGCCGGCTCGCAGTTGTGGGACAAGGTGGCCGCGGCGAACTTCCACCAGTTGCTCGGGATCGAGCTCGACGGGCAGGTGTACTCGGCGCCCATCATCCAGCCCACCCAAGCGAGCCCGACGTCGTTCCAGGGTCGGGGCGAGATTTCGGGGAACCTCACGCAGGCGGACGCGCAGAACCTGGCCCAGGCCATGAACTTCGGTGCGCTGCCGATCACGTTGAAGGCGGCCACATCCGAGACGGTGTCGGCCACCCTGGGACACTCCGCGCTGGTGGCGGGACTGGGTGCCGGCATCGCCGGCCTGGCCCTGGTGCTGCTCTACGTCCTCTTCTATTACCGGGGCCTCGGGCTCGTGGTGATCTCCGGTCTGGTGCTGACCGCACTGTTGCTGTGGGCCATCATCTCGGCGCTCGGCCATACGTCGGTGGCGCCGAGCTTCGACCTGGCCGGCATCACGGGCCTCATCGTGTCCATCGGCATCACCGTCGACTCCTACATCGTCTATTTCGAACGATTGAAAGACGAGACCAGATCGGGCCGCTCGGTCCGCACCTCGGTCGACCGCGGCTTCAAGAGCGCCTGGCGGACCGTATGGGCGGCTGACTTCGTGTCGCTGCTGGCCGCGATCGTCCTGTACCTGGTCGCCGTCGGCAACGTGAAGGGCTTCGCCTTCTTCCTCGGCCTGTCGACGATCATGGACATGGCCATCACGTGGTTCTACACACGGCCCCTCGTCATCTTGATGGGCCAGAGCGCGCGGCTGCAGGGCTCGGGCGCCTTCAGCATCGCCACCGGTCTCGGTGCGGGTCCCCAGGCGCAGGGGCCGGGCGCGGGCCCGGGCGCAAGTGGGGGCGCCGGTGCGGGTGTGCCCGTCGGCGCCGGCGTCGGCGCTGGAGCCGGCGGCGGCGGGGGCGGCTCGTGAGCGACAACCGCCGCGGAGGCAAGGGAAGAGGCAACAACAACGGTCACGGCAGCGACAGCGGTGAGGGGAGTTCGCTCGACGACGTGCCCGAAGAGGATGTCGAGCGTCTCGAGGAGAGCGTGGACACGACCGGCCTCGACGAGGAGGAACTGGTCAGCCTCGATGACGCAGCCCGGGCCATGCTGGCCAGGGAGCCGAAGGGCCATGGGCCGATCGCCCGTCTCTACCGGGGCGAGACCCGTTTCGACTTCGTCGGCAAGCGCAAGATCTGGTTCAGCATCTCGGCGGCGATCATCGTGCTCGGGATCGTCTCGATCGTGCTGCGGGGCGGCCTGAACCTGGGCATCGAGTTCAGGGGCGGGACCGAGTGGACGATCCCCGCGCCGGGAGTGACGCAGACCCAGGCGACCGACGCCCTGAGCGGCACCGGCCTGATCAATCCCACGGTGCAGTTGCTCGGGACCGGGGACAAGCAGACGCTCAACGTGCAGTCGGACATCAACCGCCTTGCGCAGAGTCAGCAGCAGGCCGTGAGCAACAACGTGCAGAAGGCGCTGCTCGAAGTGACGGCGGCGCACGCACCCAAGACGACCGCGAGCACCTCCACGTCGACGACCGCCGCGCCCACGACCACCACGACGGCCAAGGCGGGGGCCACCACCACCTCTTCGGCGCCCACGACCACGACGACGTCGCCTTCGGGGGCATCGGGGCAGGCCAACGCCGACAAGATCAGCATCACCACCGTCGGCCCGACGTGGGGATCCTCCATCACGAACAAGGCGATCGAGGCCCTGATCATCTTCTTCATCGTGGTGGCGATCTACATCAGCATCCGATTCGAGCCGAAGATGGCGTTGGCCGCGTTCATCGCCATGATCCACGACGTACTGATAGCCGTCGGCATCTACTCGATCTTCAACTTCCAGGTGACGCCGGACACCGTTGTGGCCATCCTGACCATCCTCGGCTACTCGCTCTACGACACCGTCGTCGTGTTCGACCGGGTCCGTGACAACACGAAGGGCATCGGCAGCAGCGGCCGGTTGACCTACCCGCAGCTCATCAACCTCTCCATGAACCAGACGCTGGCCCGGTCGATCAACACCTCCATGGTGGCCATCCTGCCGGTGTTGGCCGTGCTCCTGATCGGCGCGCAGCTGCTCGGTGCCTCGACGCTGCAGTCCTATGGCCTCGCGCTCTTCATCGGCCTGCTCTCGGGGGCCTACTCGTCGATCTTCATCGCCTCACCTGTCCTGTGCATGATGAAGGAGCGCGAGGACCGCTGGGTGCAGATCGCCAACCGCCTGACCAAGCGCGGGGAGGCGAAGTCGTTCTACTCCGCCGTCGACGCCGCCAACCTGAGCACCGCGATCAGCGTGGCGGCTTCGGGCCAGGTGAACCGGGGCGGTGCTGCCGCCGCGCAGAAGTCGAGCTCCAAGCGGAGCGGGCTGATCCGGCCGGGTTCGGGCAGCGGCGCCGGCGGGGGCGGGGGCGGATCGACGGCGGTGCTGGATCGGCAGCCCGGTTCGGCGGGTTCGAGTTCGGGTTCGGCTTCGGGTTCGGGCGGGTCTGCTTCAGGGACCGGCCGCCGCCGGTGCCGGTGCGCCGGCGGGGCAACCCGCCCAAGGCCCCCGCCCGCGCAAGGGCAAAGGCAAGAGCAGACGCAAGCGGTGAGCTGAGCGCCCGAGCGCCCGAGCGCCTCAGGGCCCGAGCGCAGGCACGATCCGCCGCGTATGCAGCGGTATGCGCGTCCCAGCATTTCCCCAGGCGGGTAGCCTGTATGGATGGTGGCCCTGACGCGGGTGACTCCATCCGGCACAGACACAGACACCGAGACGAACGCCCGAGACTTCGGGCCGGAGCAGGCTTACGAGCCGGCGTTGCGCGACCTGTTGGCCCCCCTCCTGGCCGAGTTCGCCCGGCACCGCCCTGACGAGGACACCTCCATGATCGTGGCGGCGGGCCGGACCGCCGCCGGGGCCCACGAGGGCCAGTTCCGGCGCTCGGGCGAGCCCTACATCACGCACCCGATCGCCGTGGCGACGATCGTGGCCGAACTCGGCCTGGACGAGCAGACCGTGGCCGCCGCCCTCCTCCACGACGCCGTGGAGGACACCGGGCCTGACGCTCGAGACCATTGAGGAGACCTTCGGGGAGGGTGTGGCCCGGGTCGTCGACGGGGTGACCAAACTCGACCGCCTGCAGTTCAACTCCAAGGAGGCGCAGCAGGCGGCGACCATCCGCAAGATGCTCGTCGCCATGGCCGACGACTGGCGCGTCCTGCTGATCAAGCTGGCCGACCGGCTGCACAACATGCGCACGCTCGCCGTCATGCCCGAGTGGAAGCAGCGCCGCACCGCCCAGGAGACCTTCGACGTCTACGCGCCGCTGGCACACCGCCTCGGGGTGCAGCAGGTGCGCTGGCAACTGGAGGACCTCGCGTTCGCCACGCTG
The DNA here is from genome assembly GCA_963738135.1 of uncultured Acidimicrobiaceae bacterium. Taxonomy (GTDB): domain Bacteria; phylum Actinomycetota; class Acidimicrobiia; order Acidimicrobiales; family RAAP-2; genus Bog-473. Next base: position 203,852 of record CAVTVK010000001.1, on the reverse strand, counting down.
CACCCGAAGCGCTACGCCGAGATCGAGCAGATGGTGGCGGCTCGGGCCCCGCAGCGGGAGGAGTATCTCGAGCGGGTGCTCGTGCACGTGCGCCAGCGCATGCAGGACATGGGCGTGGTGGCCGACGTCACCGGGCGCCCCAAGCACCTGTGGTCCATCTACGAGAAGATGGTCGTGCGGGGCAAGGAGTTCGACGACATCAACGACCTCGTGGCCATCCGCGTGGTCGTCGAGTCCGAGAAGGACTGCTGGGCGGCGCTGGGTGCCATCCACGCCATCTGGGCTCCGGTGCACGGGCGCTTCAAGGACTACATCAACACGCCCAAGTTCAACATGTACCAGTCGCTGCACACCACGGTGATCGGGCTGGACGGCAAGCCGGTCGAGGTCCAGATCCGCACCTCGGAGATGCACCACCGGGCCGAGTACGGCATCGCCGCCCACTGGGGCTACAAGTCCAAGGAGGACCACTCCTCGGAGATGGCGTGGCTCCAGCGCATCGCCGACGTCGACCGGCAGACCGACGACCCGATCGAGTTCCTCGAGGCCCTGAAGCTCGACCTCGAACAGGACGAGGTCTACGTCTTCACGCCCAAGGGCAAGGTCATCGCGCTGCCCGCCCGATCGACACCCGGTCGACTTCGCCTACGCCATCCACACCGAGGTGGGGCACCGCTGCATCGGGGCACGGGTCAACGGCCGCCTGGTGCCGCTCGAGACGCAGCTGAGCAGCGCCGACACCGTCGAGATCTTCACCTCGAAGTCGCCGACCGCCGGTCCGTCACGCGACTGGCTCCAGATCGTCGCCTCCACCCGGGCCCGCAACAAGATCCGCCAGTGGTTCTCACGGGAGCGCCGCGAAGACGCCATCGAGAACGGGCGGGAGGACCTGGCCCGGGCCTTGCGCCGGGACGGCCTGCCGCTGCACAAGCTGCTGGGCTCGACCGCTCTGCAGCAGGTGGCCGAGGCCATGAACCTGGCCGACCTCGACGCGCTCTACGCCTCCATCGGCGAGAACCAGGTCTCGGCCCAGTCGATCGTCCAACGCCTCACCAAGGCGCTCCGCGGCGGCGGCGAGGCGGACGAGCAGCTCCCGACGATCGCCCTGCCCAGCACGAGCCGGCCGCGCCAGGGGCGCCGGACCGGCACCGGCGTCTACGTCGAGGGGCTCGACGACGTCATGATCCACCTGGCCCGGTGCTGCACCCCGGTGCCGGGCGACCAGATCGTGGGCTTCGTGACCCAGGGTCGGGGCGTCTCGGTGCACCGGGCCGACTGCGCCAACGCGGCGGCGCTGGCCGACCGTTCCCGCGAGCGCCTCATGGAGGTCGAGTGGGACCGGGGCAACGACGGCGTCTTCGTCGCCACCATTGAGGTGCAGGCCTTCGACCGGGCCCGCCTGCTGGCCGACGTCTCCCGGGTCGTCTCCGAGCACCACCTCAACATCGTGGCCGCCCGCACCGCCACGACGCCGGACCGGGTCAGCCGGATGGCCTTCGACGTCGAGCTGGCCGACCCGACGCATCTGCATTCTCTGATCAGCGCGCTGAAGCACCTCGACGGGGTGTTCGACGCGTATCGTCAGCTTCCTGGCAAGAAAGTCTGACCCCCGAGCCGTGAGGAGCCTTCTATGAGCGCGGGCTCGTCCGCGCCCGGACCCGGGCGCCGCCCCGTCCCGCCCGTACCCCGAAGGGCATGCACGACGTGCTGTGGCCCGAGTCGGCCCGCTGGGAGGGGACGGTCGCCCGCTTCGCCGCGCTGGTCGAGAGTGCCGGCTACGGGCTGACCATCACGCCCATCCTCGAGCACGCCGGCGTGTTCCTGCGTGGCATCGGCGAGGGCAGCGAGGTCGTCGGCAAGGAGATGTACGTCTTCGAGGACCGCGACGGCCAGATGATGGCGTTGCGCCCCGAGGGGACCGCCCCCATCGCCCGGGCCTACGTGCAGCACCACCCCGTGCCGCCGTGGAAGGCCTGGTACGTGGCGCCCTCGTTCCGCCACGAGAACCCCCAGCACGGCCGCTACCGCCAGCACCACCAGCTCGGGCGTGGAGGCGCTCGGCCCGGCCGATGCCGACCTCGACGTCGAGGTCGTCTCGCTGGCCCACGACTTCTTCGCCGGACTGGGCCTGCGCCAGGTGACCTTGAAGCTGCACTCCATGGGCGACAGCGTCTGCAAGCCCGGCTACGTGGCGCTGTTGAGCGCGTTCCTGGCCGAGCGGGCCGACCAGCTGTGCCCGGCGCACCGGGAGCGGCATCTCGAGAACCCGCTGCGGGTACTCGACTGCAAGTCGGAGGAGTGCCGGGCCGCCACCGCCGACGCCCCGCACTTCCTGGACCACCTGTGCGACGCCGTGCCGCGGCCCACTTCGCCCGGGTGCGCGCCGGGCTCGACGCGCTCGGCGTGGCGTACACGATCGACCACCGCCTGGTGCGGGGCTTCGACTACTACACGCGCACCACCTTCGAGTTCGCGGCGGACGCGCTGGACGCGGCCCAGAACGGCATCGGCGGCGGCGGCCGCTACGACGGCCTGGTCGAGCTGCTCGGCGGGGACCCCACGCCGGGCATCGGGTTCGGCATCGGGATCGAGCGGGTGCTGCTGGCCTGTGACGCCGAGGGCGTCTTCACGCACGGCGTCCGTCGCTGGCGGCCCGTCCGCTGCACGCCTACGTCATCGACACGGCCGGCGGCGAGTCCGCGGTCGCCATCACGGCCGAGCTGCGTCGGGCCGGCCTGCGGGCCGACCGGGCCTTCGACGGGCGCTCCATGAAGTCCCAGATCAAGTCGGCCGACCGCTCGGGTGCCCTGGTGGCGCTCGTCGTCGGCCCCCAGGAGGTGGAGGCGGGAACCGTCGGCCTGCGGCCCCTGCGCAGCGACGCCGCTCAGCGGAGCGTGCCCCGGGCTGCCATTGTGGAGGAGCTGAAGGCCTTCCTGGCCGAGGCGGGGCTGCCCTGAGCCCTGAGTCCGCAGAGCTGAGCCAGGCCACCGCATCGACCACATCGACCGCATCGACCCCGCCACCGCACCCACCCCCGCACCGCCACCGACCAGACTGAGCGCCGAGACCTCCCCACCATGACGACCGACTCGCACCCCTCCGAACCGGGCCAGACCGAGAACCAGCCCACCGCCCTGCGCACCCACCTCTGCGGCGTCCTCCGCACCGCCGACGTCGGTCAGACCGTGACCGTCTGCGGCTGGGTGGCCCGCCGCCGCGAGCACGGCGAGCACCTCGCCTTCGTGGACCTGCGGGACCACTCGGGCATCATCCAGTGCGTCATCGACCACGCCACCGACGTGCGCTCCGAGTGGGTCATCGCCGTCACCGGCACCGTCCGCCACCGGCCCGAGGGCACGGTCAACCCCGGCATCGGCACGGGCGAGGTCGAGATCGGCGACTGCACCGTCGAGGTCCTCAACGAGGCCGAGCCGCCGCCCTTCTCCGTCGACGACCGCGACGAGTCCGACGAGCCCGTCCGGCTGAAGCACCGCTACGTCGACCTCCGGCGGCCGCGCATGCAGCGCAACCTGCGACTGCGGGCCCGGGTCAACGCCGCGCTCCGGGCCGCCATGGACCGCCAGGGCTTCGCCGAGATCGAGACCCCGCTGCTCTGGGCCCCGACCCCCGAGGGCTCACGGGAGTTCTCGGTCCCGTCGCGGCTGCACCACGGCGAGTTCTACGCGCTGCCCCAGAGCCCGCAGCTGGCCAAGCAGCTCCTCATGGTGGGCGGCTTCGACCGCTACTTCCAGATCGCCCGCTGCCTCCGGGACGAGGACCTCAGGGCCGACCGCCAGTTCGAGTTCATGCAGCTCGATATGGAGTGCTCCTTCGCCTCCCAGGACGACGTCATGGCCTACGTCTCCGAAGCCGTGCTCGACGCGGCGGAAGCGGCGCACGGGGGAGCGGCCGCCCCCGATCGAGCGCATGACGTGGGCCGAGGCGCGCGACCGCTTCGGCACCGACAAGCCCGACCTGCGCTTCGGCCTCGAGCTGATCGACCTCTCCGACGGCGTTCGAGAACACCGAGGTGAAGGCCTTCTCGTCGCCGACGGTCAAGGCGATCGTCGTCCCCGACGGCGCCACCTGGCCCCGCAAGCAAGCTCGACGACGTCACCGAGCTGGCCAAGAAGCACGGCGCGGCCGGCCTGGCCTGGTTCCGCGTCGTCGAGAACGGCCCCTCGCTGGACGGTCCCCTGGCCCGCCACCTCTCGGAGCAGGAGACAGCGAGCGTCCTGCAACAGACGAAGGCGGAACCAGGTGACCTCATCCTGGCCGTCTCGGACACCTACGCGACGGCCTGCGAGGTGCTCGGTGCGCTGCGTGTGGCGATCGGCGCGCCGCCCGTGGCGCAGGGCCCGCATCGCTACGTGTGGGTCGTCGACTTCCCGATGTTCGACGGCACCGGGGCCGACGGCAACCCGCAGCCGGCCCACCACCCGTTCACCATGCCGTATCCCGAGGACCTGCCGCTGCTGGCGACCGACCCGTTCGCCGTGCGCTCGCAGGCCTACGACCTCGTGCTCAACGGCTGGGAGCTGGGCTCGGGCAGCGTCCGTATCCACAACCGGTCGATGCAGGAGCAGGTGTTCGCCGCGCTGGGCATCAGCGCCGAGGAGGCCGAGGCCCGCTTCGGCTTCCTGCTGGGCGCCTTCCGCTACGGGGCGCCGCCGCACGCCGGGTTCGCCGTCGGGGTCGACCGGCTCGTGGCGATCCTGGCCGGCGAGGAGAACATCCGGGAGGTCATCGCCTACCCCAAGACCCAGTCCGGGCGCCGACCTGCTTGACCGGCGCGCCCACCCCGCTGCCGGCGGCCAGCCTGGCCGAGCTGGGCATCCGGGTCGTGGTGCCGCCCGCGCAGCCGCCGAGCGCAGGACCGCCGCCCTGAGCCTCTTCGCCGACGCCGCCGACCGCCGCCTCCAGCGCCAGGCGCCGCTGGCAGCCCGTCTCCGCCCCCGCACCCTCGATGAGGTCGTGGGCCAGGAGCACCTCATCGGCCCCGGTGCCCCCTTGCGCCTGCTGGCCGAGTCCGACCGGGTCGGGTCGTCGATCCTGTGGGGCCCCGCCGGCACCGGCAAGACCACCCTGGCCCGCCTGCTGGCCGACACCACCGCCAAGCACCTGACCACGCTGTCGGCCACGGCCGCCGGCGTGAAGGACGTGCGCGAGGCCCTGGCCGAGGCCCAGCGCCGCCTGGGCGAGCAGGGCCAGGGCACCATGCTCTTCATCGACGAGGTGCACCGCTTCAGCAAGTCCCAGCAGGACGTGCTGCTCCCCGCCGTCGAGGACGGGCTGGTCGTGCTCATCGGCGCCACCACGGAGAATCCTTTCTTCGAGGTCAATCCGCCCCTGTTGAGCCGGGCCTCACTGTGGCGGCTGCACCCCTTGTCGCCGGACAACCTGCGCACGCTGATCCGGCGCGGTCTGGAGCTGGAGGGCGCCGACGCCGAGGACGATGCCGTCGACGCCGTGGTGGCGGCCTGCGAGGGCGACGCCCGGGCCGCGCTGACGACGGTGGAGACGGCGGTGGCGCTGGTGCGGGGCGCCGCCGCTGGCGCCGACCGACGCCCGGGTGGTGCTGACCATGGACGACATGGCCCGGGCCCGCGACGGCCGCCTCTTCCACCAGGGGGCCGACGAGCACTACGACCAGATCAGTGCCCTGATCAAGAGCGTGCGGGGCTCGGACCCCGACGCCGGCCTCTACTGGATGGCCCGCATGATCGAGGCGGGGGAGGACCCCCGGTTCCTGGCCCGCCGCATGGTGATCCTGGCCAGTGAGGACATCGGGCTGGCCGATCCCCAGGCGCTGCTGGTGGCCGAGGCGGCGGCCCGGGCCGTCGAGTACGTCGGCCTGCCCGAGGCGGCGCTGAACCTGGCCGAGGCCGTGATCTACCTGGCCCGGGCGCCCAAGTCCAACGCCGTCGTGGTGGCGCTGGGCCGGGCCCAGGCCGACGTGCGCTCGAGCGTGGCGCAGGAGGTCCCCACCCATCTGCGGGACGCCCACTACAAGGGCGCCGCCACGCCTGGGCCACGGCGACGGCTACGTCTATCCCCATGACGACCCCTCCGGGGTGGTCCCTCAGCAGTATCGTCCTGACGCGCTCGAGGGTCGGGTGTACTACGAGCCCACCCCGCGTGACGGGCGGTGCGGCGAGGAGCCCGGAGCAGGGAGGCTGATTCGTGAACCGGGTGCGGCGCAGGGGCTCGGCGCTGGTGTCGCCGCCGCGCTCGTCGCCGGCGTGCTCGGCTGCCGGCCGTCGGTGGCGCTCGGGCGCGCTGGCAGCGGCGCCGCGGCCGCGGCTGGCGCGTCGCCGGCGCCGCAGGCTCGGGCATCGTCCTGCCCCAGGCCGCGCCCGCACCTGCCCGCCGGCTCGACGCAGTTGGGCGCCGCCCCCGGCGGCCAGGTGCTCGACCTCGACGTGGTCCTGGCCGGGCAGGATCCCGCCGGCCTGGCCCAGGCCGTGGTCGACGCCGTCTCGACGCCCGGATCGCCCGACTACCGGCACTACCTGACGGCGGCGCAGTATGCAGCGCAGTTCGGGCCGAGCCCGGCCGAGGTGGCGCAGGTGTCCTCCGCGCTGCGGGCCGAAGGGCTCACGGTTGGCACGCCCGAGCCGGGCAGCACGCTGCTGCCGGTCAGCGGCACGGCGTCGGTGGTCTCGGCCGCGCTGGGCACGCCGCTGGTGTCGGTGCAGGCGCCCGGCGAGTCCGCCCGGGCCGTCGTCAACACGGCGTCGCCGCAGATCCCGGCCTCGCTCGACGGCGTGGTGACCGGCGTGGTCGGCCTCGACGGCCTGTTCCAGGAGCACTCCATGATCAAGCAGGGGCACGGCGGGACCTCGGGCTCGCGCGGGATCCAGGCGACCGAGGCTCCGGAGTCGCAGCCGGCCGCCGGCGCAACCGGCACGGCCGGCCAGAACCCTGCGGCCATCGCCCACGCCGGCACGCCGCAGGCCTGCGCCGCCGCCCAGGCCACGGCGTTCGACGGCACCTACACCTCGACGCAGCTGGCCTCGCTCTTCGGACTCGACCAGCTCTTCGGGCAGGGGCGCACCGGCATCGGGCAGTCCATCGCCATCGTGGAGTTCGAGCAGTACGCCGCCAGCGACGTCGCCGCCTTCCAGGCCTGTTACGGGCTGTCCAACCCCGTCCGCAACGTGGTCGTCGACGGCGGTGCCGGCGGCCCGCCCCAGGGCGGCGGCGAGGCCGCGCTCGATACCGAACTGGCCGCCGTCAACGCCCCCTCCGCGTCGCTCGTCGTCTACGAGGCGCCCAACGGCGACGACGCCCAGGCCTTCGACCTGTTCAACCGCATCGCCAGCGACGACAGCTCCCAGGTCGTGACGACGAGCTGGGGCGTGTGCGAGGCGGACATGCCCGGCAGCCGACCGGCAGACGGAGAACGGCATCTTCCAGCGCATGGCCCTGCAGGGGCAGACCGTGATCGCGGCCTCGGGCGACGCCGGCTCGGAGGACTGCTTTCCGACCAACCGCTCGACCAGGCACTCGCCGTCGACGATCCCGGTTCGCAGCCCGACGTCGTCAGCGCCGGTGGCACGGCGCTGCCCAGCGCGTCGGCCTCGTCCCAGTCGGTCTGGAACGACTGCCAGGGCTCCGCGCCGAGCTGCGCGGGGAACTCGAGCTTCGGTGCCGCCGGGGGCGGCTACTCGATCGAGTGGCCCGCCAACCCGGGTCAGCCAGCCGCCGTCGGAGCCGAACACCACCCCCTGCGGGCTGAGCACCTGCCGGGCGGTACCGGACTTCTCGTTCCCGTCGGACCCCTCGGCGGGCGGGGTGGCCGCCTACTGGAACGGCCACTGGACGGCCTTCGGTGGCACGAGCGTCGCCTCGCCCACCAACGCCGGGCTCTTCGTCGACACCAATCAGGGCTGCTTCAGCCCGCTCGGCCGTGTCGGCCCCGCGCTCTACGCGGCGCGGCAGGCCAACAGCGGTACGTTCACCGACATCACGCAGGGCAACAACGACTTCACCAACACCAACCTCGGACAGTTCGCCGCCACCACCGGCTTCGATGCCGCCAGCGGGCTCGGCACGCCGGTCGACCAGAACCTGGCCATCGCGCTGCAGGGCGGCAGACGGATGCCCGTCGGTGGCGGCCGTCAGCCCCAATATCGGGACCGGTCAACGGCGCCGGAGCCATCACCATTCTCGGAGGTGGTTTCGCCAACGCGCACGTCGGTCAGCTTCGGGTCGGTCGGGCACGGGCCGCATCGTGGCCCAGCACGGCCACCAGCGTCACCGTCGTCCCGCCCGACGCCCCGGGCCCCGAGTGCGTCGATGTGACCGTGGGCAACTCGCAAGGCATCTCGGCGACGTCTCGCCGCCGACCACTACGGGTTCGGCGGGGACCTGAACTGCGGCGATGGGTACCGCTTCGTGGCGTCCGACGGCGGCGTGTTCGACTTCGGGACGCCGGCTTCTACGGCAGTGCCGGCGGCACGCCGCTGAACGCGCCCGTGGTGGGCATGGCCGACACGCCGAGCTCCAACGGCTACTGGCTGGTGGCCTCCGATGGCGGCATCTTCACCTACGGCGACGCCCGCTTCTTCGGCTCCATGGGCGGGCGCCACCTCAACAAGCCGATCGTGGGCATGGCGGCCACCCCCGACGGCGGCGGCTACTGGCTGGTGGCCTCCGACGGTGGCATCTTCAGCTTCGGCGACGCGGTGTTCTACGGATCCACCGGCGGCACGACCCTCAACAAGCCCATCGTGGGCATGGCGGCACACCCAACGGCGGCGGCTACTGGCTGGTCGCCTCCGACGGCGGCATCTTCTCCTACGGCAATGCGCAGTTCTTCGGGTCGACCGGCAGCCATCCACCTGAACTCGCCCGTCGTGGGCATGGCGGCCGGACCGAACGGAGACGGCTACTGGCTGGTGGCGGCCGACGGCGGCATCTTCACCTACGGCAGCGCCACCTTCTTCGGCTCCGCCGGCTCCCTCCACCTGAACAAGCCCGTGGTGGGCATGGCCGCCTCCGCCCAACGGAGGTGGGTACTGGCTGGTCGCCTCCGACGGGGGCATCTTCTCCTACGGCAATGCCGCTGTTCTTCGGGTCGACCGGCAGCATCCAGCTGAACAAGCCCATCGTGGGGATGTCCTCGTCCTGAGCCCGGTCGCCGCCGGGCGCCGGCCTGGAGCTTTTCGGCCTGCCAGCGCGGCCCCGGATCCGTTTTTGCCCCCGGTAAGCTGCAGAGATGGACGCCAACGGACTGCGGGCGGCCTTTACGCGCTTCTTTGCGGAGAGGGGCCACAGCATCGTCCCCTCCGCCAGCCTGATCCCGCACGATCCGTCCGTCCTCTTCACCATCGCGGGCATGGTGCCCTTCAAGCCCTATTTCCTGGGTGAGGAGCCGGCGCCCGTGGCCCCGTGCCACCTCCATTCAGAAGTGCTTCCGGACCCCCGACATCGAGATCATCGGGACCGACACGTACCACTGCACCTTCTTCGAGATGCTGGGCAACTTCAGCTTCGGGGACTACTTCAAGGCCGAGGCCATCCCCATGGCCTGGGAGCTCCTGACCGAAGTCCTGGGCCACGACGGTGACCGTCTCTGGGTGACCGTGCACGACAGCGACGACGAGGCCGAACAGCTCTGGATCGACAAGGTCGGCATCCGGCCCGAGCGCGTGCAGCGCATGGGCGACGAGGACAACTTCTGGGCCATGGGCGAGACCGGGCCGTGCGGTCCCGATTCCGAGATCTTCATGGACCTCGGCGCGGCCTACGGCGACGACGGCGGTCCCAAGCACGGCGGCAGCGATCGCTTCGTCGAGATCTGGAACCTCGTCTTCATGCAGTACGACCGCGACGCTGCCGGTGTCCTCACCGACCTGCCGCGCAAGAACATCGACACTGGCGCCGGCCTCGAGCGCAACCTTCCCATCCTCCAAGGCGTCGATTCCGTGTTCGACACCGACCTGTTCGCTGCCGCTCATCGACACGGCGGCCTCCATCCTCGGCACCGGCTACGGAAAGGACCCGGCCACCGACGTCGCGCTGCGCGTTCTGGCCGACCACGGGCGTGCCTTCTCCATGTTGGTGGCCGACGGCGTGCTGCCGGCGAACGAGGGGCGGGGCTACGTGCTGCGCCGCGTCGTGCGCCGCGCCGTCCTGGCGGCCCGCCGCGCCGGCGTGGAGAAGCCCATCGGACCGGCACTGGTGCAGGCGGCCACGGAGGTGTTGGGCGAGGCCTACCCGGCGCTGCGCGCCCAGCAGGATCTCGTCGTCAACGTCGTGGCGCGCGAGGAGGCCGGTTTCGACCGCACGCTGCGGGCCGGGTTGAGCCGATTGGAGGAGGCGTTCGCCACCGGGACGAAGGTGCTGGAGGGGGACGTGGCCTTCACCCTCCACGACACCCACGGCTTCCCGGTCGAGCTGACCGAGGAGCTGGCGCGCGATGCGGGTGTGGCGGTGGACCGCGCCGGTTTCGACGCCGCCATGGCCGCCCAACGGGAGCGGGCCCGTGCGGCGGCGAAGTCCACCCGGGCCGGCGACGAGGCGGCCTACCGGGCGCTGCTCGAGGCCGAGGGCCCCACGGTGTTCGTGGGCCGCGGCCAGGAGAACTACGAGGTGCCGGCACAGATCGTCGCCGTGCTCGAGCCGGGGGCCGACACAGACGGTGCAGACGGTGCAGACGGTGCAGACGGTGCAGACGGTGCAGACGGTGAGCGTCTCGTCGAGATCTTCTTGGACCGTACGCCCTTCTACGCCGAGAGCGGCGGCCAGGTGGGCGACACCGGCACCATCGTGACCGAGTCGGGCATCGCTGATGTCCAGGACACCGTCTTGGCCGTGCCCGGGTTGTTCGTGCACCGGGCCCGAGTGAGTGGCGAGGTGCGGGCGGGCCAGGACGCGTTGGCCACCATCGACGGCGAGCGGCGCGAGGCGATCCGGCGCAACCACACGGCGACGCACCTGCTCCATGCGGCGCTGCGGGCCGTGCTGGGCGACCACGTACGCCAGCAGGGGTCCCTGGTGGCGCCGGAGTACCTGCGCTTCGACTTCTCGCACCACACTGCACCGACGCCCGAGGAGCTCGACGAGGTGTTCGCCCGGGCCAACCGTGCCGTGCTGACCGCAGTGGGGGTGGACACCACCGAGACCTCGCGCGAAGAGGCGGAGGACATGGGCGCCATCGCGTTCTTCGGTGACAAGTACGGCTCGTCGGTGCGCGTCGTGCAGGCGGGCCCGACCTCGCTCGAGTTCTGCGGCGGCACCCACGTGGACTCGCTGGGGCAGATCGGATCCATCACGCTGTTGTCGGAGGGCTCCATCGGCTCGAACACGCGGCGGATCTTCGCGCTGACGGGATTCGCGTCGCTCGAGCGCGCTCTCGAACGTGAGCACCTGGTGCAGGCGGCCGCCGAACTCGTGCGCTCCGAGCCGGACGAGCTCTTGTCGGCCATCGGTCGCCTCGCCGAGCGTCAGCGCGATGGGGAGCGGGAGCTGTCCCGCTTGCGCCAACAGTCGAATGAGGCGGAGGCCACGACACTGGCCGAGGCCGCGGCCGCGGACGGCGGGGTGGTCGTGGCGCGCCGCGACAAAGTGGAGTCCGACGATCTGCGCACCCTGGCGCAGGCCGTGCTGCGCCACGACGGAGTGCGGGCCGTGGTGCTCGCCGGGTCGCCCGACGGGGTCAAGGCAGCGATTGTGGCCGCCACCGGAGGAACGCCCGACGCCACGCAGCTCGTGCGCACGCTCGGGAAGATGGTCGGAGGTGGCGGCGGCGGTTCGCCCGAGGTTGCCGTGGCGGGTGGGAAGGATCCCTCACAGATTGAGGCGGCGCTTGTCGAGGCGCAGCGGCTTCTGTCCGCGTGAGCGGCGACGGGACCGGGCGCGGTCCGGGCCGGGTGGCCGCCCTCGATCTGGGTGCGCGACGCATCGGCGTGGCCTACAGCGACAGCGGGCGCAGCTTGGCCAGCCCGTGGGGCACGATTCAGCGGAGCGGTGACCTGGCACGCGACCGCAGTGCCGTGGTGGATGCCGTGCGTGAGGTCGAAGCGCTGACCGTCGTGGTCGGACTGCCGCTGAGCCTCTCGGGCCAGGTCGGTCCGGCGGCCCAAGCCGCCCTCGACGAGGCGGCCGCACTCCGCGAGCTGCTCGAACCGCTTGGCGTGACGGTCGAGACGGCCGACGAGCGCTTCACCACGGTGGAGGCCGAGCGCTCACTGCGGGCCGCCGGGCGGACCGGCAAAGCGGCCCGAAAAGTGGTCGACAGCGCGGCCGCCATGGTGCTGCTCCAAGCCTGGTTGGACAACGCATGAGCGGCCCCGACGGGCCCCGGGACGGGGGCGACGAGGAGCTGCCCTGGCCGCAGCCCCAGCCGGAGTCGCAGCAGCCGCAGTCGCAGCAGCCGGAGGTCGGGGGAGACGCGGATGCCGACGCCGACGCCGACGGCGACGCCGTCGAGACCGATGACGAGCACGAGAGCCGCACGGGGCGCCGGGCTGCCCGTTCGGCCCGAGTGCGACGCCGGCGCCGGATCCTGCTCGGCATCGGCGGTGCGCTGGTCGTCATCGTGCTGGCCTTCGTCCTTTGGTACGAGTTGGAGTCGCACGCGCTCGGCTCGCCCGGGCCGCAGGTCGTCGTTACCGTGCATGAGGGTGAGTCAACGAGCTCTATCGTCAACGCGTTGAGTCAGCAGCACGTGATCGGCAGCTCGCTGGCTTTCCAGATCTCCGAGGTCGTGCACGGAACGCCGACCGTTCTCCCCGGCAGCTACGCCATGCACCAGAACCTGGCCTTCTCGGAGGTCCGGCAGTTGCTGGCCGCCGGGCCCAACATCTACCCGGTCAACGTCCGCCCGGGCTTCACGCTTTCGGAGGTCGCCCAGGAAGTCGACAGCCTGCCCGGTCACACCGGCGGCGGCTTCGAGAAGGCCGCCGCCAGCGGTGCCGTCCATTCGACGATCACAGCTACCGATCCGAACAATCTGGAGGGGATGCTCGGCGTGGGGGTGTACCTCGTCCTACCCGATGAGAGCGACACGGCCATCTTGACCGCCATGGTGCAGCGGTTCGACGGCGAGCTGCAGGCGGTGGGCCTCACCACGGAGTCGGCGGCCGCCCTGGGAGTGACCCCGTATCAGATGCTGATTGTGGCGTCGATCGTGGAGAAGGAGGGGTACATCCCGGTCAACATGCCCGACACCTCCCGGGTCATCTACAACCGCCTGGCCCAGGGCATCCCGCTCCAGATGGACTCGACGGTGCTGTACGCGCTGGGTCAGGACGGGGGACCGGTGACGAGCAAGGACCTCAAGATCCAGTCCCCGTACAACTCGTATCTCAACGACGGCCTGACGCCGACGCCGATTTGCATGCCGTCCGTGAACGCACTCAAGGCCGCCGTCAACCCGCCGGCCGGGTCGTGGCTCTATTTCGTGCTGGTGCAAAAGAACGGCACCATGGCTTTCTCGGATACCTATGCCGAACAGCTGGCCAACCAGCAACTGGCGAAGAGTCGTGGTCTCCCCTGAGGCGGGCGCGAACCCGCGCCTGACGATCGACGAGGCGCGGGCAGCGGCCGGCCCCGGTAGTCGACTGGTGGGTGTCATCGGTAGCCCGATCGCCCATTCCTTGTCGCCCTTACTGCACACTGCAGCGTTTGCTGCGCTGGGATTGGGAACGACCTGGCGCTCGTTGGCCTTCGAGGTGCCGCCCGGTCAGGCCGCCGCAGCGCTCACCGCCATGCGACGGGCCGACGTCACCGGACTGTCGGTGACCATGCCGCACAAGGCCGACGTGGCGGCCCTGGTCGACGAACGCACCGAAGTGGCGGGCCGGCTCGGTGCCGTCAACTGCATCGTCAACCGAGACGGCGTGCTGCTCGGCACCAACACCGACGGTCAGGGCTTCGTGGCCTCGCTGCTGCGGGGGGCGAACTTCACGCCGGCCGGGAAGCGGTGCGTCGTTGTCGGCGCCGGCGGTGCTGCTCGTGCCGTGGTGCTGGCCCTGGCCGACGCCGGGGCCGACCAGGTGGCCATCCTCAACCGGACTCCCTCCCGGGCGGCCACGGCCGCCGCGCTCGCCGGCCCGGTGGGTTCCGTGGTGGCGGACGACGACCAGGCGCTGGTCGAGGCGGTCAGGTCCGCTGACCTGGTCGTCAACGCCACTCCGTTCGGTATGGCGGGCGCCTCGCCCGAGAGTCCTGCCCCCTGGCTCGTGGCGCCGACGCTGCTCCGGAGGGGCCAGGTGGCCGCCGATCTGGTCTACGCGCCCCGCCCGACGCCCTGGCTGGTCGAGGCTGCCGCGGCGGGCGCCCGCGGCGTCGACGGGCTGGGCATGCTGGTGCACCAGGCGGCCGCCCAGCTTGAGTTGTGGACCGGCGAGACGGCACCGGTAGAGGCCATGTGGCGGGCCGCGGAGGCCATCGAGACCTCCCAGGGCTGAAGCCGGTTCAAGCGGCGGGAGTGGCCGGCGGTTCGGCCTCGGCCGGCCACAGCGCCGCCTTCGCCAGCGCTTCGAGCGCGGCCTCGCGCAGGGCCCGGGTCAGCGGGTCGCGTTGCGACGGAACCGTGAGCAACGTCACGCGCAGGGTGATCGTCGTGGCGTCGGCCGACTGCACGCCGACCACGGTGGGCGGTTCGGTGCTGTGCCCGGCAAAGGCGGGGCGTGTGGCCACCTCGTGCGCCGCGGTGCCGATGATCTCGCGCACCGTCTCGAGGTCGGCGGCCCCGGCGCCGGGCAGGGTGAGGTCGACGATGGCGCGGGCCCATCCCCGCGACAGGTTGCCGATGAGACGGATGTCGCCGTTGGGGACGATGAAGATGGTCCCGTCGACCCCGCGGAAGCGCGTGAGTCGCATCGTCACCTCTTCGACCACGCCCGTCTGGCCGCCGACCGTCACCGAGTCGCCCACGTTGTACTGGTCCTCCATTGTCATGAGGATGCCCGAGAAGTAGTCCCGCACGATCTGCTGCGCGCCGAACCCGAGCGTGGCACCGATGATGGTGGCGCTGGCCAGCAGTGGCGTGAGGTTGATGCCCAGCATGCCCAACACGATGGCTCCGGCCACGACGAAGACGAAGAAGCGCCAGATGTTGGCGACGACGCCGGACATCGTGGCGACCCGGGCCCCGGCACGGGTCGAGCCCGAGCGGTTGGCCGCCTGATTCGCGACGCGCTCGAGGACCCGGCGGATCACCCGGCTCCCGAGGCGGGCCACGATCAGCGCGATCACGACGACGACCAAGATCCCGAGCGGGCGCACGACCAGGTCGGTCACGGTCGACGCCGTGTCCGGGCTGACACCGGCCTTGATCAGGAGATGGTAGAGCCAACCCCCGCCTTGGTCGACTTGATCCGAGCCCAGGGTGCCCACCAGGGCAGGGAGTGGCGCCAGGGAGGGTGAGGTCACGGCCGGTATTCTGTCCCCGAATCCGCCTTATGACCACACTCGCCCGAACACACGTTGCCGCCCGCCGCAGCGTGCCTCCGTTCGACCTGATCCTCCTCACCGCCACCTTGCTGGTGTCGATCATCGGGGTGGTGATGGTCTACACGGCCACGCGAGGCTCGCTTCTGGCCCAGGGCGATGACCCCAAGACCTTCCTGAAGAAGCAGGGGCTCTTCGTCGTGCTCGGCGTCATCACCATGGTGGTGGTGGCGCTGATCGACTATCGGCGTCTCGAGCCGATCGCCAATATCCTCTACTGGTTGATCGTGATCGCCCTGTTGGGCGTGTTCGCGATCGGGAGCAGTGCCCAGGGCGCGGCGCGCTGGTTCAGCGTCGGCCCCTTGCAGTTGCAACCGTCCGAGTTCGCCGTGCTGGCTCTGATCCTGGCCGTGGCGACATACTGCGCGCGACGCGAGGAAGAGGGCCTGGCCTGGCTCGACGTCTTCCGCCTGCTCATCATGGCCGGCATCCCCATCGCCTTGGTGCTCGTCCAACCGGACCTTGGGACGGCGATGATCATGGTCATCGTGCTCCTGGTCCTGTTGGCGGTGGCGGGCCTGCCTATCCGGATCCTGATCATGCTGCTCGTCGGCACCGCACTGGTGGCGTTCGTGGCGATCGAGGGTGGCTTTCTGCACCACTACCAGATCGCACGCCTCACGACGTTCTTGAATCCGAACTCGCACAGCACGAATCCCTTCGTGCAGGAGGCGATCTACAACGGCCAGCAGGCCAAGAACGCCATCGGCTCGGGCGGCCTCCTCGGGTCGGGCATCGGCCACGGCGTGGAGACGAATCTGGGCTACGTGCCCGAGCAGCAGACGGACTTCATCTTCACGGCGGTCGCCGAGCAACTGGGCTTCGTCGGCTCCGTCGGCGTCCTGCTCCTCCTCGGCGTGATCGCCTGGCGGGTGCTGCACGCCGCCGTGGTGGCCCGGGACACTTTCGGCCGCCTCATCTGCACCGGCCTGTTCGCCTTCATTTCGTTCAGCGTCTTCCAGAACGCCGGGATGACCATGGGGATCATGCCCATCACCGGCATTCCCCTCCCGTTCGTGAGCTACGGCGGGACGGCGGTTCTGGTGTTCTTCGGGGCGATCGGCTTGGCGCTCAGCGTGGGTGCCCGGCGGAAATTCCGGTGACCGACGTCCAGCCGCAACCGGAGGTGGCCCCGCCGCCGCCGGATCCGGACCCGGTCCCGGCGGCCGCCGCCTTCCGGGTGATGGACGTCGACGACGTCTCCATGGACCTGCCTTCGCCGTACCCGTCCGTCACCCTGGTGGAGTCCGAGCCCCCCATGCGGGCGCTGGTCTTCCCCGTGGGCCTCCCGGAGGGCACTGCGATGGCACAGGCCCTCCGTCGCATGGACTCGCGTCGGCCCATGACGCACGAGCTCTTCATACAGGTGCTGCAGCAGTCCCGCATCGACGTGATCGCTGTCCGCCTGGTCGGTCGGGACGAGGGGAACCTGCTGGCCGAGTTGGACCTCATGACCCCGGCGGGCCGAGTGCGGGTGGACTGTCGGCCGTCCGACGGCATCGTGCTGGCGTTGCGCATGCCTGTCCCGGCGCCGATCCTGGCCGACGAGCGCCTGCTCGACGACATGGGCGACGTCGCCCCGATCGTCGACGAGCTACCGGCGGTCGACGGGCCGCCCGAGCCGTAGGTGGGGGCAGGAGCCCTGGGCCCGGGCTTCGGTGCCCGGTCGAGACCGCCGCGCTGCGCAGTCGGCGCGGATCTGATCTGATCGGGTCATGACCCTGATCAAGATCAACGCCATCACGGTGCCGGAGAACTCTGGCGACGAACTGGCCCGCCGTTTCGCGGCGCGGGCCGGCGCCGTCGACAACCAGGACGGCTTCGAGGGCTTCGAGCTGCTCCGTCCCACCGACGACCGCCTGCAGTGGCTCGTCGTGACCCGTTGGCGCGACGAAGCGTCGTTCCAGAAGTGGGTGTCGTCACCCGCCTTCGCCCACGGCCACGCGGGCGCCGACCGCCCGTCGCCGCACGGCGGCCCGGTCTCGGTCTCCTCCGAGCTCTGGTCCTACGAGGTGGCCGGCGGCTCGGAGGGCTGACCGAGCTGGACCCGGTTCCTCAGCGGGCCGGGACCATCGGGCGTTCACCCGGCGCCGCGGCCGCACCGGCGGCCAGCATCTCGGCCTGCGCCACCGCGCCTTCGTCGGAGATGCGCAGCATCAAGGCGATGAGGACGTAGTTGGCCAACAGCGACGACCCCCCGTAGGCGACGAACGGCAGCGTGATGCCGGTAAAGGGCAACAGCCGCACGACCCCCGCCATGATGAAGAAGGCCTGGAAGCCGATGATCAGCGTCAATCCCGTCGCCATCAGGCGCGAGAAGTCCGAGCGGGCCGTCTGCGCCACCCGGAAGCCCGAACCCACCAGGAGGATGAAGGCCATGACGACGGCCGCACAGCCGATGAGGCCCATCTCGGTCCCGATGGCGGCGAAGATCATGTCGCTCGTCAGCTCGGGGACGGTTCCGACGTAGTGCGGAGCCTGGCCGAGGCCCGTTCCCCCGACGCCGCCGTCCCCGAGACTGAACCAGGCCACGCTCAGCTGGGAGTTGTCAGGGTTCTTCGCCGTCGGCCACGGGTTCTGCCATTGCGCGACCCGCACGTGCACCTGGCCGAAATATCGTGCCGCGATATACGCCCCGACGCCGAAGAGCACCAGCCCGAGCACGAGGTAGCCCACCCGGCCCGTCGCCACCCACAGCAGCCCGATGAAGAGGACGAAGAGCAGAGCGGCGAAGCCGATGTCGTCCTCGAGCCCGATGACGGCCATGGCAGCGCCCCAGGCCACGATGATCGGGATCAGAGGTCGCGGGTCGAGATAGAGCCGGTTCCCGATCTGCGCCGTCGGGATCGAGAGCATCTCCTTGTTCTCCGCGAAGTACGAGGCGAAGAAGATGCACAGGAGGATCTTGGAGAACTCGATCGGCTGGAACGACAGACTGCCGAAGTGCACCCAGAGCCGCGCCCCGCCGATGGGCGAGAAGAACAGCGGCACGACGAGGAAGATGCCGGCCACCAGCAACAGCAGGTAGCGGTAGCGCTCCAGGTCGCGCGAGTAACGGACCACCAGGAGGGTGAGGAAGTAGAGCAGCACGCCCAGACCAGCCCAGGCGGCCTGGCCCTTGGCCTGGCCCGGGTTCCAACGGGCGATGACGACGTAGCCGATGCCGTTGAGCAGCACGGCCAGCGGGAGGATCACCGCATTTGCATTCGGGGCCAACCAGCGGTTGGCCATATGGGCCAGCAGCGCCAATCCGAGGACGACGCCCAGGAAGACACCGATGTTGTCGGGGATCTTCGACTTCTGTCCCAGGACGGCGACGATGTAGAGCGAGACGATCAGCAGTGCGTCGAAGAGGAGGAGACCCAGCTCGGTCCGGCGCTTGGGCTTGGGGCCGAAGACGTAGCGCGGGAAAGGAGTGCGGCGGGTGGCGGACGGCACCGGGCGAATCGTAGTGGTGGGGGGTAGGATTCGGGGTGACATCCCGCTTCGGTTGCATCGCGCCATACCCCCTCTCATGACCCAGACCCAGCCTCAGCACCAACCCCAGGCGCAGCCGGAGCCCCAGGTCAAGGGGGATGGACCCGTCCCGGACCACCGGATCGGGGAGGAGGTCGAGCACCTGACGGCGCCGACAGCGCAGCAGATCGAGACCTTCGGCTACCAGCGCTTCACCAACCGGGAGCAATCGCGCCTCGACTTCGGGGCCCGCCTGCTCGACCTGGCCGAGGATGACGGCGTCCCCTTGATGGAACGGGCCAAGTTCCTCGCCATCTTCTCCGAGTTGCTCGACGAGTTCTACCAAATACGGGTCGCCGCGCTCGAGGACCAGGTCGCCGCCGGTGTCCGCACCCGCTCGGTCGACGGGCTGCGCCCCGGCGAACAGCTGACGATGATCAGGGCCAGGGTGGAGGAGTTGGTCCGACGCCAGGACCACATCTTCTTGGACCTGCTGGTGCCGGCCCTCGCCGGGGCGGGCATTCGCTTCGCCGGCTGGTCCACGCTCGACGACGAAGACCGCGCCTACCTCGTCGACGTCTTCCAACGCCAGATCTACCCGGTGCTGACGCCGCTCGCCGTCGACCCTGGCCACCCGTTCCCCTACATCTCGAACCTGTCGCTCAATCTGGTGGTCGAGGTGCAGGACCCGACGTCGGGCGAGGGTCGTATCGCCCGGGTCAAGGTGCCGCCGGCGCTGCCCCGATTCGTCGTCATGCCCGACGGCGAGCGCTTCGTTCCGCTCGAACAGGTCATCGCCGCCCACCTGGATTCGTTGTTCCCGGGCATGACCATCGGCCATCACCATGCCTTCCGCGTGACCCGGAACGCCGACCTCGTGCTCGAGGAGGACGAGGCGGACGACCTGCTGGTCGCCATCGAGATGGAGCTGCGCCGCCGCCGCTTCGGCAAGGCCCTCCGGCTCGAGATCGAGGCCGACATGGGCCAGGAACTGGCCGACCTGCTGGCCACTGAGCTCGAGGTCGGGGCCGACGGCGTCTTCCGCGTCGGCGCACCCCTGGACCTGAGCGGGCTGTGGGGTCTCTACGCGCTGGACCGTCCGGACCTGCACGGCGAGACCTGGACGCCGATGACACCGCCCCGCCTGGGCCAGGTCGCCCACGATCCGGCCGAGTTCTTCGCTCTCCTGCGCGAGCGCGACGTGCTGGTGCACCACCCGTACGACTCGTTCGCCACGTCGGTCGAGGCTTTCGTGGCGCAGGCCGCCGAGGACCCGGCGGTGCTCGGGATCAAGCAGACGCTCTACCGCACCGGCGGAGACAGCCCGATCGTGCAGTCGCTGATTCAGGCGGCCGAGAACGGCAAGCAGGTGGCCGCCATCGTCGAGCTCAAGGCGCGCTTCGACGAGGAGGCGAACATCGGCTGGGCCCGCGCGCTCGAAGAAGTCGGCGTCCACGTCGTCTACGGCATCGTCGGGCTCAAGACGCACTCGAAGACAGCGCTGGTGCTGCGCCGCGAGGACGATGGTGTGCGGCACTACTGCCATGTGGGCACGGGCAACTACAACTCCAAGACGGCGCGCATCTACGAGGACATCGGGTTGTTGACGTCCGACCCCGAGATCGGGGCCGATGTCGGGGAGCTCTTCAACTACCTGACGGGCTTCTCCCGCCACGCCGACTACCACCAGATCCTCGTGTCGCCGGTGACGGTGCGCAAGCGCATTCTCGCCATGATCGAGGAGCAGACCGAGGCCGGACCGGCGGGTCGCATCGTGCTGAAGCTCAACGGCCTCACCGATGCGGCCATGATCGACGCGCTCTACCGGGCCTCGGGTGCCGGTGTCGAGATCGATCTGGCCGTGCGCGGCCTCTGTCGGTTGCGGCCGGGCATCCCCGAGCTCTCCGAGCGCATCCGGGTCCGCTCGATCGTGGGCAACTTTCTCGAGCATTCGAGGATCTACCGCTTCGGCGGCGCCCCCGCCGACCCGGCGGCCGGACCTGGTCTGCCCCTGAAGATCTTCATCGGCTCGGCCGACCTCATGGGGCGCAACCTCGACCGCCGCATCGAAGTGGTCGTTCCCGTGCGCGATCCCGAGCTGCAGTCCCGGCTCTTCGAGGTGCTCGACCTCGTCTTCGCCGACGAGACCAACGCTTGGGAGCTCGGCTCGGACCGGCGCTGGCGCCGCGTGCCCAACCGCCATGGGGTGAGCTCGCAGGAGCGGCTGAAGGAGCTGGCGCGGGAGCGGGCCCGCCGGCGCCTCGACTCGGACCTCCGCGTCGGAGAGGGTGAAGAGGCCAAGTCTCCCGCGTAGCGAGGCCCGCACACCTGCGGGTCTCGAGCGCGGCGATCGGCGTGCCGGAGGGCAGCGGCGACGCTGGTCTGTGCTCCCGGTCGGCGCGGCGGCGGTCTCGAACGACGCGTTGACCCGGCGTATGCAGTCCGTCGCGGCACGGCGCCGCTGGGGATGGCCGGTCCTGTCCGGTACCGTCGCCTTCGTCGGGGCGACCGTCCTGGCGCTCTTCCATCAGCAGCTGGACCTGAGCACGTACCTGTTGGGCGGGGCGCACGCGTCCTCGAACGACCTCTTCACGGTCACCTATCCGACCGACCACCTCGGGTTCACGTATCCGCCGTTCTCCGCGCTCCTGTTTGCGCCTTTCGCCCACTTCCCGTTGCGCGCCGACGAGGTCCTCTTCTCCTGGCTCAACCTCGCGTCGCTGTTCGGCATGATCGTCGTCAGCCTGCGTGCCGTGTGTCGCGCACTCGACAAGCGGACCGTGCTGTGGTGGGGCCTCGCCTTCGTGTTGCCGGTGCTGCTCTTCGACCCGGTGCGTCAGAACTTCCTGCTCGGCCAGGTCAACATCATCCTGGCGCTCATGATCATGGCCGACCTGACCCTGGACCTGCCGCTCCCGCGCGGCATTTTGGTCGGACTGGCCGCGGCCATCAAGGTGACGCCCCTCATCCTGATCCCGTACCTCTTCCTGACCCGACAGGGCCGGGCCGGCGTCCGGGCCAGCGCCTCGTTCCTGGCTGCTGCCGCGCTGGCTGTCGCCGTCAATGCCTCGACGTCGTGGGCGTACTGGACTCACTACATCCACGACCCGGAACGGGCCGGCATGCTGTCGTGGATCGGGAACCAGGGGGTGCTCGGGGCCACCGAGCGCGTGCTCGGCCACACGGTGACGACCCCCACGGCATTCGTGATCGTGATCGGCGTGGGCCTGGTCGGCCTGCTGATTGCCGCCGGAGCTTACCGGCGCTCCTCGCCCGTTCTGGGGCTGCTCGTCGTAGAGGCGACCGAGTCGTTGGCCAGCCCGGTCTCGTGGTCGCACCACTTCATCTGGATGGTGCTGCTCGTGGCGTGGCTTGCCCTCGCCCCCGACCGACCCCGCCGCGGCGAGTGGTATGCGCTGGCTGTGTCGGTGCTCCTGTGGGCGGCGCCGTACTGGTGGGTGCCGCACGGTCCCGCCGTGCGCTTTGCCGGGCGGGGTTGGCTCCTCCCCTTGGGCGACGTCTACGTGCTCGTCTTCGTCGTGTTGCTGATCGGGGCGGCCATCCGGGTGGCCAGGAGCTACGCGGCGGGGCCTCTACGTCTGGGCCGGGGGGGCATCGCGCCGACGGGCGCCGGGGCCGGGGCCGGGTCCTGAGTCAACCGCCCCGCACGGGGTCGGGTTCGCACACGACGAGGAGCATGTGGGCACCAGGGTCGAGTCGCCGCTCCTCCGACGTCTCCGCGTGGGTGACGTGCCAGCCGGTCACGACGGCCAGTTTCTGGGGGTCGCCTGGGCGCCACTCGTTGCGCCGCGGCGAGGCGGTGGCCTGGCGCAGCAGGTTTGTGGCGGAGCGGAGCGCCCGGGCCGCGCCGCTTCCCTCCTGGACGACCGAGAAGGTGGCCACCAGCACGCTGTCGGGGGTGGCCCGCGCCCGGAGCGCTGCGCAGACCACGGCGGTCGCCTCCAGTGTCACGGCGTCGAAGATGTCCTCGGCCACGAACAAGGTCGGCGCATCCGCGTCGTGCCCGACCGCCTGGAGCGCGGCACCGACGTCATCGTCCTGCAGGTCGAGCCCGAGATACGTCGTCGACGTCGTCGTGATGCCGAGCGCGCGTAGGCGCTCGCGCTTGTCCGCCTGCACCCGGGGTCGATCGACTTCGAACCACTGCACGGCATTGCCTCCGAAGCGCAGGACGCGGCCGTCGTCGCCCGCCCCCAGGAGCACGATCTGCGCCGTGCCGCGGCCCAGGGCCCGCGCCACCTCGGCGTCGATCACGTGCGTCCGTTGCGCCAGCGCAGAGGCCCGGCCCAGTGGGACGCTCATGCCACCGGCGACGGAGCGGTAGAGGCGGCGCTCGGCCTCGATGTCTCCGCCGGGCGTCGAGGGGCGTGTGCGTTCCAGCCGGAGCCGTTGGGCCGCGACCCAGCGCGCCGCCAGGGAAGGGTGGCCGGCGCTCATCTGCTCGGCTCGTGATGCACGCGAGTCACGCGAGTCACGCGAGTCACGCGAGTCCCGCGAGTCCCGCGAGTCCCGCGAGGCAAGTAAGGCACGCGAGGCGAGCGAGGCACGCCAGGTATCGGCGGGGTCAGGAGGGGATCGCCTTGGCTGTCGCCGTCCTCGGATGTCCGAAGCGCAGCGACAGGTAGGACGCGCCACCGAAGGGGATCGGCAGCCAGAAGTTGACGAGGCGCCAGCTCAGGACGCCGGCGGCCGCCACGTCGCCGGGCACGCCGAAACCCTTCAACACCGCGATGATGGTGATCTCGACGACGCCCAGACCGCTCGGCGTGATCGGGATGACGGCCAGGATGTTGGCCAGCCCGTACGCCACCAGGACGTCGATCGGCGAGACGTGCGCACCGAAGGCGATCAGGAAGACCCAGAGGGAGGCGCAGTCGAGCAGCCAGTTGGCGGCGGCCCAGATGCCGGCCTTCATGAGCAGATCCGAGCTCGTGAACAAGATCTTCATCCGGTCCGCCACCTTCTGGACCAGCGCGGTCACCGTCTCGGCTCGAACGAAGGGCAACCGGTCCGCCACCCTGCGCAAGAACACGCCGGCCTGCTTCTCGCCGCGGGTGAGGAAGAAGATCACGGCGGCGAAGATGGCCAGGAGCAACACGCCCAGAATGGCGGCGAAGCCGTAGAGCGGGTTGTATCCCTGCAGGGGGATGGAGATCAGGAGGGCCAACCAGAAGATCACGTTGAGCACGACGGCCGACCCGATGCCCTGGGTGGCCAGACCGAAGGCAGCGGTGCTGCCCGACACATTGGCCTCGGTGAGCAACTTGTAGCTGGCAGCGGTGCCCGGAACCTGGCCGCCCGGCAGGGTGTGACTGATGGCGAGTGCCCACATGTTGATGCGGAAGAGGCGCCAGCGGTCGGGCGCGCCGGGGGAGAGCACCGTGTGCGTCAGCTGTGTGTAGGCCACCAGGGCCGACACCTCGAGCAGCGCGCCGAGGACGAGCCAGAAGAAGTTGAGCTGGGTCAGTTGGTGCGCTTCGCGGCGGGCGCTCGCGAACTCGGGGAGCAGGATGTATTCGCCGATGAAGAAGAGGAGCAGCACCATCAAGGCGATCTTCACGTTGCGCGGCAGGAACCTGCGGCGAACCCGGGGTTGCGGGACAGCTTCTTCCCCGGGCGGCTGCACGGCCGGTACCCCCTCGGCCGCGGGCATTTCGGCGGCCGACGCCGGTTCGGGCTCCGGCCGCTGTGTGTGTTCCTCCTCGGACATCGGATCTCATGCTTGCACGTGGGCCACCCGGATCTGAGGAACCGCCGCTTGGCAGTCCGAAGCTGACAAGCTGGGCGCCATGCCCCCGAAGGAGCACGAGACTTGGCGCTCGAGATTCTCCGGGAGTGCGGATCGGCGCGGCATTCCTCTTGGGACGATCGTCGTCTCGGTCGCCACCGTCATTCTGCTGCTGGATCTCAATGCGGCCCTGATCCTCGGGCTGTGGGTCCTGCGCAACATCGTCGTCTACGTGATCATCGCCTTCTTCTTCACCCTCTTGATGACTCCGGCCACGCGTTTCCTGCATCGTCGGGGACTGAGTCACGGGGGAGCCACCCTCGTGGTGTTCCTGATCGGGTCGTTGGCGCTGATCGGACTGGTGTACCTGTTCACAGAGCCCCTGGTGACGTCGGCCCGTCACTTCGGCGATCAGGTTCCGACTCTCGTGCGCGAGGCCAAGAAGGGCCACGGGCCACTGGGCCGTCTCCTCTACCGGCTGCACCTGCAGAAGTACCTGTCGGAGGGATCGACCAAGCTCACCTCCCAGCTCACCAAGATCCTCACACCGGCAACCGCGTTCTCGGTCGGGGCAGCGGCCGTGTCGACACTCGTCACCATCGTGACGATCGCCGTGTTGACCTTCTTCACGATGCTGGAGGCCCCCCGTATGTGGCGCGGCTTCCTCAGCCTCTTCCAGCCCTCGACGGCCGACCGCCTGCACCGCGTGGTCGACGAGTCCATTCGCTCGGTGACCGGCTACATGCTCGGGAACGCAGCGACCTCGGTGATCGCCGGGATCATCGTGGGCATCACCCTCCAGATCCTGGGCGTCCCCTTCGCGTTGCTCCTCGGCGTCTTCGTCGCCCTGGTGGACCTGCTGCCGCTGGTGGGCGGGCTGCTGGCCGGCGTCCCCGTCGTGGTCATCGCCGCTATCCATTCGGTCCCGGCCGGCATCACCATGCTGATCGTCTTCCTGATCTACCAGCAGATCGAGAACCACGTCCTGAACCCCATCATCATGAGCAAGACGGTGCAGCTCAACCCCTTCTGGGTTCTGATCGCCGTGCTGGTCGGCGCCGCTCTGGGCGGCCGCGTGGCCGGAGGTCTGGGCACGTTCGTCGGCGCACTGGTCGGCATTCCCGTCGGCGGCGCCATCCAGGTGATCGTCCGGGAGTTGCGGCGGGGGCCCGCTGCGGCCGGGGCTCTCGTGGAAGAGGAGGAAGAGGAGCTCATCGGGCCGGCTGAGGAGCCGATCGACATCTGAGTCGGCGCTCGTGCCTGCGTCGGCGGGTGACGTCGTCCGTCGTCGCCCGTGCCTGAGGCATCGAGACATCGGTCGGAGGCGGAACGGGCAGGCGAGAGGGGCAGAACCAGGCCCGGCCGCCGCTCCGGCCGGCGAAGAGGTTGGCGCGGCAACCTCATCTAGAATGGGTGCATGCGACCGCTGGTGGTCATTCCGACCTACAACGAGTCGGAGAACATCGAGCGGATGCTGCGCCGGATCCACGAGTGCCTGCCCGGTGCCGGCGTGCTCGTGGTCGACGATGGAAGCCCCGACGGCACCGCCGCCCTCGTGACCGCGGTGGCGGCGGAGCTGCCCGACGTCCATCTGTTGTCGCGTGCGTCGAAGTCCGGGCTCGGCAGCGCGTACCGGGCCGGCTTCGCCTGGGGCCTCGAGCGCGGCTACGACGCCTGTATCGAGATCGACGCCGACTTCTCGCACGACCCTGCCGCGCTGCCGACGTTGGTGGCGCCCCTCGACGAGGGCTACGACGTGGTGATCGGCTCGCGTTACATCGAGGGGGGCTCCATCCCCAACTGGGCCTGGCACCGCCACCTGCTCTCGCGCGGAGGCAACGTCTACGCGTCGGCCGTCCTCGGTCTCGGCGTGGCCGATTCGACGGCGGGCTACCGGGCCTATTCGGCCCGGATCCTGCGCCTGCTCGACCTCGACCGCATACGGGCCGAGGGCTACGGGTTCCAGATCGAAATGACGTACCGTTCGCGCCAGTACGGCGCCGTCATGACCGAAGTGCCGATCAAGTTCGTCGACCGCGAGGCCGGCGAGTCCAAGATGTCCTCGTTCATCGTGGTCGAGGCGCTCGCCCTGGTGACGTTCTGGGGCCTGGGCCGGATCGTGCACGGCGTGCAGCATCGCTTCTGGGGGTCGCGGCGCAAGTCCTCGTCGGCCAGTGGTGGGAGCGGAGGTCTGGGCGTCGTTGGTGCGTCCACGAACCCCGGGACGGGCGCACATGCGAGCGCCGGCGCAGGCGCTGTCGCAGGATCTGGTGCGGGACAGCCCGTCAGCGCTGCCGCCACCGACTCCGAGGACCCGGTCCGGTCGGCATGAGCACGGACGGGCTGGCGTGACGGTCGAGGCACCCCCGGCCCGCATCCTCGTCGTCGACGACGAGCCGAGCATCGCCGAGCTGCTCTCGGCTGCGCTCACCTTCGAGGGCTACCAGGTCGGTGTGGCCGCCACCGGAGCCGAGGCGCTCGAGCAGGTGCGCAGCTTCCGGCCGCATCTCGTCATGCTCGACGTCATGTTGCCCGACTTCGACGGCAACGAGGTCTGCCGGCGCCTGCGCAACCAGGGCGAACAGATGCCGATCGTCTTCCTCACGGCGCGCGACACGACCGAGGACAAGGTCGAGGGCTTGAGCATGGGCGACGACTACGTGACGAAGCCGTTCAGCATCGAGGAGCTCATGGCACGGGTCGGGGCGATCCTGCGGCGCGCCGGCGAGCTGGCCGCTGCGGACACCTCGCTGCTCCGCTTCGCCGACCTGGTCATGAACGTCGACACCCACGAGGTGTGGCGCGACGAGCTGTCCATCGAGCTGACGGCCACGGAGTTCAACCTGTTGCGCTACCTGCTCGAGAACGCGCGGCGCGTGATCTCCAAGTCCGAGCTCCTCGACAACGTGTGGGGCTTCGACTTCCACGGCGATCCGAACATCGTCGAGACCTACATCAGCTACCTGCGCAAGAAGATCGACGACCGCGAGCCAGCGCTCATCCACACGATCCGGCGCGTCGGTTACACCCTCCGCCTGCCCCGGGACGGATGAGCCTCCAGAAGCGGCTCGTCGCCCTGGTGGCGTTGCTGCTCGTGCTCGGCCTCGTGGTCGCCGACGTGGTGACGTACGCGTCCGTGCGCTCATTCCTCTACGGCCAGGCCGACAATTCGCTGGCCCAGAACGAATCGCTCGGCTTCAACTACCTGACCTACGCCGCCGAGCGCGGCATCGCGGTCAACGAGGGCGACCTGTCGCGGCGCGTCTCCCCCGACTTCTACGTGCAGCTGCTCAACAACGACGGCAAGGTCATCCTGACCCGCCCGTCGGGTCCGATAGCCCGTCCGGACCCGGCACCGATCCTCACCAAGGGCATCCCGGTGCAGGAGGTGCCCGACCTCGACCACCGGGTGCGGGTGGGGCGCTACGCCGGCACCTTCCGCCCCGACCCCGACGCCATCGTGCTGCGGAGCACCGGCGATCCCGACGGCCGCTACCGCACGGTCGCCGTGGCGGTGCCGCAGGGCACGCTCGTCACCTCCGTTTCGCTGAACCCCGCCAACGACACGCTGGCCTCGCTGCGCAAGGTGGAGCTGATCGCGAGCGTGGCGGTCCTGCTGGCCATGGGCCTCCTCGTCCTGGTGGTGGTGCGCCGCGGCCTGCGCCCCCTGCGCCAGATGGCGGGCACGGCGGACGCCATTGCCTCGGGCGACCTGACCCGCCGCGTCCCCGAAGGGCGCCCCGGCACCGAGATCGGCCGCCTGGGCTCCGCCCTGAACCAGATGCTGACCCAGATCGAGGTGGCCTTCGACGAGAAGTCCGCCTCCGAGGAGCGCCTGCGCCAGTTCGTGGCCGACGCCTCCCACGAGCTGCCGCACGCCCCTGACCTCCATCCGCGGCTACGCCGAGTTGCTGGGCCGGGGCGGCTTCTCCGACGAGGCCGGGAAGAACAAGGCGCTCAAGCGCATCGAGGAGGAGGCCACCCGGATGGGTGGTCTGGTCGAGGACCTCTTGCTGCTGGCCGAGCTGGACCGGGGTCGACCGCTACGGGCGGAACCGGTCGACCTGCACCGCATCTGCGCCGACGCGGTGGACGACTCCAACGCCGTGCCCCACGGTCACCAGCTCAGCCTGCAGGAGGGGCCGTCGGTGGTCGTGGTGGGGGACGGCGAGCGGCTGGCCCAGGTGGCGCACAACCTCGTTCGCAACGCGCTGGCCCACACGCCGGCGGGGACCGAGGTCGTCGTCTCGACGGGGGTGAGCGAATCCATGGGATTCATCCGAGTGTCCGACAATGGTCCCGGTATGTCCCCCGGCGTGGCCAGTCGGGTCTTCGACCGCTTCTACCAGGGCGACCCGTCCCGTTCGGCCGCCGGCACCGGGCTCGGCCTGGCCATCGTGCGGGCCATCGCCGAGGCCCTGCACGGGACGGCCGGGGTGGGCACCTCGCCGAGCGGCGGTGCCACGGTCCTGGTCAGGATCCCGCTGGCCGCTGCTCCTCTGGGCCTGCCGGTTGGCCCGGCGCCGCCGGCGCCGGTGCGCTCACCACAGCTGCACTGAGCCTCAGCGCAGCTGTGAGGCCGCACCCGGGATCACGGCATCGAGCACCGTGGCCAGCTTCACGTTGGCCTCGGCCGCTTCGGCGTCGGGGTCCGAGTCGGCCACGATCCCCCCACCGGCTCGCAGCCGGAGCGTGCCCCCGTCGGGGTCGAGCTGGGCGCTGCGGATGCCGATCATCCACTCCCCGTCGCCACCTGACCCCACCCAGCCCACGGGTCCGGCCCAGTGGCCCCGCTCGCCCGCCTCGTGGCCGGCGATGAAGTCCAGAGCGTCGGCGCGCGGCGTGCCGCCGACGGCCGGCGTCGGGTGGAGCTGCTGCAGGAGCTCGAGCACCCCGGCGGGATCGGCCCCGGACAGGCGGCCCTCGATCCGGGTGCCGAGATGGGCCACGGAGCGGAAAGCGACGACCGAGGGCTCGCTCGGGACGGCCAGGTCCGTGCAGTACGGCGCCAAGGCGGTGGCGATGGCTTCGACGACGTAGCGGTGCTCGGTCCGGTTCTTGGCCGACCCGGCCAGGTCGCGCTGGGCGTCGGCATCGGCCCGCGCGGTGTCCCCTCGCGGCACGGTGCCGGCCAGCGGGTGGCTCGAGACACGCGAGCCGTGCCGGGCCACCAGGAGCTCAGGGCTGGCGCCGAAGAAGGAGCCCTCGGGGACCGGCATGGAGAAGATGGTGCAATTCGGCTCGCCGGCCCTCAGCCGCCGCAGTACGGCCGACAGTGAGAGGTCGCCGCGCAGCCGGACCTCGACCGGCCGGGACAGCACCACCTTTCGCAGCGCGACGTCGGGTGCCGCCATGACGGCAACGGCGTCGGCCACCATGGCGGCATAGTCGGCGGACGTCATGAGGGTCGTGAGCTCGACCACGTCGGGTTCCGTCGGCTCCTGCGGCTGGGGTGCGCTGCCGTACTGCCAGATGACGGCGTCGAAGAGCTCGGCCGTGTCGGGCAACGCCACGTCCGCCGGCCCGATGGCCGTGGCCCAGCGCCGCGTGACCCCGTCGGCGTCGCGCGACGTGCCCATGGTGAAGCGGGGGACCACGAGATCGCCGCCGAACGCGTCGGTGAAGGGGAGGGCGCCGAGGGCCACCGGGCCCGAACCCAGGACGCGGACGCCGTCCTCGCACGGGATGGTCGCGAGCGCCGCCGCCGCCTCGGTGGCGGGGACGAGCAGGGCGGTGCCCCACCCGACGAGCGTCAGCCCGGGCCGGTCGAAGAGCACGGTGGGGCTGCCGTCGAACTCCAGCGCATCGGGCCCGTACTCGAGCGGCACGGTGCGGGCGTGCAGTGTCGCGGCGGCGATCGCGGTCGGAGGCGGTGCCGTCACGGCGCGCCGGCGCGGGTGGCCACCACCATCTGGCTCAGGCCGCCCGCCAGCGGCCGGATCCCCACGGCGGAGAAGCCGGCGTCGCGCAGCATGGCGCGCAGCACCGGGGTGGGGGGCAGGTAGGCGACCGACTGGGGGAGGTAGCGGTAGGCCTCCCTGTCCGAGAGGACCGCCCCCAGGGCAGGTACGGCCTTGGTGAACCACAGGTCGTAGCCGGCGCGCCAGAGCGGCGCCGTCGGCGTGTCCACCTCCAGCACGGCGAGCCGCCCGCCCGGCCGCAGGACGCGGGCCGATTCGGCCAGGGTGGCGGCAAGGTCCGTGAAGTTGCGCAGCGCGTAACCGCAGACGAGGCCGTCGAAGGCGCCATCGGCGAAGGGGAGAAGGCTGCCGTCGGCCTCGACCAGTGGCGTGGCCGCCCCGTTGGCTCCGAGCATGCCCGCGCTGAGGTCGGTGCCGACGACCCGGTAGCCGCGGCGCAGGGCCAGCCGCGAGAGATCGCCGGTGCCGCACGCGAGGTCCAGGACGAGCGACCCTGCGGGGAGCGCCAGCGCGGCCACCGTGCCACGTCGCCACGCCTGGTCGAGCCCGAACGTCATCAGGCGGTTGATGAGGTCGTAGCGCGGTGCGATGGTGTCGAACATGGCGCGCACCTGCGCCGTCTTCTCGTCTCCTGTGGGCAGCGGCGGCGGTGACCCGGGCCGGCGGCGCGCCATGGCGTCGGTCGGTGTCAGCTCAGCGGTAATAGCGGTAGACGACTTGGGCCACGCAGGCAGGCTTGGGCGCGTCCTTGACCTCCATCACGAGGTCGTAGGTGACCTGTACGCCACCTTCGGTCTCGTCGACGGCGGCGATGGTGACGCCCATCCGCAGCTCCGAGCCCACTGGCACGGGGGAGGGGAAGCGGACCTTGTTGCAGCCGTAGTTGACGCCGAACTTCGTCTTGTCGACCCGGATGACCTTGTTGAGCAGGACGGGCGCCAGCGAGAGCGTGAGGTAGCCGTGGGCGATGGCGACGCCGAAGGGACCGTCCTTGGCGCGCTCGGGGTCCACATGGATCCACTGGTGGTCGTCGGTGGCGTCGGCGAAGAGGTTCACCCGCTCCTGGGTGATCGGCTGCCATTCGGAGTAGCCGAGCTCCTTGCCGACGAGTTCGGCAAAGCCATCGACGCCCTCGATGATGGTGGTCATGATGTGCTCCTCGCTGGTCAGACTCTGATTCCGCTGCAGGACGCTACCCGCGTGGGAGGGCCTCACTACGCTGGCGCCGGTGAGCTCCACGCACGAGCACGAGGCGACGCCGCCGCACACCCACCGGGATTTCCGGGGCGGCGGCGCCCGGGCCGCCGTCTTCGGGGTGAGCGACGGGCTGGTGACCAACGTCTCCTTGGTCCTGGGCGTGGCGGGGGCCAACCCCGGTGGCTCGATCGTGCGCCTGGCGGGCGTGGCCGGCCTGATCGCCGGTTCCTTCTCCATGGCCGCCGGGGAGTACCTCTCCATGACGGCGCAACGCGAGCTGATGGAGCGCGAGCTCGAGGTGGAGCGGCACTCGCTCCGTCACAGTCCCGAGGGCGAGGCGGCCGAGCTGCGGGGCATGTACGAGCGCCGCGGCATCGACCCGGTGGTGGCCAGCGAGATGGTCAACGAGGTCATGCAGGATCCCGACCTCGCCCTCGAGACCCACGCTCGGGAGGAGCTCGGGATCACCCCGCACAACCTGGGGTCACCCTGGCAGGCCGCCGCCGCATCGTTCGTGACGTTCGCCTTGGGTGCCTTCGTCCCCCTCGCACCGTGGCTCTTCACTTCGGGCACGACTGCGGTCGTGCTCTCGGTGGTCCTGGCGGCGGTGGCCTCGGTGGCCGTGGGCGTCGTCCTGGCTCGTTTCACCGAGCGGCCGGTGGTGGTGTCGGCCCTCCGGCAACTCGCGGTGACGGTCGTGGCCGCCGGGGTGACGTTCGGGGTGGGGAAGGCGATCGGCACCGGCGTCAGCTGAGCCGGCCAGGATCTGGGACGACCGCGCGCCCTGGGCCGCACTCTGCGCCGGGACCCCTGCAGCCGGTGACACCTGCAGCGGGGACATCGGCAAGTCGCAACTACTGAGTCGGATCCCGCCTGTAGGACCGGTCGATGTGATCGACCGTGAAGCCCAGCGACCGGTAGAGCGCCACCGCCGCCTCGTTGGTGGCGTCGGTGTACAGCATGCCGACCTTCAGGCCCCGGCCCGCCAGATAGACCAGGCCGGCCACGGTCAGGGAGCGGCCCCAGCCCTGCCCGTGGTGGCGGGGATCGACGTCGATCACGTAGATCTCGCCCATGACCGGCGTGCTGTGGCGGTGGATCTTGGTCCAGCAGGCTCCGATGAGTCCCGGACCGTCCGGATCGTCGGCGACGAGGAAGCCGTCGAGTTCGACCCAGTCGGCTGCCATCCGCTCGTGCAGCTGGGCTACCGACCAGGCCCCCTGTTCCGGGTGCCCGGCGAAGGCCCGGTTGTTGGTCTCGATCCACGCGTCGTCGTCGTGACCCGGGACGAAAGGCCGGGTGTGCAGCGGCCTGGTGGCCGTCACCACTTCGGTGGGCAGCGGGAGGGCCACGCGCATCTGGAGCAGGTCCCGCTCGGGGACGAAGCCTTCGGCCCGTACCCGCTCGTCGTCGGCCTCCGTCGCCTGCATGACCCAGAGGTGGACGGGGGAGCCCGCCGGCGTCTCCTCCACCGCCCGCTGCAGCAGGGTCTCTCCGAGCGCCGGCGCGGACGCCCTTGCGGTGGGATCGACCACGACGTGCACGGCCGTGGACCCGTCATGGGTAGGGGAGAGCATGGCGCAGCCCACGAGCGCAGCCCCCTGACGGGCCAGCACGAGGCGCTCCCCGTGCGACGCCTCGGAAAGGTGGGTCACCGCCAGCACCTGGGGCTCGGGCAGCGCCGGGTGCGCGCTCGCCGCCGCAGCCCGCTCCAGCAGCGCCAGGAGCGCCCCCCGCTCCGGCGCGGAGAGCTCCCGCAGGTCCACCACCGCCATGTCCAGAGCGTCCACTGCGGCCAACGTAACCCGGTACCGTGAACCGGTGGCGAAGCCCAGGACAGCGAAGGGCCGGGCCCGCCTCACCGTCGAGCGGTTGGCCGAGGTCTATCCGGGCACCGCCGCCGAGCTGTGTGCGCTGGACTTCAAGGATCCCTTCCAACTGCTGGCGGCCACCATCCTGTCGGCGCAGAGCACCGACGCCCGGGTGAACATGGTGACGCCGTCGCTCTTCGCGGCGTACCCCGATGCGGAGTCCCTGGCCGCCGCCAACCCCGAAGAGGTGGAGGAGATCGTCCGCTCCACCGGGTTCTTCCGGGCCAAGACCCGGAGCCTGATCGGCATGGCCGGCGCCGTGGCGGATCGCTACGGCGGGGTCGTGCCCAGCGCGCTGGACGAATTGGTGACCATTCCCGGTGTCGGCCGCAAGACAGGCAACGTCGTGCGCAGCGTGGCGTTCGGGCTTCCGGGTCTCCCGGTCGACACCCACGTGCTGCGGGTGAGCGAACGCCTGCGGCTCACCGAGGCCCTGGCGCCACCGGCCCGGCGAGATGCGGTCAAGGTGGAGCACGAGCTGAATGCCTTCGTCCCGGCGGCCGAGCGGGGCGCCTTCAGCCTTCGCGTCATTCTGCACGGGAGGAACACGTGTGTTGCCCGGAATCCCCGCTGCGGCGCATGCCCTTTGGCTGATTTCTGCCCTTCAGTACGGTAATCGGCGCGGAGAGGACCATTCCCCTCCTTTTTGGGCAATTCGTTGTACTCAAGGTGAAATCGGAAAATGCAGGGGCTACCATTGTTTCTGGAACCGGTTCCCGCCACCTGGTTCCAAAGGGTCAGTGCTGGGATCCGCCTCCCGGCCGACTCGCCCAATGCCGGCCTTCGGGCCGGCATTGGTGTCTCCAGACCAGGTCGGAGCAGGTGGGACAGGGTAGCGGTCGGCGGTACTACTTGGGGTGCTACCATCGCAGTGTGGTCACGAAGCGCTCAGTTTCGCTCGATGACGAGGTGGCGTCGTCCGTCGAAGAGGCGGCGAAGCAGGACGGGGTCTCGTTCAGCGCATGGCTCTCTTCAGCCGCTGAGAAACAGCTGAGGGTGCGCCAAGGTCTGCGCGGCGTGGCGGCCTGGGAGGGCGAGACGGGTTCCTTGAGCGCCGAGGAACTGGCCGCCGGTGAGGCGTTGTTGGCGCGTTTGCGCTCGGGTGTGTCCGGAGTGGCGTCGCGCGTCCGACGCCGGTGAGCACGGCGCGCCGCGAGGGACTCGTCTACGCACTGGGCGCTTTGCACGCGGCGGCCCGGGGTGACCGCATGATGTGGGCCTTGCACCGCGCTGCGCTGTCGAATGGCATCGTGCCGGTGATCCCGGCGGTGACGGTGGCCGAGGGGTACCGGACGGAGGCGCGCAGCGACCGCATCGGCGAGCTCCTCGCCGGTACCGAGGTCGAACCGTTCACCGGGGAGGCGGCACGCCGTTCGGGCGAGATCGCGGCGCGTTGCGACACCTCGGACCTGAGCGTCGTGGCCGTGGTCGAGGTGGCGGAGCGGCGCAATTGCGCGGTGGTGGGACAGCGCCAGGCCGTGTTGCGGACGGCGGCGTCGTTGCTCGGCCACGAACTCGTCCTCTACGCCGTCTGAGCGTGCCACCCCCACCGGCGCACCCGACGTGCAGCCGCGTTCAGGCGCGCCGGCCGTGACCCTGACCTTGGCCGAATCGCCGTAGGCGGCGCAGCGCTCCGCCGAGGGCGCGCTCGACCGCGATCAGCTCGTGTGCCATGTCCTCGTCGCCGCTGGCCAGAGAGCTCTCCGCCAGTGCGGTCACCCGGTCGTGCAACTCGGCCAGGGTTGAGGAGAGCGAGGAGATCTCGGCGGCGGATGTCATCCCCCGATGATGGCCCATCACCGGGGGGTCGCAAGGCACGCCGGAAAGGGTCCGGCAAGGCCCGCCGGTAGCCTTGTGCCCTCATGTCCCTGCGCACCCTGGACCTGCGCGGCACGCCGCCGCCGTACGACGCGGTCCTGCCGCGCCCCGCGGCGCCGGGGTCCGATGTCCACGATGTGGTGGCCGAGATCCTGCGCCAGGTCCGGGCCGGGGGCGACGAGGCGGTCGTGCGCTACACGGCGGAGCTGGACAAGGTGGACGTGTCAGATGGCCTGCGGGTGCCCCAGGCCGAGATCGAGAAGGCGTGCGCCGACGCGGATCCGTCCTTGTGGGAGGCACTCGAGGTGGCGTTCGCCCGCATCGTGACGTACCACGCGCACGAGGGGACACCGCCTGGGGACCTGGCTGAAGGCGGGGTGACCGTCGGGCATCTGACGCGTCCGGTGGAGAGGGCCGGCATCTACGCGCCCGGCGGCCGGGCCCGCTATCCCTCCACGGTGCTCATGTGCGCGGCGCCGGCCCGCGTGGCCGGCGTGGGGAGCATCGCGCTCTGCGTGCCTCCGGCGGCCGACGGGAGGATCGACACCGCGACACTGTGCGCCGCCTCCATCGCCGGGGTGGACGAGGTGTACCGGATCGGCGGGGCCCAAGCCATCGCCGCCATGGCCTACGGGACCGACAGCATCCCCGCCGTCGACGTCATCGCGGGCCCGGGCAACGCCTACGTGGCCGAAGCCAAGCGCCAGCTGTCGGGTGTCGTCGGGGTGGCCTCGGCCTTCGCCGGCCCGTCGGAGATCGTGGTCGTGGCCGGCCCCGATGCCCCCGTGGCGTTCGCCGCCGTGGACATCGTCGTGCAGGCCGAGCACGGGCCGGACGGGCTGGCCTGGCTGGTGACCTGGGACGCCGGACGCGCCGAGGAGATCAGCGCCGAGGTCGACCGCATCGTCGCCGCATCGAGCCGACGGACCGATCTGCAGGCCACCCTGGCCACGGCCGGGATCGTCTGCCTGGTCGACGGTGCGGAGCAGGCGCTGGCCGTCGCCAACGCGATCGCGCCCGAGCACCTGCAGCTGATGGTGCCCGAGGAAGAGGGCCTCGGGCTGTTGGGCCTCGTACAGAACGCCGGCGCCGTGTTCATCGGGCCCTGGTCGCCGGCCAGCATGGGGGACTACATCGCGGGACCCAACCACGTCCTGCCCACCAACCGCACGGCCCGGTTCGCTTCGGCCTTGCGCGCCGATGACTTCCGCAAGCACGTGCACGCGGTGCGCGTGACGCCGGACGCCCTGCGCGCGCTGGGGCCGTACGTCGTGACGCTGGCCGAGACCGAGGGCTTGCCGGCGCACGCGGACTCGGTGCGCCGACGCCTGGCCGCCCTGGACGACGAGGGTGCGTCGTGAGCGCCGTCCCGCCCGTCCGCCCCGACCTGCAATTGACCGAGGGCTACCACTCGCCGCAGGTCGAGGCGGAGGTCCGCCTCAACACCAACGAGTCGCCCTTCGCGCCGCCTGACGCCTGGCGCGAGGAGCTGCTGGCGGCCTTGGCCGACGTGTCCTTCCACCGCTATCCCGACCGTCCGGCCACGGAGTTGCGCCAGGCCGTGGCCGACCTCCACGCCGTCTCGCCCGACGAGGTGTTCTGTGCCAACGGCTCGAACGAGGTGTTGCAGAGCCTGCTCCTGGCCTTCGGCGGCCCGGGTCGCCGCGCCCTGGTGTTCGAGCCGACGTACGCCCTCCACGCGCACATCGCCCGGATCACGGGCACCGAGGTGGTCGAGGGGGCGCGGGACGACGACTTCCTGATCGAGTCCGGCCACGCGCTCGCGCTCCTGGCGGAGCACCGGCCTGACGTCACCTTCCTCTGCTCTCCCAACAACCCGACCGGTCGGGCCGAGCCGCCCGAGACCGTGGCCGCCGTCAGCGGCGCCGCGCCCGGGCTCGTGATCGTGGACGAGGCGTACGGTCAGTTCTCCCCGTGGTCGGCCCTGACGCTGCGCGGCGCCCAGCACCCGGGCCTCGTCGTGACCCGCACCTTCTCCAAGACGTGGGCCATGGCGGGGGCTCGCCTGGGTTATCTGGTGGCGGATCCGGTGGTCGTGGCGGCGTGCGAGTCGGTGGTGCTGCCGTACCACCTGTCGACGCAGACCCAGATTGCCGGCCTCATCGCCCTGCGCCACGTGCCCGAGATGGAGGCCAGGGTGGCCCGCATCGCCGAGGAGCGGGGGCGGGTGGCGGCCGCCCTGGGCGACCTGCCGGTCGACAGCTGGCCCTCCGACGCCAACTTCATCTTGTTCCGCCCCCGCGAACCGCGACGCCACCGCGGTGCTGGCAGCGCCCTGCTGGACCACTCGGTCCTGATCCGCAATTGCGCCAGCTGGGACGGACTGCGCGGCTGCCTCCGTGTCACCATCGGAACGGCCGACGAGAACGACCGCTTCCTCCACGCCCTCAAGGAGAGCCTGTGACCACCGATGCCCGCCGCGCCGCCAAGACGCGTGCCACCAAGGAGACCACCATTGAGGCCGAGCTGGTGCTCGACGGCACCGGCCGGACCGACGTCTCCACGGGGCTGCCGTTCTTCGACCACATGGTGGAACAGCTCGGCAAGCACGCCGGCTTCGACCTCACCGTGCACGCATCGGGCGACCTCCACGTCGATGCTCACCACACGGTGGAGGACGTCGGGATCGTCCTCGGCGCGCTGCTGGGGGAGGCACTGGGCGACAAGGCCGGGGTGCGGCGGTTCGCCTCCATGCTCCTCCCCCTCGACGAGGCCCTCATTGAGGTGGCCCTCGACCTGTCGGGGCGTCCGTACCTGGCCTATTCGCTGGAGTTCGCCCCGGACACGCCGGGACTGGGCACGCCACCCTTCGACCCGCAGCTGGCCGAGGAGTTCTGGCGTGCCTTCGCCACGGCGGCCAACCTGACCCTGCACATCCGCCGGCTCGAAGGGAAGAACACGCACCACATGTTGGAGGCCAGTTTCAAGGGGGTGGCCCGGAGCCTGCGCGATGCCGTGCGCATCGAGGGGGGTGACATCCCCTCCACCAAGGGCAGTCTGTGACGGCGGAGCCGCGCCTCGCCGTCCTCGACTACGGCATCGGCAACCTGCGCTCGGCCGAGAAGGCTCTGCAACACGTCGGTGCGGCGGCGCGCCTGGTCGACGACCCGGCGACCGTGGCCGCGGCCGACGCAGTCGTGCTCCCCGGCGTGGGCGCCTTCGGCGCCTGCGCGCGGGCGCTGCGCGAGAGCGGCCTCGACGACGCGGCGCGCGCCGCGTTGGACGCGGGCGTGCCCTTCTTCGGGGTCTGCGTCGGGTTCCAGTTGCTCTACGAGGGGTCCGTGGAGAGCCCGGGCGCCACGGGTCTCGGCGTCTTCCCCGGCGTGGTGGCGCCGCTGCCGACCGGCGTGAAGCACCCGCAGATGCAATGGAACATGCTCGACGTCCGCGGCTCCGAGGAGCCCGAACCCCTGCGGGGACTGGGCCCGCGGCCCTGGGTCTACTTCGTGCACTCCTTCGCGCCACCGGTCGGGGACGAGACGGCGGCCGTGTGCGACTACGGCGGTGAGGTGGCGGCCCTGGCCACACGTGGGGTCCTCTGGGGCGCACAGTTCCACCCCGAGAAGTCCGGTGCGACGGGCCTGGCGCTGCTGGCCAACTTCGTCCGCATCGCCAAAGAGGCGGCGGCTTGATGGATCTGTTGCCGGCCATCGACTTGCGGGGTGGGTCGGCGGTGCGGCTCACCCAGGGCGACTTCGGCCGGGAGGACCGTTACGGCGATCCGGCGGCCCTCGCCGCCGGGTACATCGCCGGCGGCGCGCGCTGGATCCATGTCGTGGACCTCGACGGTGCCCGCACCGGGGTCCCGCACGAGCGCGGCGTGCTGGCGCAGATCGTGGGCCTGTCCCGGGCCGCCGGCGTGCAGGTCGAATTCGGCGGTGGCATCCGCTCCGAGGACGATGCCGAAGAGGTCCTCGCGTCGGGGGTGGCGCGTGTCGTCCTGGGAACCGCCGCGCTGGCGGAACCCGCGCTGGCCGGACGGTGCGCCCGGCGCTGGCCGGGGCAGGTGGCCGTCGGGCTCGACTACCGGGAAGGCGCCGACGGGGTGGCCGAGGCCCAGGCCCAGGGGTGGCTGGCCGGCTCGGGCCGGGCGGTGACCGACCTGCTCGAGCTGTGGGAGAAGGAGCCCATCGGCGCGGTGGTGGCCACGGCGGTGGTCCGCGACGGCATGCTCGCGGGCCCGGACCTGGCGGGGCTGCAGACCCTGCTGGCGGCCACATCGTTGCCGGTGGTGGCGTCGGGTGGCGTGTCGAGCCTGCAGGACCTCGAGGCGCTGGCCGGCCTGCGGGCTGCAGGGCGCCGCCTGTCCGGCGCCATCGTGGGCAAGGCGATCGTGGAGGGACGGTTCAGTGTCCAAGAGGGGGTCGCCGCGTGCGCAGCATCCGTCTGATCCCCTGCCTCGACGTCACCGGGGGACGGGTCGTGAAGGGCGTGCGTTTCGTCGATCTGACCGACGAGGGCGACCCGGTCGAGCTGGCCGCCCGCTATGACGCCGAAGGCGCCGACGAGGTCACCTTCCTCGATATCACCGCGTCCTCGGACGAACGCGACACCATGGTCGACGTCGTGGCGCGCACGGCCGAGCAGGTCTTCATCCCGCTCACCGTCGGCGGCGGCGTCCGGGCGGCAGAGGACGCACGCCGCCTCCTCCGGGCCGGCGCGGACAAGGTCGCGGTGAACACAGCCGCCGTCGAACGACCGGAGTTGGTGCGGGACATCGCGGAGGAGTTCGGGGGCCAGTGCGCCGTCGTGGCCATCGACGCCCGGGCACGGACCGACGGCAGCGGGGGGTGGGAGGTCCACACGCACGGCGGGCGGACGCCGGTGGGTCGGGACGTGGTGGCCTGGGCGGCCGAGTGCGCGGCCAACGGCGCCGGCGAGATCCTCCTCACGTCCATGGATCGAGACGGCACCCGCGACGGCTTCGACCTGGCGCTGACCCGCGCCGTGGTGGAGGCGGTGGACATCCCGGTGGTGGCGTCGGGTGGCGTGGGTGGGTTGCAGCACCTGGTCGACGGCGCGGTCGAGGGGGGTGCCGACGCCGTCCTGGCCGCGTCCATCTTCCACCGGCGCGAGTTCACCATCGGGGAGGCCAAGGCCTACATGGCGGCGCAGGGAGTGACCGTCCGCCCGGCCTGAGGCGTGTCCCCTGACCTGGGAGGGCGCAATCGTGCGGTACCGTGCAACGGTGCCCACGTCGACGACGAAAGAAGGGTCCGGCCGGGCCAAGACCGAAAAACAGCCGGTGGGTGAGGACAAGCAGCCGATCTCGGTGCTCTTCGACCGCGTGATGGTCCAGATCTCTCCGACCGACGGTGAGCGGCGTTCGCGGGCCGGCATCCTGATCCCGGCCACCGCCCAGATCAGCCGCCGTCTGACGTGGGCCGAGGCGGTGGCGGTGGGTCCGCACGTGCGCACGGTCAAGGCCGGCGACACCGTGCTGTTCAACCCCGAGGACCGCTTCGAGGTCGAGGTGCACGGCGAGGAGTACGTGATTCTCCGCGAGCGCGACATCCACGCCATCGCCTCCCCGCGCAACGACAGCGGTACGGGGCTCTACCTGTGAGCGCGCCCGAAGCGGAAGTCGAAGCC
Source organism: uncultured Acidimicrobiaceae bacterium (assembly GCA_963738135.1). Taxonomy (GTDB): domain Bacteria; phylum Actinomycetota; class Acidimicrobiia; order Acidimicrobiales; family RAAP-2; genus Bog-473. The sequence continues at coordinate 162,762 of CAVTVK010000001.1, read as the reverse complement.
GGAACCATGTCCGATACTGCAGTGCCCGAGGGCGTGCCCGAGGGGGTGCCGTTGACCTTCGACGAGGGGCTGGCGCGCCTGGTGGACTTCGAAAAGGCGGGCGGCCTGGTGCCCGCCGTCGTGCAGGACGTGACCGACGGCACCGTCCTGACCGTGGCCTACATGGACGCCGAGGCGTTGCGCCGCACGGTGGAGACGGGACGCACCTGGTTCTACAGCCGCAGCCGGGACGAGTACTGGCAGAAGGGCGAGACGTCGGGCGACCGCCAGTACGTGCGCGAGGTGCGGATGGACTGCGACGGCGACGCCCTGGTCGTCCTGGTGGACCAGCACGGCCGTGGGGCGTGTCACACGGGGGAGCGGACGTGCTTCTTCCGGAGCATCGGCACGGGCCCGGGAGTGCCCGCGCCGTGACCGCCGGCGGTGGTCCGGGCTCCGCAACGCCGGCGGGCGCCCTGGACTTCCACCCCGATCCTGCCGAGTTCGCCGCGCTGGCCAAGGCGCACACGATCGTGCCGGTCTGGTGTGAGGTGGTGGCCGACACGCTGACACCCGTCACCTGCTTCGCCAACGTCGTGGGGGAGGGGGACGGCTTCCTCTTCGAGTCGGTGGAGGGCGGCGAGCGCTGGGGTCGCTACTCCTTCGTGGGGCGTCGTCCGCTGGCCACGCTCACGGCGCGGGGGAGACACGTCGACACCAGCGGGCCGTTGGGCCTGCCCGCCTCCGACGACGGGATCCTGGCCGCCGTGGAGGACATGGTGGCGCGCTTCCAGTCGCCCGCCCTCGCCGGGCTGCCGCCGCTGCACGGCGGCCTGGTCGGGTATCTCGGCTACGACGTCGTGCGTGAGGTCGAGCGCCTGCCCGACGTGCCCTACGACGACGTGGGTCACCCCGACGCCGCACTGGTCGTCATCGGACAGTTCTGCGCCTTCGACCACTGGCGCCAGCACATCGTCCTGGTCGACAACGTCGTGGTGCCGGAGGGCCCGGACGGCGCCGACGGCGCCGTCGACGCCGCGGCAGTCACAGCGGCCTACCAGGGCGCCTGCGCGCGCCTCGTCGAGTTGGCGGCCGACTGCGCGCGGCCGGCGGACGGATCGGCCCCCCGCCCCATGGTGGCCGCGCCGCGCCCCGGGCTCCCCAAGGCCGAGGCGGAGCGCACGGTGAGCGCGGAGGCCTACAAGGCCTCTATCGAGGCGGCCAAGGAGTACATCCGGGCCGGCGACATCTTCCAGGTGGTGCTGTCACAGCGCTTCGACCTCGACCTCGGGGCCGACTCCTACGACGTCTACCGCGCCTTGCGCCTGCTGAATCCGAGTCCCTACATGTACTTCCTGCGCTTTCCCGAGGTGACCGTCGTCGGTGCCTCGCCCGAGCCCATGGTGCGGTTGCGCGACGGCGTCGTCATCTCCCGGCCGATCGCCGGGTCGCGACCGCGCGGCGAAAACGAGCAACACGACCGGCTGCTCGAGGGGGAGCTGGCCGAAGACCCCAAGGAGCTGGCCGAGCACATCATGCTCGTGGACCTGGCCCGCAACGACGTGGGACGCGTCGTGCGCTTCGGCACGGAGAAGGTCGACGAGCTCATGACGATCGAGCGCTACAGCCACATCATGCACATCACCTCACAGGTTTCGGGAGAGCTCGCCGAGGGCAAGGGGCCGATCGACGTGTTGCGGGCGACGCTGCCGGCGGGGACACTCTCGGGCGCGCCCAAGGTGCGCGCCATGGAGATCATCGACGAGCTCGAGCCCACCAAGCGCGGCGTGTACGGGGGCGTCGTCGGCTACATCGACTTCTCTGGCAACGTCGACACGGCCATCGCCATCCGCACCATGGTGGTGACGCCGGACGGCCGGGCCAGCGTGCAGGCGGGGGCGGGGATCGTGGCGGACAGCGACCCCCAGAGCGAGGACGAGGAGTGCGCGCACAAGGCCGGTGCGTTGCTGGTGGCCGTCACCGCGGCGCGCGGCATGAGCGCCGCCCGCAGATCCCAGGCGCTCCCGTGACGACGGCCGCACTCGACGCCGAGACCGAGGCCCTGCGCCGGGGCGCCGGGGCGTTCCGGGCCGGCCGCGACATCGTGGCCGTGCGCGGGCCCGATGCCGAGGCATACCTGCAGGGTCAACTCAGCCAGGATGTCACCGCGCTGGCCGTGGGCGCCTCGGCGGACTCGCTGCTGCTGGAACCGGACGGCAAGCTGTCGGCGCTGCTGCGCGTGACCCGCACCGACGGGCAAGGTTTCGTGCTCGACGTCGACCGCGGCTATGGCGACGCCGTCCGGGCGCGCCTGCAACGCTTCCTCCTCCGTTCGAAGGTGGAGCTCGAGCCGCTCGCCTGGCGTGACCTGTCCCTGCGGGGCACTGGCGTGGGAGCGGCGGCGGCCGGCCTGTTGACGGTGCTGGCCGAGCGGGGCGTGCTGGCCCTGCCCTTCGCCTGGAACGGGTGGACCGGCGTCGATCTCCTGGGACCCGAGGACGTGGTCCTGGGACCGGGTGACGCCTCGCTCCCCGAGGGCGTCATCGCCTGTGGAGCCGACGCGGTCGAGGCGTGCCGCATCGTCTCGGGGATCCCCGCCATGGGGACCGAGCTCACCGAGCAAGACGATCGCCGCCGAGGCCGGCCTGGTGGAGCGCACCGTCAACTTCACGAAGGGCTGCTACACGGGCCAGGAGCTCGTGGCCCGTTTGGACGCCCGTGGCTCCAACGTGCCCCGCCGGCTCGTGGGCGTGGTGGCGCCGGCGGATGACGATGCGCCCTTGACCCGCGGGATGACCCTCCATGCGGGGGAGGCGCCCGCCGGCGACGGCGCCGCCGACGACAAGGTCCTGGGGTCGATCACCTCCGCGGCCTGGAGCGGCGAGCTCGGCACGTGGGTGGCGCTGGCCTACCTCCATCGCAGCGTCGAGGCCCCGGGCCCTGTCCGGGTGCGCTCTGGCGAGGGCGTCGGCGGCTCGCGTCCGGCTCGGGTGAGCCTCCTGCCCCTCAGCGGAACAGCCGCCACCGAGTCGGGCTGACAGAAGCGATCGCACCGGTGTCCGCAGCGGAGGGGTCGGGCGGAGCACCGCGGGGCCGTTCGCCGCTCCACCAGCACCGACCGTCGTTGCCGCGCACGATTTTCCTCGTCGCCGCCGCGGCCTACGCGCTGGTGGCGGCGACGACGACCGCGTTCAGCAGGCCAGCCAACGTGGTGACCGCGATCCCGATCGTGGGCCTGGCGGTCCTGGTGCTCGTGCGATGGCCGCTTCGCCCGCGTCACCCCGAGCTCGGGACCGACACGAGCCATCCGTGGCGGGCCTGGGTCGTCCTCTTCGTCGTGATCGTGGTTTGGGAACTGGCCGACTATGCCGCCCGGGGCAGCCGCGCCGACCACCCGACGCTCAGCTCCATGCTCGATGCCGTGGATCGTCACTACATCCTCAAAGCACTCGTGTTCTTCCTCTGGCTGTGCCTCGGTGCCGCCATCGTGCGCAAAGGGAGTCGAGGCCACCGACCGCCCCGACCCGAGCCGTCGTGAGCTCGGCCCTCTCCTACACCGTCTGGGCCCTCCTCGGTCTGGCCACGCTCGCCCTGTGGGCCCGTTCCCACGCTGCGGGCTCCCAGCCGGCCCGCCCCGCCGTCGTGCTGGAGCGCCTGGCGAGGGGACCGGTCCTCCGCGTCGTGCTGGTCCTGTCCTGGATGTGGGCGGGCTGGCACCTCTTCGCCCGCTGAGCGGCCCGCCCGGGCCCGCCCGGCACGCCCGGCCCGCCCGGCCCCAGACCGCCCACTGACCCGGTCCGATGCCCCCGAACCGTCATGGCCACCGGCACCGGGACTGCAACCTGACGTCACCGTACATGAGACAACCGGGGCGCACGCTTGCACCATGGGGGAAGTTGCGACTGACACGGAAAGCGGACGCGCTGGCGACAGCGCACCGGCCCTGCCCGATCTTGCGCCCTGGCGCCAGGTGGGCTGGATTTTCCGTGACGGTGATTCGATCGCCATCGAGCGGCAGGGCGACGAGCTCCGCACCCGCGTATTGGCCGACTGATGGTCAAGGTCATCCACATCGCTGACGACGGCAGGCGAGATAGCTGCCATCGAGGTCGACGACTTCACCATCGAGGTCCTCTACGCGGGCCTGGCCGAGATGCTGCACGACGCCAGCACGTCACCCGCATCCGCTGCGGTGCCGCCGTGCGAACTCTCACGGGAGGCTCGCCAGCGCCGTCAGCGCGTGCTCAGCCGCCTGCGCGACTGACATCCGACGCTGCCTCCGTCCCTACCGTGAGGCCGGGCCGGGGCCGCACCGCCCGCCCGGGGCGGGGAGTGGACCGGGACCGAAAGGGCGCGCCGCTACGCTGAAGCGTCATGCCCACCTACCTGGCGGACATCCTCACTGCCCACCGGGCCCGCGCTGCGGTTGACGGCCGCGCCCTTCCCGACCTGGTCGAACAGGCGGCGGGCACCCCACCGCCCCGGGACTTCAGAGGCGCACTGCGCAGCGACGGCCTCTCGTGCATCGCCGAGATCAAGCGGCGGTCGCCCTCCAAGGGCGACCTCGACCCCGGCCTTGGAAGCCAATCTCGTGGCGAAGGACTACGTCGCCGGCGGCGCCGCCTGCCTGTCGGTGCTGACCGATGTCGAGTTCTTCGGCGGGTCGACGGCCGATCTGGCGACAGCCCGCCAGTCCTCGGGCCTGCCGGTGCTGCGCAAGGACTTCACCGTGCAGCAGGCTGACGTGGCCGACGCCCGCCTCATGGGCGCGGACGCCGTGCTGCTCATCGCCGCCGCGCTCTCGGACGCCGAGCTGGTGGCCTGCGCGGCGTTGGCCGAGAAGCTCGACCTGGCCGCGCTGGTGGAGGTGCACGACGAGGAGGAGCTGACGCGTGCTCTTGGTGCCGGTGCCACGTTGATCGGGGTGAACCAGCGCGACCTGCGCACGTTCCAGGTCGACCACGAACGGGCCTGCGCGCTGGCGGCACACATCCCATCGGGCGTGGTCGCCGTCGCTGAGTCGGGCATCCGCGACGCCGCCGACGCCCGGCGCTTGGCCGAGGCCGGGTACGACGCCATTCTGGTCGGCGAGACACTGATGCGGGCGGCGGACCGACCGGCACAACTGCGCGAGCTGGTCGGGCACTCCGTCGGCGCACGATGAGCGAGGACCTGTTCGTCAAGATCTGCGGCATCACGTCGGAGGCCGATGCGCTGCTTTCGGTCAGTCTCGGTGCATCGGCGGTCGGGTTCATGTTCGCCCCCTCGCCCCGGCAGATCTCGGTCCAACTGGCCGCGGACATCGCCAAGCGCCTGCCCGAGCACGTGCTGACCGTGGGCGTGTTCCGCGACGAGGCCCCCCAGCGCATCGTCGAGACGGTCCGGGTCGCCGGCCTGGGTGCCGCGCAGATGCACGGCCACGAGTCCGCCGACGAGACGAAGTGGGTGCGGGCCCGCGTGCCCATCGTCATCAAGGCGTTCCCGGCCGGCGACCGCACCATCGCGCGCTTCGAGGACTTCGGCGCCGATTTCCTTCTGGTCGACGGGGAGAACCCGGGTTCGGGGCAGGTGTTCGACTGGCGCCTGGCCGAGGGGGTCTCCAACCACCATCGGCTCATCGTCTCGGGAGGCTTGCGGCCGGACAACGTGGCCGATGCGGTCGCCCACCTCCGACCCGGCGGCGTCGACGTCTCGACCGGCGTGGAGGCGGCACCGGGCCGCAAGGACCCGCTGCTCCTGCGCCAGTTCATCGCCAACGCTCGGCAGGCCTACGCCGACCTCGCCGACGCGTGATCCGCTGGTCGACGCCGTGGTCGAGGAGCCCTACGACTGGAGGGACGGGTGAGCGACGAGACAGAGAGCCTGATGGGCCGCCCCGGTGCGGACGGACGCTTCGGCGAGTTCGGCGGCCGCTTCGTCCCCGAGTCGCTCATGCCGGCCTGCCTCGAGCTCGAGAAGTGGTTCGACGATGCGTGGGTCGACCCGGCCTTCCGCGCCGAATTGGACTCGCTGTTGCGGCACTACGGCGGGCGCCCCACTCCGGTGACCGAGTGCACGCGCCTGTCGGAGCGCCTCGGTGTCCGCGTCTTCCTGAAGCGGGAGGATCTGGCCCACACGGGCTCGCACAAGCTGAACAACGTCGTGGGTCAGGCGTTGTTGACCAAGCGCATGGGCAAGTCGCGCATGATCGCCGAGACCGGGGCGGGCCAGCACGGCGTGGCCTCCGCCACGGCAGCGGCGTTGTTCGGCCTGGAGTGCACCGTCTTCATGGGCGAGGTGGACACGCAACGCCAGGAGCTCAACGTCTTCCGCATGGAGCTGCTGGGCGCCGAGGTGCGGACCGTGACCTCGGGGAGCCGGACGCTCAAGGACGCGGTCAACGAAGCGATGCGGGAGTGGGTGGCCACGGTCGACACCACGCACTACTGCCTGGGTTCGGTGATGGGGCCGCACCCCTTCCCCTACATGGTCCGCCAACTGCAGCGCGTCGTCGGCGACGAAGCTCGCCAGCAATGTGCCGAGCTGCTGGAGGGCGGCGTCCCGGACGTGGTGGTCGCCTGCGTCGGAGGGGGCTCGAACGCGGCGGGGACCTTCGCCGGCTTCGTCGACACGCCGGCCCGGCTCGTCGGCGTGGAAGCGGCCGGCGGCGCCGCCGTCACGAACGGCATTCCGGGCGTCCTGCACGGCATGCATTCGCGGCTGCTGCAGGACGAGGCCGGGCAGATCGAGGAGGCCGAGTCGATCTCGGCCGGACTGGACTACCCCGGATTGGGTCCCGAACACGCACACCTGGCGGCCACGGGGCGGGCCGAGTACTCCCTGGCCACCGACGACGAGGTCCTCGACGCGTTCCGGCTGCTGAGCCACACGGAGGGCATCATCCCCGCGCTGGAGTCGTCGCACGCCGTGGCCTGGGTGGCCAAGAACGCCGGCACCGACACGTTGCCGGCGGGATCCTCGGTGCTGATCACCCTGTCCGGCCGCGGTGACAAGGACGTGGCCCAGGTGCGCGAGATCTTCGGACGCCGGCCTGATGCCTGATCTCGAGAAGGAGCTTCGGGCCAGCCGGGAGCGGGGCCGCAAGCTCTTGATTCCGTACCTCATGGGTGGCATGACCGAGGACTGGACGCAATCGTTGGCTGCCGTGATCGCGGCCGGAGCCGATGCCGTTGAGGTCGGCATCCCGTTCTCCGACCCGATGATGGACGGACCCGTGATTCAGGAGGCGGCGCTGCGCGCGCTGCAGCGGGGCACCGTGCCCGACCAGGTCGTCGACGGCATCGCGCGGGCCGAGGCTCCGGTCCCCATCGCCGTGATGACCTACTACAACCTGGTGTTCCGGGCCGGGCACAAGCGCATGGCCCGCTCGCTGGCCGCCGCCGGCATCAGCGGGGCGATCATCGCCGACCTCCCGATCGAGGAGATCAGCTCGTGGGCGGCCGAAGCGGATGCCGCCGGCGTCGACACCGTCCTGCTCGTGGCGCCGTCCTCGCCGCCGGACCGGGTGGAGCGCATCTGTGCCCGGGCTCGGGGGTTCGTCTACGCCGTCGCCCGCATGGGCGTGACGGGAGAGCGCGTCGACCTGGGATCGGACGTGACGAAGGTCGTCCAGAGGATCCGCCGTTGCACGGACATGCCGGTGTGCGTCGGCGTCGGCGTCTCGACGCCGGATCAGGCGGCGCAGGTGTGCGAAGTGGCCGATGGGGTCGTGGTGGGTTCGGCGCTGGTCCGTCGCCTGCTGGAAGAGCAGGGGCCCGACGGGGCGGCCGACCTTCATCGGGTCGTTCCGCGACGCCATCGATTAGACGCGGCCGCGGAGCCGCTGCGCCACCACGGTTGCGAGGGCGCGTTGCCCGGCCGCCGTCGGGTGGGCGGCGCGCCACACGTAGTCCTGCAGGTCCCGCTCGGCCGCGACCGCCGACGCGGACGGTGCGGCGCAGACTGACGCCCCGTGCAGCGGGTCAGTGCCCGAACAGGCCTTGGCGGCGACGATGTGCTCCGCGTCGGCGGCCAGCGTCGTGTCGGGAACCGGCTCACCCGAGAACGCCCAGGGCTGCGCGGTGCAGATTCCGTGACCATCGAAAGTGCCGGACACATCGACCAACGTCACGTTCGTGACGTGGTGCGCCCGAGCGTCGGCCACGGCACCCGCCACGGCCCGGTTCAGCGCCGTCAGCACGATCTGCGCCGCGGAGAAGGTGCTGGCGGCGTTGGGCTTCAGGCCGCTGCACACGAGGTCGGTGTGCAGGCCGGACGTCGCGGTGCCCTTGGCGATCTGGGACGGTTCGGGGATGGGTTGGTAGTAGTTGAGGACGGCGATGGTCCCGGTGTGCGGTGCCAGGGCCTCAATGGCCTGGGCCAGGCTGGCGCGGACATGGTCCAGATCCGCCGCAATCTTCGGTGTCACGGACCCGTCGTCGACGCAGGTGCTGCCGAGCCCGATCCCGACGCCCAGCACGCGGGCCAGCTGGTATTCGAGGCAGGCGCTGAAGTCGATGTCGTCGGCCCCGTCCTGCAGCAGGACCAGGCGGGCCGGATGTTGGACCAGATCGGTCGCCGCCAGCTCATCCGCCAGGTTGCGGGCCGGCTGGGGCGGGATCGGGCACTGGCCGTCCCGGCTCGTGTTGTCGATCCCGTCGGCCACCGCACCACTGATGGAGAGCTGGTCGCCGGTCAGGCGGCAGTTCGTGTTGCGCACGGTCATGGTGAGCCCGAAGTCGGCTGCCACCATGCTCGGGTAGGCCTTGGTCGAGGGTCCCTGGGAGACCGCAGTCGTCGGGAGTCCGATCTGGGGCGTCAGGTAGGGGTTGGCCAAGCCGTGGCCATAGGGGACCGAGTCCCCGAGCGCGACTGCCCGCGTCGAGGGCGGGGGATTCGGTGCGGGTGGGGGGACCGGCGGGCCCGCGCTGCGCGTCACCAGGACGATGCCCCCCGCCACCAGGGCGATGATGACGACGGCCGCCACGACCTGGAAGAGGCGGGAGCGGCGTGCCGCGGCGCCCCAGGTTTGCAGCCTTCCCATCAACGGACCCTCTCGAATCGCTCCCCCGGCGGCAGCGGAGGTGCGACCTTACCGGCTGCTCTCAGCCAGGGGGCAGCAGCACCAGGCAGCCGTTGTGGCCGCCGAACCCGAAGGAATTGGAGAGGACGGCCGCCGGCTGCCACGGACGCGGCTCGCCGTGCACGATCTGGATGGTGATGTCCGGGTCGGGCTCGCCGTAGCCGGCCGTCGGTGGAATGGTGGCCCGGTCGATGGTCAGCACGGCCGCAACGGCCTCAATGGCGCCGGCCGCCGCCAGTCCGTGCCCGGTCACGCCCTTGGTGGACGTGACGAGCGGTCCCGGCTCGCCGAAGACCTTGGTGATGGCCCGCGCCTCAGCCAGGTCGTTGAGCGGGGTCGAGGTCCCATGGGCGTTGATGTGTCCGACGTCGGACGGGGCGATCCCGGCGTCTCCCAGAGCCAGCTCCATGCATGCCACCGCCCCGGAACCGTCGGGAGCCGGGGCGGTGATGTGATGGGCGTCTGACGTGCTGGCCGCGCCGGCGATCTCGGCGTGGATCGTCGCGCCCCGGGCCACGGCGCGATCCCAGTCCTCGAGGACCAGGGCGCCGGCGCCCTCGGTCATCACGAAGCCGTCGCGCCTGGCATCGAAGGGCCGCGAGTTGCCCGAGGACGACAGCGCGGTCATGTTGGAGAAGGCCGCGCGGGCCACCGGGTGCATGCTCGCTTCGGAGCCGCCCCCGATCGCCACGTCGCAGCGCCCTGTCGCGACCAGCCGTGCCGCAGCGGCGATGGCATGGGTGCCGGCCGCACACGCCGTGCAGATCACCTCGGAGGGCCCCCGCCATCCGAGGCGCATGGAGATCCCGGCCGCCCCGGCATTGGCCATCATCATGGGCACCAGGCGGGGGGAGACCCGGTCAGGCCCCTTCTCGTTGTACACGCCGACCTGATTGGCCAGCGTCTCGAACCCGCCCACACCGGTGGCGAAGACCACGCCCGCCTTGGCCGGGTCGACCGCAAGGTCTCCGGCCGCCCGCACGGCCTGGTCGGCCGCCACCATGGACAGCTGGGCGAAGCGGTCGAGCTGACGCACTTCCTTCGGCCCGAACCAGTCGGTGGGCTCGTAGTCGCGCACCACACCGCCGACCACGGTCGGATGGAGCAGTCCGTCCCACAACGCGTCAACGCCGACGCCACAGCAGGTGATGGCTCCCAGGCCGGTGACGGCGACGCGCCGTCCCCGGATCGGGCCCTCGGGTCCGATGCCGATCTGCATCAGAGCTTTGTCGAGATCAGGTCGAACGCCTGCCCGATGGTGGTGATGTCCTCGAGCTCGGTCTCCTCGACCGTGATGTCGAACGCTTCTTCCAACGCCATGACGAGCTCGACGAGGTCGAGACTGTCGGCATCGAGGTCGTCGGCGAACTTTGCTTCCTTGGTGATCTTGTCCGCCGGTACCTGCAGTACTTCCACGGCGCACTCGCGAAACTTCTCGAACGCTGCGTCGCTGTCCACAATCTGCTCCTTTGTCGTCGGTCCCTTGAACGCTACAGGCCCATGCCCAGCCCACCGTCGACCGGCACGACGGCGCCGGTCACGTACGCAGCGCCGTCCGAGGCCAGGAAGCCGACCACGGCGGCCACGTCAGCGGGGTTGCCGGCGTGCCCGAGCGGGACCTGACCGGCCATCAGGGCGATCCGGTCCGCGCCGAGGGCGGCGGTCATATCGGTGTCGATCAGGCCCGGGGCCACGACGTTGACCGTGATCTGTCGGCTGCCCACCTCGCGGGCAATGGCGCGGGCCATGCCGACCAGACCGGCTTTGGAGGCGGCGTAGTTCGCCTGCCCGGGCAGTCCGACGAAGGCACCGACCGAGGAGACAAAGACGATGCGACCGGTGTGCAGCCGCAGCATCTTGGCCACGGCCCGTTTGGCCACACGGAAGGACCCCGTCAGGTTGGCGTCGATGACATCGTGGAAGGCCTGGTCGCTCATCCGGAGCATCAACGAGTCCGAGGTGATGCCCGCGTTCGACACCAGCACCCCCACGGGGCCCCAGCGCTCCTCAATGGAGGCGAAGGCGGACTCGACCTCCTCGGCGTCGCGCACATCGCAACGAACGGCAAGGAACCGTTCGGGATCGGCACCCGACGGGCGGTTCAGGCGGCTCAGGCGAGCGAAAGGTGGTCGCCACCTGGTCCCCGTTGCCCAGGAACCATGCGACGCAGGCGGCGCCGATGCCGCGGGTCCCGCCGGTGACGAGGACGACAGCCATCAGCGCGAGTCGGGCATTCTGAGCCACACCAGCGGCTGACCCTCTTGCACCCGTTCGCCGTCGGCAGCGAGCCACCCGATCACCTGTCCGGCGAATGGTGTCCGCACCTCGGAGATCCCCACCCGACCCACCAATTCGCCGACGTCGACGGCCGAGGATCGGTCAGATCCGGCGTCCGTTCCGGGCAACAAGCCGGTGCCTGGTGCCTGCAGGGATGACTCAGGGCTGAAGATGCCGCTCGAGGGGCTGACGACGACCCGTTCGGACATGTAGAGGTGCTCGCCCTGATGCAGCGCTGGCTCCGCCCGCCACGTACCGGCGGCGCCGATCTGGTCCATCAACGTGTCGAGATCCTCGGGCTTGGAGACGGCAAGGGACTGAATCTCGGGCAGGCTGCGCTTGGCCAGCCCGCTGAGCACACCACCTGGTCCGAGTTCCACCAAGGAGGTGAGCCCGAGCCCGGCGAACGTCTCGAGGGTCTGGCGCCAGCGCACGGGGCTACAGAGCTGGGCCGACAACAGGCCAGGCCACTCGGCCGGGTCGTCGTGCACATGCGCGTCCACGTTGGCGACGACGCGCACCTCCGGCGTGAGGAAGGTGACCGCGGCCAACGCCTTGCGGAGATCGGCCCGCGCCCCTTGCATCAGTGGCGTATGGAATGCGCCCGAGACCTGAATCGGCATGACCCGCTTGGCGCCCAGGCCCTTGGCCAACTCGCCGGCCACGGCCACCGCTTCAGCCGTGCCGGCAATCACCACCTGACCCGGTGCGTTGTAGTTGGCCACCCAGACGTCACCCTCGGCCCGCATGCAGGCCGCCTCGGCGTCGTCGTCGGCGATCCCGAGCAGGGCCGCCATGGTCCCAGGGGCCTCCTCGCCCGCCCGTGCCATGGCCTCACCGCGGGCAACCACCAGCTGAATGCCATGGTCGAAGCCCAGGGAGCCGCTTGCGACCAACGCGGTGTATTCCCCCAAACTGTGACCGGCGCAGGCCGCGGGAGTCAGTCCGATGCGCTCCACGGCGTCGAGCACGACCAGGCTGAGGACCGTCGTCGCCAGTTGGGCGTTCTCGGTCTGTGTGAGCTCATCAATCGGCGCCCGCAGGAGTAGGTGGGCCAGGTCTCGATCCGCCGCTGCGGAGGCCTCTTCGACGACTTCCCATGAGGGGTGATCGACCCACGGTTCACCCATTCCGGCGCGCTGCGATCCCTGTCCGGGGAAGGTGAAAACCAACACGTGTCCGACGGCTCCAATCGACGGCGGGCTGAGGAACCCACAGTGTGGCATGCCGGCGCGCCACTGGGACGCGTCTCGGCGTCTGCATCGCACCAGTGGTGCGATGTGACAGGCGCCGAGGCAGCGCAGTGCTGGTTACCCGGTGGAAACCCGGTAGGACGCGGGGTACGACCCTGGGACCGAATCGAGCCCGATCGCTGGTCGGCGATCCAGTTGCGGGGCCGATCGACTCCGTTTTCGCCCGCTCGTCGGGTCGCACAGCGTGTGCGGGCCGTGCCGCGCTGACCCTGCGGGCCGCCTCCGGCGACACACGGGCTACGGCCGAAGACATCGGACGACGTCGGCGGTCACACGGACCGACCGGCAGCGTCAGACGCGGTCACCCGAGGTTGCTGCACATCGGGGAGGATTCGTCGTCGACCGGGCCTTGTTGCCGGCCGCTGATTCCGTGAACTGCTCCGGACCAGAGGCACCCGTCAAGACGAACGCCTTTTCCTAAGGCGCGGCCGCCTCGATGCCGACAATTACTGCACAAAAGCCTGTTGTGCGTGCCCAGAAGAGCCAGCGCGCGCGGACAATGGCCCTGGTGGGAGGGTTAGCCTCCCCCCGGGGGGGCACCTGTGGAGGGCGCACAGATGGACGTGGATCAACGGAGCGGCAGACGGCTGCGGCGCGTCGCTTCGGGCATTCTCGGCATCGGCCTCGTGCTGGCCTTTGCCGTGACGTACGGCGCAGCCACCACGTCGAGCGCCGGTTGCCGCGGGAGGCGGGCGCGAGAAGCTGCCCGGGCACCAGGGGCTCGTCCCACCGGGAGCCACCCTGGTCGGGCCGGCACCGAGCTCGACCGCCTTGCCGCTCACGGTCACACTCAAGCCACGCGATCCCGCAGCGTTGGCGACCGAGGTGCAAGAGGTGTCCGATCCGGGTTCTCCGGAGTACCACCACTTCCTGACGCCGGCGCAGTTCGCGCAGCAGTTCGGGCCGACCGCGACCACGATCGCGCAAGTCACGTCCAACCTTCGACAGGAAGGCCTGACGGTCGGGACCCCCTCAGCCACCGGACTGTCCCTCCCCGTGTCCGGCACGGTGGCCCAGGTGCAGTCCGCCTTCTCGACACCGATCTCGCAGTACCGCCTCTCGTCCGGAAAGACCGGCTACGACAACGCAACGGCTCCCGAGGTCGACAGCTCGGTGGCACCCCAGATCGAAGGCATCCTCGGGCTCAACACGCTCAGCCCACCGCAGCCGTCGACGAGCGTCCCTCAGGCGAGTCCGGCCGTCGCCCATCCCGACGCCGACCTTGTGGCTCCCACGCTGGCACCGGGGCAGCCCACGCCGACCGGAACGTCCTGCACCAACAGCATCAATGGCGTGAGGAACAGCACCGGGGCGCTCGAAGCTCCTGACCTCGCCACGGCCTACGGGTTCAACCCCCTGTATGCGTCGCAGGACTACGGAGCAGGAAGCACGGTCGCACTCCTCGAGATGTCCGGGGCGGGGTTTTCCACGAGTGACATCAACACGTTCGCCGGTTGCTACGGGTTCACCCCGGGCGCCGGGCAGATCACCGAGACGGACATCGACGGCGGAGGCGCCACGGGCGCCGGGACGGCGGAAGCCGAGCTCGACATCGAGACGGTGCTCTCCTTGGCACCTCAGGCGAACATCGAGGTTTACGAGGGCGGTGCCTCCGACAGTCTCTACACCGTCTTCAGCAAGATCGTCAGCGACGACACGGCCAAGATCGTGAGCGCGAGCTGGACGAACGGGTGCGAGGCCTACGTGCCGCAGTCCTTCGAGAATTCCGAGAACACGCTCTTCCAAGCCGCTGCGGCCGAGGGCCAGTCGATCTTCGTCGCCTCGGGAGACCAGGGCGCACAGGGATGCAACATCAACGGAGAGATCGCTGCGACCACGGGCTCCAATCCGGTGGCGCAGGCCGTCGACCCCTCCACGGGCACCCTCTACATCGCCAACAAGTCGAGCAATACCCTCAGCGTGGACAGCGAGGGGACCACGAGCAACCCGACCAACTTCACCACTCGGGGTTCGGTGTCGACAGGCGCGGGTCCCGATGCCGTTGCGCTGGACGCTCCGGCCGGGAAGGTGTTCGTCGCCAACGCCAACGGCACCCTCACCGTCGTCTCGACCAGCACCTGCAACCAGTCCACGACGACTGGCTGCAGTTCCCCGACCCAGATCGCCTCGGGTGGCCACCTGAGTGCACCGGCTGCACTGGCCGTGAACGGATCCACCCTCTACGTGGGGAACGGAAACGGCAAGGTGGCGATCTACAACGCCTCGACGAACGCCTTCGTGACGAGCGTGACGCTCCCTTCCCTCTCGGTCCCGACGGCGCTGGCCGTCGACAGTACGAACGGCTTCGTGTACATCGCCGACGGAACCAACAACAGGATCGAGTACTTCAATGCCTCGACCTGCAACGCCACTGTGACCTCGTCGTGCGGGAGCGTGCCGACGATCGTCTCGGTCGGCAACGATCCCGTCGCCCTCACCCTCTCCACCACTGCCGGTGACCTGTACGTGGCCAACGCGGGAACGGGGGGAGGCATTTCGGTGGTCAGCTTGAGCAGCCACTCCGTCGTCAAGACCATTTCCACCTCCCAACCGTCCAACGGCACCGGCCTGGTGCAGTCGATCGGCCTTTCTCCCGACGGCAACGAGGTCCTGGCCGTCCTCAAGGGCCTGAGCTTCCCCGGCGACGTGATGGCGACGATCAACACCTCGACCAACTCCATCAGCGCCACCGTGGCCCTCGAAACCGGGACCGACTCGATGGGACAGCTGGTCAGCGACGCCACGCGCGACTACGTATGGATCACCGACAAGACGCACGGTGGCGACGTCATCCAGAACTTGAACCTCGCTGTCTCCGACCCCGCCAGCCAACCCGACGTCACCTCCGTCGGGGGTACGTCGCTCGGGCACGGGACGCCGACGCTCGGCCCGCCGCCGATCGAACAGGCATGGAACGACGCTCTGTACTTCTCGGAGGGTGCGGGCGGGGGCGGGATATCCACCCGGTTCACGATGCCCGCCTACCAGCAAGGGTTGGGCACGGTCACCGGCAGCAGCGGTGCGCCCTGCGCCAACGCCGGCGGTGACTGCCGCGAGGTTCCCGACGTGTCGGCCGACGCCGATCCGAGCAGCGGCTACATCATCTACGACAGCGTCAACTCGTTGAACTGGAATGCCCTCGGCGGGACTAGCGGCGCCGCACCACTGTGGGCCGCCGTCGTTGCCGTCGTCGCCTCGGCCAACGGCAACACCGCGGGCTACGGGCTCTTGAACCCTGCGCTGTACCTCCTCGCCCAGCAGTCGCCGGGCAGCTACCTCAACGACGTCACCTCTGGGAACGACGACTACAACGCCACGGCCGGCGGGCAGTACCCGTCGATGCCCGGGTACGACATGGTCACCGGGTTGGGGACGCCGGTGGCGTCGGCGCTGATGACAGGCCTGACCTCTGTCCCCTTCAGCGTGACCATCTCGGGCAGGCAGACCTATGGAGCGTCGCCCACCTTCACCGCGTCGGCCAATTTCGCGGGAACGGGTACGACGCCGACCGGCGTGACTCTCGACAGCAGTGGCCTGACCTGCACCACCGTCGATACGACCACGCCCATCAGCACGACGTTGTCGCCAGGGTCCTACACATTGCTGGCGTCATCGTGCAATGGGCTGCAACTCTCGGGACCTGACGCCAGCGAATACTCCGTCGTGTACGCGACTCCGCTCAACGATTTCACCGTGACGCCGATCCCGGTCCATGTCGCCGTTTCGGGATCGCAGACCTACGGGGGCACGCCGACCTTCGCCGGCACCGACAACCCGCCCTCCGGCATCACGGTCGACACGTCCGCCTTGGTCTGCACCATCGCCGGCATCAGGAGCATCGGACCGACCACGCCTGCGGGCAACTACACGCTGGCGCCCGCCGGGTGCAGCGGTGCCACGCTCTCGGGCGAGACCACGACCGGGTACGCCGTCGCGTACACGACGACGACAAACAACTTCACGGTCGCACCGGCGCCCTTGACCATCACGGCGGCGAGCACCGTCATGCCCTACGGGGGCACCGCCCCGACCATCACGCCCGGCTACTCCGGGTTCGTCAACTCCGACTCGGCAGCATCGCTGAGTCCGCCGCCCACCTGTTCGACCACCGCTACTCGCTCGAGCCCGGTGCTGGGCAGTCCGTACGTTTCCTCGTGCGGTGGCGCCGTCGACTCCAACTACAGCATCAGCTATGTGGGGGGCGGTGTCACCGTGAACCCGGCCAACCTCACGATCACCGCCTCGAGCGGCTCCATGCCCTACGGCGGCACCCCGCCGACGATCACGCCGTTGTACGCCGGTTTCCAGAACGGGGACAGCGCCTCTTCGCTCAGCTTCCAGCCCACGTGCTCGACCACCGCCACCAACGTGAGCACCGTGGCCGGTTCGCCGTACCAGACGTCGTGCAGCGGTGCGGCAGACTCCAACTACTCCATTTCCTATGCAACCGGTGTCGTGAGCGTCGGTCAGGCCCCGCTGACGATCACCGCCTCGGGCGGCTCCATGATGTACGGCGGCAACGTCCCGTCGATCACGCCCAACTACGCGGGGTTCGTGAACGGCGACAGCCCCTCGTCCCTGATGTCGCCTCCCACGTGCACGACGACGGCGACCAGTTCCAGTCCGGTGGCCGGTTCGCCGTACCTCTCCGGCTGTATCGGTGCGGTCGATCCCAACTACACCATCAGCTACACCTCGGGCTCGGTCTCTGTCGGGAAGGCCCCCCTGACCGTCACAGCGTCGAGTCCGACGACGACCTACGGGACCGTGGCCACCGTCACTCCCAACTACGGCGGATTCGTCAACGGTGACACTGCGTCATCCCTCACGACGAAGCCCACCTGCTCGACGACGCAGAACACACACAGTCCCGTGGCGATCTCGTTCTATTCGTCGTCCTGCAGCGGCGCGGTGGACGGCAACTACACCATCGGCTACGTCAGCGGGTCGGTCACGGTCACGGCGGCACCCTTGACCATCACGGCGGGCAGCGGATCGTCGCCGTACGGCTCGACCCCGATCGTCACTGCGCTGTACAGCGGCCTCAAAGGTGGCGATACCCCGTCCTCATTGACGCCGCCGCCGACCTGCACGACGACGGCGACCAGCTCCAGTCCGGTCGGCTCGTCGTATACGTCGTCGTGCAGTGGCGCGTCGGATCCGAACTACGCGATCTCCTATGTCACTGGGCTCACAACGGTCACGCAGTTGCCGATTCCGGTCGCCGTCAGGGGCTCCCAGTCCAACCAGGGGCCCCCGAGCTTTGCGGGCACCGTCGGCAGCCATCCTGCCGACGTGACCGTAGACACCAGCGGCCTGACCTGCAGCCAGGTCAACGCCGCCACCCCCATCAGCGGCGCGCTGCCGTCGGGCGGCTACAAGCTGGTCGCCTCATCGTGCGGCGGCGTGACTCTGAACGGAACCAACGCCGGCAACTACGTGGTCAGCTACACGAGCGCCTCGGGCGATTTCACCGTCACCGGGGGCCCGGTGACCTCGACACCACCACCACCACCACCGCCGGCGCCCAGCTACGGCTACTGGCTGGTGGGCTCCGACGGCGGCATCTTCACGTTCGGCTCGGCCCAGTTCTACGGATCGACCGGCAACATCACCCTGCAACGGCCGGTGGTCGGCATCAGCCCCACGGCCAACAAGGCCGGGTACTGGCTGGTGGCGTCCGACGGCGGGGTCTTCGCCTTCGGCAATGCCGGCTACTACGGCTCGATACCCGGAACCGGCCTGTCGCCGGCGGGGTCGGGTCTCCCGCACAGCCTCAACGCGCCGATCGTCGGCATGGTGCCGTCGTCCGACGGCGGTGGGTACTTCATGGTCGCGTCCGATGGCGGTGTATTCGCCTTCGGTGACGCCCGTTTCGAGGGTTCGTGCCCGGGCATGGGGGGCTGCTCGGGCGCGGCTGTCGCGGTGGTGCCGGACGCCTCTGGGAACGGGTACTGGCTGATCACGCAGACCGGCAACGTCTACGCCTTCGGCGACGCCCCCTTTTACGGTTCCCCCGGAAACCAGGGCTCCCCGGTGACCTCGGCCGTCCGGACCGCCGACGGCCGCGGGTACTGGGTGCTCCTGGCCAACGGGAACGTCTACGCCTACGGGGATGCCGTCGCTCGGGGTGGTCCCGTGGGATCGGTCGGGGCATCCAACCCGGCGTCTGCGATCTTCGCGGACGCCGACGGCGGGGGCTACTGGGTCGCCTCAGCGCAAGGAGCAGTCTTCTCCTACGGCAACGCTCCCAATGACGGATCGATGGCCGGGACCCACCTCAACGGCTCCATCATCGCTGCCAACGGGTTCTGAGCATCCCTTCCTGACCAGCGCGGCATCGCGCCGTGGAGCCCAAAGCGGTGCCTCGCCGACGGGGCGATCGGTGCGGGCATCCACTACTGCTGTGACGCAGCCTTTTTCGCGCACGGAGAACGGGAGGTCTCCCGCCGATCCCCGTTCGATCAGGCGTTGATGTCGATCAGGCGTTGGCGGGCGGAGCGAAGGTGGCGATGCAGCCCTGCAGCGCCGAGACCCCGGCAGCCTCGGCGGGCGGCGCAGTTCCGGCCGGCGGTGCCGCTGCGGCAGTGGGGGTCGTGGTCGTCGTGGTGGTGGTCGGCGGAACGGTCGTCGTGGTGGTCGTGGTCGGCGGGACCGTGGTGGTCGTGGACGTCGGAACCGGCGAACTCAGCGGGATGCCGGTCGGTCCCGTCGTTGTCGTCGTGGTCGGCGGGATGGTCGTCGTCGTGCTCGAGGTCGGTGGGACGGTCGTGGTGGTGGTCGGCGGGATTGTGGTCGTGGTGCTTGTGGTTGTCGTCGTCGTGGAGCCGGAGGCCCCGGTTCCGGCCGACGGGGGCGGCGTGATGGTCACCGACGCGCACGCTCCAGCATGCTCGAGGGTCGCCACGTCGGTCATCAGTTGGTCCAAGTCCCGGCTCTCCGCGGACTCATCCGACGTCAGCGTAAGGGCAGCCTGGGCGAGCGCCTTGGCGGCGTCGTCGCGGTGCTGTTCGGCCTCCTTGAGTATGTCCGAGGCAGATTCGTTCCTGGAGACCAGGTTGGAGGCCGCAACGTGGAGGTACTGCTGGGCCACGACACCGTCGGAGCTCTGCGGAGTGTTCGGAGAGAGCGGCGGTGTCCCCGTGTCGTTGACCAACGGGGCGCTCGAGTAGAGGCCACTGTTGACGTACTCACTGATGGCAAAGCCCCGAAGAGCATGGGAGGTCGCACCGAATTGTGCCTGAGCCGTTTCCACGCTCGACTCCGCGGCTGCCAGGGCAAGATTGCGGACCGCCACCTCGTTCTGGTCATTGGTGACGGTCACGATGGACTGCTGATACGACGCGAGGTCCGTATTCACATTCCCGAAGACGGAGAGCGCGGACGATGCCGGAACCGCCAGGGTGAGGCTGCCCGGTGTGGTCTCCATGGCGTTCACGTAGCACGGCACGCCATTGGGTGACGGCGCGCACCAGGCGCTCTGATCCACCACGGCGAGGAAGGCGGCAGTGGGTGTCACGCTCCCGGCCCGGAGCGCGGCCGTGATGACCCACATGTTCGGCTGAAAGAGTGTGGCCACGGTCGCCGCGCAGCCGGCGGCCCATGTGGGAAAGGCCGGGAATCCGTTGGCCGAGCGCGCCCCAGGAAGCGGTGCTCCGGTGACGTCGGTCATGCGCAGCGTGTTGTAGGGGTTGAAGGCGGCCGTGTTGTTCGTCGAGCCGCCCTCAGCCGCCTGCCATTCGTCGAGGTCGGCCACGTTCGCCGCCGTGGCGGGTGCCGAGACCCCCTCCAAGATGCAGAGCTCCCAACCGGGCGGGAGGGGTGTGAAGCCGCTGGACGCCGAAGCCACGCTGCCGCCGGGCGTCCAGGCGAACGCGCCGACACCGAGGCCGGCTGTCGCCAAGGCCACGATGAACCCAACGCTGCGAAGTATGCGTGTCATGAGTGGTCGATCAGGATCAGTATTTCCGCCAATGGAGCGCTGACGTCCAGAATCCGCGCCGAGTCGGTACCCATGGACCGCCCAAGGTTGGCACGTTCTGCGGCTCGCTCCGACGCGACTATCGGCCTGCCGTGCCTCTGAGGTGACCATCGTTGTGCGAAACATGGGTGTGGGAGGCCCCGATCAGGGCCCCGTGGCGGCCGATCCGGAAGCCTGGCCAGGTCACGCTTGCACGAATTTCCTGCTCACAGGGATGTCTCCTCCAACGCTCGAGCGCCGACGGCGCCTTCGTGGCGGTTCCCACAATTTCCGATATTCCAGGTGAACGGCGGGTGACGAAGCCGCGAAACGCAAAGGAACCAGCCCAGTCCGTTGTGGTGGAAGGGCACTTGCTTCCTGGCCGGAGCGGACTCGGACTCCCGGTTGGCGCTCTCCGGTTCGGTCTGGGTCGGTCCGCGTGAGTCCTGCTCCCCAGCGGCACGATTCCTCAGCGGCCCGGTGAACGTTTCCAGGTTCGCTCGTTGTGGCCTGCCTCGAATCGATGGACGGCAATGCCCCGAAAGACAGGCCTCAGAGGATCTCAGCCGTTCACCGTGATGATGACAGAAGTGCGCGTCCCGCCGACCTCGTCGCCGCAGGAGCCCACACTCTGGAGGTCAACGCGCGGTCCGGGACCGACTTCGTGTTCCACGTCGCGAACCAGCCGTTGGAGTCCGGGTGCCGTCGTAGTCACCTGAGCGGTCAGTCCATTTCCGGTCACCTGGGTAGGTCACGGCGGTCACGGCGGTCACGGCGGTCACTGGTCGACCTGGTCGTGTCGACCACCAACGACAAGGCGCCGTCGGTGGCCTTCCATGCGAAGATGGGCGAGGTGGATGAGGTCGAGGTTGTCGTCGCCCACAGCGAGCGCGCAACCTTGCGCGTCGGCGACGTGTTCCTGAAGATCGACGCTGATCCGACACGCCCCGACGTCGAAGTCGAGGCGATGGAGATGGCGCCTGTCCCGACCCCGCAGATCCTGTGGCGGAAGCCGCCCGTGCTCGCGCTCGCCGCTCTCCCGGGGACCGCACTCGGCCATCTCGGCGAGCCGTCTACCGCGTCGTCCTCGGCGTGGGCCGCGGCCGGTGCCGCCGCCCGGGCGCTGCACGACGCGCCACTGCCGCCGTGGCCCGGTCGGAGCGTCGACGAGCTCGCATCCCGCCTCGCCGGCGAGTGCGAGTGGGTCGTCGCCAAGAGCGTGCTTCCCGCCGACGTAGTCACACGCAACCGCCGGCTCGCCGAGACTGCACTCCGGCCGTGGGCTCCCGTGTTCATCCACGGCGACCTGCAGGTCGACCACGTCTTCGTCGTCGGCGACAAGGTCACCGGTGTGATCGACTGGTCCGAGGCGTCCCAGGGCGACGCGCTCTTCGACCTCGCCACCCTCACGCTCGGACATGAGGAACACCTTGGCGACGTCGTCGCCGGCTACGGCACCGACGTCGACCGCGACCTCATTCGCGCGTGGTGGTCGTTGCGATGCCTGCTCAACATCCGCTGGCTGTCCGAGCACGGCTTCGGACCGCCCGAGAAGATGCCCGAAGTCGCCGTGCTGCGTTCCTTGCCGTGAGAGCGTGAGCCCGACGGCTGCGAGTGCCCATTAAGCCGGCATACGGGGCGCATGAAATGTTTCGCCCACGACGTGGACTGTCAGACTCCAGTGGGATGGCCGCTGGTCGCGGCGTGGAATTCGGACGATACTTCGCTCACGAGAACGTCGGCTGCAGGCCCGGTGGTCCGCGGGTATGTGCCCAAACCACTGGAGGTGCGGGGTGGCTGCAAACAATGAGTCCCAAGAAGGAATGGTGCTGACCCACTTCATTGTGTCGGACAATGTCGAACGCTCCAGGCGGTTCTATACCGAAGTGCTCGGCGGCACCGTGGTGTTTGGCCCAGTGCCGACCAATGTCGCACTCGCCAACAGCTTCATTGTCATCAATTCTGGCGGAGGTCCGACTGACGACAAGCCAACCGTGACTCTGGAGACGCCATCCGACCCTGACCGGTCCAGCGCTTTCCTCAATATCCGAGTCACGGACGTTTATGCCAAGTACGAGGAGTGGCGTGCCAAGGGAGCCGAGTTCCTCACGCCTCCTAAGCAGCATGCGTATGAGATTCGTTGCTACATCCGCGACCCCGACGGTCATCTCATCGAACTGGGGCAAACCACTGACCCGGACGGAGACTGGTCGCCGTTTTAGCGATCTCACTCGAAGACATGCGGCCCGCCGATTGGGCGGGAATGGTTCGACTCGACGTCACGCTGCGGCCGCTCGTCACCTCAAGATGACCGAGCCCGAAAAGTGCCGAAGTACTCCGCAGCCCCGGCGTACTTGGCGGTCGCATCTGTCTGGGTAAGACTCTGGGGGCTCTCATGACGCCTCAAATGACCAGGAGGGTCGAATTGTGATCGCCCGAGATCAGGCGCCGGCGGCCTTCACGGCATGGGACGAGTTGATCGATGCAGTCGCCTCGACCACGCCGACCGACCTGACGCAGCGGGCCCGTGCCATCGCTCGGGCCAGCCTCGACCCGGCTGTTCCTGCCATACCGAGATCCGACGCGATTGCCTTCGCCGAACAGGTGGTCGTCGATGTTGCATCAATGACCTCTGATGTTCGAGCAGCCGGGCTGGCCGAACTCGGTGCCAGTGCCCCGGCCTTCGTCCTTGCCGTATGGACCGAGGACATGATGATTCGCGCCGATGCCGCTTGGCATGAGATGTTCGGCGAAGAATGGCGTCCGATCTCGACTTCTGCTGAGACCGATCCCTGGGTGGCCCATGAGAGATTTCTCCTCGAGGTGGCCAAACTGGGAGCCCTCGATCCGGTGACCTCCGAACTGGTCAGGCTCCGCGGGG
Source organism: uncultured Acidimicrobiaceae bacterium (assembly GCA_963738135.1). Lineage (GTDB taxonomy): Bacteria > Actinomycetota > Acidimicrobiia > Acidimicrobiales > RAAP-2 > Bog-473. The sequence goes on along the minus strand of CAVTVK010000001.1, from coordinate 139,351 downwards.
CGAGAGCCCACAACTGCCGGCTCTGCCAGTCCCGCAGGAGCGTGCGTGCCATCGATCAGGCAGGTCGGAGTGATCTGTTCGATGAAAGGGATCCGACCGGGATCTCCGACGACCAGGCCCTTGCCCTCCAGGTCGTGGATGCCTTCGTGTGGCAGCCGATCCAGTGGCCGCCTGGGCTCGGCGAGCAGGTCGTGGACGCTCTGGGTCCTGCCGCCGCAACCGAGCTGACCCTCGATATCGTCCGCAATGCCGCGAATAAGATCGCCGTCGCCTTCGCTGCTGACGACCCGCAGGTGGAGACGGGCGTCGAGTATTACGACATCGACGTATCGACCGGTGAACTGCGCTACAACGTCAGCCCGGTCATGCCCAAGGCCTGAACCAACCAGCCCGCGACGAGGTGGGACGCACCCGGGCGCAGAGCAGGCAACGAAGACGTTTGGAGAATCGCAGGCATGCCCGTGAGCCGGCGAATGGGGCACCCGTCAAGCAGTCAGGACCAGCGGTCCATCCGTGGTGACCACCATTGAGTGCTCGAACTGAGCAACGAGGCTCCCGTCAGCGGTTCGAAGCGTCCATCCGTCCGCATCGTCAACGACACGATCAGCGGAGATGGACAAGAAGGGCTCGACAGCGAGGACCAGCCCCTCGCGAAGAACCATCCTCCGGCCGTCATCGATGCTCGGGACCGACGGCGCCTCATGGAGTCCCCGCCCGATGCCGTGGCCATTGAGATTCTTGATGACGCGAAACCCGTGGCGGCGTGCTCTCCTTTGGACCGCCCGACCGAGATCACGGAGTCGAGCGCCTGGCTGAGCAGCGTTCATGGCGTCGCGTTGAGCATGCTCGGTGGCCTCGAGCAGCCTGGAGGCCACTGGGGAGACGTCGCCGACGGCAACGCTGATACCGGTGTCAGAGAAGTAACCGTCCAGTTCGGCAGACACGTCAAGGTTTACGAGGTCGCCACTGCGTAGCTGGCGCTTGAGAGACGGAATGCCATGGGCCGCTTCATCATTGATGCTGATACACGTAGAGCCTGGAAATCGGTAGGTGACACGAGGTGCAGAGCGAGCTCCGTGGCGTCGGAATACCTCTCTGCCCACGGCGTCGAGTTCCCCGGTGGTCGTGCCAGGAGTGACTGCCTCCACCATGGCCTGGCGGGCTTCGGCGACAACACGACCAGCACGAAGGAGTGCATCGAGATCTTCGTTGCTTGTCAATCGTCATGCAGGGATTCTACGTCGGACCCGGTCGCACCCTCTCGGCGAAAGGGAACACGCACGAGCGCCGGTAGCGGTTGTCATCCGGAGTGACCAGAGGAACCTGGCCCTTTGACGGTCCGATCACGCCGGCCGGGCTCGGCCACCACCACCTCCGTCAACGGCGTTTTGCAAGCCCATAGACGACGTAGGGTGCCTTCATGAATGCCTCTTACTGGCGTGGTGCCGCTGAGGACGAGGCCATGCAAGACGAGCACGGCTTCATCTGGAGGGCGATGCTCGACACCATCGACACCGACCTCGCTGGGAAGCGAGTGCTCGACGCCGGGTGCAACCGCGGGGGCTTTCTGCGGCTACTCGCCGACTTCGGAGGCATCGCAACGGGCCATGGATACGATCCAGCCTCGGGTGCCATAAGCGATGCTCGCCGTCTCGCCGGAGATAGGGCGCTCACGTTTGAGGTTGCCGATGCAGTGCCAAAAGAGTGGGGTGGTTTCGATGTGGCCTTCAGCCACGAGGTCCTCTACTTACTTGAAGACCTTCCCGCTCACGCGGCTCGTCTCTTTGACGCCTTGAAGTCAAGCGGGTCGTACTTCGCGGTCATGGGAGTCCACGCGGGCAGTCCATTGATGTCGGCGTGGCACGCAGAAGACGCAGTCGAGCTGGGCCTCCCACGGCTCTACGACCTCGACGAAGTCGCGGGCGTCTTCGCGGACATAGGCTTCTCCGTATCGGTGGCCAACTTGAAGCTGGGTTTCGTCCCGGTTTCGGTCCATGGGCACGGGCACCACCATCAGAAAGACCTCCTCGCGTGGTTGACCTACTACACCCAGGAAAAGGTGTTGCTGCGGTTTACTCGGCCCTGATCCTGACACCAGCGCGAGTGGCCCCGACCTGTAGGTAGAGCCTTGTTGTGCGAAAGAAGCGGCGAGAACCTCCGTGATCTTTTGTCCGGGGTGCGAAATCCTCTCCGAGTGTGTCTGCCTGGACGGGGCGGACGGTCAGGGACCACGTCAGGAACCTTTTTCGGACGCCCGTATCAGGAACGTTTCGGCTGCCTCTGTGTGGGGCAGCAATTTATTCGGGGGCACTGATACGCGTTCTTGGATGCGTGCGCATCCGACAATGCAACTGGCCCCGCAATCGAGGCACGGGAGGAATGACAATGAAGACAGGGCTCGTACGCGTACCGCTTGTACTAGCTGGGACAGCGTTGATGGTTGGAGTGCTCGGCGGGGTGGCTGGCGCGGATCCCAATGGAGCGAAAAACGCATTCAGTGGAACCGCCAACTGTGGGGCAGCAGGCAGTTTCACCTTCGTGGTGAACAACGCCAACGGCCAGGGGCAGGGGACCAACAACAACGGCATGCAGGCCGAATTTGCTCCTGCCCATCTGTCACCTGGCAACGGGGTGTTTCACCCCACCGCCTTCGACATCACCTTCACGTTCACCCCGGCGTCAGGTCCACCGCAGTCCTTCACCGACACCAGCGTGCGGAAGAACCAGACCGGCAACACCACCTGCGCCCTGTCGGGGTCCCAGTCCGACGGCATGGGAGACACGTTCTCCATCAGTGGGAACGTGACGGGCAATATCACTTGACCAAACCGTCAGGAGCCTTCTACTCGGGGGGCTTCTTCGGACACATACACCCAGGACCACAAAGGACCGGCCTCGGGGCCGGTCCTTTGTGGTCTAAACCTGCCCCAGTCGTGCCGTACCGGGCGACGGACTGTCGCTGGCCGTAAGGAAGGGTGTCATTAACCCAGGCCGCGTCGTAAGACGGTGAAGGTGGCAGTGGGATCGGGAACGCGTGGTAATGAAATCCCACGGCGCTGCAACCCATTGGGTGGACCCGTTCCTCGACCGCGACGCGACCGGCCCGGGACCAGGTTGTGACCTACTTGTGACTCGCCGAATGGCGGCGATATCCACAGACTGGTGCAACGCGATTACCAGCGAATACATCTGAAATCGGCTGTGCCCGGAGCGGGACTCGAACCCGCACGCCCTTTCGGACAGCGGCTTTTGAGGCCGCCGCGTCTGCCATTCCGCCATCCGGGCGAGAACGCTTGATCGTACAAGCTTCGATCTACGGTGGCGGAGTGGGAGCGCCGCCGCCATGAGGCTCGACGGCGTCGAGCTCGTTCAGGTGGACCTTCCCTTCCGCCAGGCCATCGGCACCGCCGCGGGCGTGCACCGGGTGCGGCCGCTGCTCTTCGTGCGGGTCGTCGCCGGGGAGGCCGAGGGCTGGGGCGAGTGCGCCGCCCTCGCCGACGGGACCGCCGTGGACCCCGCCCTGGCGGCGGTGGAGCAGGCCGCCGAGCAGAAGGGCGTGCCCCGCCTCTTCCGGGCCAGCACAGCCCGGGGCGGTCAGCTGCCCACCGCGGCGGAGGTGTCCCAGCTCTTCGGGAGCGCGCCCGTGGACCGGATGCTGGCTGCCACCTTCGAGATGGCGGTTGCCGATGCCGAGCTGCGGTTCGCCGGGCGGTCCCTGGCCGAGGACCTCGGCGTGCGGGAGGGATTCGAGGCCATGGCGGTCGGTGCCGTCGTCGGCATCCCCGACGAGCACGACATCGCCGCGCTGCGCCGGGAAGTCGAGAGCGTGGTGCGCGTCGGCGCGGCCCGGGTGCGGTTGAAGATCGAACCGGGTTGGGAGGTCGAGCCGGTGCGCGCCGTGCGGGCCGACCACCCCGATCTCGTTCTGCAGGTCGACGCCAACGGCTCCTTCGGCACGCGCGCCGAGGACGTGGCCGCGCTGAGCAGGCTGGCCGAGTTCGACGTGCTGTGCATCGAGCAGCCGCTGCCCCCGGCCGACCTCGTGGCGCACGCACAGCTCGCCCGGCGACTGCCTGTCCCCATCTGCCTGGACGAGTCGCTGTCGACGCCGCGGCGGGTCATGGACGCGCTGCGCTACGGCGCCTGCGCAATGGCCTGCCTCAAGCCGGCCCGGCTCGGCGGTCTGCGCGCCACCCGGGCGGCCCACGCCGCCTGTGCCGCGGCGGGGGTCCCCGCCTTCGTGGGCGGCTTCTTCGAGGCCGGTCTGGGGCGGGCGTCGAACCTGGCGCTGGCGGCCCGGCTGAGCCAGGACGCGACCGGGCTGGTCAGCGACATCGGGGACCCGGCCGAGTATCTCGGCGTCGACCCCTGTGGCTACCCCCCGGTGACCGGGGGTTGGGTCCGGGTTCCGGCCGGGCCGGGGGTCGGGAACCCCCCCGACGCTGCGGTTCTGGAGAAGCTCGATGCTCAGCGTCGCTGGTTCCCCGCCACCTACACTTGACGCTCCATGCATCGCGTCCTCTTGGAGCGGCGGATCAGAGATGTCCACACCCGGTTGGTCCGGGCGCGGGAGGAGTTGGCCGTGCTGAATGAGCAGTTGGCGGTTGTCCAGGAGTCGGCCGACGAGGCGCGCGTGCGCGCCCTCGTCTCGGAGACCCCGCTCGCCAGCCAGGAGCACAACGAGGCGGCCCGGCACGCCGACGCCATGGTGCGGGCGCGCGATGCGTTGGACAAGGTCGTCGGCGACCTCGAGCGCCGTCAGGACGAGCTCCTGGCGGCCGTCGCCACGGGCAAGCAGTGACGGCACCCGCCCGGGCGGTATCGACGGGGGTCACGACATGACGGCGGGCGTCGCCCCGGGGACGCTGGCCCGTGTCGTGATCGCCGAGGACGAGGCCATCGTGCGCCTCGACCTCAAGGAGATCCTGGTGACCGCCGGCTACGAGGTGGTGGGGGAGACCGGCCGTGGCGACGAGGCCGTGACGCTGGTCGAGCAGCACCAGCCCGACCTGGCCATCCTGGACGTCAAGATGCCGGGCATGGACGGCATACGGGCCGCCCGCGAGATCACCTCGCGCCACCAGGTGGCGGTGCTGCTCCTCACCGCGTTCAGCCAGCGGGACCTCATTGAGGAGGCCCGGGACTCCGGTGTGTCGGCCTATCTCATCAAGCCCTTCCAGCCCCGCGACCTCCTCCCGGCCATTGCCGGCATCCTGGCCCGGGCGCGTCAGGACTGGGCCATTGCGGCCGACGAGGCCGAGCACGCGCCGGACGGGGCCGAGGACAAGATCGCCACCCGACGCGTGGTCGACGAGGCCAAGCAGCTCCTGATGGACCGCGACGACCTCCCCGAGGACGAGGCGTTCGGTTTCATTCAGCGCACCGCCATGCAGACGCGCGCCCGTATGCGCGACGTGGCGCAGCAGGTCGTCGACGGCACACTGACCCCGTAGTGTCGACGCCATGACGTCGGCACCGGCAGCGGCCCAGGAGCGATCGGGGCCGCTGCTGCTGCTCGACGGCATGTCGTTGGCCTTCCGGGCCTACTTCGCGCTGCCCGACACGCTGGCCACCTCCACCGGCGTCGTCACCAACGCCGTGCACGGCTTCACCTCCATGCTGGTGTACCTGATCCGGGAGCACCACCCCTCCGCCCTGGCCGTGGCCTTCGACGCCCCGGGCGCCACCTTCCGCGACGAGATCCTCGAGGACTACAAGGCCGGCCGGGCCGAGACCCCGTGGTTGCTCCCGCCCCAGTTCGGCATGATCCGCGAGGTCATGGGGGCACTGGCCATCCCGGTAGTGGAGGCGCCGGGGTTCGAGGCCGACGACGTCCTCGCCACCTTGGCCACCGAGGCGGTCGAGCGCCAGACCGAAGTGGTCATCGTCACGGGGGACCGCGACAGCTTCCAGCTCGTGCAGGACCCCTACGTGCGAGTGCTCTACAACAAGCGGGGCGTGAGCGATTACGCGCTCTACGACGAGGCGGGCATCTTCGAGCGCACCGGGGTGCCGCCGTCGCAGTACGTGCTGCTGGCGTCCCTGCGCGGGGACCCGTCGGACAACCTGCCGGGCATCCCGGGCGTGGGGGAGAAGACGGCGGCCAAGCTGCTCACCAAGTACGGCGACCTCGACGGTATCTTCGCCCACCTCGACGAGCAGACGCCCAAGCTGCGCGAGAACCTGGCCGAGAACGAGGAGCTGGCCCGCTCCAACGCCCGCATCATCCCGCTCGTGCGCGACGTCCCGCTCGAGGTCGACGTGACCCACCTGACCCTCGGCGCGTGGGACCGCGCCACTGCCGCGGCGACCTTCGACCGCTTCGAGATGAAGACGGTCTGGAGCCGTTTGGAAGAGCTCCTCGACGCGGGCGCGCTCGGGACGCCGGTCCCCGGGAGCGCAGGTCCCTCCGCCAAGGGTGCGGAGGCGGTGATCGCCGCCTCCACCGAGGGACACCCCCCACCGGCGGAACCGGTCGCACCGCCTTTCGACCTGCGCGACGTGGCGGTGCCCACCACGGCGGCCGAGACGACCAAGGCGCTGTCCACCCTCGGCTCCGGCCGCCTGGCCCTGGCGGCCCGTTGGGACGGCATGCCCGGGCGGAGCGACCTGGTGGCGCTCGTCCTCGTGGCCACCGAGGGCGACGAGGCCGGCCTGGGCGTTCTGGTGCCGGCGGCGCAGCTCGGCGCCGCGTCGGTGGTCAAGAAGCTCAACAGCCTGCTGGCCCGGCCCTTCGTGGGCCACGAGGTGAAGGAGGCCATGCGGTCGTTGTTGCCGCTGGGCATCGACCTGACCGGGCTCGAGATGGACACGGCGGTGGCCGCCTACCTGCTCGACGCCTCCACGGGTGAGTACCGGCTGTCCCAGCTGCGCGAGCAGACGGGGCAGCTGAGCCTCGACATCGTGGAGGCGGACGAGACGGAGCGGGACCTGGCCCGGGAGGGCGCCGGCGAGGCGGCCGACGTCGCCGGCATGGCGCAGGGCTTCCGCCACCGCATCGCCTCCGAGGACATGAGCCGGCTGCACGACGAGATCGAGACGCCGCTGGTGCGGGTCCTGGCCAAAATGGAGGTGGCCGGCATCGGGGTCGACCGGGCCGAGCTGCAGACGATCACCGACGCGCTGAAGGAGTCGGCCTCCACGCTGCAGGCCGAGGTGCAGGAGCACGCCGGCCACGAGTTCAACGTCAACTCGACGCCACAGCTGCGGACCGTGCTCTACGACGAGCTTGGCCTCAAGCCCGGCAAGAAGACCAAGACGGGATTCTCGACCGACGCGCAGACTTTGGAGAGCCTGCGAGGCGACCACCCGATCATCGACGCGCTGTTGGCCTACCGCGAGGTGGAGAAGCTGCGCTCGACCTACGGGGAGAGCCTGCTGGCCGAGGTGGCGGCCGACGGGCGCATCCACGCGTCGTTCGGACAGACGGTGGCCCGGACGGGGCGCATCTCGTCGGACCGCCCGAACCTGCACAACATCCCGGTGCGCACCGAGCAGGGCAAGCAGTTCCGGCGGGCCTTCGTGCCCGCAGACGGCTGCAGCTTCCTGGTGGCCGACTACGACCAGGTGGAGCTGCGCTGCATTGCGCACCTGTCGGGTGACCCCGGCTTGATCGACGCCTTGACGAGCGGGTCGGACGTGCACCGCACGGTGGCGGCCGCGGTCTACGGGATCGCGCCTGAAGAGGTAAGCCACACCCAGCGCGAGTACTCCAAGATGGTCTCCTACGGCCTGGCCTACGGCATGGAGGCCTACGGGCTGAGCCAGCGGCTCGGCGTCGCCGTCGAGGAGGCGGCCGCCATCATGGAGAGCTACTTCGGAGCCTTCCCGTTGGTGAAGCAGTACATGGACCATGCCGTGGCGGACGCCAAGGTCGAGGGCGCCACCCGTACCCTGTTCGGCCGCATCCGGCCCCTGCCCGACCTGCTCTCGGCGAACTACCGGGTGCGCCAGGCGGCGGAGCGCCAGGCCATGAACGCCGGCATCCAGGGGCTGGCCGCCGACATCTTCAAGCTGGCCCTGGTGCGCCTGGACCACGATCTCGAAGCGCAGCACTCGGCCAGCCGCCTGGTGCTGCAGGTGCACGACGAGGTCATCGTGGAGGTGGCGCCGGGGGAGGAGGACGACGTGCACCGCCTCACCGAGTCGGCCCTGACCGGCGCGGCGGACCTGCAGGTCCCCCTCACCGTCTCGATGGCGACGGGGCCGAGCTGGGCCGCCGCCAAGGGATAGCAGCACCGGGGGGGGCCGGCAAGGGCTGGGCGGCGGGGAGAACCCTCCTGAGCAGCTGCTACGCTGGCAGGCCTTGCCCGCCGGCACCGGTGGCGGCGCACACCATATTTCTCGAACTGACCCCGGCGCGGTCCTGTGGGTGCAAGTCGCACCTGCCGCAAGGAGCTTCACCATGGCTGACACCGCACGCACCTCCCTCCTCTCGCCCGAAGCGATGGGCAGCTTCGACGCCGAGGGGAACTACACCCCCCGCACCATCGTCGACGACGACCTCGGTGACGCCGATCTCGAAAAGGCGATGGGTGACTCCATCATCGAGTTCGACGACGGCGACGTCATTGAGGGGACCGTCGTCAAGATCGACCGTGACGAGGTCCTCCTCGACATCGGCTTCAAGTCCGAAGGGGTCATCCCCGCCCGCGAGCTCTCCATCCGCAACGACGTCGACCCGGCGGAGATCGTCTCCCTCGGCGACCACGTCGAGGCCCTCGTGCTCCAGAAGGAGGACAAGGAGGGCCGCCTGGTCCTGTCCAAGAAGCGCGCACAGTACGAGCGGGCCTGGACGACCATTGAGGAGAAGAAGAACAACGGCGAGATGGTGTCGGGTCCGGTTATTGAGGTCGTCAAGGGCGGCCTGATCGTCGACATCGGCCTGCGCGGCTTCCTGCCTGCCTCGCTGGTCGAGCTGCGCCGGGTGCGCGAGTTGCAGCCGTACGTGGGCAAGGTCATCGAGGCCAAGATCATCGAGCTCGACCGCAACCGCAACAACGTGGTGCTGTCGCGCCGGGCCTGGCTGGAAGAGGCCCAGAAGGAGCAGCGCGGCGACTTCCTGCAGAACCTGAAGCCGGGCGAGCGCCGCAAGGGCGTCGTCTCCTCCGTGGTCAACTTCGGCGCCTTCGTGGACCTGGGCGGCATGGACGGGCTCGTGCACGTGTCCGAGCTCAGCTGGAAGCACGTCGACCACCCGTCGTCGGTCGTGTCGGTGGGCGACGAGATCGAGGTGGAGGTGCTCGACGTCGACCTCGACAAGGAGCGCATCAGCCTGTCCCTGAAGGCCACGCAGTCCGACCCCTGGCAGGAGTTCGCCGACTCGCACGCGGTGGGCCAGCTCGTCTACGGCCGCATCACCAAGCTGGTGCCCTTCGGTGCCTTCGTACAGGTGGGTGACGGCATTGAGGGCCTGGTCCACATCTCGGAGATGGCGGTGCACCACGTCGACCTGCCCGAGCAGGTCGTCACGCCGGGCGAGGAGCTGTGGGTCAAGATCATCGACATCGACCTGCAGCGCCGCCGCATCTCCTTGTCGATCAAGCAGGCGGCCGAGGGTGGCGAGGTCTCCGAGGAGTACCGCGAGGCCTTCGGAGAGCACGCCTACGACGAAGAGGGCAACTACATCGGCTTCGACTACGCCGAGGGCGAGTTCACCCCCGAGACCGAGGCCCAGGCGGCCTGGGCCGACTTCGCCGAGGAGGCGGGCACGCACGTAGTGCCTCCCACCGGGGACGAAGCCGGCGACGCGAACGGCGACGGCACCGGGGACGGGGCTCCAGTCGTCGCGGCTGACGGCGGCGCAACGGAGGCTCCTGCAGCGGAGGCCCCGGTGGAAGCGGCCGAGGCTCCGGTTGCAGCAGCGGCGGAGAGCGCGCCCGCGGCAACGGCAGCTCCTGAGGCTCCCGCCGAAGGCGCCTAAGCCGGCAAACCGCCCAATTGCCGGGCCAATTCCTGGGCGAGGCGCACCGCCCCCTCGGGATGGTGGGTGAAGAACAGCACCGGGTCGAGTAGTTCGAGCTCGAGCAGCGCCGGCCCGGCCGCGCTGGTCCCCACCATGTCGACCCGGGCGTACGAAGTGGGGCCGAGGAGTTGCTCCGCCGCGCCCAGGGCCTGCTCGGCCAGGAGGAGCTGACCCGCCGTCGCCTTGGCGCCCGTCATCACCTGGTTCTCGACCAGGCTGTCCGTGGGTCCGACGCCGCGGCGGATCATGGGGCCCTTGTGCACCGCATGGCTGAAGCGGCCCCCGACGTAGATGAGGGCGGTCTCACCTTCGGCGTCCACCCGGGGCTCGTAGGGCTGCACCATGGCGGTACGACCCGCCGCGATCAGTTCGCGCACGTGCGCCCGCGCTGCCGGATGCTCGTGAGGCTGGTAGCGCGCCGTGCGGTACCCACCGCCGGACACCGAAGGCTTGACCACCAACTCGCCCGCGGGAAGGGCCAACGCCTCGGGATCGGGGTCGCCCGGTTCCACCCACAGCGTCGGCACGGTCGGGACGCCCGCCTGTTCGAGCTCGCGCAGGTAGTGCTTGTCGATGTTCCAGCGCAGCGTGGCGGGGGAGTTGCGCACCGGTGTGCCCGAGGCGGCGACACCGTCCGCCCACGCGAGGAATTCGTCGACGTGATGGATGTTGTCCCAGGCCCCGTTCGCCAGCACCAGGTCGAATGCGGTCCAGTCGACGGCGGGGTCGTTCCAGACCGCGGTCACGGCGTCCACACCGGACGTGGCCAGGGCACGCCGCAGGAGCGGCCAGTCGTCGTGCAGGTCGGGCATGCGTCCGCAGGCCGCCACAGCCAGGTGCGGCCGAGCGCCCCTCCCGCCTGAGGCGGTGCCGTTCAACTTCCGATGGGAAAGTGGCAGGCCACCTGGTGGCCGGGGCCGATCTCCCGCATTTCGGGGACCTCTTCGGCACAGCGGCCCTCGGCGCGGGGGCAGCGGGTCCGGAAGCGGCAGCCCGACGGCGGGTTGATCGGGCTCGGGGGCTCCCCGGTCAGCGCCGCCGAGGTGCGCGGCGCCTCCGGGTCGGGCTCCACTGCGGAGGCGAGGAGGGCCGCGGTGTAGTGGTGGGCCGGCGTCTCGTAGAGCAGGTCGGAGGGTGCGATCTCGCACAGGCGTCCGAGGTACATGACGGCGACCCGGTCGCTCACGTTCTTCACGACGGCGAGGTCGTGGGCGATGAAGAGGATGGTGAGGTTGTACTCCCGCTTCAGGTCCTGCAACAGGTTGAGGATCTGCGCCTGCACCGACACGTCGAGGGCGGACACGACCTCGTCGCACACGAGCAGCTTCGGCTTGAGGACGAGCGCACGGGCGATGCTGATGCGCTGGCACTGGCCACCGGAGAACTCGCGGGGCCGCCGGGAGCCGTTGACGTAGGGATCGATGCCGACTTGGTCGAGCATGGCGCGCGACGTCTCGAGCCGCTCCTCCTTGGAGCCGATCTTCCAGATGTTCAGGGGCTCCGACACGATGTCGATGACGCGGCGGCGCGGGTTCAGCGAGGAGATCGGGTCCTGGAAGATCATCTGCACCTGCGTCCGCAGCGTGCGCAAATCCCCGCGGCTGAGCGACGTCAACTCGGTCTCGCCGAACCGGATCCTGCCCGAGGTGGCCTTCTCGACCTGGACGACGGCGCGCCCGGTCGTCGACTTGCCGCAGCCCGACTCGCCCACCAGGCCGAGCGTCTCGCCCTGGCGCAAGGAGAAGGTGATGCCGGCGACGGCCTGCACCGTCGTGTTGCCCTTGCCGAAGGAGACGTGCAGATCCTCGACCGAGAGCAGCGGATCGGTCGTCAAGGCAGCCGCGTCCACCGTCGTGTCGGTCATGCCGGCACCGGATCGGGACGGGGAGCGGTCACCGGGTCGCTCGGCGTCAACGGATACCAGCAGGCGTAGCTGTGGCCAGGCGACGCCTCCACCAGGGGAGGCTTCTCAACGTGGCACTTTTCCCGCGCGTAGGGGCAGCGGGGCGAGAAGGGGCAGCCCGACGGGGGGCTGAGCAGGTCCGGCGGCCTCCCCTCAATGGCGATGAGCCGGGTGTGGCTCGGCTCGGCGATGCGCGGCGTCGACTTCAGGAGCGCCTCCGTGTAGGGCATGGCCATGCTCTTGAAGAGCACGTTGGTGGGCGCCCGCTCGACCACGTTGCCGGCGTACATCACGATGATCTCGTCTGTCCGGGTGGCCACCACGCCGAGGTCGTGCGTCACCAGGATCATGGCCATGTCGCGGTCGCGCTGCAGCTGGCTCAGCAGGTCGAGGATCTGCGCCTGCACGGTGACGTCGAGGCCGGTCGTCGGCTCGTCGGCCATGAGCAGCCGCGGTGCGCAGGCCAGGGCGATGGCGATCATGACGCGCTGGCGCATGCCGCCCGAGAGCTGGGCCGGGTACGCCTCGTAACGCTCGACGGGGGAGGGGATGCCCACCTGCATCAGTAGGGACAGCGCCGTCTCCTTGGCCTCGCCCTTCGAGAGCTTGAGGTGGATCTTGAGCGGTTCGGTGATCTGGTTGCCGATCCGCTGCACGGGGTTGAGCGACGTCATGGGGTCCTGGAAGACCATGGCGATGTGGGTGCTCCACAGCTTGCGCAGGTCGTCGTTGGGCGCGTTGAGGATCTCGGTGCCGTCGTAGCGGACCGACCCTGTCTGCGTGGTCGAGGCCCGGGGCAGCAGGCCCATGATGGCCCGGGACAGCACGGTCTTCCCCGAGCCGGATTCGCCGACGATCCCGAGGGTCTTGCCCTGGTCGAGCGTGAGTGACACGCCCTGGACGGCCTGGAGCGGGCCGCGGCTGGTGGCGAAGGAAACGTGCAGGTCCTCGACCTCGAGCAGCCGGCGACCGCTCACAGCTTGATGTCCGAGACGTCGAAGTACGCCCGCAATTTGTCGGCCACGACGTTGAGGCTGATGAGCAGCAGGAACATGGCGGTGGCCGGGAAGATGACCAGCCACGGGTTCGTCTGCCCCTTGGCGCCCGTCAGCAGGGTCGACCCCTCGTTGAGCATGTTGCCCCAACTGGGCGTCGGAGGTGGCACCGAGAGCCCAAGGAAGGCGAGCGAGCCCTCCAGCACGACGATGGTGGCCACGGCGATGAGACCGAAGGACACGATGGTCGGCATGATGTTGGGCAGGATCTCGCGGGAGAGGATCCGCGTGTCGCTGGCGCCGAGCGCCTTCGCCGCCAGCACGAAGTCACGGGTGGCGTACGACAGGGTCGAGGCCCGCACCACACGGAAGATCAGCGGCGCCGCGAAGAGCCCGATGATGAGTGTGATCTTGAACAGCGACTTGCCCCAGAAGGACACGATGGCGATGACGGCGACGATGGCTGGGAAGGCCAGCACGATGTACGAACCCGTGTTGAGCGCGGTGTCGATCCGGCCGCGGCGGTAGGCCGAGATCATGGCGGGGATGCCGCCGACCACAAGCCCGATGAGGGCGCCCCCGAAGCCGACGACCAGGGACACCCGCGCCCCGTAGACGAGGCGGCTGAAGATATCCCGGTACAGGTCGTCCGTGCCGAGGATGTGGCCCCAGCCGGGTCCCGCGTTCTGCACACTGCTGTAGTTGCCCAGCGTCGGGTTGGGCAATGGCAGGAGGCTGGCGAAGGTGGCCCCCAGGGCGACCAGGACGATCCAGCCGACGCAGATCCAGAAGAACACGCCCAGCTTCCTCTTGACCGGGTCCGCCGCGGCCTCGGCTTGGATCTCCCCCTTGATGTCGGCGAAGGCCTCGTTGGTCGGGTGGGTCAGGCTGACGCTACTCACGGGCAATCCTCGGATCGACAATGGTGAACAGGAAGTCGAAGATGAAGTTGATCAGCACGATGGCGACGGCCACGAAGAGGGTGATGCCCTGCACCACGGTGTAGTCGTCCTGGTTCACGGCCGAGATCAGCTGGTACCCGAGGCCGGGCATCTGCAACAGCAGTTCGACGATGAACGTGCCGGCGATCAGGCTGCCGATGGTGACACCGGCGGAGGCCAGCAGCGAGATGGAGGACGGCCGCAGCGCGTGGCGCCACATGATGCGGCGGTCCGACAGCCCCTTGGAGCGGGCCATCGTGATGAAGTCCTCCTGCAGGGTCGAGATGAGGTCGTTCCGGAGCAATCGGAAGTAGACGACGATCCCCCCGAGGGCGAGGACGATGGACGGCAACAGCATGGTGTGGATGTTCGACCAGAAGGCCTGTCCTATGGGCACATAGGAAGCAGGGCCGGGGAAGATGTGCCAGTGCACGGCGAAGATGAGCACGAGGACCGGCGCGATCACGAAGGGCGGCAGCGCCAGCATGGCGAAGGTCGTGCTGTTCGACGCCTGGTCGAAGACCCCGTTGGGCCGCTTCGCCGAGCGCATGGCCATGGGGAAGGCGACGGCGAAGGCGAGGATCTGCGAGAGAATGATCAGCTCCAAGTCGATGGGGAACGACTGGGTGATGATGGTCCTGGTCGACTGGTGCGTCGTGTACGACTGACCCAGGTTGCCCTCGAAGACGTGGCTGATCCAGATGAAGTACTGCTGCCACAGCGGCTTGTCGAGACCGAGTTGGTGGTCGAGCGTGGCGACGTTCTGCGGCGTGGCGTTGGGCCCGAGGATCGTGTCGGTGGGATTGCCCGGAAGGAGGTGGACCAGGAAGAAAGTCGCGATCGACACGAAGATGATGATGACGACGAGTAACACCAACCGTTTGATGATGTAACGGGTCACGGCGGCCCTTTCCCCCCTTCGCTGTATTGATTCCCTTTCCCCCGCGCCGACCTCCCCCGGCGGCGGATGATCCTAGACCTCTGAGCCCTTGTCCTACCATGCGGCCCATGTCTGAGGAGGTTCCCGCTCTCACCGGCCGTACGCGCATCGTGGTCGGCGTCGCCGTCGGGGTGGTGCTCGCAGCCGGCCTGCTCTTCCGCTTCTGGACCCGGTCGGGCCTCTGGCTCGACGAGGCCCTCACCGTCAACGTCGCCCGTCTGCCGCTGCACGACATCCCCGATGCACTGAAGCACGACGGGGCCCCGCCTCTCTACTACTACCTGCTGCACTTCTGGATCTCCCTGTTCGGGCAGTCGAACGACGCCGTGCGCGCCCTGTCCGGCCTGATCGCCGTGGTGACACTCCCGGTGGCCTGGCTCTGCGGGCGGCGTCTCGGGGGTCGGGCCATGGCCTGGACGACACTCGTTCTCGTGGCCAGCGCGCCCTTCGCGGTGTACTACGCCACCGAATCCCGCATGTACGCCCTGGTCATCCTCCTGACCGGCTGCGGCTACCTGGCGCTGGCACGTGCCGTCGAACGGCCGCGTCCCGGGAATCTCGTCGCGGTCGCCGTCGTGACGGCGGCGCTGCTGTACACGCAGTACTGGTCGATCTACCTCGTCTCCATGGTCGGCATCTGGCTCATCGTGTCGGTGGTGAGGACCCGCCGCCGCGGTCATCCGGAGGACGCCCCGTGGGCGGCCCTCGTCGCCCTCGCCGCCGGCGGCGTGCTCTTCCTGCCGTGGGTGCCGACGTTCCTGTACCAGTCCGAGCACACGGGCACCCCGTGGGCGGCGCCGCCGAACTTCTCCGCCGTGATCAACGCCCTCACGGGCTTCACGGACAACCAGGGTTCCACCTTGCAGACGGGGACCAACCAGGGCCGGCTGCTGGCGGTCATCTACTTCGCCATGCTGGCGCTGGCGGTGTTCGGCGTCGGCCGGTCGGGCCGCATCATCGAGCTGGACCTGCGCACGCGGCCACGCGCCCGGAGCCTCGGCTTCGTGGTGCTCGGCACGCTGTTCGCCGCCATTGCCGGCGGGATCGTCACCGCCAGCGCGTTCTCCTCGCGCTACGCCGCGGTGGTGTTCCTGCCCTTCGTGCTCCTGGTGGCGCTGGGGACGACGACACTGCTCAGTCCGAGGGTGCGGGTCGTGATCGTCGGGTTGGCGGTCTTGGCGGGGCTGATCTCGTCCGCCCAGAACGTGACGACGCAACGGACCCAGGCCAACAACGTGGCCGCCGCCATCAACGCGCAGGCCAAGCCGGGGGACGTGATCGCCTACTGTCCCGACCAGCTTGGCCCGTCGGTCTACCGTCAGTTAGAGAATCCATCGCAATACGATATGTTGACGTTCCCGCGTCGCACGGGTCCCGCCATCGTCGACTGGGTCGACTACGCCGACACGGTGCACGCAGCCGATCCCAATGCGTTCGCCGACGACCTCGTCCGGAAGGCGGGCTCGGCGCACCACGTCTGGCTCGTCTGGCAGTCGATGTACCAGACCTACGGCGTCAAGTGCGAGACGATCGCCACCGACCTGTTGAATGCGGCCACCAAGAGTGGCGGCGGAGGGCGCAACGTCGTGACGGCGCGCCCCCGGCTGTACTACGAGCCGATGAACCTGACCGAGTTCGTCACCCCGGGCTCCTGACCCGGCGTCGTCCCGCACCCCTGCGGGACCGGCCACCCTCCCCGAAGGATCCTGGGGGGTCCACTAACCTGCCATTCTCGTGACAGTCCCCTCAGAAGCGCCCGTCGTCATCGCCGGCGCGGGCCCCGGGGGGCTGACAGCGGCGTATCTCCTGACCAAACGGGGGGAGCACCCGGTCGTGCTCGAGGCCGACGACGTGGTGGGTGGCATCAGCCGCACGGTGGTGCGGGACGGCTGGCGTTTCGACCTGGGCGGACACCGCTTCTTCACCAAGGTCCCCGAGGTGGAGGCCCTCTGGCACGAGATCCTGCCCGAGGGCGACTTCATGCTCCGGCCCCGCATGAGCCGCATCTACTACCAGGGCAAGTACTACGACTACCCCCTCAAGGCGGTCAACGCCCTGCGCAACCTGGGCTTGTGGGAGGCCGTCCTGTGCGGGTTCTCCTACCTGTGGGCCCGCATCCGGCCCCCGAGGGACGAGTCCAACTACGAGAACTGGCTGGTCGCCCGCTTCGGCTGGCGTCTCTACCGCACGTTCTTCAAGACCTACACCGAAAAGGTCTGGGGCGTGCCCGTGGCCGACATGCCGTCCGACTGGGCCGCCCAGCGGGTCAAGAACCTCGACCTGCGCAAGGCGGTGATCAACGCCGTGCTGCCAAAGCGCAACCAGACGGACATCACCACGCTCATTGAGGAATTCCAGTACCCCAAGTTCGGCCCCGGCATGATGTGGGAGGTGTGCGCCGACAAGGTGCAGGCCGCCGGGGGGAGCCTGGAGATGGGGGCGCGGTTGACCGGCATCACGGTCGAGGACGGACGCGCCGTGGCCGCCACGTACCGCCAAGCCGGAACGGAGCACACGATCGCCGCCTCGCACGTCGTGTCCACCATGCCGATGCGCGAGCTGGTGCATACGATCACGCCGCCCCCGCCGCCCGAGGTGCTGGCGGCCGCCGACGACCTGCACTACCGCGACTACCTCACGGTGGCGCTCGTCGTGCCCGAGTCACGCAGCTTCCCCGACAACTGGATCTACATCCACGCCTCCAACGTCGAGGTGGGGCGCATCCAGAACTACGGATCGTGGTCGCCGTATCTCGTCAAGGACGGGCGCACCTGTCTCGGCCTCGAGTACTTCGTCTTCGAGGGCGACGCCATGTGGAACACGCCCGACGACGAGCTCATCGCGCTGGGGACACGGGAGCTCGTTTCGCTGGGGCTGGCCGCCGAGGGCGACGTCGAGCACGGCTACGTCGTGCGCGTGCCGAAGGCCTACCCGTACTACGACTTCGCCTACAAGGCCAACGTCGAGACCATCCGCAAGTGGATCGAGACCGAAGCGCCCAACATCCACCCGGTGGGGCGCAACGGGATGCACAAGTACAACAACCAGGACCACTCCATGTACACCGCCATGCTCACGGTGGACAACATGTACGGCGCGACCCACGACATCTGGTCGGTCAACGTCGAGGAGGAGTACCACGAGGCGGGGTCGACCGGACGGGACGCCCCGGTGCTGCCGCGCCGCACGAGTGCCACTGCGGGCGCCGTCAAAACTGGCTAAACACGCGCCACCACGGGCGCAGCGGTGGCGTCCGTGGATGACGCTGGTCGCGGCGGGAGTGGCGTATCTCGCGCTCGGGTTCGTGTTGTGGGTGCACGCCTGGACCGGGGGTGCCAGCACCCACACACTGTGCGGTTGCGGGGACCCCGCGCTCTTTCTCTGGTTCTTCCAGTGGCCGGCCACGGCGCTGGCGCACGGACAGAACCCGTTCTTCTCGACGGCGCTGTTCCACCCGACCGGCGTCAATCTGCTGGCCCAGACGTCGGTCACGGGACTGAGCATGCCGCTCGTGCCGGTGACGTGGATCTGGGGTCCGGTGGCGTCACTCAACGTGGCATCGACGATCACGCCGGCGCTGACCGCCTTCACCGCCTTCGTCGTCATCCGGCGCTGGGCCCCCTGGACGCCGGCCGCCTTCCTCGGCGGACTGCTGTACGGTTTCTCGCCCTTCGTTTTCTCCAGCCTGGAGTTCGCGCACCTCATGACGGCGGCCCTCATGCTGCTGCCGCTCATTTTGGCGGTCCTCGACGAGATCCTCATCCGCCAGCGCCACCGCGCGCTCGGCTCGGGCCTCCTGCTCGGCCTCCTCGTCTTCGCGCAGTTCTTCCTGTCCACCGAGATCCTGGCGATCGTGGTGGTCGTCGTGCTCGTGTGCGTCGTCGCCCTGGTCGTCGCCGCCCTGGTCGGCGATCGGGCCCGGCTGCGAGCATGCGCACCGCACGCCGCCAAGGCGCTCGGCATCGGGATCGCCGTGGGCGGGGTGCTCCTCGCCTGGCCGGTCTGGTTCGCCCTCATGGGGCCGGCCCATCTCTCGGGCCTGGTCTGGCCCAACGTGGGCGTCATCGGGGGATTCATCCCCTCGAGCTTCGTGACGACCCAGTACCCGCCCCGGCTCCATTCCTTCCTGCCGCTCAGCGGGTACGGGGGCCCGCCGCTGGCATCGTCCGCCTACCTCGGGTGGAGCCTCCTGGCGATCGTGGGCGTCGGCCTGGTCGCCTTCTGGCGGGTGCGACGACTGTGGTTCTTCAGCTTCCTCCTGGCCGTCTGCATCGCCTTCTCGCTGGGTCAGCGCCGCGGCCAGTGGGAGCCGGCGTGGATCTTCAGCCACCTCCCCGTGGTGGAGAACCTGATCGAGCAGCGCTTCATGGCCATCGGCTTCCTCGCCGCCGCGGTGGCCCTCGCCATCATCTTCGACCGCGTCCACGATCTCGCGCCCGACTGGCGGGGCGCACTCGCCGCACTCGCCGTGGCTGCGATCGCCCTCGTGCCGCTGGCCGTCATCTTCGGCGGACGCCTGCCCTTCACCATGCGGGCCGTCGTGCTGCCCCGCTGGTACAGCCAGGTCGCTCCGACCCTCCCGCCGGGGCGGGTCCTCCTGTCGTACCCTGCACCGTTCTCGGGACTGCAGTCGGCCCTGGCCTGGCAGGCCGTCAACGACATCCGCTACAGCCAGGCCGGTGGCGGGGGACCACAGGGCGTGGAGCGGCGCGCCGGCACGGCGAAGCCCGGCTTCCGGGTGCTGTCGGCCCTCAGCTTCCCGCAAGTGGCACCCCCGCCTGTCGGCACCCGGAAGGAACTCGACGCGGTCCGCCACGCCCTCTCGGTCTGGCAGGTGAACACGGTCGTGATCGCCACCGATCCGGCTCTCCCGACGACGCAACTGGGACGGGACACCGTGTACATGGCCGCGTTCATGACAGCGGCACTCGGTCAGCTCCCGACCATTCAGGCAGGAGCCTGGGTGTGGGACGACGTGCAGCTCAGGGTGCATCACCCACTGCACGTCGGGGCCACGACCCTCTTCGACTGCGTCCACCCGGTTGAGGGTGTCGCGGGGCGGCAGGTGGCTCCCACGCTGCGCGTCCCCGCTTGCGTCGTGGATCACACGGGTATGGATGATCGTTGACCGAACGGTGCGAGACTCAAGCGCCGGCCGGGATCAGCCGACGCGGAGGGGTCGGGCGCGCGGGAGCCGGATCTCCGGCGACAGCTCGTCCGATCAGGCGCTGCCTGCCGTCCCAGCGAGGGTGGAGGGCAACGGAAGGACGGTGCTGACGTGACGGGTTGGAGGGTGCGAGGCCTGCTGGGGAGCGCCTGCCTCGTGCTGACCTGTGTGGTGCTGACCTGTGTGGTGCTGACCTGCGTGGTGCTGCCCGGCGTCTCCTCGGCACCGGCGGGCGCCGCACGTGTGGCCCGCGCCGACGTCTCCGGGGGGTCCAGGGTGGTCTTTCCCTTGCCGCCCGGCTTGACGGCTCCGGAGCATGCCGCACTGGAGCACGTGGGCGCCTACGGGACGCACCCCGTGCGACTCCTCGTGCTCGGCGACTCGATCGCCCTGACGCTCGCCATGGGTCTCTCCGTGGACGCCCGACAGCAGTACGGGGTCGAGGTGATCGACGGCGCCACCGTCGGATGCGACCTCGACCCCCAACTCCGGGTGTTCACGTCGGGCTCGGCGGGGCCGGCCACCCCGGGCTGCGACAACTGGCGGGGGCTGTGGCCCTCGGTGGTCGCGGGGCAGCGCCCCGATGTGGTCGCCCTCGGCCTCGGCCGCTGGGAGATCGCCGACCACCTCTTCGACGGCCACTGGGTGCACATCGGAGAGCCGGACTGGGACGCCCACCTGACGGCCGACCTGCAGTCCGCCATCACCGTTCTCCAGTCGGCCGGTGCCAAAGTGGTGCTGTTCACCATGCCCTTCGTCGACCCCAGTAACCGCCAGCCCAACGGCCAGCCCTGGTCGGAGAACATGCCAGCCCGGGTCCGGGACTACAACGAGCTCGTGCGCCAGGTGGCCGCCGCCCGCCCGGGTGTGGCCAGCGTGCTCGACCTGAACCGCATGTTGAGCCCCGCCGGCGTCTACACCGCGTCCGTGTCGGGAGTCGACGTGCGGTCCGGCGACGGCATCCACGTCAGCCTGGACGGCGGCGAGCTGCTGCAGCGCCAGATCCTGCCCGCGGTCGACCGCATCGGCCTCGGGGACGGGTACGGGGCGACAAGGGCCGGGGCGTGACCGACCCCGACGTCGCGGGCACACCTGCGGCCGAGGTCGTCGTGGAGGCGGTGCCCGCCGCCATGGCCCTGGCGCCCAATGCGGTCGGGCCCAACCTCGGTGCCGAGCTGCTCCTCGACCCCGAGGCGCGGACCGGGGTCGAGTCGATGCGGACGGGCCTCTTGCAGGCCGGGCCCCTGGCCGCGGCGGGCGTTCTGGCCAACGGTGCCAGCGTCGTCCTCACCGTGGCCCTGGCCCGCCTGCTGTCGCCGCACAGCTACGGCGTCCTCAACCAGCTCACGGGCCTCTACCTCATTCTGTCCATGCCCGGTTCGGCGGTCGTGGTGGCGGTAGTGCGGCGCGTCACCGTCTGGCACGAGGACGGCACGGGCCACCTCGTCCGGCGCTGGGCCGGGCGGGTGCACCGGCAGTGCACGCTGGTCGTCCTGGTGTGGGCCGTCGTCGTCTTCTCCAGCCGGCACGGCGTGGCCGTGCTGCTCAATCAACAGAGTGGCATCGGCATTGCGGCGATCCTGACGGCCGCTGCCTTCTTCGTCCTGCTCTCGCTCGACCGCGGCCTCTTGCAGGCGCACCGGGCCTACCGGCCGCTGGCGGCCAACCTGCTGGTGGAGATCGGCTTCCGGGTCGTGGCCGTCGTGGCACTGGTAGCGGCCGGCTTCGGCCCGTCAGGCGCGGCGGTCGGCGTCCTGATCGGCGAGGTGGTGGCGGCGATCCACGCCCGCTGGGCCTCGGTACGGGCCTGGTCGGGCGGCCGCGCCCCCCGTCTGCTCGACGCCGGGAGCTGGCTGGCGGCGGTCCGTCCCGACGCGCTGCTCGGTGGCCAGCGGTCCGTGCGCCGCACCGTCCTGGTCGACCTGGTGGTGGCCTCGGTCTGCCTGTCGATGGTGGCGGTGCTCCAGAACATCGACGTGCTGGTGGTCGGCCGGGACAACCCCACGCACAGCGGCGCCTACGCCGCGGTGTCCGTCACGAGCAAGGCCATCGTCTTCGGCGCCGTGGTGCTCGGTGGCTACCTGCTCCCCGAGGCCGCCATCCGCTGGCGCCAGGGTGGCCACGCGCTGCGCCAGCTGGCCGTGGTGCTGCTGCTCCTGGCCATCCCGTCGGCGCTCCTGCTCGCCGTCGCCATCCTGGCGCCGGAACAGTTCCTGCAGATCTTCTTCCACCACGCCTATACCTCGGCTGCCGATGCGCTGGCCCCGCTGGTCTTCGCCATGATCATGCTCAGCGTCTCGGTGGTGTTGACCATGTACCTGCTGGCCGTCGGTCGGCGCTGGGTGGCGCTGGTGTTGGTGGGGGGAGCCATCGCCCTGACGCTGGCCGTCCTGGCCGTGCACGGCGCACCGCTGGCGACGGCCTGGGTGGACGTGGCGGTGCAAGCGGCGGTGCTGCTGGTGATCGTGTGCGGGTTCGTCATCGTCCATAGGATCCGACGATCGGAGCAGGTCGCGGGGGTAACGTGACACCGATGGGTGACGACCTGGGGCCGGTGCCGGCCGCGCCCGATGGGGGTCGCCACGACACCGGGCCCACCGGGCCTGTCGGGCCCTTCGAAACCGTCGGGTCCTTGGAATCCGTCGGGTCCGCGAGAGCCTTCGAGCCCACCGCGTTCCCCGGATCCTCTGCCACCTCTGCCACCTCTGCCACCTCCGGGTCCGACGTGCTGGCCGGCATCGCCGCCCAGGCGGGCCTCCGGCGCATCCACTTCGTCGCCTGGCGCGACCTCGACGACCCCGAGGCCGGCGGCTCCGAGCTGCACGCCCACAAGATCGCCTCCCGCTGGGCGGCGGCGGGCCTCGACGTCACCTTCCGCACCTCGGCCGTGCCCGACGCGCCGGCCGCGCTGACCCGGGACGGCTACCGGGTACTGCGCCAGGCCGGTCGCTACGCGGTGTTCCCGGGTGCGGCCTGGGAGGGGATCCGTATGGGGCACCGCCCCGGTGACGCCCTGGTCGAGATCTGGAACGGCATGCCCTTCCTCTCACCCGTCTGGTACCGGGGGCCGCGCATCGTCCTCTTGCACCACGTGCACGCCGAGATGTGGGGCATGGTGCTGCCGCCCACACTGGCCCGTATGGGTGACCTGGCCGAGCGTCGTATCGCCCCCCGCTTCTATCGTTCGAGCCGCATCGTGACCCTGTCCGACTCGTCGCGGGACGAGATCGTGGACCTGCTCCGGCTCCGGAGCGAGCGGATCACGGTCGCGCCCCCGGGCGTCGACGACCGTTACACCCCGGGGGGCCAACGCTCGCCCACCCCGCTCGTCGTCGCCGTGGGCCGGCTGGTGCCGGTGAAGCGGTTCGACGTCTTGCTGCGCGCGCTGGCCGAGGTCAAGAAGGAGCAGCCCGCCCTTCGCGCCATCATCATCGGCGAGGGGTACGAGCGACCCGCCCTCGAGGCCTTGCGTGAGGAGCTGGGGGCCACGGAGTGGGTCAGCCTGCCCGGACGACTCGACGACGAGGACCTGGTGGCCTCGTACCGGCTGGCGTGGGTCGTGGCCAGCAGCTCGCAGCGGGAAGGGTGGGGCATGACCCTGACCGAGGCCGCCGCCTGCGGCACGCCGGCCGTGGCCACGGCCATCGCCGGGCACACCGACGCCGTCCTCGATGGCGAGTCGGGCCTTCTCGTCGAGGACCCGGACGACCTGCCCGCCGCATTCGGGCGCGTGCTGGGCGACGAGGTGCTGCGCAGCCGCCTCTCCAAGGGCGCTCTGGCCCGGGCGCGCTGGTTCACCTGGGACGCCACGGCCCAGCGGGCTCTCGAGGCGCTGGCCGAGGAGGCGACGCCCGGACACCCCGGAACCTGAGTCGGGCGCCGGCCGGCCGGCCGGGCCGCCGCCCAGTGTCGGATCAGCCGTCGATGCCCACGATGACCGGGGGCTTCTCCGGCGGTGCGGCGTCGCTCCGGGTCTGGGCCCGCAGTTTGCGGCGGCCCACCGGCTTGGCCACCCGCAGGCCCAGGGCGGCGATCACGCCGTCCGCCAACAGCAGGACCACTCCGAGCCAGATCAGGTTCCCTGCGTGCACGAAGGAGGCCGCCCAGTTGGAGCCCGGCAGGTAGTGATGGACGTTCTGGCCCTGCACCACGTTGATGGAGCCCGCGACGACGCAGGCGATCCCCGCCACGCTGGGGAGCGCGCGGGCCCAGGGGACCAGCAGGCCGAGGACGACCGCCACCGCGACCACGAGCCCCGACAACGGCGGGGTCACCAGAAGGGCGGCTGCCCCGCAGACAGCGCCGATGAGGATCGCCCGCGGGAAGCGCAGCCAGCCGCGCCGGCGCTGCTCCTTCGGGGCCGGCGCGCCGGGGAGGGCCAGCACCGCGGCGTCGAACGGGATGGCGGGCCGCTCCGGGGGCTCGGGGCCGGCCGGGCCGCGCAGCCGGCGGGGAAGGCGGGCCCGCACCCAACGGCGGGCCCGCAGGGGAAGGAAGCCCAGGACGAGGCAGAGCAGCAGCGTGGCTGCGGAGACGGCCAGAGCGGCCCAGATGGCGCGTTGCGGAGTCCATGTCAGCTCGACGGTGAAGCTGGAGCCTCCGAGGGCGTGCAGGTCGGCCGCCGTCACCTGCCAGCCGTTGGCGAAGCCGTCGACGAGCTGCGACCCGCCCAGGTCGACGGCGTGAGACCCCGGCGGGGCCCCGGGCCCGGGAGTGGCCACCGCCTTCCAGCCCTTGTTCACGCTCTGGCCCAGAACGAGCTCGAAGGGTTCGGTCGCATTCGTCACGTCCGCCCCGTGGCTGTCGATGTGGACCGACGTCGCCGTCACCGCGGCCGCCGGGCCCGGCTGGGTGGCCGGGAGCTGCGGGGTACCGGCGCTGGTGGGGAAGGCCTCCGCCCCGGGCCCGCCGCCGGCCGCCGAGTCGAGGGCGAGCTGATCGATGTTCCAACCCGTACAGGTGGCGGGGGTGGAGGCGCACGGCGGGCCGTGGCCGGCCACCGTCTGCACGACGTGCGGCCCCGCGCTCAGTCTGATCCCCTGGGCGTCGGGTCCGCAGGGGACGAGCTGAGCCTGGCCGCCGTCGAGAGCGTGCTGCGTCGACCCCACCACGGAGACGCTGATCGGCTGGCCGTCGATGGTGAGCAGGTTGGCCGTGCAGGTGCCGGGAAGGGTCGCCGGGGCCGGGTCCGCCTTCACGCCGGGGATGCCGATCTCGGCGATGCCCAGCGGCAGCTCGAGCGGCCCGGCTGAGTAGTAGTTCGCCGCGTACTCCGGGCGGACGCCGGTGAGCGTCACCACGAAGTGGGAGCCCGTGAGAGGGGGAAAGGAGACCGGCACGGTGGTGACCGCGCCCGGCACCGTGCTGTCGGCGATCGGCGGCAGCGTCACGCTGCGCACCTGCGCACCGGAGGTGATCGTCATCGACGTCGGGACCGAGTGACGCCCGTCGGCGATGACCTGCATGGCGAGCCCGTTCAGGGTCTGGGGCTTGGCCAGGTCGTACGTCAGGGCGGAACCCACCTGCGCCTTGGAGCCGAGGCCCGGCTGCCAGGCCGTGGTCGGGTCCCCGTCGACCGTCGCCGACGCGGTGGCCTGGACGTCCCCCGGGAGCCGGCCCGACGAATAGGCGTCCCGCACGGTGCTGGACGGGGTGGTGGCCCGGCCCACCAGGCGGTCGACCTCGTCGTCGGGGATGAGCGCCGACAGGCTGGCACTGCCCGTCAGCGTGAAGGTGCGGGCCGTCGGCAGGGTGAACTGGCGCGCGATCGTCGTCTCGGGATCCGTGCGCGGCGGGAACTGCGAGGTGTGCTGGCGCGTCATGACCACCGTCAGGCGATCGGCGGCCGACGCCGGGCCGAGGCTGGTCAGCAGCTGGGTCGGCATCTGCACGACCTGGTGCACGGACTGGCCGGGGATCTCGATCTCGGAGAAGCCCACGGCCGAGGCCCCGGGAGGCGGCACCGTGTTGTTGGTGGTCGAGTCGATGGTGACCCGCAGCGTGTGGAAGGTCCGGGCCGGGAAGGTCAGCGTCTGCCCGGAGGTGACGTGGGACGAGGCGTCCAGCGCGTAGGTGACCGGGTTCTTGCCGTCGAAGGTGAGCGTCACCCTCGACACCCAGCGCGAGCGGTCGCCGCGTTGCGGCTGGACCAGCGTGACGTGGTCGGTGGTGACCGGATTGGCGAATTGGGACTGCCACCACTCGCCCTTGGGGTCCGGCACGAAGGTGCCCGTGATCCACGCCGTGTCGAAGTTGTTGTCCATGGCGCTGTACGCCTGGTCCTCGGGCGTGTAGGAGACGGAGTTGCCGTAGCTGCTGGCCGACACGTTCGCCGCGCCGACGTACGTTGCGTACGACTTGCTCGTGGTGGAGGTGCCGGGGAACAGCTCGACGGGACTGTCGCTCAGGTCGGTCTTGGCCGGGTTCTCGCCGGGCGTCTCGGTGTAGCCCGAGTTGGCCGTCAACGTGTCCCAGCGGAAGGCCTCTTTGCGGTTGGTGTCGGTCAGCACGAGCTGGGCGCCCTGGGCGGACAGGTCCTGCAGTCGGGCGGGCTGGTCGGCCAGGGTGCCGGCGTAGTAGACCGCGCTGGCCGTGTTCAGCAGGCCGAGCCCGGCCAGGTTGTTGAGCCCGGTGGCGTCGCCCGCCATGACGAGGGCGCCGGCGTCGGACTCGCCCCGGACCATGGCCCGCGGGTTGGGCACGGTGTAGGTGACGACGGGGGAGGGCCAGCCCACGTTGCCCGGCACCGACAGGTCCTGTTCGTTCAGGGTCGAGACCACCGAGGTGTTGGGCCGCGGCGCCCCGAAGGCGACCGGGTCGCTGAGCCCGAGCGGCGTCTGGAGGAACTGGAGGGCGAGCAGCTGCGGCTGGGGCACGCCGTAACGCTCGTACTGCTGGTCGTACTCCACCATGAGGTCGCCGGCCCCCATGAGCCGCGCCATCGGTGCGAGAGCGTTGAGGTTCGCCGTGCCGTTCTGGAGCGGGCCGTCGGTGGCGTAGAGCGTGTCGGCCGTGGCGATGGACCCAAGGATCTGCTGCTCGCGCGTGATGAAGTCACGGTCGAGGAAGGCCGGTTGCGGGGTGTCGACCGTGTCACCCCACCGGGAGGCCGCGAAGTCGTTGCCGGGAACGGCGAACACACGCGTGCCCGGATGGGTGGCGTTGAGATGGTTGATGGCGGCCAGCTGGTAGGCCGGCAGCGAGGCCGGCTGGGTGAAGTTGTTGGCGATGGTGTCACCCAGGAAGAGCGACGGGTTGTTGGCGACGACCAGCCCGGCCACCAGCAGTGCCGTGACGAGGCCGCCGACGTGGAAGCGGGACCACAGGGCGCTCAGCCCGCTGCCCAGCAACATGACGAGGGCCAGCAGGACCAGCGGGGTGGCCCGGTCCGTCGAGCGCAGGGCCAGCCCCGCCGTCGTGTTGGTCATGAAGGACTTGAGGGCGCCGCCGACGGCCGTGGGGTTGGAGAAGGGGAACGGGCCCACCGACAAGATCAGCCCCACGAAGAGCAGCACCAGGAAGAAGGCCCGCTCGCGCCAGCGGACGAACGCCGCCGCGACCAGGGCCAGCACCGGCACGGCGTACGACGTCGCCAGCAGCCAGATGTCCTGGGTGTAGCGCACCGCCGCCGTCGTCCACGGGCCCAGGTGATCCGTGCCGTAGAAGTACCAGTAGCCGAGGCCCCGGACGATGTCCGCCGCATTCGACGTGGCCGACGTCGAGGGAACGGTCTCGGTGTACTTGAGCACGTTGACCCCGTAGGCCGCTTCCACCTCGAGGCCCGTCATCCACCACAGGCACGCACCCAGCGTCAACGCGCCGATGCGCAGCGCGGTGCCGAGGGCGCGGCGCCAGGTCGACTCCCGGAGGACCACGACGGCGTAGAGGATCCAGAGGATCGGGCCCACGCCGACGTAGATGATGGAACTGGCGTTGATGCCGCTCACGAGGGCGACCACCACGGCGAACAGTGCCGGCTCGCGCCACCCGCCGCGCCGCAGGGCGACGATGGTCAGCCCCAGCATGAACGGCAGGCCGGCCCACGGCAGCAAAATGACAGAGATGCGGCCGGCGTACTGCAGGAAGTACGGCGACAGCATGTAGGCCAGCGCCGCCGCCGTCGGACCCGGGCCGCGCAGCCCGAGTATGCGCGACAGGTAGAGGACGCCGACGCCGGCGCCCAGCAAGATGGTGCCGAGCCAGAGCCGCTGCGTCACCCAGACGGGAACCCCGAGGAGATGGAAGACGGCGAAGAAGGGGCCCATCGGGAGCAGGTAGCCGATGTACTCGTGCGTCACCGTGCCCAGCCCCACCGTGGGGTCCCACATGAAGGCGACCTGCTTCAGGAAGCGGACCGGGTCGAGGTACAGGTACGTCTTGGTGTCGGGGGTGACCACCCCCGGGCGCACGGCGAGCAGTGGCGCGTAGGCGAACACGGCCAGGAAGGCCGCCCCGCCGATCCACCACCAACGGTTGCCGACCGCTCGCGCCGGCCGCGGGGCCGCGTGCCGCCCCCGGGAGGCGGTGACGGTGGGGGACGTGGTGGTCATGAAGGGGGCGAAGGTCGCCGGGTAGTGTAAGCAGCCAGCGGCACCCCGGAGTGTCACACGAAGGGAGAGCGTCCGTGGTGACCAGCACGAAGAGCCGCCTGACGGGCGAGCGGCCGCAGCAGGGCGTCACCCCCGATTCCCTCCTGGCGCTGCACGAGGCGGGCTACCGGGCCGTCCTCGACCGCATCGGCCGGGGCCGGGTGCTCGACGTCGGTTGCGGCCAGGGTTTCGAGTCCGCCCGCTTCCTCGACCCTGACCGCGACGTGGTCGGGGTCGACTACTCCGCGGAGGCCGCCGCCACGGCGACCGCCCGCTACGGGCCCGAGGGCCTGCGGGTGGCCCAGATGAATGCGCTCGGCCTCGGCTTCCTCACGGGCAGCTTCGACGGGGTCTGCTCCTCGCACCTCATCGAGCACTTCACCGACCCCGAGCCCCACGTGGCCGAGATGGCCCGGGTGCTCAAGGACGACGGGATCGGCTGTGTGCTCACGCCCAACAAGCCGGCCGACTTCGAGAATCCGTTCCACCTCCACCTCTTCGAGCGCGCCGAGTTCCGGTCGATGTTGGAGCGCCACTTCGACGACGTGTGGTTGGGTGGCGTCGACGCCGCGCCCCACGTGAAGGCGGACCTGGCCGCCCGCCGGGTCAAGGCGAACAAGGTGCTCCGCCTGGACGTGCTCGACCTGCGCCACCGCATGCCGCACGAGTGGTACGTGTGGGCCTACACCAGGCTGCTGCCGGTGGCCTACAAGCTGATCGCCCGCGAGGACTCGGGCGGCGCCACCGGCATCACCGCCGACGACTGGTTCGTCACCGAGGACCTCGACGACACGACGCTCGTCCTCTTCGCGGTGGTGCGGTCACCACGCCGGGCACAAGCGCAGGCGCAGGCGCAGGCGCAGGCGCAGCTGGGTTGATGCTCGCCGTCGGCCTGACGGGTGGCATCGGCTCGGGAAAGTCGGCCGTGGCCGACCTCCTGGTCGAGCGAGGCGCCGTGCTCATCGACGCCGACCAGGTGGCCCGCGACGTCGTGGCGCCCGGCGGTCCGGCCTACCAGCCCCTGGTCGACCGCTTCGGGCCCGGCATCCTCGCCGCCGACGCCACCATCGACCGCAAAGCACTGGCCGCGGTGGCCTTCGCCGACGAGGAGAGCCGGCTCGCGCTCAACGCCATCACGCACCCGGCCATCGGCATCGCCATGATCGAGGCCCGCGATGCCCTGCAGGACAGCGACGACATCGTCGTCCTGGCCATCCCGCTCCTCACGGCCCTGCACCGGGAGACGGTCAAGCTGCACAAGGTCGTCGTGGTGGACGCCCCGACGGACGTCGCGTTGGAACGGTTGCTGTCCCAGCGCGGCTTCGACCGGGCCGACGCCGAGGCCCGCATCCGCGCGCAGATCTCGCGCGAGGAGCGGGTCAAGGAGGCCGACTACGTCCTCGACAACTCCGGTGACCGGTCGGCGCTGGTGGCCGAGGTGGACACCCTGTGGGACTGGCTCCAGGCAGCCGCGGCGGAGCAGCGCGCGCCCGCCTGAACCGTCACACCCCCCGGGTAGCCTCGTTGGGTCATGCCCGAATTCGAGGTCGTTTCCCCCTTCCAGCCCTCGGGTGACCAGCCGACGGCCATCACCGGGCTGGCCCACGGTGTGCGACGGGGCGACCCGTACCAGACGCTGCAGGGCATCACCGGCTCGGGCAAGACGGCGACCATCGCCTGGATGATCGAGCAGGTCCAGCGGCCGACGCTGATCATCGAGCCGAACAAGTCGCTGGCGGCCCAGCTCTCCTCGGAGTTGCGGGAGCTCTTCCCGAAGAACCGCGTCGAGTTCTTCGTGTCGTACTACGACTACTACCAGCCCGAGGCCTATCTGCCGACGACGGACACCTACATAGAGAAGGACTCGTCCATCAACGACGAGATCGACCGGTTGCGTCACGCCACCACGTCCTCCCTCCTCATGCGGCGCGACGTGATCGTTGTGGCCTCCGTCTCCTGCATCTACGGCCTGGGGTCGCCTGACGAGTACCGCGACCGCATCCTCGGCATCAAGGTGGGCGAGCAGGTGGACCAGCGCGACATGCTGCGTCGTCTCGTCGACCTCCAGTACGCCCGCAACGACGTCAACCTCGTGCGCGGCACCTTCCGGGCGCGGGGCGACACGGTGGAGATCCACCCGGCCTACGAGGAGCAGGCGCTCCGCGTCGAGCTGTTCGGGGACACGGTCGACCGGATCGTGCCGTTCGACGTGCTGACCGGCGAAATGGGGGAGGAGATGGAGGACGTGGCCGTCTACGCGGCCACGCACTACGTGACCGGTGACGACATCATCCAGCGCGCCGTCGGCTCCATCGAGGTGGAGCTGCGCGAGCGCCTCCAGGAGTTCGAGAAGGAGGGCAAGCTGCTCGAGGCCCAGCGCCTCCGCGTGCGCACCGAGCACGACCTCGAGATGCTGGCCGAGACCGGTGTGTGCTCGGGCGTGGAGAACTACAGCCGCCACCTCGACGGGCGGGCGCCGGGCGAGACGCCGTACACGCTGCTCGACTTCTTCCCCAAGGACTACCTCTGCGTGATCGACGAGAGCCACGTCGCCGTGCCCCAGCTGCACGGGCAGTACGCCGGCGACCGGTCGCGCAAGGACGTCCTCGTGGAGCACGGCTTCCGGTTGCCCTCGGCCAAGGACAACCGCCCCCTGCGCTTCGAGGAGTTCGTGGAGCGGGTCCCGCAGTGCGTCTTCGTCTCGGCCACACCGGGGCCGTTCGAGCTCGAGCACTCCGACCAGGTGGTCGAGCAGGTGATCCGGCCGACGGGCCTGGTCGATCCCGAGGTCACGATCATGCCCACCAAGGGGCAGGTGGACGACCTCCTGGCCCGCATCGGGCGCACGGTCGAGGCCGGGGGCCGCGTGCTGGTGACGACGCTGACCAAGAAGATGGCCGAGGACCTGACGGACTATCTGGCCGACGCCGGCGTCCGGGTGCAGTACCTGCACTCGGACATCGACACCATCACCCGCATCGAGATCCTGCGTGAGCTCCGGCTGGGCTCCATCGACGTCCTGGTCGGCATCAACCTGTTGCGCGAGGGCCTCGACCTGCCCGAGGTGGCGCTGGTGGCCATCCTCGATGCGGACAAGGAGGGCTTCCTGCGCTCCGCCTCGTCCCTCATTCAGACCATGGGCCGGGCCGCCCGCAACGTCGACGGCGTGGTCGTCCTCTACGCCGACACGGTGACCGACTCCATGCGCGAGGCCGTCTCGGTGACCCAGCGCCGTCGCGAGGTGCAGATCGCCTACAACAAGCAGCACGGGATCAACCCGCAGACCATCCGCAAGTCGGTCACCGACATCCTCGAGCGCCTGCGCGGGAGTGGCGGCGGGGGCGTGGCCAAGGCCGGGCGCAGCCGGGCCGAGGTGCGGAAGAACGCCGCTGTCCGCGGCAATCAGCGACCCGCACTGCTGGTCGACGGCGATGCCTCGACGCCGGCGCAGGCGATGGAGCTCATGAACCAGCTGGAGGCCGAAATGAAGGCGGCCGCCGCCGAGCTGCGGTACGAGGAGGCGGCGCTCTTGCGTGACGAGATCGCTGACCTGCGCGCCTCCATCCCCGGCTGAGACGCGGGCACGCCTCCATCCCGGCCGGGCCGCGGGCCGCGGGCCGCTCCCAGCCCCGGGCTAGCGTTTCCCGCCGTGCCCACCACCGCCCAGCTTCGCCAGGCCATGGAGCGCTATGCCGCCGTCGTCAGCTCCAAGGACGCCGAGGCCTACGCCGCGCTCTTCACTCCCGACGCCGTGCAGATGGACCCGTACCCGAGCGGCTTGCACGAGGGCAGGGAGGCGATCAAGGCCTTCATCCAGTCGGGTTTCGACGGCTGCGAGACGATGACCTTCGCGGTGGAGGAGGTCCACCCGGTGGCGGACAAGGTCGCCATCCGCTTCCAGATCACGCTGACCCTCGCCGGCGACGCCACCATGTACATCCGGGGGGTCGAGGTGTTCACCATCGCCGACGACGGCCTCATCAGCGCCGTGGAGGCCTACTGGGGTGAAGAGGACGTGACCTTCGCCTAGGTGTGCCGATCCGCGGCCCGGGTTCGCCGCCGCGGCACATCCGCAACGCCCGACAAAACCAAGCACGGCCGCGCGACGGCCGTTAGTGTCAGCCGCACCCCCATGTGAGCCCCAGGAGGCCCCCCCATGCCCACACGCCGCGCCCGTCACGCTCTCCGACGTCGTCTCGCCGGGATCCCGATGGCTGCTGTCGCCGTCGGCCTGGTGCTCACGAGTGTGATGGGGGCTCTCGGGCCGCAGGCACCGGCGGGCGCCGTGACGCCGCCGGCTCAGGGCTGGACCACGACCGAGGCCCCCTTGCCCGCCGACGCCGGCACCGGGTCCACCGACCCCAACGTGTACACCGCCACCACGACGTGCCCCGCCGCCAACGGCTGCGTCACCGTGGGGTGGTACGACGACACGAGCGGCAATCCTTGGGGCCTGATCGAGACCCAGAGCGGCACCACGTGGACCGACACCGAGGCTCCGCAGCCCGCCAACGCCGGCACGGGCGCCAACCAGGGCTTCTGGTTCGGGTCGCGGAATTGCGGCTTCGATGCGCCTTGTCGGGCCGTCTCCTGTCCCACGGCGTCGTTCTGTGTGGCGGTGGGGCAGTACAAGGACGCCGGCGGCTTCCTGCAGCCCGTCGTCGACACCTTCTCCAACGGCGCCTGGTCCTCGCAGGAAGGCGCCCTGCCGGCCGACTCGGCGACCGACACCTCTGTCACCAACCCCAACGGGTACCTCTACTCGGTGTCGTGCGCATCGCCCTCGTCATGCGTCGCGGTGGGTCAGTACACCACGACCGGGGGGACCACTGCGGCTTATATCACCACGCTGGCCGGGACCACGTGGAGCGCCGCCGCGGCGCCGCTGCCGTCTGATTCCAGCGGGGGCACCTCGCTGCTCTTCGGCGTGTCCTGCGCCACCCCGGGGAACTGCGCCGCGTCCGGCCAGTACAACAGCACCGGCGGCAACGCCGGCCTGTTGGAGACCCTGGCCAACGGGACTTGGACCGCCACCCGTGCGCCCGTGCCGGCGAACGCCGCCACGGGCTCCAGCTTCACCGTCGACATCCAGGTCGTGTGCGGGTCCGCCTCGAGCTGTGTCGCGGTGGGGAGCTATGAGATCCAGGGCGGCGGCGGAGGGCCGCTCGTGAACACCTGGAACGGAAGCGCCTGGACGGGGATCGAGGCGCCCATGCCCTCGGACGCCACCGCCGGCGGCGGCGGCCAACTCACGGCCGTGTCCTGTGCGTCACCTTCCTCGTGCGTCGGCGTGGGCCTGTACGAGACAGGGACGCCAACCGGAACGGCCGGGCTCATCGACACGCTCTCGAACGGCAGCTGGACGGCGACGCGCGCGCCCGTCCCCGCCGACGCCAACACCGGATCGGGCCTGGAGACCAACCTCAACGAGGTCGCCTGCTCGACCCCCGTCTCGTGCCTCGTCGTCGGGACCTACGGCGCCGGGCCGGGCAACGCCACGGCGTTCGTCGACTCCCTGGGCGTCGGGGGCTGGAGCGCGATGGTCGCACCGGTCCCGTCGAACGTCACCGGGGCCCCCAGCGGGGTCGTCTCCGAGGGGCGCACGGCCGGCTGCTACTCGGACGTGGCCTGCTCCATCGCCGGCATCTATGTCGACAACGCAACGCCTGCGCACAGGCAGGGCTTCCTCGATACGTACACCGGCACCCAGGGCTACTGGATGGACGCCAGTGACGGCGGCATCTTCAACTACGGCAACGCACCCTTCCACGGGTCCGCCGGCTCGCTGCACCTCAACGCGCCCGTGGTCGGCATGGCACCCACGCCTGCGTCGGGCGGCTACTGGCTGGTGGCCACGGACGGCGGCATCTTCAGCTACGGCGACGCCGGGTTCTTCGGCTCCCGGGGCGGCCAGCCGCTGAACAAGCCCATCGTGGGCATGGCCGCCACGGCGGACGGCAAGGGCTACTGGCTGGTGGCCTCCGACGGTGGCATCTTCAGCTACGGCGACGCCCAGTTCTACGGGTCCCGGGGCGGCCAGCCGCTGAACAAGCCCATCGTGGGCATGGCCGCCACGGCGGACGGCAAGGGCTACTGGCTGGTGGCCTCCGACGGTGGCATCTTCAGCTACGGCGACGCCCAGTTCTACGGCTCGACGGGCAGCCTGACCCTCAACAAGCCCGTGGTCGGCATGGCGGCTTCGCCGACCGGGCTGGGTTACTGGCTGGTGGCCTCCGACGGGGGCATCTTCAACTACGGGGACGCGCTCTTCTACGGCTCCGCCGGCAGCATCCACCTCAACAAGCCGGTGGTCGGCCTGGCGCCGTCCCCGAGCGGCAAGGGCTACTGGCTGGCCGCCTCCGACGGGGGCATCTTCAACTACGGGGACGCCCCCTTCTACGGCTCGGCCGGCAGCCTGACCCTCAACAAGCCGGTGGTCGGCATCGCCGGCTGACGCCCGCACTGTCATCCAGGCCCGCGTCACAGCGGTGACCTGGGCCTGGATGACGTGACACAGCGCGCCGGTATCCTCACCGGATGGCCGACCGTCTCGTCGTTCGCGGGGCTCGCGAGCACAATCTGCGCGATGTCTCGCTCGACCTGCCGCGAGACCGCCTGATCGTCTTCACCGGCCTGTCGGGCTCGGGAAAGTCCTCCCTCGCCTTCGACACCATCTACGCCGAGGGTCAGCGCCGCTACGTCGAGTCCCTCTCGGCCTACGCCCGCCAGTTCCTGGGCCAGATGGACAAGCCCGACGTCGACTTCATCGAGGGCCTCTCGCCGGCCATCTCCATCGACCAGAAGTCCGCCTCCCGCAACCCGCGCTCGACCGTCGGGACCATCACCGAGGTCTACGACTACCTCCGCCTTCTGTATGCCCGCATCGGCCATCCCCACTGCCCCGTCTGCGGGCGGCCCGTGGCGCGCCAGACCCCCCAGCAGATCGTCGACAGGGTCCTCGAGCTGCCCGAAGGAACCCGTTTCCAGGTCATGGCCCCTGTGGTGCGGGGCCGCAAGGGCGAGTACAGCACGCTGCTCGACGACCTGGCCAAGCAGGGCTTCGCCCGGGTCCGGGTCGACGGCGTGCCCCTCGAGCTCTCCGAGCGGGCCGAGGTCAACCTGGCCCGCTACGAGATGCACACCATCGAGGTGGTGGTCGACCGCCTGGTCAGCCGGGCCAACATGCGCCAGCGTCTGACCGAGTCGATCGAGACCGCCCTGGAGCTGACCGGGGGCACGGCCGAGGTTCTCGTGATGAACGGCAGGGGCGAGGGCGCCGGGAACGGGAAGGGCGGCAACAAGGGCGGCAACAAGGGCGGCAACAAGGGCGGCAACAAGCGCAACGGCGGGGCGGGCAACGACGCGGGCGACACCACAGCCGACGACGCAGCCGATGACGCAGAAGACGAGGCCATCACGTTCTCCCAGCATCTGGCCTGCACGCACTGCGGGATCAGCTTCGAGGAGCCGGCCCCGCGCAGCTTCTCCTTCAACTCGCCCTACGGTGCCTGCCCGGTCTGCCTGGGCCTGGGCACCAAGTTCGAGGTGGACCCCGAGCTGGTCGTGCCCGACGATTCGCTCTCCCTGGCCGAGGGCGCGCTGGCGCCGTGGGCGGGCGCACGCAGCGAGTACTTCACCGGGCTGCAGGTCGGGGTGGCCGAATTCGGCGGCTTCGACTTCGACGCCCCGTGGAAGTCGCTCAAGGCCAAGGACAAGAAGCTCGTCCTCTACGGGACGGGCAGTCGGTCCGTGCACGTCACCTACAAGAACCGCTTCAACCGGAAGCGCTCCTACGAGGCGATCTTCGAGGGGATCATCCCGTGGCTGCAGCGCCGCCACGGCGAGTCCGAGTCGGACTGGTCGCGCGAGCAGATCGAGCAGTACATGCGCGAGGTGGACTGCCCCGAGTGCGGCGGCGCCCGCCTCAAGCCGGAGTCACTGGCCGTCACCGTCGGGGGCCGCAACATCTACGAGCTCTGCAGCCTCTCCATCGCCAACGCGGTCGAGGCCATGGCCACTCTGGAACTGAGCGACCGCGAGCACATGATCGCGGACCGCGTCTTCAAGGAAGTGCGTGAGCGCATGCAGTTCCTCCTCGACGTGGGCCTCGACTACCTCTCCCTGGCCCGCTCCGCCGGCACCCTCTCTGGGGGCGAGGCCCAGCGCATCCGCCTGGCCAGCCAGATCGGCAGCGGCCTGGTCGGAGTGCTCTACGTGCTCGACGAGCCCTCCATCGGCCTGCACCAGCGCGACAACCAGCGTCTCATCGCCACCCTGGAGCGGCTGCGCAACCTGGGCAACACGGTCATCGTGGTGGAGCACGACGAGGAGACCATCCGCACCGCCGACTACGTGGTCGACATCGGCCCCGGGGCGGGGGAGCACGGCGGCAACGTGGTGCATGCGGGCCCGGTCACCGGCCGCGGCGGGTTGCTCACCAACAAGGCCTCCATCACGGGGCAGTACCTGTCGGGCAAGAAGTCGATCCCCGTCCCGTCCCGGCGCCGCCCGGGCACCGGCGACGTCGTGACGGTGCGCGGCGCTCGGGAGCACAACCTCAAGGACGTCGACGTGTCCTTCCCGCTCGGGTGCCTCATCGCGGTGACCGGTGTGTCGGGTTCGGGGAAGTCGACGCTCGTCAACGACATCCTGCTGCGCTCGCTGGCCCAGCACCTGCACCGGGCCAAGGCGGTCCCGGGCCTGCACCGCAAGGTCGAGGGCATGGCCAAGCTCGACAAGGTGGTCGACGTCGACCAGGCGCCCATCGGGCGCACCCCGCGCTCGAACCCGGCCACCTACACCGGTGTCTTCGACCACATCCGCAAGCTCTTCGCGCAGACGGCGGAGGCCAAGGTGCGCGGCTACCAGCCGGGGCGCTTCTCTTTCAACGTCCGGGGCGGCCGCTGCGAGGCCTGCGCCGGCGACGGCACCATCAAGATCGAGATGCACTTTCTCCCTGACGTCTATGTCCCCTGCGAGATCTGTCACGGCGCGCGCTACAACCGCGACACGCTCGAGATCACGTTCCGGGGCAAGACCATCGCCGACGTGCTCGACCTGTCGTGCGAGGAGGCGCTGAGCTTCTTCGCCAAGCAGCCCCCCATCGCCCGCCACATGCAGACGCTGGTCGACGTCGGCCTGGGCTATGTGCGCCTGGGCCAGCCCGCACCGACGCTCTCGGGCGGAGAGGCGCAGCGGGTGAAGCTGGCCAGCGAGCTGAGCCGCCGTCCGACCGGCCACACCTTCTACATCCTCGACGAGCCCACCACGGGCCTTCACTTCGAGGACACCCGTCGTCTGTTGGAAGTCCTGGGCCGCCTGGTCGAGCAGGGCAACACGGTCGTCGTGATCGAGCACAACCTCGATGTGATCAAGACGGCGGACTGGATCATCGACCTCGGCCCCGAGGGCGGCGACAAGGGCGGCACCGTCATCGCCGAGGGCACGCCCGAACAGGTGGCCAAGACGGCGGGCAGCTACACGGGCGAGGTGCTCAAGCCGGTGCTGGCCAGAGCCAAGCCCTAGCGCCCAGACTTCGTCAGTCGCATCCGCACCACAGCGTCGGCATAACCGGAACCGTTCCGGTGTCTCCGCGTGGTCGGCACCGTCCAGCGCAACAACACCGCACGCAACTCACAGCGCGCAGCACCACACCGCCCACCGCCGCGCACGCACCGCGCCACCCATGCCGCAGTCCCCCCTGAAGAACGGTCGCCGTCGTGCACGAAATGTCAGTGCATTTTGCAGACGTTTCGCGCTCCGGATGTGTGACACCCACGTGCTTCCATCGACCCATGGAGTTGACCGACTTCGCCGAATCGCTCGAGGCGCTCGTGGCGCTCGGGCGCGGAGAACTACGGCGACGGTGCCTCCATCGAGGAACTGCACCGCATGTTGTCTCGTTTCGAGTCCTTCGTCACCGAGGCGACGGCTGCCTTCGAGGTGGGCGAGGAGTGGGCGGCCGAGGGGGCCAAGACGGCGGCCTCGTGGATCTCGTCGCGCTGTCGGGTGCCGCGGGCGGCGGCCAAGCGCCGGGTGCGTCTCGGGCGGACCTTGCGCCACCTGCCCGCGGTGGCCGAGGCCTGGCGTGTGGGGTCCATCGGGCTCGATGCGGCCCAGGCCATCGCCTCGGCCCGCCGGCACCGCACCGAGGCCGCCATGGCCCGCGACGAGGAGATGCTGGTGGCCCAGGCCGCCGCCTTGGGCTTCGAGGACTTCTCGCGGGCCCTGTCCTATTGGAAGCAGCTGGCCGACCCCGACGGGGCCGAGGCCGCCGACGAGGAGCGCAAGGCCTCGCGCAACGTCTTTTTGGAGTCGAGCTTCAGCGGCATGTGGCTGGGCCAGATGACGCTCGACCCGGTCTCGGGGGCCATCGTGGCCAACGAGCTCAACCGCTTGGAGCACGACCTCTTCGAGGCCGACTGTGCCGAGGCCAAGGAGCGTCTCGGCCGCACGGCCCGGATCGACGAGCTGGCCCGCACCTCGGGCCAGCGCCGGGCCGACGCCCTGGTCGAAATGGCCACGCGCAGTGCCAGCGCTCCGGCCGAGGGCATCCGCCCCGCCCCGCTCTTCAGCGTCTTCGTCGGCTACGAGACCCTGCACGGCCGCATCTGTGAGCTCGAGAACGCCACGGTGCTCGCACCCTCGGCCCTCGACCCGTGGATGGACTCGGCCTACTTCGAGCGGGCCATCTTCTCTTTGGGCAACCGCATCGACGTCAGCGTGCGGGCCCGGCTCTTCACCGGTGGGACCAGGCGGGCCATCGAGCTACGCGACCGCATCTGCACCCATCCGCACTGCTACGAGCCCGCCGAGAACTGCCAGGTCGACCACATCGAGACCTACGCCCAGGGCGGAGAGACCACCCAGGAGAACGGGCGGTTGCTCTGCGGGTTCCACAACCGCCTGCGCAACCAGCGCGAAGGCCCGAGCGCCCAGGGCGGCCCGGGCAACCAGCGCCAGCGCCAGCGCCCCCCGCCGACTGCGGCCTGAGGGGGCGGGCCCGCCCGACCGGCCCAGCCCGCCCCGGCCTCACCCCGGCTGATTCTCGCCGGCGATCTCGGACTCATCACACCTGGGGCGTTTTGGCGCGCCCGCGCACAAACGAATTGAGAACGTCGGCGTCGTTACGACAGGTGCGTGTGCGGCCGCTCCAGCAGCTCCCCGTCCAGGAACAGATCGATCTTCTCGTTGTAGAAGGCAATCAGGCCGGTGATGGGCAGCAGCTCTCGCGTGGGGAAGTCATAGGTCCAGGCGATGTCGGGATGGATCCGCAGCTCGACGTTGGCCGACCAGTAGCCGCTCGTGGTCCCCTTGTACGGGCACGCTGTCTCGGTGTCGGACGGCACCAGATGGGTGAAGTCGACATCGGTCCGGTCGATGTAATACCGCGTCGGGAGGCCGGTCTCGAAGCACAGAACGGGGGAGGAGGTCTCGGCCAGCACGACGCCCTTGGACTCGACGCGCAGGCGCCGGCTGGAGCGCAGGGCGTCGACACGCGTGTACGGGTTGCGCGGGTGGACGAAGATCCGCTCGTCCTCCTCGAACCAGGCATCGAATGCCGACCACGAGAAGCGGACCGTGTCGTCCAGTCCCTCCACCTTGGCGGCTGTGAGCACAGTGGCCGCGCTGGGCCGGTCGACGTCGCCGACCCGCACGCCGTAGCGCCGGGCGTCGCCCCGCGAGGTCTCCATGGCCTGTTCCTCGTCGATGAGCGTGTCAGCACGCACGTCAGCCAGCGGGATGTAGTACTGCGGGTACGACGTGTTCTCCCACACGTAGCGCGCATCGACCGTGTCGACCACGGCCTGGCCCGCCAAGTAGGCCCGGATGCGGCGGGGGACTGGCTGCACGTGATTGACCGGTACGGGTGGGGCGGGAAAGTCACTCACGGCAAATGCCTCCTGTTCGCGTCGCACCGGACCGTCGGGACCCTATCGGCGTTTCAACGCTGTCGGACGCAGTCAAACGCAGCCAACGCAAGCAAATGCAGTCAAAAACCCGGCAAACCCCGGCGAAAACGCAGTGAAACGCAAGCAAACGCAGTCGGGCCAGGCCCAGTCGAGCGGATCAGGTGATCGCCAGCATGCGCTCGAGCGCCACCTTGGCCCACTCCGTCGTGTCCGGGTCGACGGCGATGCGGTTGCGCACCTCGCCCTCGACCAGTCCCTCCAGGACCCAGGCCAAGTGCTGGGGGTCGATGCGTGACATGGTCGAACAGGGGCACACCAGGGGGTCGAGGCAGACGACGGTCTTGTCCGGCGACTCGTTGTTGAGCCGGTTGACCAAATGGATCTCGGTGGCGACGCCGATGACCGAGCCAGCAGGGGCGGCGGCCACGGCACGGATGATGGCGTCGGTCGATCCCGTGACGTCCCCCACCTCCACCACGTCGTGCGCGCACTCCGGGTGGACCATGACGATGCCGTCCGGATGCGCGGCACGGAAGGCCTCGACGTGCGCCGGTCGGAAGCGCTGGTGCACCGAGCAGTGCCCCTTCCACAGCAGCAGCGTCGACTCCTTGACCTCGCGGTCGGACAGCCCACCCAGCGCCAACCGCGGGTTCCAGACGCGCATGTCGTCGGCGCCGTACCCGAGCTCGAAGCCGGTGTTGCGCCCGAGATGCTGGTCCGGGAAGAAGAGCACCCGGTCGCCCCGACCGGCCTCCAGGGCCCAGGTCAGCACGGCCCGGGCGTTGGACGAGGTGCAGACGGCGCCACCGTGGCGGCCGACGAAAGCCTTCAGGGCGGCGGCGGAGTTCATGTAGGTCACCGGGATCAACCGGTCCACGTCAATCACGCGGCCCAGCTCGTCCCAGGCGTCCTCCACCTGGTCGATGTCCGCCATGTCCGCCATGGAGCATCCGGCGTTGAGGTCGGGCAACAGCACC
Source organism: uncultured Acidimicrobiaceae bacterium (assembly GCA_963738135.1). Classification (GTDB taxonomy): domain Bacteria; phylum Actinomycetota; class Acidimicrobiia; order Acidimicrobiales; family RAAP-2; genus Bog-473. Next base: position 97,964 of record CAVTVK010000001.1, on the reverse strand, counting down.
TGCTGGTGGTCACCCGTCAATACATCGGCCGACTCCGCCATGAAGTGGACACCGCAGAAGACGATGAATTCGGCCTCGGTCTGGCCGGCGGCCAGCCGCGACAAGCCGAACGAGTCGCCCCGGGCATCGGCCCAGCGCATGATCTCGTCGCGCTGGTAGTGGTGGCCGAGCACGAACAGCCGGGATCCGAGCGCGGCCTTGGCCGCACCGATCATGGAAGCCAATTCGTCCTCGGTTGCGGACGTGTAGCGCCCCGGAAGTGGCGTCTGCAGCCTGAGCATCTGGTCTGCCCCCTTGTCGGGAGTGCATCGATATGGCCGGCGGGGACAGCCTGGTCGCCCATCCGCGGGTATGTCGGCCTCGATGCGAGGTTGTATGCCGGAAACCAGGCCGGCACAGACAGTGTAACGCCGCCCACCAGTGGCTGCGCGAGAGTGGACGTGATGCAGTATCGGCCGCCCACCGGGTCCATCCCGGACGCCCCGGGCTCCTACCAGTTCTACGACGCCGAGGGCCGGGTCCTCTACGTGGGCAAGGCCAAGTCGCTGCGGCACCGCCTGCCCAACTACTGGCAGGACTCGGCCAAGCTCATGCCCCGCACGGCGCAGATGGTGGCCCAGGCCGACCACGTCGAGTGGGTGGTGGTCGACAGCGAGGTCGACGCGCTGATTCTCGAGCACTCGCTCATTCAGGCGCACCTGCCCCGCTACAACGTCCGGCTCAAGGACGACAAGAGCTACCCCTGGCTGGCCGTCACCCTCAACGAGGAGTGGCCCCGCCCGGCCGTGGTCCGTGGGCGCAAGCGCAAGGGTGTGCGCTACTTCGGCCCCTACGGCAACGCCGGCGCCATCCGCTCCACGCTCGATCTCCTCGTCAGAAGCTTCCCGGTCCGCACGTGCTCGGACACCAAGTTCACCCGGCACGAGCGGCTGGGGCGCCCCTGCCTGCTCTACGACATCGACCGTTGCTCGGGCCCCTGCGTGGGCGCGGTCGACCACGCCGCCTACGACGGCTACGTGCAGGACCTGATGGGCTTCCTTTCGGGCGACACCGAGCCCGTGCTGGCCCGGCTGGAGGCCGAGATGCTGACGGCCAGCGAGGAGCTGCAGTTCGAGCGGGCGGCCCGGCTCCGCGACCGGATCGTCGCCGTGCACAAGGCGGCCGAGACCCAGCAGATGGTCTCGGACCGTCCGGAGGACTTCGACGTCGTGGGCCTGGCCGAGGACCCGCTGGAGGCCTCCGTGCAGATCTTCCGGGTGCGCCGGGGCCGCGTGGTGGGGCACCGGGGCTTCGTCGCCGAGAAGGTCGAGGACCTCTCGGGACCCGAGTTCATGGCGCAGGTCGTGGCGCAGGTCTACGGGGCCGACGGCGCCGAGGTGCCGCGGCGCCTGCTGGTGCCCGAGGAGCCGGCCGACCGCACGCTGCTGCAGAGTTGGCTGCACACCATCCGAGGCGGTCCGGTGGAGATCGCGGTGCCCCAGCGCGGCGCCAAGCGCGCCCTGCAGGACACGGTCACGCGTTCGGCCGGCGAGGACCTGGCCCGGCACCGGTTGCGCCGGGCGGCCGACCACAACGCACGCTCGAAAGCCCTGACCGAGCTGCAGTCGGCGCTGTCGCTGCGCGAGGCGCCACTGCGCATCGAGTGTTACGACATGAGCCACCTGCAGGGGACCGACTACGTGGGCTCCATGGTCGTCTTCGAGGACGGGCTCTCCAAGCGGTCCGACTACCGGCGCTTCAAGGTCAAGTCCGTCGCCGGCAACGACGACTACGCCGCCATGGAAGAGGTGTTGACGCGTCGGCTGACCGCCCTGAAACAGCCGGACGCGGTGCCGGCGGACGGGCGGCCGCGCCGCTTCGCCTACCGCCCCAATCTGATCGTCGTCGACGGCGGCAAGGGTCAGCTCGGGGTGGCCGAGCGGGTCGTGCGCGAGCTGGGTCTCGAGGACGAGGTGGAGCTGGCCTCCCTGGCCAAGCAGTTCGAGGAGGTCTACCGCCCAGGCTCGCCGGACCCGGTGCGGCTGCGCCGGGGCTCCGACGCCCTCTACCTCCTGCAGCGGCTGCGCGACGAGGCGCACCGCTTCGCCATCACCTTCCACCGGGAGCGCCGGGGCAAGCGCATGACCAGGAGTGTTCTCGATGACATCCCCGGGCTGGGGCCTGCCCGCAAGGCGCGCCTGGTCAAGGAGATGGGCGGGGTGAACGCCGTGCGGGCGGCCTCGCTGGAGGAGCTGCTGTCCCGGTCCTGGTTGCCCGATGAGGTCGGACTCGCCGTCTACGAGGCCACGCACACGCTCGGTGGGCGCAATGCTGTCCGGCGGGGGGCTCCTGGACGGCAAGGTGCAGGTCGACAGGCTGCCGGGCAACAGGCTGAGGTGGGACAGGCTGAGACGGGACAGGCTGAGACGGGACAGGCTGCGGGGCAACAGCCCGAGGTGGGGCAGGCTGTGGGGCGGAAGGCTGGGGATCGATGAGCGAGTTCGTGGTGGTGACGGGGATGTCCGGGGCGGGCCGGTCGACGGCGGCAGCTGCCCTCGAGGACGTCGGCTGGTTCGTCATCGACAACCTGCCGGCCGGCCTCATCATGAAGATGGTCGAGATGGTGGACCGCCCCGGCTCGGGCATCGAGCGGGTGGCGTTGGTGATCGGCCGCGGCGGCAGCAACACGGGCACGGAGTACTTCGACGACCTACCCGACGTGCTCGACGAGCTGCGGGCGACGCGCAAGCGCGTGCGGGTCGTCTTCCTCGATGCCGCCGACGACGTCCTGGTGCGGCGCTACGAGGGCACGCGGCGGCGGCACCCGCGGGCGGCGCGCGGGGTGGAGGAGTCGATCGCCGACGAGCGCAAACTGCTGGAGCCGGTGCGCGAGCGCGCCGACCTCCTCGTCGACACCGGCGACCTCAACTCCAACCAGTTGCGGCTACGCGTGCTGGAGGCCTTCGGCGACGACGAGGCGCCGCACATGCAGACGTCGGTCATCTCCTTCGGCTACAAGCACGGGATCCCGCTCGACGTCGACATGGTCTTCGACTGCCGGTTCCTGCCCAACCCGTTCTGGGTCGAGGAGTTGCGGCCCTTCAGCGGCAAGGACCAGCCGGTGCACGACTACGTCATGGGCCAGCCCGAGTCGCAGGCCTTCCTGGACAAGGTGGCCGAACTGCTGACGAGCATCCTGCCGGCCTTCACCCGCGAGGGGAAGTCGTACCTGACCATCGCCATCGGCTGCACGGGGGGCCGGCACCGCTCGGTGACGCTGGCCCAGGAGCTGGCGGAGCGGCTGAGCGCACCCGGCGAACCGGTGCCGGTCTTCCACCGGGACATCGAACGATGAGTGGTGCCGGACGACGGGGCGGACGCCCTTCGGTGGTGGCCATCGGTGGCGGGCACGGCACGGCCGTCACCTTGAAGGCGGCCCAGCGCTACGCCGGCCTGCTCACCGGCGTGGTGTCCGTGGCCGACGACGGTGGCAGCAGCGGCCGGCTGCGCGAGCTCCTGAACATCGTGGCCCTCGGCGACATCCGCAAGTGCCTCGTGGCCCTGGCCGACGAGGACTCGGCGCTCGCCGATGCCTTCGAGCGGCGCTACGACGAGGGGGAGCTGAAGGGCCACGCGCTGGGCAACCTGATTCTGGCGGGGCTGATCGACGCCACGGGCGACCTCGTCCTCGGCGTGGCCGAGGCGGCCCAGCTGCTGGGGGCGAGCGGCGACGTGCTCCCCGCCACCTCGGAGCTGGTCGTGCTCAAGGCCGAGTCGGATCACGGGACGGTGGCCGGGCAGGTGGCCGTGAAGGGGACGTCGGACATCCAGCAGGTCTCGCTCGTGCCCGGGGACGCCCAGCCTCCCCCCCTGGCCGTGGAGCGGATCGCCGAGGCGGACCAGGTCGTGATCGGGCCCGGATCCCTGTTCACCAGCGTGTTGGCCGCCGTGGCGGTGCGAGGTATCACCGAGGCGGTGGCCTCCTCAAAAGCCCAGGTCGTGTACGTGTGCAACCTGCGTCCGGAGGTGTCGGAGACGGAAGGCTTCGACGTGGCGGACCACGTCGCGGCCCTGAGCAGGCACAATGTCTCTGTGGACGTCGTGCTGTGTGACAGCATCCGGGGTATGAGTATCGGGGCGACGGAGGTCCAGGTGCTCGACGTCCCCCTGACGGGGGAGAACACCCTGGTCCACAGCCCGGCCAAACTGGCGCAGGCGCTGTCGGGTCTGCTGGCATAGCCGGATGCCGAGTGGACCGAGAGGAAGGGTCGAGATGACGGTGCTGGCCAGATGACGGTGCGGGTGGGGATCAACGGCTTCGGGCGGATCGGGCGCAACTTCCTGCGCGCCGTCCTGGCCACCGGCGCCGACGTGGAGGTCGTGGGCGTCAATGACCTGACCTCCGCCGAAACGCTGGCGCACCTGCTGCGGTACGACTCGACCCACGGCCGCCTGCCGGTGCCGGTCCAGGTGGAGGGCAGCGACCTGCTGGTGGGGGAGCGGCACATCCGCGTCATGGCCGAGCGGGACCCGGCGCAACTGCCCTGGGACCTGCTCGAGGCCGACGTGGTGATCGAGTCCACCGGGATCTTCACCAGCCGGGAGCAGGCGGCGGCGCACCTGGGCGGCACGGTCAAGCGGGTCATCATCTCGGCACCCTCGGGCGACGCCGACGCCACTCTCGTAATGGGCGTCAACGACCAGGACTACGACCCCGAGAAGGACGTCGTGATCTCGAACGCCTCGTGCACCACGAACTGCTTCGTCCCCATGGTCAAGGTGATCGACGACGAGTTCGACATCGTGAGCGGGCTGATGACGACGGTGCACGCGTACACCAACGACCAGAACCTGCTCGACCTGCCCCACAAGGACCTGCGGCGGGCGCGGGCCGCGGCCAACAACATCGTGCCGACCGGGACCGGCGCGGCGCGGGCCACCGGGCTGGTGCTGTCCGCCATGCAGGGCCACCTCGACGGTACGTCGCTGCGGGTGCCGTTGCCGGCGGGCTCCATCACCGACTTCACCGCCGTCGTCAAGGGCAACCCTTCGGTGGCCGACGTCAACGCCGCCTTCGCCACGGCGGCGGCCAAGCCGCCGCTCGACAAGGTGCTCGAGTACACCGAGGACCCGATCGTCTCGAGCGACATCGTGGGCTCGCCCGCCTCGTGCACCTTCGACGCCGGGCTGACCATGGTGATGCCGATCAACGAGGATCTCTCGCTGGTCAAGACCTTCGGCTGGTACGACAACGAGTGGGGCTACTCGAACCGGCTGGTCGACCTGGCCCTCCTGGTAGGCGGCTGAGCCCAGTGGACCCCCTCCGCGGCATCCCGCTCCTGGGGGACCTCCCACCGGTCGTGGGCAAGCGCGTCCTGGTGCGGGTCGACTTCAACGTGCCGCTGCACATCGGGGTCCGGGGCCGGGCCACGGTGGCCGACGACTTCCGCATCACCGCCGCACTGCCGACCCTGCGCTGGCTGCTGGACGAGGGAGCCGAGGTGGTGGCGGCATCGCATCTCGGCCGCCCCGGCGGTTCGCCCGACCCGCGCTGGGAGATGGACCCGGTCCGCGAGAGGCTCGAAGCCCTCTGCCCCGGCGTGGAGCTGACCGAGAACCTGCGCTTCGACCCGGGCGAGAAGTCGGACGACCCCGCCTTCGTGCAGCGTCTGATCGCCGGCTTCGACGCCTACGTCGACGAGGCCTTCGGCGCCGCCCACCGGGCCCACGCCTCCATTGTGGGGCCACCCCGCTTCTTGCCCAGCGCGGCCGGCCTCCGCTTCGCCAAGGAGATCGAGGTGCTGGGCGGCATTCTGGAGCAGCCGGCCCGGCCCTTCGTGGCCGTCGTCGGCGGGGCCAAGGTGGCGGACAAGCTCGAGGTGCTCAAGGTGCTGGCCACCAAGGTGGACACGCTCGCCGTCGGGGGCGGCATGGCGTACACCTTCCTGGCCGCCAAGGGCCAGCACGTCGGCAGCTCGCTGCTGGACGAGTCGCACCTCGACGACTGCCGGGCCCTGCTGGACTCGGGCGTCGACATCCTGCTGCCGACCGACACCCGTGCCCTCGAGCCTGGTGGCACCTTCGGCCCCCCCTCCCTGGGGCAGGGGCCACGGGGGAGCGTCAAGGTGATCGAGGGCGATCTGCCGGACGGCTGGACGGGGCTCGACATCGGCCCGGACTCGGCCGCCGCCTTCGCCGAAGTCGTGCGCAATGCCGGCACGGTCCTGTGGAACGGCCCGCTCGGCGCCTTCGAGGACCCCCGCTTCGCCGGGGGCACGCGGATCGTGGCCGAGGCGGTGGCAACGTGCCCCGGCTTCTCGGTGGTCGGGGGTGGCGACAGCGCCAGCGCGCTGGAGGAGCTGGGGTTGTGCGACCAGATCGGCTACCTGTCCACCGGTGGCGGCGCCTCACTCTCCTTCATCGAGCGGGAGGGGCACCTGCCGGGGATCGACGCCCTGCGCCACGCTCCCAACGCACCGCAGGGGTGAGCGCGCCGGCGATGAGCACCCGGCGATGAGCACCCGGCGCCCGCTGGTCAGCGGGAACTGGAAGATGCACCACGACCACATCGAGGCGCTGCACACGGTGCGCGACCTCGGTCTCCGCCTGAAGGCCGACGACGTGGCGCGAGTCGACGTGTCGGTCCATCCGCCCTTCACCGATCTGCGCACCGTGCAGACCCTGGTGGAGAAGGAGCACATCCCGCTCGCGCTCGGAGCACAGCACTGCTCCGACGAGGACGCCGGCGCGCGCACCGGCGAGATCAGCCCGCGGTTCCTGGCCCGCCTCGGCACGGCCTACGTCATCGTCGGGCACTCGGAGCGCCGCACGCTCTTCGGCATGGACGACGCCACGGTGGCGTCGACGCTGCGGGCGGTCCTGCGCAACGGCATGACGCCCGTGCTCTGCATCGGCGAGTCCGAGGAGCAGCGCGACGCGCGGCAGACGGAGGCCATCCTGGAGGAGCAGGTGCTGGCCGCCCTGCCCGGACTGGCGCCGGAGGTGGTGGGCACGCTGGTGCTGGCCTACGAGCCCCTCTGGGCCATCGGGACCGGGAAGGCGGCCACCGCCGTGGACGCCGAGGACGCCTGTGTCTTCATCCGCTCCCTGGTGGCCAAGGTGGGTGGGGACGAGGCCGCGGCGACGGTGCGGATCCAATACGGCGGCTCGGTGAACGCCGAGAACGCGGCCGATCTCATGGCCGAACCGGACGTGGACGGCCTGCTGGTGGGGGGTGCCAGTCTGGAAGCGGCGGCCTTCACTGACATCATTCGGGCCACCGCCGCCTGCTACCGTTCCTAGGCCGAACGGGCATGTTCGGACGCGAGTTGGAGGCTCCGCCGTGCTGGCAACCTTGGACACTGTCACCTGGATCTACATCGTCATCGAGGTGCTGTCCGCGCTCGGGCTGATCTTCCTGATCCTGATGCACAGCGGCAAGGGTGGCGGCCTCTCCGACATGTTCGGCGGCAGTGTGGGCGCAGCGGCACAGGGCTCCACGGTGGTGGAGCGGAACCTCGACCGCATCACGGTGACAGTGGCCATCGTCTTCGCGCTCACGACGGTCGTCCTGGATCTCCGGCTGCAGTGACCGGCCGGGGCCGACGCCCCCGGCGCTCGTGGTGGCGGCTCGGGACGAGCACGATGCTGGCGCTGTTGGCGCTGGCGCTCGTGGCGTCGGGCTGCGGGGACGCGGCAGCCGGTGGCGGCGGGACCAGTGTCACCTATGTCGGCGTCGCGGGCGGTGCGATCTCGTTCGGCATGACCGAGAGCCCGACGGGCTGCAATCCCAACACGCCCGGCGGCGACATGCCGGGCACCCAGACGGTGCTGGCCGCCGTCCTGCCCAGCCCCTACGTGCCGAACGTGGTCAACGGCGCGGGGCAACCGATGTCCACGGAGCTGGCCAGTTCGGCCGAGGTGGTGGACACCAGCCCGGAGACCGTCGTCTACACGCTGAACCCCAAGGCCGTGTGGTCCGACGGCGTGCCGATCACGGCCGCGGACTTCAAGTACGCCTGGGAACAGCAGCGGGGCGATCCCGTCCTCTCGTCGCCCGACGTGGCCAGCATCAACGGCTACCGCGACATTGCGTCGGTGACCGGCTCGGACGGGGGCCATACGGTGACGGTGAAGTTCAAGACCACCTTCGCCGATTGGCAGATGCTCTTCGCCAACCTCGTGCCGGCCCACGTGATGGAGAAGGTGGGTTGGAACCCGCCCTGCACCACGGTCGATCCGGCCGTCGACCTGTCGGGCGGGCCGTTCAAACTCGGCACCGTGACGCCGCAGGCCATCACCCTGGTGCAGAACCCCAAGTGGTGGGGGACGCCGGCCAACGCCAAGACGATCACCATCCACATCGCTTCCTCGACGGAGCAGCTGGGCCAGTGGATGGCGTCGGGCTCCGTGCAGGTGGCCGCGCCGACCATGGTGACGCCGTCGTTCCTGACCCAGATGACCGGGCTCCCGGGCGCCCAGAGCGAGGTCGACACGTCGGCCACACTGCTGCAGCTCAGCATGGCCAGCTCGCCCGAATCGGACCTGTCGCCCGACATCCGGTTCGCCATCGCCCTGAGCATCAATCGCCAGGACCTGGTCAACCAGCAGGCCAGCTGGGCCGTGCCGGGGATCATCCCGGGCAACAGCCATCTGACCATTCAAGGACAACCGAACTACAAGCCGCCCTCGACCGGCTCGCCGACGACGACGGTCCCGCCTTCGACGTCGTCGACCTCCACCACCACCGTCGGCGCGGGCGGCAGCGTCAACTTCCCGGTGACGCCGGTCCCCGCCCAGGCGGCTGCCTTCATCACGGCGGCGGGTCTCGTGCGCACGCCGGGCAACCCCTACTACCACTCGCCCTTCGGGACGCCGTTCCAGCTGCACATGGTCTACGACTCGAGTGACCCCTGGGCCACCGCGGCCGCCCCGACCATGCAGTCCGAGCTGCTGGCGGCCGGCCTGGATACGACCCTGCTCCCCGTCGACGGCGCCAACAAGACGGGCCAGGTCCTCGCTGCCGGCTTCGCCGACCTGGCCGTGCTCCCGGTGACCTTCACGCCGTACATGAGCCAGTCGATGGCCTGGTACACGCACCTGCTCGGACCGGCGGGGAAGAACGGGTCCGAGAACTGGACGGGTTTCACGAACAGCCGATTCGACTCGCTGGTCACCACGGCCTCGAAGCAGCTGAACCCGAACAGGGCCTTGAGCTACTACACGCAAGCGGACACGCTGCTGTGGGACGACATGGTCTCGCTGCCGCTCTTCACGGAGCCGACCGTCCTGGTCTGGAGTCGCACCGTCGGCGGCGTCAACCCGCAGCCGCGCAGCACGAGCCTGCTCTGGTACGCGCAGCTGTGGGCCGTGCGGGCACCGGAGTCGACCAGCAACACCACGCCGTCGCTGCCGGGGCAGTAGGGGAGTTGCCCTCGCGGCGGGCTCGGGGGGCTCCGGGCGGCTTCTCGGGAGGGGTCCTGCGGAGGCCTGCGGGAAGTTCGGGTCGGTTCTGCGTGGTTCGGAGAGGCTGGGGTGACACGAAGAGCTCGGTCTGCACGGGGCCGGGGAGCTTGCTGTCAACCCTCGCGGGGGAGTGTGCGGCCCGGAAGTGGACCGATGCCCACGCGCTACGATCTCCGGACGCTGCTTTCCCATCGAAGCTCGTCGGAGTGGCGGAATAGGCAGACGCGCCAGCTTGAGGGGCTGGTGCCCGCAAGGGCGTGGGGGTTCAAGTCCCCCCTCCGACACTTACGCTGGCCCACGGATTCTGTGGACATGATTCGATGCACGCGGCACGTCGAGTGTGGTCGTAGATCATGCTGATTCCGAGCTCGTCGTACACCTGACTTTTGAGTTTCGGGTCCGCCTCGGCCAGTGCCGATGCGATGTCGCCCAACTCGGCCACTAGTTCACGAAGCTGTTGTTTCGTGAACTTCCCTGACGGTTGCGCCAGGCTGATCTCCTGTTCGGCCCGGAGTCGTTCACCCTGGACCTCTCGCATCCAGCCGGCGACGATGACGGGATCGCCACCAGCGTCGAGGTTGGCGCGGTATGCGGCCAGTCGTCGGTCGCAGTCTGCCAACTTGCGGTTGGCGGCCTCAATGCGAGCGTGGTCGATATCGGTCGCGCCTCCGGCGTCCGCCAGTGCCTTGCACGTGTCGTCGATACCCTCGGCTCAGATCCGACGACGACGCCCAGGTGTGACAGCGGCACCAACCACCGCAGCCTTCGCCACTGAGGATGGGACAGGCGTGAACCACAGCTCACAACACCGAGGCTCGCCTGTCCCGATCGCGGTCGGTGGGCCACGAGACTACGACGCGACTTGGTCGCTACTCTTCGAGTCCGAAGCCTCCTGAGCAGATGGACCATCCACGAAGGTCGCCAAAGGTCTTCCCACTTCGACTATGTAGGTAGAAAGCATCTGCCCGGTGTCGGGACCGACATCGAGGGCATTGTGAGGAAGGCGCGGCGTTATGAGAAACCCATCGCCGGCGTGCAACGTAAGAGTGGGCTGATCTTGGATCATCATTCGCACCGTGCCTGCAAGGATGTAGCCAACCTCTTCCCCAGGATGGATATGCCACCCCGACTCGACGCCACACGGGATTTCTGTCAGCACCTGAACTACTTCGCGTCCAGCAACCGACAATGATCCGTGTTGGATCTCGGTACGCTTGAGGTTCCCGGCCAGCTCGTCGATCGTCTGCGAGTTGGCAACTGGTTTGTTCGACACTGTTCGGACCCCCTGATTGATCGAATGCCGCCTGACTGGTAAAGATCTCGGTCGCGATGCCGTCACCTCTTTTGGGCGCGGTGCCCTAGGTCACCGCGGCGATTGCAGTCAGGATCACATCCGTTACAGCTTGGGGCTGCGACATCATGATGACGTGAGAGCCCTCGACCTCTGTGATCGTTGCCCCGGCCCGTTCTGCCATTGAACGAATAACGTCGGCCCCCGCCGCCGTGTCGCCGGTTGCAACCACCGTCCAAGACGGGAGGTTTTTCCATGCCGGAATACCGGAGGGTTCTGAAAATGCCAACTCGGCGACAGGACGCTGAGTGGCAGCCATCTCTGCCGTTTGCTCAGCAGGCAGATCGGCGGCGAACGCACTACGGAACTTTGCCGAGTCGATCACAAACTCCACGGCGGTTTCGTTTCTCTCTCCGGTTGGGTACTGGAGCGGGACCAGCGCAGAGTTCAGAACACTGTCCTTGGAGACACTCTCTGCATCAATGAGGCGCTCACCTTCATTCGGGGCAAAGGCGGCGACATAGACAAGGCCGACAACGTTGCCCACCTGGGTAGCGGCGTTGGTGATCACCGCACCGCCATAAGAGTGTCCGACGGCGAGGACAGGCCCGGGAATACCCCGCAGGACGCTGGCGACGTAGGCCGAGTCGATAGAGATCCCACGCAAAGGGTTCGCCGGGGCGATCACCTGCATACCTCGCGAGGAGACGGTCAATCACTCCATTCCAGCCGGAAGCATCTGCAAAGGCACCATGTACGAGGACGACGGTGAGCGGCGGAGTATCGGAGGAAGTTGTAGAAGGCGGCACTTTGGTAACTCCTTGACGGTAAGTCGAGTTGACTGTGCGTTGGAAGGCAGCAGCCCAGATTCGACGGACTCAACCCTTAACGATCAGGGCACTACCTGTCCGATGCAGGGGATTGTTGTAGGTACGCAACCAAACAGAGTGCGACCACGCAACTACACCGCTAGCTGCGCAAGAAGGCCAGCAGATCGGCGTTGAACTGATCTTGGTGCGTCGCGGTCAGGCCGTGTGGTGCCCCTGGGTAATAGATCTCCTTGACGTTCGAGATCAGCTTCGCTGACTTCTTCCCGGCATCTTTTACGGGGACGATCTGATCGTCTTCGCCATGAAGCACGAGTGTTGGAACGTCGAACTTCTTGAGATCCTCTCTGAAGTCCGTTTCCGAAAACGCCTTGACGCATTCGTACGCGTTCTTTTGCCCCGACTGCATACTCCAGAGCCAGAACTGATCAAGCACTCCCTGGGAGACCTTGGCTCCCGGCATGTTGGCGCCGTAGAACGGAGTCGCGAGGTCCTTGTAAAACTGGGAGCGGTCGTTGGCCACGCCAGCGCGAATGTCATCGAAGACCTTGATCGGGAGGCCCTCGGGATTCGCATCGCTCTGGATCATGATCGGCGGAACCGCTGAGATGAGGGCTGCTTTGGCAACTCTGCTCGTGCCATGGCGCCCGATGTAGCGCGCCACTTCGCCGCCCCCTGTGGAATGGCCCACGAGCGTGGCATCTCGGAGATCAAGTGCTTCGATCAACGCGGCGAGGTCATCGGCATAGGTATCCATTTCGTTCCCGCTGGAAGGCTGGCTCGAGCGGCCGTGACCTCGACGATCATGGGCGACTGCCCGGTACCCGTTCTCCGCGAGAAACTGCAACTGGCCGTCCCACGCATCGGCGCTCAAAGGCCAGCCATGCGAAAAGGTCACGACCGGGCCCTCGCCCCAGTCTTTGTAGTAGATCTCGGTGCCGTCACTGACTGTGATTGTGCCCATGAGTCCCTCTCCTATGTTCACTGGGGCGGAGAGCGTCAACTCGGGAGAAATTGGCGCGACAAAACCGCCCGTACTTAGCCATGAGTTATCCAACAGCTGCTCTCTCCGAGCCATCACACTCGGGATGGATTACGGAGCAAATACCTGTCTGCAGGAGACGGACGAGCGTCCACACATCGACAACAACCGGTATAACACCGTTGGTCCGACATGACTACCCCCCAATTCTTAGCGCTTTACTCATGAATTTCTCAGAAAGCTTCCCTGCTTCTTGCGCCCAGAGAGAGGAACACCCGGCGCGGTAGATCACGATGAGAGGATGTTCCAGTCACGCCATCGAAGATTGGGCGCGGGCGACGGGGCAACGGATTAGGACGGGAGCGTGATGACAGATCTTCAAGGCATTCTTCTTCGCGTGCTGCGGGAGCTTGGCCCCGATGCCTCGGATCATCAGATCGCAGAGAAGATGACCGAGTACATCGAGTCACTTCCGTATTCGGACCGGGCCGAGGTGAACGAGCAGATGATCAGGTTGACCACCTCCGCGCAGCTAGTCCACCTTGGGGAGTTGGCCGAAACGGAGTCCGGAGAAGAGATTCCAGGCAAGATCACCGACGAGCCCGAGGGTGGCCGTACTCCCTGAGCCCGGTCAGGCCCTCGAGGTGGCCCTCACAGGCCCACACAAGCCACCACTTGTCGCCACGGGGGGAGAACCAGCGACCCGTCCAGGTCGTTGGCTCGGCGCAGTGGGTCGCCTGGAGGTTGCGGTCATAGACCATCCGCCAGCACCGACTCGCCTCCGATATGAAACCTGGACACACTTCGCCGGACTCGGGCATTCGGTCCACGGGGTCACGGTAGCGCCGAAGTGTCCCACCGTCCCGGCAGCGAGGATTGACTCGGCCGCTGGGTGATCCACCACTTTGGTGAACGGATTGATCAGCGTGTGGGTGGGTGCCCAGGCCAGGTCTGACTCCAGCAACCCGGCTGACGTCCTTTGGGACTGTCTTTAGTTCGATTCGTCGGCCTGGCCCGGTCACCCACTCGACACCTGCCGGTCGGACGGAGTGACCTCATAGGAGCTTGCCTCAAACAGGCCCATCGCTGTCTTGTCCGTCGTTCCGCTCGGTGCGGTGTCATCCCCAACCCAAACCAACGAAGGGATGACAGTGACCAATTTGGCACGAAGCAGTCACCGGCGGGGTCGATACGCACCTCGACGTCCATGTAGCTGCGGCTTTGGACGACCGAGGGTCCCTCCTCGGCGTCGAGAGCTTCGCCACGACCGAGAGCGGTTACAAGAAGCTGCTGGGCTGGCTGAGTGACTTCGGCCCCGTCGAGTTGGTCGGGGTCGAAGGGACTGGGTCCTATGGCGCCGGGCTGACCCGCCATCTCCAAGTTGAACGGGTCCGCGTCGTCGAAGTCGACCGCCCCAATCGCCAGCGCCGCCGGCGCAAGGGAAAGTCCGATCCCCAAGACGCCATCTCGGCGGCCCGAGCTGCCCTCTCGGGCGAGGCCTGCGGCGAAGCCAAGACGAGGGACGGAAACGTCGAATCCCTGCGGGTTTTGCGTGTCGCCCGGGCCTCGGCCCGCAAGGGCCGGACCCAGGCACTCAACCAGATGCGCAACCTGGTCTCGACCGCCCCCGAGTCCCATCCGGGCCGAGCTCCGGGGTCTCAGCGTCTTCAATCTCCTCGAGCGGGCTTCGAGCCTATCGACCCGGCGCCAAGCGCGACATCGCCTCGCTCACCAAGTTCACCCTTCGGATGCTGGCCCGGCGCGCCCTCACCCTCGAAGAGGAGATCTCAGAGATCGACGCCATCCTCAAGCCCTTGGTCAAAGAGACAGCGCCCGAACTCGTCGCCACCCTCGGCATCGGGAGCGATGCCGCTTCAGCGCTCCTCGTCGCCGCCGGCGACAATCCCGAGCGGCTGCGCAACGAGGCGGCCTTTGCTCACCTCTGCGGTGCCTCACCGCTCGACGCCAGCAGTGGCAAGAACCAACGACACCGCCTCAACCGAAGTGGTGATCGCCAAGCCAACTCGGCCCTCTGGCACATCGTGCTCACCCGCATGGTCTATGACCCTCGCACCACCGAGTACATCGCTCGACGCAGGAACGATGGTCTCACCAAGAAGGAGGCCATCCGCTGCCTCAAGCGCTACGTGGCCCGAGAGGTCTTCAGCCTCTTGCCTCACGACAAACTCGGGCTTGACAGCCCATAGGAGCATCGAACGGGGATACCCTCAACTCGGCGATTGAACAAGCGTCAGAGAACCCACAAGGCGGCGGAGAAGGGCGACGTTCGCAGTCGTGTGCCCGTGGGCGCTTGCGACGTATTCAACGCCGTTGACCCGCCAGTCGAGGAGGACATGAGCAACATTGACACCCTCACCGTGGCGAGCAACCCGTTCGATGTAGGAGCTGTCCCTCGGGCACACGTAGAGGATTGTTCGCCATCCTTTGATATCGATCGCACCAGACCGCCTGCCACCTACACACGGAACCTTTCGAGCATCAACCAGCCTCCGCGCCTCGAGGAATAGATGGCCGAGGGGTTTGCCATCTATTCCGACGTATCCACGAGGTACGTCAAAGTCTTCGAAGTTCAGAAGGAACACTCGATATTCGGTTGCCCCTTCCAGGCCCACACACGGGGCAACCTGCGCCCCTACTGGCGGTGGGCACCCCAGTGCCTTCCCGTTGTGGGAAGGAACAAGGCTCGGACACGGGACGGGAATCTGGACCAAGGTTGCAGCCGCAGCGCACTGACTCATCAGGCTTGGTGCGGCAGAGACGAGGTGAACCCGAGCCGAGCTTCGCTGCACTTGGCCTGGGCCAAGAGCATCAGCGGAGGACGACGCTAAGGAGACGAGGCTGAATGTGAAGACCGCGACGAAAACGGCATTGGGACAAGTCCGAAGCCTTGGGCTCGTGCCGAACCTCATCGCTACGCAAACTAAGTCAGGATCGCTGAAGATGTGGTCACCTACCCGGCCAAGTGGGACAGGTGGATCACCCGTATAGCCGGTCAGGCGATCAGGGGCACCCTAAGTCGAGCTGATATCTCTCAACCCGCGCCCCCACTTCGACGCCATGAGAGGGATCCTTGTCCCAGGCCGGTCTCGCTCAGTAGCTGATCTGTCCCGTCGTGGTCTGGGTGAATGAAAACGTCTCGATCGATCCCACAGTTGAGACGGGTGTGCTCAGACTCGTGGTCGTGAATGTCCCGCTAGCGTCAGCGAAGCGGCCGGTGCCGCCGGTGGTACGGTCGCAACTGCCGTTTACATAGTGGAAATCGATCAGACAGAAGGCGGGGCGACCTGGCATGGAAACAATTCACACTCCAAAAAGAATGCTTAGTCTCACGGCGCGCTTTGGAGCAGTAGTGGCAACCGCGACATTCATCTTCGTCGCAGCTGGCGGTGATGCTGGAGCGAGCTCGAGCAAATTTTGTAAGGACGGCAACAACTTCGGAAATTTGCTGAACACCGCGAGCGGGAGCCGCGCAGCCGTTGTAAAGGTCAGGAATTTGGCGCAGAAGGTGGCAAACGAGGCACCCGGATCGGCGAAGACAAGCTGGAATGCCGTGGCGGGAGACTTCTCGAAGGCATTGAATCTTTCCAATTCTTCGAGCAGCGCACAGAAGAAGCAGATCGAGAAGCAGATCACATCAGATATCGGTCGTGCCCACAGGTCCCTGACTAAGGCATGTAGTTAGGCGCAAAGACAACCTACCGGCGCCGACTGCGTCCGAACTCCGGCAGCCCCGTGAGCCTCTCGAGGTGGTCCGGACAGGCCCACACGAGCCACCACTTGTCGCCACGGGGGGAGAACCAGCGCCCGGTCCATGCTGGCGACTCAGCGCAGTGGTTCGCCTGGAGGTTGTGGTCGTAGACCGTGCGCCAACACCGATTCGCCTCGGAGATGAATCCGGGGCACACCTCGCCGGGCTCGGGCATGGGGCTCATCGGGGCACGGTAGCGCCGAACTGTCCCACCGTCCCGGCGTTCTGTGATACCCCTAACCACGGGTGGGGTGCTCGATGTCCGGCGGCACATTCCGCTCTGTGGGAGGCACTGGCTCGTCCTACCTCCAAGGGCGCGGGTCACTCGGAAGAAGCGACCACGACACGAGGTCTGGACGGTCACCCTTGATCGGTTCATAGGAACGCAATACCCCTTCTCGCGTGAACCCCAGCCTTGCCGCCAGCCGGTTCGATGCTTTGTTCTCGGGGTGGATTACCAAGAAGACGCGTTCAATGCCTTTCGAGAACCCCCAGTCAATGAGGAGGCTGAGTGCTCTGGAAGCAATGCCTCGGCCACGCTCTGAGGCAACAACCCAGTAGTACGCCTCGGCGCTCACGTGTCGAGGATTGAAGTTCAGTCCCACCTGCCCCAGGAGATGATCGTCGTATTCATCGACGACGCCGAAACGAGGATGGCCCATAGGCCACCGCTCGTTGGCGGTGTCAATCCACTCGCCAGCCTCTGCTTCAGTGAGTCCATCTTTCATAAAGGTGAAACGGAGGATGTCTGGGTCCCGACATGCCGAGGCGACCGCGGCAGCATCGCTCGCCCGGAACGGACGCAGAGCTACACGACCACCTTGCAGTCGCGGCTTCGGCGGGACCCATTCCATGTTGTCCATTCTGTCGGCTCTCGAATATGGCGCACAGATCAGGCGAACTGGGGCACCAGAGCCCGGTCGTCGGGCCGTAGCCTGGACCAGTTCGATTGGGCCCGACGTAAGACCCACATGATGACGATCTGGCTATGGAGGCATGGTTCACGATGACGACAGAAGGCTTGTGGCAGATCGTGGCCGATGCACGCAACGGGATCCTGGCCACCATCGGCGTGGACGGCACCCCACAGCTATCGAACATCTACTACCTGTGTGACCCCTCCACCGAACGCGTCCGGTTCTCGACCACGACCGTCCGGATCAAAGGCCGCAACCTGCTGCGGGACCCCCGGGCGGCGATCCACGTCCCGGGCCCGGACTTCTTCAACTTCGCCGTCGTGGCAGGACCCGCCTCGTTGGCGGTCGCCCGGGAGCCCGACGACGCCGCCGTCGAGAAGCTGTTCGAGATCCACACCGGGCTGGGAGCGGCATCGGAACGGGACGGCTTCGGCCTCCAGATGCTGGCCGACCACCGGATGGCAGTCGAGCTCCACGTCGAACGGGTCTACGGGCAGATCCTCGACGGATGACGGTGCGCAGGGTCAAACCACGAGCAGAGAAGGGGACGCCGTGAGCGACGAAACGCGAACCGGCCCAACCTCAATGCGCGAAGGCGGACCGATCCGTTGGAACGGCGGAGGATGATTCCCTCCGAGGGACGACGCATATCCGACGAAGACCACCGGTGGGGCCGCTCCCACGACAGATTGCCAGACGTGGAAACCGGCTGCGTCACTCGATCGGGTGATTCCAACTCTCGCGGCCCAACCCCCAAGGTGCATGGCGAGTCGGGCCGGCCACCTCAATCCCACCTGAGCTGGCTGGGGATGATGACCATCCCGAGACTTCCGAGGCCAGCTGGTCTGGGCTTGATACGGAGCCTCTCAGACCCGGACGCGAACCGGCCCAACCCCCACTGTGCGAAAGGGTTGGACCGGTCACGAGGACGAGCGGCGGTTGCTTGCCGTTGCCGCCGCACCCCCCGTCGGGAATGTCTACCCGTCGGAGGGAGCGCTCATCATCACCCGATCGGGTGAAATCAGACGACAGAGGGAGGCGGCAGGTATCAGCCTTGTCTGGCCCTCCATCACCCTCACGCCAACAGATGGCGGAGTCTGTCCGCGGCTGAGCGCGCCCGCTTCCGACGTACGGGAGGCAACTGTCACCTTCCCGGCGTACGGGGCTATGCGGGACCCGTCGGGTGCCTGCAGGACAGACCGTCAGGCGCCTTGAGGTGGATTTGTTGTTGCTCCGTTGTGCTGCCAACTTTCCGATGCCCTACCGCGCCCGCCCGGCGCGGCTGGCTTCGACCACAAGGTTCAGAGCATTTATGCGACAGGCCTCTGCCCGGCATCGTGGTGCCAGCACGAGCTCGTCGGCTGAGGTATTCCCTATTGGAAATGGGAATTGTTACGTCGTAGGGTGAGCGCTGACGGAGGCCGGGAAGTCCACGACTCCGCCCGGTTTGGCGACCGGACGCAGGCGGTGGAGTCCAGGTTCATCGTTGCCGTGTCACTCGCACAGCGGTGCCATGGGGAACTGGGAACTACGAAAGGACACACCGTGAAGATCAGATCCGTTATGGGCCTCGTCGGCGCAGGGACCGTTGTCGTTGCGGGAGCGCTTGCGCTCTCTGGGGGAGCAGCGATGGCTGCCCCTCACAGTTCGGCGCCGACGGCGTACACGTGTTCGGGTGGAGATCTCGCCACGAACACCTTCGTCGACATCCCGTCGGGGAACTACGCCAGCATCACGGTTGCAGGAGTGTGCGACGTGCCGGACAATGCGGTGATCAGTGTCGTCGGCAACGTCAACGTGCTCGCCGGTGCCGTGCTCGATGCGCAGAGCGCACCCTCGACGATCACGGTCGGACACAACGTCACCGCGGCTGCGGGTTCGCTTCTCGGTCTGGGCTGTCAGCCGGACGGCGTCCACGCGGAACATGCGTGCATGACCGATCCAAACGGGAGCTCCGTCGTCACCGTTGACGGGAACATCACCACCACGAACGCGGACACCGTGTTGCTCAACGGCATCACGGTCAACGGGAACGTGACGCTGACCGGAGGGGGTGGCGAGATTCCCTGGGCCATCAAGAACAACACCTTCGGCAAGAACCTCACGATAAGCGGGGTGACCTCTGACTGGCTCGGCGTCCTCTGGAACCAGATTGGTGGCAACGCGACGCTGACCAACGTCACAATCAACGACCCAGGCGACCCGACTCCCACCATCCAGATCGTGGAAAACACAGTTGGGCGGAACCTCAACTGCTCGGGACTCGGCCCAAATGTGGCGGGTGGGTTCATCCCCGGTGAAGTGAACCATGTCGGCGGCAAGGCGACCGGCCAGTGCGCAAACCTGCAGTCCGGCGGCTGATTTCTCAGGACCTACCCGTCTGCCATCCGTTAGCCCGACCGGGTGGCAGACGGGTAGCCCAACCGGGTGGCAGACGGGCGGACATCGAGAAGTGGGCGAAGGCGAGGGGGGCGGGATGTCCAGGGGTGACCCTCTACATCAGAGCGGGTAAGGCCTAAGCATGACGACAACAGACCCATCGGACCCATCGCAACAACCGGACGAAGAACGCGAACCCGAACCGCCAACCGACGTCCCTGGGGCAATTCCTGAACCGTCGCCAGTTGACGGCGGTCCAGCCAGCCCGCCGCCGCAAGAATGATGGGGGGCTAGCGGCGCCGGCCGAACTCCCTGAGCCCCCGTCAGGCCGTCCGGGTGGTCAGGGCAGGCTCATACGGGCCACCACTTGTCACCCTTGGGTGAGAACCACCGTCCGGTCCACGCCGGTGATTCGGCGCAGTGGTTGGCCTGGAGGTTGTGGTCGAACTCCATGCGCCAACGCGGATTCGCCTCGGAGATGAATCCGAGGCAACCGTCGCCTGGCTCGGGCATTCGTCCCACGGGCCGAGGGTAGACCGGCACTGTTCGCGGCCCAACCCTGGTGCATAGGGTCGGGCCGGCCACCTCATCCCGTGACGAAAGCAGACGAGCGACGCCTGCGTGTGATGGCATCGAGTAGAGGTCGAAGGTCGAGAGCGTGATACCGGGCGCCCCAATCCTGCGTACTGGGGCAATGTCTTCACTGGGCAGTAAACGCGACTCAGCCCCCCGAAGGGGGCCGAGTCGCCGACATCTACCGCAAGCTTTTATCGAAGAAGACCTACCACCGATAGAAGCGGTGACTTCCAGCCCCCTCGCCCCGGCCAAGGGCGAAGCCGACGAGCCAGAGAACAAGAAAGACCGCCGCTGCAATCCATAAAAAGTGCACCGCAAATCCTGCTCCGAAGAGAATCAAGACGAGCAAAAGTGCGAGAATCAATACCACCGTACAACCTCCCTATTAGTGAAGCCCCGAAGCCCTCGAGGCTTGGCCATACCTAGTACGTCGAATCAACCCGACGCACGACATTTCCCTGGCCATCGTCAACGACGGTCCGCTGACGACGCGTGTTCCCAGCCACCATGACAATGATTGAAACCACAGCGCCGACGACGCCGACAATCATCAAGATCCAGCCCACCTTGTTGACATTGATGCCATGTTGATTCGGCGCCGTCACCGCCCAATCGAGAATCGCTCCTACAGCAAAAGCAATGATGCTTACAACAAGCCCACCCGCTCCAACCATTGGAACCCCCTTTCTCGTGTTGCAATCCGTCTACCCATGGTCAACCCAGCCAAAACCATTTATCCGGCAAGATGCCGAATGACTTGGTGTTCTTTTGATTGGGAGAGAGTTTGGAGGGTCGCCCGGATGCGCCATTTGGGGGGCAGGGTCATCCGACTCGTCGCACCGCCCTCGTATCGTCGCAGGACGATGAGCGTTATGCCGCCTATCGAATGGTTGATGGCTCCCGTCGTCCCGTCAGGCCCTCGAGGTGGTCAGGACAGGATCAGGTCGGCATCTCTGAGCAATGCGTCGCCTGGGAGGGGCTGGGTCGACGAGTGGACCATCACGGCAAGCAGAGATGTGCCGGACGATCCGAAACTACGTCGTCACCTCGCGCCCGCCGTAGGCTGAAAGTCCATAGATAACGAGGACGCCAACGAAGATGTACGTGAGCGACCACACGGGGTAGAACGGCATCCACCAGATCGCACTGATCGCCATGATCGCGCCGGCGAAGATCCCGATCCATCGGCTGAACTGTGACCGTGCCATGACCCCGAATGCGCAGAGGATTAGCACGATGGCCACGATCAGATATACCCAGCCATAGGTCTTTAGGCTGTGCCCGAAAATGGCGTCCTCAAAGTTCTGGGGGAGCGCGCCGTGGTAGCGGAACGCCCAGATGGCATCGAAGACCCGCATGATGCCCGCGACTCCGAGTACGACGGCTGCAAATACAAGCCAGCCTCCACCTTTTTCATCCATAGCTTCACTTCTCCCCCCCGATAGCTCGGGCGTTGGATCGCATCCATATGCGATCTGCATTGAGGCCAATAACGCTATGGTCGCTCGGCATCTGCATGGTGGATGCTGGGCCGGAAATGACGGGCGTTGACCGGCGGGAGATGCGGGGAGCGGTGGCGTAGGGGGGTGCCGTTGAATCCTCGCTGAATGGCGACATGGGAAACCGTGTCGGATCGTGTCGTGTCGTGACTCCGCAAGAGGGGGCAACGCGAAATCCACAGCCTCGACCTGGGGCCAACACTCAGCCGGAGCACAACGGAGCATATGGCTCACCCCGACGAAATCTGTGCTCGGGCACTCCAGTTTCCTGCGGACCACCTAGGCTGAAAAAATGCCTAGAAGTGTTCGAGGTGACTAGCCGTAGCTCACCGTGCCATTGGCCGCCACAGACCCAATTGTCGCTGTCGGATTGGCATTCATGTTGCACTTCCCGTTCTTCATCGGGAGGACTGCTGCGAAGGAGATCGTCACATTGAAGGAGCCGGAGATCCCAACGTAGGCCTTCGTGCCGCTGATGATCGTCACTGGGTCAGTGGTGACAAAGGTAAACGAGCAGGTCGTGCTGTTCTCGGTGGTCGGTGGCGTATTGTTGTCGTTCTGGGCTGCGTCGATCTGCTTCGTGTTGAAAAAGATCGTTCCCTTCTTGAGGACGAAGAGCCGATACCCGGAGTTCTGCTTCTTCGACGGCTTGCCTTGCGCTGTGGCTGGGATCGACAGTCCGGAATCACCAATCGCTCCGGTGAAGACCGCCTTGAAGCCCGCCCCGCCGCCGCTGAGGTTTCCCCACAGCTGAGCCGGGCCGCTGACCGGTGTCGCCCCAGATGCGGCGGCCGCGCCCAGCGAGAGCCCTCCCGCAAGCACAAGCAGCCCTGCAAACGCTTTCATGCATCGAGCCATGATTCCCCTTCCAGATGTGCGACATCGGAACTGCTTCGGTTTTCAGAAATACCTCCGTGCGCAATGACCCCGTCCAGTGCCCTGTGGTCACCGCATACCTCTCAACCCCAAGTGTGCAATGGGGAATGCAGCCGAGCGTAGGGATCAGAGACGGCGACGTCAACGGGGACTGCAAAGATGCTCAATGGCCTTCATCCAGATCTCCGTCGGAGTAAAGGCTCAGGCTCAGCATCACCCGATCGGGTGAATTTCAGACGACAGCAGCCAGCGCGGGTATCTCTCTCACGCGTTTTGCCCTCACGGTCAGGCCAACCTATGGCGGAGTCTGTGGGCGACGGTAGGCGGGCGCTGGCTTGAGGTGTACTCACTTGTGGATTCGTGACTCCGGCGCACACCACCGAATCCAGTGGCCGAGTCGCTGGTGGGACCGTGAGGAAAAGGTCCGTATCTAGGCGGGTCAGTGACGCTCAACTCTCCAGCGGGGACTGGTGGATCGGAGGAACGGGCTGGCCGGCAATTGCCGACCTGAACCTCCGATTCGCCACCCCTGCAGCGGGGTGTGTCAGGGCTCCTTGGTCTCACGACAGCGACCGAACGGGCGGGAGGTCCAACAGGTGAACGTCGATCTTGACGATGACGAGCGCAGGCTCATCTTGAACGCATTGTCGTGGATGCGCCTAAATCTGCGCGACACCCTCGCCGGGGCCGGCATGGCAGGGATCGAAGGGATCGACCAGGACCTGGTGTTCAGTATGGGGATGAGCGCCCTCGACCAAGTGAACGTCACAGCAAATGGCCTAGCGGAAAAGCTCGGGGGCAATCCGGAGGCAGTCGACTTTGGGGCCAGTGCCATCGACTCAGAAACTCCGGATGCCTGACCGGGTGACCCACTACCGTTTCCGCCACCCGTTCCTCCGCCGATGGTTCCCTCGGAGCGTCATGGCCGCGGGTGGGAACGACTTCCGTCCACGACGTAACCTTTCTGGCATGCCACTCGACCGCGTCCGCGCTGAAGTCGAGAGCGACCTGGACCCGGAATGGGTCGAGCGCTACGGAGACGCCGTGTGGGCTGCGTCCCTGCGCGGCCTCGGTAAGCCGGGGCCGCCAGAGCTTGAGCGCAAAACCGACGTGCTGGCGGACCGACCGTCGGATGATCCGATCGATCGACCCGATCGGTCCTGAGTCCCAACGTCGAGATGGGAACGAATTCAGCGGATTCTCATGTGACCGATCGCCGCCCTCCTGTCGGTGTGGGCGCCGTTCTCTACCTCGGCGTGGTCGTATCATCGCAAGGGTGATCGCCATCGCCTACTGGGAGATCATGGGACACGTGTTGTGACCGCCGAGGCGCCAGACAGTGCCGCGGCAAAGCACATTCGTGGCGGTACCGCGGACGCCCTCCCGCAGCGACGAGCGTCGTTCGCCCTTTTCGTCTGGGCCTTCGTAGGCGTCGGTCTGATGCTTGGCGCTTGGTCCTTCGCTACTCCCATCGGTGCTGCTCCCGACGAAGCCGCCCACACCACTCAGGCCGTTGCGATAGTCCGGGGCCAGTTCAACGAGCCCAGGCAACCATGGGTTAGAAGCCAGTTTGTAATCGGATGGGCCCGGGTACCCTGCTGGATCGATAGCCCTTGGGCGCACGTACAAGCGCCCGCCTGTACCCCGGGTCACGCGACCACCGTGTTGGTACCCACTCAGTACTCCAACGCGCCACCTTTGTACTACGTCGTCGTGGGTATCCCATCGTTGTCCTTGTCCGGCTCGCACGCAATCTACGCAATGCGCGTCGTGGGAGATCTTGTTAATGCAGCCTTGGTCGCCTTGGGCATCTGGCTCCTGCTCCGCTATTACCCGCGTCGCACACCGCTCCTCGGGGTGCTGCTCGCACTGTCACCTATGGCGCTCTTCATGATGGCTGTGTTGAACTCGAGCGGCCTCGAGATCGCCTCCGGATTTGCCGCGTGGTGTGGCGGTTTGTGTGTGGTGACATACCTCAGCGTTCCTCGTGCCCTAGCGGTCTGGACCGCAGTCGCCATGATCGTGCTGGTGCTCGCTCGTGCAGTCAGTCCGCTCGATGCCCTCGTCATCGCTGTCGTCCTCGCCTTCTTTGTGGGCTGGCGGGGTCTTCGCAAGAGGGTGAACCCCAGCCTGCGCCCATTGTGGATCCCCGTGGCCGTCTCCCTCGGGGCTGCGGCGATTTTCCTGCTCATCTTTGGGACCATTTCACTGATCGGGTTCCCACCGCGTCATCCCGCCAGCCTTCTCTCCAACATGGCCACGTCTTTGCGTTTGACCGGAGGCTATCTCGAACAGTGCGTCGGCAACTTTGGTCTACTCGATATTCCCGCACCGACATGGGTTGTTGCTGTGTGGACAGCGTGCGTGACGGCGCTCGCAGCGGTTGCCCTAATTCTGTCGGCGCCGTGCCGGCGGGCGCTCCCCGTTCTTGCACTGGCCGTCGTCGTGATAGTCGTTGCTCTCCAGGCGCCCCAGATGAACAAAGCAGGCCCCTGGTTTCAAGGACGCTACATCTTGCCGATCGTGATCGGACTCCCGCTCGTTGCCTCTTGCTTCGAGTGGCGAGGCAGGCGATTCTTGCCGCAACGAACACTGCCTCGCGCCGTCCTCGTCGTGGGGATCGTGCTGTTCGCCGCCCAGTTTGCCGCATTCGACCAGGCCTTGCGGCACTATAGGGGGGGTCATATACCGCTCTATGCGCCCGGCGCTTGGTTCCCACCGGGCGGCGAGTTTCCCGTTCAGGCGGTGTTCGTCATCGGCGCGGCCGTGACATTGGTGCTCCTGGTGGTCATGTCATCCTCGGCCTCAGTGTCCAGGCCGACGTCTTTCAGTGCCTGGAGCGGTGCAAGGGACAGAGGGTTGGAATCAGCCAGCTTGGCTGGGACCACGGCGAGCGAAGCGTTGTCAGACCCAACCTAGCTGTACGCGCACCTTCGACGGGAGAAGGGACCTCTGAGAGACCTTCACCGGGCCCTAGCTGACGAGCGACACATGGCCATAGTGCTGAATCGGCCCATCAGGAGCGCCGATGTAGTAGCGAGTCGAGCACCCCTCCCACACCACTGGTCATCCGAGATTTCTGAGCTGCTGTAGCGCGGTCACGACGGGCCAGAAGTTGCTGCCGTTCGGTTCACGTGCAATTCCTAATTGATACGTAGGGGACCCGCACGGTGAAATGCCCGCACCACTGCACGATGTGGCACATTGCCTCGATCCTGATCGTTCGACGCAAGAAGACGTCCGGGCCCGACGCAAACGCGCAGCGTCCCCGCCGAAGCGGGGCCGCAACGCTCACCTGCGGAGCGGTTACCCATCCGCTCAACGCTGACCCCGACGTGACCCGAGGTTCACCGCAATCATTGCCCGTCAGTCGCGGCCCGGCTATCACCCGATCGGGTGATTACCGACGCGAAACGGCCCCCGGCCGAAACCAGGGGCCGCAACGCTGGACGCTATCGCCACGCTTTCTATTCCCGAACGTGCGTTTGACCAATCCTCCACAACGGGCGCGACGCAAAGCGACTTCGCCACGGGGAACTTGCGTGACCCGGCCACAACGCCCGGGTTCACCGCACAAAGAAGTGAGTGGAACCGTTGGGGGGGTCTCAATCCGATCTTCTTCGGGTACCGTGCGAATCTCGATGGCGGCTCGCTCCTCGTGCCGGCGAAGATTCGTCCCGCGAGGTCAGTGACAGCCCTGACTCGCTACGGCCCCGCCCGAAGGCGGGGGCCCGCAATCGCCAAGCGTCAGAGCTCGACCCCGGCCTGCCCAGATCGGGAGCCAGGGGTTCGGGATCTTCAGCCAGGTCGAGGTAGTAACAGCAACCGTAAATCGCTCCCGTAATTCGAGCGGGACGGGATCGCGTCGAGCCTGCGAAATGTTCGTGACGGCGACCGCGGGGAGCCAAACCAACCGGGGTTCAATCCGACGGCGATTCTGCCGAGGTAAACGAAACGACCCCGGCCCGATCTAGCGGGCCGGGGTCGCCTCGCGGGTGGCGCGCCATGGGAGGAGGCGGGTCCTCCCTGGGGGATGGCGGGATCCCGACGCGCCGCCGAAAGTGTGACACGGCATGCAACCTTTTGACAACGGATGCACAACTGAGGTCTCCTGCAGGCTCGTTGACCTGCAATTGCGTGATCCAACGTTGCCTCAGGACAGGTCCACACCCTCCACCAACGATCTCCTAAGGGACTGAACCATCGACCGGTTCACGACGGCGCCTGCACCAGTGATCGGCCTGGAGCTGCCACTCGTGCTTCTGCTGCCAGCAGTGGTCGACCTCGACGATGAACCCTGGACACGGGTCACCTGTCCCTGGCATCCCGTCTCCACCGGCCCCAGAGAGACCGGCTCGGCTCGCGGCCCAACCCTGCTGTGGTGGCAGAAAGGGTCAGTCCGACCACCTCACCCCCAACACCGCGCCGAAGCGCGGGCTCCGTGTGATGACCCTTTGGAGAGCATGCGGCCAGGCGCTTGATACCGAGCCACGGCCGTCCGTTTCCCGCCGTTCGGTCGTACCCTCGGCGACGGTTGGATTCTGTTGCCGTGACGTGCTGGCTGATGATTCCTGGGCGGAGATGCGGCGGGGGAGCCTGCATCTGGTCTCCGATCCGTTCTGGTGCGGTCGAACAGCTAGCCGCTTGCGCGGTGAAGGACGATGTGACTAGCAAGACCTGGAATATCAACGGCTTTGCATCGCATCACTGGCCGCGGCCGGTCGAGGTTTCGAACGAGCCATCGCCTCCACGATTCACCACGCCTCACCACGCCTGAGCGTTCTCAGCGCTGCCGACCAGGACGGCCCTACGTCACTCGACGGCAATTGGCGGCTCAGTAACCGATTCGCGACGGTTGCGTGAACTTCTTTCTCCGTTTCGTACCAATCAGCGCCAACAAGGTAACCCTTGTGTGAAGCCACTGTTTGGGTCCCTCGCAACATGGGATGCTCGGACCTTGCTCGCCCATGCGTTTTCGGTTCGAGGTAGACGAAGTTCCACTGTGATCGAGGGTCAGCGATGAAGCGCTTCGCCGGAACTCGAGGAAGAACTCTGCTCTACTTGGCGCTGACGATCGCCCTGCTCGCTGCGGTGAGCGCTTTTTCGACACCCCTGCCTGCGGCTGCCGGGGAGATCGATCAGCTGCCCTCCAGCATCTCGTCGAGCTGTAGTGCCCGCGACAGCACGAGGGCTTTGAGCAACTTTCTGGACACCGTGCCAGCGAACTCGACGGTGATACTTCCGGCACACGGCTGCTTCATCATCAACGAGACACTCTTGTTGCGCAGCACGACCGGACTCACGATTAACGGGAATGGTTCCACGCTGGAACAGACCGTGAGCCCGGAGACCCCGGCACCTCTCCTCGAGCTGTGGGATGACTCGGACCTGACGATTGAGAATCTCACGATCAGGGGTCACTACACGGGGACGAACGGTGGCGAGGGTTTCGAGGGCGACTACGGCATTCAATTCGAAGCCGACTCCGGCGTGACACTCACGCACGACACCGTGAGCAACGTTCAGGGAGATTTTCTCTATCTTTCGCCTCCCTACGACGTGACGAGCAGCGACGAACTCTCGACCGACATCTCGATCACCCATTCCGTATTCACCAATGCGGGGTACCACGGATTGACCGTCGAATCGGTCGGGTGTCCGACGCTCGCGCCTTGCAACGGCCTCACCGTCTCCTATGACATTTTTAACGGCATCGGAACCGACGCCATGGACTTTGAGTACGACCAGTACTCGACGCCGTTCAATCCGGACGGCTCTCCGTTCTGGGCAGCCGAGGACGACGTGACCATCGAAAACAACATCTGGGAACACTGGGGCAACGACTGGTTCGCCTCGTTGCAGGGTCAGACGCCGGGCGTGCAAGAGCAGCACCTCACATTGGCGAACAACAAGTTGCGCGGTGACGGTCCCCTCTTCGAGGTCGTGGGCACCGACCCGCGCTCGACGTCGTCCCAGTACACGAACACGGACTGGACAATTGCCAACAACAAGTTCGCCGCTGGCTTCTACGGCGAGCCCTACCGCGGCGGTACGAGCGTCGCAGGCCAGCTCTACAACATCTCCGACCTTGACATCATGGGGAACACGTTCCCGCTCTGCGCTTCGACGTATGAGGCACCACAGCCGGTCAGCGAATGTGCGGCACCCGACCAGTACGTGTTCGACCTCAACGTCATCACGGGCGGGACGATCGAGAACAACAATTTCTCCGGGTCCTTGGGTGTTGTACAACCTCAGCCTTACAACCAGGCGCTCACGGGTCTGACGCAAGACGACAACAACTACGGCGCGGCGCGGTCGAACTGACCGAGCCGCAGCTCAGGGTGCAGATTCAACGCCAGAGCTCAGCCGTCGAGCTGCGACTTGGAGATCTCGCTGCAATGCACCACATCAGTCTGGCCGCCGGGAGTTAGTGCGTCTTGGCCGCAAGCCGCTGTCCGACGTTGAACCAGACGGTCATGCCGCCGGTAGCAACCGGAGGGCCTATGGCTGCGGTGACGTGGGCCACGACAGTGGCTGCGTGGAAGTGCAGGCGACGAAACGAGGTGTCGGATTCACACGGAGCACTCGTCGTAGGTTCCAGCAGCACTATCTGCAACTCGTCCGTCCAGTCGAGACCATGAAGACAGGGATCTTCAAACCGCCAGGCAAACCCTCTCGACTCCTCCAAAACATTAGTCCTCGACGCCATACGAGGGCTGGGCTGTGTGCCGGTCGACACGGGACAACCGTCACATCGGCAGGCATGCGGCCGGTTACGCCGTGAACCGGTGTGAGCAAGGCTCCGCCTTGTGATCTCAAGCGGTGTGGGTGAGGTCCCGAGCGTGGTCAGCGGTTGAAACCGTGCACGAAGGAGCGGAGGCGGTGACTGGAAGACCTTGCGTCAAGCAAGGATTCGTGGTGAGGAGCTGACTCGGGTCTCGTGGTGCCGAGTGGATGCTGCCGAAGCCTCTCGGCTCGTGAACCACAGGTGAAGCCCTAGGTCCGCAGCCTTCGTCTATCCCTCCGATCACGACGACACTGCCGGCCGGTTTTGGCCGTCATTCCATCGACGATCGTGCGCGCTCGGCCAAGCTCTTTCCGATCCCACGGACATTCCATCCGAAACACCTATCAAACACGAACGGCCGCGCTCGGATACCCCACAGGGGGAACCCCCTTCCCGGCCGGAACGTCCATCTCGCCGCCTCCGCGGGGATGGTCGATCTCCGGTCCGGGGAGAGGACGGGGCCGCCGGACCAGCGATTCCGTCCTGCCGGGCGATCCGTCCCGAGTAACGCCCCTCGGGATGGACGCGAAACGACCCCGGCGCCCATCCATTGGCGGGGAGGAGAGCGCACGGGATCGTGACGCTGGAACCGGCTTCACCGGAACCATGGCTCCAGTGTTGCAAATATTTGGACGGCTCGTTGTCAGATCGTTGTGAACAATTGGGCCCAACTGCCCCTGTCTGCCTGCGGGTCATGATTGATAAAAACCACGTAGGCGGATTACTTGGCGAATCGGGGGACGGGTCCGGCGATTGCCTACGGGCCCCGGCCCCGCCCCCGATCCTCCATCGCGGTTGCCCACGATGATGAGTGCTCACTCTCGAGCTTCTGGAGGACGATCACCGCGACGATCACCGCAATCTGCAGGCGGCTGCTCGCGGCCACGTCGTCTCGATCATCCCTGACACTGTCGTCCTCGTTAGCCGCAAGAGAAGGTTCGCCGGTACCCAGAACAAACGCGAACTCAGACGCGTTTGACCGAGCGCGCCGGTAGTACCAATCAAGAAAAGAACACGCGGCTCGAATCCACGCCAATGACCCGGAAGCGCAGGAATGTGAGGCTGCAACCGCCATTTGTCTAGCTGTTCCTTCTCGTTGACCTCTTTATTCTCAGCCGGCTCCCTGTTAATTTTGATGGCACGGCACCGTGGGGCGGGGGTCGGGAAGTTGAGGGTTCCCCCAGCCACTCCACCCGGCCCCCACCTCTCTTCTTGTGGAGGCTGCTCGGCTTGTCGGCGGACCCGGTTCGACCGACGTGCGGGTTGACGTGCGTCGAATGTTGAGGTTCGAGGATGAGTAGGAGGGCGGGGTGACGAATCCCCCCGGAGACTCCCCGATCACCCCGCCCTCGGGATTGAGTTTGGCGATCGTCCGCCGGCCCGGGTAGGGCAATTCGGTCCGATCCGGCACAACGGACCGACAACAGCAGCGCTCACGCTCCGCTCAGTGCCCAGCTGATTCACGCCGGTGTTCGCCGCTTTCCAAATCTGTCGTCTGCGCCCATCGGCCCCCGCCGGAGCACGAGAAAGGCCGCTCCAACCAGGAAGAGCAGCATGGCGTAGAAGAAGGAGTTCCCGGCAACGAGCTGGAGCAGGTTCAGGTGGAGATCGGAGGTGTCCTTGTAGGGCACCCACCAAACGGGTGCGCCCCAGAAGAGCAGGGCAGTAGCGCCGGCGAGGACAGGTCCACAACGGGGCCGGTCGGGCGCGAAGGCCAGCCAGAGAATCGCGGGCACCACCCATACCAAGTGGTGCACCCACGAGATGGGGGAGACGAGGAGACACGTCGCAGCGCAGATGAGCACACCCAGCAGCGGCGAGGACCGACGGTGCGCGCGGGCGGCTAAGACAAGCCCGACGGCCGCCGTCGCGACCAACAACGGAAGCATGACGGCATCAGGGAGAACGCCGTGCGTGAAACGATCGAGTACCCCCCAGAGATTCTGGTTGTCGACGATGGAGAGATCGCCGGCACGGCTGGGCTTGAAGACGGCCTTGGTCCAGTACGCCTTTGAGGAGGCCGGTGACACCACAAAGGTCATCAACTCACAGAGGCCGAATGTCACCACACACGTCAAGGCACCACGCCAGCGCCGAGTGAGTACGAGGTACGGCACGAACAGCAGCGGGGTGAGCTTGACCGCCGCCGCCAACCCGGTGGCGACACCGAGTGGCATCTGGCGCTTCCCGACCCTGCGTTCGCCGAGCA
The DNA here is from genome assembly GCA_963738135.1 of uncultured Acidimicrobiaceae bacterium. GTDB lineage: Bacteria > Actinomycetota > Acidimicrobiia > Acidimicrobiales > RAAP-2 > Bog-473. The sequence continues at coordinate 66,405 of CAVTVK010000001.1, read as the reverse complement.
GATCCCACATGACGAGGAGCGTGACGAACAGGTTCACCTGCCCGAAGCCGATTGTGATCAACACGGGGTTGAGGAAAAGGGCTGGAAGAGTCAGAGCGAGCGCGAGACGCCACGTCGCCACCCTGTCGAGAGAGGGCTTGACCAGTCGGACGGAAAGGACGAGGACGCCCACGAGAGCAGCGACGTTGCAAAGGGTCCAGACCGCCTGCACCAATCCGACGCTGCTGAACGTGCGCTGCCAAGGCGCAAAGAGAACCGCCGCAAACGGGGGATAGGTGAACGGGAGACTCGTGTTGGGGAGATGAAGGGAATACAGATGTGACGTGAACACGTACCGTCCACCCAGTCGGAGGTACACGCCGAGATCGACTTCGTAGGTCCGCAGCGCGATGTACAAGCAGTACGCAAGCGCGAGAGCGACGGAGATCAAAGCGGGACCCCAGCCGCGGAGAAACCCCATCCAGGCGTGTGGGCGCCGAAGTCTCTTGCCGTCGCCGTGCAGGGACTGGTTGATGCTTGTCACGGATCCTCTCGGGGTAGCTGGGTGATTCCGCCTCAACTCCCCTCAGCCATGCCCCTTCCGAGGCGTGCTGCAGCGGCGACCATGCCGAGACGGTTTCCGCTCGACAAAAAGGGGGGGACCGGGCGTCGCAAAGAATACCCGGCGTGCTGTCGCCCGGGCCGGATGATGAGGGGACTAGCTGGACGGGACTTTCAAGGGCGGAACGGTGGTGCTGGGGACAGTGACCGGCCCGCCGCCACCAACCGAACCCGCAGAGCCGCCGGATTTCGAAACCGGGTTTCCCGCTCCCTGCGTCAGGCGAAGCAGGACTTCGAGCGTGCCGGTGTTCGCGGTGGTGACGAAACCGCCGATGCTTGGATTGGCGATGTTCCAGTCCGAGAAGGTGATGGGGATGTCGGCCAGCACGTCGATCCCCGATCCGACGCGCTCCGCCGTGACCGGGAAGCTCACCGACTTCGTCACGCCGTGCATGTCGAGATTGCCGACGGCGTTGTAGTGCTCGTCGGCGCCTGCCGCAGGGATCGACCCGAGATCGATCGGAGAGGTGAGGGTCAGTGTCGCGGTCGGGTACCTGCTCACATCCATGATCGGCCCGTTGAAGCGCGCATTGCGCTGACTCTGGTCGCTCACGACGCTTGCCATGTCAACGGTGAATGTCGCCTGTGTCACGGTCGTCCCGGAGATCGTCATGGAGCCCCATATCTTGCCGGTGCGACCCACGGCGGTCGCGTTCTGACCGACGAGGACCTCCTGCACCCGGTAGCCCGCCCGCGAGCCCGTACCGACGTTCCAGACTCCGTCGAGCGACGTCGTCGTCGCAGGAGCCGATCCCTTGGCCGAGCTCGTCGAGGGGGATGACGTGGGGAGCTCCAGCTTGCTGGGAGCGGGGCCTTCAATGAAGTGGATGTAGATGTACGGCCCCAGTGCGGCCGCGAGCACAACGACCACCGCCACTCCAACCACTGCCACGACGAGCCTCCGCCGCCTCTTTGTCGCCATGCCCGTCAGCATGACGGGGCATCCTGGTGGTCCGCTGTGATCCTTCCGACTGCGGCACGCAACGCGACACACTGGCTCCTTCGGGTGTCCAGGTGACACTCTGATCTTTGGGTCGCATGGTCCAGCTGTGGCTCGGGTGGTCCGCCCTCAACCTCAACGTCAGCCTCAACCTCAGGTAGGGGTTGAGGTCCGTGCCGAATCGTGCCTCCTGGGAGGGACCGTCTTACCGGCCACAAACCTGCGCACTCCGCCGGGCTGTCGTCAAGCTCCGTTGTGCCTCTATTGTGCCTGGGCATGGGCGGAGGATTTGATGTCGAGTTGTGTTTGCGCGTGCTCGGGCTTGTCGGAAGTCCGGGCATGACGCTCGCGGTGACGCCGTCGTGAGGTCACGCCGCGGATTCTCCGTCGTGATCGTGGCCATCCTGTTGTTCCTGGGGCTCGGGGCGCTGTCAGCGCCGGCCGGCGCAGCCGGGACATCGTCGACAACGACAGTGGCGGACAACGCCTCCAATGCGGTGACCGGCGGCAGTTTCACCTTTACTGCCACCGTTGCCGGCTCTCCTGGCCCGCCGACGGGCGGCATCGTCTGGGTGGTGAGCGACCCTCACTCCAATCCGGTTGGCTGCAGTACCAGCACGATCGTGCTCGACGGCAGCGGCAAGGCGACCTGCACTCTCACCAACGTCATTGCGGGGACCTACTCGGCCATGGCCAACTACGCGGGCGACGCCACCTACGCCCTGAGCTCTGGACTCGATACGAACGCCACCGTCGGGAAGGCACCGTCGGCGACCTCAGTGGCCGACAACGCCACCGGACAATCCACGGGAGGTACCTTCACCATTACGGCGACCGTCACGGGCCCGGCTGGGACGCCCACCGGCGGCATTGTATGGACGGTGACGGATCCGGGCTCGAATCCGGTGACCTGCAGCACGACTACGCCCCTTGTCAGTGGTCACGCAACCTGCACGGTCACCAACGCCATTGCGGGGGCCTACTCGGCCACGGCGTCCTACGGGGGCGACGGGAGCTACACATCCAGCTCCGGTTCGGACTCTCCGCACGTCACCAAGGCGGCCAGCACAACCGTCGTGACGGACAACGCCCCGGGAAAGACCACAGGGGCAACGTTCACCTTCGGCGCAACGGTCACGGGTGCCGGCGTCACCCCTTCCGGGTCTGTCATCTGGTCAGTCACCGGTCCCAACAGTCAACCCGTCTCCTGTCCCTCCTCGACGCTCACCGGGGGGGTGGGCGCCTGCACGATCACCAACGCACTTCCGGGGACCTACTCGGCCACGGCCGTCTATGCGGGCGATGCAAACTACTCCGGGAGCTTGGGGCAGGACCCCACGGCCGCCGTGACCAAGGGAACCCCCCCGGTGGGATTGACCGTGCTCAACGCCACCTCCCATTCGCCGTGGAACAGCAGTGAGCTGACGGGCGCCAAAGCACAGGCCACCGCCGGGGTGATCGGTGGCGGCGGCGTCATCCCGACCGGCACGTTGACCTACAACTTCTACAGCAACAACGCCTGCAGCGCCCCTGCCGTTTCCGTTCCCGCTCCGGGCCCGTTCCCTTTGAACAACGGCGTTGTCCAGCTGAGCAACGCGACCGGTCCGCTTAACGCCGGGAGCTACTCGTATCAGGCCACGTACAGCGGCGATACCAACTATCTCTCGTCAAAGAGCGCGTGCACGGCGTTCACGGTGGCACAGAACACTGCACCGAGCCCACCGAGCATCAGCAACATTCCCGGGGATGGAGCGGCCGTCTACGGCGGTGGCTACACGCCGACCGTGAGCACCGTGACCGATGGGGCGGGATCTGTGACCTCGTCGACCCCGACGGTGTGCATGGCCTCCGGGTTGAGGGTTTCGTTCGTTGACATCGGCACCTGTACCCTCACTGCGCATACGGCCGGGACGCCCAACTACACGGCGAGCACTGGAACACCCCAGAGCTTCTCCGTCGGGCGGGGAACGCCTTCCAGTCCGACCATCTCGAACATCTCGAGCAGTGCCACCGAAATCGGCACGTTCCTCGCCGCCGTCTCCACCACGGGTGACGGCACCACCTCGGTCGCCTCCATCTCGACTGCGGTCTGCACCGTCGCCGCGGACGGGCACACGGTGACCTTCGTCGGCTTCGGGGTCTGCACGCTGACGGCCAGCGTGGCGCAGGGTCCGCACTATCTCGCCGCGACGGGGAGCACTCAGTCCTTCCCGGTCGGGCCGGCGGCGCGTGGCTACTGGCTCGTCGGCTCGGACGGAGGCATCTTCTCGTTCGGTGCCGCCGGCTTCTACGGCTCCATGGGGAGCACCCCGCTCCAGCGACCCGTGGTGGGCATCACCCCGTCGGCCAGTCGAACCGGGTACTGGCTGGTCGCTTCCGACGGCGGCATCTTCAGTTTCGGGACGTCTTCTTTCTACGGCTCCATCCCCGGCGTCGGGCTCCACCCGGCCGGATCGGGCCAGCCCAACAGCCTCAACGCGCCCATCGTCGCCATGGTGCCCTCCACCAGCGGCCATGGCTACTTCATGATCGCCTCGGATGGCGGTGTCTTCGCCTTCGGCGACGCCCACTTCGCCGGCTCCTGCCCGGGCATCGGAGGTTGTAGTGGCAAGGCCGTCTCAGTGATGCCCGACAGCACGGGGAACGGCTACTGGTTGGTGACCGATTCCGGTGCTGTCTATGCCTTCGGCGACGCCACCTTCTACGGTTCGCCTCCGCCGACAACGGTCCCCGTCGTCGGCGCGGTGGCAACACCCGATTGGCGCGGCTACTGGTTGTTGTACGCCAACGGCGTCGTGGACGGATTCGGCGACGCCATCTCCATGGGAGGCGCGCTCGGCTACGTCAATTCGTTCAACCCGGCCACCTCCATCTTCCCCACGGCTGACGGCAAGGGCTACTGGGTGGCCGCCGCCCGCGGCGACGTGTTCACGTACGGCGACGCCCCATACCTCGGAGGCATGGCGGCGGCCGGCCTCAACGGCCAGATCATCGCCGCCTTCGGTTTCTAGGAGTTACGCGCCGAGCGCCTCGTCCAGCGGGACGGGCAGTTGAGCCACGACGGCCGCAATGACCGCTTCGACGCTGCGGTCCATGCCTGCGCAGGCCCGGCGAAGGAGCTCGGAGATGTACCCGACCAGGTTCAGGACATCGGACCTGGGGGAGCGGCCAACCATCGGGAAGGGCTCCGTCGACGGGTCCAGACCGCACACCTCCAAGATCACCCGCCGGATCTCGAGGAGCGACGACCGGGCCTCGAAGAGCGATGTCTCACTCGTGCGGAGCCAGACGGAAATGCCCAGTTCAAGGGACAGGTCTCCGGAGAACGGGTCCACGGCGCCCAGCTCGGCCAACCCGCCGAGCAGGGCTGGGCCGAAGCCGGCCGGGATGTCCTTCACCATGGCCTCAGTGTGACGAAAGGCTGTAACAAGGTGGTGGACCGGCTCTGGGCTGGTATTTTGTTGGACGTGCCACGCACGATCTGGAAGGGGGCCCTCAGTTTCGGACTGGTGAACATCCCTGTCGGCCTGTACCCGGCCACCTCGGACAAGAGCATCCACTTCAACCAGTTCGAAGAGGGGACGTCCGACCGGATCCGCTACAAGAAGGTCAACGAGCGGACCGGCGAGGAGGTCCCCCAGGACCGGATCGTCAAGGGCTACGACCTCGGCGGCGGCGAATTCGTCATCCTCTCCGAGGAGGAGCTCGAGTCCGCCGAGCCGAAGAAGTCCCGCCAGATCGAGATCTCCGATTTCGTGGGCCTGGTCGACATCGACCCGGTCTTCTTCCGTTCCAGCTACTACCTCGCTCCCGAAGGAGACGGTGCCGACAAGGCCTACGCACTCTTGCGCCGGGCCATGGCCGAGGCGGGACGTATCGCCATCGCCACGCTCGTCATGAGGAACAAGGAGTACCTCGTCGCCATACGGCCCGAGGACGACGCGCTGGCCCTCCACACCATGTACTTCTCCGACGAGGTGCGCGCCCCGGGCCGCGACCTCGAGCTCCCGGATACCGGCGACGTGTCCGATCGCGAGCTCTCGATGGCACAGCTCCTCATCGAATCGATGGAGAGCGAGTGGGACCCCGAGCGGTTCCACGACACACATCGCGAAAAGGTCGAGGCGATCATCGACGAGAAGCGCCAGGGTCACGAGATCGTTCTGCAGGAGGGTCCGGAGCCCGCGGCCAAGGTCGTCGATCTGATGGAGGCGCTCAACGCCAGCATCGCGGCGGCAGCCAAGCCCGGCTCCGACTCCAAGAGCAGCAAGCGCACCGCTACCAAGCGGACGACCGCAAAGCGTGCCGCTCCGGCCAAGAAGGTGGCCAAAACCGCCAAAGCGCCTGCCCGGTCGAAGACGGCCGCCCGGCGCAAGGCGTCCTGACCTCCGTCCCTCCGCCTGATCTGTCTCATCCCGGCTCGGCCAGCAGCTGTTGCAGGCCCATGCGCAGAGTCCGGAGTTGACGCTCCAAGTCTTGGAGCTCACGCACCAGCCGCATCGCCTCCTCCCGGTCCAGAGCCGGGGCCCCGGGCCGCAGCATGGCCAGCGAGCGCCGGAGAGACCCGAGCTCGAATTGGCGTTCCACCGGTACGAACATACGTTCGTCTCGGCTTCCCGACAAGGCCGGCTGCAATCCCATGCAATCCGGTGCGGTCAGGCAACGTCGGGTCCTCGCGCCCTTGCCGTCCGCATGCAAGGGCGCGAGGGTAGGGGGGCGGCCGGAGGATCGAGCCTCCGTCTCTAGGAAGCGGCAATGAAGACGATCCGGGATGTCATGCACGGGGACGTCGAAGTCCTCCGGACCACGGAGACGGCGGCGGATGCGGCCTGTTTCCTGGCCCGTCACGGTGAGGACGCAGCGCCGCTGTGCCAGAGCGACGGCAGCCTGGCCGGGACCGTGACCAACCGCGACATCGTCGCCCAGGTCGTGGCCCAGGGTCGCGATCCGCGTCAGGTGAGCCTCGCCGAGTTCGCCGGGGTCGGCGACATGGTGGCCCTCGACGTCGAGGTCTCGCTCGAAGACGCCGTTGCCCTCATGTGCCGCAGTGAGCAGTCTCGGCTGCCGGTGCTGGAGCAGGCGCGTGTCGTCGGGTTTGTCACCCGCCGCGACGTGGCCCGCTCCATCAGCTTCCAGCCGCCCTGGACCGACGCCTGAAGTTCCATCACCGGCCGCCCGTCAGTCCGGCCGCCCGTCAGTCCGGCCGCCCGTCAGTCCGGCCGCCCGTCAGTCTGGCCGCAGAGCCTCCGCGATCGCGTCTGCCCGACTGGACGCGTTGTCATCGCTGACGACCAGGCGGCCGTACTCGGCGCCCGAGAGCTCGACCACCACCGCCGGCCCCGGGCCGTGGACCGCGGCAAAGTCCTTGCCGAAGTTCCCGCGGCGTGTTCCGACTGCAATGACGTTCGGCCAACCCGTCCCCGGCGCCCGCAGCCCACGCAGCTCCGGCCACGGGTCGTCGACGGACCGGACCGCGCTGACCGCCGCCAACGGCAACCGGATGTCTCCGTGTAATACCCTCGGCCTTCTCGAGCGGGCGCAGGTGGAGCACCAGCTCGTCGCCGTCGACCTGTAGCTCGGCCACGCCCGCAAGTCTAAGAACGGACGGTTAGCCTCCACCCGATGTGGCCGCCACCGCCCCGGGGCACCTGGGTCGTCGACCTCGACGGCGTGGTGTGGCTGGCCGGGAAGCCCATCCCCGGCGTCGACGAGGCGGTGGCCCGCCTGCGCGGCGTCGGCGTCCGCGTGCTTTTCGCCACCAACAACGCGCTGCCGACCCGGGCCGAGTTGCACCGGCAACTGGCCCACTGCGGCATCACGACCGACGACGGCGACCTGCTCCGCTCGGCCGACGTGGCGGCGGGCATGCTGGCGCCCGGGTCGACCGCGGTCGTGCTCGGTGGCGACGGGGTTCTCGAGGCCCTGGCCGCCCGCGGTGTCACGGTGGTACCCGAGGGTCCGGCCGACGCCGTCGTGGTCGGTCTGACCCGCGCCTTCACCTACGACGGCCTCGCCCGTGCCGTGGCCGCCGTCCGGGGCGGGGCGCGGCTCGTGGGCACGAACGAGGACGCCACCTATCCCACCCCCGAAGGCCTGGTGCCCGGGGCGGGCGCCCTCCTGGCCGCGGTCGTGACCGCCTCCGGAGTCACGGCCGAGGTGGCGGGGAAGCCGCACCGCCCCACGGCCGACGCCATTGTCGCCCGCGTCGACCCAGAAGACCTTCGGGTCATGGTGGGGGACCGCCCCTCGACCGACGGTGCCCTGGCCGCCCAGCTGCACATTCCCTTCGCCCTCGTCCTCTCGGGCGTCACGAGGAAGGGCGAGGTCCCGCCCGATGCCGACCCCGCCGTCGTGGCCCCGGACCTGCTCGGACTCGTCCACCGGGCCCTCCAGAGCCCACCCTGAAAGTGCTTGCCAGTAGCTAGCACTTCAGATACTCTTGTGAAATGGCAAGCAATGAGCGCATACGCAAGTACCTCGATGCGGGAACCGTCCTCGGACAGGTCAGCCGTGGCCGGGCCGAAGAGATCGTGCGAGAGTTGGTGAACGCCGGCGACATCCAGCGCGGCCAGGCACAGGAATGGGTCGACAACTTGGTCGAGCGGAGCCACAAGTCCAGCGAGCAGGTCCTCGAACTGGTCCGCCACGAGGTGGCCAGCCAACTCGAGAAGATCGACTCGAAGTCCCTGGAGGCCCTGGCCAACCAGGTGGCCGAGGTGTTGAAGAAGTCGGCCAAGGCCGGCCGCAGCGCCACCATGGACGTCACCACGCGGGCAGGCAAAGCCGCCAAGGACGTGACGTCCAAGGCAGGCAAGACGGCGAAGGACGCCACCAACAAGGCCGGGCAGACGGCCAAGGGCGTCACGGCCCAGGCCGGCAAGACGGCCAAGGACGTCACCACGCAAGCGGGGAAGACCGCCACCCGGGCGCGCCACGCCGCCACCAAGGTGGCTCCTTCCCGCCTGCCGGGCATCAAGACGCCGACGCAGGCGGCCCAGACCGAGGCCCAGACAGAGGCCCGGACCAAGGCCCGGAAGTCCCACAAGAAGAAGGTCTCCGAGGCGAACGACTCGGCGGCCAAGAAGGCCGCCAGCTGACCAGCGGGGCCCGCCGCCGGCTCGACGCCGAGCTCGTGCGACGCGGCCTCGTCGACTCGCGGCAGGAGGCACAAGCGGCGGTCGCCGCCGGCACGGTTCTCGTGTCGGGAGCGCCGGCCGACAAGCCGGCCCGTCTCGTGGCCCCGGACGAGCCTGTCGTCCTGCTCGGCCCGCCGTCCCCCTATGTGGGCCGGGGCGGACGCAAGCTCGCCGCCGCTCTGGATCGGTTCCCGATCGCCGTCGACGGCCGGCGCGCCCTCGATGCCGGAGCCTCGACCGGCGGCTTCACCGACTGCCTGCTCCAGCACGGGGCCGCCCACGTCTACGCGGTGGACGTGGGCCACGGGCAACTCCATCCGGCGCTGCGCGCCCACCGCGACGTGACCGTCCTGGAGCGCACCAACGTGCGCACCCTCACGGTGGCGGAGCTGGCCGCCGCCGACCCCGCCTACGAACCCTGCCCCCTCGTCGTGGCCGATCTCAGCTTCATCTCGCTGCGCAGCGTCGTGCCGGCCCTCACCGGCCCGGTGTCGGCGCCCGACGCCGACCTGGTCCTGCTGGTCAAGCCCCAGTTCGAGGCCGGTCGGGTCGCCGTCTCCCGGGGCAAGGGCATCATCCGGGAGCCCGCGCTCTGGCTCGATGCGCTGCAGGGCGTGGCGTCCGCGCTGCAGGACGAGAAAACCGGCATCATGGGAGCGATGGTTTCCCCGCTGACCGGCTCCGCCGGCAACGTCGAGTTCCTCCTGCACGCGCGCAAGGGCGTGACGGTGAACGACGCCGGGGAGGCCGCCGCCCTGCTCACCGCCGCCGTGTCGGAGGCGGACGGACCTCTGCCACCGGCCCCTCCGGCCGGCTGAATCGCTCGCCGATGGCGACCGTCACCTTCCTGGTCCACCCCGAACGCCCCGACGCGCTCGCGCTGGCCACGGACACGGCGAGCTGGCTCACCGACCGCGGCGATGTTGCCCGCATCCTCCAGTTCAGCGGCCCTGACCAGGTCAGCGAGGCGGGAATCGCCGTCGAGCTGGCCGAGGTCGACTTCGGCGGGACGACGGTTGCCGTCAGCATGGGTGGCGACGGCACCTTCTTGCGGGTGGTGCGGCTGGCCGCCACCGAGGACGTCCCTGTCCTCGGCGTGAACTTCGGCCGCCTCGGCTACCTGCCCGACCTGGTCCCGGACCAGGTACGCGGCGCCCTGACCAAGGTGTTCGAAGGGAAGGCGATCATCGAAGCGCGCTGCGCGCTCGATGTGTCGATCTCGGACCGTTCGGTGGGTGATGGCATCACGGCCCTGCTGGCGCTGAACGAGGTGGTGATCGAGAAGATCGACTTCGGCCACACGGTCCGGCTCGCCACCTCGGTCGACGGGGAGGAGGCCCTGACCTATTCGGCCGACGGGCTCATCATCGCCACCCCGACGGGCTCGACCGCCTACAACCTCTCCGCCGGCGGTCCCATTCTGGCGCCCACCCTGCGCGCCATGGTGGTCACACCGGTGGCGCCGCACTTCTCGCTGGACCGCAGCCTCGTGCTGACCGACGAGCAGGAAGTCACCGTCGAGATCGCTCCCGACCGGGCCGGTGTCCTCGTCATCGACGGCCAGGAGATCGGTCGGCTGCAGCCCTGGGCCACGGTCACGTGCACCGTGGCCGCGCGTCCGGTGCGCGTCGTGCGCAACGAGCCCCAGACCTTCGGCGGCATCCTGCGCTTCCGGCTGCTGGCGCACCGGGACCCGTGAGCGGGCAGTGCTGACCGACCTGCACGTGCGCGACCTCGGTGTGATCGAGGACCTCACGCTGTCCTTCGGGCCCGGCATGACGGTCCTCACCGGCGAGACGGGTGCCGGCAAGACGCTGGTGGTCGAGGCGCTGCAGCTGGTACTGGGCGGGCGCGCCAATCCGGGCATGGTGCGCGCCGGCGCCGCCGAGGCCCTGGTGGAGGCGCGCTTCGCGCTGGGGGAGGGCGACGAGGCCCGCGAGGTGATCCTCACCCGCTCCGTCCCCGCCGAGGGTCGCTCCCGGGCCTGGGTGGACGGCCGGATGGCGCCGCTCGCCGCGCTCGGGGAGGTGGCGGCGGAGTTGGTCGAGATCCATGGGCAGCACGAGCACCGTGCCCTGGTCACGCCGGCCGCACAGCGCAACGTCCTCGACGCCTTCGCCGGCACGGATCTCAGCCGGGTGCGGGCCATCCGGAGCCAGCTCCATGCCCTCGACGAGGCGCTGGCGGGACTGGGTGGCGATGCGAAGCAGCGGGCCCGTGAGGCGGACGTCCTGCGCTACCAGGTCGAGGAGATCGCGGGCGCCCATCTGGTGGACCCCGGCGAAGAGGCGGGCCTCCGGCTGGAGGAGGACCGCCTGGCCGACGCGGCGGCCTATCGCGATGCGGCGCTGGAGGCGCTGGAGCTGCTGGACCCGGGCGGCGAGGGCGGGGCGGTCGACCTCCTCGGTCGCGCCGGAGGTGTGCTGGCCGGACGGGCGTCCTTCGAGAGTTACCACGCCCGCCTGGCCGCCGCCGCCGTCGAGCTCTCCGACCTCGCCCGCACACTGCGCGACGAGGTCGAGGGCTGGGAGGACGATCCGCAACGTCTCGTCGACGTGCAGGAGCGGCGCCGGCTGTTGGCCGAGCTGCGCCGCAAGTACGGCGAGGACCTGGCGGCCGTCATGGCTTACGGCCGCGAAGGCGCCGTGCGGCTTGCCGCGCTCGAGAACTCCGAGGGCGAGGCGGAGCGCCTGCAGGCAGAACGCGACGTGCGCCTGGCCGAACTGGCCGACGCCGAAGGGGCGGTCCGCGCCGTCCGAGCCCGTGCCGCGGGATCCTTCGCCGAGCAAGTGGGCGAGCGGCTAGGCGCCCTCGCCATGGCCGGGGCGCGCCTCGAGGTGCGGGTGGCCCCGACGGGGGCCGGCGAGCCGGTCGAGATCGCCCTCGGGGCCAACGTGGGCGAGGCGGTGCAGCCGCTGGCGCGCGCCGCCTCGGGAGGCGAGCTGGCCCGCGCCATGCTGGCCATCCGCCTGGTCGGGTTGGGCGGTCCCCAGACGATGGTCTTCGACGAGGTCGACGCCGGGGTGGGCGGCGCGGCCGCCTTGGCCCTGGGTGAGGCCCTCCACGAGGTCGGCCGCGATCGGCAGGTGTTGGTGGTCACCCACCTGGCCCAGGTGGCCTCGCAGGCCGATGCCCAGATCAGCGTGGTCAAGGGCGAGTCCCGCGGCCGCACCGTGACGACGGCGACCGGGGTGCAGGGAGAGGAACGGGTCACGGAGCTCTCCCGGATGCTCTCGGGACACCCCGACAGCGACGCCGCCCGTGCGCATGCCCGCGAGCTGCTGGGCGCATCCCATGGGCGGTAGTCCACCGCGCGTTCGCCTGCCTTCGATTATCGTGGCGGGGTGCACCGAGTACGCGATGTGATCCTCGCCGTGCCGAAGGCGGCGTGAGCAAGTTCATCTTCGTCACCGGCGGAGTCTCGAGCTCGCTCGGGAAGGGTCTCACCGCCTCTTCGCTCGGCCGGCTCCTCAAGTGCCGTGGGCTCCGGGTGACGATGGTCAAACTTGACCCGTACATCAACGTCGACCCCGGGACGATGAACCCGGGTGAGCACGGAGAGGTGTTCGTCACCGAGGACGGTGGCGAGACCGACCTCGACCTCGGGCACTACGAGCGCTTCATCGACGAGAACCTGTCAAAGCGCTCCAACACGACGACGGGCGGCGTCTACCGCTCGGTCATCGAGAAGGAGCGGCGCGGCGACTTCCTCGGTCGCACCGTGCAGGTCATCCCGCACGTCACCGACGAGATCAAGGACCGCATCAAGCGCCTGGCGGACGAGGACGTCGACATCGTGATCGTCGAGATCGGGGGGACGGTTGGCGACATCGAGATCGTCCCCTTCATTGAGGCGATCCGGCAGTTCCGGCGGGACATCGGGCGGGACAACGTGTGCTACATGCACCTCACCCTGGTGCCCTATCTGGTGTCGGGTGAGCAGAAGACCAAACCGACGCAACACTCGGTCACCGAGCTGCGCAGCCGGGGTATCCAACCCGACGTCATCGTCTGCCGGAGCGACAAGCCCATCTCCGACGGCCTGAAGCGAAAGATCTCGCTCCAGTGCGACGTGGCCATCGACGCCGTCGTCTCTGCCGTCGACGCCGCGAGCATCTACGAGATCCCGCTCGTCCTGCACGAACAGGGGCTCGATTCCTACGTCTGCCGCACGCTCGGCATCGACGAGTCGACCCACCCGATCGACATCTCCGAATGGGAGGCGCTCGTCAATCGGGTGGAGACCCTGTCGCGCCCGGTGAAGGTCGGGATCGTCGGCAAGTACGTGAACATGCCCGATGCCTACATGTCGGTCGTCGAGGCGTTGCGCCACGCCGGCTTCCACCATGGGGCGAGCGTGGAGCTCGACTGGATCGATGCCGAATTGGTGCCCGGCCTTCTCGGGACCGACCGCCTGCGGGGGCTGGACGCCGTCGTCATCCCGGGTGGATTCGGCGAGCGCGGCATCGAGGGCATGATCGCCGCGGCGGGGTACACCCGCGAGCACGGCATCCCGTGCCTGGGTCTCTGTCTCGGCCTGCACGTGATGGTGATCTCGGTGGCCCGCGACCGGCTCGGCCTCGAACGGGCCAACTCCCGTGAATTCGACAGCCTGTCCCCGGACATGGTGATCGACCTCATGCCCGATCAGGCGGAGGTGACGGACAAGGGCGGGACCATGCGCCTGGGCTCCTACCAGGCGGCACTCCGGCCGGACTCGAAGGTGGCCCGGGCCTACGGCACGCTCGGCGTCACCGAGCGGCACCGGCACCGCTTCGAGTTCAACAACCGCTACAAGTCGAAGCTCGAAGCAGCCGGCCTGCTCTGTTCGGGGATTTCGCCCGACGGTCGGCTGGTCGAGTTCGTGGAGCTGGAGGACCACCCCTACTGGGTTGCCACCCAGGCCCACCCGGAGTTCAAGAGCCGGCCCGATCGGGCGCACCCCCTCTTCCGCGAGCTGGTCGCCGCGGCATTGGAACGGGCGGAGGGTCGCGAGCCTCACCTGCTCGACCTCGACGCCGTCACCTAGCCGCGTGTCGGGGTTCCGCCGGGTCTCGGAGGAAGAGCTCCTCCGGGCCTGGCTGTTCAGGGTGGACCGTTTCCACCTGCTCGACCCCGACGGCAAACCCTTCGACCGCTTCGTCATCCGCCACCCCGGTGCCGTCACCGTCGTCCCCGTGCACGACGACGGCAGCGTCACTTTGGTGCGTCAGTACCGCGCCGCCGTCGACGCCCTCGTTCTCGAGATCCCGGCCGGGACCCGCGACAAGGACGGCGAGGAGCCTGAGGCCACGGCCCGGCGCGAGCTGGCGGAGGAGGCCGGGCTGCAGGCTGCGTGTTGGGAGCTGCTCCTCGGCACCTGGAACTCACCCGGCATCAGCGACCAGCACACGCTGATCTACCTGGCCACGGACCTTTCCTCCGTTCCTTCCCGCCCCGACGGCGTGGAGGAGGGCTACCTGACCGTCGAGACGATCCACCTGGACGACCTCGATGCGCTGGTGGCGGACGGATCCTTGAAGGACGAGACGACGGTGCTCGGCCTCTACCTGGCCCGCGCAGCGGTGCGCGGCGAAGACCGGCTGCCGTGACGACGACCCTGCCCCGCGACGCCGAGGAGTACCTGTCCTGGCTCGAGGTGGAGCGTGGCCGCTCGCCACGGACACTGGCGGCCTACCGGCGCGATCTCGGGACCTATCAGGACGGCCTCGACGGACACGCCATCGACCAGGCGACCTCCGCCGAGGTGGCCGCCCATCTGGAGGCACTGCGGCGGACCCACAACGCGGCGTCGGTGGCGCGGGCACTCTCGAGCATTCGGGGCTTCCATCGCTTCCTGGTCGAAGAGGGCAGCCGCGGCGACGACCCCACCCTCGACCTGCCGACGGTCTCGGTCACCGACCTGCTGCCCAAGGCCCTCAGCGAGGAGGAGACGGAGCTGCTCCTCGGCGCGGTCGTCGGCACCGGACCGACGGTGCTGCGGGACCGGGCGTTGTTGGAGGTCCTCTACGGCACCGGGGCGCGCGTCAGCGAGGTCGTCGGGCTCAACCTCGGGGACGTCATTTCGGCGGTGGAGGGCACCGACCTGCCGCTGCTCCGGGTGCTCGGCAAGGGCGACAAGGAGCGCGTCGTGCCGCTCGGCGGGCTCGCCCGTGCCGCCCTGGCCGAGTGGCTCTCGGGCTCGGGCCGGCCGTTGCTCGAGCCGAAGAAGTGGCGACGGCGGAGCGACGCCGAAGCGGTCTTTCTCAACACCCGGGGCGGCCGCCTGTCCCGGGTGGGCGTGTTCGGTGTCGTCAAGAAGTACGCCGGGCGCGTCGGCCTGGCCGAGAAGGTCAGCCCTCATGTGTTGCGCCACTCCTGTGCCACCCACATGCTGGGCCGTGGGGCCGACGTGCGGGTCGTCCAGGAGCTCCTGGGCCACGCCTCCATCGCCACGACCCAGCGCTATACGAAGGTCTCGGCCGAGCACCTCCGACGGGCCTACGAGGGCGCCCACCCGAGAGCGGGAACAAACAGGGGGAGGGACCGCGTAGCATGACCCCATGCCGAACGAGGCCCCTACGGCGGAGACCGCCGACGTCGATTTCGCCGCCCTGCTGCGAACTGAGCAGGCCGGATTGCAGGCCCAGCTGACAGAACTGGGGTTCGCCGACCAGGGGAGCGGCCTGAACTACGACTCCAATTTCGCCGACTCCAGCCAGGTGACGGCCGAGCGGGGGGAGGCCGGGCGGTTGGCGACCGAGCTCCGGGAGGCCCTCGACGAAGTGGACGCAGCCATCCAGCGCCTGGAGGCCGGCACCTACGGCCTGTGCGAGGTCTGCGGGAAGCCGATCGGCGCCGCCCGGCTGGAAGCCATGCCGGCCGCGCGCCTCTGCATCGCCGACGCCGCCAAGCAGTAAATGCACCCTCCCGGTGCCTCCTCCGGGAGGCGGCCGATGGATCAACGAACCAAGCGCACCCTGTGGATCGTCGCCATCGCGATCTTCGTCGTTGCCTTGGTCGTCCACCACAACATCACCACGCAAGAGATCATCATCTTCTGCGTGGTGGTCCCGTCGATCATTCTCCACGAGGTGTCACACGGCTGGGTCGCGAAGTCGTTCGGCGACCACACCGCCGAACGCGCGGGCCGGCTCACCCTCAATCCTCTTGTCCACATCGATCCACTGGGCACGCTGATCGTTCCTGCGCTCCTGTCGCTCAGTAGCTTCGGTGTGATCGGCTGGGCCAAGCCCGTCCCCGTCAACATGGCTCAACTGCGGAGCCCGCGTAACCAGGGTGTCCTCGTTTCCTTGGCTGGCCCCGCCGTCAACGCGGTGCTTGCCGTGGTCTTCGCTCTCGTGTTCGTCCAATTCGTTCGGCCGGGGCTCGTGGCCACCGGGAATTTCGACATCGCCGATCAGGTCGTCTTCTGGGCGAGTCTGGTCAATGTCGGGCTCTTCGTCTTCAACATGATCCCGGTGCCCCCACTCGACGGCTCAGTGCTCTTCGAGCGACTCCTGCCGGCGCGGTATTGGCCGACCTATCTGAAATACCGCCGGTTCACGATGCCTGTCCTCATGGGAATCGTTCTCGTCAATTTCCTGCTCTTCCACGGGAACGGGCCGATCAACTGGCTGTTCAGCCACTTGTACTCGTGGTGGTCACTGAACGTGCTCCATTCGGGGTTCACCTTCAACTAGCGCCTTCAACGAGCACCTTCAACGAGCACCTTCAACTAAAGGGAATAGAGGCCCATAGCCTCGGCCGCCCGGGCGTAGACCCCGGCCGCCACCTCGTGCGCATGGGCCGCGCCGCGTGCGAGCACATCGTGTACGGAGGGCAGGTCCCCTTCGAGCTCGGAGCGGCGCTCCCGGATCGGCCGGAGCAGGTCGCACAGGGCCACCGCCACATCGTTCTTCAGGTCCCCGTAGCGCTCGTAGCCGGCGGCGACCTCCTGCGGCGTCCTTCCGGTCGTGGCGGCCAACAGGTCGAGCAGGTTGGCCAGCCCCGGCTTGGCCTCCCGGTCGTAGCGCATCTCCCCATCGGTGTCGGTGACCGCCTTGCGCACCTTCTTGGTGATCTCCTCGTCCGAGTCGAGCAGGCGGATGGTGCCGAGCGGGGAGTCGGAGGACTTGGACATCTTGCGCTCCGGGTGCTGCAGGTCCATGACACGGGCGCCCGTGCCCGGGATGGCCGCTTCCGGGACGACGAAGGTGTCGCCGTAGCGGTGGTTGAACCGGACGGCGACGTCGCGGGTGAGTTCCAGGTGCTGGCGCTGGTCGTCGCCCACCGGGACCGCGGCGGTGTCGTAGAGGAGGATGTCGGCCGCCATCAGCGCGGGGTAGGTGAAGAGCGACACCCGCGCCGTCTCCTGACCCTGCCCCTTGTCCTTGAACTGCGTCATGCGCCGCAGTTCTCCCATCGTCGTCGTGCTCTCCAGCAGCCAGGTGAGTCGGGTGTGCTCCGGGACGTGGCTCTGCACGAAGAGGGTGCACCGTTGCGGGTCGAGCCCGATGGCCAGCAGGTTGAGGGCGGCGTCGAGCGTGTTGGCCCTGAGGTCCGCCGGGTCGATCTCGGTCGTGAGAGCGTGGAGGTCGACCACGCAGTACAGGGCGTCGTAGCCGTCCTGAAAGGTCACCCAGTGCCGGAGTGCCCCGAGATAGTTCCCCAGGGTGAAATTGCCTGATGGCGCAATGCCGGAGAGGACCCTGTCCATGGGGCGCCATGGTAGGGCGGCGCCGGAGAGCATTCCGCCCGTGACCAGGGTGCGCGGAGGGTGCCGGCCGGTTCGATAACGTCGCCTGGTGGCCTACTCGGTCTCGACGACCAATTTCGAGGGTCCCATCGACCTCCTGCTGCACCTCGTGTCGTCCCACGAGGTCGACATCCTCGACATCCCCCTCCTGCCCGTGATCGACGGTTTCGTCCACGTGCTCTCCGAGCAGCGCGAGCAGATCGACTTCAATCAGCTCTCCGAGTTTCTCCTCGTGGCGGCCATCCTCATTGAGCTCAAGTCCCAGAAGCTGTTGCCCGGCCGCGAGAATGCCGACGAGGACGAGGATCTGGTGGGGTGGGAGGAGCGGGACCTGCTCCTGGCCCGACTGCTCGAGTGCCGCGCCTACGCGGCGGCGGCGGACGTCTTCGTGGCCTTGGCCGAACAGGCGTCCCGCTCGATCCCACGCGAGGTCGGTCTCGACGACGACTTCGTGGTGCACGCTCCCGACCTGCTGGCCGGCATCACTCCCGACGACCTGGCGCAGGCCTATCTCCGAGGGTCGGCGGAGCGCCCGGCGCCCCGCGTCGATCTGTCCCACGTCACCGTGGACACGGTCTCGGTCTCCGAAGCCGTGGCGGAGCTGATCGCGGCGGACGAGTCCGAGCGGGCGACCTCCTTCCGCTCGCTGGTGGAGGCGTGCCGCACCCGGATCGAGGTCATCGTGCGCTTCCTGGCCTTGCTCGAACTCTGCAAGATGGGGCGCGTCACCCTCGGCCAGGGCTCGTCGTTCGGCGACCTGCGTATCTCGTGGGTGATGCCTGACGACCTGGCCGGCGTGACCAGCGGCCGCGGCCTCGCGGAGCTCGACGGCTTCCAGATCGACGACTACGAAGGATGAGGGGGTGAATCCGGTGGAGAGCGCAGAGCTGGGACGCACGATCGAGGCCATCCTGCTGGTGGCGGTGGAGCCCATTCAGCCGCAGCTGCTGGCCGAGCTCGTGGAGGAGTCCGTCGAGCGGGTCGACGAGGTCCTCACTGAACTGGCCGAGTCCTACGAGCGCGAGCGCCGTGGTTTCATGCTGGCCCGGATCGCCGGTGGGGCGCGCCTGCAGACGCAGCCGGACCTGGCGCCCTACGTCGAGCGATTCGCCAACCGCGAGGTGTCGCACCGGCTCTCGACCGCCGCCCTCGAGACGCTGGCCATCGTCGCCTACCGCCAGCCGGTCTCCCGTGGACAGATCTCGGCCCTCCGCGGGGTGAACGTGGACGGCGTCAGCCGGCTGTTGGAGCAGCGTGGCTACATCGAGGTGGTCGGCCACGCCGACGGCCCGGGGCAGCCGGCGCTCTTCGGCACCACGGACCTCTTCTTGGAGCGCCTCGGGCTCGACTCGCTGGAGCAGCTGCCCGCCGTGGAGGACTTCCTGCCCGGACCCGAGGTGGCCGGGGACCTCGAGCGTGACCTGCAGTCGGCGCTGGGCTTCGGCGTCGAGGCGACCTCTGACGACGCCTGAGGGCGAACGCCTCCAGAAGATCCTCGCTCGCGTCGGCCTTGGTTCGCGGCGCGCCTGTGAAGAGCTGATCGCGGCCGGCCGTGTCCGCGTCGACGGTGAGGTGGCCACGCTCGGCCGGCGCATCGACCTCCACACCGCCCGCGTCGAGGTCGACGGCACGCTGGTCCCGGTGGCGCCCGACCTCGTCTACTACCTGCTGAACAAGCCGGAAGGGGTCATCACGACGGCCGACGACCCGCAGGGGCGACCCACCGTCATGACCCTGGTGCCCTCGGAGCCGCGCGTCTTCGCCGTCGGGCGCCTGGACCGCCACACCGAGGGCCTCCTCGTCCTGACCAACGACGGCGCGCTGTCCCAGCTCCTCACCCACCCGTCGCACGGCGTGCCCAAGGAGTACGTGGCCGAGGTCGCCGGGGGCACCCCGGCCCCTGGCGCACTGCGGGCGCTGCGCCAGGGCGTGGAGCTCGAGGACGGGCTCACGGCGCCCGCCGAAGTCGGCGTGCTCGCTCCGGGTGTGCTGCGCCTGGTCATTCACGAGGGGCGGAACCGACAGGTCCGCCGCATGTGCAGCGCCGTCGGCCATCCGGTGCAACGGCTCGTCCGCACCCGCATCGGACCGATCCGGGACCCCAACCTCGCGCCCGGGCGCTGGCGCGCCCTCGAGCCGGTCGAGGTCCGAGCCCTGGCCGCCGCGGCCGGCCCCCGGCCATCCGGCGCGGCCGGCCGGCCCTGAGAAGCGCCTTCACCTGGGCCTCTGGCCGATCCCGGTAGAGTGACCCGCCATGGCAGCTGCTCCCACCGTCAGGGGTTTGCGCGGGGCGACGACGGTCGACGAGGACACGGTGTCCCAGGTCACGGAGCGTTCCCAGGAGCTCATGCGCTTGCTGATGGAGAGCAACGGCCTGGTCGAGGACGACATCATCAGCGTGCTCTTCACCGCCACCGCCGACGTGACGAGCACCTTCCCGGCCACCGCCATCCGCGAGATCGGGTTCGGTGCCGTCCCGCTCCTCTGCGCGGCGGAGATCGCCGTCCCCGGCTCCAAGCCGCTGTGCATCAGGGTGCTCCTGCACGTGCACACGACCCGGTCGCGTGACGACATCAAGCACATCTACCTCCACGGCGCCCAAGGGCTCCGCGATGACCTCCCCGGCTGAGGCCGGAGCACGCCGGCGGGCACTCGTCGTCGGGACGGGCCTGATCGGAGGTTCCATCGCGCTCGGGCTGCGCCGGCGCGGGTGGCACGTCTCGGGTCTCGATGCCGACCGGGAACGGCTGGAGGCAGCGCTGGCGTCGGGCGTCATCGACGCCGCCGGCGACGACCTGCAGGCGGAGGTGGTCTTCGTGGCCGTTCCGGCGGCCTCGGTGTCCACCGTGGCCCGGGAGGTCCTGCGAACCGAGGGCCGGCGGGCCGATGCCGTCGTCACGGACGTGAGCGGGGTCAAGACCGCCATCGTCGAGGCGTCCGACCACCCGCGCTTCATCGGCGGCCACCCGATGGCCGGGTCGGAGCAGACAGGCCTGCAGGGTGCCGACCCCGAGCTCTTCGTGGGGGCGGTGTGGGTGCTGACGCCGACCGCCACCACCGACCTCGAGGCCTTCAACCTGCTGCAGGGCGTCGTGGTGAGCCTGGGTGCCGACGTGCTGGTCCTGGCGGCGCCGGACCACGACCGCCTCGTGGCCGTGGTGTCGCACGTGCCGCACCTGGTAGCGGCCACGCTGATGAACGCGGCGACCGACGGCGCCGAGCAGGACGGCGCGCTGCTGCGGCTGGCGGCCGGCGGTTTCCGCGACATGACCCGCGTCGCCGCCGGCCATCCGGGTATCTGGCCCGACATCTGCGCCGAGAACGCCGTGCCCATTGTCGCAGCCCTCGACGCGTTGCTGACCGACCTCTCCGCCATGCGGGACCGCGTGGCGGCACAGGACCGGGCGGCCATCCTCGATTCGCTCCAGAAGGCGAGCGCCGCCCGGCGCAACCTGCCGGCCCGCGCCGTACGGCCCGAGCACCTGGCCGAACTGCGCATCCCGGTGCCCGATCGCGACGGCGTCATCGCCGAGATCACGTCCCTGGCCGCCGGTGCGGGCATCGGCATCTACGACATCGAGATCGCGCACTCCGCCGAGGGCCCGCGTGGTGTCCTGATCCTGATTGTGGACAGCGCCGAAGCCGACACCCTCAGGGTCGCCGCCGAAGCCGCCGGCTACCCCGGCCGGGCCGAGCAGCTGTCGTGAGCGCGCCCCGCGTCCTCGTGGTCGACGGCGGCGTGCCGTGCCGCGGCACCGTTCGCACGCCCGGCGAGAAATCGATCTCCCATCGTTCGGTGTTGCTCGGGGCCCTGGCCGAAGGAACCTCGGTCATCCACGGACTCTCCGACGGCGCCGACGTGGCCGCCTCCCTCGCCGCCGTCGAAGCGATGGGGGCCGGCGTGGAGCGCCGCGCCGACGGGTCCGTCGTCGTGCACGGGGGTCGCGCACGCCTCCGCCGTCCCGGCGCCCCACTCGACTGCGGGAACTCGGGGACGAGCATGCGCTTGCTGGCCGGCCTGGTGTCGGGTTTCGACTGGGAGACCGAGCTGATCGGCGATGCGTCGCTCTCGAGCCGACCCATGGATCGCGTGGCCGAACCCCTCGGGCTCATGGGCGCGGCCGTGATCGGTCAGGGCGCGCGCTGCCAGCCGCCTCTGCGGATCCGTGGTGGGGCCCTGCACGGGATCGACTGGACCTCCAAGGTGGTCAGCGCCCAGGTGAAGTCAGCCATCCTTTTGGCCGGGCTGTCGGCCGAGGGGACGCACGGTGGTGCGCGAGGCGGTCACCACGCGCACCCACACCGAGGAGATGCTGGTCGAAGCGGGAGCGGATCTCACGGTCGAGCCCTGGGGCGCGGGGCGCATCGTGCGCGTGCGCGCCTCCTCCCTCAAGCCGGTGGACCGCACCGTGCCCGGCGATCCCTCGGCCTCGGCCTTCTTCGCGGTGGCCGGGTGCGTCGTGCCCGGCAGCGCGGTCGATGTCGCCGGCGTCTACGACGGTCCCGCTCGCCTCGGGTACGTCGGCGTCCTGCAACGGATGGGGGCGTCCCTCACGCTCGTGCCCGGCGACCCCGACGATCCCGACGACCCCGGCGATCCCGGCACCACGACCATCCGGGCCCTGGCCGCGCCCTTGCGCGCCACCGAGGTGCACGCCAGCGAGATCCCCTCGCTCGACGAAGTGCCCGCCCTGGCCGTGGCGGCGGCGGTGGCGCAGGGCACCACGGTCTTCCTGGACGTCGGGGAGCTGCGGGTGAAAGAGGTCGACCGCCTGGTGGCCGTGGCCGCCATGGTCGAGGCGTTCGGTGCGCGCGCCAGCATCACGGGGGACTCGCTGGCCATCACCGGAGCGGGAGGGCCCCTGCGGGGCGGCCGCTTCGACAGCAGAGGTGACCACCGGATGGCGATGGCGGCCGCCGTGGCGGCGCTGGCGGCGCGACCGGGGGAACGCAGCCTCGTCTCCGGCTTTGGCGCGGTCGCGACCAGTTACCCGACGTTTGCCGAGGACTTGGCGCGGTTGGCCTCCGGCCCGGCCGCGCCGCGGGCGTTGCTGGTGGCCATCGACGGGCCCGCCGGCGCCGGCAAGTCGACGGTCTCCACGGCGGTGGCCGAGCGGCTGGGTGTCGAGCGTCTCGACACCGGTGCCATGTACCGGGCCGTCGCCGCCCTTGCGCTGGATCTGGGGACCCCGGCCGAGGACCACGACGCAGTGGCGGCGCTGGCCGGGGCGGCGACGATCGAGGTGGGGGAGCGCGTCGTCATCGACGGGCGCGACGTCACGGGCCGCATCCGCTCTCCCGAGGTGGGGCGGGCGGTCTCGGTGGTGGCGGCCAACCCCGACGTGCGGCGGCACCTCGTGGAGCGCCAGCGAGCCTGGGTCGGCGCGCACGGCGGGGGCGTCGTGGAGGGGCGCGACATCGGTTCGGTCGTCTTTCCGGAGGCCGAGCTCAAGGTCTACCTGACCGCATCCCCCGAGGAACGGGCCCGCCGCCGGAACGACGAGGCACCCGAAGGGGTGGCTCGTCGGGACCGCATCGACTCCACCCGGGATGCGTCACCCCTGCGCGAGGCCGCGGATGCACACCGGCTCGATACCACCGGTCGCAGCGTGCAGGATGTAGTCGAGGAGGTGCTGTCGTGGCTGTGAACACACCTGACGCATCACCGGACGACGCGGGCGACACGCCCGACCGGCCCGATGGAGCCGACGGAGCCGCCGCCGAGGCACCGGGCCGGCACCAGCCGTTCGAGATCGACCCGCGTCGCTCGCCCCTGTACCGGGTCGAAAGGATGCTCTTCGTCACGGCACTGTGGGCCTGGTTCCGACCCAAGGTCGTGGGTCAGGAGAACATCCCCAGCACGGGCCCGGCCATTCTGGCGCCCGTCCACCGCTCCTTCGCCGACTTCGGCTTCGCCGCCTTCTGCACCGAGCGCAAGCTGTTCTTCATGACCAAGGACGAGATGTGGAACAACAAATGGCTGGGCAAATTGCTCCTGACCGTCGGCGCCTTTCCCGTCCATCGCGAGTCGGCCGACCGCGAGGCGCTCCAGCGCGCCGAGGAGGTCCTCAACCGGGGCGAGCTCCTCGTCCTCTTCCCAGAAGGCACGCGTCGGCAGGGGCGCGCCGTCGAGGACCTGATGGAGGGTGCGACGTTCCTGTCGGCCCGGACCGGGGCGCCGATCGTGCCCATCGGCATCGGCGGGTCCGACCTGGCGATGCCCAAGGGGAGCGCGGTCCCGAAGCCCTACACGATTCAGGTGGTCATCGGGCCGGCGATCCCGCCACCGGAGCGGACCGCGGGAGGACGTGTCTCGCGCTCGGCCGTCCGTGCCGCAACGGACGCGCTCGTGCCCCGACTGCAGGCCGTCTACGACGAAGCCCGCGAGAAGACCGGGCGCTACTGAAGCGCCCGGCGGCTAGTTGTGGTGCGGCTCCTTGCGGACCTTCCACCAGGTCTCGAACACGACCCTCCCGTAGCGGAAGCCGAAGAGCCAGTTCTTGCCCTTCTTGGTCACCCCCGACGCACGCGGCAACCACACGGTCGGCCGCTCGCTGACCCTCCAGCCGCGCTTCATGGCGATGATGAGCAATTCGGCCGTCTGGTACTGCGGCTGGACGAGCCGGTAGGCCACGTCGTCGAGCATGCTGACCCGGAGCGCCCGGTAGCCGTTCGAGGTATCCGTCAGCTTGGTGTGGCCCATGGCGCTCATGGCCCACGAGAAGACGCGGACCCCGACCTTGCGGAAGCGGTCGGTCGTCGTGTCGCGGCCGAGCACGCGCGACGCGACGACGAAGTCCGACGTGTCTTCGACCAACGGTTGGAGCATGACCGGGATCTCCGCAGGATCGTTCTGCCCGTCGGCATCCAGCGTCACGACGAACTGCGCGCCGAGCTCGATGCACAGGGCGTAGCCGACGCGCAGCGCGTAGCCGTGCCCGAGGTTCTCCTCCAACACGAACGTCACCGCACCGGAGTCCTTGGCGACCTGATCGGTCCTGTCGCTGCCGCCGTCGACCACCACCAGTGTGGTCACGGCCAGGCCACAGGCCTCGGTGGGCATGGAGGCCAGGACGGCGCCGACGTTGTCCTCTTCTTCGTAGGCGCAGATGAGACCCACGACGGGGGACAGCTTCACATCGGGGTGACGTGTGTCGAATTCCCGACGCGAGGCCTCGATGACGCGACGCGCGCGATCGGGGTCGGTGTGAATGGCGGCGCCCGACGTGGCGCCGCGGGAGGGACTCAAAACGTCCGTGGCGTGGCGAACACCTGGCGGACCATGGGCTCGAAGTGCGAGAGCGGCTTGGTGGGGTAGTCCGGATCGAAGCTGATCTGGTCCCACTCGTCGGCGAATTGCTCAGCCAGCCCGTACCAGGAGGCACCCTGGTACTTGTTCCGCGCGTCGGGATCCTGGCCGAGATACTCGTAGTAGTGCCTGCCCTGGAAATCCTGGTGGGCCTCGATCATGCGGTACGTGTCCTCGCTCACGTACGGGCGCAGGATCTCCGCTGCGATGCGGGGGTGGTTCATGACGGACACGGCCTTGCCGATGTCATGGCAGAGGGAGGCCACCACGACCTCGTCCGACGCGCCCGCCTCTTCCGCACGCGTCGCCGTCTGCAGCGAGTGGACCAGTTGGTCGACCTCGAAACCGTCGGTGATGTCCTCGAGCGACGCCAGCATGGCCAGCACGCGGTCGGCCACTCGGGGTTGGTGCTCGATCGACTCGGTGATGATGTGCTGCCACTGTTCTGCTGTCGATTCGTCCATTCGGGTGAACGTCATGGCTCAATCATCGCGCTCAGCGGCCTAGGAGGCCAGTAAGTCGAGGACGTCCGCCGCCGAGACCGCTCGATCCTCGGCGGCGGGGTCGGAACGGGTGGCCCGCCCCCTTCCCGCGAAGAAGGCCAGCGTGGACCCCACGGCCCGCAGCAGCTCCCGGAGCTCGGGGGGCGGCGGGAAGTATTCGTCCTCGGTGGTGATCGTGACCTCGCGCACGCCCTGGGTGGGCGCCAGGCGGGCGATGACCTCTTCGACCAAGGCCTCGGGGGCCGACGCGCCCGCCGTGACGCCGATCGTGCCGGAGAGGTCATCGGGCAGCTCGTCGGCCTCGTTGACACGCAGGACCCGGGGACACCCGCCGGCGCGGGCGACCGTCTCGAGCGCCACGGTGTTGGAGGAGTTGGCCGAGCCGATGACCACGACGGCATCCGCTTCGGAGGCAATCGCCTTCAGCGCAGCCTGGCGATTGGTCGTGGCGAAGCACAGATCGCTCCGATTGGGCATCCAGAGGTCGGGAAAGCGCTCCCGGGCCGCTTCCATGAGGCCGCGCCACTCGTCGTGGCTCAGCGTGGTCTGCGCCAGCAGGGCGACGGGCGCGCCCTCCTCGGCCAGTTCGTCCAGCGCCTCGAGGTCCTCCTCGTGCTCGAGGAGCCGCACCGACTGGGGCGCCACGGCCATGGTCCCCACCGCCTCCTCGTGCCCGGCGTGACCGACATAGAGCACCGTGAACCCTTTGCGGCTCCGGACCTTGAGCTCGTGATGGACCTTGGTCACGAGGGGGCAGACGGCATCGACCACGGCCCCACCGCGGGCCCGGGCCGCCTCGACGACCTCGGGTGCCGAGCCGTGCGCGCTGAGCATCAGCGGCGCACCCGCAGGGACGTCGGCGACGTCGTCGACGAAGACGACACCCTGGTCACGGAAGCGCTCGACCACATGCCGGTTGTGGACGATCTCGTGGTAGCAGTACACCGGCGGCTCGAAGACCCGCACCATCCAGGCCAGGGCTTTGATCGCTTTCTCGACGCCGGCACAGAATCCGCGGGGCTGGGCCAGGACGACTCGATCCACTGCGGGCACAAAGTCCAGGTTATCGGCAGTAACCTGTGGTCCATGTCAGCTCCCACGGTGACTTCGGTCACCGCGGCGTCGCCGGCAGCCCGCGCCGGTCTGGCCGTGGGTGACGAGCTCCTCAGCATCGATGGGCAGGAGCCGCGCGACGTCATCGATTTCCAGCGCCTCAGCGACGCCGGCGACCCCAGCGTCCTGGTGCGTCGCGCCGGCGCACCGTTGGCGAGGGTCGTGCGGGTCGCCAAGGGGGCAGGGGAGCCGCTCGGCGTCGAGGTCTCCTCAGCCGTGTTCGACCGAATACGGACGTGCGACAACCACTGCGCGTTCTGCTTCATCTACCAGCTGCCCAAGGGCATGCGCCGGAGTCTCTACCTCAAGGACGACGACTACCGGCTCTCCTTCCTGTACGGCAACTTCACGACGCTCACGCGCTTCACCGAGCTCGACGCCGAGCGCATCCTCACCGAGCGCCTCGGCCCGCTGTTCGTCTCCATCCACACCACCGACCCCGAGCTGCGGGCCCACATGCTCCGCAATCCCAAAGGGGCGACCAGCCTGCGCTGGCTGGAGGTCTTGCTCGACGGCGGGATCGAGGTGCACGGCCAGATCGTGCTGTGCCCCGGTGTCAACGACGGCGTTGCGCTGGAGGACACGCTGACCGGCATTCTGGACCGCTACGCGGGCCTGTCGAGTGTGGGCGCCGTCCCGCTCGGGCTCAGCCGCTATTCCAACGAAGCCGAGATGCGCCCGCACACCAAGGCAGAGGCGGAACAGGTTCTCGACACCATCGGGGAGTGGCAGCACCTCTACAAGAAGGCACTGGGGCATCGGATGGTGTACGCGGCAGACGAGTACTACCTGTTGGCCGGGCGGGACCTTCCTTCGGCGCGCAGCTACGACGGCTATCCCCAACACGAGAACGGGATCGGCATGGCCCGGGCCTTCACCGATGCGTTCAGCCGCCCCGCTGCGGGCGGGCCGAGCGGCGTCCGCCACGGATTCTTCGCTTCGGTCGATGCCGCTCCGGCGGAGGGCTACCGGGCGCCGCGCCTCCCAGCCGTACCGGCGGGGACCGACGGCCGTCCCGTCACGGTCCTGACCGGCACCTACGGTGCCCGCGTGCTGGGACCCCTGCTGGCATCGCATCCCCGGGAGGACGTGACCCTCCGTGCCGTCGAAAACGACTTCTTCGGGGGCAACATCGGGGTGGCCGGCCTGCTCACCGGAGAAGACGTGGCACGGGCACTGGAGAGCGTGCCGGCGGGCTCCCGCTGCCTGCTGCCCGACGCCTGCCTCAACGAGGGTCGCTTCCTCGACGGCATGACGCTGGCCGACCTGCCCCGGCCGGTCGAGGTGGTGCCCACCGAGGGGGCGTCGCTCCGCCTGGCGCTGGACGGGACGTCGTTCCGACCCGTGTGCGCAGCATGAGCCCGATGGTCGTCGTGGCCGGTCGTCCCAACGTCGGCAAGTCGTCCTTGGTGAACCGCATCGTCGGCGCCCGGGCGACCGTCGTCGAGGAGGAGAAGGGCGTGACCCGCGACCGCAAGGAGCTCACTGCGGAGTGGTCCGGCGTCCCGTTCTCCATCATGGACACGGGCGGGTGGCTCGCCGCGGGAGACGTCCTCGAGGCGAAGGTGAGCGACCAGGCGGAGCGCGCACTGGCCGAGGCAGACGTCATCCTCATGGTGGTCGACGTGACTACCGGGGTGACCGAAGAGGACATGGCGGCGGCCAAGGTGATCCGACGAGCCGGCCCACCGGTGCGGCTCGTGGTCAACAAGGTCGATGGCGCGAGCCGCGATTCGGCCGTCTGGGAGTTCGTCTCCCTCGGCCTGGGCGATCCCTATCCGGTGAGCTCCCTGCACGGACGCGGCACGGGCGACCTCCTCGACGCGGTGGTGGCGCTCCTGCCGGTTCCGCTTCCCGATGCCAGCGAGGCCGGCGCGCCGGAACCCAAACGGGGCAGGGGAGACGGTCCGCCCGGGACGCCGAGCGTCGCCATCATCGGCCGGCCCAACGTGGGCAAGTCGACGCTGTTCAACAAGCTGCTGGGCGAAGAGCGCGCCATCGTGCACGACATGCCGGGCACCACCCGCGACGCCATCGACACGGTCGTCGAGACCACGGACGGCCCGGTGCGCTTCATCGACACCGCTGGACTCCGCCGGCCCTCCAAGACGGACCGCGGCACCGAGCAGCATGCGACCATGCGGGCGTTGCGCGCCCTCGAACGGGCCGACGTCGCCGTCCTGGTCATCGACGCCACCATCGGGGCTTCGCATCAGGATCAACGACTGGCCGAACGCATCGGTGTCTCCGGCTGCCCGGCCATCGTGGTGCTGAACAAGTGGGACCAGGTGGCGGTGGACGATCGGGACGACGCGCTGGCCGGCGTCGGGGACCGGCTGGCCTTCCTGGGCGCGGCCCCTGTGCTCAAGATGTCCGCGCTGTCGGGCAAGGGCGTCCATCGCATCCTCCCGGCGTTGCGCGAGTGCGTGACCGCCTACCACCAGCGGGTGCCGACGGGAACGCTCAATCGCACCGTCCAAGAGCTGCAGGCCCGTCATCCGGCGCCCCGCTTCAAGATCCGTTACATCGTGCAGGGCGCGATCGACCCGCCGACCTTCACACTCTTCACCAACGGCCGGTTGCCCCAGACGTACCTGCGCTACATCGAACGGGGTATCCGGGAACGCTTCGACCTCGGCGCCACACCGATGAAGCTGCGCGTCCGGATCGGAGGGAAATGAGGAGCGGCCGGTCCTGATGGCCTGGTGCGAGGAGTGCGACGCGCTGGTCGAAGACGAGGATCTGGGCGAGGAAGGTGAGTGCCCGACCTGCGGCACGATCCTCGCCGAGCAGGAACGTCCACCGCTTCCCTGGTATTTCAAGGCGATGCTCGTCGCCAGCGTGATCTACCTCGGCTACCGCGGCTACCAGGGCGTGACCTGGATCGCCGGCCACGTGTAGCGTCCCGAGCCATGCCCATCTACGAGATCGAGGGCGTCGCACCGCGCATCCACGTCGACGCCTTCGTGCACCCTGACGCGGTCGTGATCGGCGACGTGACGATCGGCGCCGAATCGAGCGTGTGGCCCGGCGCCGTCCTGCGCGGCGACTACGGCACCATCACGGTGGGCACGCGGTCCTCCATCCAAGACGGCACGGTTGTCCACGCGGGTCCCGGTTTTCCGACAGCGATCGGCGACGGCTGCGTCGTCGGTCATCTGACCCACCTGGAGGGGTGCACCCTCGAAGACGAATCCCTGGCCGGCTCCGGGAGCATCGTCCTGCATTGGGCCATCGTCGGCAGCGGCGCGACGGTCGGCGCCAACGCCGTCGTCCCGAATCACATGGTCGTCCCACCCGGCGCCCTGGCCTTGGGCGTCCCGGCCAAGATCCTGGAGAACAGGTCAGACCTCCCGATGATCCGGTTCTCGGCCGCCGAGTATGTCAACAACGCCACGCGTTATCGGGCGTCGCTGCGCCGATTGGACTGAGGACCTGCTCAGCCGCGGGCGAACCCGGCGATGTCCCGGGCGGTGTCGGCGGAAACATCGGGGCATGCAATGGAGAAGATCTCCGTGCCGTGCATGGTGCCCATCATCTGGCGGCAGCGCGCCGGCACGTCGGCCTCGAGGAGGAGACGGTAGAAGTTGATCCCCTCGTCGCGCAACGGGTCGCATTCGTTGACGTTGATCACCGTTGGGGGGAAGCCGGTGACGTCGTCCACGGTGGCGAACGCCGGCCAAGCCAACGGGTTGCGATCGTCGAAGGCTTCGATGCCGTAGCCCATGGCGCCGCGATTGTTGTGCAGGTGGAGCAGGATGCCCTCGTTCTCCACCGAGGAGGGGCAGCTGGGGGCCGGCCAATGCCCGGCGATGTACGGACAGAGGGCGTAGAGGCCCCTGACCAGGCCCACGTCACCGTCGCGCGCGAGCATGAGCCCGGTGGCCAGCGTGAGGTTCCCACCGCCGCTCTCGCCGGCGACGGTGATCAGCGCCGGGTCGATGCCGAGCTCGCCGGCGTGCGCCGCCACCCAGCGCAGGCCGGAAACACAGTCGTGCAAACCGGCGGGGAACGGCGCAACCTCGGGCGCCGAAGAGGGCGACACGCAATTGCGGAAGTCCACCATGACGACGACGACGCCGTTCGCCGCGATGTGCTTGCCCCAGCCGCGGTACATCCCGTCGAAACAGGACATCGTCGCCATGCCCCCGCCGTGGATGTAGTAGACGCACGGCAGGAGGGTGCCCGAGTCGGGGCGTATGACCTGCAGTTTGACGGCATTGCCGTCCGGATCCGACGTGAACTGCACCGTCGACACCGAGAGACCCGCCGACGGAGCCGCCTCTTCGGTGTCACAGAGGTCCCCGATCACCCGAAAAGCCTCCCGGGCCGCGATCGCCTCGGCTGTGTTCGCTTCCGCGATGAGCTGCTCGCGATCCGCCACGTCGCCAGGCGCGTCGGCGGGAAAGTGCTCGAGGAGGCGCCGAAGGCGAGGGTCGAGTCGTCTGTCGTGTGCGATGTCGGGCGTCATGCGTCCCATTCGACCACAGAGACGTCGGTGCAGGCCGTGTGGACCGGAGCAAGAGCCCGGGCGACGATGCGCCTACAGCCGGGCTTTGGCGCGCAGCAGGGAGGCTCGGGCCTCGGCGAACAACTCCTCCGCAGAGACGCCGGTCCCGGCGCTCCAGGCCACGCCGACGCTGGTCGTCAGGGTGTAGCCGTCCAGGCCGAGCTCCTTGTTGACGTCGGCGACCACTCCTTCGACGCGTCCCTTCAGCCGCTCTTCGACGATGGATCGCTCGGCATTGCCGCACAGGACGACGAACTGATCGCCGTCGAGGCGAGCCAGCGTGTCCCCGCCACGGACCGTGTTGTTCAGGCCTTGGGCGACGGAGCGCAGCACCGCGTCTCCCCACTCCTGACCGAGGGTCTCGTTGATGACGGTGAAGCGGTTCAAACTGATCAGGAAGAGCCCGTACGGCCTGCCGTATCGCCGGGCCTCGACGCCGTGGTGCGCCAGGCGGTCCATGAAGATGAATCGATTGGCCAGCCCCGTCAGCGGATCGCGCAGGGCGCGCTCGGCTTCCCGCTCGAGCTTCGACGTCGTGGACAGTCCGGAGGCGAGGACGTTGGCCATCAGCTCGAGGACATCGACATCGGCATCGTCGAAATGCTCGGCCTCACCGGACATCAACCGCAGCACGCCAAGGGCCTCTCCAGCCCGGAAAATCGGGGCCACGGCGATGGCGCGGACCCCGGCCCGGCGGCACAGTGCGGCGTCTACCCGGGGGTCGGAGTCGGTGTCCGTGCACAAGAGTGGCGTGCCGACCCGCACGCAGAGGCCGGAAAAGCTGCTGTCCAGGCCGGTCCGTGACCCCTCCGGATTCGTCTGGAGACCGCTCACCGCCCGGTGCACCATGACGTTGCCTTCGACCACCTCGACGGCGGCGCCGTCGGCGTTGGTCACCCTTTGGACCCGATCGAGCACGGTCTCGGTGGCCCGATCATTGGCCGCCGCCGGAAGGACGTTGACCAGACGTTGGGTCTCGATGACGTACCGGAGCAGGTCAAGCTGTGTATCCCGCGCGGTAGTCGCCACGGGATAGAAGTCGGAAGAGCAGTGACGCCGCTTAAGCACAATTTCTTGCGGCAACGGCCAGGACCAGGGGAAACCCGGATGTCGGACTGCTCTGGATGGAGCTGGACTACCAACCGTTGGTCGTTCCTCGTCTCGATGTCGCCAACGGCGGACTGTCGGGACAACGCCCGGCTTCGAGTGCGTTGACGACAGACGGGCTGTGGCGCAGCTTGGTTAGCGCGCTTGACTGGGGGACGGAACCAGCCCAATGGGTCCCGGTGGCGCTGGATCGGTTCTGCCAGGTCGGAGGTGTTTCGACTGATGCCTCAATGGCTCCCGGCGGCTTCAGATGGCCCTCGATTTACAGGGCTTGTTAGCAAATCTGTTAGCAGTCAGCCGGCCCCGAGAATGAATGAGGCGGTGAGATCAGCCGCGTCCTGGTCGACCTGCTGGCGAACGTGTTGGTAGGTGTCGCCCGTTATCTGGATGCCGCTGTGCCCCAGACGCTCCGAGAGAACCTTGAGCGGGACGCCAGCCTCGAGCGATGCAGTGGCGTAGGCGTGGCGAACGTCATGGAGCCGGATGGCCGGGAGTCCGGCGGCCTTCACCTTCCGGGCGAATGTCTGGGTGATGCGCTGGGGGTGGTGGGCAGTACCGTCCTCCTTGCCTTGCCGAACACCAAGCCGGTGTCGGTCCATCCCGGCCCCCATGCCAGTCGTTCCTTGGTCTGCTGGCTCTTCCACGCCTTGAGTGCTGCCACGGTGGCGGGGTCCAGACCAATGGCCCGGTCGCTCGAGGTCGACTTGGGGGTCGTGGTGACCACCTCGTACCCGACACTGACCCTCCTCTGAGCAACGTGGAGCCGGCCCGTCTCAAGGTCCAGATCCGTCCACCTGAGACCGCAGAAGCTCGCCACGGCGCATTCAGGTTGTGGCAGCGAGAAGCCAGAGCGCGTAAAGCCGGTCATCCGCCACACTGGCGAGGAAAGTCCGAAGTTGCTCCGGTGACCAGACCTCGCGGCTCGCGCCGTTAGGTCGTGGACCGTCTGCCAGGGCGGCCACGTTCCTGGCGACCTTGCCCCACTTGACCGCGTCACCAAGGGCCTTTGAGATCGCGACGTGGATGGAGTGGACCGTGGTGGGGGAGAGCCCGCCCTCACCGTTGACCTTCCCGCACGCCAGCAGTTCGCGATAACAAGCATTCAGGGCCGGGGCGTCGATCGCCTTCAGCGGCAGACCCCCGAGCCGCGGAATGACGTGGCTCTTCAGATGGAGGCACGTTCTCCTTCGGTGATGCCGGTTTCTACGGATCGACTGGAGGGCAGCGCTTAATGCGCCTGTCGTGGACATAGCACCCACAAGCGACGGAAAGGGCTATTGGCTCGTTGCTTCAGATGGAGGCATCTTCGCCTACGGTGACGCCGTTTTCCGTGGTTCGAGGGGTGGGCAACCTCTGAATAGACCTGTCGTGGGAATTGCGGCGGATTATTCAACTGGTGGGTATTGGCTAGTCGCCACCGATGGTGGCATTTTCAGCTACGGAGCGCCCTTCTTCGGGAGCACGGGATCGATACATCTGAATCAGCCCGTCAACGGCATGACCCCCACGCCGAATGATCAGGGTTACTGGTTCGTCGCAAGCGATGGCGGCATTTTCTCCTACGGCAACGCGGAGTTCCACGGGTCTACAGGTGGCACGCGGTTGAATGCGCCCATCGTCGGCATGGCAACTGACAGCACCACCGGCGGTTACTGGCTGGTTGCAAACGGCGGCGGCATTTTCAGCTACGACGCCCCGTTCTATGGCTCACAGTGACTAAGGGTTTGCCGGCGTCTCCACGGGCGAGGGCAGATGGAGATCGTGGCCGACTGAAGGGCGCGCCCCAAACCTGGGAGGCGACCTAACGTTGCGGGCTACATCCTCATCCCCGTGAGGTAGCCCAACTGCACCATTTGGCGTCAGGTGAAGTCGAAGCCGCCTAGCCTGATTCTGGCCATACAGCGGCTGCTGCGCAATAGCTGTTAGCTCCGAGGCTAGGGCTTCTGCTCGGGCGCGGCCCTACCCCGGCGGCTTGCAAAGGGTCGGGCCGACCACCTCACCCCCTACTGCGCGAGACGACGCCCGCTTGCGGCGGCCTCTGGGAGAAGTCGAGGGTTGAACGCGTGATGCCGCCTTCGGCCCGACCTGACTACTCCGCCTTGAATGGATCAGGAGCAGCTACCGACGAAATCGCAGAACGCATGCTCGTTGGCCGCCAGCGCGTCCGAAAGATTGAGCTCGGCGAATGAAGGGGACATCAGCCCCGCCGCCGTCCGAACACCCGTAACCCCGTCAGCCCTCCAGGTGGCCCGGACAGGACCACACCTGCCTCCACTTATCGCCACGAGGAGAGACCGTCGACCGATCCACGCCTGCGCCTCAGCGCAGTGGTTGGCCTGGAGGTTGTGGTCGTAGACCGTCCGCCACCAGCGACTCGCCTCGGAGATGAAGCCAGGGCTGGTCTCGCGCCTCGGGCCCTTCACGACCACCTCCGACCACTGAGCTTCCCCCCCTGGACGGACACGAGTCCACCTTTGAGTTGATGAACCGGGGTCAGTGAGTGGCTCGGCGGCACCGAGACTCCTCCTTCGACGACATGTCGGGCACCGGAGAACCCACTCGCGAATTGCCCGATAGACTGAGGAAGGTACTCGCTACTCCTCGTCAAGCACATTCTGAGTGAACGCACTAAGACGACAGCCTCCTCGTCTTCTCGGAGTATTCGCCCACCCAGATGACGAGACTTTCTGTGCTGGAGGCACCCTCGCCAAGTATGCGTATGCGGGGGCAGACGTTCGAGTGCTCACCTTCACGAAGGGCGGAGCGGGCCAAATCAGGGACGCCAGCGTCGCCACACGGGCGACCTTGACTGCAGTCCGGGCCAAGGAACTCGATGCTGCCGGTCGCGAACTCGGGATTACCGAGACGAGATGCCTTGAGTATCCCGATGGCGGCCTCTCAGACATCGACGACCGGGTCCTCATCGGTGTCGTCTCACATCTGCTCGACGAATTCGACCCCGATGTTGTGATTACCTTCGGGCCTGATGGGTTTTCGGGTCACCCGGACCACGTCGCAGTCGGATCAGCCACCACTGTGGCATGCTCGGAAGTTCGATCCGAGACACCGAGACGGGTCTTCTATTGCCAATCCCAGCGAAACAGCATGCTGCTACGCAACCGCCTGGCCGAATGGGTAATCGAGCTGGCAAACCGATTCAAGGGCACGCAGGACTTCGTACGAGCACTCTGGGTCTTCTCACGTGAAGCAACCGCGCTCGGATACGCCTCAGACTTTGTCAACGTCGAGTGGTTTCCGTCGGGTTTCTATCTCATCGAACAGGGTGACGCTGCGGCCGAAATGCATTTTCTTCTCTCCGGTCATGTGGAGATCCGACGAGAAGACGAAGATGGCCAGGTCCGGGTGATCGACCAATCGGGCCCGGGGGAATTCATCGGAGAAGAGGGCATCGCATCGGGCCAGCCGCGCAATGCGCATGTCGTTGCACTTGATGACGTGACGACCCTTACGTTCTCCACACCAACACCTATCCTTACGGACGAGCCTGCGGCGCACCCCCAACACAATGTGGCTCGATCTCTCGCAACAGAGGATTCGACGGACGATGGGGCGAGCATGCGCATCGACGTGTCCGAATTCGTCGGCCACAAGGTACGGGCCGCCGCCGCGCATCGGTCCCAGTATCCAATCGATCCGAACATCTTTCCGGATCCGATGCTTCGAGAGATGTTCGGCGTCGAGTACTTCGTCCCCGTCTGGCACAAGCCCGAACTGAATACTTCGCTCCTCGAAGAGTAAACCGCCGCCTAAAATTGCTGTGAGGGCGCTACAGCTCGGCGACTAGATCATCGAACAAGGCGGTTGAGAAGTACCTCTCCATGCGGTCCGGCAGAATCGTCGCCACGTGATGGCCGGGGCCGAGGCGGGTGGCAAGTCGCCGAGCTGCGGCGATGTTGAGCCCGCTCGATGGGCCAATGCCCAGGCCGCGGCGCCCAAACTCACGAGCCGTTGCCATTGCTTCCTGCTCTGGAACCAACACGGGATCCTCGAGCCCGACGGCGCTGGGGTCGAGGAGCTGGCTCATGCCCTCGACAATGCCTGGTATCCCGCCCACAACCTCCGGGTCGCCTTCAGTTGTAAACGTGGCGGTCGGCATCGCTCTTGCGATGACAGTGTCGTACCCGTGATCCCGCAGGGAATGTGCCACACCCATCAGTGTGCCGCCAGTGCCGACGCCGGCGACGAAGCCATGCAGGCGAACCCCGACATGTTGAATGAGCTGGGGTCCGGTTGAATGTTGATGGGCGAACACGTTCCGCGGATTCTCGAACTGCCGGGCGGCATAGAGATCGTCCTCTTTGTTTTGGTCGTTGAGCATCGCGGCCAAAGCGCCGTTCATGCCCTTCTCTGCCGGAGTTAGAACAACCTCACCACCGAGCCGACGGATCATCAACACTCGTTCCCCGCTGACCGTCTTGGGCATATAAGCCCGAAAATGCACACCGACCGTAGCGCAGACCATGCTCAATGCGATCGAGGTCGACCCGCTTGACGCTTCTGCGACAATGGTTGAAGGCGTCACATCGCCGTTGGCGATTGCATGCGCCACAATGTTCGTGGCCATACGATCCTTTGTGCATCCGCTCGGCAGCAGGTACTCCAGCTTCAACCAGAGCGTGCAGCCGGTTACTTCATCTTCGAACGGAATGGTTGGGGTCTCGAGTGGGAGACGCAACAACCACGATGCGCTCTCGATGAAACGCGATTGACTCGGACCCATCACCCTCCTGACGGCCTGTGATCCTAACCCGAACATCAAGTGACAGAGACTGTTCTGGGCGACTGGACGTTCAGACTCGCACAGCCCAATCACATGAATCCTCTCGGCCGATCACACTGCAGCATCACTCTGGGATTCGATGAGTCGCCGCCGGGATCGGCAATCAACTCAGGGAGAACCGACCCGGGGTTGCGCTAACATCTCCACGCATATTATTTCGTTTCGCAAACTGCGTTCGCAGCGATCGGATCGACTACTTGGGGAGAACGCGCTTGAGTGTGGAGCAGGCAACCACGATTCGAGAGATGTGCCCGTTTCGACTCGTCGTCGATGAAGACATGGACCAGCTCGACAGAGAAATCACGATGTCGTATGCAGAAGCCGGCTCGACGATCTTCGAAGACGGTGATTCCGCAGACGATCTGGTCGTTGTCATGGAAGGAACTGTCGACGTCCTCAAGGACGGCCGAATTCTCGGGACGCTCGGTCCGGGGTCGCTCCTCGGCGAGGTGTCGGCCTTCGTGCCATCATCGTCCCGTACTGCCACCATTCGTGCGAACTCCACCGTGCGAATGATCAGGTGGCGTACGGACCATGTCCGAAGCAGGTTGGCTCGCCATGAGCGCCTTGCGACGGCCATCGTTGCCGACATGGCATTTGTTCTCTCGGAACGGCTCGACCGCCGCACGGAGGACGTGGTTTCCGTCCTCAAGGCCGCCGGGACCCGCCTCTCGGTGTCGGAGCTCGAGCGGCTTCGCGGCCGCACGGTGCAGTAGTCCGCGGCCACCCGATCGGATGTTCACGCTCTTCATGACACCTTTTGAGATCGTCGTCGGGCAGCCCTCTACACGATTGGGGCGGTTCGGATCCGCACGGACGACAGGATTCGCTCGCCCTCGTGCACGTTCAGGGACGATCGGCGGTGTCCTGCAAGTCTATGGAGGATCTCGCGGAAATTGGTACGGTCACGCATGACCTCTGGACGTTCGCTTCTCCTCATCGCTGACATCGGTGGCTACACCGAATACATGCGCTTCCACCGTATGAGCCTTGCGCATGCAGAGGTCAACACGGGCCGTCTGCTCGAAAAGGTGATCGATGCCGTGCCCGACTTCGACCTGATCGAGATCGAGGGAGATGCAGCTTTTCTAGCTCGCGAGGCCGATGCGCTCGATAGTGATACCACGGTTGCCCTGACGCTCGACGCCGCCATGGCGATGCACCGCGCCTTCCACAGTGAGCGCGACAATGTCGAGACCAACCTTTGCCCATGTGGCGGTTGCAACCAGGTAAAACAGCTGAAGCTCAAGTTCGTCGCGCATATTGGCGACGTCGCCACCCAAACCATTAGGCAGCGTCGCAAGCTTGTGGGGATCGACGTTATCCATGTCCATCGGATGCTGAAGAATCCGGTCAAAATTCCTGAGTACGTACTCCTGTCCGAGGAGCTCTACCAGACCGCAAAGGACCCGATGCCCAGTCCTGCACACGAGGTGTCTCAAGACCTCGAAGGCATCGGTCGGACTCGGGCTTATTTCGTGAATGTCTCAGACATGTCTGGTGCGCCGGCTCCGTTGCCGAAACCCTCCATCATCGAACGCGTCGGAAAGACGCTGAGTGTCGCTGGTTCGGGTCTGCCGTACATGGTGGGCCTGCGGCGCCGACGTGCGGCCGCGTCCCCAGTCTGACGCAAGATTCTTCTTGTTCTCGGGTCGGATCTGGAAACAGAATCGTGAACGTGTGTTACTCAAGAGTGTGCGGTCACTCAAGGTTCTGATCAGGGTCAATCGGAGTGGGCGCTTCCTGACTCGAACCCCACGACCTCAGGGGTGTGCATCGCTTCAAACCGCTTTCCGTTAGGTGGGGACATCAAGGAATGTCCAGGTCGGATCCGAAATCAACTGACCCCTAGTTGCCCCTCTTCTGCCCTATTTCGCGTTGCTTCGCGCGTACAATCGCGCGCGAAGCCGGCTGACTCAATGGAGGCTTGCGATTTGTCAGGCCGGTAAAGGACGGGAGCGCAGACGAGGCGCAACCTGGCCCACCTAGCCGGCGTACAGGGACACCCAAGACGTCGCCCTGTTTCGGACTCGCCTGATCCACCCCGCCCAGCGGAGCTACTGTCTGGCCCCGGGGCCGACGGGGAGAGGTGCGGTGGCTGGGAGTTCGGGACGTGTGCGCGCACGAGGACCGCTTACGTTGGCCGCGTTGGCCGCGTTGGCCGCGGCCGTCTCGCTTCTGCCGCTCGGCGACGCCGCCGCCGCCCCCCCGGCGAGCACCTCGACGGTCCCGGCCCGACCCTCCGGGGGCTGTTCAGCGGCCCAAACGGTCACGCCCGGGTCGTCGAACCAGGTGCTCGCCGCTGGGGGTGACGAAGGTGCCTACGTGCGCGAGATCCCGCCCTCCTATTCGGGCCGGACCCCGATGCCCGTCGTCATCGACCTGCACGGGTGGTCGGAGCCGGCCGCATTCCAGGTGCAGATCACCAAGCTCGGTGACTACGGCGCGGCGCACGGGTTCATCACCATCACCCCCCAGGTCACCGAACCCGCGCTGGTTTGGCGGCTGGGGTCCTCCGGCAAGGACGTCGTCTTCATGGGTGCGCTGCTCGATACCGTCGAGAAAGACCCTCTGTGTCGACACCAACCGCATTTATGTGACGGGCTACTCGTACGGGGCGTTCCTCACTTCCACTCTGGCCTGCGTCTATGCCGACCGGATTGCCGCCGTGGCCCCCGTGGCGGGGATCCAGAACCCGGCGGGTTGCCATCCGTCGCGGCCTGTGCCGGTCGTCGCCTTCCACGGCACGGCCGACCCCTTCGTGCCGTACCTGGGCGGGGTCGGATCGGCCTCGCTCAAGCTGCCGGCTCCCGACGGATCACACCGCACACTCGGCCAGGCCCTCGGCAAGAAGGCGTCCAAGTTCAAGGGACCGACCATCCCCGACAACACGGCCGCCTGGGCCAAGCGCAACGGTTGCGCCCCCAGGCCGACCGAGCGGAGCGTCGCTGCCAAGGTGACCCTGATCACCTACTCCTGCCCCAAGGGCGACGCGGTGGAGCTTTACCGCGTCACGGGGGGTGGACACGCCTGGCCCGGTAGTCCCGGTTCAGAAGCAATCGCACCCGCGGTGGGCTACACCACCATGGCGATCTCGGCCGACCAGATCATGTGGGCCTTCTTCGTGGCGCACCCGCTCCGGCGCTGAAGTCACCGCGACTGGACCGCCGCCACCTCGCCGCGATCGCGCACGTCGTCGAGTACTGGGCGGAACGTGTGTCTGGCCTTGCGTGGCCGCTTCGCCTTGGCCATGACGAGGGCTCACCCACCGTGACATATCGGGTCCCAGAGCTTTCATGACTGGCCGACGATATGGCTCGCGTCTCACCGATTTCGGTCCGCGCAGGACGTCTTGCCACCCTGTAACGCCTGTTACCGAGTGGGACTCCCCTTGCTCGCAGGACTATCCCCATGGTGCCTGCTTGAGACTTCCTGCAGACGCTGAGCTTCATCCGTAGCGTTTAGGAGTCCCGGCGGGATCACTCTCGTAGTGCCTGCCGCCGGCGTTGCCGGCTGGCTTTCGTACGAAGTGTCTCCGCTCTGGGCTTCGCCCCGGAGTGGCTCAAAAGAGGATCGAGCACAGAGAGTCCGAAAGCAGGAGTGCCCTGCGTGGTTCCAATCACGACCAAGGAGGTAGTCATGCAAGTGGTGATCGGCATCGACCCCCACAAGGCATCGCACACAGCGGTGGCCATCGACGGAGCGAAGACGAGATCTCGAGCGTCAGGAGCGTCAAGGTCAGGGCGACCAGGCGCCAGGTGGACCAACTTGTCGCTTGGGCCGAGTGTTTCGAGAAGCGCACCTGGGCCATCGAGTCGGCCGGTGGGCTGGGCTACTTGTTGGCCCAGCAGCTCGTGGCCCGAGGTGAGGAGGTCCTCGACGTGCCGGCCACCTTGTCCTCTCGCATCCGGGTGCTCGCAACGGGCCGTTCCAACAAGAACGATCCCAACGACGCCCTCTCGATTGCCATCGCGGCCTTTCGTGCCTCGAACCTGCGCAGTGTCGAGGCAGCCGACCACTCAGAGGTCCTGCGACTCCTGGCTAAGCGCAACGGGGACCTCGGCAGTCATCGAACTCGGGTGCTCTGTCGCCTCCATGCGCTCTTGGCCGAGCTCGCACCGGGCGGAATTTCCAAGGAACTCTACGTTTCTGACGCCGAGCGACTATTGGCGAAGGTCACGCCCGAGACCCCGGCCGAGCAGGTCCGTTACGACCTTGCCCTCGAGCTCGTCGATGATGTCCGCCGCCTTGACGACCAGACCAAAGAGTCAGTCACACCGCCGGATCCGAGTCGCGGTCAAAGCATCGGGCACGTCGGTCACCGAGCTCTACGGAGTGGGCCCGATCATTGCGGCACAGCTCATCGGCTACGCCGGCGACATCCGCCGCTTTGCCAACCGCGACACCTTTGCCGCCTACAACGGCACAGCTCCGATCGAGTTCTCCTCAGGTGGGCGTGTCATACATCGCCTGTCACAACGAGGAAACCGACAGCTCAACCACGCCGTTCACATGGCGGCCATCTGTCAGATCCGCCAGAGCGGTTCGGATGGTCGGGCCTACTTCGAACGCAAGGTCGCCGAGGGCAAGACCAAGAAGGAAGCAGTCAGGTCCTTGAAGCGCCAGGTGAGCAACGCCGTCTATCGACAGCTGGTTCTCGACGCCCGATAGGGGGTCCGGGAGGACACTCAGGGACGACTCCATGCCTGCGTGACCGGCTCTCCACCCTGCGCGACCGGCTCTTCGGCGAAGTCACTCCCGAACCCACAGAAATCCTACGCCGTCGTGTCCTTCCACGACGGCGTAATTCGTCGCGCCCGCAGGTACTGAAAAGAGGGGTCTTGACTCAAAGAGGATTCGTTCGGAGGCAGGGTCGCGGACCTGCGGAACCACTGACCGCCCGGGCGACGCCCCAACCTTGGGAGGCGACCCAAGGTTGGGGACTGATCTCACCCCCGAGGCGCGCCCAACCTCACCATGGCGGTCTGGTGGGTCGGCTGCCAGGAGTGATTGTGACTTCGTTGTGCCGACTCTGCAACAGCCGTGAAACCCTTTCTGTCCGCGGTCCAGCCCCGGCCGCAAAAAACGGGGTTGGAACCGCGCCACCTCACCCCTCCGTAAGCCGCCGCGGGGCACGGCCGACGTGCGGCGGCATGTAGGAGAGGTCGAAGCTCCAGCGGGTGGTACCCGGCGTCAGGTCCACCCCCAAGTCACTGCCTGGACGTACCCTCAGACGGCAATGGTCGACCTCCCCGACGAAATGCCCGCGGCGTCCCAGCCGCCGACGCTGACAGAGCTCGAGTCGGCGCGGATCGAAGCGTCAGACGACTACCGGCGCACCCTCGGCTGGCTCATGGTGGCGGACGAGACCCCCGATACCGAGACCCTCCTAGCCCAGCTGCTCAACCGCCCTGAGTGGCACCAGCGAGCCGCGTGCAGGGGTGCGGACCCGGATCTCTTCTTTCCCGATCCAAGCAGTGGCCGGCCCGTTCGAGCGCTGGCCTACTGCGACGGATGCCAGGTCCGTCCCGA
Source organism: uncultured Acidimicrobiaceae bacterium (assembly GCA_963738135.1). Classification (GTDB taxonomy): domain Bacteria; phylum Actinomycetota; class Acidimicrobiia; order Acidimicrobiales; family RAAP-2; genus Bog-473. The sequence goes on along the minus strand of CAVTVK010000001.1, from coordinate 24,117 downwards.
ATGTCTGGCGATCGCGCTGGACGCAGGCAGCCATAGCGACGTGGGGGTCTGGGGTGGCACCAGCGTCCGCCAGCGCCGCGTTCTGCGGCGGGGGAGCGTGGCGTAGGAGTGACCCGCGGAACTGAGTAGCCTCTCGGATGGTCGCTTGGGAGGCTTTGTTAGCAAGGCGTTAGCAAATGACCATTTCGGGTGGTGGCTCTGAGCCAGATTCAGAGGCTCCACCAGGAACGGGCTGTGGCGCAGCTTGGTTAGCGCGCTTGACTGGGGGTCAAGAGGTCCCGGGTTCAAATCCCGGCAGCCCGACGAGAAGTCCAGGTCAGTGGCGAGGCAAGTCCGTCGCAGGCCATCGACGCTGCCTCGGCGTCAACGATTTGTCAACGGGAGCCTGAAGGGGAGTGCCATGGTGGACGTTCAGCAAAGGCGGGTTTGACCGAGCCCGCCTCATAACCGCCCTATACGACGAGACCGGCGGAGCTGAGTTGAACATCGTCGACTTCGGGGACCTTGGTCAACAGCTAGGCATGAGCGCTGACGACGTAACCAACGCTGCACATTTTCTGGAAGGGAGCGGCTTATCCAGCCCATTTGGTTCATGGGCGGTGCTCCTCCACATGCGAGCTTGACTCACTGGGGAATCCGAGAGATCGAGGAGTCTCGCCTCAGGCCCGCGGTACCGACCGAACACTTTCCTGCCTACAACGTGTACAGCATCACGATTCAGGGCGACAGCATCGGATCTCCGATCCAGCAGGGGTCACCAGGCGCCACCCAAACCACACAGTGTCGCAGCTCGACCTGACGCAGGTCCGCCCCCTTGTGACCGAAGCGCGTCGTCTGGCTGATCGAGCTCACGCTCAGCTTTGAGGTCCGGCAAGAACTCGACGCGGAACTCACAACGATTGAGGCGCAGCTGGATTCACCCCGCGCAAAGCACGGGACGATCCGGTCCAGCCTCAAGGTGGTAGGCCAGGTGCTCACGCTGGCTTCCACGTCCGCGGCCGCCGAGGAGCTTCTGAAGATGCTCGGCAACATCCACTTCTAGCGCCCAGAGCTGCCGAGCCGGAGGCCGAACCTGAACAGACCTTGGCTGGGTGGCGAGAGATCTGCGTGTAATTGGCATTGATCTCAGCAGCCTGTTCTCACATCGCGCGTTATGGCGCTCCACGATCGACGCGGTGGTGGCTCACATAGAGAACCACGAACGCTTCGAGGATTTGGCCTGATCACTATGCGCAGCTGTACGGCATCACGCAAGCGGTAGCACTTCGGCGCGTCATCGAACCCGGAAAGGGTTCGCACCACGGGCAAGTGGCGATCGTGAGACTTCTACGCAGCCTTGAAAAGCAATCCGACCTACTTACATGGTCGAATCTCTCGCGCCACGTTGCCAATTCGTGCCCTCCTCTGATGCTCGAAAAAGAGCGGCAATACATCGGACACCTCTGGATGGACGATGATCGTCGGTTTCGGGCTGCGATCCCAGCCAAGGACGCCAACGAGCTGATGCGTCGATCGACGAACCTTCTCAACTGGGTCACGTTGCGTCTTGCTCACAATAACCCTTCCGAAGCACCGGAACCTCCGACCTACGACGAACTCGATGCAACCATTGACCGCATCGGGAAAATCTTTAATCGATACAACCGGTTGGTCCGAGGTGTCGACAGTGACGATAGAAAGGTCGCACTCGAATCGGGATGGACTGCGGCTCTCTCGAAGCCGATATTTCGAGACGCCCTCTCTTAACCGAGGAGGGACGCACTCAGACGTTGGCCTGCGGCTTCCGACATCCCGGGCATCACATGCTGATAGGTCGTCTGCGTGATGGTGGGGGAGGAATGGCCGAGTAGTTCGGCGACGACCTTCACGTTCTCGCCGCTGGCCAGCATGAGGATCGCTGCCGTGTGCCGAGTGTCGTGTAGTCGGATGCGCCGCAGCTGTGCCCGATCGACCAACGTTTCGAACCGAGTGCTGAAGAACTCCGGGTGAAGGGGGTGAGCCAAGCGCGTCACTGAACACATAGCCGCGGCTTCTCCAAGCCGGGCCGGCTGCCAACCGTTCCGACTTCTGTTGGGTCTGGTGCGTCCGAAGCGTGCCTACAAGCGTCGAGTCGAGCAGGACTGTGCGTCGTCCAGCATCCGTCTTAGGCACCGAGTCGACGGGGTTGCCATCGACGAGAACTCGGGTCCGCGTTGATCTGGAGGGAACCGGCCTCGAGGTCCACGGCATCCCACCGGAGCCCCGCCAGCTCGCCGCGCCGCAGCCCCCGAGTGAGCAGCAGGGTCCTCGCCGCTACCAGCCGGTCATCGATCACCGAGCCGAGGAATGCCCGGGCCTCATCGGCAGTCCAGGCTGCTCCAACGCCCTTGGCTGTCTGGGCTCGAGGCCGGCGGAACCCCGCCAGCGGATCACGACCAACCACGCCAGTTTCGAACGCCCACGCCGTGGCCGCCTTGATGAGCCATCGCTCGCTCACGGCACCTGATCCTTATGAACGAAGCTGGCCGCAGGCCCACCAACATTGCCGAGGCCCGCGCCCGGGCCCTCAGGCTCAAGGGTCGCCAGCGATGACCCGCCTGCTATTCGCCGCGATACGTGTTCTGACCGCCGATCAGCTCCGAGCTATGGCCGCGGAGTACCCCCTCGAATGGGTCGAACTCAAATCTGCCGTGGATACTCAATCCCGTAATCGGCTCGCCGGCCGGCTGGCCGCCTCGGCACCGTTCACGATCTCCGCCGGGATGAGCAAGTGATGCTTTCGACGGTGCTGTCGCAGGTTCACGTGCACACCTGCTGCAACTCCTGAGTCTCAAGGTTCGCAAGAGCGGCCTGACCCTGGGGAGTCGGGTGAATCCCATCGACCGTCACCCAAGTCGGGTTTGTGTACTCAAGGTTTCCCCAGTCGAGAACGTGAACGTTTGAGTGAAGTTTGGCAAGGCTCACGGTGGCAGCGTTGATCTGATCCCCTACAGGCCCCGCTCGCGGAGAGATGGTGACGTAGATCACGCAGCTGGCCGAGGAGATCAATTGCCACTCTGCCTGAAATGGACCGCTCCATGCCTGGTTCTTCGCCCCAGCATCATCGGTCCCCAACTCGATGATCCACGCCCACGGTTCCTTACCGGCAAGCGAAGTGACCTTGGCCTGTGCTTGGCCAATCTTGACCCCCAGGGTCCCGCTGACCGTGGGTGCATATGCAGCGCTCGTAAGCGCTTCGGAGATCGAAGTCGCACTCAACGAGGTGATGGAGTCGCCCACAACGTAAACCGTGTTCCCAGAAGAGAGATCGTGCCAAAGCCAGATTCCCAGCAGGCAGGCCGCGGCCACCGAGCACGCTATGCCCACCGTCAAGTAAGGCTTGTTCCTCGTAGCCCTGGTTGTATCCGCCGTCACGCTCATTGGAGCGATCTACCAAATCTCAAAACGGTCAAGGCGCGAAACAGCCGCCCCAAAAGGCGGCTGTTCGCGGGACTCCCCGCCGCCGTTAGTCCCATCTTTGCCGGGTGCTCCTACCACCGATAGAAGCGATGGCTCCCGGCTCCCTCACCCCGGCCGATTGCGAAGCCCACGACCCAAAGGACGAGGAAGATTGCGGCGGCAATCCACAAAAGATGCACTGCGAATCCAGCGCCGAAAAGAATCAAGACGAGAAGCAAGGCGAGTACCAACACCATCGAAATAACCTCCTAAAAGATGCTTGCCTGAACCCCCCGGATTTTCGGGGTGCCAATGACCTGACTAATACGTCGAATCAACTCGACGCACCACGTTTCCACCCCCATCGTCAACGACGGTTCGGCTGCGGCGGCTGTTCCCCAGCAGCATGACAATGATCGACAACACGGCGCCGACGACACCGACGACCATCAGAATCCAGCCAACCTTGTTTATGTTGAAACCGTGCTGGTTTGGCTGCACCGTAACGGCCCAATCCAAGACAGCCCCCGCCGCAAAAGCAATGATGCTTACAACGAGTCCACCTGCTCCAACCATTTGATACCTCCCTCCTACTGTGCAAATGGGTCTACCCGTCGCATTTGGGAATCAAACCCTTGGAAACATTGTTGTCGAGGGATCACGGGAACATGCACGCAAAGCAAGCTCACCCGCACTCGCGTGCCATCCGCCCGACGCGAACAACTCCCCGGAGCGCCTTTGATCCGGGGAGTTGTTCTTCACTCGGTTACTACCCGCTAAGGATTGTGGGAAACGAATACTCGACCGAGGCACAGTGCCCGCGCGATTCCGCCGGACCGAATATAGGTATCGCCAGTCACCCAGGACTCCCGGACGCGGAGCAAGGCCCTCCGAGGAGAGTCGCTCACGCGCACCGCCGACTCGTGACTGACGCGGTGCATTCGCTCTATGCCCACCACGCGCCGGTCTCAAAACCCAGACGCCGCCTATAGCGTCGAAGCAATGGAGAAGAGAGTGTGGCTCACGACCGTCGGCACCGATTTCGAGGTGACGAAGACAGAACCGGTGAGCATCGGGCTGAATGTCGAGGTCACCGTTCGGGCCGGCGAAGGGATTCTCCTCGACGGGGTATGGCTAAATGGCGAACGGTCGTACGACACCTACATCATCGTTGACGGGGAGGTTCGATTCCATAGCCCAGTCGAAACGGTCGCAGGCCCGACCTTTCAGACGCACGAGGCTGCCGGCGGCGGCCACGTCTTATAGGCCGAGGCGATGCCCTTGCATTGCGAGTTTCGCGAGTCCCGCTCCGGGTACATGAGGAGTCGCGGTAATGCCCAACCCGGCCGGGGGGATGGCATCAGAACTCGCGCCCCTCGAGGGCGCTGGGTTCGCGTTCTTGGATCAGTCGTCGGGATGACGAACCAGCCTTCGCCAAACCGGCCAATGCAGAGCTGGCACCGACGATCGTCGGGTGTTTCGCTGAACGGACGCCGCTCACTCCAGAGCGACAGAAACTGTCCGCATCAGGTGAGTTCTCGTTCGGCGTCGATGATGTGCCAGCGAGACCTCTCCACTCGCATCCGGATCAGGATTCCCTCGGGATCAATCTCGCCATACGGAGCGGCCACAAGCCATCCATACCCAAGAACCGACTCGGAGGCGACATGAGTCGGAGGGAACAGCAGGTTCGAGCGCGATTCAGCCCGGACCCAAGGGACTGAATCGGCCACCTCGTCCGCCTGATCGCCCCTCGCCAAGGGCACCCCGCTCCGGTGGCATCCAGAATCCTGCATCGTGCGAGCGACCTAGAGAGACGGTACTAACGGCACTTCATTGCGCAACGTTCTCGCAACGGGCACCAACCCGCCGATCAGCTTCTCGTGGTGCCCCCGACGCTTGCACGGCGCTGTGATGGGCTAGAAGGCTGCGGAACGTTCGTTCAGCGCCACGGCGCAAAAGGCAGCATCGGGTCGCCGTCAGCGTGTCCGCGAATGGGCAATCATCGGTCTCACCCTCGATGAGCTTCCCACAGGCCGTCGAATCGCTCGAGTGCCCGCCTCGTCGACGGCGATGGCGTGCACCGTAAACGGTTGGTCTCTGCCGCTCTCGGTCCACGAGACGTACGACGTCGCAATCTCAAAGGCTTATGCTCCTCTTCGCGGCCGAAGAAGTCACCCGAAGGGGTGGTTGTGGGGGGACAGGCTTACTAGTTCGGTGATCTATGTGCGCTGAAGGGCTACGAACGGCCGGTTCTGTGGCCACCTTCGCACTCAACCACCCGTTTCGGGTGATTACGGCCAGCTGTGTCGACGGTTACCGTCGTGAGGCGATGGCCACACAATGGGATTACAAGCAGGAGCAAAGTCCCAGCTCGGACGAACTCACTCAGTATTTCAACGACGAGAGCGATATGGGTGGGACTTCGTAACCGTGATAGGTGGTAACGGCGCCTCGCAAGACCGGCTGGTCTTCCGCCGGAACCTCAAACGCCAACGCTGTGTATCGCCAGCTGGTTCTCGACGCCGGATAAGAGGTCCGGGAGGACACTCAGGGACGACTCCGTGCCAGCGTGACTGGCTCTTCACCCTGCGCGACCGGCTCTTCGGCGAAGTCACTCCCGAACCCAGAGCAATCCTACGCCGTCGGGCCTCTCCGTGACGGTTCGATTCGTCGCGCATGGATGTGGCGGATAGTGGTCTTGACACAAAGAGGATTCGTACTGGGGCACCAAGTTCCTTCGGACTGGTTCCCCGGTGGGGGGATGATCGCAGTGACGAACCACGCGAGCCGGCCCAAACCCAATGTGCGAAGTTGGACCGGTTCGTTGGAACGGCGGAGGATGATTCCCTCCGAGGGACGACGCATGTCCGACGACGACCGCCAGGGGAAGCCGCTCCGACGACAGATTGCCAGACGTCGGCTCCTGTCGCCTCATCCGATCGTGTGATTCCAACTGCGCCGCCCAACCCCCAAGGTGCATGGCGAGTCAGGGCCGGCCACCTCAATCCCACCTGAGCTGGCTGAGGATGATTGACCATCCCGACACTCTTGAGGCCAGCTGGTCTCGGCTTGATACGGAGCCTCTCAGTGCCGGACGCGAACCGGCCCAACCCCCACTGTGCGAGAGGGTTGGACCGGTCACGAGAGAGAGAAGCGGTTGCCGCCGCACCCCGGCCACGAATGTCTACCCGTCAGAGTGAGGGCTGATCATCACCCGATCGGGTGAAATCAGAAGACAGACGGAGGCGGCGGGTATTGGCCTCGTCTGGCCCTCCCTCACCCTCAGGCCAAAAGATGGCGGAGTCCGTCGGCGGCTGAGCGGCCCGCTTCCGACGTACGGGAGCAACTGTCCCCTTCTCGGCGTACGCGGCTGTGCGGGACCCGACGGGTGCCTGCGGGAGAGACCGACAGGCGCCTTGAGGTGGATTTGTTGTTCCTCCGTTGTGCTGCCAACTTTCCGATGCCCTACCGCGCCCGCCCGGCGCGGCTGGCTTCGACCACAAGGTTCAGAGCATTTATGCGACAGGCCTCTGCCCGGCGTGGTGGTGCCAGCACGAACTCATCGGCTGAGGTTTGCCCTATTGGAAATGGGAATTGTTACGTCGTAGGGTGACGGCTGACGGAGGCCGGGAAGTCCACGACTCCGCCCGGTTTGGCGACCGGACGCAGGCGGTGGAGTTCAGGGTTCATCGTTGCCATGTCACTCGCACAGCGGTGGCATGGGGAACTGGGACTACGAAAGGACAAACCGTGAAGATCAGATCCGTTATGGGCCTCGTCGGCGCAGGGACCGTTGTCGTTGCGGGAGCGCTTGCGCTCGCTGGGGGAGCAGCGATGGCTGCCCCTCCCAGTTCGGCGCCGACGGCGTACACCTGCTCGGGTGGAGATCTCGCCACGAACACCTTCGTCGACATCCCGTCGGGGAATTACGCCAGCATCACGGTTGCAGGAGTGTGCGACGTGCCGGACAATGCGGTGATCAGCGTCGTCGGCAACATCAACGTGCTCGCCGGTGCGGTGCTCGATGCGCAGAGCGCGCCCTCGACGATCACGGTCGGACACAACGTCACTGCGGCTGCGGGTTCGCTTCTCGGCCTGGGCTGTCAGCCGGACGGCGTCCACGCGGAACATGCCTGCATGACCGATCCAAACGGGAGCTCGGTCGTCACCGTTGACGGGAACATCACCACCACCAACGCGGACACCGTGTTGCTCAACGGCATCACGGTCAACGGGAACGTGACGCTGACTGGAGGGGGTGGCGAGATTCCCTGGGCCATCAAGAACAACACCTTCGGCAAGAACCTCACGATAAGCGGGGTGACCTCTGACTGGCTCGGCGTCCTCTGGAACCAGATTGGTGGCAACGCGACGCTGACCAACGTCACAATCAACGACCCAGGCGACCCAACTCCCACCATCCAGATCGTGGAAAACACAGTTGGGCGGAACCTCAACTGCTCGGGACTCGGCCCAAATGTGGCGGGTGGGTTCATCCCCGGTGAAGTGAACCATGTCGGCGGCAAGGCGACCGGCCAGTGCGCAAACCTGCAGTCCGGCGGCTGATTTCTTAGGACCGGTCCGTCTGCCACCCGTTAGCCCAACCGGGTGGCGGACGGGTAGCGCAACCGGGTGGCAGACGGGCGGACATCGAGAAGTGGGCGAAGGCGAGGGGGCGGGACGTCCAGGGTGACCCTCTACATCAGAGCGGGTAAGGCCTAGGCATGACGACAACAGACCCATCGGACCCACCGTAACAACCTGACGAAGAACGCGAACCCGAACCGCCAACCGACGTCCTTGGGGCAATTCCTGAACCGTCGCCAGCTGATGGTGGCCCCGCCTGGCCCCTAACGACGCCACAAGAACCAGGGGGGATGGGAAGCTACCGCCGCCGGCCGAACTCCCTGAGCCCCGTCAGCCCGCTCAAGGGGTCAGGGCAGGCCCATACGCGCCACGAGCGGCGGGGCGTTCAACCGCCAGGTGATCGCCACGGCCACCCCGACCCTCTTTGGCTGGCTGGCCCAGTGGAACACAACGGGTGTGCCCTAAGGGACCTACAGCTTCCAGAGCGTCGCCACCGATGCGGACAACACCACCGACACCAGCACTCCAGTCAGCTTCATCGTGAACCTCCAGCCGCCGACCACAGCGGTTCTGATCCCCTCGGATGGGGCCTCAGTGTCGGGTACGACTTCGCTGCTTGACGCCAGCGCTTCGAGCCAGGCCGGTGTCGCGTCGGTCACCTTCGAGCTGACCGGAGGGACGCTCAGCGATGACGTCATCGCCACGGGAACGCCCACGATCTACGGGTGGCTCGCGGAATGGAACGCCACCGCGGTGGTGCCCAACGGGACCTTCAGCCTCCAGAGCGTAGCCACCGATACGGCAGCCGAGAGCACCACCAGCGCGCCAGTCAGCATCACAGTGAACAATCCCGCACCGACCACCGCGGTGCTCATCCCCTCCAACACGGCGACCCAGTCGGGCACGTCGGCTCTCCTGGATGCCAGCGCGTCGGCCAACGTGACCTCCGTCAAGTTCGAGCTGAGCGGCGGCACGCTCCCTAGCGACGACGTGATCTCGGTGGGCTTCCCCACCATCTACGGCTGGCTCGGGCAGTGGGACACGACGAGCGTCCCCAACGGCACCTACACCCTCACGATCCTCGCCTTCTATGCCACCGGGTTGGGCGGAACCAGTCCACCCATCACCATCTCCGTGAGCAACTGAGACCCTGAGCCGCGCATAACTTCGTCGGTCTTGCTTCGTCCTCTCCTGGTCAAACGGCTCTGAGTACACCGCTAAGCGGAATACACCTGGGGGAGTCGCGGCTCTGTGAGTCAGCACGATCCGCCCCCACCCGAAGAAAAACGACGGCGACGTCGCGGCGCCCGCGGGCGGCTTCGATGACTTTGGCGAGGCGTCGCCGCCTAGCGCCGGAAGGGTGTTCACCGCGCCAGCCGGTCGGGTTCATCGTGAACTCACCGGACTACTGGAGCGATTTGTCATCGTGAACGGCGGCCACCAGCAGCAACCAAGCTCCGGCAATCAAGAGGGGCAAAGAGATGATCAATCCGACCGCTGCGACATAGAGACCAGCCACATAGCCGAGGATCAGGACGACAGCCCCCACGATCTCAGCGACGTAGCAGGTGACGCCCGCTCCAAGCCGGTCGGGACGAAGTGCCGCCTTAGCACCACCCTGCTTGGCGGCCTGCACGTAATTGTGGACGTAGGACACGGCGGCTGCGGTGGCGACCACTAACCACTCGGTGCCCACAGCCTGGTTGCCTTGCCCACCCATGAGGGCGAGGGCACAGATTATGAACGCCGCGACGAACCCGGTGAGCATGTTGATTGCGCGGTACCTATGCGTCGCGTTGTGCGCCAGGACATCGAGATTGATCGACATGGCGACGAAGACCAGCCCGGCCAGAGCCGCCGCACCACCTCCGGTCACCACGAAGAAGTCGTGCCACTCGGCAGGCTTATAGATGTCCGTTGCGATCATCGCCCTCGTCGAACCACCGGCATGGAGGCATCAGCATATGGGCAGACGTGACAACAGTGTCGCAGCACGCGCGAACGGCGGCGGACAAGCAGTTGCAACCCCGGCCCCCGCGGAGCCGGTCCCGTGATATCGCGGGAGGCGAGGGGCGACGGTGAAAGGCAAGCGCCACGGGAGTCCTCTGACCGGGTATCCCAGATCCCGGGATGCTGGGACAGTTCGGCACTCACAGGGACACACGATCGAGGGGTGGCTCAGCCGCCCCAGTACGGATACGTGATCTGAGATCTCGAAGAGACTGTAAAAGGTTTCACGAGTACAGAGGGTCGGACTATTCACACCAGTTCGGAACGTCAAGATGAACGGTGCTCCCTCCAGTCAGCACGAAGGGGTGTGCGAATTGGGTAATGCTGTTCGTGATGAAGTATCGACCAGGCGCTAGGACGAATCGGTAGGTCGTATTGGTGGGGACCTGCTTTCTGGCCACGGGGTCGGCCGGTCGATAGACGTCTTTCCGGGCCGTGACTGCGTTGCCTCGGTAGACCCGCAAGTTGGCTTCGGGTACGTAGGCGAGCCCAGCACAGGCTTCTGCGGTGCCGGTGAGGACCCCTGTCGCTGCGTGCGGAGATGTCGGACTCGACGAACACCCAGCAAGCCCGATCAGGAGAGCAATGGACGCCGCCAGCAGGCTTATTGCCCGGCTGAATCCCGTCGATGCACATTTCACCATTGCTCCCACGCCACGTATGACCTCAGAACGAGTTAATCGGTTCGCCGCGAGAAACGGTTGCTCTGGGTGACCCCGTACGCCTGTGCGCTCAAGGGATCGTTGCAACACCAGCCTGATTGGCGGACATTGAGTCCGTCGATCAGGAGGTGTGTGGATGTGGAGACGCTTTAGCGAAGAGGAGCGGCAGACCATCTGGGACATGCGTGAAGCCGGAGTGCCGGTCAAACGCATCGCCCGGCATCTCGGCAGGCAGCCCGTGTCGTTGCGCAAGTTCCTTTCAGGCAGCGGGGGGAAGCGGCCGACCGCCCGAGAGCGCTCCGAGCTGCGGCTTTCGCTGCAAGAACGCGAGGAAATCTCGAGGGGCCTGGCAGCCGGTGATTCGATTCGCGCCATCGCTGCGAAGCTTGGTCGCTCGCCTTCGACGGTGTGCCGGGAGGTCAACGCCAACGGCGGGCGCAACAAGTACCGGGCCCTGGTGGCCGACCGGGCGGCGTGCCAGCGGGCGCTGGGGCCAAAGAGGGCCAAGCTTGCCCAGTGCCGGCGGCTCCGAGGGGTCGTCGAGCGCAAACTCGAGGCCAGATGGTCGCCTCAGCAGATCTCGGCATGGTTGGCTCTGGAGTACCCCGAACAGCCGGAGATGCAGGTGTCCCACGAGACCATCTACCAGTCACTCTTCGTCCAGAGCCGCGGTGCGCTGCGCAAAGAGCTGCACCTGCACCTGCGCAGTGGCCGGGCCATGCGGCGGCCCAAGACCTACGTCAAGGCGAATCACATCGGAGCGGGCAAGCTCAAGAACATGGTCATGATCTCGGAGCGTCCGGCCGAAGTGAAGGACCGGGCCGTGCCGGGACATTGGGAGGGCGACCTGATCTTCGGGAAGAAGATGACCTCGGTCGGCACTCTTGTCGAGCGCCACAGCCGCTACGTCATTCTCCTCAAGCTCCCCAACGGCCACGGCGCCGAGGCGGTGCGCAAAGCGATGACCAAGCGGATCTTGACGCTCCCGGCCCAACTGCGACGCTCCATCACCTGGGACCAAGGCAAGGAGATGGCCGAACACGTCCGCTTCACCGTGGAAACCGGCGTGCAGATCTACTTCTGCGACCCCAAGAGCCCCTGGCAGCGCGGGAGCAACGAGAACACCAACGGATTGCTCCGCCAATTCTTGCCCAAGTCCTCAGACCTCTCGCAGTGCTCCCAACGAGAGCTCGACGCTATCGCCCGATCGCTCAACACGAGACCTCGACAGACACTCGGTTGGATGACACCATCTCAGGCGTTCGCCGAGGCCGTTGCGTTGACCCCTTGAGGCCACACCGGATCGGTGTGCACCCACTGATCTAGCCGTGAATGGAATCCACTCCGCAACCACTCAATTGGGTCCCGGCCACCCGGTCGAAACGACTCATGGCGCTCAGGACTGCCTCAGAACTCCCCACCCCGGTAATGCTTCGTTGATACTTGACAAGCTCTCGTCGTAGCTGAGTCGTCGGCGCATGTGAGAGCGAGACTTTGATGTCTCGTTCGAGTTGAACCGTTGCACCGATGAACGGCACAGCCGAGTTCGGCCCGTGGGAGGCCCGAACCGCCTCAACGGCATCGGTCCCGATCAGCCGCTTTACTGGTTGGCAAAAGTGAGGAGATGCTGCCGGCTCTGAAGGTCCCGAACATCCGTAGAGAAGGGTCGCAACAGAGGCGGCTACAGCCAGCAGCAGTCGCCCCGAACTACTCCGCATGGCCAGAGACTAGGTCTCGGTCCTGCCTGCCCCCTGACGCCGGGAGAGAACCAACTATCTGAGTTCCTTCACGATCCCAATGATGCCCTGCCATCCTCCCAAGTCGGGAGGTTCAATCAGGTAATCAGCGATTGTGATCACCTCATCGCTCCCACCGCGCACGCCGATGCTCATTCCCGCCTGACGCAGCATTTCCAAGTCGTTCAGGCCGTCACCGACGGCAGCAACTTCGCTGGGGGCAATGCCGTGTAACCGGCAATAGGCCTCGACGCCAGACCACTTGGAAATGCCTCGAGGATTGACGATCAAGCCAAAACGGCCATAGACGGGTTCGGGATAGAGAACCACCGTGTTTCTGTGTGCATGGGTCAACTCACTAGCCAATGGTGCGAGAAGCTCGCGATCGACCCCAAGCACGGAGAAGGCATAAACCGACATCGTCGAGGCCGTTACAACGAGGTCGCGAGTTCCGGCGCTGCGACCGAGATGATCGACATGTTGAGCGCACGTCGAGGGGGTTCGAGACAAGGCGATGTCGATCTCGGGATCGTCTACGTAGAGACACGGGTCGAGGCCGTGCGCCTCGAAGGTTGCCAGGGTGTTACGAGCAGCCTCGACACCGAAGGCCGCCTCATGAAACCGCTCGCCTGTGCGAAAGTCGATTCCGACGGCGCCATCGATGAGGACTGCAGGCAGCTTTAGGCCAGCGTCACCAAGCCGCTGTTGGGTCACCCTGGGCCGCCTCGAGGTCGCAGCCAGAACCGTCACATCGTCTCGAACCAGCCTATTGACGGTCGCTACATGGTCCGCTGGTGGCACAAAACCCGGACCCCAGAAGGTGCCGTCCAAGTCGGTCGCTACCAATCGAATCATGGACTTCAGTATGTCCCGACCTGTCTCAGTGCACCGGGAAGGTGGGACAGTTCAACAGCTCGAATCCTCGCTAGGAGCGCCTCGCGTTCTACATCGGATTCAGCTCGCACCCGCTCGAACTCCTGCTTGAATCGTACGTCCGCGTGGAGACCCGACGAGTCTTCGTGGAAATGCAAGAACGCCTTCGACTTACGGTAAAAGATGCCGGGTCTCTTCTCGACCAGTCCGGGCACAGATCGGAGCTGTTCTCGCAGCCGCTCGATTTCCTGGAGCGTCCCGGAGGTGGCGTGCCGCATGTCACTTCACACTATTTCCGCTTTCTGCAGGATGTCCCCGTTTCGCCGGGAGATGAGCACTCTCAGGGTGCGGTAGACTTAACGCAACCCAACTTCAAGAAGCGACCCCACTAGTTTCGGGGCGTGACCAGGAGAATCCCCGTGGACCAGCTCGTGGGAGCAGCAGAGATCGCAGCCCGGTTGACGCAATCTGGCCGAACTTCGATCGTCCACGACTGGCGCCACCGGCACTTTGCGGGCTCCGCGCACCCGTTTCCCGAGCCAGTGGCCACCCTCAAGGCCGGGTATGTCTGGGCGTGGCCCGATATCGAGAAGTGGGCGAAGGCGACAGGGCGGGAGGTCCAAAGGTGAATGTCGATCTTGACGATGACGAGCGCAGGCTCATCTTGAACGCATTGTCGTGGATGCGCCTAAATCTGCGCGACACCCTCGCCGGGGCCGGCATGGCAGGGATCGAAGGGATCGACCAGGACCTGGTGTTCAGTATGGGGATGAGCGCCCTCGACCAAGTGAACGTCACAGCAAATGGCGTAGCGGAAAAGCTCGGGGGCAATCCGGAGGCGCCCGACTTTGGCGCCAATGAGATCTCGCCTCAGGGCTGATACAGGTCACCCACGGTTCGACCCCTGGGGGAAGTTTCTGGGACAGGATCGAACCGGCCACCTTTGCCGCCTGATCACCCCTCACGATGGGCCATCTCGCTCCGGTGGCGTATTCAGCTTGCCTCGTGTGCGGACAAATGAGAACCGGGCCGATCGGCATGATCTTGCGCCGCGGTCCCGGTGCCGTGATCGAGGCGAGTTGGCCCCGCCCCACGCGGAAGGGGCGGGGCCACTCTCACCCCCAACACTCGGAGCACACGCAAGGAGATGAACCCATGGCGACCCGAGTTGGGCGGCATCGTTGCATCTGAGAACAGGCTGTGCAACAAGCGGGCAGCAGCCTCTCACCCCCTAATCCGCTTGGCGTGCGCGGCCAGCATGGATGGCGTCTGGGAAGTGGCTGAGCGCCTCACGCGTGATAGTTGCGCCCCAGCGTCGTCGATCGCGTGATGTTCGGCACCCTTCGAGCATCCCTCTATTCACCGGCGACCAGACGTGGGCACCATGGATCTCGTGACGCAGCACGAGTCTGCGAACGGCAGATGCTCGCTTTGTGGTCGTGAGTGCGAAAACGTAACGAGCGACGAGTTCGGCGGCTGGATGGTGCACAACGGCGCGATCCTGCTCTGTTCAGGATGTTCAAGCGATCCCGAGAAGCAGTTGCCGGCCAAACGGGCGTAGGTCCACGAACTGGACGACCCGGAGCTCGGTTGCCTCTGGTGTGGGACGCACGGAGCGCCAGCGGCGGGAGATGAGGCGGGGGAGAGCAGTTGCGTGAGTGCAACCATCTCTGCAACCCGACTCGGGATAATGGGCGGACACTGGACGCCTCGAGCAGCGACAGGAGGGTGGGCGATAGGTGACGTGGGCAGCTAGGACGCCACTCCACTACACAGGCCGCCACTGCGAGAAACCGCACTGGGGGTCAAGGGGTCCCGAGTTCAAATCCCGGCAGCCCGACCATGTAAGTCCAGGTCAGAGGCAGTCACATCGCCTCTCCCTCGGGCGCGCGTCTGATTCTTTCCCGCGATCCGTCGAGTTCGAGCGTTGGCGAGTAGCTGGTTCCGGCGACTTTGTTGCACCGTGACGGTGCCGATTCAACCCGATACCGCGTAGAGCTTCCAGCTCCCCGGTACACCTTTGAGAACGTGCTCGCCTCGCTCGCTGAAATCGATGCCTGACCCAATGACCAATTCTTTGACCGTGCCGGACACGAGCACTTCGCTGCTTGCGGCCATGGACCCGATTCGTCCGGCAATGTGAACAGTGAGGCCGCCCAAATCGTCGCCCCTGACCTCGCATTCACCAGTGTGAAGACCCATCCGGACATCAATACCGAAAGCTCTGTTGGCGTCGATGATTGCCTCAGCGCACCGGATGGCTCGAGCGGGCCCATCGAAGGAAGCGACGAACCCGTCGCCGGTTGTATTGATCTCCCGGCCTCGAAAGACCCGTAGCTGTTCGCGGACAGCGTGATCATGCCGGTCCAACAGGGACCGCCATCGCTGGTCCCCGAGCGACGCGGCGCGTTCGGTTGACCCCACGATGTCAGTGAAGAGCACAGAGACCAGCACGCGGTCGATCTCGGTTGCTGGCCTCGACCCCGTCAGGAACTCGGACACTTCCGCGAACACCGTGTCTTCCTGGCTATAGATCAACATGTCATGACCCGGCAGTTCGACGAACTTCGAGCCCTCTATGTGCTCGGCGACGTAGCGCCCGTGGGCGATGGGCAAAAAACTGGGATTGTCGGCGCTCAAGACCAGGGTGGGTACACGGATGAGCTGGAGCATCGGACGAACATCGAGGTTTCGAAGCAGATAGTCGTATTGTGCGGCAGCGCTTCTCGGGGTCACAGACGAACGGAAGAGCCGGGCGAGAGCATCGCGACGGCCCGGGTCATCCGGCCTGGATGAGCTCGCCAGCTCGAGGAACTCTGACGTACCCCAGTGAGTCCGAAGGAACTCAATCATCAAGTCGAGCGCCTCAGGTGTGAACCCGATCGGATAGTCGTCGGCGACCAGATAGCGGGCAGTGGTATTGAACAACACCAAGGAGTCGACTCGCTCGGGATGTGCTGCCGCATAGAGGATCGCTATGGGGCCACCGTCGACAGTCGTAAGAATGGAAGTCCGTTCGGATCCGACCGCGTTGAGAACGGCTTCGATGTCTTCGGTCCACTCCTCCCACGTCGGGATAGCACTCGTTGGCACCCCATCCGATGCGCCAGTGCCTCGTCGATCAAAGAAGATCACGCGACGCAGGGACGCGAGTCGTTGCAGGAATCTCGCAATGACGGGGTCGTCCCACGCCATCTCGATGTGACTGCCGAGTCCATTGAAGAAGAGAAGGTCGGAAGGTCCTTCTCCGAAGACTTGATAGGCAACATCAGCATCCCCGACGGAGACGTAACTCGTATCTGGGCGGCTCATGAGATGAACAGTCTGACCGGAGCGGCAGCGATTCGATCAATCACCAACGACCTTCTCACGTCAAACCCGCACGGCTCGGGAACTTGACGAGGTTGGGTGGTAGGCCTAAGAACCACGTCGTGGCCTTGACGCCGGCATTTCTGCTGCAAGGACAACCATCGGCTGTGCATCACCGTGGGTGCCGAATCGTGACCATTTGCGATGCGCACAGGACCCCCTCCGACTCCCGCCGAGGAGAGCCATCGGTCTGAATGGAATCGTAATAGGGATTGCAGACTCGAAGGTCTACGAGCATTTCTGCGGTCACGACAGGCTGCGGAGATGCACTCTTGCTCACTCTGGGAAAGAGGCGATTCCGCTTTTGACTAGCGACGAGCAGTCTCAAGGTCTCGGGTGGGTACACGCCGGCCGCGATCTGATCGACACCGGTCGACTTCGACGTTCACGCCGCTGGAGACGTCGCCCGTGGTCCATTTGATGAAATGCGTGCAGCGCAACTGAGCTGCGTCCCTGGACTGTCACAGAGTCTGAAATAGGGTCACTTGATGGGTGCCCTTGACGATGACGTAGACCCGACGAGGGACCAGATCTTGGAGAGAGCTTTGGCGCTCTCCCTCTTCTCGGTCGGGTGGGGTCTCATTGCTGGTGCATCCGCGATAACCGCAGGACTGCTGGCAGGAAGTCTTGGCGTCTTAGGTTTGGGGCTCAACGTCCTCGCGGATGTGGCGGGTTCGATCGGGCTCATCTGGCGCTTCGGAGTAGAACGACGTGATCCGAAAAGGGGCATCCAGGCGGAGGCTCGAGCTTCAGTCATCGTCGCCACCGCGCTGGGAGTCGTGGCAATCACCTTGACGATTGCAGCAATCAACGACCTTCTCTCGCACTCGGTGCCCGAGCACTCTCTCTTCGCAATGATTTCAGCGGCGGCCTCCGCCGTTGTGCTCGCTCCGCTCGGATGGGCGAAGTATCGAACGGGAAGACTGCTCGGCAGTCACGCTTTGATGGGCGACGGGACTTTGAGCGCCATCGGGGCCGCTCTGGGGGTACTGGCCCTTCTGGGACTGTTGGCCGAGCAACTCCTCGGGTGGTGGTGGGCGGATCGGGTTACCGCCCTCTGCGTCGCGGTTGTCGCCGCGACCGAGGCAGTCCGAGTGATACGGATGCGCCCAGATTGAGAAGCGTGAACCGTGCCCTCACGTGCCGGCAGTGGAACACCCCGCACCAATCCGACGCTCAGCTCGCTCGGCGGAGTTTCACGACGCGTCGTCTTCCGACCGGGTTCGCCGTGGCTGACCGCTCCGGTCGACGACCCGAACGACGAGAGGCTGGGCGGTTCGGATGCACCGTCGTCCGCCCCGACGCTTTGCCGAGGTAAACGAACATTTACATTGTGCGGACGCACATCTGTGGTGGTAGATTCGGGACGTGGATGCGATCGAGCGGCGTTCAGCCCTGTTGGCGTCGTTACAGGGCACCGGTCGGGTAGAGGTGCCCGAGGCGGCCCGCCGATTCGGGACGGCGGAGATGACGATCCGCCGGGATCTCGACTCTCTGGTTGCTCACGGCGCGGCCCGGAAGGTGCGGGGCGGAGCAGTGAGTCTCTTGTTACGCGCCGAAGAGCCGCCCTTCCCCGTGCGCGCGATGGCGGCCGGCGACGCGAAGCGCCGGATGGGGCGGGCGGCCGCCGATCTTCTCGTTGACGGCGAGTCCGTGGTGCTCGACAGCGGGACCACCGCATTGGAGGTGGCGCGTTCCCTAGGGGGTCGGCGGGTGACCGTGATGCCGCTGTCCTTGCACGCCGCTTCGGTACTGGCGCAGATCGACGGGGTGAGGCTGTTGATGCCCGGTGGCGAGGTCCGATCCGGCGAATTGCTCTTTCGTGGGTCCGCTGGCCACGACAAGCCTCGGCACGCTGCGCTTCGACACAGCGGTAGTGGGCTGTTGCGGCCTCGCCGATGGCCTGGTGACGGCGCACGATCTGGGGGATGCCGAGGTAAAGCGGGCGATGCGAGCATCGGCCTCTCGGACGGTGCTGGTGGCCGACAGCACCAAGTTCGCCCGATCAGCGACTGCGGTGGTCTGCGCCGCCAGTGAACTGGACGTGCTCGTCACTGACCGTTCGGTTCCCGCGGAGACGGCTGCTGCGTTACGAGAGAGCGGTGTCGAGATCCTCCCTGCCTGAGGGGGCACAGCTCGGTGCGGCGGGCAGCCGGCAGGGTGGGCGGACTCCGGTGGTGGCGGTGTTCTTCTTGCTTGGTGCCATGTCGGCGAGTTGGGCCACTCGCATCCCCGCCATCAGGGCTCCCTTGCATCTGTCCGCCCAAGAACTCGGATTGGCGCTCTTAGCTCCCGCGGCGGGCGCGGTGGTCGCAATGCCGGTCACCGGGGCCGCGCTGACACGAGTGCGGCCGCGGCGGCTCGTGCAGACCGCCTTCGTTCCTCTGGCGGTCGTCCTGCCGATGGTCGCGGTGGTTGGCAGTGTCTGGCAGCTGTGCGGTGTGCTGTTCGTATGGGGGAGTTGTGTCGGTGTGATCGACGTCGGTATGAACACTGAAGCCGTTGCAGTCCAAGACCGGGTCGGGCGGCGCGTCATGTCCGGGTTTCATGCCAGCTACAGCGTCGGCGGTCTTGTGGGCGCGGCGATTGGCGCCGGATGCGCGTGGGCAGAGGTGCCCGTCGGCACACAGCTGATTGCGGTCAGCGTTGTGGTGCTGGCGGCCGGGATCGTCGCCACCAGCCACTTCGACCCGTCCACCCGGCCGGTCACTCGCTCAGAACGCGGTGCCAACACTGAGCGGATCCGCTGGTCCTGGGCCTTGGTTGCCCTGTCGGTCATGGCCTTCGCCTCATTCCTGGCTGAAGGAGCGGCCAACGACTGGAGTGCCGTCTACCTGCACAGCTCGCTAGGAGCCTCCGCTGGTTTGGCTGGTGTCGGCTTTACTTGCTTCGCCCTGGCGATGACGCTGGGCAGGTTGTGCGGTGACCGGCTGGCTGAACGCTGGGGACCGCGCCGGCTGGTCCGTGCGTCGTCTGCCGCAGCCGCCCTCGGTTGGGGCGTGGCTGTCATCTTGGACTCGCCCCCCGCTGCCCTGGCCGGGCTGGCGCTTCTGGGCTTCGGATTGTCCTCGGTGGTCCCCAACGTGTTCTCGCAGGCGTCGCGGGTCGGTCAGGCCGGCCCGGCTCTCGCCGTGGTCACCTTCTGTGGATATGGCGGCATGCTTGCCGGTCCCGCTGTCGTCGGCGGCCTGGCCGGCGCAGTCGGACTGCCCGCTGCACTCTCGGTGAACGCCGGCCTTGCCGCCACCATCTTCCTGCTCTGCGGCGTCCTTGCGCTCCGCCCGGCCCCGATCTCCCGGCAAAGATCAGAGAACGGATCTGCGACGCCATCTTTATCGACTGGCCAGAAAATGGTCCGCGAGCACTGACTGCCTCGACGTGATCGCCATGCTTGGACATTCGATGCACGGGCCAGTAGACGCACTCTGCTCGCTAAGTGGGCCGAGCTGGGGGCGGTGACTGTGAACTGCGAGGATCCCAAGTCTCCGCCCCCACGCCGGCGATACACGAGGGGCGGCGCCGCCAAAGAAAACACCACCCCTCGCCTTCGAGGGTGACACTGCCCGGGCTCGAGAAGTAGAGCCGACCGGACCGAACTCGGCCAACGGATGGACAACGAATCGGTGGACCGGCATCCGACATGTGCCGTTGCGTTCATGTCAGGACGCTTCGCCGAATCGACGCGACTCGTTTCCCCCGGATATGGCGAGAACGGGCGATTCTTGTATTGGCACCACAACCGGACAGACGGCTCCCGAACCGCCAGTCCCCGAAACCGAACGAGCCGGTCCGGGCCGGAATGGCGATTGCCGTACCTTCAGGTGGGGCCATAAGGGCAGGCAGAGCGATGAGGTAACCCTCAACTTGAGGTTCAGGGACGTCCTTCCACGAACAGGCTCCTGCGGTGATTCGAGCCAAATAAACGATCACTTGAGAGGTCGCTCAGATCCTGCAAGTATCGGCGGGGGGCGGCGCTCTTTCCTCCCAGCGGTCGTCGTATGCCTATGCCCGCCGAGGTGATCCCAGTCGCCGGTCCCGCCAGCAACCGGCCCTGCCTCTTCGCCAAGGGGTGGGGCCGGTTTGCGTCCCGGCGGAAGGTGCCCTCGTCGTGGTCAGGTTCGCTGACGCCACCGGATGAACGCATCTTCGAGATCCGGGAGTTGTGGTCGAGGAACGAGCACCAGCAGCCGATCACCCGGTTGGATCCGTGTGCTGCCCCGTGGCGGGATCGTTTCGGCACCACGAGTGACGACCGCGACAAGGGCGTGTCGAGGGAGACCGACTCGCTGACCGCCGCTCCAGCAATGGCATGATCGCCGGCCACGTCAAAGTGAGCGAGTTCGAGGGAGCCTGCGGCATCGACTGCAAGTGGACTCGATCGGGAAGCGGGTCTCGGATCGACGAGGCGAAGTCGCCGAGCGAGGAGTTCGAGGGTGGTGCCTTGGAGCAGGGTCGAGGCGACGACCACGAAGAAGACGGCATTGAAGATCAGGTCCGCCTTGGCGATCTTGGCGGAGAGTGCCAATGTCGCCAAGACGATGGGGGCGGCCCCGCGCAACCCGGCCCAGCCGATCAGGATCCGCTCGCGGGGTGAAACGGCACAGCGCGGTGGAGAGCCACACGGCCAGCGGCCGGACGACCGCGATGAGCAATGCAGTCAGAGCGAGTGCTGGACCAGCAACGGCGCCCAGCTCGTGAGGGAAAACGAGCAGACCAAAGACAATGAAGAGAGCCACTTGGGCCAGGAACGCCAACCCCTCGTGAAATGTCACGATCTGGTGCCGGAACCGCGACGGGGTGCTCCCGACGGCGAGGCCAACCAGGTAGACGGCAACGAAGCCGCTGCCGCCGACAAGGTCGGTCGCGCCGAATGCAATGGCGGCGGCCGCGACCGAGGTGACTGGGGCGAACGCCCCTATGGATTCTGGGAGCCGGGCGAACAGCCACGCCGCCCCGGCGGCGAAGGCCAGCCCCATCACCGTGCCCAGTCCAAGCTGACGGACCAGTTCAACGACAAGCTCCGAAAGCCCGGATTGGGGATGTTGGATCCATGAGATGAGCCCAAGGGTCAGGGCGATTGCGACCGGGTCGTTGAGTCCGGTCTCGGCCTCGAGCACGCGAGCCAGACGGCGGCGAATGCTCGTTGCGCGCAAGGTGGCGAACACCGCCGCGGCGTCAGTCGACGAGACAACGGCACCCAGCAGGATCGACTGCAGCCACGCCAGGTGAAAGAGCAGATGGGCTGCGAGCCCGGTGAGCCCAGCGGTTGCGGCCACTCCGACCGTGCTCAACAAGGACGCGGGAACGACCACCTCTCGCAGCCGCCGCCACGACGACGACAAACCACCCTCGAAGAGGATGGCGGCCAATCCGACGATGCCGACTGTCCGCGCCAACTCGACATCGTCGAAATGGATACCGCCCAACCCGTCAGACCCAAGGAGCATGCCCAGCCCCAAGAAGACGACCAAGAAGGGGACACCGATTCGGGCGGCACCCAGCGCAACCACCACGCTCACGGCCAAGATGCCACCGACAGCCAAGAGCAGCAGGCCCACATCCACCAGACCATCATCGCCGCGCACAGCCCATCCCCGTCATCACCCGCGGTCCCGTTCCCGATGCTCTTCACGGTTTCATCGAGGCCGGAACGGTAGGGCAGGAGGCACAACTGGGACCGTGTGCAACCGCGGCAGGACCAGCTTGAACCTCGAGCGCTCTTCCTTCACCGACCGACGGCCGAACGTCGACTCGTTCGATTGCTGTCAAGGCCCATGCGGCCCCAGGCCAAGAAGCCGTCATGCCGGTCTGACTTCTCGAGACTTCCGGCAGAGACGGGGCGTTCAATTCGATGGCACTTCATGCCGAGTACTACGAAACGACCCCGGCCCGAGGTAGCGGACCGGGGTCGCTTCGCGCTACAGCGCGCTGAGGAAGGACTTGGCGAATCCTCCCTCGGGGATGGCGGCATCCCGACGGGCCACAAAATTGTTACACGCCGTGCCACCGTTGAGAGGGACCTGCAACCCGGGCTGCGATCCAACGGGCACGTTGACCTGGTCTTTCGCAGTGAAGCCTTGGCGCCAGGCTCGGACATCAGGCGAAGAGCTGGAAGGGAGACCCGAGGCGACGACTCTCCGGCACAGCGCCCTCACATCTACGCCGAGCAACGGCGGCGTCGCCTCATCGCGATCTGTAAGAGCCCGATCGTCGGGCCCGCCCGCATCCTCTGTCGTGGAGGCCCGCGGTCAATGCGCCACCCGGCTGGGAAATCCGGTTCATCCCGACGCCAGGTTCTCGAGGACCTCCGATCTCGACAACACCGATCGCGGAAGGGCAACCGAGGGCCCGCTCACCCCTTCTGGCACAGGACCTGCGCAGTATCGCTGGCGCCACTGCCTGCCAGGGTGGTGACCTCGCTGAACTGCTCCGCAGTGGCACCTGCGGCCACTGCCAGATGCATGGGACCGAGTTCACCGAGTTGCGTCGAGCCAGTGAGCACGAGAACTTCGCAGGTCACGAGCTGAGGCTGCGCCGTCTTGTTCGTCAGCTGCCACTTCACCATGTCCGAGAGTTGACTCGTCGAGCTCACCGAGGTGACGCTCCACTCACAGCGGGGCGGGTGATCGAACCCGTCGACGCGCTGGAGCCACTCTGGGAGTCCTTCGAGCAGCCCGCCGGACAAGCACAGCGCCACAAGGACAAGGGCACACGCGGCCGGTGCGCACGTCAAGGACGGTAACCAGTTCGATCGCCGGGCTCAAGACAGGGGTTGGCGTCCCCGAGGGGGCTTCATGCGGAATGGCCGGCCGAGCCCGGGTCGCCGTCCGAGACATCCGACAGATCAAGGCGGGGCTTGGCGAGGGCCATTCAGCTCGAGGGCCATATGGAATGGATCAATCCCGACTCGCAATGAGTGAGCAAACGGGCATGATCTCTGGACCTACAGTGGGGAAAGCGTGACTTGGCTGGGAGGACCGACATGAGCATTGAGTGGCTCGCGGCCATCGACCAGGCCCTGGTCTCTGAGGTTCAGTTGGCCGATGGCTGGCACACGATCGACGTTCCGAGCTTCACTGTGAGCCCACAGGACGCTTCGTTCTCCTTCGATGAAACCGTGGCTCACACCCATACGTCGCCATGGACCCGAGTCGTCGTGGGTCCCCTGAGCGCAGTGCTCGCTGTCGTGTTTGCGAGCTGATCGACCCGGGAGAAGAGGCCGTCGGACGGCGGGCCCCTCCTTGCACCGGTCGCGAATCGACTCGATCAGTCGGGCCACCATTCGAGCGGTGGCACAAGGCTGCCACCCAGTTTCATCGAATAGCTCGGTCCGATGGTCCTTGCACGTCCACAACGGGCCGACACGGCCGTCGGCATCGATGCCCGTCGCGTTGTGCACGCGGAACAGCTCCCGACCGCAACCATCCTTCGAACACGTCCTCTTCTGATTGGTGACTCCA